>CAWFZR010000021.1:0-197017 GCA_963820365.1 uncultured Alphaproteobacteria bacterium | reverse complement strand
CTGACCGATGCCGAAATCCGGAGCCCGTACGAAAAAGCCGACGACCCTGAGATGAAAAAGGCCCGGCGGTTTCCCGTCGCCCCGCCCTGGTGAAGATCAACGACGCAGTGGTAGTCGTCGCCGTCGTCGCCGCAGCGGTGCTCGGGCTGTGGGCGTTTCGCGATCAGGAACCGCCGGCGGCGCGTCGCGCAGTCGTGACGGAACCGAAACCGGGCTTGCGCGCGGCCACTGCGCCGCCGCCACCCCCCGTGCGGCCTGATACGCGCGGCGAACGCTGAGACTCAAAGCGTGTTCCTACCTTCACCAATAAAGGTGTAAATCGTTGCGCGCATTAGATTTGTTATGCCAGGGTGAGTTTGCTGCAGAGCCTTGCAAATTCCTGGATCATTCATTGTTGGAGTGGCTTTTACATGCCTAGGCCGCCGACAGGTAACGTCGCGCTGAAACAACTGCTTGTCGAACTGGCGTGCAATGCAGGACTTGACCTGCCATCGGACATCACGATTGAGGGCCCACTCGCTACGCGGCCCTACAGCCGAATTTACCGGGTCGAAGTGCCTAATTCATCGACAGCACTAGCAGCAAAGATATGTCTTCATCCAGGAAGGCTTACCCCGGACAGCAAATTTGCCGGGCGTCAATACAACGAATTAGTTCGCTCTTACGAGTCCATGAACGGGATTTCCATGTTCCGGGTTCCAAAACCGGTCGCACTCTTTCCCGAGCAAGCCATTATTCTTATGGAATGGGCGGGAGGAGAACCTCTCGTCAAGATCCTGCGCCAACGGTGGATACCCGCCAAAATAGTGATTGAGGGAGTCAAATTGGCAGGCGCCTGGCTCCGTCATTTCCATGAGGCTGGCTTAGTATCATCGCGAATGTTTAATGAGACTGAATTGCTCGAGCGTATTTCCCAAATACGCACGGACCTATCTAACCAGAATGTTAAATCGTCCACGATAACAGACGCCCTTTTGATGCTCGAGAATCTTATTCCCACACTCGCCACGTGCCGCATAGCAAGATCTTGGCTGCACGGGGACTTTCAACCGGGCAACATAGTTGTGGCACCAACGGTTGTTTTTGGGCTTGATTTGGCCCCTTCGGCCAAAGGGCCTGGGCTAGCCGATGCCGCCCACTTCCTAAACTACATTGGGCGTTTGGCGTTCTTGCCCAAGGGTATTCACCTGCTACCTGCGCGAGATCGGATCATGACGGCGTTCATCGCAGCCTACTTGGATCAAGGCAGGAGCAAGGACTATTTCGCTTTGCACTGGTTTCTTGTGCTCGATGATCTTCAATTCCTTGCACACAACTACCGACGCACCAAGACGCCGCTCCACAGGTGGTATTTTTCGACGGTCGAGAAAATTACTATCGCTCAGTCGTTGAAGCGCCTTCAATCGTTTGGATTTCACCGGAGTTTACGTGGAGGACAGACTTGAGCCCGCAAGATTACCGACGAGCCTTTTCCAAGGCTTCGAGCGCAGCCTCTTATGACGAGAAAGTCTATGCCACCGGATCAAGTGCTGAAATTCTGTGGCGAATAGAGAAGCGAATTGTGCGAAAGATTGCCGAAGAGGTGGTGAGTAGGAGAACTAACCCAACGTACTTGGATTTTGCCTGTGGTACCGGTCGAGTATTGGCCTCGCTTGAGGATTTGGCTGAACTAGCGGTTGGGGTGGACGTCTCAATGGCGATGCTCGATCGCGCGAAGGAAAAGTGTAAGCGCGCGCGCCTTCTCTGCAAAGACATTGCCCAGCCCGAGACGGAGATTGAGGGCCAGTACGACCTAATCACATGCTTTCGATTTCTGACAAATGCAGAGCCGAGCCTTCGGGCGGCTGCGCTCAGGGCGCTGCACAAGCGCCTTAAGGACGACGGCGTTCTCATCATTAATACGCACGGCAATCCTTGGAGCTATCGTTTGTTACTCTTGCCATATCACTGGGCCAAGGACGTATTGGCTGGTCGCCCACTTTATGGCTACCTCTCCAACAAGAGCACTAAGTACATGCTTGACGCTGCGGGATTTCGGGTTATGCGGATCGTTGGAATGGGATTTGTACCGCAAAAGTTGGTGCCACCGATCCCCTTACAGTGGGCAACCGCTGTAGAAACTGCTCTTGCAGGAGTGCCGATAGTTCAGTCATTTGGTCTCAATCAAGTGTTTGTCTGCACGAAAAAAAAATAAGCCCTTCTTGTCTCGTCCCATTTTTCGACGACAGTTTAGAACTGGACTAAGCTGACTTCTCGGGTCCTCAAACGGGAGATGAGGACATGAAGAAGTCGAGGTACACCGAGGAGCAGATCGCCTTCGCACTGCGCCAGGCGGAGAGCGGTACGCCGGTCGCCGATGTCTGTCGACAGATGGGCATCAGCGAGGCGAGCTTCTACGTTTGGAAGAAGAAGTACGGCAAGCTCGGGCTCACCGAGATCCGCGAACTACGGCAACTCCGCGATGAGAACGCGCGCTTGAAGCGCCTGGTGGCCGATCTCACCTTGGACAAGCACATCTTGGGAGAAGTCATCCGAAAAAAGCTCTGAAGCCCGCCCGGCGCCGCGTGCTGCTGCTGGCGACGTCCCCCCGCTTTCAGTAGCGCCAGGGCTTTGGAGTCGTCCGGCATTTGAGATTGGTCCCGAATTAGGGGTCCGATCAAAGCTGGAAATTCGCGGCTTCGATGCCCTCGGTGGTCGACCTCCGTAGGTACTCCCGCGGGCTCAGTTGCCCCAGCGCGCTGTGCGGTCGATGGAGGTTGTAATCGACTCGCCACGCTTCGATCTTGCTCCTGGCATCTGCGATCGACAAGAACTGGCTGGCGTTCAAGCACTCGTCGCGCAATTTGCCGTTGAACGATTCGATGTAGCCGTTTTCGGCAGGCTTTCCTGGCCGGATGAAATCGAGTGCCACACCGCGTCGATAGGCCCACTCATCGAGCGCGCGCGAGGTGAACTCGGTGCCATGATCGACGGTGATCGACTTCGGTTGTCCATGCCGGACGATCGCCCGCTCGAGTGCTGCTGCGACGGCGGCGCCGGTCATACTTTGAGCCACCTCCAGGATGGGACTCCAGCGACTCCATTGATCGACGACCGTCAGCACGCGAAATGCTCTGCCGTCCATCGTGGCGTCGTGGACGAAATCCATGCTCCAGCGCTCATGCGCCCGGCTCGCGGCCGGCGGCACACCGCGATGCAGACTCGCGTGCTTGCGACGGCGCACGCGATGGCGCAACTGCAGCCCTTCAAGACGGTACAGGCGACGCACGCGCTTCATGTTGATCGCCCAGCCCTCGCGACGCAGCAAAACGTGAATGCGCCGATATCCGTACCGAGGCCGCGACTGAGCCAACTCGCGCATCCGGTGGCGCAGCCCTTCCTGGCCGGGCCGACGGCTGCAATAGCCGCACAGCGATCGCGAAATCACCGCCAGCCGGCACGCACGACTCAGGCTCGCTCCGTAGGACACCTGCATCCATGACACGAGCTCGCGGCGTCGCGCCGGCTTCAGACTTTTTTTCGCACGATCTCGCTCAGGATGTGCTTGTCGAGCGTGAGATCCGCCACGAGACGCTTGAGCTTGCCGTTCTCTTCGCGCAACTGCCGCAGTTCGCGCAGCTCCGTCGCGCCTAGGCTCCCGTACTTCTTCTTCCACACGTAGAAGGTTGCTTCACTGATGCCGAGCTGGCGGCAGACATCGGCGACCGCCGTGCCACTCTCCGCCTGCCGCAGCGCATAGGCGATTTGCTCGTCTGTATACCTCGAGCGCTTCATCGTCCTCGTCTCCCTCGGCGCCGTGCGCCGCACCATGGAGGACGTCGAAGCCACTCTAGTCCAGTTCTAAATCGACCTCAAAAGCGGGACTCAGGTCACATTGTAACGGCCTTGGTGGCCAACTTTGTCGCGTACTGAGCGGGGGTCAGTCCGCCCAGTGACTTCTTCGGTCTCTCCTCGTTGTATTCACATCGCCAGGCCTCGATCACAGCGCGTGCGTGAGCGAGGCTCGTGAACCAGTGTTCGTTCAGACACTCGTCGCGCAGTCGCCCGTTGAACGATTCCACGTACGCGTTTTGGTTCGGCTTACCGGGCTCGATCAGCCGCAGTTCGACACCGTTGCGATGCGCCCAGGTCAGCATCGCCTTGCCCGTGAACTCCGCCCCGTTGTCCGAGCGAATCATCGCGGGCTTGCCTCGCTGCGAGCAGATACCATCGAGGATGCGGGTCAGATGATCACCACCGATGGTGTGTTCGGGGATGAGCGCCACGGCTTCGTGCGTCGCGTCATCGACGATCGCCAGGCACTTGATCGTGTGACCCGAGGCCACACGGTCAAAGACGAAGTCCATCGACCAAATCTCGTTGGCTCGGCCAGGGCGCACGAGCGGTTGCCGATCGGACACCGGTATTTTCTTGCGTCGCCGACGCCGAATATGCAGCTTCTCGAGCCGATACAGCCGCTCGACGCGCTTGTAGTTGACCCGCTCGCCGGCCTGCCACAGCTTCAGGTGGATCATGCCGACCCCGTAACGTCGATGACGCTGCGCCAGGGCCACGATCCGGGCTCGCAATACTCCGTTGCGGTCCGGTCGCGGCTGATAGCGCAGCGAGCTCGCGCTCATCCGGACGATCGCCAGGCAGCGCCGTTCCGTCAGGCCCCTCGATCGCATCCACCGCACCAGCTCCCGACGGGCCGGCGCGGTCACCACTTTTTTCGAAGCGCTTCACGCGTCACCTCGTTCTCGAGCATTGACTCCGCCAGCAGCTTCTTGAGACGCGTGTTCTCCGATTCCAGCGACTTCAAACGCTTCGCGTCCGACACGTCCATGCCGCCGTACTTGCTTCGCCACAGGTAGTAACTCGCGTCCGAGAATCCGTGCCTGCGGCACAGCTCCTTCACCGGCACGCCCTTATCGGCTTCACGCAGGAACCCGATGATCTGTTCTTCGCTGAATCGCTTCTTCACGTCCAACCTCCTGGCCGGGGTTAGACTCTAAACCCTCGCGCTACTCAAAAACGGGGGGACGTCGGTCGAGCGCTTCAACGGCTATCTGAAGGGCAGCTTCCTGGTGCCGCTGGCCGCGACGCTGCGCGCCGGCGGGCTGACGCTCGATCTCGACACCGCCAACCGCGAGGTGCGGCGCTGGCTCGACGAGGTCGCCAACCGCCGCGTGCATGGCACGACCGGCGTGGCGCCGTGCGTGCGCCTTGAGCGAAGACCAGGCGACGCTGCTGCCGCTGCCGAGGGCTGATCGCTCGATCGACCAGCAACGCTGCGGCCGCGAGCGCAGATCCGCGCCGCGCACTGCCGATCGAGTCGCTGCAGCATCCGCTGTCGGTCTACGAGGCGCTGCTCGAGGTGGCAGCATGAGCCTGCAGCCCGAGCGCATCGCGCAGCTGTGCGAGCTGTTGAAGCTGCCCGCCATCCACGCCGAGTGGCCGGCGTTCGCGCAGCGCGCCGCGCACGAGGAGTCCACCTTCGCCGACTTCCTCGAGAGCGTGCTCGGTGCCGAGCGGTCGGCCCGCACCGAGCGCGTCCGCCAGACGCTGCTGAAGCTCGCGACGCTGCCGGCGGTGAAGACGCTCGAGAGCTACGACTTCAGCTTCGCCAGCGGCGCGCCGAAGGCGCAGATCCAGGAGCTCGCGCGCTCGAGCTTCATCGAGCGCGCCGAGAACGTCGTGCTGCTCGGGCCCGTCCGGCGTCGGCAAGACCCATCTCGCCATCGCGCTCGGCTACCGGGCGGTGATGGCCGGCATCAAGACGCGCTTCATCACCGCGGCCGATCTGATGATCCAGCTCGCCGCGGCCAAGGCCCAGGGCCGGCTCAAGGAGTACTTCAACCGCGCCATCCTCGGCCCGAAGCTGCTCATCGTCGACGAGCTCGGCTACCTGCCGTTCGGTCGCGACGAGGCGAACCTGTTCTTCAACGTCGTCGCCAGTCGCTACGAGCGCGGCAGCATGATCCTCACCAGCAACCTGCCGTTCACGCAGTGGGCGACGGCGCTCGCCGACGATCAGACGCTCACCGCCGCCATGCTCGATCGGCTGCTGCATCACGCGCACATCGTGCAGATCAGCGGCGACAGCTACCGGCTCAAGGACAAACGCAAGGCAGGCACGTTGCGGGCGGCGAAGACGCCCTGATCGAGGGGCCCAGGTGGGTCAGTTTTACTTCGGCGACCCGGCCGCAAAGTGGGTCAGAATTACTTCGGCGTTGACACTTGGGCCCATGATCCGCGTTCGACCGCTGCGCGCGATGCTGGATTATTTGCTGACGACCTTCGTGAGCACTGAGCTTCATCTGAAGAGGTAACCTTTATCGTGCGGCCGCACCCACTACACGCCGCCTTGTGCGGCCTTTTTTTTTATGCCTGGAGACTAGCACGGTGAAGGGCACATGACCGACGTACAGAGAGACCTCGGCCGCATCGCGGCGCGACAAGACTCGCAGCACAAGCGCCTGGCGCGTATCGAGGCGAAAGTTGATCAGCTCGTTGAGTACGTCTCCGAAGGCGGGGTTCGAATGCTGATTGCGGTGGGGTCGGTCGCCGCCACGCTCGCGGGACTGATCGGCGCCTGGATCGCGAGGCCATTTGGCAGCGGTGACACACGATCGAGTACGGAAACGGTACCATAGACACCCTTAGACAGCTATCTACAGAAACCCTTAATTTCTAGGAGATTGAGCGATAGCGGAAGACACTGGTAGACGGTGCAAGGCCTTCACACGGCAGGGGTCGATGGTTCGATCCCATCACCGCCCACCAGTTCACCGCGCCGGCCCGTGTGCCGGCGCGTTCCTGTCGCGAACCGCCCATGAGCGTGCGTACCCGATTCGCCCCGAGCCCTACCGGTCTGCTGCACATCGGCGGCGTACGCACCGCGCTTTTCTGCTGGCTGTACGCGCGCCGGCTGGGCGGTGAGTTCATCCTGCGGATCGAGGACACCGATCGCGAGCGCTCGACGGATGAAGCCATCCGCGTGATCCTCGACGGCATGGCCTGGCTCGGGCTCGATCACGACGAGGGTCCGTATTACCAGACGCGCCGGTTCGACCGCTACGCGGAAGTGATCGCGCAGTTCCTCCGCGAAGACAAGGCGTATCACTGCTATTGCACCAAGGAGGAGCTCGAGGAGATGCGCGCGGCGCAGCTCGCGCGGAAGGAGAAGCCGAGATACGACGGTCGGTGCCGGGAGCGCACCGCCCCGCGCGACGGCATCGCCCCGGTCGTCCGGTTCCGCAATCCGGACCACGGATCGGTCGTGGTCATGGACATCGTCCACGGTCCGATCACGTTTGCGAGCGCGGAGCTCGACGACCTGATCATCGCGCGCTCGGACGGCACGCCGACGTACAACTTCTGCGTCGTGGTCGACGACCACGACATGCGGATCAGCCATGTCATCCGCGGCGACGACCACATCAACAACACGCCGCGGCAGATCAACATGCTGCGCGCGATGGGTGTTACACCGCCGGTGTACGCGCATCTGCCGATGATCCTCGGACCCGACGGCACCAAGCTCTCCAAGCGGCATGGCGCGGTGAGCGTGCTGCAGTACCGGGATGCAGGATTCCTGCCTGTGGCGCTGCTCAACTATCTCGGGCGCCTCGGCTGGTCGCACGGCGACCAGGAGATCTTCACGCTCGAGGAGATGATCCGCCTGTTCGACATCACGGACGTCAACAAGTCCGCGTCGGCGCTGAACCCAGACAAGCTCCTCTGGACCAACCAGCAGCACATCCTGAGAGCCACGGGCGAAGAGCTTGCGGATCACCTCGCTCCGCAGCTCGAGGCGCTCGGCGTCGCAGTTTCGGATCGTGGCCGACTGGTGGCCGTTGCCCGCGCGCAGCAGGAACGGGCGCGCACGATGAAGGAGATGGCGGAAGCCAGCCTGTTCTTCTTCCGCGATCCGTCGGGCTACGATGAGAAGGCGGCCGCAAAGCACCTGACGCGCGATACTGCGCCGTTGCTCGCCGCACTCCGCGATCGGCTCGCGGCGCTCGAAGACTGGCGCACCCCCGAGCTGCATGCGGCAGTCTCGGCTGTCGCTGCCGAACGGTCGGTGGCGCTCGGCAAGGTGGCCCAGCCAGTTCGCGTCGCGGTCACCGGCGGAGCGGTATCGCCGCCCATCGACGTGACGCTCGAGATCCTGGGCCGGGAGACGACGCTCGAGCGGCTCGACCGCGCGATCGCACGGACGAACGCCAGCTGACCGGGTCCGTCAGTTGATCTGCTTGTTCGCGACGTTGGAGAAGGAGCTCTCGACGCCATCCGTCGTGTAAGCCTTGACCCCGAAATACCATGTCGCCGGCGACAGGTTCTCCACGACCGCTGTCGTGACACCCGCGTTCGGGATCTCGACCATCGTGTTGAGGTCCGCCGCCGACATGCCGTAGTAGATCCGGAAGCCGCGCAGATTGGTGAGCGGCGAACCATCCTCGTTCTGCGTCGGCGGTGTCCAGCTCAGGGTCACCGAGCCGAGCGCGACCTGCTCCACGACGATCGTGAAGCTGGCGAGCGATGCGCTCGCTGTGCCGTCGCTGACCGTGATCCGTATTCCGCTCCAGGAGCCAGCGTCGGCGGCATCCGGCGTGCCCCAGAGCCGACCGGTGGTGGCGTCGAAACTCGCCCAGGACGGCTTGTTCGCAATCGAGAAGCCGAGGGTATTGGCGTCGGCGTCGCTCGCCGTGGGCCGGAAGTCGTATGCTTGATCGACCAGCACCGATGTCGGCGGGTTGCCGCTGATCACCGGTGCGCGATTGGCCGGTGGCGGCGCGCTCACGGTGATCGTGAACGCCGGCAACGAGGCCGTGGCACGCCCGTCGTCCACGCTGATCACGATCCCGCCGTGGGTTCCCGCGGAGGTCGGCGTGCCGGACAGGCGACCGGTCTGCGTATTGAAGCTCGCCCAGGATGGCCGGCCCGTAATCGAGTAGGCGAGAGTGTCACCGTCTGCGTCCGAGGCCGTCGGCTGGAACGAGTACGCCTGTCCGGCGGTCACCGAGGTGGGCGGGTTGCCACTGATCACCGGCGCGCGATTGGCGGCATCGACGCGGATGCTGAATGCGGGCAGCGAACTGATTGCGATGCCGTCGCTCACCGAGATAAGGACGTTGTTGAAGGATCCGACGTTGCTCCCGCTCGGTGTGCCGGATAGACGGCCGGTCTGTGTGTTGAAGGTTGCCCAGGACGGCCGGCCCGTGATCGAGTAAGCGAGCGCATCGCCGTCCGCATCACTCGCGGTCGGCTGGAAACTGTAGGCCTGACCCGCGACGACGCTCGTGGCCGGTGTGCCGCCGATCACCGGCGCGCGGTTGGCGGCCACCACGGTGATGGTGAACGCAGGTAACGCCGTGCTCGCGGTTCCGTCCGACACCGAGATGACGATGCCCGGATGCGTGCCGACCGCCCCGGACCCTGGCGTACCGGAGAGCCGCCCCGTGGATGCGCTGAAGGTCGCCCAGCCCGGCTTGCCGGTGATGCTGAAGGAGAGCGCCTGGCCGTCGGGGTCGGAGGCTGTGGGCCGGAACGAGTACGCGCTGCCCACGGTCACCGCCGGGGCGGGTGACCCGCTGATGACCGGCGCGCGATTGTCAGCGGGCGGCGGCTCGCCCGCCGAGACCGTGATGTCAAACGCCGGCAGCGAACTTGATGCGGCACCGTCAGACACGGAGATGACGATGCCGGCGAATGTCCCGACATCGTTGTCCCCGGGACTGCCCGACAGCTCGCCGGTCAAGGTATCGAAGCTGGCCCAGCCGGGCAGATTGTCGATGCTGAAGGAGAGAACCTGCCCGTCCGGATCCACGGCCTCGGGCGTAAACGCATAGCTGTTGCCCACGATCGCGGTCGCAGCGGGCGTGCCGCTGATCGTCGGCGGCGTGTTCGCGGACGGGTCCGCCTCGACCTCGAGGTCGTAGGCAGGCAGCTCGGCCACCGCCTTGCTGTCCGAGACGCTGATGCGGATCTCCGCGTAGACGCGCGATGCCGCGGTGGCGGGCGGACGACCAGAAAGCCGCCCGGTAGAAGGGCTGAACGACGCCCAGCCCGGACGGTTCTCGATCGCGAAGGTGAGTACGTCCTCGTCGGGGTCGGCCGCCTCGGGCGCGAACTCATAGGTCTGTCCAACGACGGCCTTCGTGTCCGGCGTACCCACGATCGTCGGGACCGCGTTGGCGCTGTCGTCCGACGCCGCGTTGTCCTCACCGTCACCGCGGCAGGCGCCGAGAACGATGAACAGGGCGATCGGCACCGCGCGCTTCAAGGGATTCAATTTCCTCAATGTCGGCTCCGGCGAGACTCGTGTGGTCCGCCAGGCACCTGCTCGACAGAGGGAAGCAGAGATGGACGCTGTGCAGGCAGCGGTGCCGCACAGGTCTCGACTCTGGCAACCCCGCTATCCAGGACAGGCGTCCTGCGGACCGGAGGCTTTGCGTCCCCGCCTTGCGACGGGTTTGCCCAATGCAGAATTTCGTGCGTCGGATTATCGCCCCTAAGCGCGCGAGCGGAACGCGCGGTCTCGGGCTAATGCCGGAAGTGTGAGGCAGTCGCGGATTGGGGCCCGGCCGTCGCGGAATTGCCGCACAGACCGGGCCCCTGTTCACAGGCGTTTGCTACTGGATCAGCTTGCTGACCGAGCCCGAGAAAGTGCTCTCGACGCCCGAGCGTGTTGTACGCCTTGACCGCGAAGTACCAGCGTGCGGGGGTCAGGTCCTCGATGACGACACTCGTCAGGCTCTTGTTCGGCAGCTGCACGGTGTGCGTGTAGCTGCCGGGCGAGGTGCCGTAATGCACGCGGTATCCCGCCAGGTTGGTGAGTGCGGTGCCGTCGGTGTTCTTGGTCGGCGCCGTCCACGACAAGCTCACGGATCCCGTGCCGGAAGCGGACCGCACGCTGATCGAGAAGGCGCTCAGGCTGCGTGTCGCCTTGCCGTCGGTCACGCTGATGATGATGTTTCCAAAGGTACCGATGTGGCTCGCCGTCGGCGTCCCCGAGAGCCGCCCCGTCGTCGGGCTGAATGTCGCCCACGACGGACGGTTCTGGATGCTGAAGGTGAGCACGTCGCCGTTCGCGTCCGTGGCCGAGGGCTGGAAGCTGTAGGCCTGCCCCGCAGTAACCGATGTCGCAGGTGATCCAGAAATCGTCGGCGCGCTGTTCGTGGACGCGCTCGTCACCGCGATGGCGAACGCCGGCAGACTGTCCGCCAGGCTGCCGTCCGTAACCTTGATGACGATGTTGCCGAAGGTTCCGGTCGAGGCGGGCGTGCCGGAAAGACGACCCGTCGTCGCGCTGAACGTCGCCCATGACGGCTTGTTCTGGATCGTGAAGGCGAGCGTGTCGCCGTCGGGATCCGACGCCGAGGGCTGGAAGCTGTAGGTCTGCCCCGTGCCGACCGATGTCGACGGCGTCCCGGTGATGATCGGCGCACGATTGCTCGTCGACGCCGAACTCGAGGTCACCGTGATCGTGAACAGCGGCAGGCTGTCCGTCGCGCGACCGTCGCTGACCGTTATGCGGATGTTTGGATATTTGCCGACATGGTGACTCTTCGGCGTGCCACGCAGCACACCGGTCTTGCTCTCGAAGATCGCCCAACTCGGCTTGTTCTGGATGCTGAAACGCAGCGTGTCGCCGTTGGCGTCGCTGGCGGTCGGTTTGAAGTAATACGATTTGCCGACGGCTACGGCGGTAGGTGGTGTGCCGCTGATGACAGGCGCCGTGTTTGCGGCGAGTGCCCATGCGGGGGCGAGAAGGGTGGCGACGAGGGTGATTACTAGAGCAATGGATTGCCCTGCACGGTGGCGCGATCGATGCATTTCGCTTGAACTCCGGTCTTAGCTTGCCAGTAGGGTCGTCCCTGTCTGACAGCGGAGCCGGTGGTGCGCATGGGCGCGCCAAGCGGGACCTTCGGGCAATGACGCGAGCCTGATCCCGGCGGTGGCGATATTGGCGAGCGGGTGCGGAGTCAGCCCTCCCGTAGGCAAAAACTGCCGGCAGCCCCGCTATCCTGGGAGATCGCCCCGAGGACCGGAGGTTTTGCGTCCCCGCCTTTCGACGGGTGTGCCCTTGTCAGCAATCGGGCTTGCGCCCGCGATGCGGACATCCGTTGTCCGATCGGCGCTGCTGAGAATCGCTGCATCGAGAGACCCGTGGTCGGATGATCTCGAAGCAGTCCTGCAGCGCGAGCGCGATTATGGAGATCTGTTTGACGCCAACAAGCGTGATTATGTCGCCGTTTGCGGACGCC
Source organism: uncultured Alphaproteobacteria bacterium (assembly GCA_963820365.1). Taxonomy (GTDB): domain Bacteria; phylum Pseudomonadota; class Alphaproteobacteria; order Rhizobiales; family Xanthobacteraceae; genus VAZQ01. The sequence continues at coordinate 184,766 of CAWFZR010000021.1, read as the reverse complement.
CGACTGTGAAGATACGCATGCGGATCATATGCGCGCACTCGATGAAAGAATTGCAAGCGAACCAGAAGCGAGCCTTGCGCCGAACTGCGCATCGAAAGCGAATAGCGGCGCTTCTGTCGCGTCGCTTGCAGCGGTTTCCTCGGTCGGACCTTGGTTGACATCAAGCTGATGCCCGTTCTACAGTTCGCGCCCTTTCGTGGGGCCATAGCTCAGCTGGGAGAGCGCTTGCATGGCATGCAAGAGGTCGACGGTTCGATCCCGTCTGGCTCCACCAGATCAGAAGCGGCCTACGACCCGCGGTCGCGGCCGGATGCATCGAGTCCCCATCGTCTAGAGGCCTAGGACACAACCCTTTCACGGTTGCGACCGGGGTTCGAATCCCCGTGGGGACGCCATCATTCCGGTGCGGTTTGTCGTACGCATCGCGCGGTTATGTCACCGATACCTCCGCCTCGTTTTACATATGCGACGGCGATCACGTGCCCTCCAATCGAGCTTCGCTACTCTTCGGCCGCGAGCTGAGTTTCCAGTCGCAAGTTCGCGCAGAAACGCGAGAAAAGTCGGCTAAGCTATCTCGCAACCACACGAATTTCCGGCGTGGCTCCGTTTGGCTGGGCTGGTGCCCAGGGCCTTGGGGACGCAGACCGGACTAGGTAGTCTGAGACGGTGTCGTTTCGTTTCTTCCACTTGTACCTGAAGGTCCCGATCGTGCTCCTGGCGCTGATCGAAGGATCGCTGTTCGTCTATGCGCCCTATCTTGCCGCCGCCTTCCGCTTCGGGCCGTCGGCGACAGAGCGTGCCACGCCGACCGGCCAACTGCTGCCTACCGCGCTGCTCTTTGCTTTCTTCGCAGTCATTGCGCTCTTCGCCATGGGCCTTTACACGATACGGCAGCGATCCGGTACCGCCGGCACGGTGCTGCGGGTGGTCGCGGGTCTGCTGGTCGCGGCGGCGCTCTCGGCGCTCGCGTACTTCATCGTTCCGAACCTGACGATCGGCCGGGGCATGCTCGCGCTCACCACCGTCATCGGCATTGCGAGCGCGCTGATCGCCCGGCTGCTGTTCGACCGCATCGTGGATCAGGACCTGTTCAAGCGCAGGGTGCTGGTCTACGGGGCTGGACGACGCGCCACCAGTCTGCTCGATCTGAGGCGGAGATCCGACCAGCGCGGCTTCCGGCTGATGGGTTTCATAGCGACCGAGGGCGACGAGCTCTCGGCGCCGCCAGAACGACTGCTCGACCGTCCGGAAGACCTTTACTCATGGGTAGTGAAGAACCCGATCGACGAGATCGTCGTCGCGATGGACGACCGGCGCCGCGGGTTCCCCCGTCATGGTCATCGCCATCCAATCATTCCATGTCCTGCTGACAGTGTCGTAGGTCCGGTCAGGTTAAGTCCTACGATAATGGTCGACCGGCTTACGGTGGGCGTCCAACCTGCGAGATTGGCCTCTTCGATCGACATTCGCCGCTCGTCCACAGGATCGGCACGGCTGCTCGACTGATTTCCACTTACTGCTTTCCGAACTACGAGAGCGAAAACTCAGCAGATGCTTCACCGCGTGTCCAAGAGCATGAGAACCGTTGCAGACTTAAATTCATTCCTTGGATGCCTTGTTGGTGTGAGCGTCGCAGGCTGTGGCTGGTGATATTGATCCGTTGCGCGTTGTGGACGATGCGATCGACGTCGGCGTAGGTCAAGGGGTCGCCGATCACGAACTCTTGCCATTTGTCGACGGGGATTTGGCTGGTGATGATCGTCGATCGCCGGCCGCTACCCTCGCATCACGCGCACGGTCCCGGGGTCGGCACCCTCGCTCCCAGCAGCGCTCGCGGTAAGTCGGAGTAGGCGACTGCATGCCGTCATGTGTTGCAGTCAATCTGGAGTATAGATGCCGCGATCACTGGCGCGAGCAGGCCCAGCGGCTCGCCCTGCCGAAACCGATCGAGCCCGAGCAGCCGACATGGTGGCGATGGCTGCGCTCGACGGGATAGGCGGGACGCCGATCAGCAATCAGCCGATGTGCAGCCGGTACGCTCTGGATTTTGTCCTTTTATCGCCTTTGCGGCCTTTTCCAGTGCTGCCCCCATAGGGCTCATGCTGGCCGCCTCACCGGGTGACTGCCGTCGCCTTCGGGGGTGGCGCAGTTGTTGGAGGGGCCGGATCTATCGCAACTACACTCTGGGGGCGCTCCCCGATACACACGATACCAAATCGATGGCAAGCGACATCGCGACGATACGGAGGGGACGTATGGTGGCCTCACCTAAGCTGAACTCGTATGGAGAGGAGAATTCAGATGAGCAAGATCAATTTGTTTGCCGTTGCCGGCGCTTTGATCCTTGCCGGCGTGGGCGGATGGATTGCCTCGACCCCAAACGTGAGTGTTGCCGCTCCGATAGGTGTCCGGGTCGATCCATTGCAAACGATGATGAGCGCAAAGGATTTGCCCACTGAACATTATCGCGACCTTTCCTTGGTGTTCAACTGAACGGGTCCCGTTCGCAACGGCGTCTGAGGATAAGCAATGGCCAAGAACACGATTTGCCTATGGTACGACAAGGACGCCGAGGCTGCTGCCCGCTTCTACGCCGAAACCTTTCCCGGCAGCGCGGTGGGTGCCGTCCACCGTGCACCCAGTGACTACCCGTCCGGCAAGGAGGGCGACGTGCTGACGGTCGAATTCACAGTCGCCGGCGTCCCCTGTGTCGGCCTCAACGGCGGTCCCGCGTTCAAGCATAACGAAGCCTTCTCGTTCCAGATCGCCACCGACGATCAGCAAGAGACCGACCGCTACTGGAACGCCATCGTCGGCAATGGCGGCCAGGAGCCATGCGGCTGGTGCAAAGACAAGTGGGGGGTCTCCTGGCAAATCACGCCGTGCGTGCTGACTGAGGCGCTTGCGGCCGGTGGCGATGAAGCAAAACGCGCGTTTGATGCGATGATGGGCATGAAGAAGATCGACGTCGCCGCGATCAAGGCGGCGCGGCGCGGCTGACGTTCCACCACAAGAACTTCCACGGATCGCCGTGCCTTCCGCTAACTCGCCGATGGAGATCTCACCATCTTTACATCGCCGTTCATCGGGTCCATCACCACGCACACGCATTTCACCGACAACATCGTGCGCGTCGGCCTGAACAACAACTAAGGCACTCGCGCAGATGATGGTTCTCTCGTAGCTCCGCCGAAACTTTGCCACCGCGCCACTCGTCGACCGCGCCGACAAGCTTGTGGTTCGCCCTGAGGGCAAGAAGGCAGATCAATGACCGTATGACGTGGCCCCACGCCCGAGGCACCTGAGTCGCGGCAAATAGCGCTCATCTTCATTCCGTTGTTTAAATCGATTTTAACCCTGCCGTGTAAGGTGGCGCTGAGGGTCCGGACCTCGTCATCAAACGAGAGGCTTGCCATGCGCCTTACAGCAATAATGATGTGTGCACTTGCGACTGGGGCGGGTTTTGGCGCCTTTCTTTGGCAAGGAGCCTCCGTTACGAGTGGTTCAACGTCAGCGACGCAGACAGCGCCTGCAGTTGGGCTTGCCCGAGCAGTCGTGCCGACGGTGGAAGAGCGAAGTGTTCCATCGGCTAATGCACCCTCAGCCAAATCGGCCTCCGCTTCCGACGTACCGCCACATGCTCTTACCGTGATCGCGCAAGTCTCTTTAGCGGCTGCCGCCACCCCGACGACGGCACGGTCGCAAGCTCCTGCCGCTGTGGTGCGCCCGGGGACTTCATGCCCGGGCAACCCCGACGCGCTCGGTATCTCGCGTGTGGTCGAGATCGACACGGCGGGCGGCCCCGGTTTTGGCTTCGAGCAATTCAAAACTCACGACTTTCTGCGGGAAGGCGAAGTGGTGCTCACTTTCGACGATGGCCCTTGGCCGAAGAATACTCAAGCGGTGCTGGCCGCACTTGCCGCGCACTGCACCAAGGCGATCTTTTTTCCGATTGGGCTGCATGCCACGTACGAGCCCGCAATTCTTAAGCAGGTGGCCGCGGCCGGGCACGCAATCGGCTCGCATACCTGGTGTCACCAGGATTTATCGAAGATCAAGGGGACGTGCTTGGTAAACGGAAAGCGAGAGTCGGTAGGCTACGACCCCAAGGACGAGATCGAGAAAGGCATCAGCGCCGTGCACTGGGCAGTGGGCGGACCGACCGCACCCTATTTCCGCTTTCCCGGATTGAAGCAGCCGCCGGAGCTCGTCGAGTATCTCGGCAAGCGCAACATCGGTATTTTCTCCACCGACATCGATTCCTTCGACTTCAAGATGCGCAAGCCCGAGCAGGTTAGGCAGGCGGTGTTGGCGAAGTTGAAGAAACATGGCAAGGGAATTGTCCTCATGCATGACTTCCAGCATGTGACCGCCGAAGCCACAGCCGATCTACTCAAGGATCTTAAGGCTGCCGGCTATAAGATCGTTTTCATGAATCCCAAGTTTCCTGCGACGACCATCGCTTCCTACGACGAGTTGATCCTGAAAGAGATGAAGACTTCGGCCGGCGACAGTCGTCCAACTTCGAGCATCGTGCGCACGATCAGCGAATGATCGGAGATTGCAGGGTCCGAGTGGGGCATCCCCCACCGGATCAAGTTAAGGGGTCTCCGGCGCTGACCATTTTTGTCGATGCGGAATGGGTACACTCAGCCCGAAAATTCGAGCCTCAGTGCCCATGGTTGAAAAATACATCGGCGAAACTCCATAATCGGACCGATCGGGCCGGATCGGACCTATCCGTTGCCGGTGACACACGACCACCGCGCTCACCTGCGGACGGTCCGGACGGTAATTCCCACCCTCCGGAGGGATAATTTCCGACTTTCCGACTGAACCGGAACCCATCGAAACAGGCCGCGTTTGTGTCTGGGGTGGCACACGATCGGGGAGAATTGCGATGAACCCCTTGCATTCTCGTCTTGCCGCGGCTGCCTTCATCCTTGCGGTTAGCGCGCCACTCGCGCTGGCTCAGAGCGGTGGCGGAGGGGGAGGAGGCGGAGCCGGTGGAGGTGGCGCAGCCGGTGGAGGCGCCGCTGGCGCCGGAACTGGCGGTGCCAGCGGTTCAGGCGGCACTGGCGGCGCACCGGGGAACGCCGGCAACCCCATTCCAAGCGGCACAGGCCCCACGCCAGCGCCAACACCAGGTCAATCGATCGGCACGCCTTCCAACATCGGCCCGCCAACCACGGGTGCGCCTGCGGGAATTCCCGGCGGCACAAGGCCGGCTCCCACGAGCCCGTCAACGACGTCGGCTCCCCCATCCCCGGGCACGCCGCCCGGCACAACCGGCGTGGGTGGGGGTCAACGCGGCCAATCATCCAACCCCGTCGGGGGCATGGATCCAAGCGGGACTCCAGAAAATCATCAACGATCCAGCGCTTCCACCCAACCGTTGAGATCGGGTGCGCCGACGCTGTGCCATCTCAGTGCGGGAGGACGGCATGCGCAAAAATCACCAAACCGTCACCGCGCGATGCCGGTTCCCTTGGCGCGGGCTCGGCGGACGGCAGCCGCCTAGTTGGGAGAACTGGCTCCTCGCGCATGTGCCATGTGCCCTCGGCATGGCGACGCATGCCCCAATCGCCGTTTACCTCAGTAGGGAGGTCAAGACTGGCGGAGTCTGCAATGCCAACAGCGAAAGAATATCGCCAGCAGGCCAAATGGTGCTTGGAACTCGCAAAAGGCTCCAAACAACCATTCGAGAAAACAGCGATGATAGAACTGGCAGAAGAATTCAATGAAGCGGCGGAGAAGCTGGACCGGGAGACTGCGCCCAGCGAACATTAGGTTGTTGGGGCACCCCTTGTGGGGTGGCAAGCCACTTATTGCGCGGGCGCTCGGATACCATGAAACGCTCGGCGCATCGCGCCGGATTCATTACGGAAATTCGGCCTCGGGTTGATACCATCGGGCTTTGGGAGCGGTCTCGTTGCGGTGTGCTCAGTACACCCAACGGGCACCACTTGTTGGCCTCGGAAGCTAGAAGTGGGCAAAGCCCCGCTGGAACGGGGCTTTGTGAGGGAAGCGGCAGTAGGTTGTTAGTATTGCCGCCTCAGCATTTCGTTAGTCGCCGCAGCATTGCGAAAGGTTCAGGGGATGATTTTAGATGCGGAAGCGTAGGGCAGGGGTCAGCGAAGCGAGCTTGATTGGGGCGCTTATTAGCTTAATGCGCTAAGTGCTGACGCAGGCGTTCATTTAGCGCTTGGAGTTTGGATTGCTTGCGTGATCGAGCATCTGCCGGACCAATGTTCCCATGGTCCCCCCGTAGCCGGTCGGGTCCAGTGCGTGGGAAATAACTCTGGGACCAGCAAGGAGGACCTAATGTCAGGAGAGAATTCAAAACCGAAAGGACTCGATTTCGTCCAGGGCATTACGCTGGCTGACATTCCCGACGGAGGCATGATCGGCGGCCATGTGGGTGATGACGCGGTATTGCTTGCACGACGCGGGGAGGAGATTTTTGCTATTGGATCAACCTGCTCCCACTACGGTGGGCCGCTGGCGGAAGGATTGATGGTCGGCGAAACCGTGCGCTGCCCCTGGCACCACGCCCGATTCAGCCTTCGCACGGGAGAAGCGATCGGGGCGCCCGCCTTCAATCCCATGCCGTGCTGGCGGGTCGAGACACGTGGCGGCAAAGCCTTCGTGCGGGAGAAGATAGACCGCAGGACCGAGAGCAAGGCCGCTGGCGCAAGCGCAACGACACGCGATCCGGGCCGGATGGTAATCGTCGGTGGCGGCGCGGCCGGATTCGCCGCGGCTGAGATGCTACGCCGTGAAGGCTATGCGGGCAGCCTCACCATGCTTAGCTCGGACGACTCCCCGCCTTACGACCGGCCCAACTGCTCCAAGGATTATCTGGCGGGAAACGCACCGGAAGACTGGATGCCGTTGCGACCACCCGAATATTTCAAGGAGCACAACATCGATCTTCGGCTCAATACAAAGGTGACCGCCATCGATCCCAAAACGCGGCAAGTCACGCTCACGAGTGGAGAAACTGTCGTCTTCGACCTCTTGCTGCTGGCCACCGGCGCCGAACCGATCCGCCTCGATATCCCCGGAGCGGATCTCCCGCATGTCCACGTACTGCGTTCGCTCGCGGACTCACGCGCCATCATCGCAGGCACGAAGGATGCTCGTCGCGCCGTCGTCATCGGCGCGAGCTTCATCGGACTTGAAGTTGCGGCTTCGTTGCGAGCGCGCGAAATCGAGGTCCACGTTGTTGCGCCAGAGCAGCGGCCGTTGGAGCGGGTGCTCGGCCGCGAATATGGCGATTTCATCCGTAGCATCCATGAGGAGCACGGCGTCATCTTCCATCTGGGCGAGACCGCCAATGCAATCGAGGCGAAGAGCGTCAAGCTCAAAAGCGGCGCCAGTCTGCCGGCCGATCTGGTCGTCGTGGGCATCGGCGTGCGGCCGCGCATTGAGCTTGCCGAGCGCGCCGGCCTCAAGATCGACCGCGGCGTGCTGGTGAACGAATGGCTGGAGACTAGCGCGCCGGGAATTTTCGCCGCCGGCGACATCGCACGCTGGTCCGATGCGCACACAGGCGAAAGTCTGCGCATCGAGCACTGGGTCGTGGCGGAGCGGCAAGGACAGACCGCCGCGCGCAACATGCTCGGGCAGCGGCACCGCTTTTCAGACGCCCCCTTCTTCTGGAGCCAGCATTATGACGTTCCAATCGCCTATACTGGGCACGCGGAGAAATGGGATCACGTCGACATTGAGGGCGACATCCAGAAACGCGACTGTCTCGTGCGCTATTGCCGCAATGGCAACGTCCTGGCGGCGGCCTCGATTTACCGGGACATTGAGAATCTCAAGGAGGAAGCGGCAATGGAGTGTGCCTAACCCACTGGGCGGAAGGAGCGAAACGAAACGCCGGTAATCTTCTGCACGGATATTCGTCTGCGCTCGAAACGATGATGGCGCGCGCGTAGCGTTGCCTCTCGCGCGGGGCTGGTTCGGCTTCGATGACGTTCGTTGTGCGCAGATGCTTCCAGTGCTCTGCCGTGAAGTCGTAGAAGGCGAGCAGTGCGTCGCGATCCTTGACGTCCCTGCTTGGCCTCGACCTTGATTGATCGTGGGATTTCTTATTTGAGACAGTCGTCAATTATCCTTGAGCAGCTTCCAAGGGTCGACATCGAGACCTTTCGCAATGCGGGCAATGTTATCGATGGAAACATTTCGTTCAGCCCGCTCAACTGCACTCAAATAAGTTCGGTTGATACCGCATTCATACGCGAGGGCTTCTTGGCTAAGGCCTTGCGCGGCGCGGAGCCGACGCATGTTCTTGGCCAAGATGTCCCGCAGAGGTCCTTTGTGCGTCCTTTTCACAGACGCAATCCTGCGGATTGACGGTTTTAAGGCGACCGCTTTTAAGTTACATTCGCCAAAGAACGTGCCCGGAGAGATACCGTGATGACGCGCGCCCTGTTTGAGACGTTGGGATTCGAGGAGGATTGGGAAGCCATCACCGATCAGCGCCCAGCCTACTACTATGATTTTGGCAATCTTCGCCTGACTGCCGCCGAGGTGATGAGCGACTACTTAAAACCGTGTTTCCATTTCGGCGGAGTATATCGGGGCGCGAATTCGATCACGATGGTCGATTTTAAGATGCCGTTGGAGATCGAGTCATTCGAGCAAGGCGTCGCCTGGATTTCTTATGGGATTGGCGATCGATTTAAGCCCGACCTTCCGACACCGTGGCTGGCTGACGGGCGAACGTGGACAGAGCACCTACCCTGGGTGCGCCACATGAGGGCATATGAGCGCCGGCCCCGGTGTTCGGTTGCGAAAGACTGGTTCCGAGTTGCGGCGAAGAAATTGCGCCCTCTGGCGGCAATCGCCTCAGAATGCGACCTCGTTTGGTTGGCATTCGACGGTGAAGCCCTGCGGATAACCGGCTGCGGGGCCACCATCATCGTCCCCGCAACCGGAACGGCATGGGACACACGCTACGCCATTAAGGGAACAAAACTCGATCATCTGCCCAAGCGTCTGTCCGATCCTGTTGTGATTGGCGTTTGGGAGGGAAAACTCACCATTGGCAAGAGGGTCTGGAATATAAGCAACCCGGGGGTCGACGCGGCGGAATGATGAAGGCCTCGGTATCTGATCTCGTCGAGCGCGAGCCTAGCGCCCAGTTCGGCCGATCGGGAATGACGGGGATGCCGTTCGTGTCGACATGCTTACGTCAGCGCGGTATGTTTGGATCGCTTTGATGGAGAAAAGGTGACTTGAGTACGCTAGAACGAGCGATCGCCATTGCTGCTGAAGCTCACGCCGGCCAAGTTGACAAGGCCGGTGCACCATATGTGCTACACCCGCTGCGGATGATGCTGCAGGTAGCGTCGAACGATGAACGCATCGTCGCAGTGTTACACGATGTCTGCGAGGATTGCCCCGGGTGGACGTTGGATCGGCTCCGTAGCGCGGGTTTCCCCGATCACATTATCGAGGCTTTACGGTCCGTGACAAAACGCGAAGGCGAGGACTACGAAGCCTTTGTGAGGCGAGCCGCCGCCAACCCGATCGGCCGCCGCGTCAAAATCGCTGACCTACACGATAATTGCGATCTGTCCCGCATTGCCACTCCGTCAGAGCAAGACCTCCATCGCGTTGAGAAGTACCGTCAGGCAATCAAACTGATTGGTCAGCTTCCGACATGAGGCGATCCGCGCGCGCCCATTACCGACAGCGCGCAGGAAATTGGCTCTCGTTGCCGAATAGCCGACGGAAACGGAACGCGCCAAAAACCGCTCCCTGAAGGTTTCGGCGGCGCCCCCTTTCCACGGAAAATTCGTCGCATATTTCCGGGTCAGCACAGATAGGCAAGGCAAATCGGGGCTCGGCCTTGAGGCACAACGGAAATCGGTCCTGGACTACTTAGACGGGTGGCGGTGGACCCTCATTGCCGAGTTCACCGAGATCGAGAGCGGCAAGCGCAATGACAGGCCGGAATTGGAGAAGGCGCTCGCCGCGATCCACAGCCGTTGCCCAACACGAGCGCGAGATCATGAGCGCCCGGACCTCCGCGGCCTTACAGGCAGCCAAGGCGCGCGGCAAGCGTCTCGGAAACCCGAAACTCTCCGAAGCCCGACGGTACGCGGAGGCAGCCAAGAAAGAGAGCGCAGATCGATACTCCGCGAACATTTTGCCGGTGATCCGTGAAATTCAAAAGAGCGGCATCAAATCGCTTCGCGGCGTTGCCCGGGCGTTGGCAGCGCGCGGTATTCCGACCGCTCGCGGTGGCGCATGGACGCCGGTTCAAGTAAGCGCCATCCTCAAGCGTGCGGGCGATGAGGGGAGAACCGGATGAAATTGCCGTGGAAGATCAAGCGCAAGCATGGGTACAAGCTCAGCGGGCTTGCGATGTCGCGGAAGAAGCGAGGATGATCTCAAGCGCGGGCGCTATGACCGGCTGATCTACTACGTCTTCGATCTGCTGCACCTTGACGGATTCGACACGCGCGCCGCCCCACTGATTGAACGAAAGCGTGTACTGCAATCTTTTTTGGCAGAAGCTGACACAAGGACACCGCGGGTCCTCTACAGCGAACACTTCGAGGATGGCGCCGATCTATACGCGCGAGCGATTGGAATGAGCCTTGAGGGGATCGTGTCCAAGAAGGCTGATGCGCCTTACCGCTCGGGTCGAAGCCAACAGTGGTTCAAGGTGAAGTCGTGGAAGCGCGAACGCTTCGCCGTCATCGGCTTCGTTCCCGAAGGGTCTGGAGGGCTGCTGAAACTACGGCTCGCGCGCCAAGAGGGCGGCGCACTGGTCTATGTGGGCCGCGTGGGAACCGGATGGGACCGCGAGACCGCACGGGAAATTCGGCGCGCGCTGGAGCCCCTTGTACGGCCTACGGCACCATTGGTGAAGCCTCTCAACAAGGCAGATACCAAATGGGTCAAACCGCGCTTCGATGCCGAGATTGCCTATGCCGAAATTACCGATGATGGGATGGTCCGGCATCCGTCGTTCAAGCGGCTTGTCGAAAATCAGCGTTGATGAGCGCTTGGCGGTCTGGCCGCTGCGATGCGGCGGTCAAGTTGGTTCCGGGAACGCTTGTTATCGGAACCTAAGCGCCGCACTGAGGAGATATCTGTGACAGAGCCTTCGACGGCCGCGAGAACGTCCTTCGAGAACAGCAGCACCTTTCGGACCCCTCTGCGCGTGTGCGCGGCGAGGATCTGATACTGCTCGGGCGAAAGCACGCGCAGCCGCTTCGCGAACGCGGGCGAGCCTTCCCATGCGTAGGTGAGGCCATTCCGCTCGGCGTACTCGTAAACCGCTGCTTGGTGCTCGAATGTCTCTGGATGCATCGGCCCTCCGTTGCGCCCCTGGCTCTCACGTCACCCTGCAATAGGGATAGGGGTCATTTTTCTGACCACCACGAATACAGTTTTTCAGATCAGTGGATTGTGGGCGCTTCGGTGAGCCCTTGTCAGGCATCCGCAGCCATCGCCGGACCTCGTGCATGATGACGCTCACGAGATTCGTGAGGCTCTACTGCCCCGCCCTTCGACGCGGACACGAAGCTCATCCCCGCTTGGTTCGTTGCTCGCAGAGAAGGTGGAGGATGCGGGCACGATCTTCTCGGGAGATCAATTTGTCCTTACCGCATGCCGGATGATGCGGATGCGCTCGGTGCCCAATTCCGCAATCCATGTCTCACCCTTGCGGCCGAGCATCTGACGCACGTTGGAATTTGGACGGTCGCTCGGAAAGCTCTCGAACTTCTCAGTTGCGGGATCAAAGCGCACAATAGCGTTGGCCGCCCACTCTGAGAGCCACACCTTGTCGTCGGGATCGACCCACACGGCGTAGGTGCGCGGTTTCTCGCCTGGAAGCCTCCATTGCTTCCAACTCTTGTCGATTGGATCGTAGGCGCTGACGTTGCCGGAGTTCCACTCGCTGATCCACAGCCGACCTCTCGAATCCGACCACACCCGGCGCGCGGCTTGATCCTTGGTCGGCGGCTCATAAATGGTCGCCGCGCCAGTCTCTAGATCGACATTGGCAAGATAACTGCCTGCCAGCGATACGAACCAGATATCGCCCTTGGGTGTGCCGGTGATCCCGTAGGGGCCGCGGCCCTTCGGTGCGTCCCAGACCTTCATATCGCCAGTGGTCGGGTTGAACCGGCCATAGATGCCGTTTTGTCCGGTGAACCAAATGCGACCCTTGCCGTCGAAAGCGGCGGTGTTGAGATTGGTGTAGGACATGCGCTCGGCGGGCAGCGGCCACACCTTGACCTCCTTCGTTGCAGGATCGACGCGCACAATGGCGTTCTGGCCGCCATCGGTGAACCAGGGGGCGCCATCCGGCCCGACGATGACACCGTGCGGAGCCGATTTCTTGCCGAGTTGAATACGCGCGATTTCGCCACTGGCTGGGTTTAGTCGGCCGGCAATGCCGAGGTTTTGGCCCGCGTACCAAACCTCTCCGCTTGGCCCGACCGCCACATCGTGCGGAAAGTCGCCTTTTGGCACCTCGTAGTACTTAAACTCCTGAGCGTGAGCAGACGCCGAAGCCACTACCAGAGCGGCCAGCACCATGAGTAGGCAACGCATGACGACCTCCATCAAGGAAACGTGGGCTGGACTATAGCGCTCAGCCCAAGGCCCTCTGGAAAAATCATGGCACCCGGGCATATTATTAAGTCATGGACAATCATGTTCACTCCGACCCGAGTCGCGAACGTGCTCAAGCGGGCGGAGGCGATGTGACATGAGCGCGCGTTGGTTTTTCAGCACGGACGGCGGCACGGTGCATTTGATGGCCCGCTTTGAAGGCGAGGACGGCATGATCGGCGATGCGCACCGCGAGCTTAAACCGGGCATGTCGTTTCGCGGGATACCGCACGCCGAGTTGATGAAGGCCGGCGCCGGTGTGGTGGAGATTGGCGAGGACGGCGAGGCGGAAATTAAATAGCGGCCCTAGTCGGACAGGCGACAGACGGGCTTCTTTCCTGCGCGAAGATTGAGAGTGACTGACATTTCGGCGGAGGGGCTACCCTGACCCCCCTGATGGGGACCGAATGTCGAAACCCCGCCCGCGCGGTGGCCCCGCAAGGCGGGGTTTTTTTTTGGTAGTGTGCTGACCCTCCCGCCTCAAGTCGCGAACGTGCTCAAGCGGGCGGAGGCATGAACATGAACGCCCCCTATTCTGGCTCTGGGAGACGCTCCGCATCCTCGTGGTCAGCATCGCGATGTGCATCGTGCTCGCGGTGATGCTTCGTCTGTTTTGGAGCCGGTCGCGGTGAGCAACGTCATCAAGCGGTCGCGCGCTGAATGAAGATCGCAATCCTATCTGACAGCGATGTTGCCGGTTGGTATGCCGCTACGCTCATGCGCCATTGTGAAATCGCTACCGGCCGACCTCCCGCTCTATGCCGCCGCCGTGCTGTTAGGGGCCATCGTCGGAACGACGTTCGGGATTCGGTTTGGCTCGCCAGCAATACTGAAGGCGCTCGGACTTGTTCTCATTATCGCTGGCCTGAAGCTTATCGGGGTTTACTAACGGTCGATGGCCAATGTGCCCCCACCGCAGCCGAATGCTGGCGCTATTCTTGCCGTGGCTGATGCTCAACCGTGACGGTCTGAGCATCCTACTCCACCGGACACCGGCGATGCCTGCGCAGCTTCCCATCAATAATCGAATCGGGGTGAATGGATTTTGAATCAGCGTTGCGCATTGGCGTCTGATCTTGAATCAATCTTGCGCGTTCGATTGAGCAAACTCGTTTTTCAACAGCATCGGTCAGGAGCGGAGATTTGCGTTTCTAATTGATTTGACCGCTTACGCAAGCTTCCGCTTCCTGCGCTAGTAGAAGACATCACAGCTTGGTGACATCGGCGAGTTTGATCTTCTTCGCGTGGGCGCGGACGGCCTTCGCATGCTTATCCTCGCTTTCGCCAGCGAAATAGATCTTGGTCTTGCCCTTGGCAACGTCGGCTCGGAGCACAATATGGCCACGCACTGCCGCGGCGACCTCAGCCACTCCCAGTTCGCCGCTTTTTTCCAGCTTCCAATAGCGCTGTGCCATGGTTCACCTCAGATTGTTGTCGGGCAACTACGTGATCGCCCTTCGATCTCGATATATTCTGCTTGCGCCTGCACGATGGCACCGACGGCAAGACCGTTCAAAATGTAAAACAGTGAAGTGAGGCCCGGTTCTACGTAAGCAGATGGGTGCAGCCAGGGAATTGGCCCCGGTGGCGGGCGTAGATACATGGTGGTGGCCCCACCCCCGGCGTACGCTACGCACAGCAAAATGCGGTTGATCTGCACGATATTCCGGCCTTGGTTGCCGACGCGAAGAAAGGCTCTTGTCCCTGATTTATCGACACTAACGACGAGTGTCTGGCTGCCCTGAAAATTCGTTTCGCAAATGTTGCAGGCCATTGCCGCCTCCTCGCGACAGCGCGACATCCAAACTGTAACCCATGGTGTGGGCGCGCCCTATATGACATAGGCCGGCCAAGCAGAATCTTGCGTGACGCGGCTCACACTGGGTCAAGACATCTCGGATCAGTCTAGTTTTCGATGTCCACTTTGGGTAACGCGATGGTGCGGAGAACCGAATACCGCAGCGCGCTTTGAACTTCAGGACGCAAGCATCGTCGCTTGTGACCTAAATGCCGCGGTGGCAACAAAAGTTCGGATTTAATCAATGTTTTGCGACGAGCGCGCCATTTGAGGAACAGCGCGATGAGGCTGCGGCGCTGCAAAGGGCGGTTACGACCGTTATCTTCCCTCGGAGTTCTGCTCTTCGCTCTCTGAGTATTTTCGGTTTTTAACTTCAATGGCCTCTAGAAAGCAACGCGCGGCGACGTCGTATGTTCGGTTGGCCCTTAGCTCAGCTTTGTGACGCTTATCCACTAAAAGGAAGTCCACGGCATCAAACACGTCATCGGGCAGCGGATCCGTGTAGCACCAGGGCGAAACCGAACTGCACCCAACAGGCTCAACAAGGCGCTGTGGATCGAAGCACTCGATCACTTGGAGCAGGTATTTTTTGCTTTTCAGCAGCGGAACTCGTCGCCGGTTGGCGGCGTCAGCGCCCGTCCAAAGCCGGCTCAGAAGCTTACACATCAGTCGAAGCAGTTGGTTTTAGACTTTGGGGGTTTGTCCCAAGAGCACGGGGGTTTTGACCCAAGCAAGTGGGCGGTTTCACCCAAGGCCACCCCTCATTTGCACAAGTGGCTATGCAGAATAGACGTGCATGAGCAAGAGACCAAGCTCGAAGCTGACGATAACCTTGTTTCCGGTGGCGTGCTCGAAGCCGGGCGCGACGTCGCATACCCCTGACACCGCGCCCACGGCGGCCAGGACGGTGATCTCAATGGCGCCCGCGGTTTCCGGAGACAGCACGCTCAGCACTCACAGCAACGAAGATGTGAGGAGTATAGAACGCGGATAGGGGCGACCTTGTGATATCGTATCCTCATGACCCGTGCCGTGTCCGCGCGCTCACGCTCGTCGTCCCGCTTTCTTGCCCGCGTGCTGCCGGGCGCGAAGCCTGCGCCAACCCTGACAACCCAATGAGCAACAATCCAATGGTCAAGGCTGAGACGATATTAGCACTTTGCGAACGGCTAAAGCTTCACTCCCGACAAGCTGATCAGCAAAACCAGGAGGACCTCGCTTTTGATTGTCGCCTTGCGGTGCATTACTGTCGGCGTCTGGCAGCCTTGACACTTGCAGATCAAGCAGGTTCCGAGTTCGATCCTGTCCGCCGGCGCCAGCTAACCGAAGAGGCCACGGTCTTGTGGCAGGAGGCGCGCCCCTGATAGCAGCGCCCTCGATCGTCAATCCGAAATTCTCCGCTTGATCACCCCCGGCAGGTCACTCTACCGTGGTCACCGTATACGAATTAGCGATGGCGCTGGGCATTGGCCATCTGGATCTGCTCCGGCCGAAGAAGAAATCGCCAAAATAACCCGAGACGCATTCGGGCAAAGTATGCCGGCACATTACGGAAAATTCGTCGCATACTTCCGGGTCAGCACCGATAGGCAGGGCAAATCGGGGCTTGGTCTTGAGGCACAACGGAAATCGGTCCTGGACTACTTGGACGGGGGACGGTGGACCCTCATTGCCGAGTTCACCGAGATCGAGAGCGGGAAACGAAATGACAGGCCCGAATTGGAGAAGGCGCTCGCGGCCTGCAAGAAACAGAAATCCAAACTGGTCATTGCCAAGCTCGACCGACTTTCTCGCAACTTGGCATTTATCGCGGCGCTAATGGACTCCGGTGTGGAGTTCATTGCGGTTGACAATCCGCACGCCAATAAGTTGACCGTTCACATCTTAGCGGCTGTTGCCCAACACGAGCGCGAGATCATCAGCGCGCGGACTTCCGCGGCCCTACAGGCAGCCAAGGCGCGCGGCAAGCGTCTCGGAAACCCGAAGCTCGCTCAAGCCCGACGACACGCGGAGGTGGCCAAGAAAGAGAGCGCAGACCGATACTCGAAGAACATTTTGCCGGTGATCCGTGAAATTCAAGGAAGTGGCGTCAGGTCCCTTCGTGGGGTCGCGCGGGCTCTCATGGCGCGCGGCATTCCAACGGCTCGCGGTGGCGCATGGACGGCGGTTCAAGTAAGCGCCATTCTCAAGCGTGCTGGCCGATGAGGAGGGTCATGGAGCGATCCATCCACAATCAAATGGACCGCATCGTACATTGCATCAAGAACGAGACGAGGGTGCCCTGACCACGACCATTTCAGTCTGCCGACCCTTCCCGTCGGCACCGCGATCCCTCAAAATGCACTCGTTGCTGGTGATCCGCATATCTGTGGGGTTGAGGAGTATTGACTTAAACTAGGTCAATCACGGGTCGGCAAGCCTTCCGTAGCACTTGAGCAGCGGGGCGTCCTTGGGTGACCTTTTTGAAGGGGCGTGCGAAGTGAAAGCCACCGAAGCCAAGTTGCTGAGCTTCTTGCAGAAGTCGCCGCAGTTCGTCATCCCGATCTACCAGCGCACCTACTCCTGGACCGACAAGCAGTGCCGCCAGCTCTGGGACGACATCCTGCGCGCCGGGTCAAGCGACGCGATCGCCGTCCACTTCATCGGCTCCATCGTCTACGTCGAGCAGGGGCTGTCGCAGGTCTCGCACCAGTCGCCGCTGCTCGTGATCGACGGCCAGCAGCGCCTGACCACGGTGTCCCTGCTGATCGAGGCGCTGGCCCGGGCTCTGGGCGACACGGAACCGGTCGACGGCTTCTCCGCCGCGAAGCTGCGCAACTACTACCTGCTCAACCCGCTCGAGAAGCGGCGATCGCCACTTCAAGCTGCTGCTCTCGCAGACCGACAACGCCTCGCTCAAGGCCATCGTCAAGAACACCGAGCAGCCGAAGGAGCCCTCGCTGCGGGTGACGCAGAACTTCGACTTCTTCGACCGAACTGCTCGCCGGACAGAAGGGCGAGCTTGGCTCCGGTCTGCCACGGTCTGGCGAAGCTGGTCGTCGTGGACATCGCGCTCAGCCGCGACCAGGACAACCCGCAGCTGATCTTCGAGAGCATGAACTCGACCGGCAGGGAGCTGAGCCAGGCCGACCTGATCCGCAACTTCATCCTCATGGGCCTCGAGCCCGCAGCTCCAGACCCGGCTCTACGAGCAGTTCTGGCGGCCGATGGAGGTGGACTTCGGGCAGGAAGCCTACGGCACCCACTTCGACAGCTTCATGCGCCACTACCTGACGGTCAAGACCGGGCGACATCCCGAGCGAGCGCGAGGTGTACGAGGCGTTCAAGGACTCACGCCCGCACCAAGCCTGTGCACGGAGGCGGGGATCGAGGCGCTTGGTCAAGGACATCCGCGCCTTCGCCCGCTACTTCTGTGCCATGGCGCTCGGGACCGAGAACCGGACACCGACCTCAAGCAGCCTTCCATGACCTGCGCGAGCTGAAGGTGGATGTGGCCTATCCCGTTCCTGCTGGAGCTGTACCACGACTACGCGAGCGACGTGCTCAGCGCCGGCCGACTTCGCGGCGACCGTGCGGCTGGTCGAGGCGTATGTGTTCCGCCGCGCCATCTGCGCCATCCCCACCAACTCGCTGAACAAGACCTTCGCCACCTTCGGCGAAGGCGCTGAAGAAGGACCGCTACCTCGAGAGCATCCAGGCGCACTTCCTCGCTTCTGCCCTCCTATCGCCGGTTTCCCGAGCGACGAGGAGTTCCGCCGCGACCTGCACACCCGCGACCTCTACAACTTCCGCAGCCGCAGCTACTGGCTGCGCCGGCTGGAGAACCACGGCCGCAAGGAGCGCGTGGCGGTGGACGAATACACCATCGAGCACATCCTGCCGCAGAACCAGAACCTCTCCGCAGCAGTGGCAGCAGGCCCTTGGTCCGGAGTGGGAGCGCGTGCAGCAGACATGGCTGCACACGCTCGGCAACCTGACGCTCACCGGCTACAACGCCGAGTACAGCGACCGCCCCTTCGCCGAGAAGCGCGACATGACGGGCGGCTTCAAGGAAAAAGCGCCGCCGACCGGGAACTGGCGATCCAGCAAATCGTGAGCCGCGCGGTGGTTTCCACCGAGATCGTGGACATCATGAAGGCGGCCGGACTGGCAAGCCCGGACATATCAATTCTGTCGGACGAGTTCCTTGCCGAAGTGCGCGACACCGACAAGAAGAACCTCGCCATCGAGGCGCTGAAAAAGCTCATCAACGGCGACGTTCGCTCCCAGTCCAAGCGCAACGTCACCCAATCGAAGGCGTTCTCGGAGCGGCTCGAAGCGGCCATTTCCCGCTATCACGCCAACGCCCTCACGACGGCGCAGGTGATCGAAGAACTGATCCAGCTTGCCAAGGACATCCGGGCGGCACGGGCGCGCGGCGAGGAGACGGGTCTCACGGATGAAGAAATCGCCTTCTACGACGCGCTGGCCGAAAACGAGAGCGCGCGGCAGGTGATGGGCGAACCCGCGCTGCGGGTCATTGCCACCGAGTTGGTGGCGAGCATCAAGAGCAATGTCTCGGTGGACTGGATGCACCGGGAGGCGGCTCGCGCCCGGATGCGGGTTCTGGTGAAGCGTCTGCTTCGCAAATACGGCTATCCGCCCGACTTGCAGGATGCGGCGGTGCAGAAGGTCCTGCAACAGGCCGAGGCGTTGTCGGCGGATTGGGCGGCGTGAGGCCGCATGTCGCCCATTAAAAACGGCACACGTCGGGAGCACTAGCTTGGGCAACGCAACTAGGCCAGAGCGAAACAGATGGGGATCAAAGTCCCCGGATTTTCCCCACCTCGCAGCGTCAGTTTTCCGGCTCCACGATCTGCCGATTGGTCGAACCGCGGGCCGGCTCTTGTGTCGTCGCTCCGGCGGCAGCAAGGGTTCGGGCGAACGCCATTTTCGATCTCGCTTGGGCGCCCGTCGACCGCTGCGACAGCCGGACGGGCGCGGCGGTGACGGGGCGGGTGACCGCACCGGGTCGGTCCTGGATCGCCTTCGTTCTGACGGTGCGAACGAGGAGGTCGGTACGGCCGTTCCACAGCGGGCCGCCGCCGCCGCGCCGAGCGCTACCTTGAGCGCGACGGAAAGGCGGCTCGCGGCCCGACCTGATTCCGAAACTGTCCGGGAGGAGCTTCGACAAGTGCTGGAAAGCGACGGCGGTCGCGCAGTGTTGGGACTGGACGCTGCCTGGACAACGCTAGGCCTTTGAAAATCGCACCTTAGAATACTGTGTCACCTATCTCTGGGTGTGCCGCCCCGCCTTTTCCCGTAAAAAAACCCCCTCGCCGCAATTCCCCCTACGAATCCCCCCCAAAAAGATAATCGGGTGACTGGGTTTTTGCCGCTTATAGGTGTGCCTAGTAGGTGACCCATATCGGCGCTCACAAAATGAGAAAGCACGTATGCCAATTACACATGAGGCTGCCAATCGCTCCACCACCGTCGATCCTAAGACGTGGCTGGGCATATTGCAGAGGTGAGAGCTGGCTCTGGAATCTGCACAAGGCGATAGATGGAGTTTCTGCCTGAGAGCGGCACGCTGTGTCCCGCAAATCAGGAGAAATCATGAGCAAGCGAGCACGCCGGAACCATTCACCGGCATTCAAGGCGAAGGTGGCGTTGGCGGCGATCGGGGTCGAAAACACGGTGCCTGAGCTGGCGCAGCACTTCGACGTTCATCCCAACCAGATCACGCAATGGAAGTCGCAGCTTCAGGAAGGGGCAGCCGGGGTGTCGGGTCTGCGGCGGGCGCCGGGGCCAACACGCCGACCGTCGATGTGAAGTTATTCATGCCAAGATCGGAGAGCTGACGCTGGAAAACGATTTTTTGGAAGTCGCGCTCGGCAAAGCGGGTTTGCTGAGCGCAAGGCGATGATCATCCGCGAGCACGCTCTGCCGATCACCAAGCAGGCGGAAGCTCTGAACATCAGCCGTGGCAGCGTGTACTACCTGCCACGGCGGTGCCGGCGAGCGACCTGGAGCTCATGCGACGGCTCGACCGGCTGCATCTGGAGTTCCCCTTCGCCGGCGCGGATGTTGCGCGGCCTGCTGGCTGCCGAGGGATACAAGATCGGCCGGCGTCACGTGAAGACGCTGATGAAACGGATGGGGATAGAAGCACTCTATCGCCATCCGCGCACGACGAAGTCCGAGCCGGGGCACAAGATCTATCCATATCTGCTGCGCGGACTTGAGGTCGTCCGGCCGAACCAGGTGTGGGCGATGGACATCACCTACATCCCGATGGCACGCGGCTTCGTCTATCTGGCGGTCTGTGCTCGACTGGTTCAGCCGTCGCGTGTTGTCGTGGCGGGTATCGATCACGATGGAGGCGGCGTTCTCATCGAGACGCTGGAGATACTCTGGCTCGTCACGGCAAGCCGGACATCTTCAATACCGACCAGGGTCTCGCAGTTCACGGGCTCGGCTTTCACCGGAATGCTTGCCAACAATGGCATTGCGATCAGCATGGATGGCAAGGGCGCATGGCGGGACAACGTGTTCGTCGAGCGTCTCTGGCGCAGCGTCAAGTACGAGGAAGTGTATCTGCGGGCCTACGACAGCGTCAGCGATGCCCGTTCTTCCATCGCCCGTTACCTGGACTTTTACAATGGACGACGCCCACACTCGAGCCTTGACGGCATGACGCCAGATCGAGCTTACTGCAAACCGCTGCCCCTCCGCTTGGCAGCTTAACCTCGGCAGACGCTCCACTTATCGATGCGGAGAAAGTCTCAACAACGCGGCTACTGGCACCCGCCAGGCCGCGGCAGGAGTTGGTAGATTTCATAAACGAGTTCATTGAGGCTGCTGGCCTACAGCGTGTCGAGGGCCTCGACGCTCTGTTTGTCCATGTGAACAAAACAACCCGTTCCGCGCAGGAGAAATTCGAGAAATTGCGTCAGTGGAGTAAGAAGATGCGTTCCGATCCGCGATTTTGGCCCCATCTTTTTGAACGGGACCGTCCTGTTTCGGTATTGATCAAGAAAATCGTCGATGAATCACATCGCCCGGTGACTAGGAGCGATGTCGAGCGCAAATTCCGAAAACACCGCAAGGTACCGTCAACAGGCCTCGGCCAGGAATTAAAAGAGCTTGCTTACCGCGGGGAGATCGATCGGCTCAAGCTGGGCGTCTATTGGCGGCGAGGGACGGCGTCCGCAGCTTACGAGTCGGATCTTCAGCGTATGTACAAGCTGGTCTATCGCGCTCCTGGTCATCGTATGCGCGAGGCGGAACTGGCGGTGACACTGGGGCTCTCGCGGGGCGACACCGGCTCTGGGGTGTCCATATTGCGGAAGCGCGGTCTGTTTGCGCCTGCGACTGGCAAAGGCGTCGTTGTCGCGTCGGTGAAGAGTTTGGAGATCCTCCAGCGGGGCCCCATCTTCGACGGCCGCGGTGGAATATTTTTCACGGCGCAGGAGGGGGTTGGCCCGCCGGACGGCGCGGTCTTTACCGCGCTTCGCCCTGAGCGACTGCCTCTCGAAGATGCTGAGGTCGAGGCAGAAATCGAGCGGCTAAAGGCGCTGCCGCTGGCGGAATACGAAGCTCACCGCGTGCCGGCCGCGAGCCGCTTGGGTTTGAGGCTTTCGATCCTGGATCGCCTTCGTTCTGACGGCGCGAACGAGGAGGTCGGTACGGCGGTTCCACAGCGCGCCGCCGCCGCCGCGCCGAGCGCTACCTTGAGCGCGACGGAAAGGCGGCTCGCCGCCGAGAAAGAATGCGAGCAGTTATTGATTGAGCGATACGAGGCCTACGTTAGGAACGGGCGTAAGCGGAAGGAGCGACCACTTAAGGACAAGATCAGGACTGAAATGACCGACCTGATTCCGAAACTGTCCGGGAAGAGCTTCGACAAGTGCTGGAAAGCGACGGCGGTCGCGCAGTGTTGGGACTGGACGCTGCCTGGACAACGCTAAGCCTTTGAAAATCGCACCTGAGAATACTGGTGCCACCCATTTCTGGATGTGCCGCCCCGCCTTTTCCCGTAAAAAAACCCCCTCACAAATTCCCCTCACGAATCCCCCCCCAAAGATAATCGGGTGGGTGGGTTTTTACAGCTCGATTGGTGTGCCTAGTAGGTGACCCATCGGACCGAGCGATTCGTATGCGCGTTGCCTCGGTCGTGGTGGGTCCATGTCCGAGCTACCTCCAGACGACTCCTCTATTGCGGCCGCCGGAGCTGCGCGCACCGCCGAAAATGGTGGCACCACCACGGTCCCCACCGACGTGGCGACGTACGGTTGCCCGGGCGAGTCGGGCACGCAGGGCCGCGACGGCTGGAACGATCCGGGATGGGCGCAAGCTGCGCGCACCGCCGAAAATGGTGGCACCACCACGGTCCCCACCGACGTGGCGACGTACGGTTGCCCGGGCGAGTCGGCACGCAGGGCCGCGACGGCTGGAACGATCCGGGATGGGCGCAAGCTGCGCGCGACTACCACGCTGCTCGCGCGGGCCGGCTCGGTGTGGTCGAAATAGAACCCGAGCGGCTCGCACGGCTTCGTCTTCTGCTCTCTGACAACATCTCACTCGATCGTATTTGGCACGAACTCAATGACCCAAGCACCCGGCCGGCTCCGCAAACCACAGTGAATGCGCTGCTCTACCAGCTTCGCAAGGACGGCCTTGCCGCGCTCGAGAATCCGAACTGCCGACATCGGCTCGCCGAATCTCGGACGAGCAACTGCACGAGGTACTGGCCGCGCTGATCCGGGCCCGTGCACGATATGCCGCCGTGACGGACGAGTTCCTCATCGCATTGGGGGATCTGACGGCCATGATTGATGTCGATGAATATATCTCCGAGATCAGACGTAAGCGCGCCAAAAAAGATGGCGGGAACGGACGAGATCGGGGCGGGAATGGACAAGGATGGTGGCCAACAAACAAACGATGGCCACAGCCCAAACCGCTCCCCGCCGGTCTTGCGCCCGTTGAGCCGTTTAATTCCGAGTTTTTGCCCGACGCGCTGGCGCCATGGGTCGACGACATCGCGAACCGTTTGCAGTGCCCGCCAGATTACGTGGCTGTCACGGCGCTCACAGCACTCGGCGCCGTCATTGGTCGGCGCATCGGTATCAAGCCACAGGCCAAAACGGACTGGATCGAAATTCCGAACGTCTGGGGCATGTTCATCGGGCGTCCGGGAATGCTCAAGTCGCCTGCCATGGGCGAGGCGCTAAAACCTATCCATCGATTGGAAGCCGAAGCGGCGAAGGAAAACGAAATTGCGCAACAAGCCTACGCCGCGGGTCTGGATGCTTACAAGCTCCGCAGGGAGGTGAAGCAAGGCGTTGGTCCGGGAGAAGTTAAAGGCGAACAAGGATGCCGAAATTGATTTCGATTTCGGCGAAGAGCCGAAGGAGCCCACGGCGGTTCGGTACCGAACGAACGATTCAACCTATGAAGGACTCGGCGAGCTGCTGATCAAGCAACCCGACCGGCATTCTGGTTGAACGTGATGAGCTGACGTCATTGCTCAAGCACCTCGACCGCGACGACCAAGTCAGTTGCGCGCGGCTTCTATTTGTCGGGCTGGTCAGGAACGCAACCTTACACCTTCGATAGGATCATACGCGGACATCGGCATATCGAAGCGGTTTGTATTTCGGTCCTCGGAAATACCCAGCCGGCGCGCATATCGAATATGTTCGCTGCTGCAAATTTGGGAGGCGCAGGAGGCGACGGCCTGATCCAGCGATTTGGATTGTTGGCCTGGCCCGACGCGCCGGGCGAGTGGCACGATGTTGACGAATACCCGAACAGCGCGGCGCGCGAGAAAGCATGGCAGATGTTCGAGCGCATGGCAAAGCTCGACACCGAGGCGGCGTTAAGGCTTGGGGCGGAGAAAGGGCCGTTCGACAAAGTGCCATATTTGCGCTTCGACGAAGCGGCACACGAAGACTTCCTCGGTTGGCGGACCGATCTGGAAAGAGCGCTTGCGCTCCGGCGAGATCTCGCCCGCGCTAGAAGGTCACCTAGCGAAGTACCGCAAGTTGGTGCCGTCACTCGCCTTGATGAACCACCTGGCGGACGGTGGTATCGGGCCGGTTTCCCACCGCGCGCTGCTCAAGGCGCTCGCGGCCGCGCATTACCTCGAAAGCTCACGCACGCCGGGTCTACGGGTCAGCTTCCGAGAGCGAACTGGCGGCCGCCAAAGCCATCCTGAAGCACATCCGAAATGGCGACCTCAAAGACGGGCTTTACCGCCCGCGATGTCCATCAGAGGGGCTGGGCGCACCTAACTGAGCGTGAGCATGTCGGCGCGGGGCTGAGCCTGCTCGTCGACCTCGACTATCTCGCCATGTCTGTCCCCGGCATCGGGGCGCAGGGCGGTCGGCCCAAGGTCACCTACCTGATCAATCCACGGAGCCTGGGATGAATCCTTACTTGGCAAAGCTGAGATCCAGGGATCACGAAACAGCCCCACCCTCAGGCACCCTCAAAACCTTCAAAACATAGTTTTGAAGGTTTTGAGGGTCATCGAGGTAGGGCCCTTTCCGAGAGTGGACGGGTCGAAAAGGCCGTCGAGGACGCCCCTTTCGGGCATTTTGCTCGCGTTTTCGAGCTTCTCAAATCCCATTGCCCGGACTTGGTCCCAGTCGATAGGTGGCAAAAATGCTTGGAGGATGGGCGCCGCTTTCTCGCCCAATGGGGTGGTCACGCCGAGGCGTCTGGCTGGACCGCCCGTGATCTGTTCGGTCTAGCGTCGGTCCCGGACAACTCGTGTGCGAGCTATCGACGGTTATCTCGTTACGACGCCACGGGGTTGATCTGGTTGCTCGATGGCCGAGAGATCATCGGCCTAACCGAGGACACCGCCACCATCCGATCGCAGGGCCGCTCCGTCACTGTCTACCGCAAGCACGATAAGCCGACGCATGGTCCGCTGGGCGATAGCTTGGACGATCTCCGATGACCGGACCGGATACCGCGACCGAGGTCACAATGGGACGCCGGCGTCTCCCGAACCGGCGCGGGCACGAGCTGCTCGATTTCGAGCATGCTGGAATTCAGTACACCGTCGGGATCGGCAGGTTTGATGATGGCCGCGTGGCTGAGATTTTCTTGAACACTGCCAAGCACGGGACGGCGGTAGACACCAACGCCCGCGACGCCTCCGTGGCCGCGTCCCTGCTCTTGCAGCACGGCTGCCCCGTCGAGACCTTGCGCCGAGCGCTGATGAGCAACGCAGACGGCTCGGCATCGGGACCGCTCGCGCGTGCCCTAGACCTTCTGGTGACAGGGAAACGACTATGAAGCCTCCTCCTCCCTTTCTTAGTCGGCCGCCTCTTTCTTTCTTTCCCAGTCACAGACTAGGCGAACACGGTGGCGAACAACGAACACCCCTAAAGGGGTGTGTTCGTGTTCGTTCGCCGAACACCGCCGAACAATGTTCGCCGACGTTCGCTGTTCGCCAAAATGTTCGTTCTTTACCAATCTGCTAAACAAACCATGTCCCGCCGCCCCGCCAACATCACCCAAGCCGATCTTGCCCGAGCTATCCGCGCGGCGAAGCAGGCTGGTGCGAGTGAGGTCGAGGTCCATGTTGGCGACTCGAAGATCGTGATCCGGCTCAAGCAATCCACAGGCGCCAACTCCCCCCTTGCGGAGAGCATGGAGATCGTCCTGTGATTGAGGCCATGCCGCGCCCGCGTCCACCACATCTGCATCGGGAGGTCACCCGACACGGCAAGACCGTCTGGTACGTGCGCGTCGGCAAGGGCGCGCGCATCCGGCTCAAGGCTCAATTCGGATCGCCCGAGTTCACACCGAATACCAAGCCGCCATCACCGGCACGCCGCGGACGCAGAAGGGAGCGCCGGCCACCGGGACGCTCGCGTGGCTGCTCGCGCGCTACCGGGAGACAACGGCCTGGACGACGCTATCCCAGGCGACGCGGCGGCAGCGCGAGAACATCTTCCTGCACGTCATCGCCAGCGCGGGCGACAAGTCGGCCGCGAGGATCACCGCCGAGACCATCACCGCCGGCCGGGAGCGCGGTGCGAGCACGCCGGCCCAAGCGCGCAATTTCCTCGATGCTATGCGCGGCCTGTTTGCATGGGCCGCGACGCGCCGGCCATGTGAAGTCCGATCCCGACGCTCGGCGTGAAGAACCCGCCGCGCAAGAAGGGCGACGGCTTCATCCCTTGGACCGAGGCGCACGTCGCCGCCTATGAGTGCCGCTGGCCCATTGGGACGCGGCAGAGGGTATGGCTCGATGTCCTGCTCTACACCGGCCTACGCCGAGGCGATGCTGTGCGCTTCGGCCGGCAGCACGTCAGGGACGGCATAGGAGCGATCAAGACCGAGAAATCGGCATCACCGTCACAGTGACTCTGCCGATCCTGCCGGTGCTCGCCGCGACGCTTGCAGCCGGCCCGTGCGGGGATCTGACCTTCATTGCCGGCGGACGCGGCCAGCCGCTCACCAAGGAATCCTTCGGCAACGTGTTCAAGGATGCGTGCAGCGCCGCTGGCGTTCCCGGATCAGCTCATGGCGTCCGCAAGATCGCGGCGACCAGGGCAGCAAATGCCGGCGCAACGGTCGCGCAGCTCGAAGCCATCTTCGGATGGACCGGCGGCACAATGGCGTCGCTCTACACGCGGTCTGCCGATCGCCAGCGGCTCTCGATCGAGGCGATGCACAAGCTCGCGAACGATTCTGGAACATCTATTCCCGCACCTTGTCATCCGGTGCGGGCCGGAAAGCGAAAAACAAAATGAAATCAATGGTGAAATCTTGTGATGGTGCGGTCGAGAGGACTCGAACCTCCACGGGTCGCCCCGCTAGCACCTCAAGCTAGTGCGTCTACCAATTCCGCCACGACCGCAGGGATGAACGCGGACCGTTGGGCCTCGCGTCGGAGCGATGGCGGTGGATGTAACAAATCATCCCGTGCCGAACAAGGGCCGCACTGTTCGTGTCCGGGGCGGACGGATGCGGCTGCTTGACTTCGAATGGCGAAAGGGTTTCCGCTCCCATCGGCGAGGCGATCCCCCTCGCCGGATGCGGAGCAAGCACAAGGTCGACAATCGTGCAGGATTCGCCGAGCATGGAAATTGACGTCGCTGCGGCGGCGGTCTCGAAGCCGACGCCGGCCGCGGTCGAGTGGGAGATCAGCGATGGTCTGGTCGAGTATGACACTGCGCTCGCGGTGATGGACGTGCGCGCCGCCGCCATCGCCGAAGGCGCGAGCCCCGAGCTCATCTGGCTCCTCGCACATCCGCCTCTCTACACCGCCGGGACCAGCGCCAAGGACGACCAATTGATCGAGGCGCGCTTTCCGGTCCACGCCGCCGGTCGCGGCGGCCAGTTCACCTATCATGGGCCGGGCCAGCGGGTTGTCTATGTGATGCTCGATCTGCGGCGCCGCGGGACCGACGTGCGGCGCTTCGTTGCCGCACTGGAAGAATGGATCATCCGCACCCTGGTCAGATTCGACGTGACCGGCGAGCGGCGCGCGGGCCGCATCGGGGTGTGGGTGCGCCGGCCGGACAAGGGCGCGGCATGCGAGGACAAGATTGCCGCCATCGGGGTGCGGATCAAGCGCTGGGTCACGCTGCACGGAATTGCGCTCAACGTCGACTGCAACCTGTCCCATTATGCAGGCATCGTGCCGTGCGGCATCGGTGAGCCACGCTGCGGTGTGACAAGCCTTGCCGACCTTGGCGTGCATGCCACCATGCCGGAGGTCGACGAGATGCTGCAGCAGGAATTTGAAAACGTTTTTGGCAGCTCCGCGTCGGCCGTACGCGGCGCGCTCGCATAGCGTCCCAAACTTATGCGGTGGACGCGACGGAGAAGCGTTCGCCCGGTCGACACAGGCCAAGGTCCGCGGGCGAGCCCGCGCGCTCATCGATGGCATCGACCCGGGCGGCGCGCGGCCCGCGGCGGCAGGCCTCCACCATCTGCGTGACCGTTGCGGCTGGACCGGCGAAGACCGCCTCGACCGATCCGTCACGCCGGTTGCGCACCCAGCCTTCAAGCCCGCGGTCGAGCGCGGCCGATTGGACGAAATCGCGGTACCCGACGCCCTGGACGCGGCCGCGGATCAGCACGTGGCGGATGACGTTCATCCGACTTCGCCGGTGTCTCTTGCGCGCGCCCCGCGCCAGCGCGATGGCGCCCAGCGGGCAAGTGAACGGATGTAGGATTGCGGCAATTTCCAATCGCGTGCGGCTTCGACCACCTGATCGAGATAGCCCGGGCGTGGGGTGCCGGTGCCTTGCCGGCGCGCAATATAGACCAGAGCGGTCGCAGAGGTTTGCAGCCGGACGGGCAATCTTCGACGCACATAGAGGCCGGATTGGACGTTCTCATACGCATTGATGGCCGCAACATCGCGCGTGCTCAGGCGCCACAACACACCGTGCACGCGACTGCCCGGTTGCCGCACCAGGGAGGCGAAGCCATCGGAGCTGATGATGAAGCGCCAGCCCGGCAGCGTCATGGTGCCGATCGCCCGCGCATGCGGGCAGCGCGCGCGCATGTGGACGCGGCACATGTTCGATCCATAGGCGAAATGCAGCGTCATCGGATCGCCATAGCAGAACGAGCAACGCCGTGCGATATGGCCTCTCGCGCATCCAAGGCCAGCTCGCGCCGCGCGGGCGTTCCGCGCCATCAAACAAGCCTTACCTCCCGGATCCCGTGCGCTCATAGACCAGCACGGTGAAGCTTGCTTCGTCGCCTGGCCCGGGGGGATGCTCGCTGCGGCTCACGACCTTCCAGGCTGCGGGGTCGACGGGCGGAAAGGTCGCGTCGCCTTGCGGTCGCAAATTCACCTGCGTGATCACCAGGCGATCTGCAACGGGAAGTGTTTGCCGATAGAGATCGGCCCCCCCGATCACGACGATCTCGTTGGTCCCCCGGCGCAACGCGTCTCCGCGCGCAGCTGTCAGAGCCGCATCGAGGCTTGCCGCCACGACCGCCCCCGGCGCGGCAAAGCTCCGGTCGCGGCTCACGACAATGTTGGTCCGGCCGGCGAGTGGTTTGCCGATGGAGAGATAAGTCTTGCGTCCCATCACGAGCGGCTTGCCCATGGTGACGCTGCGGAAGTGCGCCAAGTCCGACTCGAGCCGCCAAGGCAGACGGCCGCTCTGCCCGATCACGCCGTTCTGGGCGACGGCCGCGACTTGAACGAGCATCATCGAAGCGGCCGCGCGGCAGCCGGCCGAAGCAAGGCCAAGGCGGGCAATTGGGAAAGACGCGTCCTGCTCGCCATCCATGGTGCCCTATGCCGTCATGCCCGCGCGAGGGATGCCTGGCCGGCGGAAGGCAAAGATGGAAAAGCCGGCCGCCATGACGACAGGGATCAGAATGAGCATCAAGACAGCCATGGCGACATAGGCAAACAGGCCAAGATCGGTGCCGCCGCTCAGCGAGCGAGCGAGGAGAGCCAGGACGAAGAAATCCGCAATGCCGGTGCCGGATGCCTTGCTCGCGTCCTTGGGCAGCGGGTCGGCGATGAGCACGACCACGAGCAGGAAAAGGACGACCGCGAGCGCGTAGAGCACGGCGACCGCGGCGGCCGCCCCGATACTGTGACCGCTGTCGCGCAGGCGCTGGGCATGGAGGCAGAACCAGCTCCACGTGGCGAGCGCTTGCACAAGCACGAAGGGGACCGGGCCGGCCTGGGCAATCGCCGGGGGAGAGATCAGGAGCTGCGAGAGAAAGGCTGTCGCGTAAACTGCAATGACTGCGCGAGCGAACGGCTTGGGTGCGAGGCGGCCCCGAGCGGAAAAGAACAGCGCGAGCGGATGCATCCTGCCGAGATTTGCACGAAGCGGCGGCAAATTCATCCGGCTTTCGTCAGATCATTCTCTCAGGCGCGAGTCCCGTTCTCAGCGCACTAAAGCATCGATTCCATGAAACTGCGCTGATGGATCGACACATCGTCCAAACACCCGGCTCGTCATTCCGGGGCGCCGCAAAGCGGCGAACCCGGAAACTATAACCACAAACTAGGGTTATGGATTCCGGGTTCTCGGCCTCCGGCCTCGCCCCGGGATGACACCGCATATGATTTGAATTTTGGAAACGCTAACTAGTCGGCGACCGCGATGAAGCCGACGACCCGGGACTCTTCCTGCATCTGTCGGATGATCCTGCCGACCTCGCCCACCGGCAGCTGGGACTCGGCGACCCGGATACGGTAGAGCCCGCCGCCGGATTTCAAAGGTCCCTCCACGAGGGTCGCCTTGTAGGCGCCCAGGAAATTGGTGATTTCGGTCGCAGTCGCCTGCGGCGCAAAGCGCACCACGGCAAAGGAGCCCCGGCTCACCGTGCTCGCCAGCCTGGGACCGGTGGGAGCAGCATCCTCTCTCATCATCACACCGGCGATGATGGCCGCCTGCACTAGAATGGCCAGCGCGGCCGCGGTCGCCGACCATGCGATCGTGCGCGGAGCAAACCCTGACAGGATCTCCGTGATGCGCTGACCCAGATCGAAAGGACGCCGGCGGGGCGGAGAGTGTGCCTCTTCGGCGTCAATTGCGGCGAACAACCTCTCCATTGCACGCGCGGACGGGGCGCCGAGCGTCTCGTTGAGATGGATCGTTTCTGCAAGTTCCTCGCGGACGAGATCATAGCGGCGCGCCAGCTCGCGATCGCCCACAAGGGCCCGCTCGATGCGGTCGGAGTCCCGGCGATTGAGCGTCCCGGTTGCATGCCACGGCAGCAGCGCTTCAAGCTCATGGCGCTCTGGCTCTTTGTTCATCATGTTCATGGCCAACCTCTTTCGATACCTGCCGCCTTGAGCAGTTCCGCCAGTCTCTTGCGCGCATAGAACATCCGGGTCTTGACCGTATTCTCCGGGATGCCCACGATCTCGGCGACCTCCTCGACGGATTTGTCGTGGTAGTAGACCAGATCGATTATCTCCCGGTGCTGTGCCGAAAGACCCGCGAGACACTTTCGGATCAACGTACCCTTGTCCTTCTTCTCCAGCGTGGTCTCCGGATCATCCGATTTATCCTCGACCGCCGCCGCACTCTCTTCGTCGAACTCCTCGTCAGGCCGCCGCCGCAGCGCCGAAAGCGCCTTGAAGCGAGCGATTGCCAACATCCAGGTCGACACCGACGACCGCCCTTCGAACCGACCGGCCTGCCGCCACACGTCGAGGAAGACCTCGCTGATCAAATCCTCCGCCGTGGAGTCATCCCGCACGAGGCGCACCACAAACCTGAACACTCGCACGTGGTGGCGCGCGTACAGCACCTGCATGGCCAGCCGATCGCCGTTCGCTATTCGTCCAATGAGCACCTCGTCTGATGTCGATTGCATGCTTTGGACGGCCGGCTCGCAGGTTAGTCGCGGGGCCGGGGAATTGGGTTCACTGTTCCGCCACAGTGATGGCAGGAGAGACATGGCCTTCATCACAGTTGACCTTGTGGCTGCGGAATTGGGATTCACAATGTGGCTATTCGAAGAGACCGAAGCGTCGCCAGTCCCGAAATATGCAAGCGAAATGTGGTATTTATCAGCACTTAGCGGAAAGACTTCGAGCAGGCTTCCGGCCCGTTTTCTCGATCCCGCAGGCGCCATCCAACTCAGGTTCCGACGCGCAGGGGGGCATGCAGCTTGCGCAGGGCGGCCACCACCGACAGGGCCGTGATCCGTCCCGTTTTGGGATTTTCCGACGGAATGTTCTCGATCGACAGGGTGAAACGCGCCGAGTCGCTGTCCACCTCGATGGTATGGCAGTTGCGGTCGACCCCGGGATCGGCCCAGATCTCGATCATGGTGCGGTCGGGACCGATGCCCGCGAGCGAAAGCGCCGCCGCCACGTTGACGTTGGCCGGGAAACCCGGCGGCGGCATCCCGGGCGGTGCCGTGAAAGACCTGCTTGGCCTGGTTGAGCCCCTCGACCGAAATGCCGTTCGCCTCGAGATACGGCGCCCCGCGCAACCCCAGCGGCGGCTTGCGGGTGATCATGCGCACCGAGTGAATCTCGGCCCTCGGCAGCCGCGGTTACCGCGTCGAGACCCAGAAGTGCGCCGGTCGGCACGATGATCTGCCCGCCGCGCGCCTTCGCAAGCTCGATGAGCTCGGGCCGCGGCAACAGCGCACCGGCCGAAAGCACCATCACCTGCTTTCCCGCCTCCAGCATCGGCCGACAGATCCGTTCCAGCACGGAAGCAGGCGCGCATTCGACGGCGAGGTCGGCGTGCGCCGGAAAGTCTTCCGGCTCGATCAACGGGCATACGATGCCTTCGGCATCGAGCCACGCCTGCGCCTTGGCATGATCACGCGTCGCCGCGCAGGCAAGCGCCAATCCCGGCAATCCATCGGCAAGACTGCGCGCGAGCGCGCGACCTATCGTGCCGAGCCCGGCAATGGCGACGCGGGTTGGTGAACATGGTCGATCTCCGAGGCAGTCGGTTGCAGCTTCTTACGCGCTGGGACAGTCGGTCACAAGCACGGAACCTCGGCAGCAACAGCGACTTGACCACCGCATGATGAAAGCGCAACTCTCGCCAAATGCATGGAGGAGCGAAGATGTTGATGCGAATATCAGCTGCCGTTGCCGGCCTGTGCCTCACGCTCGCCGGCGGAGCGTCGGCGCAAGAACTATCCAACCAAGCCGGTGACCATGATCATTCCATTCGCGGCCGGCGGTCCGACCGATGTTCTCGGCAGAGTCATGGCGCAGCGCATGAGCGAGATCCTCGGCCAGCAGGTCGTGGTCGAGAACGTGGGCGGCGCCGGCGGCATGACCGGATCGAAGCGGGTCGCCGATGCTTCGCCCGATGGCTACATGCTTCGGTGCTCGGCACCGTCGGAACGCATGCGCAGGGCCAGAGCCTCTACAAGAAGCCCCTCTACCAGCCGGCGACCGATTTCACGCCGGTTGCGCTCATCGCCGAGGTCCCGATCGTGCTGATTACGCGCAAGGATCTGCCTGTGAGCAACCTGCAGGAATTCATCGCCTATGCGAAGGCCAATCAGGCCAAGATGCAATTCGGCTCCGCTGGCGCGGGCTCCGCCACTCACCTCGGCTGCGTGCTGCTCAATTACATCATCGGCGTCGATATCACGCACGTTCCCTATCGCGGCACCGGTCCCGCCATGCAAGATCTGCAAGGCGGGCGCATCGACTATCTGTGCGAGATCGTCAGCACCGCCAAGCCGCAGATCGACGGCGGCACCGTAAAGGCGATCGCGATCATGACCAAGGAGCGCTCGAAAGCGCTCCCGAATGTGCCGACAGCGCTCGAGCAGGGAACCCCGAACCTCGAAGCCTATACCTGGAATGCCATTTTCCTGCCGAAGGGCGCGCCCGCCGAGATCGTCAAGAAGCTGCACGACGCCGCGGTGAAGCGATGAAGACGCCGAGCGTGAAAGAGCGGCTGGAAGGCCTGGGCGCGGTGATCGTGTCCGAGGACCGCGCCACGCCGGAATATCTTGCCCAGTTCGTCAAGAGCGAGATCGAGAAATGGGCGGGCCCCGATCAAGGCGAGCGGCGTGACGGTGGAATGATCATTCCAGCTCGATCTCGCCGCTGACCCTGTCGTGCGAGAGACCGATTGCGCCGATGGTCACCGTTGCCTTGGCGGCAAATTTCTCGTTGCCCTTGACCTTGCCTTCCGCCAAGGCCTTGCGCACCGCCTTCTCGATCTCGCGTTGGGCGGTTACCCCGAGCGTCTTGAGAAATTTCCGGATGCTGGCGTTGAGCACGTCCTCGTTCATGTTGCCTCCTTGCGTTGTGGCCGAGCCTCAATCTCCGCATGAACTGCAAATGGTCGCGGCTGCCGACACATGGCGCTTTCGGATTGCAAGCATCGATGCCCATCTTCACGCCCACCAGGATGCCGCGCTGACCGCAGCGTCGAAATGGTTCAAGGCTGAGCGCGGGAAAACCTCGATCTTCCGCCTGTTCGGCTATGCCGGCACCGGCAAGACCACGCTCGCCCGGCACATTGCCGAGGGTATCGACGGCAAGGTGCTGTACGCGGCGTTCACCGGCAAGGCGGCTTGCGTCATGCGCAGCAAGGGCTGCCACGGCGCATCCACCATTCACCGCCTGATCTACAAGCCGCAGGAGAAGAACGAGGAGAACCCCACCTTCGAGCTTTGGAGCAAGGCGCCGGCGTCGCACGCAAGCTCATCATCATCGACGAATGCTCGATGGTCGACGCCGAGCTCGCGCGCGACCTGATGTCGTTCGAGGTGCCGCTTCTGGTGCTCGGCGATCCCGCGCAGCTGCCGCCGATCCAGGGCGGCGGCTTCTTCACCGATGCAAAGGCCGACGCCATGCTCACCGAGGTGCACCGGCAGGCGCGTGACAATCCCATTGTTCGGCTGTCGATGGACATCCGCGCCGGCAAGTCTCTTGTGCAAGGGCAATACGGAGAAACCCAGGTGGTGGGGCGCGCCGAATTGGATCCGAAACGCGTGATCGCGGCCGATCAGGTTCTGGTCGGCCGCAACGTTACGCGGCGCGCGTACAATATGCGACTGCGCGAGCGGCGCGGCTTTGCAGGCGCGCTGCCGGTCGACGGCGACAAGCTCGTCTGCCTGCGCAACAACCGGAGCAAGGGGCTGTTCAACGGTGGACTCTGGGTGGTGAAGGAGCGGCCAAGCCCCGCCGGAAAATCCTGCGCATGCGGCTCAAGCCCGACGAGGATCTGGGCGACGGGCGGACCAGATGGTCAAGGTGTCAGTGCGGCCGGAATGCTTTACTGGCCGCATCGAGGAGCTCGAATGGCCCGAGCGCAAGCCCTTCGACGAGTTCGACTTCGGCTACGTGCTCACCGTGCACAAGGCACAAGGCTCGCAATGGGATGACGTGGTGCTGTTCGACGAATCCGACGCGTTCCGGGAGAACCGCGGCCGCTGGCTCTATACCGGTGTGACGCGCGCAGCCAAGCGGCTCACCGTCGTGGTGTAGGTGGCCGGTCCTTGTCGGGTCGCGCTCTTTGCGGATTGACAAAGAAGGGGCGGGTTTGAAACCCGCCCCTTGTATGGGGATTGTCAAGAGGAAACGTTGATCGGGCAGCAAACTCCTTGAGCCGCACGCACCGATCGAGAGGTCAGATCACGGCGGGGCCATGAGAAAGTCTCCCTTGCGCGAGTTTCTTTGTTTGACCTGAAGCCGTTTCTTCGTCCCGACCCGCGATGCTCTCGGTGCGCCGCGCGCAGCTGCAGTCAAGGCTGGCCGTCGCTCTGCCGTGACGACAAGCTCCAGCGTTGCCAGGCCACGCCTTGAGGGCAGCGAGCACGGCGCGAACATTGAGCGGGCGGGATGAAGGGTCGCGTAGTGAGCGGCAGGACGTTGTGATCCTGGAACTGGGCCGTGATGAAGCATGCGGCGAACACCGCATCACCTTGTATCCGGTCGGGCGCACGGCCCGGACCCCTAATCCTTCATGCACGGGTGAAGGCAAGGCCCAGTAAAGACGGGACCCGTCTACAAAAGCGGGATGAGTAAGCCCAGGGGCGGGTTCGGTCACACGTCTATCCTGGATGACGTCGGCCATCATTACGCGCGGCCGTTCAAATGCTCTGGCGCAGCACGGCGCCGGTCGGCACCATCCCGGTCGTGACATAGCGCCATAATTCAATCATCAGCTTGCGCGCCAGGGCGACGATGGTGATGCGCCGGATGCGGCCCTTGATGGTGCCAACCCGCTCGTTGAACCAGCGGCTCAATTCGCTGCCGGGCTGAAACCGCAGCCACAGCCAGGCGAGCTCGACCGCCAGCGTGCGGCCGCGCCGATTGCCGGCTTTGCTGATGCCCTGGTCGCGGTGGCTGGCTCCGCTATCGTAGGCGCTGTTGGTAAGCCCGAAATAACTCCCGACTTGGCGCCGATTGTCGAATGAGCGGTAAAACACCTCGTGCATCAGCTTCTGCGCGCTTACCACGCCCAGCCCTCTGATATCGATCAACTGCTTGATCTTCTCCTCGATCGACCCACGGGCTGGCGTCCGCACTTCGGCTTTGCTCTTGGCCTCAAGCTCGGTGATCTGCTTATGCGCCAAGCACAGCCGCTCGTGCTCGCGCACGATCTCCGCCTTCAGTCGCGCCGGCAGCGCACGCCCGTCACCCGTGCGCACGCTATCGAGACTGGCGAGAAAGCCCCGCTTGAGCGCCATGGCATCGCGAATTCCCTGCGCGTGCAGCAGACCGGTGATGCGGTTGCTGTGCGAGGAGCGTTCCTTCAGCAGCCGGTCGCGCTCGCGCGAGGCACGTCTGCGATCCTCATCCTCCGGCGAGGGCACCCGCACCATGCTGCACACCCCCGGCTCGCCGCGCAGGTAAGCCAACAGCGTGCGCATCAGTTGCTCAACGTCGATGTTATCGGTCTTCGCCCGCCGCGCGCGCCGGTTGACCTGAATGCTGGCCGGATCAATCACGTAGTTGATCACGCCTTGGCTGGTGAGCCACCGATGCAGCCAGTGCCCGTCGTAACCGGCCTCATAACAGGACACGATGCGCACCGGCTTGCCGGTTGCCTCAGCTCTGGCTCGCCACTTCGCGAGCCATGCGCTCAACGCGGCGAGGTCGCCTCCGTCGATCGTAAAACGGCTCACTCTCTGCGAGCCGGGCAGCATCACACCCACTTTCCACTTCGCTTTGCTCAGTTCAAAAGCCACGTACACTGTGGCATACTCGGCAGCGGCGGATGTGTCAGTCAGATTGAGCTTAGACATCTTGATCCTCGAGGGTTGGGTTGCAGATGGTTGGAAACCTACCCTCCTGACCATCCGCCACCCAAACCCATAGGATCTACACCCGATCTCAGTCAGAGCTTGGCGTGAGAGAATACACTGAGCCTCAAGTGATCGCGTCAAGACCCTTGGTCCTCACGATGGACAGGAGCTTTAGTGATGGCCCACTCGGCCGCTTTTCACCGCGCTCCCACTCGCTGATAAGCTTGGGCTTCACATTAAGATAGTGTGCGAACACGCCCTGGCTGACGCCGGCGTTTTTACGGATGGCAGCGATCTCCTTGGCCGATAAGGGCTCGACCGCCGTCAGACACGAGACGTCGAACTCTCGCATGGTCGCCTTGTCCATCAACCCTATGCGGTGCAGCCCAAGAGCGGTCTCATGGATCGCTGCCGCCAAACGGCTCCGGAACTTGCCTGCCTTACTCTCCTTTTTGATCATCACACATCACCTCTCTTAACTCCCTCTGCTCCAGCGCCGTTGCAATCTGCGCGTCGCTGTAATCCAAATAGTGCGTGGCGAGCTTTTTTAGATCGTCCAAGTCCCTCTCGGCGATATTGTCGCGCTCGCTCTTGGCAAAGCCATAGAGGAACACGCTGCGCTGCAAGGCCTGATAGGCGATCACCGTGCGGTATCACCGAACGTCCGCCACCCGGGCGCGCCACGCGTTGCTTGATGAGATTGCCGCCAAGGTTGGCATCAACCGAGCCGCGTTCGGCGCGCGTGACGGCCTCACACAGCCTCCTGTCACCGAGGCGTTCCTTGCGTGCAAAGCGCGCAAACACCTTGGTCGTGAAGACCCTCAAGCATTTCTCCTGGCACGGTGGATACTATACCCCCTGGGGTTATAGTTCAAGAGGGCAAAACCATTTCCAACCCCAAAATTCCAGGCGAATATGGTCGATGCGAGCTGGCCGACGCTGACTTTGGCGCCGTTTCTTGCGGCTTGGGAATAATTATGATTCGTTCGCCGCTGGAATCGGCGGGACGGTCTGGCGGCGCGCACCCAATCTATGGATCTTGTTCGACCGCCCGCACCGGGGTCTCGGGAATCAATCCGGCGCGGCGGCGGGCCAGCGTTTCCACCCCGCTTTGCGCCCATTCGCCTTCCACCGCGCGCTTCGCGTAGATGTCCCAGCGCCGCGACCAGTCGCCGAGCGCATAACCATGCCACGGAGACTGCGGCGTGAGTGCTGGGAGCCCAAGATCCTGCCAGAGCGCGCGCGCCTGCTCCATGAATTCCCGCGCCGGCAGTGCAAGCGGTGGTGCCGCATGTTTCAGCGTTGCATCGATGAGGATGGTCGAATCCTCATTGCGCGGTCCCGATTTCGGCCCGTGCCCGGCGGAACGATGCGGCGCGATATGCACGTCCTCACGCGGATTGGAGCGATAAGCCAGCGACCAGAACACCGCATCGGTGTTGGTCGGCTCGATATCCTCGCTCACCGCGATGCATATCTTTCCGCAATCGGCGAGCAACGTCGCGGCACCGTGCAGTCCGCGCCAAACCTCGGTGCGCGGCGTATCCTGCGCGTACTGCACGAAGATCACCTTGCGCAGATTGGAAAGCGGCTCGTGCAGGACGACGCGGCGAACGCCCGCGATCGCGAGCCGCTCCCGCAAATGCGCGAGGAACAAAGGCTCCATCGCAACTTTCTTGAGCACGCTCAATTCGCTCGGCGTCACCTGGCTGATGATGGACACAAAGACCGGCGAGCGTTTGTGCGTGATCGCGGTGACGCGCATCGACATGTTGAAATCCTCGAGCGCGACGTGACCGTGGCTTTCGCCGAAAGGACCTTCCGGCTCGAGCAGATCAGGGTCGATCAGGCCCTCGATCACGATCTCGGCGTCCGCCGGGACGTTGAGGTCGACCGTGACCGCCTTCGCCGTGCGGATCGGCATTCCGGCCAGGGCGCCGGCCACCGCCATCTCATCGAGGTCGATGGGAAGCTTCATTCCGCCGGTGAACATGGCCACCGGCGCGCAGCCGACGACGATCGCGCAGGGCATCGGTTCGCCTCGCCTGTTGTGCTCGCGCCAATGCAGATATCCGCCCGCGCCGCCGACGCGCGAAGCCATTCGTACCCCAAGCCGGTCAGTCGCCTTGAGCGCGGCACGATAGGTCCCCATGTTCTGGATGCCGGTATCGGGATCGCGCGTCACGCACAGCGTCGCGGTGAGATAAGGCGCCGCATCGAACCCGGGCGTCGATATCGGCACCGGCAGGCGTGCGAGGCCATTGCCGGCCGCGCGCAGCTCATCGTTACGGATCACGACGGCCTGGCATGCCGGCGACGACACGAGCACGGGGGCAATCGGATTTGCGATTGCATGCAGCCAGGCCGCCTCGATCTCATCGACCGCACGGCCCATGCCCACGGAATAGATCTCCGCAGATGCGGCAAGCGCGCCGACCGCAACCGGAATGTCATACGAGCGCCCGCGCGCATCCACCACATTGGTGAACAGGAATGCGCGCCGCTGATCCTCCCGCAGCCCGCCCTGGAACTGCCAGCGCACCAGCGGATGCAGCTCGGTGTCCTTGTTGATCGGGCGCTCGATGCGCAGCAATAATCCGCGCGCGTCGAGCGCGGCGAGGTGTGCCTGGAAGTCGAGCGGCGGTCCGGCGACTTGCGACCCGGTTGCGCGCGATTTTTCAAAGTCGAGCATCGATGCGCTTCCCTGCCGCCGTCAGCGTACGATCGGCGCCGATTGCAATGCAATCCTTTCGGTGTATCAATGACGAAGAGTGGGAGAGTATCAGGCAACGCGCCTGATTGAGCGAAACATCCTCTAGGGCGGTGGATTTAAGGGGACATCCGGCCATGGGCGCGAAGCATTTCGGCGCCCGCGTCGCGCGCCTTGAAGATCCGATCCTGCTCACCGGCCGTGGTCGCTTCGTCAGCGACCTGACGCTGCCGGGAATGCTGCACGCCTGCTTCGTGCGCAGCCCTCATGCCCACGCAAGGATCCGGTCCATCGACGCATCGGCGGCGAGCGCCATGCCGAGCGTCCATGCCGTGCTCACCGCAAACGATCTGCCAACGCGCATGGCGGGCAGCCAGATCCCGATGCTGGTGCCCCATCCTTCCATCACGATGCCGTGCACGCAGCTTGCCCTCGTGCGCGACGAGGTCTGCTATGTTGGCCAGGCGATCGCGGTCGTGGTGGCTGAGAACCGCTACGTCGCCGAGGATGCCGCGGCTGCGGTGAACATTGATTTCGAGCCGCTTGCTGCCGTCAGCGACTGCCGCGACGCCGTGGCAGCGGGAGCCGCGCGCGTGCACAGCGATCTCGCCAGCAACATCGCGGCGTCGGTCCCCATATCATATGGAGACGCCGAGGCCGCATTCGCGAGTGCCGCGCACGTCTTCGAAGAAGAGATGTTCGTTCATCGCGGCGGCGCCATGCCCTTGGAAGGCCGCGCCGTGCTCGCAAGCTACGACGCCGCCAGCGATCTCCTGTCGGTTTGGTCGGCGACGCAAACGCCGCATCTTGCCCGGGCGACACTTGCCGACCTGCTCGAGCGCGACCTCGAATCCATCCGCGTCATCGCCCCTTGCGTCGGCGGCGGATTTGGCACCAAGGCGCCGTTCTATCCCGAGGAGGCGGTCATTCCCGCCGCGGCGATGCTGCTTGGCCGCCCGGTGACCTGGCAGGAGGATCGGCGCGAGCACTTCATCTCTGCGACCCAGGAGCGCGACCAGCATTGGAAAGTGGCAATCGCCGTCGACGCTTGCGGAGCAATCCTCGGCCTGCGTGGCAGCCTGCTGCACGACACGGGAGCGTTTCTGCCATGGGGCATCATCGCGCCTTACATCGCAGCGACCACCTTCCCCGGGCCCTACGTGGTGCCGGCATATAGGATCGAGCTCACCGTCGCGCTCACCAATCGCGTACCCACCACCGTGGTGCGGGGCGCCGGCCGGCCGCAGGCGGTCTTCGCCATGGAGCGCCTGATGGACCGGGTTGCCCGTGAGCTCGGGCTCGATCGGGCGCAAGTGCGCCGCTGCAACATGGTGCGCCCGCAACAGATGCCTTACGCCGTCGGGCTTCTCTTCCGCGACGGTAAGCCGCTCGTCTACGCCAGCGGAGATTTCCCGAAGAGTCAGGAGCGCGCGCTGGTGCTTGCCGACTACGAGGGCTTTCGCGTGCGTCAAGCCGCAGCACGCGCCAAGGGCCGCTATCTCGGCATCGGCATTGGCAACTACGTCGAGGGCACCGGCTTGGGACCGTTCGAAGGTGTCACCGTGCGCATCCTTCCCAACGGCAAGGTCGCGGTCGCGACCGGTGCGACCAGCCAGGGACAAGGCACCAGCACCACGTTGGCGCAGATCGTGGCCGACGAGGTCGGCTGCCGCATGGGGGACATCGCGATGACCGCCGGCGATACCGCGGCGATCTCGCAGGGCGTCGGCGCGTTCGCGAGTCGTCAGGCGATCAATGCCGGCTCATCCGCGCGCATCGCGGGGGCGAACGTGCGCGAGCAGATCATTGCGCTCGCCGCCCGCGTGCTCGGCGTTCCACAAGACCAGATCGACGTGGAGGAGGGCCGTGCCACCGCGCGCGGTGGCAACAAGCCATCGATCTCGCTGGGCGAGCTGGCGCGCCTCGCCCAGGGCGTGCCCGGATTCTCCTTTGCCGCCGGCCAGACGCCGGGCCTGGAGCACACCGCCTATTTCACCCCGCCGCAAGCCTCCTATTGCAATGGCACGCATGTGGCCGAAGTCGAAGTCGATCCATTCACCGGCGGCGTTACCATCCTCAACTACACCGTGGCGCACGACAGCGGGACTATCATCAATCCCTTGATCGTCGATGGCCAGGTGCAAGGCGGCGTTGCCCACGGCATCGGCAACGCACTGCTCGAGTGGATGAAATACGATGCCGCCGCGCAGCCCTTGACGACGACCTTTCAGGATTACCTGTTGCCTGCCGCGCCCGATGTGCCCGGGTGCAGGATCGAGCATGTGGAGACGCCAAATCCGCTCAACCCGCTCGGCGTCAAGGGTGCCGGCGAGGGCGGCACCATTCCCGCGCCGGCGGCGATCATCGCCGCCATCGAGGATGCGCTTTCGCCCTTCGGCGTGCGCTTTGTCCAAATGCCGTTGACGCCCGACCGCGTCGTGGAGGCGCTGCGCAACGCCGGCGCCTACGACAAGCTCGACGCCGCATGATCGAGAGCTGGTCCGTAGCGCGGGCATTGCGCCCGTTGCCGTCGCGAGCTCTCCATGCACGCCGGAACTGGCGTGACGGTAGCCGGCGATTGTTCTTATATGATCGTCCGGAAATGCAGCGGACAGAGTGACGCCTATGCCAATCGAAGCCAACAAACCACGGTTGCGGTCTCAGCTATGGTTCGATAATCCCGATAATCCCGGCATGACCGCGCTTTATCTCGAGCGCTACCTCAATTTCGGCCTGACCCGGGAGGAGCTCACCTGCGGGAAGCCGATCATCGGCATTGCGCAGACCGGCTCGGATCTTTCGCCCTGCAATCGCCATCACCTCGACCTTGCCAAGCGCGTGCGCGAAGGCATTCATGATTCCGGCGGCATCGCCTTCGAGTTCCCCACGCATCCGATCCAGGAGACCGGCAAACGGCCGACCGCGGCGCTTGACCGCAACCTTTCCTATCTCGGTCTGGTCGAAGTGCTGTTCGGTTATCCGCTCGATGGCGTCGTGCTCACCACCGGCTGCGACAAAACCACCCCCGCGGGGATCATGGCGGCCGCCACCGTCAACCTGCCTGCCATCGTGCTGTCCGGGGGGCCGATGCTCAATGGCTGGTGGAAAGGCGAGCGTGCCGGATCAGGCACAGTGGTGTGGTGGGCGCGCCAGGAGCATGCCGCCGGCCGCATGAGCTACCGGGAATTTGTCGACCTTGTTGCATCCTCGGCG
This sequence comes from uncultured Alphaproteobacteria bacterium, assembly GCA_963820365.1. Taxonomy (GTDB): domain Bacteria; phylum Pseudomonadota; class Alphaproteobacteria; order Rhizobiales; family Xanthobacteraceae; genus VAZQ01. The sequence continues at coordinate 141,705 of CAWFZR010000021.1, read as the reverse complement.
CCGTCGATCGGCCATTGCAACACCATGGGCACTGCCTCGACCATGAACGCGCTGGCGGAGGCGCTCGGACTCTCCCTGCCCGGCTGTGCCGCCATCCCCGCTCCCTACCGGGAGCGCGCCCAAATGGCCTATGAGACAGGCCGGCGCGCGGTCGAGATCGTGCGCGAGGATTTGAAGCCCTCCGATATCCTCACCCGCGAGGCGTTCGAGAATGCCATCGTCGCCTGCTCGGCCATCGGAGGCTCGACCAATGCACCAATCCATATCAATGCCATCGCCCGCCACGTTGGCGTTGCGCTCGCCATCGCGGATTGGGAGAGGTTCGGTTACGACGTGCCGCTCCTGGTCAACATGCAGCCCGCCGGCCGCTACCTGGGCGAGGAATATTACCGCGCCGGAGGGCTCCCGGCGGTCATGCACGAACTGCTCGAGGCCGGACGCATTCATGCCGATGCGCTGACGATCAACGGCAGGCGGATGGGTGAAAACGTTCGGCATGCGAAGACACAGAATGATGATGTCATCCGCCCCTACGCCAATCCGCTCAAGCAGTGCGCAGGTTTCAAGGTCTTGTCGGGAAATCTATTCGATTCCGCGATCATGAAGACCAGCGTGATCTCGGAGGAATTCCGGCAGCGTTATCTATCGAGCCAGAACGACCCGAATGCCTTTGAAGGCCGCGCCGTGGTGTTCGACGGACCCGAGGACTACCACCTGCGCATCGATGATCCTTCGTTGCGGATCGATGAAAGCACCATGCTGTTCATGCGCGGCGTCGGACCGATCGGCTACCCGGGATCAGCGGAGGTCGTCAACATGCAGCCGCCCGCCGCGCTGATCAAGCGAGGCATCACCTCGCTCCCCTGCATCGGGGACGGACGCCAGTCCGGGACGTCGGCCTCGCCCTCGATCGTGAATGCTTCTCCGGAGGCGGTCGTGGGCGGTGGGCTCGCGCTCCTGCGGACGGGCGACCGCGTGCGCATCGACCTCAACGACGGCAGCGCAAACATCCTGATTTCCGAGGCCGAGCTGGCAAAGCGTCGCAGCACTCTCAATGACCAGGGCGAAAAATATCCGCCCAGTCAGACGCCCTGGCAGGAGATCCAACGCGGGATGGTCGACCAGCTTGCCGATGGCATGGTGCTCAAGCCGGCAGTGAAATATCAGCGTGTCGCGCAGAGCAGCATCCCACGCGACAATCACTGACCCGACGATTTGGAGGAGCAAGACATGTCCCAACGCCTGCAACGCAAATTGGCGCTTGTCACTGCCGCGGGACAGGGAATCGGCCGTGCCATAGCGGAGGCCTTCGCTGCCGAAGGCGCAACCGTGGTCGCAACCGATGTGGAGGAGAGAAAGCTCGAAGGACTGAAAAGCGCCAAGAACCTCAAGCTCGACGTGCGCTCGACCGACGCCGTCGAGATCCTGGCGAGCAGCATCAAAACCGAATTCGGCGCAATCGACGTGCTGGTCAATTGCGCCGGTTATGTGCACCACGGCAGTGTGCTCGGCTGCTCCGAGCAGGACTGGGATTTCTCCTTCGATCTCAATGTGAAGTCCATGCATCGGACCATCACGGCGTTCTTGCCGGGGATGCTGGAGAAGAAGGCGGGCGCAATCGTCAACATTTCGTCTGCCGTCTCATCGATCCGCGGCGTTCCCGACCGCTATGCCTACGGCGCAAGCAAGGCGGCCGTCATTGGACTGACCAAGGCGGTCGCGGCCGATTTCATCAAGCTTGGCATCAGGGCGAACGCAATCTGTCCAGGCACGATCGAATCGCCTTCGCTCGAGGACCGGATCCGGGACCGGTCACAGGCGACTGGAAAATCGCCGGCCGAGATCGAGCGCGCCTTTGTCGAGCGCCAGCCCATGGGACGCCTTGGCCGGCCGGAGGAAGTGGCGGCGCTCGCCGTCTTTCTCGCTTCGGACGAGGCGAGCTACATTACCGGGCAGGCCCACCTCGTGGACGGGGGAATGGCGCTTTGAGGCTTGCCGTCCGACGATGACTTCCATTATCCGTGAAGCGGAACCATTGCTAAATCATCCGGTTAATGAATGACTTTGCCATGAACGGCCTCGCTTGCGAAGAATGCAACGGACGAAGCTTGGGGCTGTCGCGTGAGCCAACCAATCCTGCCTGCAGGCAGGGGATTCCTTCCCGCGCACTAATAAAAATCCCCGCGTCAGTTCCGCTCGCGTCGCAAGGCTCCAATGCATAAAAGCTACAAGACCTCCGGACCATCATCATGACCCGCGCTTGTCCATCACTGCCTGCCGATCTGAAGAAGACGGCCATCCTGCTCGACGTCGACGGCACCATCCTCGATCTGGCGCCGACGCCGCGGGAGGTCTTCGTTCCGCATTCCTTGCGCGATACGCTCGCTCGACTATCCGAGCGCACGGGCGGCGGTGTCGCCTTCGTCAGCGGCCGCCCGATCGGCGAGCTCGACCTCATCTTCGCTCCCCTGCAGCTGCCGGCTATCGGCGGACACGGCGCCGAGCTGCGCATCGTCGCCGGAGAGGCGGCCGCACCGCCGCGCCTGCCGTCGCTCGACGCCAAGTTGAAACGGCAATTTGCGGCCATCGCCGAGGCCGGTCCGGGCATCATTCTGGAAGACAAAGGCTACTCGCTCGCGCTGCATTATCGCCTCGCCCCTGACAAGGAACGTCTGGTGCGCGAGGCTGCGGCGAGAATTTGCGCGGATCTCGGCAGCACAAGCATCGAGCTGCTTCCCGGCAAGCTCGTCGTCGAAATCAAGCAGACGGGTGTCACCAAGGCGACGGCGGTGCGCGAGCTGATGACCTATCCGCCATTTGTCGGACGCCGCCCGATTTTCATCGGGGATGACGTCACCGACTTGAGCGTGTTCGCGATCATCCCCGATTTCGACGGCATCAGCATTTGTGTCGGCCCGGAGATCTCGGGCGTTGATTTTTGCTTTCCGCGACCGGTGGATGTCCGCCGCTGGCTCGAGCAAGCATCTCGAAACGATGCTTTCGCGGCTTCATGACTGATCACGGGCTCGATCTTGCGGTCATCGGCAACGGCCGCACGGCCGCTCTTGTCGATCCCATGGCGCGTTTGGTTTGGTGGTGCTATCCGCGCTTCGACAGTGATCCGATCTTCTGCCGGTTGATCTCGGGCGACGAGGAAAAGGGGTTCGCGGATGTCGTGCTGGACGGCCTGGTCGACTTCCAGTCTGAGTATCTGCGCAATACCGCCGTCGTCTCGACCGTTCTCACCGATCAACAGGGCGGCGCGGTCCGCATCACTGACTTCGCGCCCCGTCATCGCCAATTCGGCCGTGTTTTCCGGCCGCCGCAACTGATCAGGATCGTTGAACCGGTGGCAGGGCTGCCGCGCATAACCATCCGTTTCCGTCCCACTCATCATTACGGACATCCGTTTGTTCATCATTCGGCCGGAAGCAATCATGTTCGCTACCTGCACGAAGGAATCGTCATCCGGCTGACCAGCGATGCTCCGCTCTCCTACATCGAGCGCGAGGCTCCTTTTGTCCTGACCCGCCCGTTGCATCTCGTGTTCGGGCTCGACGAGCCGTTTCAGGGCGATCTCGCAACCACCTGCCGGGAGTTCTGCGATCGCACCATCGACTATTGGTTGGATTGGTCACGCGGGTTGTCGATCTCCTACGACTGGCAGGACGAGATCATCCGGGCTGCAATTACGCTCAAGCTCAGCAACTTCGAGGAAACCGGCGGCATCATCGCGGCGCATACCACCTCTATTCCGGAAGCGCCGGGGTCGGGCCGCAACTGGGATTACCGCTACTGCTGGCTGCGTGACGCCTATTTCGTCGTAAAAGCGCTCAACCGCATTGGTGCCACGCAGACGATGGAGGATTTCATCGCCTTCACCTTGAGCATCGCTTCGAATCCCAGCGAGCAGATGCGACCGGTCTACGGCGTGGTTCCAATCGATCCGATGGACGAAAGAACGGCCACCGAGCTCAAGGGCTATCGCGGTGATGGCCCGGTGCGCATCGGCAATGCGGCGGCGCGGCAGGTGCAGAACGATACGTATGGCAGCGTCATCCTGGCTGCGATGCCGATGTTCTACGATCGCCGTCTGCCGCGGCTCGGCGACGAGGGACTGTTTCGCTTGCTGGAGACGCTCGGCGTCAAGGCGGGCGAGCTCGCTTTGGAAGCAGACAACGGAATTTGGGAATATCGCGGCCGACAGCGCATCCATACCCATTCGACCGCGATGTGCTGGGCAGGCTGTCACCGCCTTGCCGCAATTGCCTCGCAACTCGGGCTTGTGGATCGCGCCGCTCATTGGAACGCCGTCGCCGAGCCGGTTCTCAATGCACTCCTCCGGAGCGCCTGGAACGACAAGCGGCAGGCCTTTACCGCAGCGTTCGGGTCGGATGACCTCGATGCCAGCGTCCTGCTGCTGCCCGATCTCGGCGTCATCGAGGTCGACGACCCGCGTTTCGTGAGCACGGTCAAGGCCATGGAGCGCGAACTTTTGAGAGAGAAGCACGTTATGCGTTACGCGGCAGCGGACGATTTCGGCTTGCCGGCAACGGCTTTCTTGATTTGCCGGTTCTGGTTGGTCGATGCCTGGTGGTCACTCGGTCGTCGCACGGAGGCACATGACCTGTTTGTCGACGCCCTGGCATATCGCAATCGCTTTGGGCTACTGTCGGAGGACATCGACCCGCAAACCGGCGTTTTGTGGGGCAACTTTCCGCAGACCTACTCGATGGCCGGGCTGATCTTGACCGCGATGCGATTGTCGCGAAGCTGGGAGGATCGATATTGGCGCGGCTGATAGTGGTATCGAATGGTGTGGTGATTCCGAGCCGTGATGGCGCCAATCACGCCGGCGGGCTCGCGGTGGCCGTGCGGTCGCTGCTCAAGCGGAACAGTGGCCTCTGGTTTGGCTGGAGCGGGACGGTCTCGGTTGATGAAGATATCACCACCAGGACAATTCAACAGGGTGGCCTGTCTTACGTCGTCACCGATCTCGCGGCGGCAGATTATCAGGAATACTACAATGGGTTCGCCAATCGGGTATTGTGGCCAATTCTCCATTACCGGCTCGACCTAGCGGAGTTTTCGCGCCGCGATCTCAGCGGTTATCGGCGCGTCAATGCGCATTTTGCCAATCAGATCAACGATTGGTTGCGTGCTGACGACGTCGTCTGGGTGCACGATTATCATCTCATCCCGCTCGCCAAGATGTTGCGTGACCGTGGTCATCGCAATCCCATCGGATTTTTTCTGCACGTTCCGTTTCCCCCGCCGGAGATCCTCACGGCGCTGCCGAATCACGAGTGGCTCATTCCCCAACTCAGTGCCTACGATCTGGTGGGGTTTCAGACCGAGAACGACGCAACCAATTTCGCGCGCTATCTGGAAAATGAGTGTCGATTGCAAAAACGCGGCGCCTACACGTTTCAGACCGGTGAGCGGACCGTGCGCATTGGAGTATTTCCAATCGGTATCGAGACCAACGAGTTCAGCCGACTCGCTCGGCGCTCGGTGCGCTCGCTGCTGGTCCGCAATGTGCTGGACAGCCTTGCCGGGCGCGCCATGGTCATTGGAGTTGACCGGCTGGACTATTCCAAAGGCTTGGCGCAGCGCATGGATGCCTTCGAGCGATTTCTCGCGGTCTATCCCGATTGGCGTGGCAAGGTGACCTATCTGCAGATCACGCCGAAGAGTCGCTCCGAGATTCAGGAATATGCAGACATGGAGCGCACCATCAGCGAGGCTGCCGGCCGGATCAACGGCAGCTACGGCGAAGTTGCATGGACGCCCATTCGCTACGTCAATCGCGCCTACAGCCGCAGCGTGCTTGCGGGCCTATACCGGGCCGCACGGGCAGCGCTGGTCACGCCGTTGCGCGACGGCATGAATCTCGTCGCGAAGGAGTACGTCGCCGCGCAGGATGCTGACGACCCCGGCGTCCTCATCCTGTCGCGCTTTGCGGGCGCGGCGGCGGAATTGACCGCGGCGCTTCTCGTCAATCCCTACGATCCGGAAGCGGTCGGCACCTCGATTTCGCACGCGCTTTCCATGTCCCTCGAAGAGCGCCGCACGCGTCACAAGGCCTTGTTCCATTTGATTTCCGAGAACGACCTGAAATCCTGGGTGAGCTCTTCCTCGCCTCATTGACGAAGGATCCCGATTTGCCGCACTGGCATGAGCATCTCGGCCTGCGGCCTGTGCTCAATTCCGGCTTCGCATGAATTGCCGCAACGCCAGGCGCCATCGCATGATTTGTCGATCCGGCCGCAATCCCTCGATGCGGAATCCCATGGCGCTCTATTGCAAGAAGTCGATGATGACCTTGATGTCGCCCGGATGGTGTTCGAGCGCCTCGCTCCAGCGCGCGAACGGGACCCGGCGCGTGATCAAGCGCCGCAGCCAGTTCTTGTCTGCGTGGGCGAGTGCCTGCGCGGCCATCTCATAGTGCCGGCGATTGGCGTTGACCGAGCCGAACACGCAATCATTGTCGAGCACCATGGTGCGATTGAGCCGGCCGATATCGACGTCCAGCATCGTTCCCGGTGGGTAACGCCGGCAAGACAGACGATGCCGGCAGGTGCGGTCGAGCCGAGACAGTCTCGCACGACGGATGGCGCCCCGGTGCATTCCATCAGGATGTCCGGTGCCAGCCGATCGAGGATGCCGGCATCGCTGTGGTATTCCCCACCCAGATCTCGACCAGCTCTTCCTTCGACCCGCCGACGTTATGATCGAGCACGTGGACGGCGAGACCGCGCTGAGCCCCCATGAGCGCCGCCAAGAGCCCGATGGGTCCGGCGCCCGTGACGAGGAGCGTCCTCGGCGCCCACGCCGGCGAACGTCGGCCGATGCGGCCGGTGTGATCCCAGGCTTTTGCCAGAATGCTCGCGGGCTCGAGCAGAACACCAAGAATTCCCAATGTCGGATCGATCTTGACCGCGAATTGCGGCTCGATGCGAAAGCGCTCGGCGCCATAGCCGTGCCGCTCCTTGATGCCGCGCTCGGTGTAGCGCCCGTTGCGGCACATGTCCCACTCGCCGGCGGCGCAGGCAATGCACGGCTGCGGATCCGGACGGCGCACAATGCCGACGACATGGTCGCCGGGCGCGAGGCCACAATCCGGCGGGGCCGTCTCGACCAGCCCCAGCGATTCGTGCCCCAGCACCAGGCGCTGCTCGCCGGGAGGGGCCGAGCCATAGATCCCGGACAGGATCTCGCGATCGGTTCCGCACACGCCGAGCGCCACGGTACGCGCCAGGATCGAGCCATCGGTCAGGGGCGGTTCGGGAACATCCTCGATGCAGGCGGAATCGACGATGCCGGGAGAGACGGTGAGTGCGCGCATTCCTTCCCTTGATATCGGGTGGCCGCCGGGCCAAGGCTCCCGGTGACTACGACGTAGGACCTCGGGAAAAGTTCCCCACCGAGATGAAACACGCGTACGGCGCATCGCGTTGTCGGTTTCTTGCAGTGGAGGCACGAGATGGCAGCTCTTGCAGCTATTGGACGCAGGTTCGAGTGAACGGTAAGGGCAATCCCGGAAGTCGGAACTTTTTGCATCGCGGGACGTTGGGCGGCGAGCAAGCGGGTCCTGCTGGGAGTCGATTTCCATGAAAATTGCGCAGATCGCGCCGCTCATAGAGAGCGTGCCGCCTCGGCTTTACGGTGGAACCGAGCGGATCGTGTCCTACCTGACCGACGAATTGGTCAGGCTGGGCCACGACGTGACGCTGTTTGCGAGCGGCGATTCGGTGTCGAGCGCCAATCTCGTCCCTTGCGCAGCCATGGCGCTGCGGCTCGATTGCAACGTGCGGATCCGATTCCGTATTACATGCTGATGCTCGACCGGGTGCGCGAAGCCGCCGACGAATTCGACATTCTGCATTTTCACATCGACCAATTCCACTTTCCCCTGTTCCGGCCAATGGCCCATCGGACCGTGACGACGCTGCACGGCCGACAAGACCTGCACGACCTCAAACCGCTGTACTTCGGCTTTAGCGAGATGCCCCTGGTGTCGGTCTCCGATCATCAGCGCAAGCCGGTCGCCAGCAGCAATTTTGTGGCCACCGTTCATCACGGAATCCCTGCGGATCTGCTACGGCCGAGCTACAACCCGCGCGGCGGCTACCTCGCATTTCTCGGGCGGATCTCGCCGGAGAAGGGGCCGGATCGCGCCATTCAAATAGCGCAGGCCGCCGGCATTCCGCTCAAGATTGCTGCCAAGGTCGACAAGGTCGATGAAGCTTATTTTCGCGCGCAGATCGCTCCGCTGCTGGACCGGCCGGGGGTCGAGTATCTCGGCGAGATCAACGAGCGCGGCAAGACAGAGTTTCTGGGCGAGGCGCGGGCGCTGGTTTTCCCGGTCGACTGGCCGGAACCGTTTGGGCTGGTGATGATCGAGGCCATGGCCTGCGGTACGCCCGTTCTCGCCTTCCGGCGCGGCTCGGTTACCGAGATCATCGAGCATGGCGTCACCGGGACCATTGTCGATAGCGTGGACGAAGCCGTGCGAATGCTGCCGCACGTGCTCGGCCTCGACCGCCGCACGGTCCGGCGCCGGTTCGAAGATCGCTTCACCGTTACCCGGATGGCCAGGGACTATCTGGCGGTCTATCGTTCGCTGCTCGAGCGCGAATCGCCCGCGGAGCAGCCGGCGACCCTGCATCGACCACAGCCGATGCTGGAACAGGGAATGAACTAACAGGAATTTCATGGCGATCGAGAGCCCCGCGCTCCCGAAATTGTTGCACGACGACGTTCCCGAGGCACCGTTCTACATTTCCGCGACGGGGCCGGCGACGCGGTCACGCTATGTGCTCAAGCATGACGATACCTTCATCGTGCTCGACAGCCATGGCGACATCGGTGCTTCCGCCGGCGGCTCGGATGGACTGTTTCATTGCGATACCCGCTTTCTCTCGCATCTCGAATTGCTGCTCAACGGTATGCAGCCCTTGTCCCTGGGCTTGAACGTTCGTGACGACAACACGCTGCTGAGCATCGATCTGACCAATCCGGATACGTATTTCGAGAATCGTCTCGTCCTGCCGAAAGATACCCTGCACGTCGTGCGCACGATTTTTCTGTTGCGCGATGCGGCGTATCAACGATTTGCGATCCGCAACTATGGCGATGGCCCGGTGGATCTGCGGCTGACTCTGCTGTTCGACAGCGATTTCGCCGACTTGTTCGAGGTGCGTGGCCTGCGGCGGCAACGCCGGGGCGTCATCGGCAGGCAGGCGGTGCAACCAGGCACGGCCCGCCTGATCTATCAAGGCCTCGACGGCAAGCTGCGACAAACCTGGTTGGAGCTCGATCCGCCCCCGAGTGAAATTACCGAATCCAACGCCGGCTATCGCCTCAGGCTTGCGTCCATGCAGGCGACGGCGATCTATCTCGCGATCGGCTGCGGCATTCCCGAGCCGCCCAGAACCATTGCGCCGCAGCGAGCGATGCGCGCCATTCACCGCAATCGGCGCGCCGTCTCGCACCGCGTCAGCACGGTGGAAACCTCCAACGATCTCTTCAATGAGGTGCTGTGCCGGTCGATGTCGGACCTCTACATGCTGATAAGCGATACGCCGCAAGGTCGTTATCCCTATGCCGGGATCCCCTGGTATTCGACCACGTTCGGTCGCGACGGGTTGATCACGGCGATGCAGATGCTCTGGCTCGATCCGCGCATCGCCCAGGGGGTGTTGCGCCGGCTCGCGCATTACCAGGCAAAGGCCAACGATCCGGCTTCGGACGCGCAGCCGGGAAAGATCCTGCATGAGATGCGCAACGGCGAGATGGCGACACTGCGCGAGGTGCCCTTCGGCCTCTACTACGGCAGCGTCGATGCGACCCCGCTGTTCGTCATGCTGGCCGGCCTCTATGCCGAACGCACCGGTGACGATGCCACCCTCGTCGAGCTGTGGCCCGCGCTCGAAGCGGCGCTCGCCTGGATGGATGGCCCCGGCGACTGCGATGGCGACGGGTTCATCGAGTACTATCGCGCGACCGACGAGGGGCTCGCCAATCAGGGTTGGAAGGATTCGCAGGACGCGATCTTTCATGCCGACGGTCGCCTCGCGCACGGTCCCATCGCGCTCGCGGAAGTGCAAGGCTACGTCTATTGTGCCAAGCTTCTGGCGGCAGGTTGCGCCGAGCGCCTGGGCCTGATCGACCGGGCGCGCCAGCTCGAAGCCGATGCCGAACATCTTGCCGGGCAGTTCGATGCGAGCTTCTGGTGTCCGCAGATCGGAATGTACGCGCTGGCACTCGACGGCAAGAAGGAGCAGTGCCGCGTGCGCAGCTCCAATGCGGGTCAGGTCCTCTTCACCGGGATCGCCAGAGCAGATAGGGCGACCAGGGTCGCAGACGCCCTCATGCGCACCCAGTGCTTCTCCGGGTGGGGCATTCGCACCATTGCCACCACGGAAGCGCGCTACAATCCGATGTCCTATCACAACGGTTCGGTCTGGCCGCACGACAACGCATTGATTGCCCTGGGAATGGCCCGCTACGGCCGGCATGATCTGCTCGAGCGTCTGTTCAAAGGATTGTTCGACGCCGCGACCTATATGGATATGCGCCGGCTGCCGGAGCTGTTCTGCGGCTTTCGGCGCGGCCGCGGGCGCGGGCCAACGCTCTATCCCGTTGCATGCTCGCCGCAGGCATGGGCGAGCGCCACGCCCTTCACGCTGATCGAGGCGTCGCTCGGGCTGCAGTTCGATCCCGCCGCGAATGAAATCCGGCTGCACAATCCCCGCTTGCCCTCGTTCCTGGACGAGATGGTGCTGCGCGATTTGCAGCTCAAGGAGGCCAGCATCGACATCAAGGTGCGCCGCCATCGCAGCAGCGTATCAGTGGAGGTTCTCGAGCAGCGCGGCGCGCTTCAGCTCTCGGTCGTGTTCGGCTGATTGGCCCGGTCGAGAATCGCCGGGTTTGTTGGGGATTCTCCATTCCACCATTGTGTCGCGCTGCCAAGCCTGTCACATGCCTGTCGCGGTAATCGAACACATATCGTCACCGGCCTACGACATATTGCGTCCGGTTAGCATGGAGGCGCGCATGACGATCTGGATTGCGGACGGCGTGACCCGCCGCCGCTTCCTGGCCACCACCGCCGCATCGGCAACAGCCATTTCAGCAATCGGAACGATCGCCAAGCCTTATCTCAGTCATGCGGCCGATCGACCGCTTCTGACCCATGGCGTGCAATCGGGTGATGTGTCCTCCGATTCAGGAGTGATCTGGGCGCGCGCCGATCGCCCTTCCAGAATGCTGGTCGAGGTCGCGACCACGGACAGTTTCAAGAACATACGGCACGGCGTCTTCGTCGATGCCCTGCCCGAGAGCGATTTGACCGCCAAGGCCCTGATCGAGAATTTGCCGGCGGGTCAGGACATCTTCTACCGGGTGCGTTTCCAGGATCTCTCGTCCCCCGCAATCGTGGGCGAGCCGGTCGTCGGCCAATTCCGCACCGCGCCCGCCGATCGCCGCTCGATTTCCTTCGTCTGGTCCGCCGACACCGCCGGCCAAGGCTGGGGCATCGATGAAGCGCGAGGCGGCATGCGTACCTACGCGACCATGCTGCGCAGCCGGCCGGATTTCTTCATCCACAACGGCGACACGGTTTACGCCGACGGGCCGCTCGCGGCCGACGTGAAGCTGCCGAACGGCGAGGTGTGGAAGAACATCGTCACCGAGGAAAAGTCCAAATGCTCGGAAAGCCTCGCCGAGTTCCGGGGCAACTACAAATACAACCTCCTCGACAAGAACATCCGCGCCTTCAACGCGGAAGTTCCCATGTTTGCCCAATGGGACGATCACGAGGTCACCAACAATTGGTGGCCCGGCGGGCCGCTGACGCGCGGCGAGCATCAACGCAAGAGATACGTGGAGAAGAACGCGCTGATCCTGGCCGCGCGCGCAAGCCGCGCCTTCCACGAATACATGCCGCTGCGCGTTTCGATCGTCGAGCCGGGCCGCATCTACCGCAGGATTTCCTACGGACCCATGCTCGACATCTTCATGCTTGATATGCGCAGCTATCGCGGCCCGAATGGCGAGGGCAAGGAGACAACCTACGGCCCGGACGCCTACTTCCTTGGCCCCGCACAGGTCGCCTGGCTCAAGCGCGCGCTCATGAGCTCGCGGGCAACCTGGAAAGTGATTGCCGCCGACATGCCGATCGGGCTCATCGTGCAATACGATGGCGACCGCAAATGGGGCGTCGAAGGACTGGCCCAGGGCGATGGGCCACCGCTCGGACGCGAGCTCGAGATCGCCGATCTCCTGTCCTTCATCAAGCATGCCGGCATTCGCAACACGGTCTGGCTCACCGCCGACGTGCATTACACGGCGGCGCATTTCTACGATCCGGGCAAGGCCGTGTTCCAGGACTTCGAGCCGTTCTGGGAATTCATCTCGGGTCCAATCCACGCCGGAACCTTCGGGCCGAACCAGCTCGACAACACCTTCGGTCCGCAGCTGCGCTACATCAAGGCGCCGAGCAAGGAACAAGGGCAGAATGTCCCGCCGACCGAAGGCATGCAGTTCTTCGGACATGTCGCGATCGACGGCGCCACGGAGGTCATGACCGTGACGCTGAAGGATGTCGCGGATCAGGCGCTATGGTCGACCAAGGTTGAGCCCGCGCCTGGATGACCGCACTGCGCCAGGAGGATGGCCTGGCTTGCGCTTCTACGTGCGCACGCCGATCAGGTCGATCTCGACCAGCGTGTCCTTGACCAGGAGACCGGTGCAGCCGATGGTGGTGCGCGGCGGCGGCACCTTGAAGTAGCGTTTCCACACCGCATCGAAGCCGTGGAAATTGGCGAGGTCGGTGAGAAAGACCTGCGCCTTGACCGCGCGGTCGAGCGAGGAACCGGCGGCTTCGAAAGTCTTGCTCAGGTTGTCGAGAACGTACGTCGTCTGCAGCTCGATATCCGATCCGTAATACGGAAAATTCTCCCGCTTGCGCGCTTGCGGTGGGACGCCCGTCGTGTAGTCGCTCGCGATCTGGCCGGCGGCGAAGACGTGGTCGCCGAGCGTGAACGCCTCGCTGTAATGCGCAAGCGGCGAGGGCGCTGCGGACTTGACGACGTGGTGATCGAGCCCCGGCTTCGGCACGTAACCGATGAGGTCGATCTCGACCAGGGTATCCTTCACCAGCAATCCGGTGCAGCCGATGGTGGTGCGCGGCGGCGGCACCTTGAAATAGCGTTTCCACACCGAGTCGAAGCCATGGAAATTGTCGAGGTCGGTGAGGAAGACCTGCGCCTTGACCGCGTGGTCGAGCGAGGAACCGGCGGCTGCGAAGGTTGTTTTCAGGTTATCGAGGATGTAGGCGGTCTGCAGCTCGATGTCCGAGCTGTAGTACGGAAAGTTCTCCCGCCTGCGCGCCTGCGCCGGAACCCCGTCCTTGAAGTCGCTCGCAAGCTGGCCGGCGGCGAACACCAGATCGCCGACCACGAAGGCCTCGTTATAGTTGGCAAGCGGACGCGGCGCGGACGAGGCGATGACGGCGTGCTGGAGCCCTGGCCTCGGCACGTAGCCGACGAGGTCGATCTCGACCAGCGTGCCCTTGACCAGCAAGCCGGTGCAGCCGATGGTGGTGCGCGGCGGCGGCACCTTGAAGTAGCGTTTCCACACCGAATCGAAGCCGTGGAAATTGTCGAGGTCGGTGAGAAAGACCTGCGCCTTGACCGCGTGATCGAGCGAGGAGCCGGCCGCTTCGAAGGTCTTCTTGAGGTTTTCGAGCACGTAGACCGTCTGCAGCTCGATGTCTGATCCGTAGTACGGAAAGCTCTCCTTCCTGCGCGCCTGCGCGGGAACACCGGTCTCAAAGTCGCTCGCAAGCTGGCCGGCGGCGAACACCAGATCGCCGGCCACGAATGCCTCGTTATAGTTGGCGAGCGGACGCGGCGCGCCCGACTTGACCACCTTGATGGCCACGTTTCCTCCAATCAGCTGCGTGCGTCGGTCTCTTTGATGTCGACAATGCGCACCATGTGAGTGACGAGCGTCGGATCTCCTTTTTGATCGAACTTGAACGGCCCGCGCACGCTCTGATGATCGGTTTGGCGCAGCGCGTTGCGCACCGCGGTGCGGTCGGCTTTGCTGGCACGCTCGATTGCCGCAATGGCGACATTGATCGCATCGAATGCCTGCGCGTGCACGTAGTCCGGCGGCTTGTTGTAGGTCTTGCGAACGAGCTCGATGAAAGCCTGCGCAGCGGGCAGGTTGGAGGACGTGGCCGGGCTGAAATGCGTCGGATAAATGACGCCGTTGGCGGCATCCCTTGCCAGGTCGAGAAACGCAGGCGCCGCAATTCCGTCCGAGCCGAAACGCGGAACATCCCAGCCCATTTGCCTGATCTGCCGATGGATGAGGGCGCCCTCGGTGTAACGCGACCATTCGACGATGGCATCCGGATTGGTCGCACGGATACGCGTCAACTGCGCCGTGAAATCCAGATCGCCGCGCGAGTAGCGCTCCTCGGTGGTGATGCTCATGCCATGCTTCTTGCCCGCCTCGACGAATGCATCAAAGCCGCCCTTGCCGAAATCATCGTTCACGTACACAAACCCGAAGCGTTTGAGCCGAGGCAGCTTTTCACCGATGAAGTCAGCCATGTCGGCAACCAGCTTGCGGTCCGGCACCGCCGAGCGGAACACCCATTCGTTGCCCTGCGTCGTGATGCGCTGCGCCGTGCCGCTGACGACGATCTGCGGCAATTCCTCCTCACGGAAGACCTGCGCGGCGGCAAGGCTCGCGGGACTGCTCACGCTGCCGATTGCAAGCACCACCCCGTCACGGGTGGCGAAGCGGCGCGCCACGACGGCGGCCTCCTCGGGCTTGCCGGCGTCGTCGCCGATCACCAGCTCGATCCGCCGGCCAAGGACGCCACCCGAGGCGTTCTTGCCGTTGACGACCATCTCCACCGCCTCGCGGATGCTCTGGCCCTGGGCGGCCGCGTTGCCCGACATCGGCCCGAACGCACCGATCTTGACCGGTGCGCCGGACTGCGCCCAGGGCGCGGAACCGGTGCCGACGAGCGCCGTGGCACAGATCCCGCCGGCAACAAATGTCCGTCGATCGATGATCTTGCTGGTCATGACACCTTTCCGCATGAAAGAGCCTTCCCCGCGCGACGTTGCGGCGCCACAGCCCCACGGCCGCGCCTTGCCGCGTTCCTCTCGGGAGAGCATGGCATGCCCATGACGAGGACGTCCATCCGGTTGGTTGTAGGAGCTGCAGCGAGCTTCATCTCTCACCGCCGGGGAGAGGTCGGCCGCGCAGCGGCCGGGTGAGGGGACGTAGGGTGAGGCGCTAAGGCGCGCGCGCCTCAGCCAGCGGCCGCGTCTTGCCGCGTTTCCTGCCGCGTTTCCTGCCGCGAGAGCATGACGTCGCCCATGACCAGCACGTCCATCCTCGTGCGCAGGAAGCAGTCGAGCGCCTCGCTCGGGCGTGCAGACGACCGGCTCGTTCTCGTTGAACGAGGTGTTGAGCACCATCGGCACGCCGGTGAGCTCGCGGAAGGCCGCGATCAGGCGGTAGTAGCGCGGATTGGTGCCTGGCGTCGACCGTCTGCAGGCGGCCCGAGCCGTCGACGTGGGTCACCGCCGGGATCAGCGGCGCGCTTCTCCTCCCGGATCTGGAAGACCTGCATCATGAAGGGGACGTCGTCGTCCTCCTCGAACCAGTCGCGCACGGCCTCGCGCAGCACCGAGGGCGCGAACGGGCGGAACGATTCGCGCCGCTTGATCTTGGGGTTGAGGATCTCCTTCATGTCGGCGCGGCGCGGGTCGCAGACGATCGAGCGGTTGCCGAGCGCGCGCGGCCCCCACTCCATGCGCCCCTGGAACCAGCCGACGACCTTGCCGTCGGCGATGGCCGCGGCGGTGCGTCGGCAGAGCTCGGCCTCGTCCGGCGATGTCCTCGACCGTGCAGCCCGCGCCGCGATCTCGGCGCGCTGCGCGGCGAGCAGGTCGGCGACGGTCGCGCGCGTCGAAACTGCGGGCCCCAATAGGCGTGGTCCATCGACGAAGGTGCGCGCGCCGCCCTGCTCGTGCCACAGCGCGAAAGCCGCGCCGATCGCGCCGCCCGCGTCGCCCGCCGCCGCCTGCACGTAGACGCGCCGGAACGGCGTCATCCGGCGCGACCTTGCCGTTGGCGACCGAGTTCATGGCGCAGCCGCCGGCGAGCGCGAGGTCGGCGAGGCCGGTAGCGCTCGTGCAGCGTGCGCGATGCAGATGGAAGAACGCCTCCTCGTACATCGCCTGCACCGAGCGGGCGATGTCGCGGTGGCGCTCGGTCGAGCGGCTCGTCGGGCGCGCGGCGCGGGCCGAGCAGCTCTTCGAGCGCCGGCGAGAACAGGTCGCCGAACTGCGGCGCGCCGTCGCCCACTGATACGAGATCGGTTCGCGGTGGTGGCGGAAATAGTGCAGGTCGAGCTCGAAGTGCCGTCGGCTCTGCAGCCGCACGATCTCGCGCATCTCGCCGCAGCCGCGACGGCTCGCCGTAGGGCGCGAGCCCCATCACCTTGTACTCGTCGCCGTAGTGCGGGAAAGCCGAGATACTGGGTGAGCGCCTGGTAGAAGATGCCGAGCGAGTGCGGGAAGATAGACGCGCCCGTCGATCCTGATGCCGGTGCCGCGCCCCACGCCCCAGGCGGCGCTGGCGAAATCGCCGAAGCCGTCGACCGAGACGACGACGGCCTCCTCGAACGGCGAGACGTGAAAGGCCGAGGACAGGTGGGCGAGGTGATGCTCGATGTTGTGGATGGCGGCGCGCAAGGGCTCGCGGGGAAATTCCTTGGCGAAGAGCTCCGGCAGCGCCTCGCGCCGGCGCCGGTTGCGCAGCCGGTCGCGGATCGAGCGCGAGGCTCGGCGGCGTGCGCAGCAGGTAGCCGATCTTGCGCAGCCTGTTGGCGCGGCTGTCCTGGTTGACGGCGACGTGGTCGACGTCGGCGAGGGCGAGCCCGGCCTCGCGCAGGCACCAGGCGATGGCCTGGGACGGAAATCCCGCCCAGTGCTTGATGCGGCGGAAGCGCTCCTCCTCGGCGGCGGCGACGAGCACGCCGTCGCGCACGAGCGCCGCGGCGGAGTCGCCGTGGAAGGCGTTGAGGCCGAGGATGATCATGCAGGCTGCCGAGCCCACCGGGGCGCCGCCCGACGGTTGCTGCTCGACCTTGCGTCAACCATGCAGCAGATCCTGGTAAATTCTGACAAATCGCTTGGCGACCTGTTCCCATCCGTACTCTGCCGCCACCAATTCGCGCCCTCGCGCGCCCATTGCGTGCAGGACCTCGGGCGGCTGCGAGGTGGCTTGCCGCAGGCCCTCGGCGATGCCGCCGGCGGTGGTCTCGACCCACCATCCGCAGCCGCGCTGCGGCAGCACCGACCAAGGCGTGCCGGTGGTGGTGAGAACGGGGACGCCGTGGGCGAGGGCTTCGGCCACGACCATGCCGAAGCTCTCGGAATGGCTCGGGAGCACGAGCAGGTCGGCGTTGAAGAGTGCCGATTGCTTGGCCGGACCATAGACGGGGCCCACGAACGAAACGACATCGCGGAGGCCCGCGGCAGCGACTGCCTGCGCGACCTCGGCTTTGTGCTCCGCTTCGTCCGGGCCGGCGACTTCGAGTCGCCAGCCGTGCGGCCGCACCCGCGCCCAGGCGTCGACCAGCATCGGCAGTCCTTTGACCGGATATATCCGCCCGATGAAAAGTGCCGTTCTGCGGCACGCTGTGCGCTCCGAGCGCCTGGAAGGGTCCGGGCACGGGCGGTCCATCGGCGCATCGACCCCGTTCGGAATGACCTCGATGGGCACACCGAGCCGCAAGGCGCGCAGGTTCTCCGCCTCCCTCGCGGCGGTGGTGTGGTGGCAGCGCGCGCGCTTGAGATCGCGGCGCTGATAGAGCGCCCACGCCAGCCGTTTCTTCCAGCGCTTATGCTCGAGCGCCCACGGCTCGAGCATGCCGCGCGTGCTCACCATTCTCGCGATGCCGCGCCGCGCCGCGAGCGCCGCGAGGCGGTGGTTGTGGGCAAGCCAGATGCCGTTGTCGTGAATGACGTGCGGGCGGCCGAAGCTGTCCAGGGCTTGCGCCGCGGTTCCGGTGATCCTGCGGACCGCGCAGCGCGCGGACAGAGCGGGCGTCTCTCCCGCCGACTGGTCGGGCGCCCACAGGCCGACCTCGAGCCCCGCCTGCGCCAGGGCGCAAGCGAGCCTTGCGACCGAGACCGCGGGCCCGCCATAGGAGGGCAGCAGGCTCGTGCCGGCGAGGAAGATTTTCACGGCGAGCCGCGCGGAACCGGAGACGTCACCAGGGCGGGTGATATCATCGCAGATTTAGCTCGCCAATCGACCACACATCATCTGTCATACCAAGCGCCATTGCGGGCGTCGTCCGCAGAGCGTTGGACGCGAAAGCCGCTCGACCGCATCATTGTCTCCGGCTCGTCAACGTGCCGGCAGGCCCAAATGAAAAGATGCGACGCCGACGGCGAGATTGATTCCGATCTGGCCGCCCAACGAAACCGGCTGCAACGTGACGGTCCGGTTGGATTCCGCCGATCAGGACATTGGCGCCAAGGCCCGCCCCGAGGGTGACTTCGCCGGTCGCGCCGACGTAGTCGCCGGCAAGAAACCCCGGGCCGGCGACCGTTCTGGTGAACACCGCCCAGACCATCACGCCGCCGCCGGTCACGCCGAGATCAAGCCCGAACTTGGTGATCGAGCCGTCATAGTCCTCTTGCCGCGTGGGCCAGCTCGGCTGGTCCGGCGTGAATACACAGGATATCTGCTTCTGCGATCCGACGATCAGCCCGATGCCGGCTGACACATTGCAAGTCAACAGGCCGGCCCTGGTCTGCTGCGCCGCGGTCGGCTCGGTCCAGGCAACAGCCAGCACCACAGCCGCGAACCCGGCGGCATGACGCAACATGTTTGAAGCCTCCCTGTGCTCGAAGCGACGATGCACCCTCGCTCCTTCCGCTCTCTTCATTCCGTCTTGATGTTCGCCGCCTTGATGACCGGCCACCACTTTTCGATCTCTTCGCGCTGAAGGGCGCCGAGCGCTTCCGGCGTCCGGCGTTCGGGCGGAGGAATCTCAAGCGCGAGGTCGGCGAGGCGCCGGCTCACCGCTTGATCGGTCAAGGCAGCAACGACCGCGGCATTGAGGGTGCGGACAACCTCCTTGGGCGTCCCCTTGGGGACCCACAGCCCGTACCACAGGGAGGCGTGGAAGCCGGACAATCCCGCCTCGTCCGTGGTGGGGATGTCGGGCGCGGCAGCGAGCCGCATCTTTGCCGTGACTGCAAAGGCCTTGATGCTGCCGGCACGCAGCTGGGAGAGGAAATTGGATGACGGCTCGATCATCAGGTCGATCTGACCGGCGATCAGGTCCGCCAACGCCGGGCCGTTGCCGCGATAGGGAACGAACGCAAAGCGGGTGCGGGTTTCTGTTTGAAAGAAGATGCCGGTGACATGGCCGGTGGCGCCGACGCCGGCGATTCCCGCGGATGCCTTGCCCGGGTTGGCCTCGAGCCAAGCGGTCAATTGCTTCAGGTCGTCCGCCGGCAGACCTTTCTTGCCGACGATCAGCAGCGGCTCGGTCGCCAGTTGCGCGATCGGCTCCAAGTCACTGCGCAGATCGAACGCGAGGGGGTAGAGCGCGCCAATCAAGACATGCGTGCTCAAGGTGCCGATGCTCAGCGTGTAGCCGTCAGCGGGCGCGCGCACCGCCCGGCCGACACCTATGCTGCCCGCCGCGCCGGCAACGTTTTCAATGACGATGGGTTGACCGAGAAAGGCGCGCATGCGCTCGGCCATGATGCGCGCGAGCACATCCGTTGCTCCGCCGGCGGGAAACGGCACGATGATCGTGATCGGGCGCGAGGGATAGACCTGCGCAGACGCCGTCGCTGCCGTGCCGAGAGCGAACGCGATTGCGAGAATGATGTTGCTCATGCGAACGGCAGTAGGGTGGGCTAAGGCGCGCCCGCGCTCTATCCGCGTGGGCAAAACCGCTGACGCGCCGAGCCCACCATCACGAGCGTAGCAGGCGATTTTGCCCACCCTACAAACTCCGGATCAAATGGATCGGAATTGACCTAGCGTGATTGCGACCGGCTTAACGCCATTGCGGCCACAGATTGATCGGCGGGCGCGCCACGGTCAACTGGTGCCCGACGGTGCGCCGCGGCCGGGGCGGCTCTGCGGAGGCCGGGGCTGAAGATGCCACGCTGCCGTTCGTGGCGGGGTCCCTGGCGGCGGTGGTTGAGCTTGCCGCGGGTTTCTTTTTGGTTGCGAGCTTGGGGTTGTCGGGCTTGCCCAGCCGGAATGGGCGGGAATACCTGAAATTGTGAGCGCTCGGCGCCGGCAGCACCGTCGCTTCCGGCGGCACCGCGTAGACGACCGGACGCGGCCATGGCGTCACGGGGGGCCGCGGCGCCGCGCCGTCAGGCATGATCTGCCGCGCGAAGGTCTGCGCCAAGGCGATCCTGACCATCGACCCGCCGAAATGCTCGATGCCGAAATTTTCCGGGCTCGGAGCCGCCAGCACCGCCTCCGAGCTTTCCGCTCCGACCACGAGCGTACGCGGCCAAGCCTGGTGCTCGGGCGTGCGCCGTGCGACCCACTGCTCGGGCTCGGTGACCGTCTTCGGGCGATCTGCGCTCGCCGGCACCACGTGAACGATCTTGAAGCCGCGCGCCTTGAGCTCCTTGAGAATGTCCGGCAGCGCAAGCGCCGTCGCCGGCTGGATGTCATGGAGCAGCAATATGCCCTTGCCGCGCGCCTCGATTCGATTGATTGCGCGGCGCGCCACTTCGTGGCTATTGATGTGGGTCCAGTCGTCGGCCAGGAAGTCGACGCTCCAGGTCATGTAGCTGTGGGCGGCGAGATACTGCTCGACCGAGCTCTGCCGCAGCAGGCCGGGAATGCGGAAGAAGGGAGAGACCGCCTTGGGATCGCCCAGCGCACTGCGCAAGGACGCGTAACCCTCCTCGATTTCATGCGCGGCCTGATCGACAGTCATCTTATGGAAGGTGAAGGGATGATTCTGGCTGTGATTCGCGACCGTGTGCCCCTCGTTGTAGATGCGTCGCACCAGTGAGGGATAGCCGCGGACCATTCGGCCGACCATGAAGAAGGTCGCCTTCACGCATTCGGACGCGAGCGTCTCGATGATGCGATTGGTATACGGCGGCAAGGGTCCGTCATCGAACGTCAATACGACTTCGCGGTCCTTGAGCGGCAGCGATTCTCCGTACTGCTGGCTGCCGACGCGCGCATGCTCGCTCGGGTCGATCGCAATGGTGCGGCTGACCCCGAGCGCGCCCGGCGGGCATTCGGCGGCGGCTGCCGTCCCGATGCCAATCAAGGACGCCAGCAAGCAGTATGCGGCGATGGTGCTGCGCATGCCCCCCGATCCAACCCCGACTGTCGGACAAACTCCCGGAAATACGCCCGGGGAACCATTGGCACGATGCCCACCCGATCCAACCCGACTGTCGGACGAACTCCCGGAAATACGCCCGAGAAACCACTGGCAAGATGCTCACCCACTCTACCCAAACACTATGTGGAGGCAATTTAATGACACCTTAATTGACCGGTGCTCGCGATGATTAATCGTTCGTGTGACGGCGGCGACACGGTGTCATGCAACCGCTCATCCTCATTTCACCCCCTCGGCGCCCGAAACGACGTGCACGATGAGGTAGCCGCGAACCTTGAGCGCACGGAGAAAGGCCGGAAGCATTGCAGCCGTGCGAGCTTTGGTATCGTGCAACAGCACAATTCCGCCGCGATTCGCCTCGATGCGGCCAAGAACGAGCGCAAGCTCCTCGCTCGGCGGGATACGGCTCCAGTCGCTTGCCCATAGATCGGCGCCGAAAACGGTGATACCGCGCCGCTCCAACCGCTCGAGCAGCGCGGACCTCCCTGGGCGCGAGCGCCAGCGTCTGCGGGAAATGCTTGCGGCCAACCCGAGGCGGCGTGGTCGCATCCACCAAGAGAACGCGCGCAGTGCCGAGAGCATCCGCGTTGCCGGGGCAGGACGCCAGCTCGCCCCGCGCAATCGACGTGCCGAGCGCAAGTGCCGCGACCGCGAGCGAGCATCGCATCGTCCATTGTTGGTTCATTCGGCCATGCAAGCTGATGCCTGCGGCAGCATGGAGGCCGCTCGGTCGCGCGCAAATTGCCGGAATGCGCGGATAGCAAGATCGAGAAGCAGTCGCGGTGTACCTGCCCTGTGGGGCAGGCTATCGCATATGACAGTGGAGTGCGTCGACCTTCACCGCTCCCCGCTTGCGGGAAGAGGTCGACGCGCGTAGCGCGGCGGGTGAGGGAGCCCGCCTCCCAAAAAGGGGCGAGGTGCACGATGTGCGGGAAAGGAACGACATGACCGTGTCGTCGGCTGCCATCGCATTGCGGGGGGAGGATGGGGCCGTGCGCCCGGAATATATCGATCGCGTCGAGCAGGCGATCGCGGCGACCGACTCAGGGGTGCTGCGTGAACTGGTCGCCGACCTGCACGAGGCGGACGTCGGCGATGTGATCGAGGCACTCGATCCGCAGCTTCGTCCGCGATTGGTCGAGTTGATGGGAAACGCCTTCGATTTCTCGGCTCTGACCGAAGTCGACGACGCCGTCCGCGACGAAATCCTCGAGGAGCTGCCGCCCGAAACGGTTGCCGAAGGCGTGCGCGCTCTCGACACCGATGACGCGGTGGCCATTCTGGAGGACCTGCCGAAGGACGAGCAGACAGAAATCCTGCAGCAGCTTCCGCTGCGTGAACGCGTCGCGCTGTCGCGCAGCCTGCTGTATGCGGAAAATTCCGCCGGTCGGCGCATGCAGACCGAGCTCATCGCGGTGGCGCCCTCCTGGACGGTCGGACAGACCATCGATCACCTGCGCGAGACGCCGGATTTGCCGGATCGTTTCTGGGAGCTCTATGTCGTCGATCCCGACTTGAAGTTGCAGGGTGCGGTTGCGCTCGATCGCCTGCTGCGCACCAAGCGGCCGGTGCCGATCGGTGAGTTGATCGAAGAGGACCTTCACCGGGTGCGGGTGACGGACGACCAGGAAGATGTGGCGCGTCTGTTCGAACGCTACGATCTGGTTTCGGTGCCTGTCGTCGACGAGAAGGACAGGCTGGTCGGTGTGATCACGTTCGACGACATTGTCGACATCATCGAGGAGAAGGCCGAAGAGGATATCAAGGCGCTCGGCGGCGTCGGTCGCGAGGAGGAATTGTCGGACTCCGTGCTGAGCATCGCCAAAAGCCGCTTTCCCTGGCTATTGCGCGAACTTGCTCACGGCATTGCTCGCCTCCTGGGTGATCAGTCGGTTCGAGGGCGCGATTGCGAAAATGGTGGCACTGGCAGTGCTGATGCCGATCGTCGCCAGCATGGGCGGCAACGCCGGCACGCAGACCATGACCGTGGCGGTACGCGCGCTCGCGACGCGCGAATTGTCGAGCGCCAACGCCTGGCGCATCGTCCGCCGCGAGTTCTTGGTGGGCTTGCTCAATGGGCTTTCATTCGCGCTGATCATGGGGCTGATTGCGGGTGCCTGGTTCAACATCCCCGATCTCGGCCTGGTCATCGCGCTCGCGATGATGACGGTGCTCGCCGCCGCCGCGCTTGGCGGAATCCTGATCCCCTTGATCCTGGTCCGCCTGGGGGTCGATCCGGCCGTGTCGTCAGGACCGTTCGTCACGACGGTCACCGACGTGGTGGGATTTTTCTCCTTCCTCGGCATCGCCACCCTGTGGTTCGGTCTCAAGTAACTGTAAACAGTATGGAAATTGCCGGCGCCGGTCGCGTGTCCGAGCTCGCCGCACGCCCGCACTCCCCGTTAACCCTACCGCTTTATGATCGCTCGTCGTGTGTGTGTGTGCGCGAACGGGCCGGAGTGACCGGTAAATCATGGTGAAGACAACGCTCCGGTCCGCAAGGAACGGGTGTGGCAGGCCTTGCGGGCCTGGTCGGGCCGGCATCCCGGGCGCCCGGCCCGCATGATTCGCGAGGAACCGGCGGTGCTGCGCTTGATCGCGCCGCTCGCCGTTCTGGTGGTTGTCGCCATCGTTGTCTGCACCGGCCTCGCCTACGTGCTGGCACGGCAGGCTGACGACTATCTCGAGGCCGAGCACCGCCAGGCATTGGCGGGAGCGGTCGAGGCCCTGCAGGCGGTGTCTCCCGACCTCGCGCGGGTGGAGCCGAAGCTCATCCGTGTGCTCGAGCGCGCCTCGGGTCTCAAGGAGCTGAGATTCGAGACCGAGCCGACCGGCGGCGAGCGCGAAGTTCAATCCATGCTGGATGCGAAAGGGCGCATCGTCGGCTGGTTCAGCTGGGAAACGGAGCGGCCGGCAACCGCCATGATGAACCAGCTTCTTCCGCTGGCGGGATCAATTGCATTGGTCCTTGTCGGTTTTGCCGCGCTTGCCATGTGGCAGCTTGGCCGGCTCGGCTTTGCGCTCGCCAAAAGCGAGCAGCATGTTCAGAAGCTCGAATATCAGGACGGGCTGACCGGATTGCCGAACCACAATCATTTCTTTGAGCTGTTCGATCAGGCGGTGGCGACCCGGCAGGGCGAGGAGACCCTGGCCTTCGCGGTTCTCGACCTCGATGGCTTCGACGAGGTGAACGACGCGCTTGGATATGCGGGTGGGGACGAGATGCTGGCGGAGATCGGCAAGCGGTTGCAGCACGGCTTGCCGCCTGGTGCGGTGATCGGCCAACTCGGCAGCGATGAGTTTGCGTTGCTGATCTCCGGCATGGATGCCGAAGCGGCGGTAGCGGCGGCTGATGTGCTGCGCCAGTCGCTCGTCCGCCCGTTCTGGATCAACCAGGTCGTCCAGCTCAGCGTCAGCATCGGTCTTGCCATCGCGCCGCGTGACGGAATTATCCGCGACGAGCTTACGCGCCGCGCCGATCTTGCATTGCGCACGGCCAAGCGCCGCGGCCGCGGCATGGTCGTCTCCTATGTCGCGGATATGGAGGCGGAATTCCAGGAGCGGCAATTCATCAAGCGCGAGGTCGCGCGAGCGCTGGCTGCCAACGCCTTCGACGTTCACTATCAGCCCATTGTCAAGGCCGACGGGGGCGCCATCGCCGGCGTGGAAGCATTGTTGCGATGAAATCATCCCACGCGCGGCTTTGTGCCGCCGTCCGTGTTCGTGCCGGTCGCAGAGGAAGCAGGCGTGATGGACCGGCTGGGCGAATTTGCCCTGCGACGCGCGATCTCGGATGCGGCCCGATGGTCGGACCTTTACGTTTCCGTCAACCTGTCGCCCGTCCAAGTGCGCGATCGCGCCTTCATCGAGCTCGTTTCGCTGGTGCTGAAGGAAACAGGATTTGAGCCGGCTCGCCTCGTTCTCGAAATGACCGAGAGCGTGTTGATCGAGAATCCCGACGAGACGGCGGCACGGCTGCAGGAATTGCGTGCGCTCGGCGTGCGACTTGCCCTGGACGATTTCGGGTCGGGCTATTCGAGCCTGAGCTATTTGCAGAAGCTGCCCTTCGACAAGCTTAAGGTCGACCGCAGCTTCGTCGCCGCGCTCGATCAATCCGCCAATGGCGGAGTGATCATCCAGGCCATCGTAACGCTCGGGCGGGCGTTGGGAATGGGCATCGTGATCGAAGGGGTGGAAACAGAGGAACAGCGTGTGCTGTTGCGCCTGGCAGGCTGTAACGAGATGCAGGGCTATTTGTTTGCGAAGCCCACCACGCGAGAGGCCATCGACCGTCTGCTGGAAGGGGCGACAACGACGGCGGAGGCAGCGCGAGCGCCATTGCGCGCCGGCATGCGCGGCTGAAAGCAAGCCGGGGACCATTGTCGACCGACGACATGAAGGATGAGACATGCAAATGCTTGGATATGGGGCCGGAATCACATAGAGCAGCGGTCGTCTGTTGAAGCCGTGCGGCGCTCTGCCATTTCGTTTCCACGCAGGCCTATTCCCGCCATGATGCGCGTCCGATTGAAAGCCGATGGTCGAATCGTCGAAATTCTTGCCGACGGAAGCGAGCGTGCGATCGCGAGTTGGCCCGCACCGGCTGCCGCCTCGATAATGCCCAATGGCCGCGGCGAGGCGCCGGATGCGGCCTATGTTCGAGGCGTGCGCGCGCGCACCAATCTCACGCAAGCGGCATTTGCGGCCAGGATCGGCGTGCCGATCGACACCGTGCGCAATTGGGAGCAAGGCAAGCGCTCGCCGCGTGGTCCTGCTCGCGCCCTTCTCCGTGTGATCGACAAGGCGCCCAACGTCGCTTTTGCGGTGCTCAGGCGGGAGGACAGATGACAGATGTCAGATGAACATCCGCTTTTCTGACCTCGTCCTCTGTTGTCTGATCCTACGCTGCCGCGCGCGTCGCGCGGCTGGATGCCGAGATCCACGTCAGCACCGTCATGATCGCAAGAGTGGCGACATAAGCGATCAACTGAAGCTCGGTGGGCCGGTCGGTATATCCGATGAGAGTATGGAGCAGGCGGCCGATGATGCTGTCCTGCGGCAGCCAGGCGGAGCTGTCCCACAACCGGTGTCCCAGCACATTGATCAGGCCGGCGGCATCGAGGAACTGCACAGCCTGTGCTGCCATGCCGGCGGCCAGGAGCGTGATCAGCACGGTTGTGACGGTGAAAATGTGCCGCGCGGGAATGGCGAGCAATCCATAATAGGTCAAGGCGGTGAACGCAGCGCCGGCCGCGAGCCCCAGCGCACCGCCAAGCAACAGCGACGATACAGATGTGCCGGCGGCGACGATGCCATAGAGAAACAACACGACTTCGGACCCCTCGCGCAGCGTCGCAAGGCCCACCACCAGCGCGAGTGCCGCCATTGGTCGCTGCCCGAGGGTCACCGCCTGACCGACTGCCGCCATTGTGGCCGCCATCTCCTGGCCGTGGCTGGCCATCCAGAGATTGTGCCACATCAGCATGATCACGGCGATGCCGAGCACGCCGGCATTGAATAACTCCTGGCCGGAGCCTTCAAAGGCGTTGGAAATCGCTTCCGCGAAGATGGCGAGAAGGCCTGCCCCCAGCGTTGCCACCAGCACGCCCGCGGCGACCCATCGTCCGCGCCCGGGCACCCCGCGCGTTACGGCGAGCACGATGCCGATGATCAGGCCGGCTTCGATGACTTCCCGGAACACAATGACGAGGGCGCCCAGCATCGGCTTATTCCGCGATCACGACGCCCTTGGCTGTATCGGCATTGAATTCGCCGATGAATTCATATCGGCCGGGCTCGAGCGGTCCAATCCGAACCAGCGCCTTCGATTTGCCCGCAATGATCTTCTCCACCTTGAGCGCGCGACTTTCGAATTCCTCCGGGGTCGAATCCTCATTGGTCACGTAGAGCGACACGCGTTTGCCGGCAGGCACGCGAATTTCCTCGGGCTCGAACTTGTGGTTGCGGATGACAAGGTTGAATTCCTGCGCCCGCGCAGCCCCAGCGGGCGCGGCCAGCGCCGCCAGGGTCGTCGCAAACAAGGCCAGCGCGAAAACGAATGCACGCATCGGTCGGATCACCACATTGCTGTCGTTATGAAGGACTTCGAATACGTTGACGCAATAGCATTGTTGAATTTATTGAATGATTCTAATCTTGATCTTGGGTTGGACAGACGCGAAAGCCACTCTGCGGGTCGCGTTCATCGCGGTGCCACCGGAACTCGGAGGGCCATCCGCTTGCACGCCGATCGAGCGGCGGGCGATCCGCGACGTCGGCTGACCGGATGCGGGAGGACGCAATGAATGTCGTTGCAGCCAACGGTGCCAGGATTCCTGCCATCGGCCTGGGCACCATGACTCTCATGGATGCCGTCTGCGCGGAAGCGGTCGCGACCGCATTGCGCCTCGGATATCGCCACATCGATACCGCCGAGCGCTACCGCAACGAGGCAGCGGTCGGGGAGGGGCTCCAGCAGGGGCTGCGCGCCGCCGGCCTCAGGCGCGAGGACGTCTTCGTCACCACCAAGGTGTATCATGACAAGCTTGCGCCTGCCGATTTTGCGCGTTCGTTCGATGACAGCCTGCAGAAGCTCAAGCTTGATTTCGTCGATCTGCTGTTGATCCACTGGCCGAGCCCGACCGTGCCGCTGGCGGAGACGCTGGCCGCGCTCTGCGAGGCCAAGCGCGACGGCCGGGCTCGGCACATCGGGGTTGCGAATTTCACCACGTCCTTGCTCGAGCAGGCGATGAAGCTTGCGAGTGAGCCGT
Source organism: uncultured Alphaproteobacteria bacterium (assembly GCA_963820365.1). Taxonomy (GTDB): domain Bacteria; phylum Pseudomonadota; class Alphaproteobacteria; order Rhizobiales; family Xanthobacteraceae; genus VAZQ01. The sequence continues at coordinate 113,478 of CAWFZR010000021.1, read as the reverse complement.
TGGTGACGAACCAGATCGAGGTTCACCCGTTCCTGGACCAGAGCAAGGTGCTGGGGGCCTGCCGCAAATACGGCATATCGGTCACGGCCTATTGCCCCCTCGCTCGCGGCAAGGTGCCGGACAACGAAGTGCTGGCGCGGATCGGAAAGGCGCATGGCAAGAGCTCGTCGCAGGCCGCGCTGCGCTATCTCGTCCAGCAAGGCATCATCCCAATTCCCCGCACCGCCGATCCGGATCACCTCGCAGCCAATCTCGCGATCTTCGATTTCACGCTGAGCAACGCCGAGATGGCCGACATCGACGGGCTCAGGCAGCCCGCGGGGCGCGTGGTCAATCCACCGCATGCGCCTCGATGGGACGGATGAAGCGCGGGGCGGCGTGAGAGATTTGGCCGTGACGTCAGCGCTCCACATCGGGACCGCCGGCATTCCGCTCATTGGCCTCGGCACGTGGGATCTGCGCGCACGCACCTGCGTGCGCATGGTCGAGCAGGCGCTGCGCCTGGGCTACCGCCATGTCGATACGGCGGAAATGTACGACAACGAGCGCGAGGTCGGAGAGGGGCTGCGCGCCGCCGGCGTCGAGCGCCATGATGTTTTCATCACGACGAAGGTGTGGCCGTCGCATTTTGCTGCACGCGATCTCGAGCGCTCGGCCAAGGAGAGCGTATCGCGGCTGCAGCTCTCGCAGGTTGATCTCCTGCTGCTGCATTGGCCGAACCCGCAAATCCCGCTGCACGAGACGCTCGCGGCGCTTTGCAAGGTCAAGCGCATGGGAATAGCTCGCAACATCGGCGTCTCGAATTTCACCGTGGCGCTGATCGAGCAGGCGGTGAAATTTGCCGACGAGCCGCTTGTCTGCAATCAGATCGAGTTGCATCCCTTTCTCGATCAGTCGAAGGTGATCGCGGCTTGTCGAGCGCGGGGCATTGCGATCATAGCCTACAGCCCGATTGCGCGCGGAGCCGTCAAGAACCATGCGCTGCTCGCGCGGATCGGCAAGCGGCACGGCAAGACGGCGGCGCAGGTAAGCCTTCGTTTCCTGGTGCAGCAGGGCATTGCCGTCATTCCACGCACCAGCCGGGCCGAACGCCTGTCGGAAAATCTCGCGATCCTCGATTTCGAGCTCGCGCAGGCGGAAATGGCGGAGATCGCAACGCTTTCCGGTCGCGACGGCCGCATCGTCGATTATGCCTATTCCGGATCGCCCAAATGGGACTGACGCAGCTTTGACAAATCATTCGCGCCTGGTCCTTGCGGCGATGCTTGCGCTGCCGATGGCGGCGCAGCCGGTCGGATATTTCGACAAGGGGAGCTCGTTGCGGGCCGAAGTTGCACGGCCCCATGCCCGCTCTCGGCCAAGCGCCCAGGATCCAGCGCCAGGCGCGCCAAATCACGCACGGCCGGGCGTCGCCGAAAGCATGCCCGAGCGGGACGCAAGCTCGCGTCAAGCCAGCTTACCGGACGATTTCCACGAGCGCGCCAAAGCCGCGGGCGAGCCACAGGTGCCGGGTCTTACGATTGTCTACCTGCATCCGCTGGGGAATCCTGCGGACGCCAAAAACTGGCAGAACATCATCGTGCATCAGACCGAGGGGCCCGCGGGCTCCGCGAAGAGCCTGGCGCTGGCGCAGGCGAAAAATCCGAGCAAGCGAGGTGTCACGCTTTGGGTGGAAATCGACGGCACCGTGTACTGGTCGACGGCTGAAACCGCGATTCCGACCCACGGCGACGGCGCCAATCGCAACGACAACAAGTATATCGACAATTCCAAGACCTACCGCAGCGTGATCAAGACCAATTCCATCGGCATCGAATTCGTTGGCAATTATCCCGATGTGGGCAAGCCGGCCTCGCCCGAGCAGGTCCGGGCATGGCTCCTGCTGGTGCGGTTTCTGCAGGAGCGATACGAAATTCCTGCCCATCGCATCTATGCCCATAACTGGATCGACTATAAGGACCACCGCTATTGCGAGGGCTGCGAGCTGGCCCTGCTTGCCCGCAAGCTCGCCCATGAGCCGGGAAAAACCGCGCAACGATGAATCCCACCGGCGGCGATGGCGCGCTCGTCCTGTTTTCCGGAGGCCAGGATTCAACCGTCTGCCTCGCCTGGGCGCTCGAGCGCTTTGGGCGCATCGAGACCATCGGCTTCGACTACGGCCAGCGCCATCGCGTGGAGCTCCATGTGCGCCAACGCGTGCGCGAGCGCATGCGCGCCATGCGGCCGCAATGGGAGCAGGGCCTCGGTGAGGACCATACCGTGCAGCTTGCCGCCCTTGCTGCCCTGTCGGAGAGCGCACTCACGCGCGACACCGCGATCGAGATGGGCAAGAGCGGGCTTCCGACCACCTTTGTGCCCGGACGCAATCTCGTTTTCTTCAGCCTTGCCGGAGCTCTCGCCTATCGGCGCGGGATCAAGCATCTCGTCGCAGGGATGTGCGAGACCGACTATTCGGGATATCCGGATTGCCGCGACGACACGATCAAGGCGATGCAGCTCGCGCTCAATCTCGGCATGGAGCGCCGTTTCGTGATTCACACGCCGTTGATGTGGGTCGACAAGGCGGCGACCTTCGCGCTCGCGCACCGGATCGGCGGGCAGGACCTCGTTGAGCTTCTGGTGGAGGAAACCCACAGCTGCTATCTCGGCGACCGTTCGCACCGCCACGAGTGGGGTTATGGCTGCGGCGAGTGCCCGGCCTGCAAGCTGCGCGCGGATGGGTACGCGAGATGGCAAGCAGCACGATGAATGGAGCGGCGGCCGAGACGCGCCGCGTGCGCGAAGGAACGTTGTTTCTTGTCCTGTTCGCGCTGACCATTCCGGCGGCGAACTGGCTCATCGGCCATGCGGGATCGGTATGCCTGCCGGATGGGCCTTGTCTCATACCGGTGGCGCCCGGACTCATGGCACCTTCGGGCGTCACCATGATCGGCATCGCGCTGGTGCTGCGCGATCTGGTGCAGCGCCGGCTCGGCGTGGGCGTCGCCGCGGGAGCGATCATCGGCGGGTGCGTTATCTCGGCGCTGTTGGCGCCGCCATCGCTCGTTCTGGCGTCGGCGGTGGCGTTCCTGCTCTCCGAGCTTGCCGATCTCGCCGTGTACACCCCGCTCGCACGTCGCCGGCTCCTCGCGGCCGTGGTCGCGTCGGGCATGGCTGGCCTCGTGGTCAACTCGGTGGTGTTTCTTTGGCTTGCATTTGGCTCGCTTGATTTCCTGCTCGGCCAGATCGTCGGCAAAGCCTGGATGGTGCTGCTGTCGATCCCGTTCGTGGCGTGGTTGCGCCGGCGCGACCATCGTCTCGGTATCGCGCCGGCGTGATAATCATCATCATCATCTCCTGCACGCGAGGCTTCGATGAGCGCGGCCCACTATGAGCTCCTTCGCGAGATCACGACTGCCACCATCACCACGATGCTGCTGAAGAAGGGCATCCGGCGCTGCTGGATGAACGGGCCGAAGCCGCTCGTTCCTCACGGCAGGCGCCTTGTCGGCGCTGCATTCACGCTTCGGTTCGTACCGGCGCGGGAGGACCTCGCCACCCCGGAAAGCTGGGCCAAGCCCATTTCAACCCGCGGGGCCATCGAGGAAATGCCGGAAGGCTGCATCGCCGTGGCCGATGCCATGGGCATCGTTTCGGCCGGCATATTCGGCGACATCCTCACCATGCGCATGGCGAAACGCAATGTCGCTGCGCTGGTGACCGATGGTGCGGTGCGCGACAAGGCGGGCGTCGTGGCTTCCAAGCTGCCGGTCTGGTGCACCGGCGTCGCAGCACCGGCATCGGTCAATGGGCTCACTTTCGTCAGCTGGCAGGAGCCGATCGGCTGTGGCGGCTGCGCCGTCTTTCCGGGTGACGTCATTGTCTGCGACGATGACGGCGCCGTGGTAATTCCGCAGAACCTCGTTTCCTTCGTCGCCGAGGAGGGGATCGAGCACGAGCGGATGGAGACCTGGATTGTGGGCGAGGTGGAGCGCGGCGTGAAGCTGCCGGGCCTCTATCCCATGAACGAGGACGCCAAAGCGCGCTACGAGGCGGCCAACAACAAGAAAAAGAACAAGCGCTGAATGACAACCAGTGTGGCGGATTTGACGTTCCTACCAGCATGGCCGCGAGTCATTCGTAGGAACGTCAAATCCAAAGCCACACTAGAATCATATAGTTGCTTGTGTCCCTTTGGTTCCGACGTTCGTACGGGAGCGTGCTGCAAAGGGATACGAACGTCGGAACCGGGACACTAGCCGCGCGCCATGTTCTTCACCTTTTCCAAGTTTCTCGGATTCTTTGCAAATCCCTCCAACCTCGTCGTTTCCATCGGCTTGCTGGGGATGCTCCTGCTGGCGACGCGCTGGCGGCGTGCGGGCAATTGGCTGGTAGCGGCAAGCTTCGTTGCGCTGGCTGTTCTCGGCCTCTCGCCCATCGGAAATGCGTTGATGATCCCGCTGGAGCAGCGGTTTCCACCGTGGGACGCCTCGCGCGGAGCACCCGACGGCATCATTGTGCTCGGCGGGGTGATCTCGCCTGACATATCGGCCGCCCGCAACGAGGTGGCGCTCAACGAGTTGGCCGAACGTCTGACCGTCGTTGCGGACTTGGCTCGGCGTTATCCCGATGCCCGCATTCTGTTCTCGGGCGGTACCGGCGCGCTGGTCTACGGCGAGGGCAGCGAAGCCCCCTTCGCGCTGCGCCAGCTCGAGAATTTTTCCATTCCGCGTGCCCGTGTCCTGCTGGAGGACCGCTCGCGCAACACGATCGAAAATGCGGTCTATTCCAAGCAAGTCGCCCAACCGAGGCCGGGGCAGCGCTGGCTGCTCGTGACGTCGGCTTATCATTTGCCGAGGGCGATCGGCGTCTTCAGAAAGATCGGCTTTCCGGTCGAGCCCTATCCGGTCGACTGGCGCACGCGCGGAATCGAGGATGTGCTGCGGCCCTTCGGCAGCGTCGGCGATGGACTGCGCCGGGTCGATACGGCCGTGCGCGAATGGGTCGGACTCGCCGTTTATTGGATCACCGGGCGGAGCTCGCAGATTTTTCCCGGCCCCTTGCGATACGCAAATTGATTTCGTCGAAGCGCGACTTGCGGCAGAGCGCGGGCGGCGGGCTGCTCTTTGGGGGCTGCGGGGTCGCGAGCGATTAACGAGCTGTTAACGTGCAACTGCAAGATTTCTCTGCAGTTGATTTGCAACATCTCCTTGATTCCAGGAGCCATTATCTGGACGCGGCGCTCACGCGCTCGTGGCCCGCAGGAAAGGTTCGTCCGATGTCCATCGATACGTGCCCAGCCATACCGCCAGCGTTGCCGCGAGCAGGTGCCTACCGCGACAATGATCGCCTGATGCGATGGTTTTCATCGGTGCTCACGGCGTTTACAGCCGCGCTCTCAGTTCTGGTGGTAGCGGTAGCTGCCGTGGTGCTGGGGATCACCTGAAGGTAAGTGAGCGGCCCGACATACGTCTGGTCGGTTCGAAACGTCACCACATCAACGCAATCACGCGCACCGGCGGCACCCGCCGCGGGCTTCGCGTTGCCTTGGACAACCTTGACCCTTTAGTTTAGCCTCGTGGCGTCGCCCCTTCGGCGACGTGACAGTCCGTGCTGCAGATCTTGCTACGGCCGCATGCGCACGAACAAGAGGGAAAGCAAGGATTGCCGGGGAAGCTGCAGGTCTGGCTCGCATTCGTCTTCGCGGTGCTGGCGCTGAATCCATCCGCGGGACGCGCGGAAACGCCCGAGGAATGGATCAAGCTCGGCGCCCGCGTGCACGGCGGCTTCGGCGCCTTCATACCGGTCGGCATCCGCATTGGGCTGGACGCCCTCGCTCGGCTCGAGTCCGAACCGCGCGGCGTTACCGTCGTGTTCTACAGCGGCGAGAAATCACCCTGTCCCTGCATTGCCGACGGACTGATGCTCGCGACCCAGGCCAGCCCCGGGCAGGGGACACTGCAAGTCGTCGCCGAGAAGGCGCCATCGGGCTTGCTGGCGGTCATCCTCGTGCACGACCGCAAGAACGGCGCCGGGGTGCGCTACGCGATCAAGGACGAGTGGATGCCGAGGATCCTCGATTGGAACAAGAACCTGGGTCCCGCCGGTCGCTACGAGGCGGCCATGGCGGCGCAGGATTTGTTCGAAGTGACACCGCTGCGATAACCGCGGACATGTCCGCCGATCGGGAAGGGCAGCGGCCGTGGCCACCGAAGAGACGAAGCGGCAGCCCGATCTTCTAGTTGCCGAGCACCTGTCGATCACATTCGGCGGGGTCCACGCCCTCAATGATGTGAGCCTGGCGGTCGCACCGGGCCTCATCTATTCGATCATCGGGCCGAACGGCGCCGGCAAGACGACGCTGTTCAACATCATTTCCGGGCTCTACGTCCCGGAAAGGGGACGGGTGCGCCTCGCCGGGGAGGAAACGACCTCGCTCCTTCCCGACGCTCTCGCAAGGCGAGGGCTATCGCGCACCTTTCAGAACTTGCAAATCTTCTTGCGGATGACTGCGCTGGAAAACGTCATGGTCGGCCGCCACCGCCACGAGCGGACCGGCATGCTTGCCGATCTTCTTCATTTGCCGATGGTCGCCCGACAGAACCGAGCGAGCCGCGAGGCCGCCGCGGCGGCGCTCGATCGACTCGGCTTGGGCGGTGCGGGGGCACGGGTCGCAGGCAGCCTGCCCTATGGCGCGCTCAAGCGTCTGGAAATCGCCCGCGCGCTGGCGACCGAGCCCAAGCTCATTCTCCTCGATGAGCCGGCGGCAGGCTGCAACCCGGTGGAGACGGCGGAGATCGCCACGATCATCCGTCGGCTTGCCGCCGACGGCATCACCGTCATGCTGGTCGAGCACGACATGCGCCTCGTGATGAATGTGTCGGATCGAGTTCACGTTCTTGCCAACGGTTGCACGCTTGCCGAGGGAACCGCCGCGCAAGTGCGCGCCAATGGTGCCGTGATCGACGCCTATCTCGGCGTCGGCCGTGCGCGGGAAAAACGCCATGCTGACGGTTGATAACATCAAGAGCAGCTACGGGCGCATCGAAGTGCTGCACGGTGTTTCGATCGCCATCGCGGCGGGGGAGATCGTCACCTTGCTGGGAGCCAATGGCGCAGGCAAGACGACCCTGATAAAGGTCATTTCCGGCGTGCAGCCGATCACTGCCGGTCGCGTCTTGTTGGAGGACCGGGCGATCGAGGGCATCCCCGCACATTCCCGCGTCGCGCTGGGTATCGCGCAGGTGCCCGAAGGCCGCCAACTGTTCGCGCCGCTTTCAGTCGAGGATAACCTGCGGCTCGGAGCCTGGACGCGGTATGACCCACAGGTCGATGCAGGGCTGATGTCGGTCTATGAGATATTCCCAATGCTCGCGACGTTCCGCCGCTCGCCCGCCGGCAGCCTGTCGGGCGGCCAGCAACAAATGCTGGCCATTGGTCGTGCCCTCATGGCACGACCGCGGCTGCTTTTGCTCGACGAACCGTCGATGGGACTTGCTCCCATGCTGGTCGAGCAAATTCTCGACGTCATTCAGGCCTTGCAACATGGCGGCCTCACCGTTCTCCTGGTCGAGCAGAATGCCCGTGCTGCGCTCGCCATTGCCGACCGCGGCTACGTGCTCGAGACCGGCAAGGTGGCGGCCAGCGGGAGCGCGGCGGAACTGCTCGCCGACGACCGGGTGCAGGAAGCGTATCTTGGGATCAGGGATCAGGAATCAGGGATCAGGCATCAGGCATCAGGAATCAGGAGTCAGAATGAGGAATCAGGGCACATTCCTGACTCCTGACTGCTGACTCCTGATACCTGATTGCGGGAAGGATGGCAGCGTGAGCCAAGGCGAAGAGAGGATGATCCCGCGATACTATCAGTCGCTCGATTTTGACGCGCTGTGGCGCGAGTTCCCGCCGGCGCCGGATTATTTTGCGAGCACCTATCGCCTCTCGCGCGACCAGCTCGATGAGCTCCAGCAAGAACGCTTTCTGCGTCAGATGCAGCGCGCCTGGCAGATTCCTTTCTATCAACGTCGCTGGTCGGCCGCCGGCATGGAGCCTGGCGACATCCGCGGCATCGCCGATCTCCGCTCGATTCCGCCTTTCTCCGTGCACGATATGCGCGCGAGCGTGATTAGCAATCCCGCCTGGTCGGAGTACATCGGCATCGATCCCAACCAGCACGAACCGTTGCCGCTGATCCTGCAAACCAGCGGCGGCACGACCGGGTTGCCACGGCCCATGATCTTCACGCCGCGAGATCGCGAAGTGATGAACATCATCACGGGCCGGCGGCTCTACATGCAAGGTGTGCGTCCTTTCGATCTCGTGCAGGTGACCCTGTCCATGGGCTTGACCAACGGCGGTGAGCTCGCACGCGAAGGAATCTGGAAATATACCGGTGCAGTTCCGGTGATGACCGGCTCCGGCGCGCAAACTCCCACGCGCCGCCAGATCGAGCTGCTCAAGGCTTGGAAAGCCAAGTTCCTGGTCGGATTCTCCGCCTATCTCCGCCATATGGGGCATGTCGCCCGCGACGAGCTGCGCATCGATCCAGCCGACTTGGCGGTCGAGGGTCTGCTCGTCCACCTCGGCACCGACGACCGCGGTTCGCTCGAAATGCTCTGGGACGCGGACGTCTACGACACCTATGGGTGCAATGAATGCGGAACGATGGCTGCCGAGTGCAGTCACAAGACCGGCATGCATGTCTTCGAGGACGCCTTCATCCTCGAAGTGAACGATCCGGTCACTCTGCAGCCGAAGGCGATCGGTGAGCGCGGCGTCGCGTTCGTCACCACGCTTTTCAAATATGCCGCGCCGATGATCCGTTACAACATGAACGATGTCACCTCCATTGCCGGCGGTGAATGCGCGTGCGGCAGCCCGCATCGCCGCATCACGAAGATCTTCGGACGCAGCGACAGCATGGTCAAGCTGCGGGGCGTCAATGTGTTTCCCGAGGCGGTCGGCGCCATCGTCAGCCAGGAGCGGCGGACGAATGGCGAGTACGTCTGCATCATCGAAGGCGGAGACGACGCATCAGTTTCCATGACCGTGCTCGTTGAGGTGCCCGATCACAGGGCCGCGGGCGACGCGGTCGAGACCCTGCTCGCGCTGCGCTTGAAAGAAGCACTCGGCGTGCGGCTCAAGGTCGAGGCGGTCAGGCGCGGTGAGCTCGATCATTTCACGGGGCTGTCGCAAACGTCCAAGGTCTCGCGTCTGATCGACCGCCGCAAGCCGCGAACCAGGTGAGACGGCATGCATGAACAAGGTGGACAAGATTTTCGACTGCCATTCGCATTGGGGTACGCAGCGCGGCTACATCTTCCGCACCGAGGCGGAGCTCGCGCAGCAGGAGAAAGTCTGGAAGACAAAGGCGACCTTCTGGTCTGAACCCGAAATGGCGGATTATTTCCGGCGCAACAATGCCCGCGTCATCCTCGACCTTTCTTTCACGAAATTCCTGCCGATCGAGGAAGATCCGCGCCCATCACGACTATGCCTTCGATTTCCAGCGCCGGCATTCTGACGTGGTGTTCGGTCATTGGCTGCAATTCGATCCTCGACGGGCGCTCGAAGCGATCCGCGAATTCGACCGCGCGCTCGCCGCCGACGCGGGGTTCGTCGGGCTTTGCGTCAACGGCCAAGTGCTCGGGATTCCCGCGAGCGATCCGAGCTGGGATGCGTTCTATCAGCTCTCGATCGAGGCAAGCCGGCCGGTCATGATCCTGACCGGGCTGACGGGGATCGGGCAGGGCCTCCCGGGCGGGAAGGGCATTGTGCTCGATCACGGTCATCCCCGTCACATCGACGAGGTTGCGGCCCGCTATCCGCAACTGCGAATCCTGGCGGCGCGACCGGCCTACCCCTGGCAGGACGAGATGCTCGCGGTGCTCAGGCACAAGCCCAATGTCAGCTATGAGCTTCACGGTTGGGGACCGCGGCAATATCCGCCCGCGCTCAAGAAGGCCATTTCCGGCCGGTTGACCGATCGCATCATGTTCGGATGCGATTTTCCCGTCCTTCGCTACGAAAAGGTGATGGGTGATTGGAATTCGGAAGCGTATCCGCGCGAGGTCCTGGAGAAGGTCTTGTATCGCAACGCGGAAAAGTACTTCGGCGCGGCCTGAGGGAGATGGCGCGATGGCGACGATGGTCCGCGAGCTCAGCCGCTCCAGGCATCGAGCAGCGGGCCGCCGGCGCCGTACACCGGATCCCTGGCCGGCAGAGGTACCGCTGGAATGCTTTGCAATGCGCGCTCCCGCTCCTGCGGCGATCCCGTGCACTCGTCGTATTTGCCTCCCGGCGGATAGGCCCCGATCACGAGCAGGTCCTCGCTTGCGGAGAGGCATTGATGGCCGGTACCCGCGGGGAGAATGACGACATCTCCACTGCGCAATTCGAATACTTTGCCCTTGTTTCCTCCGAAGCGGACACCCGCTCGTCCGCGCGCAATGCCGAGGACTTCATGGGTGCTCGAATGATAATGAACGTAACCGTAGATGCCGTTGCGCCACGAATCTCCCCAGCCATTGCGCTTGAACAACTCCTCGAATATCGCCGCGGGATCGCCTGCATCAGGCAAGTTGATGGGACCGCGATAATGAATGAATGGAAGCTTCGGATTGTTTGGAATCGCCCCGTCATCCTTGAACATGATTTCGTGCGCCTTGCGATCGCGAACGGCCTGCCGCGCGGAGCGTGCGGACGGCCGTCCGATGCCGGTGACGGTTTCAAACGTCTTTTTCAAGGTCTCCAAGAGGTACATGAACGGATCTCCGATGCTGCAGAACAACCCGCTCATTGGATCGAAGTTCCGCCTCGGCTGGGACTGGATCGTAGTCATCGTTTGATCACGCGCCGTTCCCGGATAATGATACATCCGCGCGGCGGAGCCTATTTTCCGTCATCGAGCAGGCGGATTGCGAGCAGCATTTGCAAAAGTGGTGACGCGGAGGAGCTTTCATGTTGGCAGGCAAGGCGGCAATCGTCACCGGATCGACGAGCGGCATCGGGCTCGGTATTGCGACTGCACTCGCGGCGCAAAAAGTTCAGGTGATGCTCAACGGCTTCGGCGAGCAGGGCGCGATGGAGAAGCTGCGCAAGGACCTGTCTGACGAGCATGGCATCAAGGCCGCCTACTCCTCGGCCGACATGTCGAAACCCGCCGAAATACGCGCCATGATAGCGGCCGCGCAGAATGAGCTCGGTTCTGTCGATATTCTGGTTAACAATGCCGGCATTCAGCATGTGGCGCTGGTCGAGGATTTTCCCGACGAGCGATGGGATGCCATCATAGCCATCAATCTGTCGGCTGCTTTCCATGCCATCAAGGCTGCGGTGCCCGGGATGAAGCGTCGCGGCTGGGGTCGGATCATCAATATATCCTCGGCGCATGGCCTCGTCGCCAGCGGCGAAAAAGCCGGCTATGTCGCAGCCAAGCACGGCCTCCTCGGCCTCACCAAGGTGGTTGCAATCGAGACGGCGAATGCCGGCATCACCTGCAATGCAATTTGCCCGGGATGGGTGCTCACGCCTCTGGTCCAGAAACAGGTCGAGGCCAAGGCGAAGGAAGGCCACGTACCGGTCGAGAAGGCGAAAGAGGACCTGGTGCGAGAGAAGCAGCCGATGTTGCGCTTCACCGCGCCGGAGCAGATCGGCTCGCTCGCGGTGTTCCTGTGCGGCGATGATGCCGCAACCGTGACCGGCGCCGCGCTATCGATCGATGGAGGTTGGGTAGCTCAGTAGCGGTTTCCCGCCAAATCGGACGGTCCAGGATCGCGTTGGAAAGTCGATATGTCGCAAACATCCGGGGCCTGCGCCGCGCTCTTGCTATTGATCGTGAATTTTGCGGCTGCGTCGCATGCAGCTGCGGAGCTTTTGTCTGCGCGGCCGATCACGATCATCATTCCATTCACTCCGGGCGCCAGCGCCGATACGCTGCAACGCATCGTCGGAAGGAAAGTCACTGAGAGTACGGGGCAGGTGCTGGTCGTTGAATCGCGGCCGGGCGGGGGAGGAGCGATCGGAGCGGCGGTGGTCAAGCAGGCTGCGCCGGATGGACACACGCTGTTCCAGGCAAACGCCGGAACGCACGCGGCGAATGTGGCGCTGTATTCCACGCTTCCTTACGATCCGGTCAAGGATTTCAAGCCGATCACGCTGATGTGGAGCTTTCCCCAGCTGCTCGCGGTTCCCCTCGATAGTCCCGCGAAGTCGGTGACCGATCTCCTTACCCTCGCCAAAGCAAAACCGGAAGGCCTCAGCTTCGCATCGCAGGGAAGCGGCTCGGGCGGCCACCTTCTCGGTGCAATGCTCAAGGTGAGAAGCGGCGCAAACATGGTGCACATCCCTTATCGCGGTGCGGGACCGGCCGCGCTCGATCTTGCCGCGGGCCGGGTGGATTTCTTCTTCGTTTCGTATTCGTCGGTGCTTCCGTTTCTGCAAGCGGGCAAGGTGCGCGTGCTGGCGGTCACGTCGCCGGAGCCGCTGCCGGCATTGCCGCAGGTTCCGACAATGCGGCAGGCGGGCTTTCCCGGCATCGAGCTCGACGCTTGGTTCGGTCTTGTGGCGCCAGCCGGCACGCCCGATCCGGTCATCGCAAAGCTCAATGCCGCATTCGTGGCGGCCACCGGCGAGCCCGATGTTGGCAGACAGATCGCCGAGCAGGGCGCGCAGGCGCAAGGCAACACGCCGAGCGAGTTCGCGGCTTTCATCGCCTCCGAAACGGAGCGGGTCGCCAAGATCGTGCGCTCCGTCGGAGCGAAGGGGGAGTGACGGTCACCCGTGCCCCGCAGCCGGCCAGCATGATGGTGTCACACCGCGGCGATGGCCTCGATCTCCAGCAGGAAATTGGGATTTGCCAGCCCACGCAGGATGCAAAGCGTGCTGCCCGGCGGGTGGCCGGCAAAATAAGTCTGCAAAATCCCGCGCGCCTTCGGCACATCGTGCGGATTGCAGATGTAGATCGTGATCTTTGTGACGTCGGAAATTTTCGCGCCGCCGGCCGCAAGCGCCTTGGTGAGATTGTCCATCACCATCTTGGCCTGCGCGTTGAAGTCGTCGGGCGGCAGCACCTTGCCTTCCACATCCGCCGCGACCTGGCCGGCGCAGAAGACGAGCTTCTGCGCCCCTTCCGCGGTCACAACATGCGAATAATTCGAAAACGGCTTTGAAATACCGTCGGGATTGATGCGCGTGATCTTTGCCATGATTTCTCCATGAGCGGTCGTGCCGGTTCAGGTGAGGGAGACAGCCAAGCGACGCAATGCGTCGCCCCCGCGGGGTGTGCCCGCCCGGGATCAGAGCTTGACCTTCTCTTCCTCCATCACGCGTCGGACCGCGGGACGCTCGATCATACGGTCCTTGAACCGGGAGTAATTCTTGAGCTCTTCCATGGGGAGTTCGCGGCGCACCCCCCAGGTGTAGAACACGAAGCCATAAGGATCGACAACCGTGTAGCGGTCGGACAACCATTCACGTCCCGCCAGCATGCCATCGATCTGCTTCAAATAGCCGTGGAAGGCCTTGCGGCCCGTCTCCTTGAGTGTGGGAAAAGCAGAGGGATCGGCCGCGTACCGTTCGGGCCTGCCGATATGGGCATGCGCGGGATGAACGCTCGCTGCGAAGAAGCCGATGAGAGAAAGCGCTTTCGCCTCGGCTATCGGGTCCGCCGGCCAAAGCCCGAACCGCTTGCCGAGGTACGGCAGAATTGCCGTGTTCTCGGACAACGGCTCGTCATTATCGAGGCGCAGCACGGGTACACGCCCCTGGGGATTGATCTTGAGATAGGCCTCCGAGCGCTGCTCGCCGCCGGCAAGGTCAACTTGCCGGGGCTCATATTTCTCGCCGCTCTCTTCCAGGACGATATGGGCAGCCATGGAACATGCACCCGGAGCGAAATACAGTGCCAGCATTCAAAATCCTCCCTGTCGATGTCCGATGGATGATGCAGCCTAACGCGCCTTCGTCATGGAGTTGTTGCTGTTCGATCGTGTCGCCAAGGAAGGGCGGATCGGAAAGTCGTGCTGCGAAGAGCGTCCGGATCTTGAATAGGAAAAATGCCACCATTCACGATGGTAATTATGAAATCCCTGCTTCGCCATGGCCGCAAGGAGCGTCGTCCGCCAGCGCCGCTGCTCGGGGCTGATGCCTGCGCTCTGGGTGTGACTCCTGACATCAAAGCAGTCATAACCGGTCCCCATGTCGGTGCTGTTGTCGGGAGCGCGCTGCGCGGCCGCTCCCGTGCAAGCCCCATACGCGGCTGACGGATCATAGGGTGGACCCTGCGCGTTCGACGCGCTTATCAATGTGAGATCGACGGCGGCTCCAGTCGAATGCTGCGATCGCGAGGCGATATAGCCGAGGCCGAACAGCGAGCTTTTTTGCAGCTTGGGATAAAACCGCCTGGTTGCGTCGTTGGAGCGGCCATCGTGCGCCCACGCCGCCATGGCGCGGACGGCGCGGGTGGGGCGGTAACAATCATAGACCTTGAGCGACAGCCCGGCGGCGGCGAGATCCGCCTGCACGCGCTTGAGCGCTGCTGCGACCTCTTGCCGGAGAATGCATTCGGCGGCCTCATAGCCGGGAAGCGGGCGTCCGACGAAATTGTCGGAACCGGCATAACGGATATCCTGGGCAATGGTCGGATCAACGTCCCGAAGATAGACGAAACCGGCGGGCAGCGTGCCCTGGGCAATCGCCTGATCCATCATCAAGGCCAGCAACGCTGCGCAGATGCCGACGACCCTCCCTAGTGCGGTGAATTTGAAGTTCCTATCATTCATGCCGCAATCTCGTGTAGGAACTTCAAATTCAAAACCGCACTAGAATCATAGTTTTGCTAGTGTCCCGATTCCGAAGTTCGCATCAGAGGTGACGCGGGCACTTGCGAACTTCGGAATCGGGACACTAGAGCCGACCGCAGAAGCAAGGAAGCTTCATCGCTGCTTGGCATGGTTCGCGGGCGACGCCATGGCGGCGGGCGTGACGGTCGGCCTGGGGCCCGGCGCAAGGCCCGGATGGCGGGCGATCCGATCCGGATTTCGCGGCCGGCGCGCGGTGCAGAAATTGTCGACGGCATCGAGCGCCGCTGCGCCGATGAGCGATTGCCGCTCCGGCTGCTCCATCAGCAGCTCCTCGTCGCGATTGATGATCGATCCTGCCTCGAGCAGCACTGCGGGCATGCGCGACTTTCTCAGCACGATCAGTTGGTCGTATCGATAGACGCCCGCGTCAGCGTCGACCAGCTGGCGCTGCCTGAGGCCCATGAATTTTTCCGTGTAATGGGGCGTGTAGCGCAAGCCGCGGGCTTTCAGTTGAGTGCCCAGCAGCCGGGCGAACAGGAGGCTGCCGTCGTAATTACCGTTGTCACGCGAAATGAAGATGGAATGACCCCTGAACCTGTCGCTGAAACCATGTTCCTCTCCCGCGAACTGCCATTTCTCCAGAAAGCGGTCGGGCACCGAATCGTGGTGGATCGAGAGAAAGAGATCAGCCGCCGACTTGCTCGCACGCGCAACGCGCTCGCCCAGTCCTTTCCTGGACTTGCCTTTCGTGATCAGCAGCATGGTTTTCTCGAAGCCGGCCTCGACCAGCTTCCGCTCGATGAGCTTTCCCAGGCGAAGATTGAAATCATATTCGCGCTGCCCGCGCGCACTCCTTGCGCCCGGCGCCTCGGCCGTGTGCCCGACGTCCACGACGACGCGAAAAACTGCGCGATCGCAGGTCGCGCCGCTCGCGGTGCGGGCATTTCCGGCGGGCTCGGCCCGGGCGTGGTCGCCCGCGCCATGACAAAGCAGCATCGCCAGCGCCACGGACGCAGCGGCCCCGACGCGCGGCAGGCAGGTCATGCAGGTTGGCAGATGGGGAAATGCAGTCACGGGAATTACTTTCCTTGGTCTCGAACGTCAAATCGCTGCGCGGGAGGCGGCACCGCTGGCCGGCCTGTTTGCAGGAAGATTATGTTCAAAATTATTCGGTGCGATGGCACCTTCCGCATTCCCGTCGCATTTCTGTCCGGTCCGGTCGCGCGCCGGCAGGCCAGCGGGCTGGAATCATCTACGGGCGGGGGGTAAGAAATCGGTAACCCAAACCGCAGGGCCCGGAGAGGATTCATGCAGACGCTCGGCCTCGGTTTCACCTGGGAGCAACTATCGCCCGGTCAGCGCTTTCGGACCCTCAACCGCACCGTCACCGAGACCGATCTGGTCCTGTTCACCGGCATGACCGGAATGCTCGAAACCATCTTCATCGACCGTACATTCGGCGCAGACAAGGGTGCGATCCAGGGACAGTTCGTGCCGGCGGCATTGACATACAGTCTCATTGAAGGGCTGCTGTGCCAAAGCATGATCCAGGGAACGGGCCTTGCCATGCTGGAGCTCAGGCAACGGGTGCTGGCGCCGGTTCGCGTCGGCGACACGGTTCATGGCGAGATCGAGATCGTTTCCGTCCGGCCGACATCGAGCGGCAACCGGGGCATCGTCGTTTCCACGATCGACGTGAAGAATCACCGGGAGGAGACCGTCATGAGCTACGAAGCGACCCGCATGCTGGCAGGCGGCTGCGCCGATCAGGCCATCGTGCAAACGGCCTAAGCGCGGCATGCGCGGATTGAAGGATCGTACGGTCCTCGTCACCGGCGCCGCCAACGGCATTGGAGCTGCCATTGCCCGGCGCCTGGGGCAGGAAGGTTGCAGCGTCGGAATCGTCGACCTGGATGCGCCGGCGGCAGAGAAGGTCGCGGGCGAGATCACCGGCAGCGGCGGGCGGGCGAGCCTGCATGTCGCCGATATCACGGACCATGACGCCGTTTCTCGCGCAGTCGAGAATTTCGAATCCGCTTGTGGACCCCTCGCATGTCTCGTCAACAATGCGGGGTGGGACCGCGCCGCGAATTTTCTCGACACCACGCCCGAATTCTGGCGCAAGATCGTCGACATCAATTTGTTCGGACCATTGAACATCAGCCACGTCGTGCTGCGCGGCATGTCCGCGCGCGGTTTCGGCCGCGTCGTCAATATCGCCTCCGATGCCGGCCGCGTGGGATCATCGGGCGAGGCCGTGTATTCGGCCTGCAAAGGCGGCATCATCGCCTTCACCAAGACCGTTGCGCGCGAGCTCGTGGGCAAGGGGGTGATCCTCAATACCATCTGTCCCGGCCCGACCGATACCGCCATTCTGCGCAGCTTTCTGGAAGGAGCGGACGGCACGCGCATCGCCGAAGGGCTCAAGCGGGCGATTCCCATGAAACGGCTCGGCATCCCGGAAGATTATCCCGGGCTGGTCGCGTTCCTGCTCTCCGATGATGCCGCCTACATCACCGGTCAGACGATCAGCATCTCGGGCGGCCTCACCATGCATGGATAGCAGCACGATGGAAACATACCGGGACATTCTGTTCGACGTGCGCGACGCCGTCGCGCGCATCACCATCAATCGCCCGGAAAAGTACAATGCCTTCACCGCGGCAACCTGCGAGGAGCTGATCGATGCATTCCGCCGTGCCGGCTGGGATCGCAGCATTGCCGTCATCGTGCTCACCGGCGCCGGAGACCGGGCATTCTGCACCGGCGCGGATCAGAGCGCCCACGAAGGCAGTTATGGCGGCAGGGGCACGATCGGGCTGCCGATCGATGAGCTCCAATCGCTGATCCGCGATGTGCCGAAACCGGTGATCGCGCGCGTGCAGGGATTTGCGATCGGCGGCGGAAACGTTCTCGCCACGCTGTGCGATCTGACCATCGCCTCGGAAAACGCCGTATTCGGGCAGGTCGGGCCCAAGGTCGGATCCGTGGACCCCGGCTTCGGAACCGCCTATCTCGCGCGTCTCGTCGGAGAGAAGCGGGCGCGCGAGATTTGGTATCTGTGCCGGCGCTACAGCGCGAAGGAGGCCTATGACATGGGCCTGGTCAACGCCGTGGTGCCGCCCGAGCGGCTCGATGAGGAGGTCGAACGCTGGTGCGCGGAGATCAGGGAGCGCAGTCCGACCGCCATTGCCATCGCGAAACGCTCGTTCAACGCCGATACCGAGCAGCTTCGGGGACTGAGCTCGCTCGGTTTCGAGGCCGTTGCGCTGTACTACGGCACCGAGGAGTTGAAGGAGGGCGGCCGCGCGTTTCGGGAAAAGCGCCCGCCGCGGTTCCGCTAGCTGCCGAGGCCCCGGCATGTCCGCCGTCTGATTGAAGTCGGTTCGACCATGATCATGATCGATATTTTCAATCACTTCGTGCCGAAGGCATATCTCGACCGGCTGGGCGATCTCATTCCGGGCCATACGGTGCTCACCGCCTTCCCCAGGCTCAAGACGTTGTGGGACGTCGATGCCCGGCTTTCCCTGCTCGATGAGTTCGAGGGGCTTCAGCAGGTTCTCTCCCTGGCCAATCCGCCGCTCGAGCTGATTGCGTCCGCGGACCAGACGCCCGAGCTCGCGCGCATGGCGAACGACGCCCTGGCGGAGATCTGCCGCAGGCACCCCGGCCGTTTTCCGACCTTCATAGCCTCGCTGCCGATGAACAACGTCGCGGCGGCACTCATCGAGATCGATCGCGCGGTGGGCGAGCTGGGCGCGCGCGGCGTCCAGATATTCACCAACATCTCCGGCAAGCCGCTCTCCGCGCCGGAGTTTCGCCCGATCTTCCGTCGCATGGCGGCACACGATCTGCCGGTCTGGATCCATCCCATGCGCGGGCCGAATTTTCCCGATTATGCCAGCGAGCAGGCGTCCGAGGCGGAGATCTGGTTCAGCTTCGGGTGGCCGTACGAAACCACTGCTTGCATGACCCGGCTGATATATTCGAAGCTGTTCGACGAGCTGCCGACGCTGAAGATCATCACGCACCACATGGGGGGCATGATTCCCTATTTCGCGGGCAAGATTAATCTCGGCTTTCGCCAGATTTTCTTTGGGACGCCGCAGCGCAATCCGTCAGCGGAGGGTCTGGAAAGGCCGCCGATGCACTATTACAAGCTCCTGTACGCCGACACCGCCCTCAACGGCGAGATCGAGCCGACGCGCTGCGGGCATGCCTTCTTCGGAACGACATCGTGCTTGTTCGCGACCGACGCGCCATTCGATTGCGAAGGCGGCCGCAGCCTGATCCGCAACACCATCCGTGCCGTCGATGCGCTTCCCGTTTCCGCCGCCGAGCGCGACAGGATATTTGCCGGCAACGCGCGCGATCTGCTCAAGCTTCATGCCGGCGTTGCGGCGGCGCGTTCGCCGGCATGAAACATAGCAAGATCACGGTCAAGCTGCGCGACGGCGAGATGGGCGCCTACCTCGCGCTGCCGGACAGGACACCGGCCGGCGCCGTCATCGCCATCATGGAAATCTGGGGCGTCAACGACACCATGCGCCGGCACGCGCACGAATTTGCGCAGGCCGGATTCATCTGCCTGGTGCCGGACCTGTTCTGGCGGCAGGAGCCGGGCGTCGAGCTGTCCGACCACGATCCCGAGCACGTGAAAAAGGCGTTCGACCTCTATTATGACTTCGATTACGACCTTGCCGTACGCGACATGGAGGACACCCGGCACTTTCTGAGGCAGCTGCCGGAATCGAACGGCAAGATCGGTGCGGTCGGCTATTGTCTCGGCGGCAAGCTCTGCTACCTCATGTGCTGCCGGAGCGATATCGATTGCGCGGTCGCCTATTACGGCACCTATATCGAGCACCACATCCGCGAAGCGAAGAATTTGCACCGGCCGTTCGTGCTGCACATGGCGATGAAAGATCGCTGGGTGCAGGCGGAAGTGAACGATCTCCTGGAGCGGCGGCTCTCGCCCAATCCGCTGGTGACCATCCACAAATATCCCGGCGCCGACCATGCCTTCGCGCGCCACGGCGGCCAGACCTATTCGAAGCCGGAGGCCGATCGCGCGCTGGCGCTCACGACGGCGTTTTTCGCGCGGCATCTGGGGGCGGCTTTGTAGGTCGATTCCCCTGCGCCATGCGCGAGCTGCGGCTCAATCATACACGGTGTCGAGGTAGTGGTCGGAATCGACCACGGCCTCGATCACCGTCGGACCCTTGGCGGCGAGCGCCTGCGCGACCGCGCGTTCCAGCGCCTCGGCGCTGTTGGCGCCGATCGCGGGCACGCCGAAATAGTGTGCCGGCGGGTCGCGGTAGTCCTCGGCCTGCAGCTCGGTTCCGTAGAGCGGGAATTGGCGCCGGATCTGCTTGACCTTGATGAGCGCCAGCCAGCGGTCATCGAGCACGACGATCGGCAGCGTGATGCCCAGGCGCTTGGCGGTTGCGACCTCGCCGCATGTCATCTGGAAGCAGCCGTCTCCCAGGAGGCAGAGCGCCGGCAGGTCGGGTCGCGCGAGCTTCGCTGCAATTGCTCCCGGCAGCCCAAAGCCCATGGACGACCAGCCGTTGGTGATATGAAAGCTCTTCGGCGCATGCGCCGTCCACTGGCTGGCGATCTGGTGCGTGTGCGCGCCGACATCGAAAGAAAGAAGCCCGCTGCGCGGCAGCGCGTGGCGTACGGCGTCGATCGCGGCATGAGCGGTGAAGGACTTGCTCGCAGGGCGCAGCTGCGCATGAAAGCTGCGGCGGTGCTCGGCCAGCATTGCCGCGGCCCAGGTGTTGCTGCCGGCCGGCAGCTCGGTCAGCCTCGACAGCGAGAATTCAAGGTCTCCGCTCACCTCGTGGATGAGCTTCACCGAAGGGGCGATGTCGACCGGCTCGATGTCGATCTGCAGCAAGGGCCGATCGCCGATCCAGGCCTCATACTCGACCTCGACCGTGTCGTAGCCGATGCCGATGATCAGATCCGCAGACCGCAAGAACTTGCGTTGAACCTGGCGGCACGCGCGCTCGATGCATCCGAGCGAGAGCGAATGATCCTCATCGATCATGCCCTTGGCCATGGTCGTCGTGGCAAACGGCAGGTTGTGGCGCTCGACAAATCGAATGAGCAATTGCGGATCCGCCACGCGCATCGCCGTCGAGCCGAGAACCGCGATCGGCCGCTTGGCCGATACAATCAGCTCGCCCGCGCGCGCGAGCGCGGCATCGGGCGGTGCTGCGAGCTTGCTCGCGCGCGCAGGCGCCGGCACCGGCTCGCCGGCCGCTGCAAGCGCCACGTCTTCGGGCAGATCGAGATGCACCGGCCCCTTCGGCTCGCTCAGCGCGATGCTGATCGCCTGGGTGAGCGTCTCGGCGATCGCGCCGCGCTTGAGCGCCAGCGTGGCCTTGGTGATCGGCTTGAACAGCGCATGGTGATCGATCCACATCTGGATGCGCCGGCCGATCTGGCCGGTGTCGAGGTTGCAGGTGATCGCGATCATGGGCGAGCGATCGAGCCACGCATTGCCGACCCCGGTTGCGAGATTGGTGGCGCCCGGTCCCAGGGTGGCGAGGCAAAAGCCGGGTGCGCCGCTCATGCGGCCGGTGACGTCGGCGGCAAATCCTGCCGAGCCCTCGTGCGCCGTGAGGACGAACTCGACCCCGCCTTGGCGCATGGCCTCGATGAGGGGGAGCACGTTGCCGCTGGGAATGCCGAAGCCGCGGG
Source organism: uncultured Alphaproteobacteria bacterium (assembly GCA_963820365.1). GTDB lineage: Bacteria > Pseudomonadota > Alphaproteobacteria > Rhizobiales > Xanthobacteraceae > VAZQ01. Next base: position 91,984 of record CAWFZR010000021.1, on the reverse strand, counting down.
AGATCGCATTCGCCTTGAGGATTGCGACAATCAGATCGGCATTGTTCATGCGAGGGAATCACCTTGGTTGCGCGCCTGCGATGGCAATCAGCATATCAACGCGCCGATCGCAAAGTGGAAACCGGGAGTGCCAGGGCCAATGCCGCGGACCGATCTAAATCGCTTCGCACCGGCGGCTCGTAGCCATTGCCCCGCCAGTGCTTGTACCTGTCGTGGGCTTGGGCGCGCGCAATCACAGATTGAATAAAAACGCGATCCTACAACCGAATCCGGGGAGCTTTGGCGGAACGAACTCAGTCCCGCTCAGTACTGCGCGACATTAGTGCTCGATCGTGAGCATCGCGCGGGCGACCCATCGGCTCTCATACGTGACACCGCAGCGCCGCAACGCCGCAGGCGAGATCGGCAAAAAAACTCCATCTTTGGTCTTATGGTATTCCTTTACGGTCGCATTCCCTGTGGAAAGTGCACTTCGCATGCGGCTTGACGCCATCATTACAATGCTCGATGTCTGGCCGTTGTTGGAGGTGAGCCATGCTGATGCAGTGCTTGGCATGTGGCGCCGAGATGCGCTTGGGACAAATAGCCGAGGACAACACCATGCCGGTGGCTGGCTTCGAGCATCACACCTTCAACTGCTCTGCCTGTGGTGATGTTGAGCGGCGACTTGTCTTTACCGGACACGTTGGACCGCGCCACACCGATCCCGACCCGATGCATGCAGCGCAGGCCATTTCGCCGGCTTCTACAGTCGAGAACGAAGGGGAGGCGGCTCCCGGCGTCATGAAGCGCGCATTTGCAAAGCTCTCTCGTGTTTGCCGTGCGGTGGAGCGCCGATTGACTTTCGATCACGGTAAGAGGTTGCGTCCAACGGTGTCGGATCCCGTCACCCCGCAAACGTCGGCACCTCCTGTCGAACCTGAACCGGCACCTCGGTTTGACTCTGAACCGGGTTCCAGAGCATCGCCTCCATCGCCAAGCCTTGCCGAGCCATTTTTGGCCCCCACAGCAGCAACTTCCTCGATTTGGTCTCAAACCGACAACAACCTCGATCAGTGCGAGACCCTCCTGAGACAAGCAATCGAGATTGTCCACGGCCCGACGCACTCTTCTCAAATGGCGACAAGACCTGCTGAAGCTATCCCGGCAACTCCCGCCAAGCTGGTCAGCTCTTTTCAGGCTGAGAGACCCTCAACGAATCCGGTTGTCGTGCAAATTTATCACGATCCTAACAAAGGCAGATACGTTGCGAGAGACACCAAGTCCGGTTTAGGCGTCCTGCGGCACCAGGACAGCGCCCGTTTGCGGGCGATGTGTGCCCGGATGGGATGGCAAGTTGTTGACGGTGCAGTCGCCAGCGCGGGAAAATGACTGTCCGGTCCGCGAAAATCCGGACCTCACCACTTGGGGAAGAGAGAGAGAGCCGCCGGCGATGGCGGTCTGGTCGATTCACGTCCTGCGACAGGATGCGAGACAGGGAGGTCGAAGATGACGCGCAGTCGCATGAGCCGGCGCACGATGTTCAAGGGAACCGCCGCGCTAGGCGCGATGATTGCCGTCTCGGGTGAGTTGCCCGCGCAGCCGGCGGTCTCGCGATTTGCAGCCGGCCCGGGCGCATCCCTGCCGCCGCGCAGCGAATTCGTCATCCGCGGTGCCACCGTTCTGACCATGGATCCCAACATCGGAGATTTCGGGACGGGCGACGTGCGCGTGCGCGACGGCGCGATCGTCGCGGTCGGACCACGCCTCGACCTGACGAATGATCAGATCATGGAGGGTCGCGGCATGATCTGCATGCCGGGCTTGGTCGACACGCACTGGCACCTTTGGACGAGCCTCTTCCGGCCGTTTGTCAGGGCCGACGTCAACGAGCTGGGTTATTTCCCCGTGAGCAATCGGCTGGGCCAGCTCTTCACGCCCGAGGACAGCCGCCGCAGCGTGATGCTCGGAATAGCGGAAGCATTGAGCGCCGGTGTGACGACGGTGCACAACTGGGCGCACAACGTCAGGAGCCCGGATCACGCCGACGCCGAGCTCGCCGCCATGCGCGATGCGGGCATCCGTGGCCGGTTTGCCTACGGCCCGGCGCAGGGGATGCCGGACGATCACCCGATGGACATGGCCGGCCTTGCGCGCGTGAAGCGCGACTGGATGCCGGGCGACGGTCTGCTCACACTCGGCGTCTGCTCGCGCAACGTCGGGGCCATGAGCATCGGTGGCGCAACGCGCGGGATGCTCACGCTCGACATGGCAAAGCGGGACTGGGGCGGCGCACGTGCCCTGGGGCTGCCGATCACGCTGCACACCTCCGGCCCGAGCCCGATCACGCTGCTCGAGGAGGCCGGACTGCTCGGGCCCGACGTGCAGCTTGTGCACCCGCTGCTCACCACGCCTGAGGAGCGAGCGATCCTCAAGGCGCGCGGGGTGAGCTACGCAATGGCCCCAGTGGGCGAGGCGCGCCGTCCGTTCAGTGTCGGCGTCATCCAGCTCGGCGAGATGCTGGAGGCGGGTGTCAAGGTCAGTCTGTCGACCGACCACACCACCAACTACAACTGCGATCCCTTCGTCGGCATGCGCATTCTGTTCGCGCTGCATCAGCACCGCATCGGCAACAAGATACCCCTTACGGTGAAACGCCTCGTTCAGCTCGCCACGCTCGATGGCGCGGTCGACCTCGGCATCGCGGAAAAGACCGGCTCGCTTACCCCCGACAAAAGGGCTGACATCATCCTCGTACGCACCACCGACATCAACATGACGCCGGTCGGGGATCCCTACGAGGCGATCGTCTCGCTGGCGCAGCCGAGCAACGTCGACACCGTGATCGTGGACGGCCGCATTCTGCGCCAGTCGGGGAAATTCACTGCGCTCGACCATGCAAGGGTCGTGCGCGAAGCCCAGGAGGCGGCTGCGGCGCTGCGCACCAGAGCCGGGTGGCCGACCTGAGCCACTGACAGAAAAGCTGCACGCGGCCGTATCGCAGCCAGGTATGTCGCCGCAAGCCTGTCCCGGACTGTCTCCACCCGGTGATGCAGAGGGCAGGACCCTCAACCCGCCGAGCGCGCGGCCGCGGCGTCGCGCGCAGCGAGCTGCGCCTTTGCCTTGTTGACGAGCGCCTGGCGGATGCGGGCGACGCCGACGTCGTGCTGATAGAGCATCTCGCGCTTGCGGGCATCGGGCGGCATGTTCACCAGCATCTCGCGGTCCTGCTCCAAGACATGCCAATGGCGGGCTTCGAGCGTGGCGCGGTAGAGAAAGCGCCAGGCCTCGCGCGCGAGCCCCAACGCCTTGCGCATTCGCCAGAAGAACACCAGGCAATTGCCTTCATCGACCGGCGTGGTGAAGCCGATGATGCGGAACGGACCGCCGGGGCCGGCCGCGTCGGGATAGGGGATGTCGAGCCGGCAATAGGGCGCCGCGCCCTCCGTCACCATCTCCGTCCAGTCGAAGTTCTTGTTCTGCTGCTCCACCCGCGTGACGGTGAAGCCGGTGGCACTGCGCTCGATGCGCATCTGGTCCTGCTTGGCGCCGAACGCGAGCGTGAAGGAATTCGCGTGCAGATAGGAGCCGTGCATCGGGTCGACGAGATTGTCGAGCGCGTAGCGGTAATTGCAGGCCCACGGCGATACGCACAGGATCGACGTCCACTCCGCGCTGGTGAATTCTTCCGGCACCACCAGGGGGATGAGCCCGGCACGCTCGCCGCCGGCGAAATAGACGAAGACCGCGTCGTTTGATTCGGCAACGGGGAAGCTCTCGCCCGCGCGCCGCCCCTCGAGCGCGCAACCCGGCATGGCCGGCACCCGCACGATGGTGCCGGTGCCGTCGAGCGTGACGCCGTGATAACGGCAGGCGATGTGATCGCCGACGATCTCGCCGCGCGAAAGCCGCGCGCCGCGATGCGGGCAGTAATCCTCGAGACAGTGCAGCGCGCCTGCTCCATCGCGCCATAGAACGAGATTGCGCCCGAGCGCCTTCACCGCATGCGGCTTGCCGGGCTTGACCTGCACCGACTTCGCCACGGCATACCACTGGTCAAGCAGCCCGCGATTGACCAGGTCGTCGATCCGCTGTTTGTCGTCAACCATGGCAAGGTGCCTTCACCTCTCCCCTGCGGGGAGAGGTCAAGAGCGGCTGCGTCACTGTCACCGGCTCGCCCCGCTATTTGATGAAATCGTTGCTGTAGAGCGCATCGACCGGAAGCTCGGCCTCGATGAAGCCTTGCTGCTTGTAGAACTGCTGCAGGCTCGCCAGCCGTTGCGGATCCATGGCCCCGAGCGTGCTCTGGCCCTTGTAGGTCCGCTCCGTGTAATTCGTGAGGATCTTCTTCATCAGCTCTTCCTTGCCTTTGAAGGAGGGCGATGCTTCGACATAGACGAGCGCGGCTTTTTGCGGATCGTTCATGACGAACTGCATGCCCTTGAGCGTCGCCTTGACGATTGCGCGCACCATGTCCGGCCGCTCCGCGATCATCTTGTCGGAAGCGAGAATAGCCTGCGACATGGACTGGAAAAAGTCCTTGGTGGGAAGCGACACGGTGTCCTTGACGCCTTCCTTGACGTCGATCTCCCAGTCCGGCGTGCAGGCACAGGCATCGACGGTGCCGGCGACCACCAGGCTTGCGACGGCGGCAGGCCCGACGGCCTGGGCGCTCACGTCATGCTTGGTGATGTTCTTGGACGCGAGCGCACCCAGCAGCGCGTAATAGGTGGTGTCCGCAAAGGCGAGCACCGATATCTTCTTGCCGCGCAGGTCCTCGAGCTTCTCGATGCCCCGGTCCTTGCGGCCGACGACGACGGTCATCGCGCCGCCGCCCATCAATCCGACCGACTTCACCGGCACGCCGTTGCCGCGCACGATGATCGGCGTATCGCCGATGGCGCCGCCGATCGGCGCATTGCCGACGCCGATCTGCTTGGCGACATCGACGCCGCCGCGGGCGACCACGAACTCCACGTCGTAGCCGGCTTCGCTGTAGTAGCCGAGATGCTTGGCAAGCACCCAGGGCGCAAACGCCGGGAGGCTTGGCGGAGCGGGAAGGAGATACGTGATCTTCTCAGCCGCGCTTGCGGGCGCTGCCCACAGGCCGGCGCAGACTACCGCCGCCACCAGCACGCAGCCGGATAAGGCGCCGCCGAAACGACTAGCGAGCAACATGATCATTCTCCTGCATCCACGGTTCATTCTTTCGCCGGCTGCCGGCCCGCTTGCGTCGCGCGCTCCTCAAGCCATTCGCGCGCGAGCCGCTCCCGCACCGGAATGAAATCATAGCTCGGGAAAAACTCGGTCGAGAACACTCCCCAGGCGCAGCGCTCGATCTCGACGTTCACCACATTGAGCAGATGCGGCGGCAGCCGCAATGTGACGATCTGCCCGATCCCCATCACCACGTTCCAGCTCACGATCTCCACGCCTTGCGGCGGAAAGCGCTCCCACCATCCGGAGGCGGCGAGGTGGCGCTGAATGCTGTCCAGGTTCTTGGACTGATCGTGCCGCAGAAAGATCGTCAGCAGAACCGTTTCGACGCCATGCGTGCTCACGCCGTTCCTCCACCTATTCGGGGCGAAGGTAGCACGCCCGAGGGGAGTTTTCTTCCATGCCGCGCATCCAAATGACCCAGGGCATTATCGCGACGCCGCCGTCAGCCGGATGGAGGGACGCTTTGAACTCCGTCGCGCGTCGCGAGCCGTGAGCGCCCCCCATGCGTCAAACGGTTGTGCCGCGCAATTGACGCCTCCCGCCGGCACCGGCCGGGGTTGACTTGGCCGCGGGACACGCTACCCTGTTCTTATTCGAACGCACAGTTCAAAATCGGACGGAACGGGCGATGAGCGACATCCATTCCCGGCTCAAGCATCAATCCTTGGGTCGTCCGCTCGTGCCCGAGGAACGTGCGCTTGCCGACGCCTTGGAGGCGATCTTTCGCACCGGGACGGCAGATTTCGAGGATGTCGCGCGCGCTCTCGAGCGCGACCGCGTCAAGCGGCCATCCGGCGCAACGGGCGCATGGACCGCCGCGGTCCTGGAAGGGGAGCTTGCACGCATCAACGCATCGCTGGACGAAGCCTATGCGCAGCACGGCGTCGGTGCTTGATCTCATCGGCGTGACCAAGCGTTTCATTGCGCCGGACGGCGTGTCGCCGCTGACCGCGATCGAGCGCGTCAGCTTCGAGGTGCGGCCCGGCGAGTTTCTCGCCGTCGTGGGACCATCCGGCTGCGGCAAGAGCACGATCCTCAACCTGGTGGCGGGCCTCGATCGCCCGAGCGAGGGGCGCATTCTGCTCAACCAAATTCCGGTCATGGGGCCCAATCCGACCGTCGGCTTCATGCTGCAGAAGGATCTCCTGCTGCCCTGGCGAAAAATCGTTCACAACGTGGAGTTCGGACTGGAGGCACGCTCGATCAGCCGCGCGGAGCGGCGCGAAAGAGCGCTGCGCGAGTTGCAGCGCTGCCGGCTGGCGGACTTCGCGGAAAGCTATCCTTATCAATTGTCCGGCGGCATGCGCCAGCGCGCCGCGCTCGCGCGCACGCTTGCCATCGAGCCGGCGATCGTGCTGTTGGATGAGCCGTTTTCCGCGCTCGACGCCCAGACCAAGCTCATCTTGCAGAAGAGCTTCGCGCAGACCATTGCGTCTTCCGCGATCACGACGCTCCTGATCACCCACGACCTGATGGAAGCGGTGATCATGTCGGACCGCATCCTGGTGATGAGCGAGCGTCCCGGCCGCATCACCGAGGAGATACCGGTCGACCTGCCCGACCGCGATAATCCCATGGCGCGCATATCGGCACCGCGATCGCGCGAATATGTCGATCATCTCCTCGCGAGCCTTCACCTGCAGGACAAGGCGGCATGACGAGCTCCGAGATCACGAGCGCGATGCAACGCAGCGCGGAGCCCATGGCATTAGGGGCGAGGCATGCCTCGCCCCTACCCAGCGACCCCTTCGCGGGAGCCACCGAGCCGACCGAGCATGCGCCGCCCGCGCCGGCGGGGCTTGCGTCGCGTTCATCGGTCTTGCTCGCAAGCCTGGCCTTCGGAATTGCATTCCTGCTCGCCTGGCAGTTCGTGCCGCCGGCGCTCGGCGTGCCGTCCTACATCATTCCGACGGTGACCGATCTCGCGCGCGAGTTCACCCGCATGCTCGCGCGCGAGAATCTTCTCGGGCACGTCCTCTCCACGGTGACGATCGCCATCGCGGGTTTCGTGATCGGAAGCCTGCTCGGCGCGGCGATGGGCTACATCCTCGGGATGTCGGTGCTCATCGAGAAGGTGCTGTCGCCGTACATCCTCGGCCTGCAGATCGCGCCGAAGGTGGCGTTCGCGCCGCTCTTCATCATGTGGCTCGGCTACAACGCCTGGCCGAAGCTGATCGTCACCATCCTCGTCGTCTTCTTTCCAATTCTCGTGAATGTGCTGCAATCGATGAAGACCGTCGACCGCGACCTGATCAATCTCGCGCGCGCCTACAGCATGAATTGCATGCGCATCTTCTGGAAGATCGAGATGCCGTCATCGATGCCGGCGCTGATGGCGGGTCTGCGCATCGGCGCGACGCTTGCGGTGATCGGGGTCACCGTCGGCGAGCTGGTCGGCGGCAATACCGGACTGGGCTATCTCATCACCTTCGGCGAAGGCCAGGCCAATACCGCAATGGTGTTCAACGCCATCGTGCTGCTGACCCTGGTCGGCATCGTTCTCTACAGCGCCGTGGCGATCATCGAGGCGCGCGTCCTGCACTACATTCCGCGTGCCTTGCGCTGATGCAACCCTCAAGGAGGAACCCGCATGGAGCACAAACCCATCTATCCCGAGATCAGGCCGGAAACCGTCGCGATTCCGCAAGGACAGAACCTGGCTTCGTGGCTCAATTCGCGCATCGCGCGCTACGAGACGCGCGCGCTGGACTGGCACGCGCTCAAGTTCCAGGCCGACTACGACCAGAAATATCGTCGCGCCCAGATGCGCTACATCGGCACCGGCGGCACCGGCATCGAGAGCGACGACAACGTGGTTCCGGCCGAGCATTTCACCTTCTCGACCATGGTTCTGCCGGCCGGCTGCGAGGGCCCGCTGCATCTGCACACTGACGCCGAGGAGGTTTTCTTCGTCCTGCGCGGCAACAAGCTGCGCTTCATCATCGAGCACCGGGGCGAGCGTTTCGAGACCGTCCTGAAAGAGCGCGATCTCTTTTCCGTGCCGCCCGGCGTCTATCGCGGCCTCGTCAACGAAGGCATCGAGGAAGCGCTCATGTGCGTGATCATCGGCAACAGCAAGCCGGTGACGCCGACGTACCCGCCCGAGCACCCGCTTTCCCAGATCAAGCGACCGAAGGGCGCCGGCGCGGGATGAGCTGGGCCATGAGCAGCATCGACAAGGAACAGGTCGAGGAACGGCTGAGCAGGGGTGTTCTCGGCCAGTGGTATGCGGTGGGGAAGTCGGTCCAGGTCAAAGGGAATAAGCCGCACAGCGTCAAGGCGCTCGGCCGCAATCTCGTCCTTTGGCGCGACACCGGCGGCCGGCTGCACGCCCTGGAGGATCATTGTCCCCACCGCGGGGCGCGGCTCTCGCGCGGCGAGGTGAATGGGGACAATATTTCCTGCCGCTATCACGGCGTGACCCTGGACGGCAGCGGGACCATCATTCGCGTTCCGGCCATGCCGGGGTGCGCGCTCGAGGGCCGCAAGGCCGTCGACAGCTACGCGGTGACCGAGGCGAATGACGGGGTCTTCGTCTATTTCCCCAGCAAGGAGCGTCCGGATGCGCCGGCGCTCAAGGCGCCGGCGGAATTTTCCGATCCTGGCTGGAGCGGCATTCTGTGCATGGGCCGCTGGGGGTGCAGCCATCGCTTCGTCTACGACAATTTCGCTGATCCCATGCACGCCTGCTACCTCCACGCCGACTCCTTCACCCTTGCATTCGGCGCCAAGCAGGATGTGCTGCGGGTGGAGACGCGCAATGACGGCTTCTGCGTTTCCCGTACCGAGCAGAAGGATGTGAATCTCGACTGGACCCACGTGGTGATCGACGGGACGCAAGTGTATTGCCGGCTGGATATTCCCTATCCGCAGGCTGCCGGACCAGGCGGGCCGTTTCGCATCATCGGCTACGCCACCCCGGTCGACGAGAGCTCCTGCATGGTGTTCTTCTGGCGGTTGCGCAAGGTGAGCGGCCTCGCGCGGGAAGCTTGGCGGTTCCTCTATCGCGCAACGCTCGAGGGACGGCATTGGGACGTGCTCGAGCAGGACCGCGAGATGCTGGTCAACATTCCCGCCGATGCGCACAAGCGCGAAATGCTCTACCAGCACGATGTCGGCGTCGCACGCATGCGGCGAGCGCTGGCGCAACAGGTCAAGAGCCAGCTTGCCGCCGAGGAATTATCCTCGGTGCGCGCGGCAGGTTAGACACGCATGCTCGCCGCGCGCACCATTGTTGTGACCGGCGCGGCGCGCGGCGTCGGACGCGCGATCGCAGCCGCCTGCGCCCGCCAGCATGCCAGCCTCGTCCTCGGCGACATCCTGGAAGACGCCGGCCGTGATGTTGCGCAGGAATTGGGCAAGGCGACTGCCGCCCGCTTTGTGCCGCTCGACCTCGATGATCCCGGCTCCATCGAAGCCTTCGCGCGCAACGTGGCGCAACGCGAAGGCGAGATTCATGGCCTTGTCAATAATGCCGCGATCGCGACCAATGTCGGCGGCAAAGGCTTCGACGAGATCGATCTTGATCTCTGGGATCGCGTGATGCGGGTGAACGTGCGTGGCACTTGGCTCATCACGCGCGCCCTGGCGCCGCTTTTCCCGGTTGGGGGGCACGGGCGCATTGTCAACATCGCGTCCGACACCGCGCTTTGGGGTGCCCCCCGGCTGCTCGCCTACGTCGCCAGCAAGGGTGCCGTGATCTCGATGACGCGCTCGCTCGCGCGCGAGCTCGGGCCGCGCGGGATCGGCGTGACCGTGGTCGCCCCCGGAATCCTGCGCGGGCAATCGACCGAATATGTGCCGGCGGAACGCCACCGCCTGTATGAGAACGCGCGCGCCGTGCCGGGACCGCAAGGCGCCGACGACATCGTCGATACCGTTGTCTTCCTTCTCACCCGCGGCGCACTTGCGCTCACCGGGCAGGTCCTGCCCGTCAACGCCGGCTTCGTGTTCACATGACCGCGATCGTGCAACGCTCCGCCAGCGGCTTGTCCTATCTGCGCTGCGACGGCGCTGGCGCAACGCCGGTCGTCCTGCTGCATGGGATCGGCAGCGACGCGCACTCCTTCGAGCCGCTGATGGCGGCGTTGGACGGCTCTTATCCCACGCTCGCCTGGGACGCCCCCGGCTACGGCGACTCGCAGCCGCTGGCGGTCGATTGGCCGGATGCGTCCGATTACGCAGCCGCCTTGAGCCGCCTGCTTGCGCAGCTTGAGATCAGGCGCTGCATCCTGGTCGGGCATTCCCTCGGCGCCCTCATTGCCGCCCGATATGCCCTGGTCGCACCTGCCCGAACTGCGGCGCTGTTCCTGATCTCGCCTGCGTTCGGCTATCGCAAGAAGAAAGCCGGCATCTTGCCGCCCGAGGTGGCTGCCCGGATCGAGGAGCTCGATCGGCTCGGAGCGCAAAAATTCGCCGCCAAGCGCGGCCCCAACCTGCTCGCCGACCCTTCCGCGCGCCCCGATGTGCTGCGCGAGGTCGAGCGCGCCATGGCGGCCGTACGCCGTCCCGGATACGACCAGGCCGCGCGACTTCTCGCGGGCGGGTGGCTGCTCGACGACGTCGGGAAAATCGCGGTCCCCACCGCGGTCATCTCGGCATCGAATGACTATGTCACGCCGCCCCAGAATGGGCATTTCGCGTTCGCTGCCCTGCAGGGCTCGGCGCCGCGGCATGCTTTCCGCATGATTGCGAATGCCGGTCATGCTGTCTGCCAGGAGCAGCCGGCGGAGGTTGCCCGCTTCATCGCGGAATTCCTCGAGCGCAAGCCAGGCGCCCATGCGTGAAAAAGGCAAACGCCAGCGTGCCTCTGCGGTCGGGCGCTACATCGCCCCGCCAGTGCAACGCGCGGTGCGGTTGATCCGACACGTCGCCGAAGGCAATCCCGTTCTCAACATGAGCGAGACGGCAAAGACGCTCAAGATCAACCGCACGACCTTGCTGCGTCTTCTTCACACGCTCGAGGTCGAAGGCTTCGTGGAACGGCGCCCGAACGGCGCCGGATATCAGATCGGCCTGTCGCTCCTCGAAGTGGGTGCGCGCGCGTTGTTCTCGCAGGACCTGGTGCAGGTGGCGGTCCCGGTTCTGACCAGGCTGGCGGAGACGTTGCAGCTCTCGGCCCATCTCGGCGTGCTGGACGGTACCGACGTGCTTTATCTCGTGCGCCGCACGCCGAATACGCCGCTGGCCAGCAACATCCGCGCCGGCAGTCGGCTGCCGGCGCATGCCACCACCATGGGCCGCATGCTGCTCGCCTATATGACGCCGCTCGAGATCGACGCGCTCTATGCCGGCAAGGAGCTGCAACGATTCAGCGACCATACCTCGACGACGCTCGAGGCGCTGCGCGCCAAAGCTGAAAAGGACCGGCACGCCGGGATTGCCTGGAGCGAGGCGCATTTCGAGCGCGGCATCAGCTCGGCGGCGGTGCCGGTTTTCGATTTTGCCGGCACGCCGCTCGGCGCCGTCAATGTGTCCGGACCCCAGGCCGCCTTCGCGCAGGCGCGGCGGGAAACCATCAGCATCGCGCTGCGCACGGCGGGCGCCGAGATTTCCCGCCGTCTCGGCTGGATCGAAGGCGAGGGTACCGGGCGCACCGCCGCCAGGGCGCTGGTCGAGGCGGGGGGCTAGATCCGATGCGGGGCCGCGAACTCGGTGTGCTCCCCTCCCCCTTGTGGGGAGGGGTTGGGGGTGGGGGTCGAAGTTGGAGCGCGACGATGTCAAGACAGGACGAGCCGCGAGTGTGGGCCGGGCGTGATCGTGGAAAGGTACCACCACAACGTCAGCTCGCACGGCGGATGCGAACCGTCCAGACGGAAGCAGAGCGCAAATTGTGGTGGCACTTGCGTCATCGCCTCGGGATGAAAGAAACGCATTTTCGCCGGCAAGTTCAAATTGACCGCTACATCGTCGACTTCGCGTGTCATGCAAAGCGTGTCATTGTAGAGGTGGATGGAAGTCAACATGCCCTGCGATTAGCTGCCGATATGGGGCGCACCAAAGCTCTTCAAGCAAACGGCTATAGCGTGTTGCGCTATTGGAACAACGACATTTTGAACAATATTGACGGCGTGCTGGAGGACATTCAGCGAGCAATAACGAGGACCCCCACCCCTAACCCCTCCCCACAAGGGGGAGGGGAACAGAGCGGCGCTCGCGGCACGGTCGGCGGCGCAGATTGACATCAATGGATCTGGAGCTGCGCGACAAGGTTGCCGTGGTCACCGGCGGCACGTTCGGGATCGGTCTCGCCACGGCGCGCCTGCTGCTGGACGAGGGCGCCTGCGTTGCGGTCTGCGGCCGCGACGAGGCGCGGCTCGCGGCGGCCAAATCGTCGCTGCTCGGGATTGGCGCGCCGGAGCGACTGCTCGCGCTGCAATGCGACGTTCTCGACAGGGAGGCAGTGGGCCGTTTCGCCGCCGCGGTCGGGCAATGGCAGGGACGCTGCGACATCCTCATCAACAATGCCGGCCAAGCGCGCCTGTCGACGTTCTCGGAGACGAGCGACGAGGCCTGGCGCGAAGAGCTGGAGCTCAAATTCTTCAGCCAGATCGATCCGGTGCGCGCCTTCAAGCCGCTCCTCGACAAAAGCGACGCGGCAGCGATCCTGGCGGTCAATTCGCTGCTTGCCTACCAGCCCGAGCCCTACATGGTCGCCACCTCGGCGGCGCGCGCGGGTGCCCAGAACCTGGTGAAATCTCTGGCCCGCGAATTCGCGCCACGCATCCGGGTCAACTCGGTGATGCTCGGACTGATCGAATCCGGGCAATGGGAACGCCGCTTCGCCGTGCGCAAGGACCCTGCGCAGACGCGCGAGGACTGGTACGCCGAGATCGCGCGCGATCGGCATATTCCGATGGAGCGGCTGGGCAGGCCCGATGAGGTCGCCCGCGCCATCGCGTTTCTCTGCTCTCCGGCCGCGGGCTTCATCACCGGTGCGCAGCTGGAGATTTCCGGCGGCGTCTCGCGTCACATGTAAAGGCTGCACGCATGACGATTGCCGCGCGTTCACCGGAGATAATTGCGATGACCGAGCCCGTGGGCGACCTCATCGCGCATGCGCTGGCCGAAATCGGAGTGACCACGGTCTTCGGGGTGATCTCGATCCACAATATGCCGATCCTCGATGCCATCGCCCGGCACAATCGAATTCGCTTCGTCCCGGCGCGCAGCGAGGCCGGCGCCATGAACATGGCGGATGGCTTTGCGCGCGTTGCGCGTTCCCTCGGCGTGGTCATCACCAGCACGGGAACCGCGGCCGGAAATGCCGCGGGCTCGCAGGTCGAGGCGCTCACGGCCGGCTCGCCCGTGCTTCACATCACGACGCAGATCGACCGCCCCTACATGGATCGCGATCGGGCCGCGATCCACGACGTGCCGCGGCAGGCCGACATGCTGCGCGCGGTCTCCAAGGCCTATTTCCGGGTGTGGGAGGGCCGCACCGCGGTCGCCATGGTCGAGGCGGCGGCGCGCGCCGCGCTCACGCCGCCGCGCGGGCCGGTCGCGCTCGAAGTCCCGATCGACGTGCAGCGCGAAAAAAATCCGCGGCCGCGGCATGTGGGGCTGGGGCCGATGCTGCCGCAGGCGGCCGATCCCCGCCTGCTCGACGCCCTGGCCGGGCTTGTGCGCGGCGCAAGGCGCCCGATGTTGTGGCTCGGCGGCGGCGCCCGCGAAGCCGGCGCGGCGGCGCTCGATCTTGCCGGGCGCGGCTTCGCGGTGGTGAGCAGCACCAACGGCCGTGCCGTGGTGCCGGAAGACGCATGCGCACACGCTCGGCGCCTACAACATGACGCCGGAGGCGCAGGCGATCTATGATCGCGCCGACCTCATGATCGTGGTCGGCTCGCGGCTGCGCGGCAACGAGACCCGCAACAATGCCGCGCGGCTGCCGCGGCCGCTGGTCCAGATCGATGCCGATCCCGCGCAGGCCGCGCGCAACTATGCGGTCGATCTGTTCATCCCTGCCGATGCGCGCGCCGCGCTCGAGGAGCTTTGCCCGCGACTGCCCGCCAAGCTCGAAACCGATGCGACGTTTCTCGCCGAGGTCGCGGCCGCCCGAGTGCAGTCCGAGCGCAAGCTTGCGGCCACGCTTGGTCCATACCGGGTCGTGGCCGATGTCCTGCAAAGGCGCGTGGCGCCCGGCCGGCATCCGTTCGTGCGCGATGTCACGCTCGCAAACAGCACCTTCGGCAACCGCTATGTGCACCTCGCGGCCCCGCATCTGGGCGTGCATGCCTTGGGCGGCGGAATAGGGCAGGGGGTCGCCATGGCGGTCGGCGCGGCGTGCGCGGGAATGCCGGCGAAGACCATCGCGCTTCTGGGAGACGGCGGGGCGATGGTCAACCTCGGCGAGCTGGCGACCGCGGTCGACGGCAAGTGCGATATCGTTTTCATCCTGATGAACGATCGCGGCTACGGCGTCATCCGCAACATCCAGGATGCGCAGTTCGGCAGCCGCCGCAACTATGCCGACCTGCACACGCCGGATTTTGCCCTGCTGGCGGCGGCGCTTGCGCTCCCGCATGCGCGCGTCTCCCGCATCGAGGATTTCGAGCCGGCGCTCGAGCGTGCATTGGCGGCGCGCGGCCCGGCGCTGGTGGAGGTGGACATGACGGCGATTGGCCCATTCGCAGAGAGCTTTGCCGGGCCGCCGGCGGGCGCGGCAGGAAGCGCATGACGAGCATTCGCAGCAAGCTCGCGCAGCCGCTGCGGCCCGGAGAGCTCGAGGACTTGCGCGGTCTCGTCGTCGACGAGCCGCTCGAGCTCGAAGGGGTGTCGCTGCCGAATCTCGATTTCACCGGCACCACTTTCGATGCTCCGCTCATGCTGCGCGGCGCGGTGTTCGGCGGCCTGGCCTGGTTCACGGATTGCATCTTCAACGCCCCGGTGAATTTCTCCGCCGCCGTGTTCCTCAGCGATGCCCGCTTCGACCGGGCCCGGTTTCGCCGCGTCGCAAGTTTCTCCGGTGCGCAATTCCAGGGCGTTGCCTGCTTCGACCGGTCCGAGTTCGCAGACGCGGCTTTTCTCGACCGGATGACCTGCTACGGCAATCTGTCGCTCGATCGCACGCGCTTTGCCGGCGCGGCATCATTGCAGGACAGCGAGTGCTTCGGCGGATTGTGGTGCAATTCGACGGTGTTCGCGGCGCGTGCCGATATCCGCGGGCTGGAAGTGCACGGACGTACCTGGCTGGTCGGCGCGGCCATGGGCGAGGAGGCGTCCGCATCGGCGGCAAACCGGCTCGTCGGCTCCATCCGCAGCTATGGTTATCTCTGGACTTGAGCTTGCCTGGGCAGTCAGCCCGACGCATCGTCGCGCGCCGCCCTCTTGAAAGCCGGATCGGCCTTTCTAAATGGTTGCTCGCCGCGAGATTGTGAGACGACGGATCCGTTACTCGGTCCGACGGGAGATCGGTGCGGGCGCCTGCTCGCGACGGCTTGAGATGGCTCCGGTGCGCAGAGCTCTTGTCGGATTGGCGGGCTAGGACGGCGATCTAATCAGTCCACTCTCGGCGGGCACGATCGGCTCTGCAAAGGAGGATACCACCATGTCGATCATGTTCTCGGACCCCTTCTCCACCTTGTTCAATCTTCAGCAGACGTTGGATGCATCCCGGGCGAGCAGTTGGCTCGGCTCCGGTCCCAGCGGAATGGGGGCCTATCCCCCCGTCAACGTCTTCCGCCAGGGCGACGATTTCGTAATTCTGATCGAGCTCGCCGGCATCAAGAAGTCGGACCTGGATATCCAGGTCCAGGAGAAATCCATCAGGATCGCCGGCCGCAAGACGGTCGACTATTCGGAAAAAGCCAGCCTCCACCGTCGCGAGCGCCTGTCCGGTGAGTTTGATCGCGCGGTCACGTTGCCGGTTCAAGTCGAGGCCGATCGGGTCAAGGCGGAGTATCGCAATGGCATGCTGGCGCTGTTTCTTCCGCGAGCGGAACGCGACAAGCCAAAATCCATAAAGATCTCGTGAACGAAGGGCGTACAATGGAGGTCACCATGGCAAGAGCACAGGAACTGGCGGTGCAGGAAAAGAAGGCGCTCGCGAGCAAGGAGGAGAGCACGGTCCCGGCCCGCTATTTCATGCCTTACACCGACATCTACGAAACCGACGAGGGCCTCACGGTGGTCATGGAGGTCCCTGGCGTCGAGAAGAAAGACGTGAAGGTCGATATCGAGGACGATGTTCTCAGAGTTGAAGCTCAGATCGATTTCAAGAAATATAGCGGCCTCGATCCGGTCTACACCGAGTACAATGTCGGACATTTCCAGAGGTCATTCACGCTCGGCAGCAAGATCGATCGCGACAAGATAAGCGCGCAGCTCGATGACGGCGTGCTGACCTTGACTCTCAAGAAGACCAAGGAGGCGACGCCCAGATCGATTTCCATCAGCTGACGGAGATTTCAAGTTTTTCCATGAGCGCCACCCGTTCGCGCATCCGGGTCGTCAACCCGAACTCCAACGAGACGGTGACCCGCAGTCTCGACGCGGCGCTCGATCGGCTGCGCTTCGACAACGGCCCGGAGATCGTGTGCTCGACGCTCGCCGAAGGTCCCTTTGGCATCGAGACGCAGGCCGATGTGGAAAGCGTCGTGCTGCCGTTGCGGGCGCTGGTGGCGGCGGACAATTCGTCCGACGCATTCGTGATCGCCTGCTACAGCGATCCGGGGCTGCATGTCTGCCGCGAAAGCACTCCCCGCCCGGTGTTCGGCATTGCCGAATGCGGCGTGCTGACCGCGCTCGCGCGTGCGGGCCGCTTCGGCGTCATTGCCATCGGCCAACGCTCCATCGCCCGGCATATGCGCTATCTGCGCCAGATGGCGCTGATCGACCGCCTTGCCGGCGAGCGCCCGCTCGAAATGTCGGTCGCCGAGACGGCGAGCGGGGAAAAGACGCTCCAACGCATGATCGAGGTCGCGCGTCGGCTCAAGGAGGAGGACGGCGCCGAGGCCGTGGTGATGGGGTGCGCCGGCATGGCACGCCACCGTCGTCCGCTGGAGGACGCGCTCGGGATTCCCGTCATCGACCCGACCCAGGCCGCTGTCACCATGGCGCTGGGGACGGTGCAGCTGACCCATGCGCAGGGGGCGGGTTTGAAACCCGCCGCTACACAAAACCACGATCGTTGATGCGGCAGGGGCAGGTTTGAGACCCGCCGCTACACAAAACCACGATTGTTGATGCGGCAGGGGCGGGTTTGAAACCCGCCCCTGCATCCGATCGCGCGGAGGATGTGGAACGTGATCGCCCTGCGGCTACGGCGGCACGATGACTCCGGTCTGGCTGGTGATGCGGCCATAATGCTCGATGCGCCGGTGGCGCTTGAAATCGAAGATCGTCTGCTTGCCGAAGATCGTCGCATCGAGATCGCAATCGGCGACGATCAGCTCGTCGCCCTCGCTCGCTGCCTCCCTTACGATCTCGCCGTCCGGATTGACGATCAGGCTGCCGGCGATCAGGGGATGGCCGTCCTCGGTGCCGCCCTTGGCAACCGCGACCACCCAGGTCGAGTTCTGATAGGCACCCGCCTGCAGGGTGAGCCGGTTGTGGAACAGGCGCTTTTGCGGCCCTTCGTCCGCCTTCTGCGCGTTTACGGACGGTGTGTTGTAGCCGAGCATGACCAGCTCGACGCCTTGCAGCCCCATGACGCGATAGGTCTCCGGCCAGCGGCGGTCATTGCAGATGCACATGCCGAGGATGCCGCCCATGGTGCGCCACACCGGGAAGCCGAGGTCGCCCGGCTCGAAATAGCGTTTCTCGAGATGCTGGAAGGCGCGCTGCGGGTCGTATTCCGAATGCCCCGGCAGATGCACCTTGCGGTACTTGCCGACAATGCTGCCGTCACGGTCAACCAGGATGGAGGTATTGAAACGATGCCCGTCGGGGGTGAGCTCGGCGTAGCCGAACGAAAGCCCGATGCGGTATTGCGCGGCCTGCTCGAACAGGGGGCGCGTTGCGGCGCTCGGCATCTCGCGCTCGAACCAGGCGTCGACCTCGGCCGCGTCGGTCATGTACCAGCGCGGAAAGAACGTGGTGAGCGCGAGCTCCGGATAGACCACGAGATCGCAGCGTTCCGACTTCGCCTGCTCGATGAGGTCGAGCATGCGTCCCACCACCGCCTGTCGGCTGTCGGCCTTCTGGATCGCGCCCATCTGGGCGCCGCCGATGCGCAATACGCGTGCCATCAATTCCTCCTGCAACGAGCGCTCATGCCGCCATCCGCCGCTCGAGCCGGCTCACGAGACGCACAATCGGCCACAGGATGACCAAGTAGATCAAGGCGGCCAGCACGAGCGGCGAGCTGTTGAAGGTAACGGATCGCGCCATGTCCGCGGAATACAGAAGCTCGGGCAGCGCCACAACGCTGGCGATCGAGGTGAGCTTCACCACTTCCACGGTGTTGGAGATGAGATCGGGCAGCACGTTGCGCACCGCCTGCGGCAGCACGACATAAGCCAGCGTCTGGGTGACCGAAAGCCCCGTGGAACGGGCCGCGTCCCATTGGCCGAGCCCGATGCTTTCAATGCCGGCCCGGTAGATCTCGCCGTAATAGCTCGAGGTGTTGAGGAAGAATGCGATCGCGACCGCGGTAAGCGGCGACGGTCGCACGCCCGCAAAGGGCAGCCCGGAATAGACGAAGATCAACAGCACGAGCGGAGGAACGGCGCGAAAGAAATCGATGCCGACCACCGCCGCCCACCGCACCGGGCGCAGCGATGAGCGCGACAGGAGCGCAAAGAGCAGTCCTCCGGCCAGTCCGAGCGGAATGACCATGAGGCAGAGAATGAGGGTCTGCCGAAGGCCCATGAGCAGGAGCGGCAGCGCCTTCTCCATGATCGCAAGGTTGAAGAACTGCTGGCCGAGCGCTTCCATCACGCTCTCCGCCAGGCGAAGCGGGTCTCCAGGTAGCGGCCGAGCGCCACGACGGGAATGAACAGGATCACGTAGGCAATAGCGCCCATCATGAGAGGGGTGGCACTGCCGGAGAACGATTGCGCGGTCGTCGCCTGATTGAGGATTTCGCCAACCCCGATCACCGTGCCGAGTGCGGTATTCTTCGTGATGGCGATGGTGCGATTGGTGATTGGCGGCACCGTGAGGCGCAATGCCTGCGGCAGCACGACATAGCTCAGCGTGCCGATAAAGCCCAAGCCGGTCGAGCGCGCCGCCTCCCATTGGCCCTTCGGCACCGACAACAGACCCGCCCAGAAAATCTCCTCGCAGAACGCCGCCAGCACCAGCGAGAGCATGAGCCACAGCACGGCAAAGGACGGCAGATAGATTCCGACGTTCGGCAGGCCGAAATAGACGAGCAGTATCAGGACGAGCGGCGGCAGCGCCCGGAAAATATCGGCAAAAAGCACGATCAGCGCGCTCACCGGCGCAACGCGGAAGGCGCGCGCGATCGCGAGCATCAGTCCGAGCGAGATGCCGGTGAGCACCACGGCGGCGGCAATCTCCACCGTCACCGCCATCCCCTTGAGGATGGCGGGAAAATACCGCTCGATCAGCTCCGGCTTGAAGAATGCATCAAGAAAGCGCGCAAGCTCCATGGCTGGGCCTTAGCGCGCAATCTCGGCAATGAAGGCGCGGGTGCGCGTCTCGCCGGGTCTGGAGAAGATCTGCTCGGGCGAGCCTTCCTCCACGATCGCGCCGTGGTCCATGAAGATGACGCGGTCGGCGGCGTCGCGCGCAAAGCGCATCTCGTGGCTCACGACGAGCATGGTCATGCCGCCGCGCTTGAGCTCGCGCATGACGTTGAGCACGCTGCCGACGAGCTCCGGATCGAGCGCCGAGGTCGGCTCGTCGAACAGCATCACCTTCGGCTCGAGCGCGAGCGCGCGCGCGATTGCGACGCGCTGCTGCTGGCCGCCGGAGAGCTCCGCCGGATACGCGCGCGCCTTCTCGGAAAGCCCGACGCGATCGAGCGCGGCGAGCGCGATCCGCTCCGCCTCCATGCGCGGCTTGCGCAGCACCTTGACCAGCGCCAGGGCGACGTTGCCGAGCGCCGTCATGTGCGGATAGAGATTGAACGACTGGAACACCATGCCGATCCTTCGCCGCATGGCATTGATGTCGGTCGAGCGTGCCATGATGTCGACGCCGTCGATCCGGATCGAGCCGGCGGTCGGCTCCTCCAGCCGGTTGCAGCATCGCAGCAGCGTGCTCTTGCCCGACCCCGACGGCCCGATGATGAAGACCAGCTCCTGCGGCAGGACGGCGAGGTCGATGCCGCACAGCACCTCGACGTGATGGAAGCTCTTGCGCAGGCCGCGGATGTCGAGGATGGGCTGGCCCGCGGTCGTCATCGATGATCACTGCCCGGCGGGGGCGAGGCATGCCTCGTCCCTACGCGAACCTCAGCCGCACGCAGGGGTATGCGCGGTCGGATCATATCCCGGCATGTCCGGAACGCCGTAGCCGGGAAAGACGGTGACGGCGGCCGACCCGGGCGCCGGCGCGAGGCCGAACCATTTCTCATGCAGCTTGGCGATCGTGCCGTCGAGCTTCATGCATTCGACCGCGTTCTCCAGGGTCTTGCGCAATTCGCCGGAATCCCTGCGCAGTGGTGCCGCCCACACCAGGCCGGTCGAATAGAGGTACGACAATTCGAGCTGCGGATTGTTCTTCGCGGCCCATGCTATCACGGTATTGCCGGCGACATTGGCATCGGTGCGGCCGGCGAGCACCGCCTGCACGGCGTCGGTCTGCGTGCCGAATGATTCGACCTTCCAGCCGATCTTGCCCTCGAGCTCGCGCGCCCACGAATCATAGACCGAGCCCTTGTTCACCGAGATGGTCTTTCCCTTCAGGTCTTCGAGCTTCGTCACCTTGGGCGAGCCCTTCTTGATCAGGAACTGGAAGTCGGTATTGAGGTAGCCTTCGGTGAACAGCATGTTCTCTGCACGCTCCTTCGTCACCGTGGTCGGAGCGACGAGAAAGTCATAAGTGCCGGCTTGCAGCGCCGGAACGAGGCCGGAGAACTGCCCGGCGTCGATGATGATCCTGCGCTTGAGGCGTTTTGCGATCTCGTTCGCAAGATCGATGTTGAAGCCTTCGTAGCCGCCGGACAGGCTGGGAAAGGCATGGGGGGCGAACGTGCCGTCCATCCCGGTCCGCAATGGCGGGAGCTCCTGACCCGGCAGCGGCGACGGAAGGAGAAGCAGCATGGCGCCTGCTGCAAGTGCATATCGCATCATGAAATTCCCTTGAAGCCAGCCGACCGCGCGAGTGCGCAAGGTCTCGGGCGACTATAGCCATCGGGTGCAGTCGGACAAGGCGGAAGCGCAGGGCAAACATCCTGCAGGAGCGACGCATGCGTCGCCCGCCCGAGAGAGACGAGGCGTGCCTCGCCCCTGCAAATTTGAAACTCGGTTCCCGCCGGGAAGCGGGTCAGTTGCTCTTCGGAAGGCGCGGGTTATACATGCCGAGCTGCTGACCCAATCGCTAACAGGCATGCCGGAGTGATGAGCCATCTGCTCGATGCCACCGCAAAGGGAGTGTACGCCATCTCGGCGACGCCTTTCACCGACGCAGGCGAGATCGATTGGGCGAGCGTCGACAGCCTGGTCGACATCTATCTGCAATGCGGGGTGAGCGGTCTCACCATCCTGGGCATGATGGGCGAGGCGCAGAAGCTCAGCGAGGAGGAATCGGTGCAATTCACGCGCTATTATTTGCGGCGCGTCGATGGCCGCGTGCCGGTCATTGTCGGAGTCTCGAATCCGGGCACAGCCAACCTCATCAAGCTGAGCAGAATCGCGATGGACGCCGGCGCTTGCGGCGTCATGGTCGCGCCGGCCACCGGCCTGAAGACCGAATCGCAGATCATGGGCTATTTCAACGATGTGCTCTCGCGGCTTGGCGACAACACTCCAGTCGTCTACCAGGACTACCCGCAGTCGACGCAAGCCGACATCTCCGCCCAGGGCTTCCTGAAAATCGCCGACGCGCATTCCAGCGTGGTGATGTTCAAGCACGAAGACTGTCCCGGCCTCCGAAAGCTCTCGCAGTTGCGCGCGGCCTGCGATGGAACGGCGCGGCGCTACATCAGCATCCTGGTCGGCAACGGCGGATTGTACGTCCCGCAGGAGCTCCATCGCGGCGCCGACGGCGTCATGACGGGTTTTGCGTATCCCGAGATGCTGGTCCG
This sequence comes from uncultured Alphaproteobacteria bacterium, assembly GCA_963820365.1. Lineage (GTDB taxonomy): Bacteria > Pseudomonadota > Alphaproteobacteria > Rhizobiales > Xanthobacteraceae > VAZQ01. The sequence goes on along the minus strand of CAWFZR010000021.1, from coordinate 69,630 downwards.
TGTGTGCTCGCTTTTCCAGGCGGGACAGAGCGAGGAAGCCGAGGACTTGTTCGACGTCTACCTGCCGCTTGTGCGCCACGAGCAGCAACCCGGATTTGGCCTCGCGGTGCGCAAGGAGATCCTGCGCCGGCGCGGCGCAATCCGGTCGGCTGCGGTGCGCGCGCCGGGTCCAAGGCTCGACGCCGATGATGTCAAGGAGCTCGACCGCCTATTGGCCCGCTTGCAGACGCGCCTGACGCAGCGCGGCGATCCCCGCCGGCTTGCCGTCGCCTAGAGAACGATCGTCATGAGCGATTACGATCTTGTCGTGCGCAACGGGACGGTGGCGACGGCGTCCGACGTCTTTCCTGCCGACATCGGGATAGTCGCCGGCCGCATCGTAACCATCGGCGCAAAGCTGACCGCCGGTCGCCGGGAGATCGATGCGCAGGGCCGCATCGTCACCCCCGGCGGCGTCGACAGCCATTGTCACATCGAGCAGCGCTCCTCCACCGGGATCATGACCGCGGACGACTTCTTCACCGCGACGCGCTCGGCGGCATGCGGGGGCACGACCACGGTCATTCCGTTCGCCGCGCAGCATCGCGGCATGTCGCTGCGCCAGGTGGTGAAGGACTATCACGCCTGCGCCGAGCCCAAGGCCGCGGTGGACTATGCCTTTCACCTGATCATTTCCGACCCGACCGAGCAGGTGACCGGTCAGGAGCTCCCGGCGCTGATCAAGGACGGCTACACCTCGTTCAAGATCTACACGACCTACGATGCGCTCAAGCTCGATGACCGGCAAATTCTCGAAGTTCTCTCAGTGGCCCGGCGCGAGCGCGCGCTCGTCATGGTGCATGCCGAGAACCACGATGTCATCTCCTGGCTGAGCGAGAAGCTCATCGCCGCCGGTCATTGCGCGCCGCGCTTTCATGCCGTGGCGCATGCTCCCATCGCGGAACGCGAGGCGACTTCGCGCGCAATCTCGCTCGCCGAGCTGGTCGACGTGCCGATTCTCATCGTGCACGTCTCCGCGCGCGAGGCGATGGAGCAGATCCGTTCGGCACAGGCCCGCGGGCTCAGGGTCTATGGCGAGACCTGCCCGCAATATCTGTTCCTCACCCAGGACGATCTCGATCGGCCGGGCTTTGAAGGCGCCAAATACATGTGCAGCCCGCCGCCCCGCGACAAGGCCAACCAGGACGTGATCTGGGGCGGCATCGAGACCGGCGTATTCGAGGTTTTTTCCTCCGATCATGCCGGCTATCGCTTCGACGATCCCGAAGGAAAAATGAAGCACGGCCGCAACGCGCCGTTCAAGAAAGTCGCCAACGGAGTCCCCGGCCTGGAAGTGAGGATGGCGCTGTTGTTTTCGGAAGGGGTGGGGAAGGGGCGCATCGATCTTGCGCGCTTCGTGGCCTTGACCGCGACCAACGCCGCCAAGCTCTACGGGCTGCATCCGCGCAAGGGCACCATTGCGGTCGGCAGCGACGCGGATCTCGCGATCTGGGATCCGGACAAGGAAGTGACGATCAGCCAGTCGATGATCCACGATGCCATGGATTACACGCCCTACGAGGGCAGGAAAATCAAGGGCTGGCCGATCACCACCCTGGTGCGCGGGGAACCTGTCGCACATGCGGGCGAGTTCGTCGGCGCGGCAGGAAAGGGTCGCTTCCTGAGATGCAATCTCTCGCCCGCCACCCGACCGCTCGGCCGGCGCGTCATCGCGTTCGATCCCGCAACCGGAACGGTGCCCCCCGGAGCGACGTGATCGATCCCAAGCGCCTGCGACGTCCCGGCCCCTCCCACATTCGCCGAGACATTCGCCCGGCCGCCGCGGTCGTCATGTCCTGCGTTACGCAGGACCGCCATCGCTGATTGCACCCCCGGATGCAAGGCTTTAATGTCGGCTCTGTCGCGAAGACTTGTCGTGCGGTGCGGCGCGGGCATTCGTGCGGCCTTGTTCCATGGTGGAAGGTTGCCTGCAGGCAATGGGGACTGACGTGAACGTATTCTCATGGCCGGCGTCGATCTTCATCATCTTGATCGCCTTCACATGCGGCGCGCGGGCGCAGGAAGCGCTTGTGCTCGATACCTACACCTGTGATGAATTTCTCGGGGACGTCGGCGATCGGGGCAACAGCGCCAGGTTGCGCAGATCGCTGATGATGATCTCATGGGCGGCCGGCTATGCAGCGGCACGGCAGAAGGATGCGATCAGCTCGCTCGAGGTGATTGCGGCAACTCTCGGCGATGTCTGTCGAAACTCGCCGATGGAGAAGGCGGTCAAGGCGATCACGGATAAGATCAACGAATCCGCAAATCGCGAGGCGTCACGCGAGCCGCCTCGCGCAGCTCCGCCGTCTCCACCGCCTCCGGCCGGGGCGTCTGCTGCTCCTCCATCTCCGCCGCCTCCAGCCGGCGCAGCTGCGGACCGATCCTTCACCGCTTACAGCAGCCGGGATATGGACGGCGGAGATTATCACAAGCAACGGGGAATTTCGCAGGATCAGTGTGAAAGCCTCTGCAAGAAGGACAGCCGATGCCGCGCCTACTCGTACGACATGTGGAATCGCTACTGCTTCTTGAAGTCCTCAGTCAACCAATTGCGGCTCGAGCCTCGCAGCGTCACATTCGTTCCAAACGGCGTTACCGTCACTTACGACGATCGGGAGCCGGTCATTCAGCGGCGGCCGCTAAAAGCGTTTCCGAACGAGCCCTACTTGCAAGCCAACGCGCAAAATTACGGCGATTGCTCGCAGCGCTGCCTGAAGGACAAGCGCTGTGAGGCGTTCAATTTCTTTCAGGCTACGCGGCGATGCAGCTTGATTGAGAAACCGAAAGAGTATTCCGACGATTGGGGAGCGGAGATTGGCATCAAGGTCCAGGCGGGGAGATAACGCGTTCTCTGTCGGCCCTGTGCACCGAATGGCCAGCACGGCGGGGCCGTTGCACGGGATATTTTGAATACCGGTTCCGGTATGATGCCCAGGAGCGGTTCCACCGCCGCTCGCGGCCTTCCAATTTGCCCGCCGGCTGTGATAGCGAACGTTGCCGAACCGCAACAAGGACAGCCCATGACGCGCGTCACCGCGACCGATCTGCGATCCATTACGACAGAGTTGCGGGCGATCGCAACTGATCTGCGGTCGCGTGCGACCGATCTGCGCTACCGCGGCCTCATCCTCAGCCTTCTGGTGGTCATCCTGCTTGCGGGGCTGCCGATAGCGGTGTGGCTGGACTTGAGCAACCTGACGGATACGGCACTGCGTCGTCAGGCCGGCGATCTCAATTCAGTGATCACCAGCGTGCGCGGCTATTATGCCAGCAATGTCGTCGGCCGGGTGCTGGCGTCGCCAGGATCGACGCAAGTCGGTGCACAACTACGAGTCCATCCCCGGCGCCATCCCGATCCCGGCGACGCTTTCGCTCGAGCTCGGTCGCGTGCTTAACCAGCAGCAGCAGGACATCACCTACCGGTTCGTCTCGGACTATCCATTCGAGCGCCGCACGCCGCATTTGCTCGACCAGTTCGAGCGCAATGCTCTCTCTGTTCTGCGCGCCGATCCGAGCGGGCAGCTCATCGACGTCTCCCGCGTCGTTCCTGACCGACCGCGTCCGCCTGGTAGCGCCCGTGATCATGGGGGCGACCTGCGTCGACTGCCACAACAGCCATCCGGAGAGCCCCAAGCGCGACTGGAAGGTCGGCGATGTCCGCGGCATCCAGGAGGTGTCCGTCGAGCCAGCCGATCGCCGTGCAACCTCTTCTCGTTCAAATATCTGCTGATCTATTTCGCCCTGATCGGCGACCGCTGGGTTGGGGTTCCTGGTGCTGCAGCGCCGCCAGCGCGATCGCGATCCAGGGCATGAACAGGGAGCTCGAGACCGCCAACGATTTCCTCGCGTCGCTTTCGATGAAGATCTCGCGCTACCTCTCGCCGCAGCTCTACAAGAGCATCTTCAGCGGACAGAAGGATGTCACCATTCAAACCGAGCGCAAGAAGCTCACGATCTTCTTCTCCGACATCAAGGACTTCACCGCGACCACCGAGCGCCTGCAGCCCGAGGAGATCACCCAGCTGCTCAACGAGTATTTCACCGAGATGTCGAACGATCGCGCTCAGGCATGGCGGGACCATCGACAAGTTCGTCGGCGATGCGATGCTGATCTTCTTCGGCGATCCGGAGACCAAGGGCGACGCCGAGGACGCGCGCGCCTGCCTGCGCATGGCCACCGACATGCAGCAGCGGCTGCGCCGAGCTCAATGCGAAATGGCGCGGCGAGGGCATCGAGCACCCGTTCCGCGTGCGGATGGGCATCAATACCGGCTACTGCAATGTCGGCAATTTCGGCAGCGCCGACCGAATGGACTACACGATCATCGGCGCCGAGGCCAACCTTGCCGCGCGGCTGCAGTCGATCGCCGAGCCGGGACATATCGTCATCAGCTACGAGACCTATGCGCTCGTGCGCGACATGATCAGCGCGCATACCTTGCCGCCGATCACGATGAAGGGAATCAGCCGCGAAGTCGTCCCGTATGCGGTCGACGGCGTCGTCGAGCAAGGGGACGGCAAGCACGAGCTCTTCAGCGAGCATTTGACCGGGATCGATCTCTATCTCGATCCGACCCTGGTGCAGACCGGCGGCGCCGAGAAAATTCGCTCCATCTTGTCCCGTGCCCTGGCGACGCTGGAGACAAAGCCGGTCACCTCCGACCGCGCAAGCGCCGGCGAGGTCAATCCGGCTTGATGTTTGCTTTCTGAACGACCGCGCTGAACTGAGCAGCATCCTGCTTGATGCCCCTACTCGCACAGCGCCGCCTCGATCATGCCCCGATAGGACACCGCGCCCGTGATGATATCGGCGACCGCGATGCGTTCGTCGTCGCAGTGCCATTGCTCGACTGCTCCGGGACCCCACATCGCCGCCTCCGCGCCCTGGCAACAAAAGAAGCCGGCATCGAGCGCCCCATGACTGTGAAAGGTCGCCGGTGCTTCGAGGCCCATGCGCCGGCATCCGGTCGCGGCCGTCCGCATGAACAGGCCGTCCGGCGCGATCTCGGCCGGATACATGAACGGGCCGGGCTCGGTGGCGACCGTCCAAGGATCCCCGATATCGGCGGCAGCGGTGATGGCGGCGAAAGCGGCATGCGGGTCATCACCCGGCAGGAGACGTCGATCGAAGACGAGACGGACCTCGTCCTGCACGGTGTGGGTCGCTTCCGGCCAGGACCGCATTGCGGTGGGAGTCAAGGTTGCTGCGCCGAGAGCGGGATGTTTATTCGCGCCCACGTCCAAGGACAGCACGCGATCAAGCACGCGGCGCGCACCCTCGATGGCATTCACTCCCATCCAGGGCGTGCTGCTATGCGTGGCCTTGCCGCGTACCGTGACGGACACGTCGATGCGCCCCTTGTTGGCAAGTGCCACGCGACCCGTGGTGCCGATCGCGATCACGACGAGCTGGGGGCAGTAGCGGAGCGCCTCGCAAATGCTGGCCGCGGCGTCGTGCCGTCCGGTTTCTCCCGCCGTGCTCACGGCGAAAACCAGTCGGCCATCCAAGGTGAGGCGGTCGGCGGCCGTCTTCACCGCCGCGAGCGCCGCCGCCAATGATCCCTTCTGCTCGGAAACGCCGCGGCCGCGGATGTGAGGCCCTGTTGCCTCCTCGATCAGCTCCGCGTCGAAGGGATTGCGCATGCGATTGCCCGGATGCGTCATGGCGTACGCCATGAGCATCAGGCTTCGATGCGAGCGCTCGGACCCGAGCTCGACCAGAACATTGCCCATCGCATCGCGACGCCACGGCAGGGCGAGCTTTCGCAGCAGGGGCACGATCGTTTCGCCGACGAAGCTCTGCACTTGCGGCTCGTTCTCGAATTCGCTCGGTCTGCGGGCTCGCATGGCGCACGAAGGCGCGCGTCCAGTCCACGATGTCCATCGTTGCAACCGCCAAGCGATGATCGTCGGGGATGCGCATGTCGTCACGCGTAGGTGGGCAAAGGCGCGCCTGTGTTCTACCCGCGTGGGCAAAATCGTGCATGCGCCCCGCCGCCCGAACTCGGGTTTACCCGAGTTCGGCACTCTTGAGTGGCATCCGACTTCGGCTGCGGCGACGACGGAGCAGAAATAGGCGTGCGCGCGAGCGATCGAGACGGCGCGGCTCATGCTGTCATGCTCCACGCGTCTGCGCGCTTGAACGCGTTCCGGTGGCCGATTACGGTCGCGCGATATTGCATGCCGGTCGGCGGAGCGGCAAGGAGGGTGAGCGCGTGTTCAAGATCCTGCGTCTGGGGGACTGTCCGAGCAACCCGATGGACTCCGGACGCGGCGAGCAGGTCAAGCTGGTCAATCCCAGTCTCGGCACCGAGAAGGTGGATGTTCACCTCAACCGGCTCCATCCGGGAGGCCAGCGCGGCAAGCTGCACCACCATACCGACGCCGACAACGTCTATATCGTCAAGCGTGGCCAGGGCACGCTTACGGTCGAAGAAAAGACCTATGTGATCTGCGAGGATGACGTGGTCTACATTCCCGCCGGGATGAAGCATTCGCTCGCCCATCTGGGCGTCGACACGTTTGAGATTTTCGAGATCTATGCACCGTCCGGAAGGCACCTCGACTTCGTGCTCGATGAATGACCATCTGCCGTCCGCATGCTCTGCCTGCACAGGAGCGTCATCGGGACCGAGCCATGACTGACCAGAACGGCGTGCTGTTCGTTCCCTATCGTGAGACGCTCGGGCTGCTGGCGCTCGAGGATGCGCTCGCCGTGTGCGAGCAAGTCTATATGATGCATGCCCGCGGCAGCGTCGTCGTTTCGAACCCGGCGAGCTTCAAGCTCGACGTGCCGGACGGCTTCCACAATCATTGGCATGTGAAGGCGGTTTTTTTGAAGGATATCCCGGCCACCGGGGTGCGCCTCTACAACTACTATGACGACGGCGCGCGCAATACGGTCGGGGGTCTCGACTGCACGCGATACATCGTGCTGTCCGATCCTCATAGCGGCGCGCCGCTCGCCATTGTCGATGAGCACTGGAGCTACGCCATCCGCAGCGCGGCGGCGGCGACCATCGGCTGCAAGTGGCTGGGGCCGGCAAATCCAAAAATTCTGGGGCTCGTGGGCATCGGCACCATGGGCACCAACGCATTGCGCTGCCTCCGGACCATGTACCAATTCGAGGAAATCCGTGCCACCTCCCGGCGGAGCGAGACGCGGCGAGCTTTCGCCGAGCATTGGTCGAAGGAGCTGGGGATTCCCGTCATTGCGAAAGAATTCGGTCGAAGAAGTCGTGCGCGGAGCCCACATCGTGGTCGGCGGCACCACGTCGGGCGATATTGTGAGCCGGGAACCTTGGCTGGATCCGGGCTGCACTTTCATCTCGCTCGCGCGTCGCGAGCTCGATCCGGCCGGCTGGGGCAAGCTGGACAAGGTCGTCATCGACAGCTGGGAGCTCAACATGCTCCAGCGCGAGTTCAAACGGATGATCGATTTGCGACAGTTCTCGCGCGAGCAGATTTACGCTGAGATCCACGAACTTGTGTCCGGCGCGAAGAAGGGACGCGAGCGCGACGACGAGCGCATCCTAATTCATACCACCGGGCTGGTATCGCAGGATGTGGCGCTGGCACACTTCTTGTATCGTCGTGCGCTCGAAAAGGGCCTGGGCATATGGCTGCCGACGGCGCACTGAGCGGCCGATGCTGATGAATGAATCAGCGGTCCGACTTGGCAGGAAGGCCGTCTTTTCGGCAAGTCCTGACCGGTGATTGGCGAAACATGTCAGAAAACGCAGCAACCGCCAGGCGCATTCCCTTCGCTGCCATCGCAGATTGGTTTGCGATCGGCGCTGCTGCATCGTTGCCGTGGTCCACATCAGCAACCGGTATTCTCATTGTTCTGTGGCTGATCTCCTTGGCGCCCACATTGGATCTGGCGGCGGTCCGTCAGGAAGTCTTGACGCCGGCCGGCGGTCTACCTGTTCTCATCTGGCTGTTTGCCGCAATGGGCATGTTATGGGCCGACGTGGCGTGGGCTGACCGCGTTGCCGGACTTGGGGGTTTTCACAAGCTGCTGGTCATCCCGCTTCTCCTCGCTCAATTCCGCCGCAGCGACAGCGGCTCGCGGGTGCTCATGGCATTCCTGCTCTCGTGCGCCTTGCTGCTGGCTGTATCGTATTACTTCGCACTGTGGCCCGGATTGACATGGCGAGGGGTTCGCTCCGGCCTCGGTGTTCCGGTCAAGGATTATATCGCGCAGAGCGGCGAGTTTGTTATTTGTGTGTTCATCTTGTTGCCGATCGCATTGAGCTTCGTGCGCACCCGTCCCTGGATCAGCGTCGGTCTGCTGTTGTTGGTGACATTGTTTCTGATCAACTTTCTCTATCTCGCGACCGGTCGCACGGCATTGGCGGCGTCGGTCGTGCTGCTGTTCCTGTTTTCCTTCAGGCAGTTCGGATGGAAAAAAGGCAGCCTTGTTCTGCTTGCGGCAATGCTTTTCGTGCTGGCGATCTGGGAATCCTCCCCGTTTCTGCGCGCGCGCGTGGGCGTGGTGCCGCAGGAAATTGAGCGCTACTGGAGCGAAAACGCGAGGACGAGTGTTGGCGAGCGGCTCGAATATTGGAAAAGATCGATGTCATTCATCGCCGATTCGCCGGTTATCGGACACGGCACCGGCACGATCCGGGAATTGTTCCGACGATCCGCCGTCGGAGACTTAGGCCCCTCGGGGCTGATCTCCCCCAATCCGCACAATCAGACACTGGGAGTTGCGATCCAGCTTGGGCTGGTTGGAGCAGCCATGCTCTGTGCCATGTGGATCGGACATCTTTTATTGTTCCGCGGATCTGCGATGGCAGCCTGGATCGGATTGGTCATTGTGGTGCAAAACATCATCTCGAGCTTGTTCAACTCGCACCTGTTCGACTTCGTGCAGGGCTGGATTTACGTTTTGGGCGTGGGAGTGGCTGGAGGGACAGTCTTGCGGCATCGAGCGAGCGAAAGCATGAAAAAAGACAATCCGGCCGCGAAGACGGATTGCGTGATCAAACGTTCGGCGTGAACAACCCGGTCACGTAGACATGCGTGCGTGCAGACTAAGAAAGCGTGGCACAGCTGCCTGTGTATATCGATTTGCTCGAACGCAGCCGAGGGAAGCCGGCCTTGCTCACTTCACAGGTCGATATGGGGCGTCCGATCCTCATCGGCCCTTATGGGGGCCAGAGGCGACAGAGTTGGCAAAAGGCTCAAAGCGCTGAGCGAGGCGATGGTCGCAACGTAAAGAACGAGCCACATGACATGATCCCCCGATCAATTGACCCCATTCGAGGGACGTTATCATGACGCCGGAGAGCTTTGGTCTACGCTCACTGCAGCAAACAGAAGATTGTCCGAGTGTGACTTTTCGGCACCGGCCAGACGCGCCCGTAAAGGGCACTCATGCAGGCTGGATGCGCCGATTTAGGGTCGAAGACGGCGTGTCCCGACCGAGACCCGACATATGGGTCACGGGCTCGACCAATTCCGCCTGGTATGCAACCATTCACAGATGGGGCCGCCACTGCGGTATCGAGGGATTCGACAGAAACGTGGAGGATGCGCGTCATGCCGGACAAAGCTGCAACCGACCTGATCAGAAATGCCATGCAGGCCAGTGGGGATTACAATGCCAAGTTCATGGAATTTGCGGCTGCGAACACCCATGCTGCCTTCGAATACTTCCGCAAGCTCCACGGCGCCAAATCCCCGTCAGAAGTGATCGAGCTCACGACCAGTCACATGCGCGAGCAATCGGAGATAATGACGCAGCAGGCGAAGCAGCTGGCTGAGATGGCGCAGAAGCTCATGCCCAGAATTCGGCGACTTGAAGGGGTTTGGATCATCCTGACCGGGAGGGAGCCATTCCCGGGTCTTTTTTGGAATCAGCTCGGATCATTGGGCTGCACCATCTTTTCCGGCCGCACCAGGCGGTCGAACTCCGCCGCAGAGACATAGCCAAGGCGGATCGCCTCCTCGCGTAGTGTCGTCCCATTGCTGTGCGCGGCTTTTGCGATCGTCGCGGCGCGCTCGTACCCGATCTTTGGCGCGAGCGCAGTCACCAGCATCAGGGAATTCTTCATCAGCTCGCTGATGCGCGCCTCATTGGCGCGTATGCCGCAAACGCAATGTTGCGTGAACGACACCGCCGCGTCGGCGAGAAGCCTGATGGACGCCAGCACGGCGTATGCGATCACCGGCTTATAGACGTTGAGCTCGAAATGCCCCTGGCTTGCCGCAACGGTGACCGTGGTTTGGTGGCCGAACACCTGGCAGCATACCATGGTGAGCGCCTCGGATTGGGTGGGATTGACCTTTCCGGGCATGATCGAGGAGCCCGGCTCGTTCTCCGGCAGGATCAATTCGCCCAGCCCGGAGCGCGGGCCGGAGCCGAGAAGCCTGATGTCATTGGCGATCTTGAATAGGCCCGTTGCCACCGAGGCCAGTGCACCTTGTGCGAATACCATCGCGTCGTGCGACGCGAGCGCCTCGAACTTGTTCGGCGCAGTCACGAAGGGCAGGTGGGTAAGCTCGGCGATCCTCTCGGCAATCAGCGCGGCGAATTGCGGCTTGCTGTTGAGCCCGGTGCCGACCGCGGTGCCGCCCTGTGCGAGCGGATAAAGCTCCTTGATCGCGGCGTCGAGCCGGGCGCGCCCTTGCTTGACGGCCGCTGCATAACCCGAGAACTCCTGGCCGAGCGTCAGCGGCGTTGCGTCCTGGGTATGAGTGCGGCCGATCTTGACGATATGGGCGAACTCCGTGGTCTTTTTCTCCAGCGCCTCCTGTAATTGCGCCAGAGCCGGGAGGAGCCGATGGGTCATCTCTTCGGCCGCCGCGATATGCATCGCAGTCGGAAAGCTGTCGTTCGAGGATTGGCTCATGTTGACGTGATCGTTGGGGTGCACCGGCGCCTTCTGTCCCCGCTCCCCGCCCAGCATCTCGTTCGCTCGCGCCGCGATCACCTCGTTGACGTTCATATTGGTCTGCGTGCCGGAACCGGTCTGCCACACCACCAACGGGAAGTGATCGTCGAGCTCTCCATTCATCACTTCCCCTGCCGCCCGCGCTATCGCCTGTGCACGCTCCTTGTCGAGGGAGCCTAGCCGATGATTGACCTCGGCTGCCGCGTGTTTGATGAGGCCCAGCGCACGAATGATCGGCTGGGGCATGCGCTCCTCGCCAATGCGAAAATTGCGGCGAGACCGTTCAGTCTGCGCACCCCAAAGCCGGTCGGCCGACACCTCGATGGGTCCGAACGTGTCGCTTTCCGTGCGCGTGTTGGTCATGCCCGGCGACAGATAGCGCAGAACGAAGGGCCGAACATCGAGAACCAATCCACGCTCGCGCTGCCCATCCATCGCGGCCAGTCAGCCGAGCCGGTCAGCCCGCCGGTCTGCATTGCGGTCGCCCATTTGCCACTGGATTCAATCGCTATTTCTTGCGGAAACGGTCGAGCCGTACAACCTCCGCGCCGCTTTGCGGCCTGAGGACCTCTTCAGCCGGCAGGGGCGGCTTGGAATTGCCGCCCTCGCCATCGGCTGTTTCGGGATTCGCCGGCTCGGGGTTGGCGGGCACGGGAACCACAGGGATCGCTCCAGGCGTGCGCGGGCGATGCTGCGCGGCGGGCTGCTTGTCGCCGCGGTCGGCGCCGGGAGGCGCGCTCTCGCCCGTTAGCTCCTCGCCGTCAGCTACGGCTTCGCCAAGCTCTTCGAATTGCAAACCGAACTGCACGGATGGATCAGCAAAACCCTTAATGGCGGCGAAGGCAACAGCCAGCCGCTCCGGAACGCCGCCGAACGACAATCCAACTTCGAAGCCATCTTCTGTCACGACCAGATCCCAGAATTGGTGCTGCAGCACGACCGTCATCTCCTTCGGATACTGCGCGAGCATTCGCGGCGACAGCCGCACGCCGTCTGCGCGCGTGTCGAAGGTAATGTAGAAGTGATGCTCTCCGGGCAGGCCATTCTTGGCAGCGTCGCCCAGCACCGTGCGCACAAGTCCACGCAATGCGTCTTGTGCCAGCATATCGTAACGGATGTGATCGACGGACATGGGAGGATCCGCTTGGTTGGCAGTCGCCTTTGAAAGTTATGGACTCAGCATCCAACTGCTAGCCCGCGCAGCCGTCAGCGCGCAGCCGCGGCTGCCGGAAAGAATCCCATGATAATCCATATAGGGAAAAATAGTAGCTGTAACGATCCAGCACCGCCCGTGTCCCATTTGATGGAGCTTCGGACAATCTCGCCGCAAGCAATCTGAAGTGGAGGCTTCTGTTGCCAGGTGCCTCCGAACCCCGCCTGACGGAGCTTAACCCGTCAGGGCTTTAGATCGGTATTCCAAACCGCATTACGCGGCCAGGGCAACCGGAGCATAGTTGTCGTTTGCAACTATGAGTTTGGCCCGATAACGGCGGAACCATGCCGAGCAAAAGCACGCCCTTTACGCCCTCGTCGATCCTGTTTCGCCCCCGTATCAGGTTATCAGCGGCCAGGTATCAGGCATCACTAGGTCACTGGTCCCTGATAGCTGATTACTGATCCCTGATGGTGGAGGCGCCGGGTACTGCCCCCGGGTCCGATAGGTTTATTGCGACGGCCATTTATCGCCATAGCCGGCTTGCGCCGGCGCTCTCAATATAGGCGCGAAGCAAGCGCGATAAAAGGACTGTCCTTGCGTCAAAAGGAGGGGGAGTTCCCCTTCATGCCGGCCCATACCCATCGAGATCGGCGGGGAGTGACCGAGCGGCATGCATCGAGGCATTTGTTATTGCGCGGGTCGCGGCTTGATCGGTTGCCCCCTGCGGATTTTTGCCGCAGCGGCGTGCGTTGCTGTGCACAAGCCTCCGGCGCCAGATTTGGCGTCCGGGGCCGCCCACTTTGCTTCCCGTCGACCTTCGAATTGTGCTACGGATCGCCCTTGTGCAAACTGAGCAGGCAGGTTCAGGGCACATTGTGCCGGGCGACCGGGAGGGAACATGTCTGACAGCGTCACGCCGTCGCCAAGGGGCGCGGACGTTCAAGTCCGCACGCACAACCGGACCGGCGGATTGATCGTCGCCGTGCTTGGTCTGCTGCTGTTGGGGTGGGCGCTGTTTTACGTGCCGAACACGACGATACCCCGAATCATGGCGGGTATCGTTGTCTTGATAGGAATCGCCGTGGCGGTAGGGCTGCTGCCGGTTCAAAGTCCGCGGGATTTCTACGGCGGTCTGGCGCTCGTAAAGCTCACTATCTTGGCGTTGATCGCTTCGGCGGAGCTGCCCGGGCAGCGCGGTTTCGCCTTCGGTCCAGGCACAGCGCCGAGACTTTTCTGTTTTGTCCTTGCAGCGCTGGGCGCCATCATCGCCGTGGGAGGGGTCTTTGCCGAGGGGCCGCCGATCGAGAAATATAAGATCCGCGGTCCCAGTCTGGTCATCATCGCCATCCTCGCCTTTGCCGGCATGATCCGGCCGCTTGGGCTGGTTCCCGCGACCTTTCTGGCATTCATGGTCTCGATCCTGGGCTCGACCGAGATGCGCTGGATCGAAAGCCTCGTCGCGGCGGTGGCAATGACGGCCTTCTGCGTGCTGTTGTTCGTGTATCTGCTCAACCTGCCGTTCCAGCTCTGGCCGCGCTACTACTGACTTGGGGTGGACAAGTCATGACCGACCTTCTCTCGCACCTCGGCCAGGGCATGGGCGTTGTACTTTTCCAGTCCGTCTACTGGTTGTTTGGAACAATCCCAATTCCGATGAACGTCATGTTCTGCCTGCTCGGGGTGCTGGTGGGAACATTGGTGGGCGTCCTTCCCGGCATCGGAACGGTCGCTACCATTGCGATGCTGTTGCCCATCACGTTCGGGCTGCCCCCGGTCGGCGCCTTGATCATGCTCGCCGGCATTTATTACGGCGCACAATATGGCGGCTCGACTACGTCGGTGCTGGTCAACATCCCAGGCGAGGCGACCTCGGTGGTCACCTGCCTCGACGGTCACCAGATGGCGCGGCAGGGCCGGGCCGGGCCCGCGCTTTCCATTGCCGCCATCGGTTCCTTCTTCGCGGGCTGCGTGGCGACGGTGCTGGTCGCCGCGCTCGGCGCCCCGCTTACCGGCCTCGCCTTGCTGTTCGGTCCGGCCGAGTATTTCTCCCTCATGGTGCTCGGCCTGATCTTCGCAGTCGTGCTGGCCAAGGGTTCGGTGCTCAAGGCGGTCGCCATGGTGCTGACCGGCCTGCTCCTTTCCATGGTCGGCTCCGACCTCGAGACCGGCGCCGGGCGCATGACCTTCGATGTCGCCGAGCTCGCCGACGGCATCGGCTTTGCCAATGTCGCCATGGGCATGTTCGGATTTGCCGAGATCATCCGCAATCTCGAGCTGCCGGCCGAAAGCCGCGACATCGTCCAGGCCAAGATCACCGGGCTCATGCCCACGCGCCAGGATCTGATCGATTCGGCGGGTGCGATCGTGCGCGGAACGACGCTTGGCTCTCTCCTCGGCATTCTGCCGGGCGGCGGCGCGGTGATCGCCTCGTTTGCCGCGTATACCTTCGAAAAGAAGATCTCCAAGGATCCGTCGCGCTTCGGGCGCGGCGCCATCCAAGGCGTGGCGGCGCCGGAAAGCGCCAACAACGCTGCCGCGCAGACGTCGTTCATCCCGCTGCTCACCCTCGGCATCCCGCCCAATGCGGTGATGGCGCTCATGGTCGGCGCCATGACCATTCACGGCATCGTGCCGGGGCCGCAGGTCATGACCAAGCAGCCGGAGCTGTTCTGGGGCATGATCGCGTCCATGTGGGTCGGCAACCTGATGCTGATCATCATCAATCTGCCGCTCGTGGGCGTTTGGGTCAGCTTGCTGCGCGTGCCGTATCGCCTGCTGTTCCCTTCCATCATCGTGTTCTGCTGCATCGGCATCTATTCCATCAACAACTCTCCCACCGATGTGGTGATTGCGGCGATCTTCGGCGTCATCGGCTTCTGGCTGATCAAGCACGATTTCGAGCCGGCCCCCATGCTGCTCGGCTTCGTGCTGGGACCGCTGATGGAGGAGAATCTGCGCCGTGCCATGTTGATTGCCCGCGGCGACGCGACGGTGTTTTTCACGCGGCCAATATCGTCCGTCCTGCTGATCACGGCGATTATTCTGCTCATCGTTGCAGCGCTCCCCAAGATCCGGCGCCGCCGGGACGAGGTTTTCGTCGAGTAGAGCGCGCTGCCTCGAGCCGGTGCTCACTATCGTTGAAGCATGACCGGCACGGCGGTAAACTCTTGCCGAGTTCGGCTTCCTGGCCGCGTTGAATGCGGACCCATGCACCAATACCACGATCTGATGCAACGGATTTTGGCCCGCGGCACGGCCAAACATGACCGTACCGGCACCGGCACCTTGTCGGTCTTCGGCCATCAAATGCGCTTCGATCTCAGCGAGGGTTTTCCGCTCACGACGACCAAGAAGCTGCATCTCAAGTCGATCATCCACGAGCTGCTCTGGTTTCTCGCCGGCGATACCAACGTCAGATATCTCAATGAGCACGGCGTCACGATCTGGAACGAGTGGGCGGACGGCACCGGCGAGCTCGGCCCCGTCTACGGCCGGCAATGGCGGTCATGGCCGGCGCCGGACGGCAGCACCATCGACCAGATCGCAAACGTGGTGACGGAGATCCGCCGCAATCCCGCTTCGCGCCGCCTGATCGTGACTGCCTGGAATCCGGCGGACGTCGACAAGATGGCGCTGCCGCCCTGCCACTGCCTGTTCCAATTCTATGTCGCCGACGGCCGGCTCTCGTGCCAACTCTATCAACGTTCGGCCGATGTTTTCCTTGGGGTGCCGTTCAATATCGCTTCTTATGCGTTGCTCACGTTGATGGTAGGGCAGGTCACGGAACTCAAAGCAGGCGAGTTCGTGCATACCCTCGGCGATGCACACCTTTATGTCGATCATCTGGAGCAGGCCCGGCTCCAGCTCAGCCGCCCTCCGCGCCCGCTTCCGAAAATGTTGCTCAATCCCGCAGTGAAGGATTTGCTCGCGTTCCGTTACGAGGATTTCGTGCTCGAAGGCTATGACCCGCACCCGCACATCAAGGCAAAAGTGGCGGTGTGACGCCGGAGTCCCCGTGCGTTGCCGTGCCGCATGCGCGCAAGCCGCGTGTCGCGCAAGCCGCGTTGTAACGGGCTGACACCTCACCTATAACCGGCTCGACAGCGCCCCCCGCTGGTGCGGGCGCAGCAAGGAGACAACTGATGCCGTGGAGCAATCAGGGCGGTGGACCCTGGGGCGGGGGAGGGGGAGGGGGAGGAGGAGGAGGAGGAAAGGGCCCATGGGGATCAGGACCGCAGCCATCGGGACCGACCCCGCCCGATCTTGAGGAGTTTCTGCGGCGCAGCCAGGACAAGCTGCGCAGCGTGCTGCCGGGGGGAAACCTCGGTGGCAAGGGGCTGAGCCTGATTGTGCTTGCGGCGATCGCCATCTGGGGATTGTCCGGCTTTTTCCGCGTCGACCCCGATGAGCTCGGCGTCGTGCTGCGCTTCGGCAAATACGTCCGCGATGCCAAGCCGGGCCTCAATTATCATCTTCCATACCCCATCGAGTCGGTGCTCACGCCTAAAGTGACGCGCGTCAACCGCATCGACATCGGCATGCGGCTCGTCGAGGATCTGCGTCGCGGCACCACCATGCGTGACGTGCCGGAGGAAAGTCTGATGCTGACCGGCGACGAGAACATCGTCGACGTCGATTTTTCGGTGTTCTGGCTGGTCAAGCCTGACGGCGCAGGCAATTATTTGTTCAACATCCAGCAGCCCGAAGGGACAGTGAAGGCGGTCGCGGAAAGCGCCATGCGCGAAATTGTCGGTCGGTCCAATCTCACGCCGATCCTCACGACGCGGCAGCCCGTCGAGACCGCGGTGCAGGAACTGATGCAGACCACGCTCGATAAATACGGAGCCGGCGTCCAGATAACCCAGGTGCAATTGCAGAAGGTCGATCCACCCTCGCAGGTGATCAACTCCTTCCGAGACGTGCAGGCTGCCCGCGCCGATCTCGAACGGGCGCAGAACGAGGCGCAGACCTATGCCAGCAAGGTTGTTCCGGAAGCGAAAGGCCGTGCCGCGCAGACCATCCAGAACGCCGAAGCCTATCGCGAACAGACCGTCGCCGAGGCCAAGGGTGCGACGGCCCGCTTTCTGAAGGTCTACGACGAATACAAGAAGGCGCCAGAGGTCACGCGTCAGCGCATGTATCTGGAAACCATGGAACGCCTGTTCGGCGGCACCGACAAGATCATCATGGATTCCGGGGCATCGGGCGGCGTCGTTCCCTATCTGCCGCTCGACCAGCTCATGCGCCGTCCGCAGACCGCGCCGCAAACGGGAGGCGGGCGATGAAACTCGGCGTATTCGGCGGCCTCCTCGCTGCCCTCATCATCGTGCTGCTCGTCGTCGCCTACGGCACCCTGTTCACGGTTTATCAGACTCGGCTGGCGCTGGTGGTGCGGCTTGGTCAGCCCATCCGCGTCGTCACTGAACCCGGATTGAATTACAAGATCCCGCTGATCGACAGCGTGATCCCCATCGACAAGCGTATTCTCGACCTGGAAAATCCTGCGCAGGAGGTCATCGCCTCGGATCAGAAACGGCTCGTGGTCGACGCTTTTGCGCGCTACCGCATCAAGGATGCGCTGAAATTCTACCAGTCGGTCGGCAGCGTGGAAGGCGCCAATTCGCGCCTCTCCACCTTGCTCAACTCGGCGCTTCGCCGGGTTCTGGGTGAGGCAACGCTGACCCAGGTGGTGCGCGATCAACGCGAGCAGCTCATGGCACTTGTGCGCCAGCAACTCGATGCCGAGGCGCAGGACTTCGGCATTTCGATAGTGGACGTGCGCATTCGTCGTGCCGATCTGCCGGAGCAGAACAGCCAAGCCGTTTATCAGCGCATGCAGACCGAGCGCCAGCGCGAGGCGCAGGAGTACCGCTCGCAAGGCACGCAGCGCGCTCAGGAAATCCGCGCAAAAGCCGATCGCGACGTCACCGTGCTTCTCGCCGAAGCGCAGTCGAAGGGCGAGCAGACCCGCGGCGAGGGCAATTCCGAGCGCAACCGCATTTTCGCCGAAGCCTATGGACGCGATCCCGAGTTCTTCTCGTTCTACCGTTCGATGCAAGCCTACGAAGCCGGTCTGCGCTCAAATGATACCCGCATGCTGCTCAAGCCTGATTCGGATTTCTTCCGCTACTTCGGCGACTCATCCGGCAAGTCCCGCGAGGGGGCTCTTCCAGGGGCTCCGGCTGCTCCCGGCCCGGCGCCGCCTGCCGGCTCGCCCGCGAGGTAGCAGCGGCCTTCACCGTCACGGCTGCGGTATCGCCAAGATGGCCCAGTTCCTCGTTGCGATTGGCCTGGTTCTTGTCATCGAGGGACTCCTTTTCGCTGCTTTTCCGGCCGCTGCGAAAAGGTTGGCCGCCACCGCAATCGAGAGCCCCGAGACTTCGCTGCGCATCGCCGGAATCCTGTCGGCCGTGCTGGGTATCGTGCTCATCTGGTTTGTCCGTGGGTGAGATCACCACCGCATGTCGAAAGCGCTCGGGCGAAGTGGAAACTGGTTCATGCTGAAAGGCGCATCGACGCGCGCTTGAGGTCCCGATTCCGCCCCAATCGCGAGCGTAGCTTCGGCGCTTGAAATCGCCCTTGCGTCCATAGCCGCACGGGAGCAGTGTCTCGTCATCATCGGATCAGGAGCCAAACTCCATGTTCGGCAAGCTCGCGCATTTCGTACCGCAGGTCCGCCGGCGTGCTTTGGTCACGGTGGCAGCGGCAGCCATGATCATGCCGGCACTGTCCACTTCCGGTGCTGCGCGCAGTCCTGATAACATCCCCGACATTGCGGAAAAGGTGATCGATGCGGTGGTCAACATTTCCACCTCGCAAAAGGTCGAGACGCGCAACGCGCCGATGCCGCAGCTGCCCAACGACCCCCAATTGGATGAGCTGTTCCGGGATTTCTTCAATCGACGCGGCGGTCAGGCCGACCCGCAAAATCGCGAGCGCAGCCCGCGTCGGGTCAATTCACTAGGTTCCGGCTTCATCATCGACGCGTCCGGAATCGTCGTTACCAACAACCACGTGATCTCCGAGGCTGACGAGGTGACGGTCATTCTCAATGATGGCTCCCGGCTCAAGGCCGAGATCATCGGCAAGGATCAGAAGACCGATCTCGCGCTGCTCAGGGTCAAGCCCGACAAGCCGCTCAAGGCAGTCAAGTTCGGCGATTCGGACAAGCTCCGGCTGGGCGAGTGGGTCGTCGCCATCGGCAACCCGTTCAGCCTCGGCGGCACGGTCACGGCCGGGATCGTCTCGGCACGCAACCGCGACATCAATTCAGGTCCCTACGATAACTACATCCAGACCGACGCCGCCATCAATCGGGGCAATTCCGGCGGACCATTGTTCAACCTGGATGGCGAGGTCGTGGGCGTCAACACCGCCATCATATCTCCTTCGGGTGGCTCGATCGGCATTGGTTTTGCGGTACCGTCGAAAACTGCCGTGCCGGTCATCGATCAATTGAAGCAGTTCGGCGAGACGCGGCGCGGCTGGCTTGGGGTGCGCATCCAGCAGGTGACTGACGAGATTGCCGAGAGCCTCAACATCAAGCCGCCGCGCGGCGCTCTCGTTGCCGGGGTCGACGATAAAGGACCGGCGAAGCCTGCGGGCATCGAGCCGGGCGACGTGATCGTCAAATTCGACGGCAAGGAGATCAAGGAAATGCGCGACTTGCCGCGTGTCGTGGCGGACACCGCCGTCGGCAAGCAGACACCGGTCGTGGTCATCCGCAAGGGGCGAGAGGAGACCAAGACCGTCACGCTCGGCCGCCTGGAGGATGGTGAGAAGCTGGCGGCAGTCGATACGAAACAAGACGGCTCGTCCGACAGGACGGTGGTAAAGAAGACGCTTGGGATCGAGCTTGCCAATATGTCGGACGATCTGCGCAAGCGCTACAAGATCAAGGACACGGTCAAAGGCCTCGTCATCACGGGCATCGACGCAAGCTCGCCGGCGGCGGACAAGCGATTGTCGCCCGGTGACGTCATCGTCGAGATTGCGCAGGAAGCCGTCGCCAGCACCGACGACTTCCAGGCGAAAATCGACAAGCTCAAGAAGGATGGCCGCAAATCGGCGCTGCTGCTGGTTGCCGGCGCTGACGGCGAGCTGCGCTTCGTGGCGCTGAGCTTGCAATAGCAGATCCAAGTTACTGGGATCGAGGTCTGATCACTAACCGACAATCCGCGCTCGATGCGATTGTCCCACAAAAATGAGGCCGCCCGGAAGGGCGGCCTCGATGAAACATCAGCGCAATCGTCGCGCTTGCGCGAGATTACAAGTCCGCGCCCGTAAATGCGTAGCCGTTGCCGTCCTTGACGATCGTGCCGACGTTGGGCAGGCCCCAGTGATAGCCGGCGACCATGGCCTTCTCGGCAATCGCCCGGTCGAACAGCTTTTTGCGCGTCTCGACCGCCATGTCAGGCACATGATCGAAGGCCGCCTGCCAGGTGGGATTCTTTACGAATAGTGCCTGAATGTTGGTGGCATCAGCCGTCGCCAGCATCTGCTTGCCGCCCGAGCTGATGAGATGCGCGGTGTGGCCCTGCGTGTGGCCGAAAGCCGGAATTGCGCGGATGCCCGGCGCAACCTCGGCTTCGCCCTCGACTTGTTTCACGTTCTTCCAGTTTGGCAGCGTCGCCTGGACGCGTTTCGCGAGCCCCTGGCGCGGCTGCGGAATTGCGTCGACGGACTGTGTCCACCACTTCAGCTCCGCGGCCGGCACGATGATCTCCGCCTCCGGGAACGTCTGGGCGTTGGTGTCCTTGGCCATGAGGCCGAAGATATGGTCGCCGTGGAAATGCGAGACGATGATGGTCTTTACATCCTTGGGGTCGAGGCCCGCCGCCGCCATGCTCTGCAGGAGCAGACCAGCCTTCGGACCGCCTGTCTGCCCGCTCCCCGTGCCGGAATCGATCAGCACCAGACGGCCGCCCGTCTTGACCGCAAGAATCGTGAACGGGATCGGCACGTTTGCATCCGACGCGCCGCCGGCCGTGAGCGCGGCCTTGGTCTGGTCAACGCTGACATTCTTGATGAAGTTCTCGTCGTGCGGCTTCTCCCACATGCCGTCATAAAGGGAAAACACTTCGATGTCGCCGACCTTGTATTTGCGGAAACCCGGGGCGGGTCCCGACTGCGCCTCGGCGGCACCGATGAATGCAATGGGCTTGCTGAGCCCGAATGCAGCAAAGGCGCCGGCAGCGCTGAGCACGAGGTCGCGGCGTGAAATTTCGAACATGGGAGTTGTTCCTCTCGGGGTTCGGAAGACGAATTTGACAAGCGACCGGCAGCTTCGCCCTGCGGGTCCGGCGCGACCCTATCGAGGGGACCCTCGGAGGAAAACGAGCGGCGCTGCGTCTCACGCGCATTTGATGTTACTTCTTGAGAGTGAGTCGCAACAGCGGAGCGGATACAGGATAAATCTCACTCCACCTTGATGGAGCCCACCTCATCGCACTTTTCATCGGGCAGATGCATCAGACGCAGCTCCGACCGCGCCACCATACCTGAGCGCCGTTCATCGCTGCGATACGAATTCCTCGCATCGATAGCCTTGCGCATAAAGAAGCGCCGAGAGATCGGCATGATCGATGCGGGCGGCCGCGGCCGCGGCCACCTTGGGTTTTGCGTGATAGGCCACGCCCAGCCCTGCAGCCTCGATCATGGCGATGTCGTTCGCTCCGTCGCCGGTCACCAGCGTCTCGTTGCCGGTCAGACTGTGCCGCTGCGTGAGCTCGACAAGAGTGGCAAGCTTTGCCTCGCGCCCGAAGATGGGCTCGGCCACTTCGCCCGTCAGGCGGCCATTGCAATCCACCAGCAATCGATTCGCGCGGTTCTCGTCGAAGCCGATCATGCCGGCGATCCGATCGGTGAACAGCGTAAAGCCTCCCGTCACCAGGCAAGTATGGGCGCCGTGCCGGCGCATGGTTGCCACCAGCGTGCGGGCGCCGGGGTTGAGGCGAATGCGGGTATCTATCACCTCATCGACGGCTGCTGCCGGCAACCCCTTGAGCAACGCCACCCGCTCGCGCAGCGCCGGCTCGAATTCGATCTCGCCGCGCATCGCGCGCTCGGTGATGGCCGCCACGTGTTCCTTCATGCCGACATGGTCCGCAAGCTCGTCGAGGCACTCCTGGCCGATCATGGTTAAATCCATGTCGGCGAGAAGGAGCTTCTTGCGCCGACCAACCGCGCGTTGCAGCACCACGTCGATGGGAGCGCCGGCGATCGCCGCGCGCGCGCGATCCGCCAGCGCACGAAGATCGCTGTCCGGCGTGGAAAAGGGGAGATCGGCGGCGATGCCGCGCTTGAGCCAAACCGGCGCCTGCCGCGACCCCAGCACGTCCTGCACACGTTCGATCGCGTGGATATCCAGGGCCGGCGACGCGGAGCTCGAGATCAGGGTCGCCACCAAGGACATGGTATTTGCTCGATCAGCAGAGCGGGCGCTATTCAACTGCCCGGTTGGACCTGGGTTGCACCCGACACGAGCTTCGGCGAAATCCGGCGCGCCCTCGCCCGCGCAGGCTTATAACGCCAGGTTCCGGCCGCCGCGACCGCGAGGCCGGCAGCAAGCAGCCACCAGGCTGGCCGCACTTCCATGTCGACATCGAAATGGGCGAGCAGGAGGCGACGCGCATCAACCCCGCTTGTGAACATGTAGATCGTCGCTTCCGCCGCGGCGGTTGCGGCCGCCACGGCGCCGGCAAGAAGCAGAATGTGAAGCGGCGCAACCTCGCCGTTGCGCCAGAGCAGGACGCGCCATGCCAGCAGCCAGACCAGGAATCCCGCCATCAGAACCGGCTCATAGAGGTTGAGCTTGGATTGCATGAAGAAATGCACGGTCGCCAGCACGGCGATCGCGTAGACGAAGCGATGGAGGAAGCTCCAACGCTGCGGACCAAGCCGGCTTATGGCGGCATCCGTGGAGGTTGCGGCAAGTGCGATGAGCCCAGTCAATGCCACCGCACCGATCAGAAGATAGATGCGCAACACGATTTCGCTGGCAACCTTGAAAAGATCAAAATGTTGATCGAGAACGTACAACGAAATATGCACAGTCGCATAAGCGGCCGCAGCAACGCCAAGCGTGCGTCGCGCCAGGATGATGCGGGGGTAATTGAGGATGCGCTGTGCCGGCGAGACGGCGAGCGTGATCAGGAGCAGCCGCAGCGCCCAATCTCCGATCTGGTGGATGGCCTCGGTGATGGGACGAGCGCCGAGATCATCGGTCGCAGCCTGGAAAGCGATCCAAAGCCCCGGCAGCAATGCCGCTGCGAAGGCAACGATCTTCACCGGCGACCAGCGCCCGGACCGCTCGCGAAGGAATGGCATTCCCGATCCCGCTCCAGCAACTGCAGCCAACATACAGGCTGTCGTGACAATGCCCAATCAACGACAGTTTGCTTGACGAACGTGGGTCGGTCGCATATAAGCGCAAGGAAATGACGAAAGGGGTGCCTTATGAGCAATTTTATTGCTCTGGTGCTTGTGATCGTAGGAAAGCGCACCGCCGCGGATGGCTGACGCCGTCCGCAAGCGAGGCGGTGCGCGTATGGGCCCTTGCGGCCCTTTTTTATTCCCCCCGGCAGGCGTTGCGAGTGAGGATCCGACGATGAGTGCAGAAATGACCGGCGCTGAGATGGTGATGGCGGCGCTTGCCGACCAAGGGGTCGAGCATCTCTTCGGCTATCCGGGGGGCGCCGTGCTGCCGATCTACGACGCCCTGTTTCAGCAGCAGAAGGTCAAGCACATCCTGGTGCGGCACGAGCAGGGCGCCGTGCATGCTGCGGAGGGTTATGCGCGCTCCACCGGCAAGGTCGGCTGCGTGCTGGTGACTTCGGGGCCCGGCGCGACCAACGCGGTGACCGGGCTCACGGACGCGCTGATGGACTCGATCCCGCTCGTTTGTCTCACCGGGCAGGTCCCGACGCACCTCATCGGCAATGATGCCTTCCAGGAATGCGATACCGTCGGGATCACGCGGCCGTGCACCAAGCACAATTATCTGGTCAAGAACGTTGCCGACCTGCCGCGCGTGCTGCACGAGGCGTTCCACATCGCGCGAAGCGGGCGCCCTGGGCCGGTGGTCGTCGATATTCCGAAGGACATCCAATTCGCCAAGGGGGTCTATTCCCGGCCAAAGGATTTCCAGCACAAGGGTTACCGGCCGAAGATCAAGGGCGATCTCGACCGCATCAAGGTCGCGATCGAGTTGATGCAGCAGGCCAAGCGTCCTCTGTTCTATACCGGTGGAGGGGTCATCAATTCCGGTTCCGAGGCGAGCCAGCTTCTGCGCGAGCTGGTGAAGCTGACCGGGTTTCCCATTACTTCCACGCTGATGGGGCTCGGCGCCTACCCGGCCTCCGATCCGCAATGGATGGGCATGCTCGGCATGCACGGCACCCTGGAGGCCAACCTGGCGATGCATGGCTGCGACCTGATGATCTGCATCGGCGCGCGCTTCGATGACCGCATCACCGGCCGGCTCGACGCCTTCTCGCCCGGATCGAAGAAGATTCACGTCGATATCGATCCCTCCTCGATCAACAAGAATGTGAAGGTCGATATTCCCATCATCGGGGACTGCGGCCATGTGCTCGAGGACATGGTGCGGCTGTGGCGCTCGACCGCAAAGCATCCGGACAAAAAGGCGATCGAGACGTGGTGGAAGGAAATCGACAAATGGCGGGCGCGCAAGTCGCTCTCCTACAGAAGCTCGAACGAGGTCATCAAGCCGCAATACGCCATCCAGCGTTTGTACGAGCTGACCAAGGACCGCGACACCTACATCACCACGGAAGTGGGTCAGCACCAGATGTGGGCTGCGCAATTCTACCGGTTCGAGGAGCCGAACCGCTGGATGACATCGGGCGGTCTCGGCACCATGGGCTATGGCTTGCCGGCGTCGGTGGGGGTGCAGCTTGCGCATCCCACGTCATTGGTCATCGACATCGCCGGCGAGGCATCGGTGCTGATGACGATGCAGGAAATGTCGACCGCGGCGCAGTATCGGTTGCCGATCAAGATCTTCATTCTGAACAACAAGTACATGGGAATGGTGCGTCAGTGGCAGGAGCTTCTGCACGGCGGGCGCTATGCCGAGAGCTACATGGACGCGCTGCCGGACTTCGTGAAGCTCGCCGAAGCCTATCATGCAGTCGGCATCCGCTGCGAGCAGCCGGGCGATCTCGATGCCGCCATCAAGGAGATGATCGACGTGGACAAGGCGGTGATCTTCGACTGCGTCGTCGACCCGGCGGAGAACTGCTTTCCCATGATACCTTCGGGTCGCGCCCATAACGAGATGCTGCTCGGGGATTCCGCAATCAGCGTGGAGGATGCCATCACCGAAGAGGGCAAGGTGATGGTGTGAACGTGACCAGCGCCCCCACCCATTATCCTGCTGCAACCGTATCGCAGCAGGTCGAGACCCATACCTTGTCGGTTCTCGTCGACAACGAGCCGGGAGTGCTGGCTCGGGTCATCGGCCTGTTCTCCGGGCGCGGCTACAATATCGATTCGCTTACGGTCTCCGAGACCGAGCACGAACGGCATTTGTCGCGCATCACCATCGTCACGCGCGGCACGCCGATGGTGATCGAGCAGATCAAGAACCAGCTCGATCGCCTGGTGCCGGTGCACCGCGTGATCGACATGACCGTGGCCGGCCCGCATATCGAGCGCGAGCTCGCCATGGTCAAGGTGCGCGGCAAGGGCGAGCATCGCATGGAGGCCTTGCGGCTCGCCGACGCGTTTCGCGCCCGCGTCATCGATGCTTCGACCGAGAGCTTCGTGTTCGAGATCACCGGCGCAAGCGACAAGATCGAGAGCTTCGTCGCGCTCATGCTTCCGCTCGGCCTGGTCGAGGTCTCGCGCACCGGCATTGTGGCGATCGCGCGCGGGCCGGAGGGGATGTGAGGGCATTTGACATTCGTACGGTTATGCCGTACTGGGCCGCATGCGGATCCGGAGCTTCCGCCATAAGGAGCTTAAGCGTCTCTACGAGACTGGCGAGACCCGCGGGATTAGCGGTGACCTCGTATCCAAAGTGCAAGACATTCTTCACGCCATTGAGCAGGCGCGAAATGTGGAGCAAGTAGGGTTGTTCCCCGGGTGGCGTTTGCATCGACTTAAAGGGGCGAGACGCGGCGAATGGAGTGTTTGGGTGACTGGCAATTTTCGCCTGACATTTCGGGTCGTCGGGCAAGAAATCGCGGACCTCGATCTTGAGGATTATCACCGGAAGTAAATCATGCCAATGAAAAATCCCCCTCATGTCGGTCGAGTGATCAATAGTGCCGTCCTCGATCCGCTCGACCTCTCAATCACCAAAGCTGCGGAAATCCTTGGCGTGCGGCGTGCAACGCTTTCAGACCTGATCAACGGAAAGTCAGATTTAACGGCCGAAATGGCGCTGCGAATTCACAAGGCGTTTGGTCCTGATGTCGATCATCTCTTGCGGATGCAAGTCGCCTATGATGTCGCCCAAATTCGCAAGCGCGCTAAGCAGATCAAGGTGAAGCGCTACATCGGCAAAGCGGCATGACGCGACTACATTGAACATCGGCTTGCAATGCGAGTCTCAGAGTAGGGGTAAGCCATGCGCGTATATTACGATCGCGACGCCGATATCAACCTGATCAAGGGCAGGAAGGTCGCCATCATCGGCTACGGCAGCCAGGGCCACGCCCATGCGCTCAATCTGCGCGATTCCGGCGTCAAGGACGTCGCGGTCGCACTGCGCAAAGGCTCGCAAGGCGTGAACAAGGCGCAGGCCGAGAAGCTCAAGGTCATGGAGGTCGCCGACGCCGCCAAATGGGCCGACGTGCTGATGATGCTCACGCCGGACGAATTGCAGGCCGATATCTATCGCGATCATCTCGCCGGCAACATGAAGAACGGCGCGGCCTTGATGTTCGCCCACGGTCTCAACATCCATTTCAACCTCATCGAGCCGCGTGCCGATCTCGATGTGATGATGATCGCGCCGAAGGGGCCCGGCCACACGGTGCGCGCGGAATATGAGCGCGGCGCCGGGGTGCCGGTGCTGATGGCGGTCCACAAGGACATGTCGGGCAACGCCCATGACCTCACGCTGTCGTATGGCGCCGCCATCGGCGGCGGGCGCGCCGGCATCATCGAGACCACGTTCCGCGAGGAATGCGAGACCGATCTGTTCGGCGAGCAGTCGGTGCTCTGTGGCGGGCTGGTCGAGCTGATGAAGGCGGGTTACGAGACGCTGGTCGAAGCCGGCTATGCGCCCGAGATGGCCTATTTCGAGTGCGTTCACGAAGTGAAGCTGATCGTCGACCTCATCTACGAGGGAGGCATCGCGACCATGAACTATTCGGTGTCGAACACCGCGGAATACGGAGAATATATCTCGGGTCCGCGGGTGGTGAATGAGGCGACCCGCGCGGAGATGAAGCGCATTCTCGCCGACATCCAAAGCGGCCTCTTCACCCGCAATTGGATGCTGGAAAACCGCGTCAATCAGACTTCCTTCAAGGCCATGCGCGCCAAGATGGCGGCGCATCCGATCGAGGAGATCGGCGCCAAGCTGCGCGCCATGATGCCGTGGATCAAGCAGCGGGCGCTGGTGGACCGCAGTCGAAATTAGCGCATTTGAACGCGGCCGAACGGGCCGTCGCAGCAGCACCACGGATGGGATGGCTGGACTTGGTCACCACCGTCGATGCAGACCTACCGGCGCCGGCGATTGCGCTGCGGGAAGTCGCCGTGACCTTCCGGCTGGCGGAGGGCGCTGCCTATCCCGCCATCGCCAGCACGTCGCTCTCGGTCGCCGACGGCGAGTTCGTCGCCATTGTCGGCCCCACCGGTTGCGGTAAATCGACCTTGCTCAATATTGCGGCGGGGCTCATCGCGCCCTCGGCCGGTCAGGTCGATATTTTCGGCATGCGGCTCGCCGGGCTCAATCGGCAAGCCGGATACCTGTTCCAGGCCGAAGCGCTGTTCCCCTGGAAGAGCGCGCTCGAGAACGTCGCGGTCGGGCTCGAGACCGCGGGCACCGAGCGCAAGCAAGCACGTGCGCGCGCACAGGATTGGCTCGGCCGGGTGGGATTGGCGGAGTTTTCCGAGCGCTATCCGCACATGCTTTCGGGCGGCCAGCGCAAGCGCGTCGGTCTTGTGCAGGTCCTCATCCGCGACCCGAAAATCCTGTTGATGGACGAGCCGTTCGGGCCGCTCGACGCCCAGACGCGGCAGATCATGGGCAACCTGCTGCTCGATCTCTGGAGCGGCGACCGCAAGGCGGTGCTGTTCGTCACCCACGACCTCGAAGAGGCGATCGCTCTCTCCGACCGCGTGGTGATCATGTCGGCCGGCCCGGCCGCATACGTCATCGATGAGTGGAGGGTCGCGTTGCCGCGCCCGCGCGACATCGCGGAGATCAAGACCGAGCGCTCCTTCCAGGACCTGCATCGCGAGATCTGGGCCGTGCTGAAGACCGAGGTGCTCAAGGGCTACGCACAAAGCGGCGGCGGGTGATGACCCGTTACGTGATTGCTTTGAAGTTCCGGGCAGGGGTAAGCTCGCGTGTGATGGGCAACTGAGAGTCTGAGGTCGTCGTGTCCCGCGCCACGCTCCTGTGGCTCCAGCTTCTTGTCGCGGTTCTCGCGGTGCTGCTCTGGCACGTGCTCACCACGATCCCGATCGCCGGCGTCAAGCTATTGCCGCCATTTTTCTTCTCGACGCCATCGGATGTGGCGCTGCGCATCGTGAAATGGCTCGTCGAGGGGACGATCTGGCATCATCTCTGGATCACGCTGATTGAGGCGGTCTTTGCTTTCGTCATCGGATCGATTGCGGGCATCCTGATCGGGTTCTGGTTTGCACGGCAGCCGACAGTGGCTGCAATATTCGATCCGTACGTGAAGATGACCAATGCGCTGCCGCGGATCGTGCTCGCACCGATATTCGCGCTCTGGCTCGGGCTCGGCATCTGGTCGAAGGTCGCGCTCGGCTTCACGCTGGTGTTTCCCATCGTTTTCTTCAATGTCTATCAGGGCGTGAAGGAGGTGAGTCCCACGGTGCTGGCCAATGCGCGCATGCTCGGCATGGATGAGCGTCAACTCATGCGGCATGTCTATTGGCCCTCGGCGCTGTCGTGGATGTTTTCCTCCTTGCACACGTCCGTCGGATTTGCAGTCGTTGGCGCCGTTGTCGGCGAGTATCTCGGCTCGGCCGCCGGTCTTGGTTACGTCATCCAGCAGGCCGAGGGCGTGTTCGATGTGGCGGGCGTATTCGCCGGCATGGTGGTGCTCACCGCCTTCGTGCTCGCCATCGACTGGCTGGTCACGATCGCGGAGCGGCGTCTCCTGGTCTGGCGGCCGGTCGCCGCGGAAACGCGGACGTCGTAGGGTGGCGGAATCGGGACACTACTGTAGAGATTCGAGTTGAGGAGAACGCAATGAATCCCACGAAGCTCTTTTCCCCGGTGCTCGCGCTCATGCTTTCGCTCGCGGGCGCCGCGCATGGCCAGGCGTTGGAGAAAAAGCAAGTCACGCTGGGAGTCGGCGGCAAGACCGCACTTTATTATCTGCCCCTGACCATTTGCGAGCGGCTTGGCTATTTCAAGGAGCAGGGCCTCGACGTCACCATCAACGATTTCCGCGGCGGCGCGCAATCACTCCAGGCGCTGGTCGGGGGCTCGGTCGACGTCGTCACCGGCGCCTACGAGCACACCATCCGCATGCAGGCCAAGGGCCAGGACATCAGAGCGGTGATCGAGCTCGGCCGCTTTCCCGGCATCGTGGTCGGGCTGCGCAAGACCAGGGCCGAAAGCTACAAGTCCGCAGCCGACCTCAAGGGAGCCAAGATCGGAGTGAGCGCTCCGGGCTCCTCAACAAATTTCTTCGTCATGTATCTGATGTCGCAGGCCGGTCTCAAACCGACCGACGCGTCCTACATCGGCGTCGGCATCGGTGCGTCGGCCGTCGCTGCCATGAAAAAGGGGGAGATCGACGCGCTCTCCAACCTCGATCCCATGATGACCAAGCTGGAGCAGGATGGCGACATCAAGATCATCGCGGACAGCCGGACCGAGGAGGGAACCCGCGCCATTTTCGGGGGCTCGAATCCTGCGGCCGTGCTGTATTTGAAGCATGACTTTGCCGAGAAGAATCCGAACACCGTCGCGGCACTGGTCAGCGCCTTCTACAAGACGCTCAAATGGCTGGAGAAGGCGACGCCCGACGAGATCGCCGCGGCGGTGCCGGAGGAGTATTTTCTCGGCGACAAGGCGCTTTATGTGGCGGCGGTCAAGGCCAACAAGCAGGCCTATTCGCTCACCGGTCTCGTCCCTGCAGCCGGCATGAAATCCGCTGGCGATATGCTGCTTGCTTTCGACGAGGAGCTCAGGGGCGCCAGGATCGAGCTCGCCAAGACGTTCGATGACCGTTTCGTCAAGAAAGCCGCCGGCGGCATCTGATGCCCTCGCGGGACGCTCCCGGCCGGGGGCGCTCGGCGAGATTGCTGCAGCCGACCCCACCCGGCTCGCTTTGCTCGCCGACCTCCCCTTTCAGGGGTCCATTCAGGGGAGGTATTACGGCGCTTGCTGAACGGCCATATGCGACAGCCCTGCGGCGGCGGCGGGCACCCTTGCCATGACAGTCTGATTACAGAATGATGACACGGCGGGTAGCGCCGGGGTCCATCGATCATGCTGTCTGCGGTATTCCTGAAAAGCCGGCTTGCGGCCGGTGACGGCTGGGCGCTCGCCCGGCTTGCGCCCCTTGCGGCCATCCACCTGACCGCCCTCGCGATAATGCTCTGGTCCGAGACCGACTGGGAAGCGCGCGCGGCGTTCGGCTTCACCTGGGGTTTTCTCAATTTCCTTTGGCTTGCTTTGCTGCGGCGTCCGTCGTTGTCGGGGGCGCTGTCGTTCGCCCTCGTCGTCATCCTCATCGCGTTGTCGCAGTTCAAGCACGGCGTCGTGATGATGACTGCCACATTTGTCGACGTCATGCTCATCGACCTCGCCACGTTCTCATTTCTCATGGCAATCATTCCGGGACTGGCCTGGAAAGTCGCGCTCGCCGCCGTGCTGGCGGCGTCGGTGCTGGTTCTGCTGTGGCAAGTCGATCCGTTGCGCGTGCGGCGAGGCATTGCCGTTGCTGGATGCGCTTGCTGCTTCATTGCCCTGGCCGCGCTGTCATTTGCCGTGCCGATGGATCGCGAGGACGAGTTCCTTCCCCATCAATACGTCTCCAAGTTCGCCCGCTCCGGCACCGTCGCGGCGGTCGACCTCGTGACGCGGGGCGTGCTCGAGGCGGACGCCGCGGCTCCCGATCGGTGGGGCCTCGCCGAGGCCGCAACATGTGATGCGCGCCGCAAGCTGCCGCATATCGTCATGGTGTTTGACGAATCGAGCTTCGATGTCACCATGATGCCTGGCGTAGTCGTACCCGAGAGCTACAGAGAGCGCTTCCGGTCGTCGGACGGCAGGATGCGCTCCTTGGTCGTGGAGGGGGCCGGCGGTCCAAGCTGGTACACCGAGTACAACGTGCTCACAGGGCTTTCGGTGCGTTCCTACGGGCGCTTCGCCGATTCCGTCACCAGGCTCGCCGCCGGCCGCGTCAAGCGCGGCCTGCCGGATGCCTTGCGCAAGTGCGGTTACAGGACTTACAGCCTCTATTCCTGGTTCGGAGCATTTGCGGGAGCGCGCAGGTTCCACACCGCCACCGGAATCGATCATTTCCTCGATGCCGGGCAATTGCGCACGGGGCCTGCCGATACCGACGCTTTCTTCTACGATCATGCCGTCGGTGTCATCGCCCGGGAGCACGAGAGAGGACCGGTCTTCGTCTTTGTCTACCTCGCAGCAAATCATTTCCCCTGGACCTACCGCTACCGTCCCGACCTCCTGGCTGACTGGACGAATCCGGGAAACCCGTTCGAGATCGATGAATATCTCCGCCGGCAGGAAATGAGCCTGCACGACTACACGCAGTTCAAGCAGCATCTCGCGCGCGAATTTCCCGGCCAGGAGTTCCTGCTGGTGCGGTTCGGCGACCACCAGCCGCTGTTCGCGAAACGATTCCTGGAGCCGGCGCTCGCCCCATCCGCGGTGGCGCAACGCATCCTGCAGCGCGATCCGCGCTATTTCACCACCTATTACGCGTTGGAGGGGGTGAATTTCCGGCCTGTCGATCTTTCTTCCGCGCTCGAGACGCTCGACGCGCCCCATCTGCCGCTCGTGGTGTTGGAGGGGGCAGGCGTGCCGCTCGATCCGGCGTTCGCGGAACAGAAGAGGATTCTCAGTCGCTGCCACGGATTGTTCTATCTCTGTGCGGGCGGTGCCGAGGCGCGCAGATTCAATCGTCTTCTCATCGACGCCGGATTGATCCAGGGGCGTTGACGCGCAGGGCCGGAACCAGACTCGGAGTGCGCCGCATGAAAATCGCGAAATTGATCAAGCACCTTCGCATCGATGATCCCGAGCGTTTTCGGCTCGCGTCCTTTGATCCCGCCGACACCGGCGACATCGATCTCGACAAGGACGAAGCCAAGGCGCTTCTCGCCGCCAACATCAAGCGTCTGAGCCAATTGCAGAAGCTTCTCTACGCGGATGGGCGTTGGGCGGCTCTGATCGTGCTGCAAGGGATGGACGCTGCCGGCAAGGATGGCGTCGTCGCGCACGTGATGTCGGGCCTCAATCCTCAGGGCTGCGAAGTGCGCGCGTTCAAGGCGCCGAGCGAGGAGGAGCTCGCGCACGATTTTCTTTGGCGGGCGGCCTTGCGTCTGCCGGAACGAGGGCGGATCGGCATCTTCAACCGGTCCCACTACGAGGAAGTCATCGTTGTGCGCGTCCATCCCGAGCTGCTCAAGCGCCAGAGGCTGCCGCCGGGGCTCGTCACCAGGGACATTTGGACCGAGCGGTTCAAGGACATCCGTGCTTTCGAGCGCCACCTCGCACGCAGTGGCATGCTCGTCCTCAAGTTTTTCCTTCACATTTCCGAGGAGGAGCAGCGCCGGCGGTTGCTCGCGCGGCTGGAGGAGCCTGACAAACGCTGGAAGTTCTCCATGGGCGATATTGCCGAGCGCAAGCTCTGGGGCCAATACATGGCGGCCTACCAGGACATGATTTAAGCGACCAGCCGGTCACAAGCGCCGTGGTTTGTCGTTCCTGCCGACAACAAGCCATTTGCGCGCCTTGTGGTTGCTGCGGCGCTGATCGAGGCGCTGGAGGGCCTCGAGCTTGAATACCCCAAGATCGAAGGCGAGGCGCTCGATGAATTTCAGAAGGTCCGCACCGCCCTGACGTCCGAGGCAGGCGGCCGTGCCAAATCAAGCAAGCGGTAACGGATTTCACCTTGCGAACGCGGCGGGTCTTCCGCTACAAGGGTGCCGATCCGGGATGAGGCGCGGCGGAGCTTGTATTTTTTGCGCGCCCTGCCTGCGTCCACAACGAGTCCACGAGGGCGGTTTGGTGCGCACGCGCTGCGATATTCGCGCGATCAGCCGGGGCCGGCAAGGCTCGCCCCGTGCCGCCCTCATTCTCGGCGGGCTCCTGCTCCTTATGGTCCCCTGAGGGCCGGCCGGGCGTTTGCGCCTGGGCGCTCAGGGGGGAACCGCAAGGACACCGCCGGCGCCCGCAACGAGGGCGCCAACGACGAGAAGGACCCGCATCATGACGACAGCAGCCAAGTCCGAGAAGGATCGCGTTTTCATCTTCGACACCACCTTGCGCGACGGCGAGCAGTGCCCGGGCGCGACCATGACCCATGAGGAGAAGCTCGAAGTCGCCGATCTTCTCGACCAGATGGGCGTCGACATCATCGAGGCCGGCTTCCCGATCGCCTCGGATGGCGACTTCGCCGCGGTGCAGGAGATTGCCAAGCGCAGCAGGAACGCGGTCATCTGCGGGCTCTCGCGGGCCGCCTTCAACGACATCGATCGTTGTGCCGAAGCGATCAGGCCGGCCAGGCGCAGCCGCATTCACACTTTCCTGTCCACCTCGCCGGTGCACATGAAATACAAGCTGCAGAAGGAGCCGCACGAGGTCTACGAGATGGTCATCGCGCAGGTCGCGCGTGCGCGCAATTACACCGACGACGTGGAATGGTCGAGCGAGGACGGCACCCGCACCGAGCGCGATTTTCTCTGCCGCTGCGTCGAGGCCGCGATCAATGCCGGCGCCACCACCATCAACATTCCCGATACGGTCGGCTACACCGTGCCGGAGGAGTATTTCGCGCTCATCAAGATGGTGCGCGAACGCGTGCCGAACGCCGACAAGGCGCGGTTCTCTGCCCACTGCCACGACGATCTCGGCATGGCGGTCGCCAATTCGCTCGCCGGGGTGCAGGCCGGCATTCGCCAGATCGAGTGCACCATCAACGGAATCGGCGAGCGCGCGGGAAATGCCTCCCTCGAAGAAGTGGTCATGGCAATGAAGGTGCGCAACGATGTTCTGCCGTACTGGACGAACGTGGACAGCACCATGCTCACCCGGGCATCGAAGCTCGTCGCCGCCGCCACCTCGTTTCCAGTGCAGTACAACAAGGCGATTGTCGGCCGCAATGCGTTCGCGCATGAATCCGGGATCCACCAGGACGGCATGCTCAAGCACACCCAGACCTATGAGATCATGACGCCGGAGAGCGTGGGCGTGAAGCAGAGCTCTCTGGTCATGGGCAAGCATTCCGGCCGCCATGCCTTCGTCCACAAGCTCGAGCAGCTCGGTTATCATCTGTCCGGAAACCAGAGCGAGGACGCCTTCGTCCGGTTCAAGGCGCTCGCCGACAGGAAGAAGCACATCTACGACGAGGACATCGAGGCGCTGGTCGATGAGGAGATCGCGCACGCGCAGGACCGCGTGAAGCTGGTCAGCCTCACGGTGATTGCCGGCACCATGGGGCCGCAATCGGCGACGGCGACGCTCGACATCGAGGGCCGCCACCACACCGTGCAGGCGACCGGAAACGGGCCGGTCGATGCGACCTTCAACGCCATCAAGGCGCTCATTCCGCATGCGGCGGTGCTGGAGCTCTATCAGGTGCACGCCGTGACCGAAGGCACCGATGCCCAGGCCGAGGTCTCGGTCCGGCTCTCCGAGAACGGCAGGGCGGTGACCGCCAAGGGCGCCGATCCCGACACGCTCGTCGCCTCCGCCAAGGCCTATCTCGGCGCGCTCAACAAGCTCATGGTGAGGCGCACGAAGGACAGGCCCGAGCCGCTCCAGAACGACCGGCCGGAACCGCTGATGGCAGGACGCCGCATTCATTCAACGGACGTGGGGTGAGGCGGCGACCCCTATCCGCCGTCATGGCTGCGCCGGCTTGGCGGTGGGGCAATTTCCCTCGCCGCCACGCTGCTTTCCATGCTTTCCGGTCCATTGACGGGATCGAAAGCTTCGGAACCCGAAGTCATATTGTTTGTTGAGCCAGATCAGGCCAAGCATTCTTGACCGCTTCGAGGAGATCCTGATCGCGAGCCTGATCGCGGGCGCGACGCTGCTGATTTTCGCCGCCGTCGTGCAGCGCTATGCCGTCGGAGTCCCGCTGCTCTATCCCATCTTCTACGACATCAATCTGTCCTGGGCGCAGGAGCTGTGCATCTACATGTTCGTGTGGATGGCGAAGTTCGGCGCAGCCTATGGGGTGCGCACCGGCATTCACGTGGGCGTCGACGTGCTGGTCAACGTGCTGCGCCCGGAGACCCGCCGCTACGTGATCCTGTTCGGCCTCTTCTGCGGCATGCTGTTCACGGCGTTGTTCCCGGCCTCATCCTCGCGACCATGCTGGGGCTGACCACGTTCTATCGCGCCTGGAGGAACGACTATCCGCGCATGACGAGAGCGAGCTGGGGCGAGCGTTTCGTCGCCTTCCGGCAATCGATCTGGGGCCTGCTGCTGATGACGCGCCGTCAAACACTCAGGTCGGGCGGCGGCTGCGTTAATCATAAGATGAATTGCGATGATTTTGGCGGTGAACAGATATACAGCAACATGACAAGGCTGTAATCTTGGGTCACAAGATCGTAGTCTAACATAACTTTAACTTGCTGCTCGGCGCGTTTCGATTTGTACTATCCTCCAACGACTCTCGGTAGTGGAGGGAGACCATGTGGAAAGCCATTGTTGCGGGAACGGCGGCGCTGGCGATTGCCGGTACGTCGCTCGTGTATGCGCAGCAGCGCGGACGCGTGGAAGAGGGGCGACAGCGGTGGCAACCCAGCACCGAGGATTTCCGGGCATTCGCCGAGGCGCGCCTGGCAGCGCTCAAGGCCGGCCTCACGCTTACGCCCGAGCAGGAGAAGAGCTGGCCCGCTTTCGAGCAGGCCGCCCGCGAGCTCGGCAAGCTTCGGCTTGACCGCATGAGCGCGATGCGGGCGGCGCCGCCCAGTGACGACCCGGTCGAGCGTCTGCGGCAGCGGGCCACAGCTCTCTCCGATACCGGGGCGGCCTTGAAGAAGTTGGCGGAAGCCACAGAATCCGCTCTATAAGAGCCTCGACGAGAACCAGAAGCGGCGGTTTGCGGTGCTCAACCGGTTGGCCGGCCAAGGCCGGGAACATGGCCGGGACCATCGCTGGGACCATGGCTGGGACCATCGCTTCCGCGACCATTTTGGCGGGCGGGACGGCGGCGGCTCCTGGTTCCACCGCGGTCGGAGCCGCACCGACGGTGGGTCTGGACAAATGGAGCACCCTGGCGCAGAACGCCTGTAATTGCCATATATCGGCTAACGCCGGCGGTCGCACTCCCAGCCCCCCGACACGATCGCCGACGTACGGGAGCCGCCGGGTCCCCACCCGGCGGCTTTCCCTTTGGGGGAATAAGGACGCTCATCCCGGGGGGGCGCAGTTCGGGGAAAGCCCGCGGCGTTTCGCCGGCATTGCCTGGACAGGATCCGGCCGCTTTGATACAGCACCGGCTCCTCGGCGGTGGGCCGCGGCGGCATTTTCGGGCGCATAGCTCAGTTGGTAGAGCAGCTGACTCTTAATCAGCGGGTCCAAGGTTCGAGTCCTTGTGCGCCCACCAAACATCGCGGCTGGAGCCGCCGCGTGGAACGCATTCGATTAGACAAAAAAGCAGCAACCTCGCCGCGACTGC
Organism: uncultured Alphaproteobacteria bacterium; assembly: GCA_963820365.1. GTDB lineage: Bacteria > Pseudomonadota > Alphaproteobacteria > Rhizobiales > Xanthobacteraceae > VAZQ01. The sequence goes on along the minus strand of CAWFZR010000021.1, from coordinate 32,458 downwards.
TTGGAGCGTTGTAAGCTGGACAAATCCGCCGATCGGGGGGAATTCCCGTCGTTGCGTCTACATCAGTTTGACCATGTCCTAGTATGGCCTCGATCGAGCGTCCAGGGCGCGCTCCTCGTGTGACGCGGCTCGCAGAAGAGGATTGGAAGCGATGGGTGCCGGGACGGAGACATTCAATTCAGTGATGCTGCAGCGATCACGGTTGATGTATTTGGCTGGGGTGCTGGTGAGCATCTGTCTTGGTTTTTTCGCTGCTCCCGCTGCCGCCGAGTATCCCGACAAGCCGATCCGGCTGATTGTCCCGCAGGCGCCCGGCAGCGCGACCGATGTGCTGGCGCGCCTGCTTGCGTCGGAGCTCGGCCCCGCGCTCGGCGGCGCTACCATCGTGGTAGACAATCGCCCCGGCGGGGCGCTGACACTCGGCCTCGACCTCACGGCGAAATCCTCGCCCGACGGGTACACGCTCTGCATGGGGCCGATAGGGGCCCTCGCTATTACCCGTCACATGGTGGCGAAGCTCCCCTACGACATCGAGCGCGACTTCCAACCAATCGCGCTGGTCAGCCGCGGCCATCTGCTGCTCGCGACCGCGCCGGTGCTGCCGGTAAGAACCGTCCAGGAGTTGATCGATCATGCCAAACGGAATCCCGGCAAGCTTACTAACGCATCGTCCAGCAATGGCTCGCCGGGGCACGTCGGCGGTGAATTGTTCAAGTACGTGACCGGGACCGACATATTGCACGTGCCCTACAAGGGGGGCGCGCAGGCGATAAACGATCTCATCGCCGGCCACGTCCAGCTGATGTTCGAGAGCCTGAATTCCATCTCTTCGACGGCCAAGTCCGGCAATGTGCGCGCGCTCGGGGTGAGCGGGCCGCGCCGCTCGCCGGCGTTTCCCGACCTGCCTACGATCGGTGAAACGGTGCCGGGGTATGATGCGGGCACCTGGAGCGGCGTGATCGCACCCTCTGGCTTGCCCAAGCCGATCCTCGACAAGCTCAATGCGGCGATCAACCGCGCGATCTCGGTGCCGGCGTTCAAGGAGCGCTTCGGCGCGATCGGCGACGAGCCCGCAGGTGGCACACCCGAAGAATTCGCCGCGACGATTCACAAGGATTCGAAGAAGTGGAAAGAGGTGGTGATACGCTCTGGGGCGAAGCTGGATTAGGCTGATGCAAATAATATTCGGGGTTCACCGAGAAATGCCTGCCGGTACATGCGCCATGAACCGCACCACTGGTCGCTATTCAACGTTGGACGACAGCCCCACAAGGCGGCAGCGGCTTCATTATAGAATGTGATGCGCCCGGCGGCATCCGTTGTGTAGATGCCGACAGGCAGCGCATGCAGCATCTCGTGCAGTCGCGTCTCACTTTCCGACGCTAGCGCCAAATTGCATTGCCGCTCCAGCGGATCAAAGCCGCCGTTGCCCCGGGATAACTCGAATCCATCCTGTGACATAGCGTTGCTCAATTTCCTCGCCTTCGAAGGCCACGGTACAAACCGTAAGCTAGGCGCCGACGCCCATTTTGGTTCGTCTTGGTTCGTCTCGGCGATAGCTTATTTAATGCTCTAGGTTGGCATTTTACAACTCCAAGTTCTGACGCTCACTCACGAATTTTTATCGCTCATGCTGGCCGTCCGCCGCGCCGGTGTGACGGATGCGTTGAACGCGCTCCGAAAGCAAGGATTGATTTCGTATCAGCGCGGGCAAATCACGGTGCGGGACCGCAAGGGAATGGAGCGCACCGCAGCCGAAGCCTACGGCACCCCAGAGGCGGAATATCGCCGTTTGATCGGATGATGGTTACGCGCAGCTCGCGCATCTTCTGCTCGGGGCTTCATCCATCCCATCGCGGGGCGGGTTCGGGGGGCTTCAGCATTCGAAGTATCGCTGGATGGGAAATTACCAAGCCAGCTAAGAATGCTAGGCCGAGCAGAATAGTAGGGCTCTGCCGTGCGAGCGCGCGTAGCGGATCATTTGCCGGGAGTGCCGAAGGCGCCACCATTTTATCGTTTGCGGTATATACAGCACTCTGGACCGGCATTCGCCCATGACGCCGTGCATAAGCGCGTGTGAATTCGGCGCCGAGAAGGACAATCTGGGACGAGTAGTAGACCCAGATCAAGAGGACGACCAGGGAAGCGGCAGCCCCGAACGTGCTTTCGAGACCTTGCTTCCCAATATAGATCCCGATCAGGAATTTCCCCACCTCAAACAACACCGCCGTTACGATTGCTCCAATCCAAACATCGCGCCATTGAACCTCGGCATCCGGAAGCCACTTGAACATCATTGCAAAAAGTACGCCGATAAAGGCTAGCGAAATCGCGGAGCTCACCAACTGCAGCAGCGCTTCCGGTAGATAAGGCGCCAGATATTTGCTCCCCGCGGCTAGGAAAGTGTTGACAAGGAGTGACACCAGCAGAAGAAATCCAAGCGAAAGGACCCCGGCTAGAGACACAACGTAGGTCCGGATGAATTGCCAGGCGCCGCCTTGTCTAGCCTCCACGCCCCATACGCTGTTCAGGGCGTCTTTCAACTGGACCACAACGCCGACTGCGGCGAATATCAGAACGCCCAGGCCGAGCACGGTCGCGATAATGCCACTGCGCGGACGGCTTGCATCGGCAAGCATCGATTGGACAGCGGTTGCGCCGGTCTCGCCCAGGAGTTCCACGAATCTGGCTGCTCACTTCCCCACGGACCGCGTCTTGGCCGAAAAGCAAGCCTGCGACTGCAATCGCGATGACGATCACAGGACCAATGGAAAAAATGGAATAATAGGCAAGCGCTGCACCGAGACGAGCGTCTTTGTGCTCAACCCAGTTGCTGCCCGCCTCCTTCACTATTTCCCACAAGCACCATTCTCCCGCTAGTACGGCAGGTCGTTGTCCTGGCGACGCCGGCTCCATTCGGCGGCAATTCCCGAAGCCACGACTAAAACCAGAAGAGCTGGCAGGGCACGCCTCCAACCCACTCTCTGACCTAATTGCATTCCCGCAGTAACAAGAGGAGGACCTAGGTGGGCGAAGCGATGTGCCTCCAGCGCGTGCTCCGCGGCCGCGATTGTCTTCTTTTTGGCGCTGCTGGTCCAAAGCATCGCGCTTACCGACAGCAGAACGAACAGGAGAAACATGCCGATCGAAGTCGTGGTCCCACCAAAACCTAAATATTCTGAGAAAACAAAAAACGTTGCAACGAAGAACAGGATGGCCGTTCCGATACCGAATAGTACCTGCAATACATAACCAACAATAACCGCGTTGCTAAGGCCAGTCTTCGCACGGATTTTCTCAATGAGGTACTGTGATAGTCTACCCATCGCCGAGCTCTATCTCAGACGGGCGAGCAGGAAACCGAGGCCAAAGGCTACCGCAAGCGTGGTATAGGGACGTTGCTCAAGGGAAGTATCAATTGCTCCCGTGAGATTGTCCTTAACCTCCCGGATGCCCTCGACCGCTTCTCGCCCCTTTGCGCCCACCCCGGAGGTCACTTGGCTGGCGGCCTCTCCAGCCCGGTCGAGAACAGCACTGGCCGACGCAATGAGGTGATTTTGAACTTGCTCGCTTAGATCACTCACCTGCTTGCGCAGCGCTTCAAGCTCGCTGCGGGGTCCGGGGGACTTCGTCTTGTCAGATGAGGAGGTAGATGGCGGCACGCCAGTCTCATTTGCCATTTCTGAATTCCTTGGCTCTTCCACGAATGAACAAGACGCTAACGCAAAAGTTCCCTGGGCCAACCATATTCACTCTAGCCGCTCGAGCGGCATCACTGCCGGCGCATTCAACGGCGTGCCGTCGACCGCGAAATGCGAGCCGTGACAAGGACAGTCCCAGCATCTCTCCAGCGAATTCCAATGCAGGTGGCAGCCGACATGCATCGCCAGTGTGCACGAGCACACGCTCGTTACCGGGGTTCAGCCCGCAAAAGGCGGCATAGTCCACGGGATCGAGCGTCTGGCCGGACCAGCGATGCGTGACGTTGCCCAGTGTGGACAATAGGCGACAGGCTGATCGCGAGTTCCAAAACGGTCCCCATCACCTCTTTTCCAATGGCGGAAAGGCGTACAGGTCCGCATCCGTGTCGGCCCGGCCAAGGATCGCGCCCACGAGGACGTCCGCCGCAATGGCGGCGTAGACCGTTCCATTGCCGCCATAGCCGAGCGCCGCCCAACGATGGGGCATACCCGGAATTGGGCCGATCAGCGGCAAGCCGGTTGTGGTCTCGCCGAAGGTCCCGGTCCAGCTGAAATCTAGCCTGGTATCCAATCTCGGCAGCAGCCGGTGGAGCTTGCGCCGCAACGTCTCAGCCTTGCGTGGCAACAGCGCATTGCGCCGCTCTTCATCGGTAATGTCCTCGTCTTCGCCACCGCAGATGACGCGTCCCTCTGGACTTGTGCGGATATACAGATAGGGATCGGCCGCCTCCCAGATACAGCACTCTCCAGGCCAAAGCCGCGCGCGCCTCTGTGGAACCGTCGCGATGGCCCAGGTCGCAGTGATCCGGTGATGCGACCGGGGAATGGCATCGGGTACCTCATAACCGGTTGCATAGACAAGCTCTTGGCAGGTGATCGTCACATCCAGAGCCGTATGCGCCGTGATGCCGCCGCGCCGGGATTTCACAGCGATAATTTCCACCGGAGCGTAGAGTTGCGCGCCATTGCGCCGTGCCGCATGCAGCAGAGCCAGGGCGGTCTTGCGGGGATCGAGCACCAAGCTGCCAAAACTCTGCAACGCGCCTTGCCGGCGGATGCCGAATTCCTTGAACAGCGCATTCCGGCCCAGGAAGCGGGCCGGCAAGCCGCTGGCACGGCGAAGCTCTCCCTCCTTCCGCAGGTCGCCCGCGTTCAAGAGGTTGCCCGCGAGGTAAAGAGAATCACGGCGTTGGACGTCGGGCACACGCAATTGTCCAAGTCGCACGGCCAGCGCTTCGACTGCAAGACGCGACCGCCGCCACGCTCGAACCGCCTTATCTTTTCCGATCTGTTTCGCGAGGCGAACGAGCGGAGTGTCAATCTCGTATTGGGCCAGCGCCGTGCTGGCTGCAGTCGAGCCTACTGCGGCGCCACGGCGGTCGACCACCACGACGCGAACGCCTTCCGCCGCCAACCCATCGGCGACCATGGCTCCAGTTATACCCGCGCCAATCACCAAAACGTCTGTTTGCAGATCGCGCCGCAGCCGCAAGGTTCGAATACGCTGCGCCTGGCGTCCCATCCAAATTGAACGGCCGCTCCGGAGATCCATGCTATCGGTGGCCATATCTGTCCGGGCGAATACGATCAGAAGTGTCGCTGACGCGCCCGGCGGAAGCCCAACAGACTATTCCGAGGAGCAACTTTTCATCGGCCGCGAACGTCAACACGCGAGTCGGCCATTCGATGCCAGGCGAGGCATGTTCCCCTATCGCGACCGCCACGCGCCGATCAACTTCTGTGGGCCCGATCCTCCAGCGCACGGTACGGGATCTTGTCAAGGAAGCCGGCGTACGCTCCGACGATAGAAATGGTGCCGAAGTTCCGGCAGCAATGTATGGCTTGGCGTAAAACATGGGGCCGGTCCGTGGCCATGAAGGTTGCGACCTTGATGCGGTCCCAACGGGAGTCGAGACTCGCCGAGGAGGCCGCCTCGACCGCATCGATGCATGGCATCGAAGGGCAGAACGCGCGGCGCAAGGATCGGTTCAAACAACAAATCCGGTGGGCATGTCGGCCGCCACGTCAGGGAGGAGCACGGGCGTGGGGTCGTTCCGCCTGCCGCGCTTCTTGGCCATCGAACGGTCTGCAGGGAAGAGTTTCGTGGCCCAGGGCTTTTGGCTGGAACCGGCGCTGTAGGAGCGCGTTTGAGGAATAGGTCTCGTTTATGAGAGGACGCCATGGGCTTGTTTTCGAAAGACATCCAGACGATGGACGATCTTCTGCAGCACGGTCTGCAGGACATCTATTACGCCGAGAATCAGATCGTAAAAGCGCTGCCCAAGCTTATCGACAAGGCAACCAATCGCGACCTCACAAAGGGACTGAAGGACCATCTGGAAGAGACGAAGAACCAGATTTCTCGGCTCGAGCAGGTCTTTGCCAAGCTCGGGCAACAGCCAAAAGGCGTCAAATGCCCGGCGATCGACGGCCTCATTAGTGAGGCTGATGAGCTCGCCGGTGAGGTCGAGGACAAGGACGTTTTGGACGCCGCGATCGTCGGTTCGGCTCAGGCCGTCGAGCACTACGAGATGGCGCGATACGGAACGCTGATTGCCTGGGCGGAGGCGCTGGGCCGTGACGATATCACGCGCCTCCTCACCACCAACCTCAACGAAGAGAAGGCTGCCGACAAGAAACTTTCGACTGTGGCGGTGCGCAAAGGCGTGAATCGGAAGGCCGCAAGCTGAAGAATCGGGCGATTTTTCAGGCTTGGAATGTCCGGCTTGGAGCTAAACAGGCAGCCTGATAGGAGATTCCCGTCGCGGAAGCCGCTTCAGGCGACGGAATCATGATTCCTTCGATATTCACGAGGACTTTCTCAACAGCATCGACCCTAATCGGACATCAGGCAACCGCCCCGCGGCTGCCGGAAGCCATGATTTTTCCGCCTCTGCGGCTGGCGGAAGCCATGATTTTTCCGAACTCGTGCGGCACAAATATTCGCGATGCCATCGAACATGGCAGGTTATCGCATGACGCCGACAGTGCAGTCCATCATCATCAGCTTCCTGGTATTGTTCGTTGCATTTCGTTTATTGGAGCTGTTTCGGCCCAAGCAGAAGCGCCTTCCCGTTCTGCGGCGCGGGTTCTGGACCGATCTCGTCTATTGGGCATTCACGCCGCTTATCACCCGCGTCGTGACGGGAGCAGGCGTCTCCATCGCTGTCTTCCCGCTCGCCTATGCAATCTACGGTGCGGTCGACCGCGACCTGGTCATGGGCGGCTTTGGTCCGTTGTCGCGCTTGCCGCTCTGGCTTCAGGGTCTCGCCATTCTCGTGCTCGGCGATCTCATCGGTTATTGGGTGCACCGCTGGTTTCACGGCGCGCGGCTATGGAGGTTCCATGCGGTTCATCATTCATCCGTGGACCTCGACTGGCTCTCGGCCGTGCGACTGCATCCGGTCAATGACGTGGTGATGCGTGCCGCCGGGGTGCTGCCGATCTTGCTGCTCGGTTTTGCGCCAATCGCCATGACGGGCGTCATTCCAATCCTGACGCTGCTCGCCATCTTGATTCATGCAAACCTCGATTGGGACTGGGGTCCGTTCCGGTGGGCGATTGCCTCACCCCGTTTCCATCGCTGGCATCACACCAACGAGACCGAAGCGCGCGACAAGAACTTCGCCGGCCTATTGCCCGCGTGGATATCTTGTTCGGCACCTACCATATGCCGAAGGACCGGCGGCCCGCCTTGTTCGGGACCGCGACGCCGGTGCCGGGCGGATTGCTGGGCCAGCTCGTGTTTCCCTTTCGACGCCCAAGGTTGCGCTGAAGGCTAACGACGCCCACCCATCCCTTTCCGCTACCCCGCCCTGTTGGAGACTCGCCTTCGCGCGCTGGAGCAGCGCATCGCCGGCATGACACTGCTCTGGCAGATTTTGAGCGGCACGGGATTCTCAAATGAAACTCCGCCCCCAAAATCAGCGTTGGGAGCTCCGCGCGGATTTGCGGACAAGTTGATTTGTGTACGTGCGTGCAAGGTATGCGCGGCCCTCGCAGTAGCCGGTCGAATACGAAAAGCTGTCGAGCTCTACCGGACATTGCAATGGGCGACCAGATTGGGCGTCCGCATAACCTAGTTCCCAGCTATCAAGATCGATCATCATTTTGCGCCCCCAAGAAAGTTGAGAAATTCAAGACGAACAACACGACCGAATTACAGTCGCGTGTGTTGCGGCTGGACAACAGTGAGCAAGAAAATTTTAGACGAAGGCTAATCGTTGGGGGTAGTAGCGGCTCGGCAACTCGATACCGCGCGCAATTGACGGATGGCCGGATTCCCTGCACTCGCTGGCGCGGCAGCGGCGTGGTCGCTCGGCGCCCAGCAGGAGGGAACGTCAGGTTACCCTCGAAGCTGCGAAAATCGTGTCAGGAATTTCGGCAGAGAGTTCGAAGCGCCATGCGCTCAAGGGTGCCGTGTCAGGGCGATTCCTGACGTAGTTTCTCGCCTCTTGCCGCGCCTCAATCCAAGTCGCAGCATCGATACGGCGCATGCCGTTTGGATCCAATCCAATAACGCGTTCAAAATCGGTTTTCATGGCTTGCTCGTCGTTCCGTGGCCAGAGACATGTTGAGAGATTTAAATCGATGGTATGATGGCGGTACTCAAATAAAGTCGTCGTGTATCCTTACTGCCACACCGACCCGGTTGGATCGCTCAAGGTGAGAGGCTTCCGGGTCGGCCGACGACTGAGCCACGGCGGCTTTCAGCATGTCCGCGTCGAGCATGTGCACGTCAGCGAAGGGGGCAAGCAGTCATTGGTAATGTTAGCCCGGCCGGCAAATAGCCTGTTCCGCGGGGCACCAGACGCGCTTGGTGATCAATGGTACGCATCGGCTGCAATCATTTCCTGCTCGTGACGGGTCTCGGTTTCGGCCTGCTTTCGGTCTTATGTTGCGGGCCGGCGACAGCCGATCCGCAGCCATGCCGCGACGCGGCGCACGAGGGAAGTCGCTTTACGGTTTGCGAGGTCGACTTGCGGCGGCAGGCGGTGAAGCTGTTCTGGAAGAAGTCCGACGGCGAGGCGTATGGCTACCTCAATTCGGTGCCGCGGACGCTGGGCGAAGGCTCAGGCCGCCTGCTGTTTGCGACCAACGCCGGGATGTTCGATCCAGACTACAACCCGGTTGGGCTCTATATCGAGAACGGCCGACAACTCGTGCGCGCGAACACGAAGTCGGGGTTCGGAAATTTTCATATGAAGCCGAACGGCGTGTTCTATGTGGCGGGGGCGACGGCGGGCATTCTCGAGACGGTCTCCTTTCTGAGGCAAAGCCCACACACAGACTTTGCGACCCAATCGGGGCCGCTGCTCGTCATTGACGGTCAACTGCATCCGCGGTTCTCGCGCGTGGGTGGATCACGAAAGTACCGCAGCGGCGTTGGCGTGCGTGATGCCTCAACCGTAGTTTTCGCGATCTCGGGGGACGAGGTTTCCTTCGGCTCGATCGCACGTCTGTTCCGTGACCGGCTGAAGTGTAGGAACGCGCTCTTCCTCGACGGCGGGTCCGTGCCAAGTCTCTATTCGCCGGTGCTTCAGCGGCGCGGAAACCTCTTCCCACTCGGGCCTATTGTCGGCGTTTACGAGCGAGGCAATTGACGGCCTGTACCGGTTGACCACGTTGGGCCGTGAGTTGACAGAGGACAACCACATGCTGGAGGGACGGTCGAAGGTCGTCATTATCGGCGCGGGTTTCGGCGGCATCGAAGCCGCCAAATCGCTGTACCGCGCGCCGGTCGAGGTCACCGTGATCGACCGGCAGAACCACCATTGCTTCCAGCCGCTGCTCTACCAGGTCGCGACCGCGGCGCTCTCTCCGGCCGACGTGGCCTGGCCGATCCGGCATATTCTGCGCAAGCAGAAGAACGCGACGGTGCTGATGGCCGAGGTCCGCGCCATCGATACCGGCAGGCGGCTCGTGCAAATCGATTCCGCGAGCATCCCCTACGACTATCTCGTGCTGGCCACTGGCGCGGCCCATTCCTATTTCGGCCATGATGAATGGGCGGAGGTGGCGCCCGGCCTCAAGCGCATCGAGGACGCTACCCGCATTCGGCGGCGCATCCTCATCGCCTTCGAGCGCGCGGAGCTTGCCACCGACGCGGCCGAACGTCGGCGCCTCCTCACCTTCGTGATCGTCGGCGGTGGCGCTACCGGGGTCGAGATGGCCGGCGCCATCTCCGAGGTCGCCCGCCAGAGCCTGGCGATGGATTTCCGCCGCATCGATCCGACCACCGCGCGCATCGTCCTGATCGAAGCCGGGCCGCGCATCATGCCGACACTGCCGGAGAACCTGTCGGATTATGTCCGGCGCACGCTGGCCAAGAAGGGCGTCGAGGTCATGACCTCGACGCGCGTGATGTCCTGCGATGCTCACGGCGTTGAGCTCGAGCACGGGCGGCTCGATGCCGATACCATCATCTGGGCTGCCGGCGTGGTGGCCTCGCAGGCGGCACGCTTGCTCGATGCGGAGCACGATCGCGCAGGGCGGGTGAAGGTCGGCGCCGATCTGTCGGTGCCTGGTCACCCGGACATCTTCGTAATCGGCGACTCCGCGGCGGTGACGGGTCAACCCGGCATTCCCGGCACCGCGCCGGCGGCGAAGCAGATGGGCCGCCATGTCGGCCGGCTCATCGGCGCGCGCATCACGGACGGACCGTCGCCACCGCCGTTCCGGTATCGCCACATGGGCGATCTCGCCACCATCGGTCGCCACGCCGCGGTGGTGAAGCTCGGTCGGCTCGAGCTCACCGGCTTCCTCGGCTGGCTGTTCTGGAGCGTGGTGCACATCTATTTCCTGATCGAGGTGCGCGAGCGCTTCATCGTCGCATTCACTTGGCTGTGGGACTACGTCACCTTCCAGCGTGGCGCACGACTGATCACCGATGTGCCACCGGCGGAGAGGAACTGATCAGTCGTAGCCCGTACTCGCGATGCTATAATCTGCCGATCGAGGAAGCAGACGGCATTGCTGCGGCGCGGTTCTAATGCGTGCAATTGTGCACTTGACAGAATAGGGGCTCGGGCGGCGGTTTGTCCGCTGCTGGTGAAAGCTGACGCCGCATCACCGATGCCACGGTTCAGTCGTCGATCTTTGCTCGCTGCATCTGGCGTTGTGACCGGCGCTAAACTAACATTCCGGCTGTTCCACTCGACGGGGGCCGATCACCTCGGTTGCGATGGAGCTGAACATGGAAGGCGGATGCACTTGTCGACAGGTTCGATATCGTCTGGTCGGAACGCCATTGATTGTTCATGCTTGCCATTGCCGATGGTGCCAGCGCGAGACCGGGACCGCGCATGCGCTCAACGCTCTCTATGAAGCCGATCGTGTCGTGCACACCGCCGGCGAGCCCGAACTCGTCTGGACGCTCTCGGCGAGCGGCAAGGGCCAGAAGATTGCCCGCTGCCCGACTTGCCGGGTTGCGATTTGGAGCAACTATCCGCAAGCCGGTTCCGCCATTCGGTTCGTCCGCGTCGGCACCATGGACGACCCTGATCTCTGCCCGCCGGACATTCACATTTTCACGTCCTCCAAGCAGCCGTGGGTGACGCTGCCATCGGGCGCCAACGCGGTTTCGGAACTCTACGATCTCGACGCAGTCTGGCCGGCCGAGAGCTTGGAGCGCCGCCGGCTCATGCGGGCGAAAGCGCAGCAAACGTAGTCCGGCTAGCTCCACGCTTCCTTCAGACCCCATCTCGCGATGACGCCCTTGCGCTTCGCTAATCCTTCGCCACCGTCAGGCTGGATAGAGGACTCTCACCTCCAAGCTGTCGATTATGCTCGGCACACAAAGCAAAGGCCCCGGTGTCACTCCGGGGCCAGCAGCTCCCCTCAAAGGGTGTCAGGCCTCCTCCCCCCGAAAAGCTGCTGCGATAAACCTTACGCTTAGAGATAGACACCGGGGTGGTAGAGATTTGACGCCAAGCGGTCGGGTTAGAAGAAAAGTCCGAGTGTGTCCCAACTGCTACACGAGCAGAGCGGCACGGCCAGCAGCTTGCGCGCATGCGCGATGTTGGCGGCTCGATTGACGGCAATCAAAGGCACGAAAACCAATGGTACTGGGTTCATTGCCCCCGCCAGAATGAGATGCCGTCATCGTCCGGCCGCCATTAAGTGGCCGCATCCTCGTTCTCTCATGAGGCGGCATAGATTTCGGGCGGCTGGTGGGGGACGGTGCCATGCAGCACCTATCCGATGAAATTGCTGAGTGCCATCGACGCGCGCGGAAAGCCCGAGAGCACGCAGAAGACACGCCCGATCCTCTACTCAGGCAATACTTTCTCGCCAAAGAACGGCGCTGGATCGTGCTGGCGCAGAGCTGCGAACTGACGGCGCGGTTTTCGAGCATCTCGGACGAGCTGCGACGCGCGCGGGAACAATTGGCCCACGACTGGAGGAATTGACTCTGACGCGGCGCAGGGATGGCACTAATTCCGCTGAAAGGAAGCGGCGGCCCGGCTCGACGGCGAGCTGGCGGCTCTGCGGTCGCGGCCATATCGACGTGGCCCGCAAAGCGACCGTTCGGAGTTACGTTAGCATACTTGGTCTAGGTAGTTTCCACCGTAGGAATTTCTCCTTTCTCAGCTTGACGGAAAGTCCCTTCCTGATCCCCGCTATGGTGTGCGAATTCCTTCGAACCGCTTTCGAGGACATCGTGATTGGAAATGTTCGCAACCTGGGATTCCCCCATGCTAGGGACATCGGGGGCCTTGTTAAAGAATGCCAATCGTTCGGTCACGACCTTGGCCGATTGCAGTGTTGTTTGATTCAATTTCGTATACTCAAGAATTTCGCTTTGCATGCGCGCACTCTCGCTGAGCAGCGTTTCCCGCCGCCTTCGAAGCAGGGAAATGAGATCGTCGATCTCACGCAAGGACGTGGCAGCCGCTCGCTGCAATAGTGAGCCGAAGTGGCCCGCGAGATCGGTATCCGCAGGCCGCTGCCGTGGAGAAGAATCGTCGCGGACCGAGTTGCGGCCTTTTTCTTGCAGTCTTCCTGGCAGTCTTGGTTGCACCCTTGGTTGTGTTGCCGGCGATTTGTCGATTTCAGTGTGTTCACGAACCGTGAAAAATCCCATGTTCGATCTCCCAGTTGACACGCCTCCTGGTACCGCGCCGATTGCGGCACGAGAATGTGACGAACTTCGCGATTTGGTACGACTGATCCGCAAAGAGCGGTTCTATCATACTACTTACTCACGCATTCCTTGTTGATAGGATGGAACACGGCCCGTACTCGCGATGCGATATCTGCTGATCGAGGTGAAGCGGACGGCAACGTTGCGGTGCGGTAATCGCACTCCTTAACGAGAATGCGCGCGCATTTCATGCGGGAGAACCCGCGCTTGCCAGCTTCGGCCTGCGTGCAATCCTAATTATCGCGCTGATTTCGCCTTCGCGAGTCCCTTGAGGTCCCGTCAAAATCAATTCTGGGAGCCAGATCCGCCATTCCCTGAAATCGCGGCCATGCATTGCTGGTAGGAATAGAAGCCGCAATTCCGAGTGGCATAGAATCCGTAAGTCGCACACCATGGACCGTCAGCGCGCGCTCCAATGGTTGATACGGATAGCGTAGCGAGCGTGATTGAAATTGCAGCATCTAGCTCCATCCCTCCCCCGCGTCTTCGCGGGGGAGGGTGGCCTCGCTCTGCGAGGCCGGGTGGGGGGTACGCAGCGCCTCGTCGATAAGCGTCAGCACGCCCTCCAGATTGCGATCGATTTCATTGTTCCAGAAGCGCAGCACGGTGGGCCGGTCAGCGGCTTCTCGCTGGGTGTGGTGCGCAAAAAGCTCGGACTAAATCTCAGCTCGGAGAAGGTCGGCGGTGATCGAATCTATCGTATCGTCGATACCGATGTTGCAAGTTCAGTCCCCCGGCGATCGCACCGTCAAGCGGCTTGAGGTAGAATTGAGCCCAAGTCGCGCGAAGCCCGTCAACTCCGAAACAATCGATGCAATGTTCCCAACGTTGGAACTCCTCGAAATTCAGCGAGTAGCGGCTACACGCCTCTTCCAGAGACAACAAGCCACCGCGCACTGCCGCCACGACTTCCGCCTTGCGCCTGACCACCCAGCGCTTGGTGTCCGGCGACGGCAGATCGGCGACGGTCAAAAGACGTCCGGCGGGCCCGATTACATGCTTTCCTATCACCGGCGAGGCTTCGCTCGCGGAAGCAAACGTCCGCACTCGATGTTCAATCGGCGTGGGCCTCGTCGGCATCCCTTCCCCCGGACATAGTCCCCTGCAGCAAGGGTCTAGACTTGATTCGCGACAGACCAAGCGGTACTTTACTACACCCATTCAATCTAATCGTTGGGATGTCGGGCGCCTTGAGGGCTTCGGCTCCTTTGAGCCACGCGGGTCAGCCTTATCCACACTGTAACGTATTACCACAGCACAGCGTGACACACGTCCTATACTGCCAACAACGAGTGGGCGCTCGGTAGGCAAATGCGAGCGATGCTTTGTACGGCGTGCGGCGCTGAGTTGACGCTGACGAGCGTCGTCCGAGACGCCGTTCCTGGCGTCGAGCACCATACCTTCATTTGTTCGGACTGCCATGTCACAGAGTATCGAGCGGTTTTCACACGACACGGTCGTGAGGATGACAGCGAGCCTGTGCACGTCCATGAGGCGCCGCCCACCGTACCTGCATCAAAAGCTCAGGAGGAGCACGGTGCTGCTCCAGGCATCTTAAGCCGCGTGGTCGCAAAGATACGTGGCCACTAGGAGCCTGTCCGAGTAATAGGGGGATTTTGCTGGCAAAAGAAGGGCAAGTCGGATTCTGTCTGTGCGCATGAGCAAGACATTTCGCCCTTGGAAGATCGATGATCCACTGTTGCTGCCGCCAATGGTGCAGGACTTTGTGGCCAAGGGCCATCTCGCCCGCTTTGTGCTGAGCTTGGTGAGAGACGACGTCGACCTTGTCGAGATCACTGGTACCTATGGCAGCGAACGGGGCCAGCCGCCGTTCGATCCGACCATGATGACGGCGCTGCTGTTGTATTCCTACTGCTGCGGCATCTACTCCTCACGTCGGATCGCCAAGGCGTGTCGCGAGCGGGTGGATTTCATGAGCATTGTGGGGCTTGATGCGCCGGATTTTCGCACCATCTCGGATTTCCGTAAGCGGCACTTGAAGGCGCTTGGCGGACTGTTCGGGCAAATCCTGCATCTGTGCGAGACGGCCGGCCTTGTGAAGCTCGGGCATGTGGCGCTCGATGGAACCAAGATCAAAGCCAACGCGTCGAAGCACAAGGCGATGAGCTACGAGCGCATGGAGAATCGCGCGTCCGAACTGGAAGCCGAGGTTGCCAAGTGGCTCGGCACGGCTGCGGCGGCGGATGCTGAGGAAGACGAGCTATACGGCCGCGACAAGACCGGCGACGAGATGCCGGATTGGATCGCCGACAAGAAGCTGCGTGCCGAGAAAATCCGCGAGGCCAAGGCCGAACTGGAGGCGGAGGCGAAGGCGGCTGCCGAGGCCAAGCTCAAGGCAGAGGCCGAAGCGGCAGAGAAGCGAGAGGCTGAGGGGCGCCGCAAACCCGGACGGCAAGCGGCTGCGCCCTCCACCGAGCCGGATGCCAAAGCTCAGAAGAACTCACCGATCCGCAGAGCCGGATCATGAAGAGCAAGGACGAATTCGTGCAGGCCTACAACGCCCAGGCCGCCGTCGACGCAGAAGCGCAGATCATCGTGGCGCAAGACGTGACGCAGAGCGCGGTCGATTGCGCCCAGCTGGTGCCGATGACCGATGCGATCGAGACCAATCTCGGCCGCAAGCCCGAGCAGCTATCGGCGGATGCCGGCTACTGCTCGGAGGCCAATATCGAGGCATTGGAGAACCGCAACATCGATGCCTACGTAGCGACTGGCCGGGCCAGGGATGCTGTCGCCGGCACCGTCAAAGGCGAGGCCAGCGCCGCAACGCCGGCCGGCTCGGAGGAGGCCATCCCGACGCGCGTCGAGGCGATGCGCGCCAAGATCAAGGCCGGCGGCCACGAAAGCCCTTACCGGCTGCGCAAGCAACTTCCGGAGCCGGTGTTCGGGCAGATCAAACAGGCTCGCGGCTTCCGCCAGTTCTTGCTGCGCGGCTTCGAGAAGGTGCGCGCCGAGTGGGCGATCGTCTGCACCGTCCACAATCTTCTGAAGCTCGCCCACAGGCGGAACTCTATCGAAAGTGTTGCTGGCGCCCGCTGGATAGCGGGCGTCACAGCAAGTGACGCCCGCCAATCAAACTCCGGTCTGGGCTACATCTACCAACCACGATAATCTGGACAGGCTCCTAGGACAACATTCATGCTGTGCTTGGCGTGCGGCGCAAATTCGCTCGCGGAATGGGATCCCTCTTCACGAGGGGACTAGCGGGCATGCCATCCATGACAAGGACAAATACAAATGGCGTCATCGGACACCTCAAGCTCAGAGCTTCGAACCGCCATCGACGTGGATGGTATCGCCCGTGATCCACCGGGCATCGTCGGATGCCAGGAAGGCAATAACGCCGCCGATGTCGTCGGGCTGCGCAATGCGCTTGAGCGCTTGCATCCCAAGGACGAACTCGCGTCCGGCGTCCGTCTTGGTGAAGTTCGACATGTCCGTCTCGACGACACCGGGCGCCACGGCATTGACGCGGATACCGCGCGCGCCAAGCAGCGACGCGAAATGCTTCACCAGGGTGTCGACGGCGCCCTTGGTTGCTGCATACGCCGGGGCCGTACCGACAACTGCGCGCACCGCGAGCGACGAGAGGAAAACGATGCTGCTTCCCTTCGACATGATCGGAAGGAGCTGCTGCACAAGAAAGAACGGTGCGCGGACGTTGACTGCGAAGAGCTTATCGAAATCCTCGACCGTCGTTTCCTCGATGGTCGCCGCTTTCGAGACCCCTGCATTGGCGACCAGGATGTCCAGGCGATCTCCGACGATGCTGCGGACCTGCCTGGCAAGCTTGCTGGCGCCGTCCGCGGCGGCAAGGTCCATCGCTATGGCATCCGCGCGGCCACCGGCTTTGCGTATCTCTGCGACGACACCGTCGGCTTCATTCGCGCCGCGGCTGTAGTGCACGAGAACTTGTGCACCGGATGCGGCCAACACGAGTGCGCTGGCGCGTCCCATGCCGCGAGAAGCGCCAGTGACGAGAGCGGTTTTGCCGGTCAGAGCAGGCATGATCATCGTCCTCGTTGTTGCTGCGGCGGATAACGTGACCGCTTCGATCCTCACATGCCTCGGCGCTCGTCCGCCGACAGGAACAGCGAGACATGACGGACGAAGAGCTCGGGATACTGGTACTGCGAGCCGTGATTGGAGTCGGGGTAGATGACTAGCTGCGCATTCGGGATGTTCTGCTGCATGATGAAGGAGTTGATCGTGGGCATGATCACGTCGTTACTGCCGTTCACGACGAGTGTTGGCTGCTTGATCGTCTTCAGATAGTCGTAAGACCTCTTCTGCTGGACGCCCCACTTGTCCATCGCTGCAATCTGGGCGGGCGAAACCTTGTCGTTCACCTCGGGATCGCGCCCCTGCTGACGAAGATGCTTGCGCTTCAGGAACTCCACTCCCGCCGCCTGGCCCGCCTCGGACGGACTGAAAAGAACCGCGAGCCAGAGATGCTCGGGCGGATCATAGGCGGCGCCGAAGATCCGCTGTGCGACCTGAGTCAGCAACTCCATTCCCTGACCGCCGCGCGGACCGGTGCCGACTAGGATCAACTTGCGGACGAGATCGGGCGCCTGCAGCGTGATTTCCTGCGCGACCATGCCGCCGATCGAGAAGCCGAGCACATCCACCTTGTCCAAACCAAGTGCTCGGCTGAAGGCGACCGCGTTGGCACCCATCTGCTCGAACGTGGTCGGCACCTCGCCAGAGCTGCCGGAAACGCCTGCGTTGTTGAACAAGATCACCTCACGGTCGCGAGCCAAGCCATCCGTCACCGCCGGGTCCCAGTAATCCATCGTACCCGTGTAGTGCTGGTTGAAGACAACAGGCACGCCGCTGGCCTTGCCAAATCGGCGATAGGCGAAGCGAATTCCCTTGGCCTCGACGAACTGCGTCGGCGCGGTGTGGTGGGTATGAATCATGATGGTCGCTTCCTTGTTACCCAGTCGGCACCGCTGCATCGGGCACGAGTGCTAGGGCTGCTCTCGCGCAATCGACGTCGTTCTGCACCGTGGGCGCCCCGCTCAGCCCGATCGCCCCGACAACTTCTCCGTTCACCTTAATGGGAAACCCTCCACCCCACGCCGCCACACGCGCAAGCGTGGGGATGCCGGCCAAGAGCGAGGGGTCGCGTTGGATAAAGTCGAAGAAGTCCTGCGTGGAGACGCCGAACAGAGCCGTGTACGCCTTGTTCTGCGCCATCTCGATGCAAAGGATCGGGGCCCCATCCATCCGGCGAAAGGCTTTGAGATTGCCTCCGTCATCGAGAATCGCGACGTTCTCAGCAACGCCAAGTTGTCTGGCTTTCGCCACCGCTTCATCCACCATTTTCTGTGCTAGCTCTGAAGAAATGCTGTGTTTCTTCACCACGTTAGCCATTGGACTCTCTCCACTTGATATGTATTGCGCGTTGCTCGGGTGTTGAGTCGTAACAGTCGACTCACTTGCGCAATCCGGTCGATGAAGCGTGAACGAGAATTGCCTTCAGCCGGCGCTCTTGCCTCCATCGGCAGCAAGAATCTGTCCGGTGATGAATGATGCGTTATCAGAAGCGAGGAAGATGGCGGCATGCGCGATCTCGGCCGGGTCCCCGACGCGCCCAAGGGGCACGGTCTTGGTCAGCGCCGCTTTCCTCTCCGAGCTTCCGGTGAAGCGGTTGAGCATGCCGGTATCAGTCGGACCTGGTGCGACGGCATTGACGCGCACACCCGACTTAGCCCCTTCGAGCGCCGCGGATTTCGTCAGGCCTTCCACGGCATGCTTGCTCGCGGCATAGACCGAGGCACCGGCTGCCCCTTCGTGACCATAGGTCGAGGATATGTTGATGATGCTGCCGTGACCCTGCGCCTGCATGACGCGCAACTCGTGCTTCATGCTGAGCAGGGTGCCGAGCACGTTGGTGTCGAAGGTGGCTGCGTAGCTCTCGGCGCTCTGCTCGGTTACCGGTCCAGGCTGGCCCTCGGTGCCCGCGGCATTGACGGCGGCGTCGATCCGGCCGAAGCGTGCGACGATCTGGTCGATCAGACCGCGCACGTCGTCCTCGCTGCGCACGTCGGCGCGGATGAAAGCCGCCTCGGCGCCGAGGCTGCGGAGTTCGGCTTCCAGCGACTTGCCTTCAGCTTCCCGGCGGCCGGACGCGACGACGGATGCGCCATTTTTGGCAAAAGCTGCAGCGGTGGCGCGGCCGATGCCGCTCAACGCGCCGGTGATCAATACGACGGGGGTGCTCATTTTGTAATCCTCCTAATTGCTTCGGCCATGTCGGACGAATTTTTCAGGGATCGCGATCACTTGATCTCGACGTCCTCCCAGAAGCTGATCCAGTGATCGATCTGCTGCATCCCGGTACCTGGCGCCTCGTAGGACCAGGCGGCGCGCCTGCTTTGCGCAGCACCGTCGGTCAGGTCATAAAACTGCACGCCGTTCGGGCAAACCAGATCGCTCTGCGTCTTCGGTGCCAGCAGCAAAAGATCCATACGCACCGCTTCCCGCGGAAAATATCGGTAGCCGCCGACCTCCAAGGTCCGATCGCTCTCTGCGATCAACTGACCGCGCCAAATCGCTTTCATGGGGACCATCCTTCATTCGGTTTTGCGGCCCGCGCCTAACCAAGCTGGAGCAGCCATAGGGTTCCTCTTGGGCTTGCCTGCTGAGCATAAATAGGAGCCGCTAGCGCTCAAGAAAAAGACTTTATAAGCTGGGCGCCATGCCTTGAAGATATGGAAGGCACCCTATGGAGCTGCGTCACCTTCGCTACTTCATCGCGGTGGCCGAGGCGGGCAGCCTGACGGTCGCGGCCGAGAAAAAGCTGCACACGGCGCAGCCTTCCCTCAGTCGTCAAATCCGCGATCTCGAATATGAGGTCGGGGTTCAGCTGATGAGCCGCAGCGTGCACGGCATTGAATTGACCGCCGCCGGCCGTGCCTTTCTCGACCACGCACGGTTGGCGCTTACTCAGGCGGAGGCAGCCGCCGAGGCAGCGCGGCGAGCCGCGCAACCTGTCAAGCCGACCTTCGCTCTAGGGTTTCTCACAGGGAGAGAAATAAATTGGTTGCCTGAAGCGATGCGCGTCCTTCACGAAGAACTGCCCAATATAGAGGTCACGGTCTCAAGCCAGAATTCTCCGGACCTGGCTGACGACTTGATGCGGGGCAGGCTCGACGCCGCGTTCATGCGGCCGGAAGAGCGGGCGGACGAGCTGGTTTACAGACTTGTGATTACGGAGCCGTTCGTCGTCGTGCTCCCCAGCGACCACCGCCTTGCCGCGCATGACGCCATCGAGCTGCGAGAACTAGTAGGCGAAACATTCATCATACCGTCGAAGACAGCCCCGACCTCGCGCATTGTGATCGAGGACTACTTGAAGCGGTCCGGCCTGGATATCATTCCCGATCACGAAGTGGACAACATTACCCATGCGGTGTCCATGATCGCGTCGACCGGCGCCGTAGCGCTGCTGCCCGTCTACCCAGATAATCTTCTTCCTTGGTCCGTGACCAGCCGTCCGATCCGAGGAGAGGCCCCAACGGTCAACCTAGTTGTCGGCTATCACAAGGCGAACACATCGCCAATACTGAAAACGTTTCTCTCCAAAATTGATGACATGATCGCCCGGAGTGCGCGGCAAGCCGCGCAACCTCTCAAGCCGACTTTCGCCATGGGCTTCCTAACCGGGCAGGAAGTCGATTGGCTGCCTCGTGCCACCAGCATCCTTCGCGACGAATTGCTCAATATCGAAATCAGAGTTTCAAGCGACCATTCCACAATGCTTGCAGACGAGCTCCAGCGAGGAAGACTTGACGTCGCTTTTCTCCGCCGGGAACAGAAGCCCGATCTTGAATACCAATTGGTAGCAAAGGAGCCGCTCTTCGTGATTCTCCCGAGCGATCATCCGCTCGCTGAGCGCAAGGCCATCGATCCGCACGATCTCGTGGGTGAAACATTCATTGGGATATCAAGCGTGCCGCGCGTGCTGCGTGCTGTTGTCAACGATTATCTGAAACGATCCGGGATAGAGATCGTGCCGCATCTTGAGATCGATAACTTCGCGATGGCCATCTCTCTGGTCGCGTCGACGCGCGGTGTGGCTCTGCTGCCGGCCTCCGCAGAGAATTTCCTGAAGTGGTCTGTCATCAGCCGTCCCCTGAAAGGCGAGCCGCCGACCATCGATTTGGTGGTCGGCTATCATAAGGCGAACACATCCCCGATCCTGAGGACATTCCTCTCCAGAATTGATGACTTGACCGTCCGGATACCCAGCAAGGCTCGTCGAATGAGTGGACCTGGATCGGCCGCGGCGTCGCGATGATGGCAGTACAGACCAGAGTAGCGCGGCCTGCTTCTCTGTCACCCAGATCGTAGTCGCCATACTGTCGAATAGCCGGTTGCACTGCACATCCAAGGTGTGCAACGGGTCATAACCCGCCGCGCCTCGCCCGCTAGCCATGTCTCCTTCCGCTGGCTGCGGACATTGGTCCGCGCGAGCATCCGTTGGTCAAGCCGTCCAATTCTGCTTAGTACCTGGCGTTTCCGGGCGTTCTCGGGAACGGGATCGCGTCGCGCACGTTGGAGAGGCCCGTGACGTACGCGAGGGTGCGCTCGAAGCCGAGGCCGAAGCCGGCGTGCGGCACCGTCCCATAGCGGCGCAGGTCCCGGTACCAAGCGTAGTGCTCCTTGTCGATGCCGCGCTCTGCCATGCGCACGTCGAGCACCTCAAGCCGCTCCTCGCGCTGGCTGCCGCCGATGATCTCGCCGATCCCTGGTGCGAGCACGTCCATCGCCGCGACCGTCCTGCCGTCATCGTTCACCCGCATGTAGAACGCCTTGATGTCCTTCGGGTAGTTCATCACGATGACCGGCTTCTTCGCGTGCTTTTCGGTGAGATAGCGCTCGTGCTCCGACTGCAGGTCCATCCCCCACTTCACCGGGAACTCGAACTTCTCCTTCGCCCGCTCGAGCACCGCGATCGCCTCGCCGTAATCCATGCGCACGAACTCCGAGCGCACGATCCCCTGCAGCTTCGCCACCAGCCCCTTCTCGATGCGTTCATCGAAGAAGGCGAGATCTTCCTGCCTTTCCTTTAGTAACCTCTCCAAGGTGAACTTCAGCAGCGCTTCCGCCAGCGTCGCATCGTCCGAAAGGTCAGAGAAAGCGATCTCCGGCTCGATCATCCAGAACTCGGCGAGGTGGCGGCTGGTGTTCGAGTTCTCCGCACGGAACGTCGGTCCGAACGTGTAGACCTTGGTGAGTGCGAGGCAGTACGCCTCCACGTTCAGCTGCCCCGACACCGTCAGGAACGCCTCACGGCCGAAGAAATCCTGGGCGAAATCCACCTTGCCCTGCGGCGTGCGCGGCAGGTTGGCGAGCTCGAGGGTCGACACCCGGAACAGCGCTCCCGCCCCCTCCGCATCGGACACGGTGATGATCGGCGTATTGACCCAGAAAAAGCCGTTCTCGTCGAAGAACCGATGGACCGCCTGCGCCAGAGTGTGTCGCACCCTCGTCGCAGCCGCAATCACGTTCGTGCGCGGTCGCAGATGCGCCACCTCGCGCAGGAACTCCATCGAGTGCGGCTTCGGCTGGATCGGATACGTATCCGGGTCCTCCACCCAGCCGATCACCTTGATTGCGCTCGCCTGCATCTCGAACGGCTGCCCCTTCGCCGGCGAGGGTACGATCGACCCCGTCGCCTCCATCGCACAACCGGCCGTGACCTTCATGACCTCATCGGTGTAATTGGGCAGCGTGTTCGGCGCGACCACCTGCAGCGGATGGAACGACGATCCGTCTGACAGGTGCACGAACGAAATACCCGCCTTGGAGTCCCGCCGGGTGCGTACCCAGCCTTTGACCGTGACCTGTGTGTCCTTCGGCGCCTGACCGGCCAGGATACCACGCACGTTGAACTCTCTCTTGTCCATTGATCGAGAGTGACTCAGGCAGAGGGAGCTTGTCCAGTAACTTCCACGAATTGACCGCAGCAAAGCTTGCGCTAGAGCGCCGGCTGCAAACGCAGGATTTCGTGCCGCCATCCTGGCACCAACAACTTGTGGTGGCTTGAGCGCGGGATGGGTCATTTGTGCGAATATTCGGTCAGCTCCTCGGAATAGGAGTCTCTAAGCCGTCCCTCAGACTGCCATTCGGCCTTCCTCCTTACCCAGCGATTGACCGCCGGTGCAAACCAGCTCACGAAAGTCCAAGTTTGAGATCTGGTTTGGTCCTTTGTGTTGATCATTCGCACGGTCATGTCGACGCGAAAACTATCGAATGTTCCGGCCGGCGTCGTGAACTGTTCCTGTCCCACGACCTTTGCAGCTCCGGTTGCACGCAAAACGACGCCGGACTGCGAATTTATTGCATTGGCGTCCGATCGCCACTCCTTGCCTACCTGCAGCGGCTTCTTTATTCCGATCCCACTTGGACGAAGCTTCCAAATACCGTCGTCAATCCTGCCCCAGTCATGATCGAAAACCATTGTCTGGGGGCGATCTTTCCCGAGCGATGTGACTCGCGTCGTAATCTCCTTGTCGTTGATGTCGACGACGACGACCGTGATCGCCCGTCTAAGGTCCCCGGTTAATCCATCTTTGATGTCGTACGACCAGCGATCGCCGACGTGGATGGGTCCTGGATCGACCGACTGCGCCGCGCAAAAACCCGCCAAAAGGGGCTGGATCGCCAGACTGGTCGCGATGAGATGTCGTAGCATCTGATCAACTCCCTATCCGGCCGTGCCGATCTTGCGCCGCGCGCACCGCACGCGCGGCCCAGAGCGTGTGGTTGGGCTATTGGTACGGGTAGGCGAAGGTGTGGGGGAGCAAGACATCTTCGCCGGACGACCGGGGTGCAGGTTGCATGCCTGGAAAGCGCCCCGGCTCCATGTCATCCGGCGCTAAGGTTTTCGGGAATAATCGCTCAGCTCCTCGGTCTCCGAGTTGCGCAGGCGCCCCTCGACCTGCAGCTTATGGGTCTTGCGAACCCAACGATTGATGCTCGGCGCATACCACAGCGCGGCAGTCAGGGTCGCAGCCTTGGTCTGATCGTTGGAATTAATCTGACGCATGGTGGTCTCTATCTTGAACACGTCGAACGTGCCTGCGCTTGTGGTAACGCTTTCCTTTCCCACCACTTTGGATTGGCCTGTATTGCTCACTGCAGTCCCGTTCTGAAAATGCGTGGCCTTGTTCTCGAAGCGCCACTCCTTGCCAACCTGCATCGGCATCTTGACACCCGTGCCGTCGGACGGCCGGTATTTCCAAACGCTGTCGTCGATCCGGTTCCAGGCGCGGTCGAAAACGATCTGTCTCGGGCCTGCTGCTCCCCGGGTGGACACGCGTGTGTGGATCTCGCTCTCGGAAACATCGAGAACGACGACCGTCCTTGTGGCTTTCACGTCGCCGGTCATTTCGTCCGTGACCTCGTAGACCCAGCGATCACCGGGCAGGACGCCGGCGATGTCCGCTACCTGAGCTGGTGTGTCGCAGACATTGAGAAACGTCATCAGCAGGAAGATCAGCAACCATTTGGTCCTCATGGGGTCGTCTCCAGTGGCCTCGCCAGGTTCCAAACCGTCCGCAGGGGTGATCAGAATAAGGTTCCAACCGTCCGCAGGGGGCGATGACAATATCGCCGCCCATCGCGCAATAATGCGGCGCGCCTGTGACGGTGATGCCGGTCTTGCGTCGCCAACGTCGGATTCTTATGTCGCCGTTGTCAGCTCGACGCCACCGCCGTCTGCTGCGGCCAGGACGGCGCATGCGTGCCGAGCGGCACCGATGGTCTCACCCAGCGCGGCGGCGCTTCGCTCATGGCGGCGGCGCACGGCGGTCAGCCGGCCGAATCCGGACGCGGCATCCTCCAGCCGCGCCGACGTCACGGAATGAGGATGAGCTGCTGCGGTGTCAGTCCCAGGCGGGCCTGTCCTACCGACTGCATGCGGGCGATGCTGCCTTGCACCTGAATGGATACCGTGTGCACGTCCCGGAGGCGTCGTTCGAATGCGTTGCTCTTGAAGATAGCCGTCGCGCCCGCTTCCCTGAACAGGATCTCGACCGCGTCGAGCGCCGAATTGATCTGGTGCGTGCACGCCTGGCGCAGCTTGATCCGCAGCGGGAAGCTCACCGCACCATTGGTCGCGCACTCCTCCCACGCCTCGTGCAGCAACTGAATGAGCCATGCCTTGGCCGAGCTGATCTTGGCGTCGGCCTGGGCGACGCGCGCCTGCACCCAGGTATCGTCGCGAAGCGCGATCGCGTTGGATGGAGTTCTTTTTCTTCGCCAGCAGAATGAACGCATCGAGCATCGCCTGGGCCGCTCCGATTGCGACCGAGGAGAGACCGCAGGAGGCGACCAACTGCATCGAGTGGCGATACAGGATCCCGCTCTCCCGCCGCTCAGGCTCGGGCTCAGCCACCGCACCCTCGGGCAAGTTATGATCGCGGGCACTGGCGCGGGGCACGACGCTGTAGTCACGGGGCACAAAGAGATTGGACACCGCGTACGTGTCGCTGCCGGTACCGCAAAGCCCCATCACGTCCCAGCTCTCATGGTCCACCGTTACCGCGGAACGGGGAAAGATCATCGTACGCTCCACGGGACGGCCGTCGGGATGCTTGAGCTGGTTGCCTTTCTCGTCGCACAGCCGGCAATGCCCACCGAGCCAGGTGGCAGACCGGTTCCCGCTGCCGAAGGTCCAGGTTCCGTTGATGCGCCAGCCGCCGTCAGCCGGAGCCGCCAGGCACGGCGGCTCGCCCCTGGAGTAGCCGAACGTAAACACCGCGCGCGGATCGCCGAAGACCTCCTGCGCGACGCGCGGATCCAGGTATGCGCAAGCCATCGAGGCGCAGGCCGCCTGGGCAATGCACCAGGCAACACTGGCGTCGCCCTCGGCGATCGCTGCAACCACTTGCGCATGCGTGGCGGGATCGAGCTCCGCCCCGCCCACCGAGCGCGGCATCACCGTGCGGAACATCTGCGCATCATGCAGCGCGTCCAGCACGTGGCCGGGTATCGTCCGCGATGTCTCGATTTCCGCGGCGCTCGCTTCCAGCAGAGGCTTCAATGCGCGCGCCCGCTCGACCCATTCGCGGACGGTCTTGGAGGACATCGAACCTCGAATGTCAGGTGCTTCCAGATTTATCGGCCTTCCGCGCTTCTAGTCGTTGAAGCTTGAACAGACGGTGAAATCATTGCAAGATCAATTGTGAAGATTTCGAGCGCTTGCACCCAAGGGAGACGGACATGAGGGGATTGCGGTCTGCCCTTTTGGGTTGCTTGGCATTGGTCCTCTGCTTGAGCGGGAGCGGCACGGCCGTCGCACAAGATGCCATCAGGGTCGGCGTTCTGACGATCCGAAGCGGCCCCGCCAAACCGATCGGCGACGACATCCTCGCCGGAATTGAGACCGCGACCAAGATGTATGGTCCGGTTCTCAACCGGCCGGTCGAGCTCGTGGTCGAGGAAAGCCTGTTCAATGCACAGGCAGCGGTGACGAAGGCAACCAAGCTCGTTCAGCAGAACAAGGTGGCCGGCATCCTTGGCACCAGCACGATCGAGACACTTGCGCTGCTTTCGGTTGCCGACCGGCTTGGGGTTCCGATCATCACTTCGAACTCGGGTTCGGCCGCTATCACGCGCGATCGCTGCAACAGGTGGGTATTTCGGACCAACGCTGAAGATCTCATGTCGGTCGAGTCGCTGCAGGAGCTCGTCAAGGAGACACCGCGGCTGCAACAGGCGAAGTGGTTCACGATCGGCCACGATTACCCGTGGAGCAGGCTGGTCGCCGGCTCGGTGAAGGGCGTCAAGGACCTGCAATATGTCGGAGAGACTTTCGCGCCGCTCGACACGACCGATTGGGCGCCCTTCATCGCACGCGCGCGCTCGGCCGGCGCGACCGCCGTCATCATGCCGGTCACCTTGGGAGTCCCCCTCCTGCAATTCATCCAGCAGGCGAACGAGTTTGGGTTGACCGGGACGGCCGTGCTCGTGTCGCCGATAGGGCTTCCCGATTGGCTGGTCGAGAAGCTGGGGAGCACATCGACGAACGTCATATCCGCGGGCTCCTGGGCGGCTTGGCGATACGAGGAAGCTTGGCCGGCCACCAAGGAATTCAACGAGGCGTTCTACGCGACGCACGGCCGGGTCGCGGGAATGCAGTCGCTGCAGTCCGCCAGCGCAGCGCGGATGTTCTACAGCGCCCTGGGCAAAGCGGGCTCGACCGATCCCGAGGCCATTGTCCGGGCGCTGGAGACCGTCGAGGCCAACACCCCGGTGGGGTCGTTGAAGTTTCAGTCCAACGGCCGCCAGGCGCTGGTGCCCCTGTTCCTCGGACCCTACGAGAAGCTCGACACTCCGAGATACGGTGCCGTATACGCCCAACGAGCGGACCCGTTCCCGGCGAGCAAATCGTTGCCAAAATCCGCCGCCGAATATGGCTGCAAGCTGTAGCCGACCCCGTCGCGTGCCTGCTCGGGAGGCTGCGTCGTCGTGGACTGGAATTTTCTGTTCGTCAACATCCTGAATGGGGTCGTCTACGGGTCCTTTCTGCTGCTGACGAGCCTCGGGCTCAGCCTGGTGTTCGGCCTCGGCCGGGTGGTCAACTTCGCGCATGGCGCCCTCTACGCGATGGGGGGCTACGCTCTGATCGCCGTAATGCACGGGGTCGGCGCTGGCTATTGGCTGGCGTTGGTCGTGGCCCCGCTGTTGGTCATACCTATTGCGATGGCAATCGAGCGTATCGCCATCGATCCGATCCGGCATCGACCGGATGTCGATTCACTGCTGGTCACCTTCGGCTTATCGTCCATGATCGTGGGAGCAATCGAGTACGTGTGGGGGACCGGCACCAAGCTGCTGCCGCCTCCATCTCCCTTTGCCGCGATAGTCGACATATTCGGCAACCAATACCCGCTGTACCGGCTCGTTGCCGCAGGCGTCTCGCTGCTCGTTTCCGCCGGCGTGCTCGCGATTATTCAGTTCACGCCGGTCGGATTGCGCATCCGCGCGATCACGGACGATCCCGGCATGGCGGAAGCGCTCGGCGTGAACAGGAAGCGGCTGCTCACGCTGGTGTTCGGTGGCGCCGCCGGCCTCGCGGCACTGGCAGGCGCGCTGGGGGCGCCGGTCTTCGCGATCCATCCCGAGATGGGGATGAACATCCTGATCGACTCGTTTCTGGTCGTGGTTCTCGGCGGCCTGGGCAGCCTCACCGGATCGGTGATCGGCGCTTTCTTCGTCTCCCTCACCAAGTCCATCGGCGGTGCCTATTTCGCGGAGTGGTCCACGGCGTTTCTGTTCCTGGTCGTCGCAGTAGCGCTCGTCATCCGGCCGACGGGTGTTTTCGGTCGCGGACGAGTGGCTTGACTCAAATGACGACCGAGACCGAGGCAGGTCGCGCCATTGCGATGAAAGCCGAGACGCGAAACCGGCGGGCTGCGGCGATCCTGATCGTCGCCGGCGCAGCGCTGCTGGCCGCGCTGCCCTTTGTCGGGGTGCCGGCGTTCACCATTACCCTTCTTACCGAGGCGCTGATTTTCGCGATCTGGGCGATGAGCCTGGACCTGATGACCGGCTACACCGGGATGCTCAGCTTTGGCCATGCCGCGGGTTTCGGTCTTGGAGGCTACGCCGCCGGCTACTTCGCGCGCGAGGTAACCGCCGACTTCTTCGCTTCGCTCCTGGTCGCCGAGCTTGTCATTCTCGCGGTCGCGGTCCCGATCGGCTTTGTCGCGATCCGTCTCTCTGGCGCCGCCTTCGCGATCGTCTCACTGTGCATCGCGCAGGTTTTCTTCCAGATCGCCGTTGCCTGGCGATCCGTCACCGAAGGCATGGACGGCCTTGTCGGGGTCCCGCTGCCAAAAATGCTCGGCGTGACGATCCATGTCGGAACCGAGTTCTACCTGCTCGTGGTGCTGACGGCGGCCGTGGTCTGTCTCGGTCTCCACCAGCTTGTGCGGTCGCCGTTCGGACGAACGCTCGGAGCGATCCGAGTCGAACGAGGATCGTGCGGCCTCGATCGGCATCAATGTCGGGCTGCACAAGTGGCTGGTTTTCGTCATTTCCTGGGCAATTGCCGGGATCGGCGGCACCCTGATGGTTTTCATGAAGGCCGGCACGACGCCGATGTCGTTGTATTGGATCGAGTTCGGGGAACGTGCTGATCATGGCGATCTTCGGGGGCCTCGGCACATTGTTCGGTCCGATCATCGGCGCGATCTCGTTCGTGTTTCTCCGCGACGCGTTGACGACCGGTTTCGAGGTGTGGCAGCTCGCATTCGGTGTTGTCTTCGTCGTCGTCGTCTTGCTATTTCCTTCCGGCTTGGCCGGACTTGTCTCTCGCGTCTGGATGTCGCCGTGGCGAGCTCGCTCGTAGTCCGCGATTTGTCGAAGAATTTCGGTGCCGTGCGCGCGGTGGACGGGGTCAACCTCGAGGTCGGGGACGGGCCACGTGCACTCGCTGATCGGTCCGAACGGGGCCGGCAAGACGACGGTGTTCAACTGCATTTCCGGATTTCTGCAACCGGCCGGCGGCCAAGTGATCTTGAACGGGTTGGACGTGACTGCATGGCCGCCGCATCGGCTCGTCGCCGCCGGACTGGCCAGAACGTTTCAGATCACAAAGATCTTTGGCGACCTGACGGTCTTGGAGAACGTGGCGCTGGCAGCCCAGTCCCGTCTCGGCGGAAATCTCCGGGTGTGGCGATAGCGCGCAAAGCGCCGCAGAGGCGCAGGAGCGCGCCTACGAGGTTCTGGATATGCTCGGTCTCGGCGCGCAGGCCCGAGCCAATGCCGATCACTTGGCGCATGGAGACAAGCGGATACTCGAGATCGCCATTGCATTGGCGCTTGAGCCAAGGTGCTTCTGATGGACGAGCCGACCGCCGGAATGTCGCCGGGCGAAACGGAGCGCATTGCAGCGCTCATTCGTCGCATATCGAGGCGTTCCACCGTCCTGCTCGTCGAACACGACATGGAAATGGTTCTCGGCATTTCCGACGAAATCACCGTGATGACGCAGGGGCGCGTCATCGCAAGCGGGACACCCGACGCCGTCACCCGCGACCCGATCGTCCAGGATGCCTATCTCGGTGCCGTCGACGCGGGGACGCTGTAGTGCTCGTGCTCGAGGAGGTTCACGCGCACTACGGTTCGGCCCATGTGCTGCACGGGGTCGGGCCTGGAGGTGCAGGCCGGTCAGATCGCCTGCCTGGTGGGACGCAACGGCGCGGGCAAGAGCACGACGCTCAAGGCCATCATGGGTATCGTGCCGCTGAGCGGCGGCAGCATCTCGTTCCGGGCGAGCGGATCGACGGGCGCGCGCCGCACCTCGTCGCGGCGCTGGGTCTGGCCTGGGTTCCGGAGGAACGCCGGGTTTTCGATTCGCTGACCGTCGAAGAGAACATCCGGGTTGCCGCGCAGGCCATGCGTCGGTCCACTTCCGGGCGGCGCGTCAGCGAGGCGCTCGAGTTCTTTCCCGACCTGCTGGCGCGACGCCGAAGCCTCGCGAAGAACCTGAGCGGCGGACAACAACAGATGCTGGCGATCGCGCGGGCGCTGGCCTGTCATCCCGAACTGCTCATGCTCGACGAACCCACGGAGGGACTTGCGCCGAGCATGGTCAGCGCGATCCGCGCCGGAATCCTCGAGAGCCGCGCTCGCGGCGTATCCATTCTTTTGGTCGAGCAAAATCTGCGGATGGCCCTGTCGGTAGGCGACGTGTTCTTCGTGGTGAGCCGCGGAACGGTGGTATTCCGAGGCACGCGGGCCGAGCTGCAGGAGACAGCGGACATCATCGGCGAACACCTCGGAATCGGACGGGTCAGGAGGTTTTCGGAATGGCAGGAAGACCCACAAAGGCTGCCTGACGCGGGCAAATCCTGAAGGGGTTGAAGGCGCTGCATCAGCTCGCCCTCGATCGGGACTCAACGGCGCGAGCCCTGTCCATCGAAGCGCTAAAGCGGGCTCAGAGTCGCTGCGCCCTCAGCGCGGCATTCGAGCGCGTGAAACACTTCAAGCCGCCGAGGCAGGTTGCGAGGTTGGACGATATCGTTCCGTCAGCAGACTTGTGAGATACGCCGCAATCGCGCGCATGCCGCTGCGGCCGTCCTTTGCTTCGGCGTCCGGATTGTAGTTCGTGTTGGTGTTGATATCGTACGTGAAGGCGTGGCCAGCCGCATCGGCAATGAATTCGACCCCGGCAATGTTGATGTCATTCGCGGCAAGAAACGCCTGCCAGGCCGGCAGCAACGGATGCTCGAACTTGGGGAGGATCTGAAACTTGTCGCCGGCCGCCACCGTGGGGCATGCGCTCGAGACGGCTTCGGTCTGGCAGGCGTCGGCCGGGCACAACTCGAAGCCTTGGGAGGTATCGACCCTCACGGCATAGACGAGCTTGCCGCCCACGAATTCGACCCGCGTGATGAACGGTGCCGGCGCCTTGATGTACTGCTGCACCAGCGTGATGCCATCTCTTGACTCTTCGAAGTCTGAGCTACCGACATGCTCGACGAGCGCCGCCGCCGAAAACAGCAGGCGCACGCCGAGCCCCTTGCCGGCGCGGTTGTGCTTGAGGATCACGGGGAACCCGATCTTCTCGGCAGCATCGGCAATGTTGTCGCGACCAATCACGGCAATCGTGTCTGGAGTTGGGATTCCGAATGCCTTGAGGGCTTCGTACTGAGCAACCTTCGAGAGCTCGAGCTGGAGGGCACGCTCGCCGTTGACCACCACACGGCCGTGGCGCTTGAGCCAACCCAACACGGCCGCCGCGAACTCGGGGGCGTAGTGATGGCCGCGAGTGTGCGAGGAGGCACTCATACGATTGTAGAAGATGCCCTCGGGCGGCGTCATCGCGAGATGGAGCATACCTTCATCGAGGAACCACTCGCTGAACGGTACTCCGAGGATGGCCAACTCGCGGCGCAGCGGCTCGACCCAAGCGTCATTCTCATGGATCACGAAGACACGCGGCGTTCCTGCACTTGCGAAATGTTGTGCTTTCATGAACCTTCTCGTATGTGGATCAGACGAGTGCGACACGGCTCCCAACATAGGCCCAAACGCCATCGATAAGAAGACTTCGCGCACGCGCGTAAGGGGGACGAAAAGCGGCATGGCGACTACATCGAACGATATCCGGCCCGCCTAGGAGAGTCGAGAGTGCATCGTTGTCGTGGAATCGGGGCTTCGTCTCGCCGCCATTGCCGAAGAGGTCAAGCGACCTGGACCCGGCAGCCGTTAGTCAGCGCCCAATCGGCGTACCTTACGAGGTCCTCAAATTCGCGCCGAAGAAAGTGCGAGGCGATGGTGTTCCCATGGACCAGTCCGACGGCGCCATCGTCGACTTGCTACAAAGCGCAGGCCAGGAGCTGCGAGCTGCTGAGGATCAAATCAATCAACTTGAAACGGAAATTAACCGCGTCGAGGACCGCGCTGTCCGCGCCGAGACTTGGCTCCAGCTGGCTCAACAAGAGATCGCGGAGACGCTGTGTGTACCGAAAACCTAAACCCGCACATAGTGGTGATGAAGTCCGCCAAGGATTGCGTGTGAGCTTATTGATCCGATGCGCTGAACCGAGCGTGAGACCGGCGC
>CAWFZR010000020.1:0-110281 GCA_963820365.1 uncultured Alphaproteobacteria bacterium | reverse complement strand
GGAATCGGGACAACGAACATGGGTCCTCTTGGATTCCTTCCTCCAGCTCCTGATACCTTATCTGCTGCGGGTGGAGGCCTCGCCGCCAGTCATCGCGCGAACCCGGTCGCCATCGCGAACGAAGGCTCCGGCGCGGGAAATGACCATCTCGCCTTCGGATACGCCTTCGCGAATCTCCGCCTGCCCGGCGGTAATCAGACCAACGGCCACGCGTCGGGTTTCGACGCGGTTGTCGCGTACCACCTGTACCACGGGTCCGCCCCCTCCATACAGGACTGCGGATAACGGAACGGATGGGCCGCAGCGTTGGCCGAGGTCGATGATGGCCCGACCGAAGGCGCCGACGCGCAACCGTGCGTCGCTGCCGATGGTCAGGTGGACCTGGCCGAGCTGAGTGATCGGGTTGATCGCACTCGAAAGCCTCCGGACCTTGCCGTTCAACTCGCCGACCCCGACGACCTCGATCTTTGCAGATTGATTCGGCGCAAGGGTTTGCAGGGTCCTGGCCGGCGTCTCGGCGAGAAGCTCCATCTCCCCGCGCTCTGCGATTTGGAATAGCGGCAGTCCCCTTGCCGAGGCCGTGGCACCGACCACGGCCGAGCTGAAGGTGATGATGCCCGCCGCCGGCGCCGTCACCTCGACGTTCCCCCCGGGCATTCCCTCCAAGGGGACAAGGCGGGTCAACACTTGTCCTGATCGCACCGTGTCGCCCGGCTGGACTGGAACTTGCGAAATTTGCATCCCTTCGCGGTCCGGTCGCACCAGAATTTCCTTTCGGGCAACGATGATACCGGTGACCTGGATCGTATTGCTAAAGCACTCGCGCTTGGTCTGCGCCACGGTCACGGCCCGATCGGCCGTGTCGACCGGCTCGGCAGCCGTCGATTGCAACGGCGAATAGCAGCTCGCCTGCGGCTGCGAGCGCGATCGCAACCGTCCAGTTGATCATTGCCCTGTTGCGTGAACCCGTCATTGTCGAATGTTGGCCCAATCCTTCTTGTACGGCAAGTCCGCGACCAGACTGCGTCTTGTGCGGACCCGTCAGAGTGACCACCGCGATTTCATTGAGCGGCCTGCGTGCTGGGTCGATCGGGGGCGGCGCCCGCGCAGGCGTCGGACGCCTGCGCCTGACCCCGCCAACGCAGGATCTCATAGGCGGGGATGGGCCGGTTGAAGCCCTTCAGGCTGAGGTCGCCGATATGCGCGCCTTCCACCGACGCCTCAATCGAGCCGAATACGCGCTGATTGATGACGATCTGCCCGGCCCGCGCCTCGTCGCACAGCCGTGACGCCAGATTGGTGACGCTGCCGATCGCCGTGTATTCGCGGCGGTGCTCGAAGCCGATCTGTCCGAGCGTGGCGTAACCCGAAGCGATGCCGATCCCGAAGCCGAGATCGTGACCCTTGCGGCGCCACTGCTTGGCCAATCCATCGACGCTCTCCCGCATATCGAGCGCCAGCCGCACCGCGCGCTCGGTATGATCGGCGCACGGGATCGGGTCATTGAAGACGATCATGATGCCGTCGCCGAGGAACCGCTCGAGCGTGCCCTCATAGCGGAAGATGAGCTCGCCCAGGCTCTCATGGTACTCGCGCAGCACCGCCATGACCTCTTCCGGCTCCGAGGTCTCGGTAAAGGCGGTAAAGCCGCGCAGATCGCAGAACACCACCGTGACCTCCCGTCGATGGCTCGCCAGCAGCGACTCCGCCGTACTCCGAGGACGCGATCATCTGCGCCACCTGCGGCGCCAGGAATCGCTGCAGGCGGCTGATGCGCTCGATTTCCGCCAATTGCGCCGCCACCCGCTGCTCCAGCAGCCGATTCCAGCTCGAGAGCTGCTCGGTTTGCTCCTTGAGCTGCACCGCCTGCGACTGCACCGTATCGTGCAGCTCCTTGATGCGCAGCAACGACCGGACGCGGGCGACCAAGGCCGCCTGCTCGAACGGCTTGGTCAGATAATCGTCGCCGCCGGCCTCGAGACCATTGACGATGTCGCGCGTATCGGCCTTTGCGGTCACCAGAATGACCGGCATGAAACGCAGCGTTGCTGTCCTGCTTGAGCTGCTTGAGCACCGAGATGCCGTCGAGCTTCGGCATCATGACATCGAGCAGCACCAGATCGGGCTCGAGTTCGCGCGCGCGCGCCAGCGCCTCCTCGCCGTCCACCGCCGTGACCACCTCGTAGCCCTGCGCGTTGAGCCGCACCTGCAGGATTTCCAGGTTGGTCGGGATTGTCGTCGACAACGAGGATTCGAGGCGGAGTTCGCAAGCCGGCGTCCTTTCCATCATCACGTCAGGAATTCGCGGACCTTGGCTGAGAATGACGCGCGGGCTGAACGGCTTCGCGAAATATCCGTCGCATCCCGCCGCGATGCGCCTTCGCCTCGTCGCCGGACAGCGCATAGGAGGTGACGGCGATGATCGGAATATGCCGCAAGTCCGGATTGGCCTTGATCCGGCGCGTCGCCTCGTAGCCGTCGACCATCGGCAGCTGAATGTCCATGAGAATGAGATCGGGCCGGCGCTCCGCCGCCATCGCCACCCCTTTCTCGCCATCGACCGCCTCGATCACCTCGAAGCCGGCATTGGTGAGCAGATCATTGAGGATGCGCCGGTTGTTCTCGGTGTCCTCGATGACGAGAATGCGTTTGCTCATGCCGCTTGCCTCTGCTCGGTCACGCGCACCGGCACGACGATGTTGAAGGTTGAGCCGACGCCAAGCGTCGACTGCACATCGATCTGGCCGCCGTGCACCTTGACCAGACGTCGGGAGATCGACAAGCCAAGCCCGGTGCCACCCTTCTGCCGCGTGATGCTGTTGTCAACCTGCTGGAACTCCTCGAAGATCCGCGCCTGATCCGCGGGTGGAATGCCCGGACCGGTGTCCTGGACCGCGATCTTGAAATGGTCTCCTTGACCGCATCGACGCGGATCTCGACCGAGCCGGTATCGGTGAACTTTATCGCGTTGCCGACGATGTTCAGCAGCACCTGGGTCAGACGCCGCTCATCGCCGTGACCGATCGGCAGGTCGGGGGGAACGACCGTCTTGACCTCGATGCCCTTTGCCTGCGCCAGCGATCCGGTCGAGGCAACCACCGGTTCCACGATCGATTGCAACGAATAATCGCTCCAGCGACAGGCTGAGCTGGCCGGCATCGATCTTGGAGATGTCGAGCACGTCGTTGATCAGGCCCAGGAGATGCTTTCCGTCCTTCTGAATGCGCCCGAGCACCTCCATCGCCTTGTCGGGCAGGGCGCCGTAAAGCCCGTCCACGAGCAGCTCGGAAAAACCGAGCATGCCGTTCAGCGGCGTGCGCAGCTCGTGGCTCATATTGGCGAAGAAACTGCGCCTTGTGATCATTGGCGATGGCGAGCTCGCGTCCCTTTCTGCTCCACTTCCCGAAACAGCCGCGCATTGTTCATCGCCAGCACCGATTGGTGGGCGAAGGTCTGCATGAGGCCGACCGCGCTCGCGGGAAAATCGCCGACCGCGCGGCGCTGCAGCACCAGAGGCCCCCAGAGATCTCGTCTTGTCCGAGCAGCGGCACGACCAGAACGGAGTGGAAGCCGGCCGACGAGCGTGATATCCCTGAGCGGAAAATCGGGCGATTGCCGCAAGGTCCGGAACGGTGATCGGCTCGCCCTTCCTGGCAGGCGAGCCCCAGGAGGCTGTCGTCGAGCTTGATGCGGAGTGGCGCGGATCGCTTCCTGAAGGCCTGATCGAGCGCATGCGCCTCGGCCAGCTCGAACAGCGTCGCGCGATGCGTCATAGCTGATAGATCGCTCCGGCATCCGCCTGCGTGAGCTCCACCGCGCGGGTCACGATGGTGGCCAGCACGGCTTTGGTATCGAGCGAGGAGGCGACCGCACGCCCGATCTCCTCCAGCGCCTTCAACTCGCTGACCGATTGCGCGAGATCGCGGGTGCGCTCCGCGACCTTTTGCTCCAGCCGGCTGTAGGAACCCTGCAGCTGGTCGGCCATGCGATTGAAATGGTCGGCGAGATCCTGCGATCTCGTCCGCCGGTTCGCACGTCGATGCGGTGGCCGAAATCGCTCGCTTCCAGCTGTTGTGCACCGACCTGCAGCGCGCGAATGGGAACGACCATGTGGCGCGCCAGCAGCATGCCGGCGAGCGACCGCCAGCACCACTCCCAGGGCCAGGAGCCACGCCGGTTCGGTACAGCAAGCTGTAGACCGGCTGCAGCGCCGTGCTCAGCGGCTGCTCGAAGAAGACGCGCCAGTTCAGCTGCGGAACCGTCGGCCGACGGCGGTCAGCACCGGGCGTCCGTCGGGGTCCTGCCCGAATTGCACCGGCTCGCGGCCCTGGATCGCCGCCTGCGACTTGCGGAAGGTCGGCGAAGTCGTGCCCGAGCCGACGTGTCCGGGTCGGAATGGGCGAGCAACCGCCCGGTCGGTCCGACCACATAGGCCTCGTTGTCCTTGCCGATCTGGTCCGCATCGATGAAGCCTCGACAGGAACTTGAGATTGACCTCGGCGACGGTCGAGCCGGCGTTTCGGCCGGAATGCGGCATCGCAATCGTCATGAACGGATCCAGCCCGTCGAAATAGACCGGCGACAGCCAGACCGGCTGACCCTGCGTCTGCGTGAATCTGTGGATTGCCGGAATAGTCGATGCCGCTGGCGATCACGACTCGTCGCGCGGTCAGCCGTCAGCTGCTCCCTGCCCTTGCCGTCGAGTTGGATCACCCGGTCGATGGCAGGCACCTGCTGGAGCAGCAAGCGCATAGTCCGAGCGACGCTGCTCGATGGTGGTGGCGCTGGCCCGCGTCGCCCAGCTGATCTGGCGTTCGATCTCGCGACACGACTACTCGATGCGCCGCGCCGTCGCCTCGGCCTTGTCCGACTGCGCTTTCGCCAGCAACTCGTGGTTTCGCGATACATGAACCAGGTCTCGAGGCCGCCGTTCACGGCAAGCACCAGACAGATCAGCCCGACGAAGGAAAGGACATACTTGCCGAAGAGGCCTCGCGGACCAGCTTCTGCAACAACATCCTTCGCGCAGCGCCAACGCTCAACGCTGCCCCATGCGCGTCGAATCGGCATCGACGGGCTTTACCTTGTCGCCGTCGCGCAAGCGAGCTGCCCGCATTCGCCACGACCAATTCGCCTTCGCGCAGGCCTTCGCGGATCTCGGTGTCGGTATCGGAGTGAAATCCGACCTGAACCAGCCGCGTTTCGATGACGTTTCGCGCACGACCTGCACGCTCGTGCCCTCGGTCCGGTAGCTAAACCGCCGAGCGGGGAACCGATATGCCGCAGCTGCGATTGGCGTCGATCGTGGCGCGGGCGAACATTCCGAGCCGCAGCGAGGGTCGCGCTCCAATGACACGCGCGCGCGCCGAGTTGCGTCTTGAGATCACCGCGCCGGGAACGAGACGCACCCGGCCCGAGAGCTCGCGGTCGTCCTCGATCTCGATCCGCGCGGTTTGCCCGGGAGCAAGCGACGGTACATGGATGCTCGGGACTTCGGCCTCGAGCTCGATCTCGTTGTCGACCGCGATGCGAAACAGCGGCTCGGTCTGCAGCGGAGACGCGGTCGCTCCCACCACGGCGGTGCTTCGCGTGATGACGCCGGCCGCCGGCGCCTTCAATGTCGTGGTCGCGGGGCGTCGATCGGTGCTCGGATCGGGCACCTCGCCGGTCAGGCGCGCCAACCGGACGAGCGTCTGGCCGGAGGTCACCCGATCCCCCTCACCCACCAGGACCTCGGTCACCTTATTGCCCGGCATGTCGAGGCTCACGACCGCCTCCTCGCGCGCCACCAGAAAGCCGGTGACGCGGATTGCGGCTGTGAACCAGGCCTGGCGTGGCGCGGACCACCGCCACTTGCGCCTCCGCCGTCGCGTTCTTCTCGGCGGCGATCACGGTGGCGGTCGGCGACCAGCGCCAACCGGTCGCCAGGACGAGGACGGGACCCGCAAGGCTGATCATGGTCATGGGCGATGGATTTCATTGCCGGCATCCGAGTTTCACTGCTTCGCCGCCGACGACTAGCCTACTGCAACTCCCGCACCACCCGAAATCCATTGGCTGAATATCGCACGTCCGTATCATATCGGAAACGCGACATCGAACGCAGATACCTCGCTTGGCTGTCGAATGCGCCGCCGCGCAACACGCGCAGCCGGCATTGGCCGGTGGTCCACGCCGAGCCGTTCTTCGGGGCGCCGCGATAGTTGTCGTTCCAGCAATCCTCGACCCACTCCGCAGCATTGCCCGCGGTGTCATAGAGGCCGAAAGGGTTCGGCTTGTACGAGCCGACCGGGGAGGTCTGTGGGCCGGTGCCCGTGCCGCATTCCCGGCAGTTCGCCTGGCGGGAGCCGACGTCGCGGCCCCACCAGAATGGGGTGTTCGTTCCGGCCCGGGCGGCATATTCCCATTCGGCTTCGGTCGGAAGCCGATAGGTTTGCCCGGTCTTCTGCGACAGCCAGGCTGCAAACGCCTTGGCATCCAGCCAGCTGACATTGATCACCGGACGGTCGCCGCGCCCCCACTCGCGATCGTCGGGACTGAGCCTTGCAGCCCTCTGTCCTCCACGCAGCGGTCCCATTCGTCGAATGTCACTTCGTACCGGCCGATGGCGAACGGCTTCGCAGATGGTCACGCGGTGCACCGGATTTTCGTATTCGGACGTGCGAGCCCATCTCGAACGAGCCGGCGGGCACGACCACCATTTCGCCGCAATCCCGGACAGTCGCGGAAGAAGTCCCCGGCTTGGCTTCACTGCT
Organism: uncultured Alphaproteobacteria bacterium; assembly: GCA_963820365.1. Lineage (GTDB taxonomy): Bacteria > Pseudomonadota > Alphaproteobacteria > Rhizobiales > Xanthobacteraceae > VAZQ01. Next base: position 103,526 of record CAWFZR010000020.1, on the reverse strand, counting down.
CACGGCTGGCCGGGCGGCGAAGGCGCGGGCGCGGGGGACGGGCGGAGGGGGAGCTGCGCGACCGGAGGCGCGGGTCTGGGTGCTGGCGCGGGCGCTAGCGGGGTGGAGGCAGGGGTGCGGGCCTGGTCGCAGGGGCTGGTGCGGGGCAGGCGTGGGCGCCGGGGACGGAGCCGTTGCCGCCTGGCGCGACGACCCGAAATAGAACTCCTCGACCAGAGACGATGCCACCCAGGGCACCTGCTCGCTGTTGGATGCACGCGATACGCCGATGCGCGCGCGATTGAAAACCTCCTCGGCGGTCAGATTCGGGACCGCGGAGCTCCTTGATCAGCTCGCTGACGAACAGGCTGTTCGCCCCGGTGCCGTCGTTGATCAGCTTGCCGGGAGCAGCGGAATACATCGCGAGCGTGCCTTCGGGCGCATCGATCGCCGCCAGCCCCGCCGCCGACGGCGCGAAACCGGCGCTCGAACGGATTTCGTCGCGCAGCATCGATAATGACGATCTTTACCTTTGCGCCCTTGCGGTGCATCTCGGCCAGGACCGCATCCACGCTGATCCCGTCCCGTCGCACTTCGGCTTCGGTCCAAACCTGCGCGTTGATCGGAAGGAGATAGGTCTGCCTCGCGACCTGGATGCCGTATCCGCTGAAATAGAACAGCGCCGCCATGCCGCTGCGGATCTTGCCGGTGAAGGCATCGATCGCACGCTGCATCTCCTCCTTGCCGACATTCTCCTTCAGGTCGACCTCGAATTCGCTCGCGGCGGAATTCCTCGGCAAGCGTGCGAGCATCCCTGATCGGGTGGAAAGCGGCGTGCTGGCATCGGGATAGCTGGCGTTGCCGATGACGAGCGCCACGCGCGCGGCTCTTTGCTGCGCCTCCGTCGACAGCACCATCATGGCGGAGGTGACCATCACGCACAGCCAAACCAGAAGCCGTATTTTCATCCGGTGCCCTTTGTACAGATATGAGCGAAGACTCCTGCGCCGCTTCAGCTGCCGCCCATCCTGTCGGTTCATGGCAATCCCAAGACCAATCGGCTTGTCAGTCTGCGGCATTCGGTCGATCGAATCCGCCGCACTCGCCCATTTTCGCTAGCGATCTGAATATTGTAGACGAATTTGCTCCTTGCGTACAACAGGAGATGCCCGGCGCAGGAGCGCGTCTGGTGGCGGCAACCGCTGCCGGCGGCCCATAGCCGCTTCCCAGCGCAACGCGGTTCCCTTAAGATCGCCGCAGGTGGCGGCAGTAAGTATCATTCAGCTACTGGCGCAAGCCCGGGAGGGATGCAATCCATGCAGGCGCTTCATAAGATCGCACTGGGCAGAACCGCGAAATCTGTTGTGACCCTGCTGCTGGTCGGGGTCGTCGGAAGCGCCGTTGCCCCGGCGCAGGCCCAGACAACCGGAGGGCCCGTCGCGCTCCGGTCCGGGAGCCGAGGTCTATTTCATCGACCTCAAGGACGGCGCCACCGTACCGGCGAAGCTCAAGCTCTATTTCGGTTTGCGCAATATGGGCATTGCGCCCGCCGGCACGGAGCGCGAGAACTCGGGCCATCATCACCTCTTGATCGATACCGAGCTGCCTGCCCTCGACAAGCCCATACCGAACGACTTCAATCATCTGCATTTCGGCGCCGGCCAGACCGAGGCCGAGATCACCCTCAAGCCCGGCCAGCATACCCTGCAGCTGCTGGTGGGCGACAAGGACCATATTCCGCACACGCCGCCGGTGATGTCGCAGCGCATCCGGGTGCGGGTCGAAGGGACGCCGGAAGCGGTTGCCCTGACCGGGGGGCCCTCGCCGTCGGCTCCCGGCGCCGAGGTCTATTTCACCGATCCGATCAAGGACGGAGCCGTGCTGCCGCCGAAGTTCACCATGTATTTCGGGCTCAAGAACATGGGTCTCGCGCCCGCCGGGTACGGATCGCCAGAATTCAGGTCACCATCATCTGTTGGTCGACACCGAGCTGCCGCCGCTCGATCAACCGATACCTAATGACTTCAACAATCTTCACTTCGGCGTCGGGCAAAGCGAGGCCGAGATCACCCTCAAGCATGGCCAGCACACCCTTCAGCTGCTGCTGGGCGACAAGGACCATATTCCGCATACGCCGCCGGTCATGTCGAAGCGCATCACGGTTCGTGTCGTCGATCCGTCGCTGCGCAAACCGGCGCCGCCCGATGCACGGGTTTATTTCGTTGGCCTGGGAGATTTCGCCTATCTGCCGCAGAAGGCCACCCTTCGCTTCGGGCTCGCCAATATGGGTGTGGCGCCGGCAGGTATCGACAAGGCCAATACCGGCCATCACCACCTGCTGATCGATGCCAAGCTGCCCGCGCTCGATGATCCCATCCCCAATGATTTCAATCATCTGCATTTCGGCGCCGGCCAGACCGAGGCGGTCGTGAACCTGCCCCTGGGCACCCACACGCTGCAGCTCGCTGCTCGGGGATGAGAATCACGTGCCGCACAACCCGCCGGTCATGTCGAAGCCGATCAAGGTGATCGTGACCAGGACGGGCCGCAGGCCGGGTGGCTAGCTGAATCAGAAAGTCGTAGTCGATTGCCTTGAGAATCAGATAGTTAGGGAGATTCAACTCAGCGGAGGGCTGCGATGGATCTCGAAGAAGCGGCGGATAGTGCATCTCGATTTGCGGCGTTTGTCGGAGAACTGACGAGCGTGATCGGTCATGCGGATCGGGCAAGACCGCTGCGGGATTATTGCACGGGGCTTTTGGTGTCAGAAGGCCGCAGGAGCGTGGAACCGATCGCAGCGGTAACGGCGCCGGCCGAGGCTTCGGTGCAGCATCAAAGGTTGCTGCATTTTATTGCTGATGCGCCGTGGTCGGACAGGCCAGTGTTGGCCAAAGTGCGCGAACTGGTTCTGCCGGCGATCGAGCGGCACGGGCCGATCGAGGCCTGGATTATCGACGATACGTCTTTTCCAAAGTGCGGCTCCAAGTCAGTCGGCGTGCACCATCAGTATTGCGGGCAGCTTGGCAAACAGGCCAATTGTCAGGTGGTCGTGACGTTGTCGATCGCCAATCATCATGCCAGCCTGCCGATCGCCTATAGGCTTTATCTGCCGCAGGAATGGGCCGAAGACGCGGCCCGCCGCAAGAAAGCACGTGTTCCCAAGGCGATCATGTTCAAGACTAAACCGGAGATCGCGCTGGAGCAGATCCGGGCGGCTTATGCGGCGGGCGTGCCGCGCGGTGCCGTGCTGACGGATGCGAGTTACGGTTCGAACTCCAAGTTTCGCGCGGGGATCAGTGCCCTGGGGCTCAAATACGTGGCAGCGATCATACCGACGGTCAAAGTGCGTAGAGTGTCCGATCGTGGCGCGCAGCAGGCGCGCCTGAGCGCCAAACAATTGGCACCACGTCTGAGCGTCAGACAATTGGCACTCAGTCTGCCGAAACATGCTTGGCGCACCATCACCTGGCGGGAGGGAACGAACGAGCGGCTGCGCTCGCGCTTTGCGCGCGTTCGGGTGCGCACCGCGCCCGGCAGAGGCGCCGCAGGACAAGCCGAAGAAACGCTGCTGATCGAATGGCCCAAGGGGGAACCTGAGCCCACCAAGTATTGGCTCGCCACTGTGGACGAGAACATTTCATTCCGCGCTCTGGTCGACCTGGCAAAAATGCGCTGGCGGGTCGAACGCGATTACCTGGAGCTCAAGCAAGAAATCGGGCTCGGGCACTACGAGGGGCGCGGCTGGCCGGGCTTGCACCATCACGGCACGCTTTGCATCGCAGCTTACGGGTTCCTGATCTCCGAACGGGAGTTGATTCCCCCCTCAGGACCTCATTGCGCCAGGGGACTCAAAAAACCTGCCATTCCCAATAGTTACCGACCCCGCGGCGCCGCCGATCCGGCCCCAACGTCACGTTCCCAACTCGATCGCGACGCTCCATCAACGCTTGGTCGTAGCAATCGCAAGAGCGCTCCCAAGATGTCCATGCTGTGCACGCCGACTCAAAAGCAGCATGCGTCATGTTTTGTGACCCAGTACGAGGCGGTATGCGCGGGGGCAGCGACCTTCGCAGCCGCGGGTCTTACCTCGGGTTGGTGCGGCTCGCCATGCGCATTCTTGACTGCGATCGAAGGCGCATGGGCCGCCTCGGGCTCGTCCGACGGGCCGATAAAGCGACCGAACAGTCGCCCCCACAGGGCGCCGAAATCATCCATGATGATGAAAAAGGCCGGCACGAACAGCAGTGACAGGAACGTGGAGACCAGCAAGCCCTCCGATCACCGCGATCGCCATGGGGGAGCGGAACTCGCCGCCGAATCCAAGGCCCAACGCGCTCGGGGCCATGCCGGCAGCCATGGCGATGGTGGTCATCACGATCGGCCTTGCGCGCTTTCGACCGGCATCGATGATCGCAGCCGTGCGATCAGCCCCCTTGTGAATCGCCTCGACCGCGAAATCGATCAGCATGATGGCGTTCTTCGACACGATGCCCATCAACATGAGGATGCCGATGACCACGGGCAGTGGTGATCGGCAAGTTCAAAAGGAGCAGGCGCCATCATGGCGCCCGCAACCGACAAGGGCAGCGAAAACAGGATGGTCAGCGGTTGCAGCAGGCTGCCGAACAGCAGGGCGAGCACGACGTAGACCATCGTCAGGCCATCGCGCATGGCCTGGTAGAAGCCATCGAACAGCTCTTCCTGGAGCTCGGCATCGCCCCCCTCCACACGGTGACGCCCGCCGGGAGGTTCTTCATCATCGGAAGCGCCTTGATGGCATCGGAGGCCTCGCTGAGCGCTCGCCCGGCGACGAGATCCGCCTCCACATTGGCCTGGCGTTTCCGGTCGTGGCGAGTGATGCTGATCGGTCCTTCGCCGAAGCTGAAGTCGGCAAGCGCTATCAGCGGCACTCGCACGCCTCGCGGAGACGGCACGCGCAGCTGCTCGAGAACCTGCCGATCGGCGCGAGCATGCTCCTCCAGCAGGACGCGGATCGGCACGATGCGCTCCGCCGGGGGCATCGAACTTCGCCAGCGCCTGCGAGACATCGCCGATCGTCGCCACGCGGATGGTTTCGGACAGGCTCTCGGTCGACACGCCCAGGCGCACCGCCAGATCCCGGCGCGGATAGATGCGCAGCTCAGGCCGATTGAGCGACGCATTCGACACGATATTGGCCACCATCGGAAGCCGTCGCATCTGAAAAGCGAGCTCAGCCGCCACTTCGAGCACCGTGGCGGAGTCCTGGCCGCTGACGATGAAGATCACGGTGCGCTGTCCGTTGCTCGTCCAGGAACCAGAAGCGAAAATCCGGCACGTCCGCGAGCTCACGGCTGATCGATTGCTCGAGCTGCTGTTGGGAGATCGACCTCTTGCCTTCGGCACATAGTTGATGGTCAGCGCCGCTTTGCGGACGTCGACGGTGTCGGCGGGATGTCGCCCGCCATCGACGAATACGCTCTCCACCTCCGGCCGTTTGCGCAGGCGGTTGGCAATGTCGTCCGTGAGCTCCTCGTATCGGCCAAGCGCGATCCGGGCGGCAGCTCGATGGCGAGCAGCGAACGCGCGGTATCCGAGGCAGGCAGGAAGCCCGGGCAGAACGCTCCCGCCAGCCATGGCCGCGCGAACACCAAGCAGGCCGACGGCGACGGTGATGAACCGATGACGCACCGACCAGTGACGAGCCGCGCGTAACGCGCGCATGACGGGTCCATCGGGCTTCTTCCTCGTGCTGATGCGGCTTGAGAAAATAGGCCGCGAGCATCGGCGTGATCAGGCGTGCGCAAAGCAGGGAAAACAGCACCTGGATCGAGACCGTCATGCCGAACTGCTTGAAGAACTGGCCAGGAATGGACTGCATGAAGCTCGCGGGCACGAAAACGGCGACAATCGTCAGGCTGATGGCGATGACAGCAAGGCCGATTTCGTCGGCGGCCTCCAGCGCCGCCTGATAGGGCGACTTGCCCATCCGGATGTGGCGTACGATGTTCTCGATTTCGACGATGGCGTCGTCGACGAGAATTCCGGTCGTGAGCACGATCGCCAGCAAGCTGACGACGTTGAGCGAGAAGCCGAGTATATTCATGACCCAGAAGGACGGCAGGATCGACAACGGCAAGGTGATTGCCGCGATGATGGTCGCTCGCCAATCGCGCAAGAACAGAAACACCACGATCACGGCAAGGACGGCGCCTTCGTAGAGCGTATCGAGCGCCGCTTGTAGTTTCCGAGCGTGAAGGTGACAGAGGTGTCTATCAATTTGAGCTCGACGTCCGGGTTGTCCTTCTTGATCGTTTCGACCCGCGCCTTCACCAAATCCCCGACGACGACGTCGCTTGCGCCTTTCGAGCGCAGAATGCTGAAGCCCACGACCGAGGCGCCGTTTAAGCGGGCGAAGGTGGTCGGCTCGGCGATCGAATCGGTGACCAGCGCAAGGTCGTCCAGCCGCACCTCGCCGCCGGTCGGCAGCGCGATCCTTGTCGCTGCGAGCTCCGGGATAGTCTTGGCTCCGGCAAGCGTCCGGATGGCCTGGCCGCGTCCGCCGATCTCGGCACGGCCGCCGGCGAGATCGACGTTGCTGCCGCGAAGCTGACGGCTGACGTCGAGCGCGGTCAGGCCGACGCCCTGCAGCCGGACCGGGTCGAGCCCCACGCGAATTTCGCGCTCACGCTCCGATGCGCTCGACCCGCGCCACGCCGCGGATTCCCTGCAGCTGACGGATGACGACGTCCTCGACGAACCATGAAATCTGCTCGGGGGTTTTGCTGGGCGCGATCGCGGCATAGGTGAGGATCGGCAGACCGGCAATTTCGTAGCGCTGGACCAGGGGCTCGTTGATGGTGGGCGGCAGGTCCGCCCGAATGCGCGTGATCGCATCCTTGACGTCGTTGATTGCGCGATCGGTGTTGGTCTCCAGCCGGAAAAGGATGCCCGTGGTCGAAATCCCGTCGGTGATCTCGGAATTGATATGATGAGCGCCCTCGACGCCGGCGACGGCGTCCTCGACCTTCTTGGTCACCTGCGATTCCAGCTCGGCAGGGGAGGCGCCGAACTGCGTGATCACGACCGAGACCACGGGAGCGTCGATGTTCGGCATACGCGTGATCGGCATCTTGTGGAATTTCATGCAGCCCGACCCCGATCAACGCCGCGAACATGACGATCGATGGCAAGCGGCTGCCGTATCGACCATGCAGAAATGTTGAGCGCCATCAACATCCTCCGATTGAATAACCAGTCTCAGCGCCGAACCTCGAGCGCTGTCGGCCAACCCCGCCTGGCCGGAAAGGTCGGATCTCAGTCCCGGCAACACTCGCATCGCGCACTGCACGCGCACGTGCTTGGCAAGGGGGGATATGATAGCAACGCCCCCCGCATTGGACAATCCGACTTCGACCGGAACGCTACACACTTTCGACATCACCGCCAACCGAATTGTGGCGCGACCTGTCGGCGCAGCAATATCGAACGCGCCATTGCAGCCGAAATCGAGCCAAAACCACGTTTGAATTTGTCGGAAATCCATGGATCAATGTGCGCCCCACCGGAGGACCAGAGCTTACGGTCAGTGCCAGCGGACGACTTGAGTCTATGGTAGGGTATGCGCGCGGTCCAAGCGCTCAATCGGCCGTCGATCCCGCACAGAGTCTCGAAGATACGTTACCCGACGGAATTTCCAGCGCGAGCTGCACATGAAGCTCCGTTGCGCAAAGAGGGAATAGCCCGCCATGCAGCAGCACGGAACAGAGGCAGCGGCTGAAGCGCCCGCGACGCCGGACGGCGTGAACGTGGTGCGCCCAATGCCGCGCCGAAAGGTTTCCGGCACCGCCGTCAGTCCCACCGTGACGCTGCCTATGGCGCGGCATGTTTTCTTCAAGGCGGGAACGATCCGGCCGATCCTGCGGCTGCTCGTTTGGCTGGGCGGCGCAATCAGATTCTATGCGGGGCGCATTCTTGATCTCCTGCTGGCTCGCGACAGCGTCCAGCGTCGCGCCGTCCGGCTTCGGCTTGTGTTCGAGAGTGCCGGGGCAAGCTTCGTCAAGCTCGGGCAGCAGCTGTCGCTGCGGGCAGACATCCTGCCCTATGCCTACTGCGCCGAATTGGGCAAGATGCTCGACCGCGTTCCCCCGTTCCCGTCCAAGCAGGCGATCGAGATCGTCGAGCGCAGTCTCGGCAGGCCGCTCAACGAGGTGTTCGAGGTTTTCGACCCTGAGCCGATCGGCTCCGCCTCGCTCGCTTGCGTCTACCAAGCCCGTTTGAAGGACGGCCAGCGCGTGGCCGTGAAGGTGCGTCGGCCTGGCATCGGTCCTCTGATTGCCGCCGATCTGCGCGCCCTCGACTGGCTGCTGGATCGTCGCCGAGATGCTCACCATCGTCCAGCCCGGCCTGACCCGGCGTTTCCGCCAAGACATAAGGACGATTCTGTTCAACGAAATGAACTTCCGCATCGAAGGGCGTTACATCGACCTGTTCCGGCGGCGCGCGCGCAGGCGAGCCGACGTGACCGCGCCCCGCGTCTTTTTCCAGTACTGCTCCGAGGAAGTGCTGGTGAGCGAGTTTGTCTCGGGCGTGTGGATGTGGGAGCTCATCGCTGCCGTCGACGGCAATGATCAGGCCTTCCTGGCTCAGATCCGCCGCCAGGGCATCGAGCCGAAGGCGGTTGCCCGCAAGCTCATCCGCACCATGCACCGCGAAGTGCTGGAGGAGCTGTTTTTCCACGCCGATCCGCACCCTGCCAATATCGTCATCAAACCCAACAACGGAATCTGCTTCATCGACTTCGGCGCCGTCGGCCGGTTCTCCACGCAGACCCGCAAAACTTGGCGCGAGCTGATGCATCACATGATGAACGGGGACATCACCCGGATGGTCAACTGCTCCATAAGCTTTTCCGGGCCGCTTCCTCCCGTCGATGTGGAGCGGCTGGGGAAGGAGGTCGAGCAGATTTACGCCGATTGGCTGTATGCCCAGAAAAGCAGGGATGCGGAATGGTGGGAACGAAGCACCGCGCAGGCCTGGCTGCGCTACATCGAGGTCGCCCGGAAATTCGGGGTTCCGGTCGGGCTGGAGACGATTCAATTCTTCCGGGCGACGTTTCTCTACGACTTCATCGCCACCCGCTTGGACAGGGACATCGATTTGGCCAGGGAATACAAGGGCTACGTCGAGGAAGCCGCCGCGGAAGCGAGCCAGCGGGTGAAAAGAAGCCTCAAGAAGAGGCTGCTAGGGCCTACCGACATGGACTATCTCCAGATCGAGCAGCTCGGCGACTCGGCGGCGCAGTTTCTGTTCCAGATGCAGCGCAACATCGAGAACCCGATCATCCACTTCAGGAACATCGTCGGGAAGATCGCATACATCGTGACGACGCTGTTGCGCCTGGGTTACCTGGTCGGCGCCGGATGGGGCATCGCGCTGCTTGCGAACTTCGTTGCAAAGCGGTGGTTTGGCCGCGAGATCGATTGGTCGCCGGTTTGGGAAGCGGTCACATCATTCGGATGGGTTCAACTCCTCCTGGTCGCGCTCGTCCTGATCCTGATCCGCAGGATTGTGATCCGCTTGAACCAGCCGGACACCAGGCCATCGGAACGATAGTCCGTTCAATCACTGTAATGACAGCGTCAGAGGAACGCCGCTGGCGTTCACGCAATCCATCATGCCGGTCGAGCGATCGGATAAGTCTCCACTGTATTTGCATGGCGCGCCATCGAGCCAGAGAGTGGCGTCGATACGAGACGATGCTCCCGATCCGGAGAATCCGAAGATTGATCTCGCCGGGTTTCTCTTGCGGGCCATTCACGCTGCACAGGCCGACGTGCTTCCAGATCAACGGTCCGGAAAACTCCCTGGCGCCGGCCGGCTCTTTTTCGGTCACGTCGCCGGCAAGCTCCCATTCCGAAAGATAACCGGCCGTTCCTGTGACGCGCAGCGGCCCCGCCTGCGCAAGGTCGGCCGCGACCGCAAGCGCGATCGCGTGCAGAAGCAAACGCAATGGCCTCCTTGCGCGACTATTCATGAAAGACGAAACAGACAGGAATGATCGACCCCTGGATCTACCCTGGTTGCCGGACCTGCGATTGGCGGTATATACTTGGTTCATCGACGCCTTTGGTCGGCGCGGGACTGCGTGCAGAAATTCCGCGTGATCGTGGGCGCTGGCAGGAACCAATGGCCCACTTGGGTGTAATATCGGCATGTCGGCCATTCCTGGCAAGAGCGATGCCAGTGTTTGTCTACCAACGATGCAGTGTTTGTCTACCAGCGGAGTCTCTCGTCGCTGTCGGTACCGTGTGCATGCTGACGACGACGGCTGCCAAGCCAACAATCCTCTGAAGCTCCTACAGCAGGAAGGACACCATGGACAAGTCCGTCAAACGTGTCACCGTCATTGAAGGTGCCAGCGATAATCGTCGTGCAAAGGTCGTCTATGAAGACAAGACCGACGACGAGTCGGAAATACCCCCGATCGAACGTGCAGTCAGGCATGTTGTCAACGCCGCCCTGATCAGCGCTCAGGTGGCCTACGATAATTACATCGAACGTGCTTCGAAGGGTAAGACCGAATGGGTGTTCCAACCGAAACCAAAGGACACCACGCCGGACCATAACAAGGACACAGATATTGGAGACGATCGTGGAACCTTCCGCACCAAATACGACTGATTACCGAGGAAGTCGCGAGGGCGGCGAGAACCAGATCGTGGTCGTCGATCTCGACCCCCCACAGTCGTCAGAGCGGGTGAGCAGCCTGCGCAAAGGCGAAGGTGCGCTGATCGACCGCATCAACCGGGTCGTCGATGACCTCGTCCATGATGGAACTCTCAAATCAGGCGCACAGACGGTCGTGGTCGTGGTGCGCGAATACGCCAGCTTGCCGTTCGGGATCTTCGGCGGCGAACGCGCCGAGGTGGATGACGATGAGGATGAGGATTAGTAATAATAAGTCGGCGGCTTCGGCGCGAATCTGGTACTCGGAATCACAATTAGCTGATGCAAAGATGTGTCCCGGGCGCAGCGCAGCACGAAGTGGTGCGTTGCAACCCGGGACCGCACGGCGAAGTCGAGGAAATGGGCGATGACACGTTGCAGCCACAGGTCATCGCCCCCAATGGCGCGGGTCTAGTCCACCACCGTGAAGCCCGCGCTTTGAGCCTCCCGGCCGATCTCTGAGATCGTCTCGATCTCCAGCCGTCCGCACAGATGCGTGCTCTGATATCCGGAGAGCGCGAGGACAATCGTCTCGGCGGCACAGGACATCAGCACTTTCGCCCGGTCGCGCTCCTCGATGTATCCCAACGCCGAGGAGTCCGGCGCCTTGATCAGGCCACCGCTCACGAGCTGCAGGTCCGGACGCTTTCGGAATACATCCGGGGCGACGTTGAACGGTCGCGATGCGTCGCAGACCATTGCGCCTTTGCCCAAATGGCGCGAGGCGATGAACGGCAGCACTGCCTTGGTTGCGGTGAGAACGATATGGGCCCTGGGCAGATGCTGGTTGATATCCGTAGTGACCGTGACCCTTGCTTCCAGATCCGACTTGGATGCGTTCTCGAATGTCCGGCGCGAAGCAATCTCGTGCGCCAGGGTTCCGGGGGCAAACTCCCGCCCGCCGGCGACGAGAGAACCCACGTGTCGCCTGCAGTCTGCGGCAACGCGCCGCAGCTTGCGCTCGCTCGCTTCCGGGTTGCGCGGATTGCCGACGAGCATCAGCTCCCCTGCCCGCTCGGCGAACAGGAGACTGAGCGCGTGCCCGATCGCGCCATTGGCGCCAACGATGGCGACCGTGCAGTCCGCCAGGGCCACGCCGCGTCCTGCGCAGGCCGCCTTCACCGATTCAAGCGCAGCCCAGGTGGTCAGACTGTTGCCGCTGGTCACCGTCACTCCTGGTCGCTGCTCCAGCGCGTTGCCCCCGTAGCAGATGATGGAGCTGAATCCTCCCAGCCCGACCACCTGGGCGCCGCGTGCGGCTGCCAAATCCACCGCGCTCTGCACCAGATCGACAGCATCCTTGCCTGAGAGCGACAGCAGCTCGGAAGGCAAATACGGCAGCATGATCAACTCGCCCTCGGCGGATCTGCCGTCGGCGGCCCGCAGCGTCATCTTGTCCAGCGGGAAGGGCTTGCGGAAATCGGCGATTCGAACCCGCATCGCTTCCAGTTGCGCATCGCCATACGACTCCAGGCTCGGATCGAAGCGGCGCAGGTCGCCGGTGCCGAGCAGATGCACGACATAGCCGAACCGATTGCACTTGGCCTCCGCCGGGTTGCGCGGTGCAAGCGCCGCCTGCGGAACGTGCCGATGCTTGCCTCCATTGAGCAGCGCCTGCGCGGAGGGACGGCCACTTCGCATCAAATGCGCAAGCAGCTCACCCGCGTCGCCGCGTTGCAGGATATCGAACAGCCTTCTAAGTCCCTCGATCAGCTGGTCGCACAGGGCCGCATCGGCAACGAGCGGTGGCTCGATGCGCAGCACGCTGCCGTGCCTGAACGAGGGGGCGATGCGGATATGCTCGACATTGAGGAGGTAGCTGACAGTCATGCACAAGAGCAGCTCATGCCTCTGCAGGATCGCAAGCATGCCAGTCTGGATATTCGCGACCTGCTCAAGATCGAGCTCTAAGGCCAGCAACAGGCCGCGCCCGCGAACGTCCGTGATCAGCGCGGGGAACTCGCTCTGCAACTGACGCAACTGCTGGCGCAGGCGGTGTCCGACCACGGCGACGTGCCGCACCAATTGCCGGTCGTCCTTGGTCAATTCGTGCATCGTCGCCAGCGCTGCCCGGCAGGCAAGCGAGTTCTCCGCGTGGTACGAGCCATGACGAAACTCGAAATGCTCGGTATAGACCGCCGGCGTACAAAGGCACGCGCCGATGGACATGAGACCTCCGCCCAGGCCATTGGCCAGCGTGAGGATGTCCGGGGTGATGCCTTCGGCCTCGCAGGCGAACAGCGTACCGGTGCGGCCAAGCCCGGTCTCCACCTCGTCGACAACGAGCAGGACACCGTGACGGTGACACACGTCCAAGGCCGCTGCCAGATAGCCCTCGGGTGCCAGATGGAACTCCTGATTCTCCTTGGATGGCTTGCACCAGAAAAACCGCGAAGAAATCTGGTCGCGCTTCCAGGGCTGCTTGCAGCGCGTCGATGTCTCCGAACGGCACATGTTCGAACCCTGGTGCCGGCGCGCCGAAGCCGCGCTGAAAGAACTCGTCGCTGGTTGCGAACATTCCGGCGAGCGTGTGGCCATGGAAGCCGCCGCGGGCGGACAGGATGCCCTCGCGGCCTGTGCGGCAGCGCGCGAGCTTGATCGCCGCTTCCACCGCCTCCGCACCGCTGTTTGTGAAGGTGACATGACCGAGCCCGGGAGGCGCCACGGCGAGCAGTTTCTCCGCGAGCTCGCCTGCCGGCACGGAGATCGACGGCATCACCAGATTCGGCTGCGACTTCGCGCCGCAAGGCCTCGATGGCTCGCCATATCGCCTGCGGGCCGTGACCGAACGGAAGCGCGCCAAAATTCGCGATGAAGTCGGCGTAACGGTTTCCTTCGGCATCGAGCAGATGGCATCCTTCGCCGCGGACGAAGGTCTTGTCGAGACCGAGCCGCTGCGAGAGAAAACCCTTGTACGGCGCGACGTAGCGCGTGTAGGGGTCCTGCTCCTCTCGGCGCCAATTGCGAACCGATGATAACGCGATGATCTGGTCGCGAAGCGGCGAATTCTGTCGCGGCGCTGATTGAACACCCCTCGGTTCTGCGGCTGCGGAAGACGACTCCAGGCTGTCGGCGCTGTCGGTCTCGTGCCGATCCAGCATCTCCAGCATTTCGAGCATACCCTTACGGCCGCTGAACTTGATCCACAGCTGAGTTCCCCGCTCGCGCAGATCAGTCAGCACCTTCAAAGCACTCATGTCACTATTCCTTGCAATCTGCGGGTGCAGGCAAGCCTTCCGCCGCCTGACCACCCAAATAGTTGCCTGAATTCAACCACATGGGCAAGGGTGTTGCCGCATTGGTTGTATTGTTCCCGTTTTCGGCAATCCTGCCCCGACATTGCATCGATCGTGACATTGTTGCGCGCCCTGAGCATCGTCAGAGCGCAGGGGTCATTGGAGTGATTGCGGTTACAGAAATCCACTTCTTCGTTGCTGTGATTGCGGTCACAGAAATCAACTTTGGTCCGTCGCTGTGATTGCGGGCACAGAAATCAACTTTGGTCCGTGGCAGTACCGGTGCGTGGAAGTTCCGCGCCGGCCACTGTTTGCTCTCCGCGAGTGACCGGCGCGGCTTGGAGCAAGAGCGATGATCAAAATATCAGCATTCGAGGCGTTCTCGCGATCATGATATTTCGAAGAGTATACCGAGAATAATACGGCGCGGCACCGTGCCTCGGTCGAGCGCTTGCCTAAATTGAAGGAGGAACAAACAAATGGCCAGCTGGCAAGCTCATACGACGAGTTTTGTGCTGCGTCATATCTTTAAACCTCGATTAGCCGAGGCAAGGAGCGCCGCTGAAATTCGCGCTCTGATGAATAGAGGTATCGGCTTCATGATCCCTCGCGATATCAGGATCACCGAAGCGGCAGTGGGCGGCATTCCTGGAGAGTGGGTAGAGCCGCGGACCGCAGCGGCGGACAGACTGCTTCTTTACATCCATGGCGGAGTCTATGTGGCATGCTCGGCGCGGACGCACAGGCCGTTCAGCACGGCCTTCGCGCAGCAGGGGTTTCGCGTATTCGTGCCGAATTATCGGCTGGCGCCGGAGCATCCTTTTCCCGCCGGTCTCAGCGATGTGATCGCAGTCTGCCGGACGCTGCAGGCGACAGGCGGCGGTTCCCAGGTGGTGATTGCCGCGGATTTCAGCGGGCGGCGGCCTTGCCCTTGCAGCGATGATCGCTCTGCGCGACGACAATGAACCGTTGCCGGCCGCAGCAGCGCTTTTCTCGCCCTTTGCAAACCTCGCCGAGAACGGCGGATCACGCAAGACCAACGCGGGGCGTTGCGCTCTTTTTTGCGACAAAACCCTGTTGCGCTTCAAGGATCTCTATCTCGGCAATCTCGATCCGCGCCTGCCGCTGGCATCGCCGCTTCTTGCCGACCTTCGAGGGTTGCCGCCGCTGTTCATTCATGTGGGCGCCGATGAAGCTCTTCTGGACGACGGCTCTCGCCTCGCGCATCGCGCCCGCGCTTCGGACGTCGCGGTCGAATTTGCCGTTTGGCCGGGAGTCCCGCATGTCTTCCAGCTCTTCCATCATCTGATTCCAGAGGGCCGCCAGTCGCTGGCGTCCGCCGGCCGGTTCCTTCGATCAGCCGCCGCAGGCCCTGCCCGATGAGGCACCGAGCCCGCCGCTTGAGGTGAAATCGGGGCGATCGCGCAAGCTGCGCACGCGCGAGCCCGATGCGAGGGGGTCGTCGCGACCGTCATGTTGATGTTCTGATTGTCGGCGCCGGTTTCGCAGGCCTCTGCATGGCAATCCGCCTGTGTCAAATGGGGCATTCATCATTTTGGAGCGGGCGGACGACATCGACCTACCCCGGATGCAGTTGCGACATTCCATGCCACTTGCATTCGTTTTCGTTCGAGCTGCAAGCACCACGCGCGCCCGCGGCGCATTTTACCTGCCGCCAGATCATTCCAATTCGAGAAACTGCTTCACCGCTCCGACCGTTCGGATGGGGTCCTCTTCCTGCGGCAAATGACCGAGACCGTCAAAAATTACCATTGTGCTGCCGCTGATGTCGTGGTGGAATTGTTTGGCGGCATCGGGAGGAACCAGGCGGTCGCGGCTCCCCCAGATGATGAGGGTGGGCAATTTCAGCTCGGCAATGCGGTCGGAGGGATAGGTGATTGACTGCCGCCACTGACGCCCGCGCTCCATAAGCGACTCTCGGTTCCCTTTGCACCGGGTGAGTTCGCGGTAACGCACCAGCAGTTCAGGTGTAGCTCTCTTCGGGTCCCCGTAGACATTTCTCAAGCCCTGCTCAATGAGGCCGCGGGGAAAGGTGTTCCTGACCATCCAATCGGTCGTAGGCATCCACGCAAAACGAAAAGCAATCGGCATCGATATCGGGCGGATTGGGTAGCCGTCCGAATCCACCAGAATGAGCTTTTCCACGCGTGACGGATGCGCCAGGGCCGTGCGCCATGAAATACCTCCGCCGAGCGAGTTGCCGCCGAGCACACAGCGCTCGACACCGAGCGCGTCCAGGACCGCTATGACCAGGCGCACGTCGTTATCTATGGTGTAGGTGCGGTCCGGTGATGGACCGCTGAGCCCGTGACCCGCAAGATCGAAGCGGATCACGCGGCGTTTGCTTGTCAGCACCGCGGCCCAGCCGTCCCAGGTATGGAGGGATGACAGCGTTCCGTGCAGCAGCACAATCGGGCTTGGGTCATCTCGTGGTCCTTCGTCCCGCAAGTGCACCCGCATGTCGGCCACTTTCAGAAAACTGGACGGCGCGCGGCCCCAACGCTCTCGCAGATCCTCCACGGTGAGCTCTGGCGCCCAGTTCAGTGCGACATAAAGGCCAGTCAGGACCACCCAGGCAATCAACAAGCTGACGATGATCGTCATCATAGGAACGCCCTGCCTGCTAATCAGCCGAAATCTACTCCGATCCAACCTTGATTTCGATGATCGACATCCGGCTATTTGTGCGCCAGTACGACACACGATGTAAGGGTAATCAGCTATGCATCCGAGATTACATCAGGTTTGTCACGCGGACGCTAGGCCCGCTCTATCCGCCGCGGGTATTAGCTAAATACCGCTCCAGAGAGTAGTATTTTCTTGAACTGGTCAGCGAAACGCATGAGGGGCGCCCCATCGATAATTGCGTGATCTACACTGAGATTCAAATAAACGAAATCGGATTTTACAACTTCTCCGTTCCGGAGAGTGAGCCTTTTTTCTATCGAGCCGATTGATAGCATCAGCATCGGCGTGATTGGAAATACCACCGCGGCCCCAGCGGTGAACATCCCCATCGATGTTACAGCTGCTGTGCCGATCAAATCTTTGAACCAGTACGGGTTACGTTGGACGATAGACCACAATATTTTTCTAAGAATACGCGGGAGCAGAAAGAATTGCATCTCCAGGGCATTCATTGGCCCCCGTATTCCAAGCGGCGCCTCTTTGGCCGTTTGAAGCTCTCGATGAATGTCATGTGCCGTATTTTTGTGAGCGTTCCGTACGACATAGAAAACTGGAACCACTTCACCTTTCCACTCCCGCTCTACGACGAACGCAAGATCGACATCGTCAAACACAATGAGGCGAGATTTCCCAAGCCGACGGGATTGTATGCGCTTGTCGTTCTCGATCGCACATGCAAAAGACTTTGCAATGTAGCTCGTTATTGAAATCGACTCCCCGGCATTACGGCGATGATCCTCTAATTGCTTCCGCATACCTGCAATATCTGCCACGAGCAGAAGATGTATAGTCTTCTGCCTGCTACCCTCTTCGATCACGTCCAAGATAAAGTTGCGCAGCTTGGGATACGGATATTTCTTCCCCGTGCCTTTTGGTATTCTGATTTGCTCGATCAGTTGTGACAACACAAGGCGAAGGCCGCCGCTATTTGACTGTGTCAAGATGTGCCTCCAAGCACGCAATCAATGCGAGACAGAAACCCCCTCAACCATGGTGGAGTGCAAAGGTTGCCAGATACCGCGAGATTCGCAGTGCAAACGTTCGATCTCTTAACGCGGTCGGACACCGTATCGCCATTTCGGCTCGAGAGCCCGCTCAGCGTAGGTCATTCAACGTGACGGTCATTCGCCTGCCATCTCTCTGGTAGACCAATCAATGTCGGCGTTTTGAAGAAGTCACCGTTGTCAGAAAATGTGATGGCCATCACAAAATTGCGCTTTCGTAAGAAATGCGATCAGTCTGTTCACCCTTGTTTTTGCACTCTATTTTGGGCTCGAGTTGAAAATATTAGCCACGCGTCCCGCCCCGTTTCGATCTGGATAAGGTTGAGGCAAACACCGGCCATCGGCAGACTTGGAAGGCCTTCCTTCGCAATTGCATGGAGAAGAGTGAGGCAACTGATCCTCTAAAGCACAATTAGTGATCGTCATCACATTGACGAGCTTCGATCTGCGGTAGGGTCACCGCCAGTTGGAGGGGGTGGCCCAAAAATGCGTGATTGGAGATTTCTTTGAACATCAGTGTCACATCGAACAATCACAGCGTCTCGGCGCGTGCGGCCAGATCACAACGCGTGCCCAACCGGCACGTCGATGTTCTCATCATTGGTGCGGGTTTCGCCGGGCTCTGTATGGGCATCAAGCTGCGGCAAATGGGGCTGTCGTTCATCATCCTGGAACGCGCTGACGATGTTGGCGGCACTTGGCGCGCAAACACGTATCCGGGATGCAGCTGCGACATTCCCTCCCACTTGTATTCATTTTCTTTCGAATTGAACGCCAGCTGGACTCGCACTTACCCGCACCAGCCGGAAATTTTCGCCTACTTGAAGAGATGCGTCGAGAAGTATCAGCTTCGCGATGCTATTTTGTTTGGCACCGAGGTGACCGAGGCCGTGTTCGATGAGGCTGGCAAGTTATGGCAGATTCGCACGCAGCGAGGAGATACGCTGACTGCTGGCGCGGTTGTGTCCGCAATGGGATCTCTGAGCCGGCCTGGAACTCCAGATGTCAAGGGCGTGGATCGCTTTAAAGGAACGGCATTTCACTCCGCGCAATGGGATCACTCATTTGATTTTGCTGGCAAGAAAGTGGCTGTAATAGGCACTGGCGCGAGCGCGGTTCAATTGATCCCGCAAGTCGCACCACAGGTGGACAAACTGTGCGTTTTCCAGCGTACAGCTCCCTGGATACTTCCAAAACTCGACGCGCAGCACCCAGGATGGCTTCAGTGGATGTTCAGAAGAGTACCGGGGTTCAAGCAACTCGTTCGTTCGTTCATATACTGTTGCCAGGAAGCTATCGGCCTCGGGCTCGTGAATCCGATCTTGCTGTACCCGCTCAAGGTCCTTGCGCTCCGACACCTTCGCCAAAACATAGCTGATCCCGATCTACGCAAAGCAGCGACGCCGAGTTACTCATTTGGCTGCAAGCGAATTCTACTTTCCAACGATTATCATGACGCGCTCACTCGCGATAACGTTGAGTTGGTGACCGATTCGATCGCTGAGATCCGGGAGACGAGCATCGTCACGCGAGATGGAAAAGAACGACAATTCGATGCGATTATTTGGGCGACCGGCTTTCAGTCCGCTGATCTCCTTTCGCCTTTACGTGTCCTAGGCGTAAACGGAGCGGACCTCGCGCAAGTGTGGCGAAACGGTCCTGAGGCATTCTTCGGGATGACGGTCCCAGCGTTTCCGAACTTTTTCATGCTGCTGGGACCGAATACCTTGCTGGGACATAACTCCGTCGTTTTCATGATTGAAAGCCAGGTCTGCTACATCGCCAGGGCCCTGAAATGCCTCCGCGAGAAAGGATACTCAATCCTGAGCCTGCGCCAGGCTGTGTACATGCGCTTCAATCGCACGCTGCAAGCTCGCTCCCGCGGTACGGTTTGGACTTCGGGCTGCAAAAGCTGGTATATTGATGAGCGCGGTAAGAACTTTACATTATGGCCTGAATCTCCGATGCGCTACTGGTGGCGAACGCGCCGGTTCTCTCCGAAAGATTATTCTTTTTCTTCTTCTTAAATCATGATCGGATCGGCGCGTTGATGTTGCGCTCGTCGATCACCTTCGAGGTTTGCCTCGCGTTATGCGAGCGATCTCTATTTCTCTTGCCGGATCGCTAAGATCAATCGCGATCGTGGCCCGTATCGGTGATCGGAAGGCAGCTGCTGTGCACCCGTCCATGCGCTCCGTCTAGCACTTGCGTCTAGCCAGGCTAGTCAATCGCTTGGTCCAGAGCAGGGGTGCAGACCAGACGCGCGTGCATTGCAACGTGATATTACCTTGCTGCAAATCGACTTTTTGTGATGTCGGTCACGGCACCGATCAGAGTCTCCCGCTAGTATTGGTAACATGTCAAGGCAAGATTTCGCGGATGGCCATAGGTGATGTGTCAGTCGCACTACATCGACAGAGATGCGCCGCTGGAGAGGGAGATGAACAAGATTTGGTTGTTGCTGCATCGCTTGCTAGCCGGTCTGGGCGACCGATATCGGTGTCGCCGCGTTCGATATCGGCGTCACTCTCGTCGTGTCGTAGGCCGGATGGTTCGCTGGCGGTCAAGATCCATGGTAGCCGGCCGGTCTCGGACGGTAGCGTCGATCGGCCGTTCCGCTGCGGTTAACACAGGCACGAAAACTGAATTGGCATTGTGGTCAATATCCGATTCGAACACGATCGGATCAACGCGTCTCGCTCTCGCACCAATGTCACGTTCTCGATCGCGCGGCTTGAGGAGAGCGGCATACTTGGCACTGGGGCGAGCCCCCATTTCGCTGCCCAGGCATCCTCGATCCTCCTGCACCCCGACTCCGTTTGTTTGTCGACCGGCCACTGAACAATTCATAACCCTCAAAGACGGCCGCACGCTTGGCTTTGCTGAGTACGGCGACCCAAACGGCAAGCCGGTGCTCCAGTTTCACGGTTGGCCGAGCTGTCGCTTTGAAGGCTGGAATTACGATGAGGTCGGAAAGAAGGTCGGCGCGCGCGTCATCGCCATCGACCGCCCGGGCTTTGGCCTTTCGACCTACAAGAAGGGATACCGCATCATCGACTGGCCGAGTGATATCCTCGAGCTTGCGGATGAACTTGGACTTGAGCGTTTCGCAGTCGCGGGCATCTCGTCCGGGTCCGCATACGCACTCGCGTGTGCAAGATTCATCCCGGAGCGGTTGACGTCCTGCACCCTCATCGGCGGCATGTCGCCGTTAAAGGTGGAGGACGAGAATCTGAAGCCCGAGCACTATATTGACCCGCTGGAGGTTCACATCGCGCGGATGGCAAATACCGTTCCGCTGGTCGCGAGCGCGGTGTTCCGGTCTATCGCCTGCATGATCCGAACCAGCCCGGACAAGGCGATGAAGCTCTTGATGAAGGGCGCGCCGCCGTCTGATCTTGAGCTTCTGAAGAATGACGCGGCCACGCGCAACTTTCAGGACAGCGTTGCAGAGTGTTATCGCAACGGAACGAAGGGACCGATCACCTCAGTCGGCCTACAGTTGAGGGACTGGGGCTTTCGCTTGCAGGACATTACGATAAACATAAACCTCTGGCAGGGAGAGCTCGACTCTCTCGTATTTCCCGCCGCCGCCAAATACATGGCCTCCAAGCTGCCGAACCACACCTTGCATTTTATCCCCGATGCCGGTCATCTTACCGTCATAACCCGCCACGCGGAGGATGTGCTGCGCGAGTTGTTGTCGGCGAAGTGACGAACGATACGAGCGGGTGCTTGAACTGCGGCAGCTCTCATGATGATCGTCGTCAGTATCTGACAGAAAGCGATCGGCCTCGGGCTCGCCCATCCAGCCCTGCTGTGACCGCAGGAGCCTGCGCAGGGAACGGTCTGGACCTCGGGCTGCAAGAGCTGGTATCTCGATGATCGCGGCAAGAACGTGACCTTGTGGCCGGGCTCTTCGACGCACTATTGGCTGCGGACGCGCCGGTTTTCGTCGGCCGATTATTCATTTTCTCCTGCTTGAAGCGCGCCAGGAAACCAGCACAATCGAGAAGCATGAAGGCTCGATCGAGTGCTTGCTTGGCATTGCCTTGGACCGCCGTCCTGCTTGCGCTGCTGGTGCCGGCCGACGCGCTCGCGCAAACCGGCACCACCCGCTTCGTCGTGGGCACGGCGGCCGGCGGTGCTATCGATCCTTATGCGCGCATTATCGCCGATCATATGGCCAAGACGCTCCGGCAGACGATCATCATCGAGCACAAGCCGGGAGCCAACGGCAATATGTCGGCTGCGTTCGTCGCCGAGGCCGCGGCGGACGGAACCTTGGTCTGGATCAGCACGCAAGCGTTCACGGAAATCAATCCGAGCGCGTTTCGAAATCAACGCTGGTCGATCGACGACTTCATGCCGCTCATTCGCGGTGTCGAGGCGCCGCTGGTCCTGGTGGCGCACCCGGGCATTCCGGCCGCAAGCTTCGGCGAGTTCATCACCTGGGCGCAAGCCAACCGCGGCAAGCTTGCCTACTCCTCCTACAATCCCGGCACGCCATCGCATTTCCTCGGCCATCAGCTGAACGACAAATTCGGGCTCGACCTCACCCACGTTCCCTATCGCGGCTCCGGACTGCAAGTGACCGGGCTCGTCGGCGGGCATTCCTTGTTCGGCTTTGCTCAAGTCAATTCGTCCATGGAGCAGGTGCGTGCGGCAAAGCTCAAGGCGCTCGCGATCACCAGTGCCGCCCAATTCCGCTCCATGCCCGATGTTCCGACCTTCGTCGAGCTCGGCCATCCGGAGTTCACCGCTCAGAATCTGGTTCGGGCTCATGGTCAAGACCGGCACGCCTTCCAGCATCGTCCAGCGTCTCACGGACGCAGCAAAGGCCGCACACTCGGACCCGGCGGTCAGGGAGAAGCTGGAGGCGCAAGGCTACGATGTGGCGGGCGAGACCGGCCCACAACTCAAGACCAACATCAAGGCACAGATCGAGCGCTGGGGACGCCTGGTGAAGGCCGCAGGGTTCAGCGCCGACGATCGCGGGCGCGTCGAGTAGAGCATGAACCCGAAGTGGATACCGGTTTGGCTTCAAGGGTGAAGCAGGCAGCGCATTGACGTAGACTACTGTAGGCCGGAGTGGGACCTCATGGGATTGTGGGAAACATTAAAGTCCATGTTTGGCTTCTCGTCAGCCACTCCAACTGATGTTTCGAAGGCTCAACGCAAGTAGCCGATCCACTCTTTCGTCATCCCTCCGAAGCTTGCCCCAGGGAGAACGAGGGTGGATTAGTTTTGCAGAAGCGAGGTCTTTGTTCTCGCCTATGGATGATCAGTATGCCTTCGGCGAGATGGATGAGCAGGGGAGAGACAACCTCTCCTCATTTGCAGCAGAGCGGGAGCACCGATCGACTTTCGATTTTATGCCTATCGAAGGCCGCGTCTATTTTACCCGGCAAGACAAAGAGTGAAGTATTGGCGCAGCGGACGAAATAGGACCTGACGCTCCGTTCTTGGTTCTGTTGGTTGATGACCAGCTCAAAGCCGGTCGGCTGCTCGATCGGCACGTCGGCGGGCTTGGCCCCACTCAGTTCAATGTTAACAAGCGGATTCTAATCCGCGGGTCCCAGCACCTGCATGAGCGGCAGGAGCCTATCGAAGTTCTTTAGCACCAACGCGATGTTTTCCTTGAACTGAATGGGCTTTGCGCCCTTGAGCGCCGCCTCAAGCTCCGCCAAGACCTTTTTCTTTCCCGCGTCCGAGACGGATTTGTCCGCCTTGAGCGCCGCGATCTCCTCCCTGACCCGATCGGGTACCTCGGTGAATTTTTTGGTCTGCGGGTCGATGCCGGACATGATTATGGCGATGTTCATCGACACATCGTCATGTTCGGCGAGGCTTGCAAAGCCGTTCTTCTTGGCAACAGCCTCGCCCTGCGCCTTCACCTTCGGGTCCGAGTTGTCCACATTCGCCCCATAGATCTTTGCCATCTCCTCGTCGGCGGCGATAAATCCCTGAATATGCTTCTCGGTGAGCTTGATCTGCTTCACGTCCTGCGCAGTTGCCGTGCCGGGATCAAACAGAGCAAGACCGAAAAGCGCCGTGAACAAAGCACCCAGAAAGCTCCGATAAATCGAGACTGCGTATCCGTTTCGAATAAGCGACATGCATGGCCCTCCATCTCGAATTCATCCCTTGCACCCCACAATTTGGGCCGCGGCATGACCGTAACCGCACGGACGCCGGTGTTGACCACCAATGTTTACGCCAACGTTATGCGATTATCACCGAGGCGGTTCATCATGCCGCCGCGCATGCCGCCAGACCCGACGCAGCCCTGGGCGGACCTGCCGAAGGTGCTGGAACTCGCTAGGAGCCTGTCCGAGTAATAGGGGGATTTTGCTGGCAAAAGAAGGGCGAGTCGGATTCTGTCTGTGCGCATGAGCAAGACATTTCGCCCTTGGAAGATCGATGATCCACTGTTGCTGCCGCCAATGGTGCAGGACTTTGTGGCCAAGGGCCATCTCGCCCGCTTTGTGCTGAGCTTGGTGAGAGACGACGTCGACCTTGTCGAGATCACTGGTACCTATGGCAGCGAACGGGGCCAGCCGCCGTTCGATCCGACCATGATGACGGCGCTGCTGTTGTATTCCTACTGCTGCGGCATCTACTCCTCACGTCGGATCGCCAAGGCGTGTCGCGAGCGGGTGGATTTCATGAGCATTGTGGGGCTTGATGCGCCGGATTTTCGCACCATCTCGGATTTCCGTAAGCGGCACTTGAAGGCGCTTGGCGGACTGTTCGGGCAAATCCTGCATCTGTGCGAGACGGCCGGCCTTGTGAAGCTCGGGCATGTGGCGCTCGATGGAACCAAGATCAAAGCCAACGCGTCGAAGCACAAGGCGATGAGCTACAGCGCATGGAGAATCGCGCGTCCGAACTGGAAGCCGAGGTTGCCAAGTGGCTCGGCACGGCTGCGGCGGCGGATGCTGAGGAAGACGAGCTATACGGCCGCGACAAGACCGGCGACGAGATGCCGGATTGGATCGCCGACAAGAAGCTGCGTGCCGAGAAAATCCGCGAGGCCAAGGCCGAACTGGAGGCGGAGGCGAAGGCGGCTGCCGAGGCCAAGCTCAAGGCAGAGGCCGAAGCGGCAGAGAAGCGAGAGGCTGAGGGGCGCCGCAAACCCGGACGGCAAGCGGCTGCGCCCTCCACCGAGCCGGATGCCAAAGCTCAGAAGAACTTCACCGATCCGCAGAGCCGGATCATGAAGAGCAAGGACGGATTCGTGCAGGCCTACAACGCCCAGGCCGCCGTCGACGCAGAAGCGCAGATCATCGTGGCGCAAGACGTGACGCAGAGCGCGGTCGATTGCGCCCAGCTGGTGCCGATGACCGATGCGATCGAGACCAATCTCGGCCGCAAGCCCGAGCAGCTATCGGCGGATGCCGGCTACTGCTCGGAGGCCAATATCGAGGCATTGGAGAACCGCAACATCGATGCCTACGTAGCGACCGGCCGGGCCAGGGATGCTGTCGCCGGCACCGTCAAAGGCGAGGCCAGCGCCGCAACGCCGGCCGGCTCGGAGGAGGCCATCCCGACGCGCGTCGAGGCGATGCGCGCCAAGATCAAGGCCGGCGGCCACGAAAGCCCTTACCGGCTGCGCAAGCAACTTCCGGAGCCGGTGTTCGGGCAGATCAAACAGGCTCGCGGCTTCCGCCAGTTCTTGCTGCGCGGCTTCGAGAAGGTGCGCGCCGAGTGGGCGATCGTCTGCACCGTCCACAATCTTCTGAAGCTCGCCCACAGGCGACTCTATCGAAAGTGTTGCTGGCGCCCGCTGGATAGCGGGCGTCACAGCAAGTGACGCCCGCCAATCAAACTCCGGTCTGGGCTACATCTACCAACCACGATAATCTGGACAGGCTCCTAGGCGCCCGAACGCGGTGATCAAGGTCAGCGGCGCCTGGACGCTGTCCCGGGAACCGAGTTAGCGCGGTTTAGCGCAGCGTAGCGCGGATCACTCTGTGGACGAATGCAAAGCGCCGGGTTTCAAGAAGTCCTACCACTGTTGCACTCGGTTTCTATCCTGTACGAGTTTGGCGACGAATTTCTCCCGGCAGCGTTTCGAGCAAAACTGGTTTGTAAACCATCGCTGCCGAAGGAGACCGAGCTTGCCGCCACAATGCGCGCATCGTGTCTGCATTGAGCCTTATGCCTCGCTCAGTTCTTGCTCCGCTACGACGCGCTCATACGGCTCGATTAAGCTTTTGATTCGATACTGATGTTGACCGCCCTGCTCCGGCAGCACAGCCCTGATCTCATATGCTCCGGCCGCGGCGTTGCGCGTTAATGTGGAGGGCCGGAGATGGACGGTCTGACCGACGTGAAATTGATGCGATGTCATGGAAGGGGTCGAGTGGCGGGATACCAACGTTAGCTGATTCGGCAAGGGTCGCCTATCCAAGCCCACCGCGCTCCCAACATATTCGCCAACTACTCTCGAAGATCAGCGGCGGCGCTGGCCGGCGCTCGCTCCGGGAGCGGTGCAGCGGATTAGCCGCCCTTTCGACGGCGCAGGTGGTGATTTCGGCGAGCGCCCCCTGCAGCCCGAAGGGCTGTTCGATCCAAGCGTCTCCCAGATCGGCTACGCGGACGAGATCGAAGGGTCGACGCTTGATTTTACGGAAGGGTTAGCGATGCGGACGAACAAAAAGTGGGTTTGGCTGATGACCCTTCTGCTTGCCGGATGTACCGAGAACGATACCCAAATCTATACCCTGTATAGAGAAGATTCCCCGTCCCCACTTACGGATGAGTTTCGTCTCCACGTGGCTAGCTTCGATGCAAAAGAAGGTGAGGCTTATAATCGGGAGAACTGCGAAAGTGCCCGAGATTTATTCCAGAGCCAGCGTGGTGTCAGCGTGCGCTATTGGTGTGAAAATGGTCGATATCGGAAGTGAGCCTATCAGCGGCAGGCTCAGTTGCTTTCCCCAAATAAGGGTTTGCAGAAATGGCATGATGGATTATCTCGGCGCAGTGCTGCTTTATCGGTATGTGAGCAGAAGGTGCATTCCACTGCCCTTTCACCGCCGATTGGTACCAGCATGAGCCCAAGAAGGCTCTGCCTGACGAACGGCCTTGGCCTGGGTACGAAAAGCTGCAAAAGAATTGGCGTGCTGATCCTACGAGCGCGGGCATGCAAATGTTCGCGATTTCTATTTTAAGGGTTACATGTGATTGAGAACGTAAATTTCGTGCTCGGTATCGCGCTTATTGTCATTTCTGCACCCACCTTCCAATCCTTTATCTTCGCTGTCGACAGCGTCTTGAGAAGGTTACTTACGGTTGTCCAAAAATTTGTGAGCCCGCTGTTCAACTGTCCTAAAATGCCTGGCGTAATATTCTTGATACGATTGAATATCTGAGTGATACCGAATCCAAGTGTCATGATATTTGTATTTACTGCGGCTTGGATTTGTTCGGCAGATTTGCCTTGAGCTTCGTTTAGGGATTTTTGCGCATTTGTAAACACTAGGCCAAGCTGATCGGCTACCTCACTTTCGGAAAGTTCAGTGTTCGGCTCCATCGTCCTTCTCCAGCTCTGAAAATCAGTTGTCCAGCAGATTATCAGCGCTGGGAAGGCTCGTCCAACGATCTATTTAATGCTTGAGTGAAGCGAGAACAACAAGTATCGCGATCATCACGCAGATGGCGATTGCGATCGTCATTGTAATTTCGAGGACCGTCATTGCGGACGCCTGCTCTTAACCTGGCGATGCTTTGGTAGTTTGGGCGACCTGACGGTGCGATTACCGCAACGTTACAACGGGGTAAGGTCCGTCAATTCGGGATTGCCAGTGACAGCCCGCGTCCACGTTGACGAGGCGCACCGCAACCGGCAACATTCATGCTCGTCAACTAGATGATCCATTGCTCGTTCTGAGGAGGAAACCAATGGAGCGACTCTTGATCCTGCTTGCGGTTGGCGCTTGCACCAACGCTGTCGCCGGATTGCCGGCTCTGCCCAAGCGCCGGAGATATCTCTCACGCGTCTGGACTGCGGGACCCCCGCCGTCCCCACGGCGGTCAACCAGCGCTTCTCGGACACTTATGCTTACGGCGATCTGAAACTTCAGCTCGTCTACAGTTGCTATCTCATCAAGCACGGCGACGAATATATGCTATAGGATACTGGCCATGCGATGACCACGCCCAACATGGCGCCGAAGGTGAGCCTGGTCGATCTGTTGGCGCAGATCAACGTCAAACCCGATCAGATCAAGTACGTTGGCATCAGTCATTATCACGCCGATCATACCGGCCAGGTCGGTTCGTTTCCTAAGGCGACCCTTTTGATCGGCAAGGGCGACTGGGATGCGATCAGCAGTCCGCAACCGATCTTCGGCGTGACTACCAGCCGTTCCAGTATTGGACCAAAGGTGAAGGAAAGGTCGAGCAGGTGCCGCTCGACAAGGATGTGTTCGGCGATGGAAGCGTGATCATGCTCTATACCCCGGGGCACACGCCGGGGCATCACAGCCTCCTGGTCAAGTTGCCGCAGATGGGCCCGTGGTGCTCAGCGGAGACCTGATGCACTTCCGCGAAAACTACGAGAGCAACGGCGTGCCCGCGTTCAACACGGATCGCGCCCAGACGCTGGCTTCCCTCGAACACGTCAAGAAGATTGCGGCGAATTCCAAGGCAACCGTCATCATCCGGCACGACGCGCGCGACCTAGACAAGCTGCCGGCGTTCCCGACCGCCGCGAGGTAAGTTATCGGTTTGGATTGAACAGGCGTGGACTGAACAGCCAAGGCCAGAGCTGCTGGGACGACCGCGCTGCAGGAGTGGGAAAAGCCAACGCGGATGCTCGGTTTCCGGCGCACAGCGGGCTACGTGGATCGCATTCTCAAAGGCGAGAAGCCTGCCGATCTGCCGGCGCAAGCGCTTGTCATCAATCTCAGGACGGCGAGAGCGCTCGGCCTCGCCGTGCCCCCGACGCTGCTTGCCCGCGCGGACGAGGTAATCGAATGATTGCGACGTTGAACCGGCGCGAGTTCATCACCCTGCTCGGTGGCGCAGCGGCGGCTTGGCCGCTCGCTGCTCGCGCGCAGCAGACGGGAAAGCTGCCGACCATCGGGTTTCTTGGCACGACCACGGCCTCGGCCTGGGGACCATGGACCACCGTTTTTGTGCAGCGGCTGCGCGAACTCGGCTGGATCGAGGGCCGCAACCTCGCGATCGAGTATCGCTGGGCGGAGGCACGCCGCGAACACTTCGCCGAGATGGCGGCCGAGTTCATCCGGCTCAAGGTCGATGTCATCCTCGTCGGTGGAAACGCAGCCGTCGCGGTAAAGCAGGCGACATCGGTCATCCCGATCGTCTTCGTGTTGGCGGGGGACCCGGTAGGCACCGGCCTGGTCGCAACTTTGGCGCGACCGGGCGGCAACGTCACCGGCGTGACGAACCAGGCGACGGACCTTGCTGGCAAGCGTCTCGAACTGTTGCGCGAGGTTCTTCCTGGCCTCCGCCGGTTAGCGATTTTGGCCAATCCTGATTATTCCTTCGGGAGGTCTAGGTCCCGTTGACATATAGGGGATTCCCTCGGACTCGCGAATGTGATTCAAGATCGAAACTGAGGAGGTCGATCTTGATTCGGCGAACACTTACGAATGCGCAATGGCGGCGCATCGAGCCGCTTGTTCCGGGTAAGGAAGGTGACAGAGGGCGCCACGGCGAGGACAATCGATTGTTCGTGGATGCTGTGCTTTGGTTGGCTCGTGCCGGAGCACCTTGGCGCGATCTGCCGAGTGAGTTTGGCAACTGGAATAGTGTGTTCCAGCGCTTCCGTCGGTGGGCAAAGAAGGACGTTTGGCAGAGTATTTTCAATGCGTTGGTTGAAGATCCAGACTTCGAGTACCTCATCATCAACTCCACCATTGTGCGGGCGCACCAACATGCGGCCGGTGCCAAAAAGGGGGGAGCGAAGATGAGGCGATCGGGCGTTCGCGCGGCGGCCTGAGTACGAAGATCAACATTAGCGTGGATGCTCTCGGCAATCCCGTCCGCTTCATCCTTACCGCAGGCCAGGTGCACGACATCCTCCAGGCCGAAGACCTGATCAGCGGTTTTTCTTTCGAGAAGTTGCTCGCTGATATGGGTTTTGACTCCGATCGCTTTCGCACCCGTATAGCAGAAGGCGGGGCGGAAGCTGTGATCCCATCGAGCCGCTCTCGATCACAAGCCATCCCGTATGACAAGCACATCTACCAGGAACGCAATCTGGTCGAGCGGTTCATCAACAAAATCAAGCATTTTCGCCGCATCGCAACCCGTTACGAGAAAACTGCGCTCTCATTTGCATCCATGCTATTCCTGGTCGGGGCCATGATCTGGCTCCGATGAAATGTCAACAGGACCTAATGTCCTATGGGCCAAACTTCCCGGACCTGTTCCGGCGCGCTGCCGACTACGTCGACAAGATTCTGCGCGGGTCGAAGCCGGGCGACATCCCGGTCGAGCAGCCAATCAAATTCGATCTCGTCGTCAACCTAATCACTGCGCAGGCGATCGAGCTCACCCTGCCGCCGAACGTTGTCGCCCGCGCCAATGAGGTGATCGAATAACAGGGATTTTGCGGCGGTGCATGGGTCCGTTCCTGGCACTTGACAGGCATCGCGGGCCCTGCCCGGCGCTTGGGCCGATCGCGGGCGTTTTTTCGGTCACGCACGCCGCGTCGGCAGCGGCACTCGATCGACATGCTCCATCTGCGCGAAGACGAGCAGTTCCATCAGGCGGGCCCGCGTTGCAGCGTGCGCGGGCGCATCCCACACGTTGTCGAGCTCGCCTGGATCGTCTGCGAGATCGTAGAGCTCGCCGTACCCCATTGCGTGGAACACGCTCAAGCGGTAGCGGCCGTCGATGATGGTATGCACACGCGGCGGCACGCCCCAACCCGCGTTCGGTGCCTGATGATCGTATTGGATGAAGACGCAGTCGCGAACCGCCTTGCCGATCGTGAGCGCGGGCGTGAGGATTTTTCCCTGAATTCCGGCGAACGGCTCGATGCGCGCGCGATCGAGCACGGTTGCCGAGATGTCGGTGGTCGAGGCGAGCGCACCGGTGCGGGTTGGATACCCGGATGCGTGCGGGTCGGACCAGATGAACGGCACACGCACGATGCTCTGATACTGCTCGGCGCCCTTGAGCAGCAACCGATGATCGCCGAGATGGTCGCCGTGGTCGCTGGTGAACACAAGCACCGTGTCCTCGCGCCGCCCGCTACGGTCGAGCGCGCGCAGGATGCCGCCGATCGCATCATCGATGCATGTGATCATACCGCCGGTGAGCGCGCGCGCCTCCTGCGCTTCGCGCGCGGAGACGCCGATCGTATTCATTCCCGTCAGATTGGCGTTGCCCGCGGCACGCTCATCGAGCACGGCCTGCACGTGCTTCGGCGGCGTCCAGTCATTGCGCAGGTAGGCTTCCGGCACGGGAAAGTCGGTGGGCGAATACATGTTCCAGTACCTGCCGGGCGGATTGAACGGATGGTGCGGGTCCGGAAACGACACCATCAGAAAAAACGGCGCATCGCGATCGACATGGTCAAGAAACG
Source organism: uncultured Alphaproteobacteria bacterium (assembly GCA_963820365.1). GTDB lineage: Bacteria > Pseudomonadota > Alphaproteobacteria > Rhizobiales > Xanthobacteraceae > VAZQ01. Next base: position 72,324 of record CAWFZR010000020.1, on the reverse strand, counting down.
CGGCTGCTCGCTCGCCCAGGAAGGCGGTCGAATAGAGCTGCTCCGGGATGGCTGTGCGATAGGCCTGTGGGCAGATGTAGCCGTGCGGCAGGCTGTTTTCCGGTCCGAGCAGCGTTATCGCTTTCGGGTCGCGCGCCATCAGCCAGCGGTCGTAATCGCCGCCGACCGCGTCACCGTGGGCGCGTACCAGCGTGACGTGATCGAAGCCGTAGAACGGCGTCGCGACGCTGGCGTTTTCCCTGCTCCAGAATTCGGGGGTTTCCTGCTCGTAGCGTGGACTGCCGAGGTCCGTGCGGACGGCTTGGCGTAGGCTCGGCGATGGCTCGTGATAGCCGGCCCGGGCGGGGCCGCGCCGGCTGATCGGCGGCCAGGCGGTGAAGTTCTGCAAATGGCTCTTGCCGACCAGCGCAGTGCGGTACCCGGCATCGCGCAGGAGCTCGACGAAAGTCACCGAGCTCATTGACAGCGGAATGCCGTTGCAATGCACGCCATGGACGGACGGCATGCGCCCGGTCATGAGGCTCGACCGGTTCGGCATGCAGACGGGGCTTGCGACGTAGAAGCGGTCGAAAGCGGTTCCCCGGGCCGCGATGGAATCGATATGCGGGGTGCGTACGATCGGATGCCCGTAGCAGCCGAGAAAATCGGCGCGGTGCTGGTCGGTGATGAACAGGATGAAATTGGGCCGCGAACGGTCCACTATTGCCCCTTTGATTCCGAAGGTCGCAAAGTACTCTTGCCTCTCGCTTCACTCCTGGTGGAGAAGCTCACATATCGAATGGATCGGGCGCAAGCGCCACCCGGTGGGTCAAGATCGCGCCGGCAATCCGGCCGGCGGCCAGTCCCAGCATTTGAGCTTCCAACCCGAACCTTCGACCACCAAGGCAGCCTTGCAGCCGTGCCCGGGATTGAACGCGTCCATCGTCCAGCGACCTGCCTCGGCGGGATCATGCCGAGTTTCCAGCAGGCGCGGCGCTTCCCCCGGAACAAAGGCGACATCGAACACATCGAGCGGCAGTGAAAGGCCATCCCCCCTCGCCTTCAGGTAAGCCTCTTTGCGCGTCCAGCATGCAAAAAATGCCGCGCATCGCAGGTCCGGAGCGAGCGCGGCCAAGGCTCTGCACTCGTTTGTCGAGAAGAACCGTGCCGCGATCTGTTGGCTTGCCATCTCCTTTTTCATGCGCTCGACATCGACGCCAAGCGTGCGTCCGAGCGTGAGCCCAACGAGCACCAGCTCGCCCGAATGGGACACATTGAACTGCAGAGGCGGGTACAACCCGGCAGCCAGACCCGGCTTGCCAAACTCATTGTACTCAAATTTCAGCTGATCCGCGGGACTGCCGAGGCAGTGACTGAGAATGTTTCGCGACAGTCCGCGCCCGATGATATGGCGTTTGCGATCGGCCTCGAAGTGAAATCTCTCGGCACGCGCTCGCTCTTCCAACGACAAGGTCTGCATGAACCGGCTCATGCAGTCCTGCGGTTGGTCCAAAGTCGCTCGCCAGACATGGACTTCATCCGGCGGCAATCCGTAATTCCCGTGCGGGCGATGCCACATCGTCTCGGCACAAGTCATTGTTCTCGACCCGTCATGCGCGGGCTTGACGCGGCGCCCGTCAGGCAGACGTGCTTGAATATTTGTTCCTGTTTGAGCAAGATAGCGACGCTTTCGAAGCTGGGAAAGCCGATGGAAAGCGAAACAGCTGTGGCGTCAACTCCGAGAGCGTAATCGAGGGAATGCACCGCGCCAATTGGGAGCTGCGCATGCCGCGACCATGATCATTCAGACCGCGCCCGCGAACGAGCCACGGCTCGCCATCATGATGCATGAGCACACGGCGCTCGCCGCCCAATTCGCGCGCGCGTTCGGCAATGATCGCTTTGCGCCGGTCGAGCCCGGGGACCTGATGTTCTATGTCGTTTCCCATCACGACGAAGGCTGGGCGGAATTCGATCGCAACCCGGCGAGCGATGAGAAGACCGGCCTCCCCTACAACCTGGTAGAGACGCCGGCCGAGCACATCACGGTCACCAGCCGTCGCTCACCCGAGTTCAATGAGCGTCGGCATGCCTACTGCGGGCTCATCTCGAGCATCCATAGCTGGGGTCTCTACAACGGGCGGTACGGCCTGTCGAACCTGGTGCTGATCAATATCATACCGCCATCGGATCGGGCGCTGGCCGAGCGCATGCTCGAGGGCGAGCTCGATCGCCAGCGGCGGCTCAAGGCCGAGATCGCACGCGATCCGCAGGCAGCCGGCTGGCTCGACGAGGCCCATCTGTTTCAGAACTACAAGCAGCTGCAGTTCTTCGATACGTTGGCGCTCTATTTCAACCGCAACCATCCGAGCGAGCGCGACGAGCAAACCTTCGGGCACGTGCCATTGAGCGCCCGCCAGGATGTCAGCATCACCATTCGGCCGCGCGGGGCGAATATCTACGAATTATCGCCTTACCCGTTTGCGGCGCAGTCCGCTGAATTCGCCTATGCGGGTCGCCACATCCGGCCGGGCCAGCAGCGAAATGGGGCTTGGTCGTCGGCACTGCGCGAAGCGGCGACGCAATGGGAAACTTTTCGCCTCGTGGCATCCTGAGGTCGCCGCTCAGGCCAGGGCGAGCGAGCTTATATTAATCGCCCGCTACCCGGGCTTCACCTGGTTCGAGGGCACAAGTGCGGCTGCGATCAAAATCGCGATGGGCCGCCCCAGAAGCGATAATTGATCCCGAACAGCACGGTGTGCACTTGCTGTCCTATGTCGATGGGGAATGTCCTGCCTGCAGCGACTGCTGATGTGTAGGTCACCTGAGACGAGCCGAGATGCACGTAGTCGTATTCGAGGAAGGCCGACCAGTTGCCGCCGAAAAAAGCCCATTCCAGGCCGGCACCCAAGGTCCAACCCCCTAGCGTGCGACTACCGAGAGCAACAATCGTTCCTGGGGCAAGCAAAATAACGCCCGGCCCCGGGCCCGGCGCTACGATCATTGTGCCCGCAAAAATTGGAACCACGGTGCCCGGAGGAGTGGAGACATTGTAAAGATCATGCGCCCAGGCGCCGCCGGCGTTGGCGTATAAAAGCAGCGTCGGCGTGACCGTATAACCGACGCGCCCCGTCAGCATCGCCACCGATTGCACGAAACTATAGTTCCAGAAGAGAACGTTCGGCTGCGCGTTGCTGGCTTTCATGCCGGAGAGGTCATAGAGACCTCGCAGGCCGAATACGAAGGAGCCCACCTGATAATCGCAGCCGAGTTGGCCCCCGCCCACCACGCCGCGGGAGGTATGATCGCCAAGGCTCGCTCCGACCGCAGCGAACGTGCCGGCGGTGTCGACGAACGTGTGGGGCGATGCTCCGCCTCCGATATTGACGCCGACATAGCAACCGGTCCAGCTGTAGAGGGGACGCACGAGCGCCGGCTGGTAGGCCGGAAGGACCGGAATATCGGCCGCGACGGCCGCTGAAGCAAAACCGCACAACACGACGCAAGCAAGAAGCACATTCTTCATGATACGCCCACACGCGCGCACGACGCCGGATGCGGGAGTCTAGACTTGCCGATAGCCGAAGTCTGTTGCTCTTGAGCAACTACCAAGGGGAATGCGCGGGGCGCAGGAGGGGCCGGCCCTGGTCAAGAACGACACGACAACGAAGTCGACCTGCGTCCGCTCGCAGATTTCGCGCTCAATTGGAGGCAGGCTTCAGCGGCGGCAAGTCGTTGAAATACTCCGGGTGGGTCTTTTCGACCTCGGCCATAAACGCGGGCGAGAATTGATCCGCGACGACAAGGCGAGCTGCGCCGGGCAGCGTATTCTTGAGCACGTCGTCCTCCGCCGCATTGAATGCCTTGATGACCGCCGGCGACAGGCGCGGATCGTAGCTGATGAATTGCACCGCCTTCTTGCCGACTGCGATGTCCGTGCTGGGCACCGCCTTGGCGAAAATCTCCACCGCCTCGTCGCGGTTCTTGCGGGTGTATTGCGAGGCAGCTGCGAGTCCGGTGACGAAGCTGCGGATGATCTGCGGCGAGCCTTCTATCGTCGGCTCGTGTGCCGTCACCACCATGATGTAGGAGAGATGACCGCCGCCTCGCAACACGACATAAGATCCCGGCACGCCTTCCAGCACGGCCACGTTGTATGGCTCCCATGACACGACGGCGTCGACCCTGCCGTCCTTGAGCGCGGAAACCAGGGCGGGCGGCGCCATGATGCTTTCGATCGTCACGTCCTCGTATTTCATGCCGCGACGGGCAAGCACCATCTTGAGGTACTCGTCGGAGGTCTGCGCCTTGGCGAGGCCGACACGCTTGCCCTTGAGGTCCTCGATCCTGCCCGCGCCAATGCCGGAATCCTTGCGTGCCACGATGGCAAGCGGCTCGTCGGCATTGTCGCGGGTGGCGTCGTTCATGATGATGCCGATGACGCGGAACGGATCGCCGGCATGGCGCGCCTTGAGGAATGTCGTCACGCTCATGTCGCCGAGCAGCACCTCACGCTTCTGCATGGCGTTGACCATGTCGGTGCCGGTATTGACGACCCTGAGGCGGACGTCCGCTCCATGCCGCTTGAAGAGCTCCTTGTCGACACCGACGAACAGCGGCAGATGTCCGAAATTGTTGCCGACCACGACGTCCACCGGCGGCATCTGGGCGATCGCCGGCGCGGCGATGAACCCGAGCATGCCGGCAAGCGCCGTGCATGCTACCCGGCAAGTCAAGACCCTGCGAGAGACCATGCCCATGACACTACCCCCGTGCAGCCGCGCGGTGACGCGCGCGGCGCCATTGAACGGCAAACGATCAGGAATAGCAATTCGCAAGCTTCCCCTTTGAAACGCAATCACCCGATCATAGTATGGCAGCCAGCACCCGGATCGCCGCGACGCGAACGTGACCACAGGCGGAGGAAGAGCCAATGACGGACTACGAGTACGAATGCGTGAAGGTGAAGGTGACCGACGGCATTGCGTGGGCGGCGCTCAATCGCCCCGAAAAGCGCAATGCCATGTCGCCCACGCTGCACTATGAGATGGACGACGCGCTTGCTCGCCTCGAGGTCGATGACAGTGTCAAAGTCGTGGTGGTCACCGGCGAGGGCGGCAATTTCAGCGCCGGACAGGACCTGAAAAAGTTTTTCCGCGAGTTGGAAAAGAACCCCGGCGAGCGCAAGAAAGCGGCCGCCGCTGCCAACCGATGGCGATGGGAGCGTCTGTACGGCTATGACAAGCCGACAATCGCCATGGTGCACGGCTATTGCATCGGCGGGGCGTTCATGCAGCTGCTCGCCTGCGACTTCGCGATCGCCGCGGAGAACGCAACGTTTTCCCTCTCCGAAGTGAATTGGGGCATTCTGCCCGGCGCGCTCGTGTCGAAGGCAGTCGCCGACATGGTGCTGCCGCGCCATGCGCTCTACTATGCCTGCCTGGGCGAGCCGTTCGACGGCAAGGAGGCCGCGCGCATCGGCATGGTCAATTACTCGGTTCCAGCCGAGAAGCTCGAAGCGGCGACCATCGAGCTTGCGCAAAAGCTGATGAAAAAAAGCCCGGCCGTGCTGCGTGCGACCAAGCAGGCCATCCGGCATGTCCGCACGATGGATGTCGCGCAGGCCTACGACTATCTGGCCGAAAAGGGCAAGGCAATCAAAGTCGCCGACAGCGAGGATTCCTACAATACCGGGCTGCGGCAATTCCTCGACGAGAAGTCCTACAAGCCGACCTTCGAGCCGTTCCGGCTGGGACGAACGTCGAGCGATCAACGCTCGCAACCGGCGAAGAAATTGTAGTGTCAGGCTTGCCGCGGAAAAGGATCGTATCCGCAATGCAACCGCGCGCGCTGGTCGCACCATGAGGGAGGCTGCACAGATGATTGGGAGAGCTCTGGTCATTGCCGGGGTGCTTGCGGCTGCTTTTTCGCACACTGCCCTTGCCCAATTCTACAAGGGCAAGACCATCACCATGATCATCAACTATCCCGCCGGCGGCCCGAGCGACATCGAAGGCCGCATTGTCGCCCAGCATTTGCCCGCCCACATTCCCGGCAGACCGAGCATCGTCATCAAGAACGTGGGCGGCGCCGGCGGCGTGATCGGCGCAAATCAGCTCGGCGAGGCGGCGCCCAACGGCGAAACCATGGGCTTCTTTACCTTGGACACGATCGGTCACATCGTGGGCAACCCCGCGATCCGCGTCAGCTACACCGATTTCGTGTTGATTGCCGGGATAGCGAACCCGCTCGTCGTTTATATGCGCAAGGACACGCCGCCCGGCATCGATATCGCGACCGACATCATGAAGGCGAAGGAGTTCAAGGCGCTCTCGCTGAATATTCAGAGCAGCAACACCGTCATCCAGGCGCTCATGCTTGATCTGCTGGGAGTAAAAAACCAGGCGGTACCTGCCTATCGCGGGCTCAAGGAGGTCGAAACCGCGATCCTGCAGAACCAGGGACAGTTGGCAAACACGTCACTGCCCGGCTGGACCGGCTCGGTAGAGCCGACAATGTCGGATATCGTCATGCCTTTGTGGCAGCTCGCGCCGCGCGGCAAGGACGACAGCTATCCGCGCAGCCGGGCGCTCCCAAACTTACCGACCTTCGAGGAATTTTACACCATGGTCCACGGTGGCCAGAAACCATCGGGGAAATTGCATGAAGCCTTGCGCGCGGTAGCCGACGCGCAGCTCGCGATGTTCCGCACGGCCGTAATGCCCCCGAAATCGCCCGACGAGGCCGCTGCCGTAATGCGATCGGCATTCATCGAGTTGTGGAAGGATCCGCAATTCATTCGCGATTATTCCAACATTGTCAAAACGAGCCCCGTGCTGGTTTCCGGCCATGACGGCCAAGGAATTCTGGCCCAACTCGGCAAGATCAAGCCTGAGATCAAGGCTTTCATTGCCGACTATTCGAAACGACTGGTGCAATAGCCGCCGCGGTCATGGGCAGCGGCACGGCGGCGCCGAGATGCAGCGAGTTCGCAACGGCTCGATCGCGCCGGCCTCGATTTCCTGTGCGAAGCTCGGCTGCGCATGTCGGCAGGAAACGAGACGCGCCATGAACGATCCGCTCGAAAGCCACGCGCACGACGCACCGATCTTCGCGCCCGACGCATTCCGCCTGACCCCGGCCCAGGCCGATCTTATCGCCCAGGCGCGCCGCTTCGGCCGTCGCGTGCTCGCTCCGCGCGCGCAAAGATACGACCGCGAGGCGAGCTTCCCGATCGAGAACTTCCGCGACATGCATCCGGAGGGCCTCCTCGCCATCTGCATCCCCAAGGCGGAAGGTGGCCTGGGCGCCGATTTTGTGACCTACTGCCTTGCCGCGGCGGAGCTCGGGCGCTATTGCGGGGCAACCGCGCTTTCCTGGAACATGCATGTGTGCTCGACGCTGTGGTCGGGCCCACTTGCCGACGATCTGCCGATGTCGGCATCCGACCGCGCGGCCCACAACGCGCGCCGCCGCATGCATTACCGGCGCATCCTCGAACAGGGCGCGATCTATGGGCAGCCGTTCTCGGAAGGCGGCGCGGCCGCCGCCGGCGTGGTCGCCTTTGGCACGCAAGCACGCCCGGTCGACGGCGGATTTCGCGTCAGCGGCAAGAAGATCTTCGCGTCGCTCTCCGGCGCCGCCGACTATTACGGCGTGCTGTGCACGGAGCGTGCGCAAGGGGAGGCGGCGAGCCGGCGCAACACGCTCTATCTCGCGGTTCCCGCCGGCGCCGACGGCGTGTCGGTGGTCGGCGACTGGGATCCGCTCGGCATGCGCGGCACCGTCTCGCGCACGCTCCTGCTCGAGGACGTGTTCGTCCCGGAGAAGGAAATGCTGATGCCGCACGGCGTCTATTTCCAGGCGGCGACGCGCTGGCCGCACATGTTCCTGACGCTGTCTCCGACCTATATGGGGCTCGCCCAGGCGGCTTATGATTTCACCATTGCCTATCTGCGCGGCGAGATGCCAGGCACGCCGCCGGTCAAGCGCCGCATGTATCCGACCAAGCAGATCGCAGTCGCCGAGATGCGTATCCAGCTTGAGCAGACGAAGGCACTCTGGTTCCAGGCGATCAGCGAGGCGCGCCCGGACCCCAGCAAGGAGCAGGTGCTGCGCGCCTATGCGGCGCAGGCGACGGTGATGGAGAACGCGAACGCCATCGCAGGCAAGGCGCTGCGCACCTGCGGCGGGCAGGCGATGCTCAAGAGCCTCGCGCTCGAGCGCATCTATCGCGACAGCCGCTGCGGCTCGCTCATGCTGCCGTGGACGGCGGAGATCTGCGTCGACCGCATCGGCCGCGAGGCGCTTTACGAGCCGGGCGAGAAAGACGAGTGATAACAGCAAAGTTTATTTGCTCGCCGGGTGCGCCCCGTCGACACCGTGTGTCCGCAAGCGCAATGGCGGGGCATGTGTGGAGAGCCGAACCTCGTGGGCGGCTGCACTGTGGATTATCTCGCCCTGACCGCGAGGCTCCCGGGCGTGCTATCGTTTTGAATATTGAAGCCGGGAGGGAATTGGTTATGAGGCGGCGCGAGCTCATCACGTTCCTCGCCGGCGCGGTTGCATCGCCGGTCGTGGCCCGCGCACAGCAGACCGGCAAGATCTACCTCGTCGGCTTTCTGTGGGACAATCCTGCGGTGTGGCCTCATGCCCTCCAAGCTTTCCACCGAGGGTTGCGCGATCTGGGCTGGATCGAGGGCACGAACATTGCCGTCGAATACCGTTGGGCCGAGGGGCGGTTCGATCGGCTCCCCGCCCTGGCGGAGGAGCTGCTGTGGATCATTTGCCATGGGCTAAAGACGCCCATCACTAATATTTAGTCCGCTAACCTTTCGATCGCTGCCGAATTGGAAGAGCGGCACATGGCCGGCTAAACTCATCCCGTCAAGGCCCGCGCGCGCTCTCGCAGCGTGAATTTCTGGATTTTGCCGGTCGCGGTGGTCGGCAGCGGCCCGAAGACGACGGACTTCGGCGCCTTGTAGTGCGCGAGCTGCTCGCGGCAGAAGGCGATGATCTCGCTCTCGGCCGGCGTCATTCCGGGCTTGAGCTGGACGAAGGCGCAAGGCGTCTCGCCCCATTTCTGGTCGGGCCGCGACACCACCGCGGCGAGCTGTACCGCCGGATGCTTGTAGAGTGCGATCTCCACCTCGACGCTCGAAATGTTCTCGCCGCCGGAAATGATGATGTCCTTGGCGCGGTCCTTGATCTCGATGTAGCCGTCCGGATGCTCCACGGCGAGGTCGCCGGTGTGCATCCAGCCGGCGCGGAAAGCTTCGGCGGTGGCCTTCGGTTCCTTGAGGTAACCGAGCATCACCGTGTTCCCGCGCACCATGATCTCGCCGATGGTCTTGCCGTCGCGCGGCGTCGGCTCGAGGCTCCTGGAATTGGCCACCATGTGGCCCTCCACGACCGGATAGCGCACGCCCTGACGTGCGATCAAAGCCGCTCGCTCCTCGAGCGGCAACTCGGCCCAGTGGTCCTGCGGCACGCACAGCGTCGAGGGGCCTTGCAGCTCGGTCATGCCGTAGATGTGCGTCACGCGGAATCCGAGCTCTTCCATGCCCTTGATGACCTTCGCCGGTGGCGGCGAGCCGCCGGTCTGGATGTCGACGACGTGATTGAACGTGCGCCGCTGCTCGGCCGGTGCGCTGATCAGCATATTGAGCACCGTCGGCGCACCGCACATGTGCGTCACGGCGTGCTCGACGATCATTGGGAAGATCAATGCCGGATCAACCTTGCGCAGGCAGACATGGGTGCCGCCCACCGCGATGACGGACCATGGGAAGCACCAGCCGTTGCAGTGGAACATCGGCAGCGTCCACAGATAGACCGAACCGGGCGGCAGCGGCCACGCCATGATGTTGCCGACGGCCTCCAGGAAGGTGCCGCGGTGGTGATAGACCACCCCCTTGGGGTTGCCGGTCGTGCCCGAGGTGTAGTTGAGAGCAATCGCGCTGCATTCGTCGGCCGGCGGTGTCCCGGCAAAATCCGAGCTGCCGGTGGCGATGAATTCCTCGTACTCGATCTCGCCAAGCCGTTCGCCGGGTCCGGAATAAAGCGGATCGTCAACGTCTACGACGCGCGGCGGCCGCCTCAACTGCGCCAGAGCGGGGCCGACCTGGCCGGCGAGCTCGCGATCGGTGATCAGCACCTTGGCTTCACCGTGGTCGAGGATGTAGGCGATGGTCTTCGGATCGAGCCGCGTGTTGATGGTATTGAGCACCGCGCCAAGCATCGGCACGCCGCAATGCGCCTCCACCATCGCTGGGACATTCGGCAACATGACCGAGACCGTGTCGCCGGCACGAATACCCTGCCGCGCCAGCGCCGAGGCCAGCCGGCGAGCGCGCTCGTGCAGCTGCCGATAGGTGTAACGCCGCGTCCCGTGGACGACCGCGGTGCGCTCGGGATGGATCGCGGCCGTGCGCGGAAGAAACGACACCGGGGTCAGCGGTGAAAAATTGGCGGCATTAGGCCGCAGGACGGCGAACGGGCTGCCGTGCGCTGCACCCGCCTTGCGGGCTGCGAGGTTCGGAGGCGCAGGCGCCTTCGCGGTGGCCGAGCGGCGGCCGCCTTGCGTGCGGCCCACCGTCACGCCGGCACGGCTGGATTTGTCCTCCGCGCGCGACGCCATCGGTTTCCTACGCTTGCTCTTGGGCTTGGGCATGTTCACTTCCTTCCCTTTCGCGTCGCGCACGATGGTATGCCGGCAAGAGAAACGTGTTAAGCTGGATCATTATGCAACTACGGCTGGGAACCGCCGCAAGAGCGGGACAGCATATGAACATGCAAACGAGCGAGGGGAGGATGACCATGCTCAAGAGCTATACGACGCTCGCCGCGATAGGTACGATTGCGGCGCTCGCCTTTGCCACGCCGGCGTGCGCACAGGAGCGCACCGTCAAGATCACCGGCTTTGGCGCCAAGTCCGGCGTCGTGCGGGTGTTCGGCATCAACAGTGAGGCGGCCCTGAAAGCGGCAGCCGAGGTGATCAACAACGCCGGCGGCGTCACTCTCGGCGACGGCTCCAAGGCCAAGTTCGTGATCGAGTTCCTCGATGACCGGTGCAATGCCGAGGAAGGCATCTCGGTCATCCGCCGCATCGCCTCGACCGACGCCTTCGTGGCGGTCGGACCGACCTGCTCGAACGTGGCGGAATTGCTGTTCGGCATTCTGCAGAAGAAGGTCGGCGATGCTTCCGATAGCGGATTGCAGTTCCCGATCATCGCGGACGTGGCGGCGAAAGGTGGACTCGCAAAGATTTCGGAATGGTCGTTCCGCAACGTGCCGAGCGAATTTGAGATGTACAAGTCGCTGTTCGCATGGTTGAAGACGCAACATCCCGATCTCAAAACCATCTACGGCGGCGTTGAGAAGGACTTTGCGCACTCGAACGCCACCTTTGGCGTGATGAAGGAACAAGCGGGCGTCAACGGCTTCCAGGTCCTCGGGCAAAGCGAATGGCTGCTCGCCGACACCACCTTCTCCACGCAAGTGCGCGAGATCAAGCGCGCCAACGCGGATATCGTGTCGATCTCGGCGCACCCGTTCACCACTTGCGGCGTGCTCAAGGAGATGGATCGGCAGGGCGTGAAGCCGAAGCTCCTGATCGGGCTGACCAGCTCGTCGAGCATCGAGACATTACAGGGCTGCGCCAAGCAGGCCGAAGGCATCATCATTCCGACCAGCTTTGCGCCGGTCACGCCGGAGGCGCAGAAGGCGGCCGAACAAGTTGCGAAGTTCGGAGGCAGCGCCGACCTGCACAGTGCCGCCGCCTACGAGATCATGTTCATCCTCAAGGACGTGATCGAGCAGCAGAAGATCATGGCCAGGCCCGACACCGTGGCGGCGGATCGGGTCAAGATGCGCGAAGGGCTTGCTGCCCTGAAGGAGACCACCGGTTTGTTGGGCAAGGTAGGACGCACGCCTGATCGCGAGGCGATCAAGCCATTCCTCTACGTCCACGCTAAGGACGGCAGCTGGCAGGTTCTCTACAAGCCCGCCTCCTGATCGCTTCCAGTGCAACGGGCGACCCGCGGCGCGTAGGCCGCGGGTTTGCCGGTCACGAGCGGCCGAGGCACCGACGTGGATCTTCTCGACCTTATCGACACCGTGCAGTCGGTCGCCGACGGTGTCTTGTTCGGCGCGACCTATGCGCTCCTGGGCATCGGCTTCACGCTCATCTTCGGGGTGATGCACAAGATCAACCTGGCCTACGCCGCGGCTTCGATCGGCGCCGCCTACACGAGCCTCCTGGTCCTCGCGGGGGTGAAAGCGCCGCCGGTCCTGGTCTTCCTCATGGCCGCCGGCTGTGGCGGGGTTATCGGGTGGATGGTCTATCTCGTCGGCTTCCGGTTCATCCCGCTGGCGAACCCGCTTGCGACCCTGATGTCGACGGTCGGTCTTCTTCTGCTCATCGACGAGATCATCGTGCACACGACGGCCGGCGTGCCATTGTCCTATCCCGCGCTGTTTTCCGATGTGATCATCCGAGCCGGGCCGTTCAACCTGCGCGGTGACCTGATGTTCGTGTTCGCGCTCGGTTGCCTGTGCATGGTGCTGCTTCTGCTTCTGCTTTACCGGACTAGGCTCGGGCTCGGCACGCGCGCGGTATCGCAGCAGCCGATCGCCGCACAGCTTTGCGGCATCAGCATCACCGCCACGAACAGCCTTACCTTCGTGATCACCGGGGTGGTGGGCGGCCTGGCTGGCGCGATGATCGGCGCAGCCATCGGTATGCTTTCACCGCTGCTGTCGTTGCCGCTGACCGTCAAGGGGTTGATCGTCACGGTGATAGGCGGCCTCGGCAGCATTCCCGGCGCGATCATCGCCGGCTTGCTGGTCGGAGGTCTCGAAAACCTCATCCAGTTCTTCCGCGGCGTCTCGGAGCGCGACCTCTACATCATGCTCCTGCTGTTCGCATTCCTTGTCTTCCGACCCGGCGGTCTGTTTGCGTCGTCGGCCGGACGCGATTGAACGACGAAGGGGCGAATGGATTTCTATCTAGGGCTGATTCAGATCATCGGCGTCCACACGCTGCTCGGCCTGTCCGCCTATTGCGTGCTGCTGACCGGCCAGGTGAGCCTCGCGCAGGCCGGCTTCTTCGCGATCGGCGCCTATGTCGCCGGTATGCTCACCGTGCTGGCGCAGTGGCCGCTGATCCCGGCGTTATTGGTTGGCGCCATCGTCGCCGGCGCCATGGCCTGCGCCGTCGGGTTCCCCGCCCTTCGTGTCAAGGGGTTGATGCTGGTGGTGGCCACGGTGGCGTTCGGTGAAGCCGTGCGCCTGTTCTTCTTCAATTTCAATTATCAGCTCGAGCGCCGCGAGGTCCGCATCGGGCCCCACGGCGGGGAGGGCTTCCGGCAAATTCGCTATTTCCCGGAGCACGGCTGGAGCACGCTCGACGTGATGCTTTTCATCTGGGCGGTGGTGGCTGTGGTCATGCTGGGGCTGTGGTGGATGGATCGCTCGCGCGCGGGCGCCGTGCTGCGCGCGGTCGGCGAGGACGAATTGGCCGCCCAGAGCAGCGGCATGAACATCACCGTTGTGAAGGTGTCGGCAATGACCATCGGCGGCGTCATTGCCGGGCTCGGCGGCGGCCTGTTTGCCCATTACACGACCCACATCGAGCATATCCAGTTCGGCGTGGTGCTCGCGACGTTCGCTATCGCCTATCCGATCCTCGGCGGCCTTTCGAACGTGTTCGGGACGCTTATCGCCGTTGTCTTCATTCAGGGCTTCCTGATCGAAGGCCTGCGTTTCATGGGCGACTGGCGCAATCTGTTGTTTGGCGGCCTGATCGTGCTGGCAATGAACGTACGCCCGCGCGGCTTGCTCGACGCCGGCACAATCATCGCTCTCAAGCGGCTGTTTTTCCGCAGCAAGGAACGGGCCGGTGCTTGAGCTCAAAGGGCTGGCGAAGCATTTCGGTGGGGTACGCGCGGTCGACGGCGTCGACCTTTCGGTCGCGGCCGGCGAGATCATAGGCCTGATCGGTCCCAACGGATCGGGCAAGAGCACGATCGTCAACCTGATTTGCGGCCTGTTTCCGCTGACCGCCGGCCGCGTGCTGTTTCGCGCCGCGGACATTTCCGACATGTCGCCGCATGCCCGCGTGGCGCAGGGCATCGCGCGCACCTTCCAGAACATCCGCTTGTTCGGTCAACTGACAGTCTGGCAAAACCTGTGGGTCGCGCAGGGCTCGGGCGAGCAGGGTGCGCAGGAACATTTCTTCCGCCGCTGGCTCGGCGGCCCGCGCAGGGCGCGCGCGGAGATCGATCGGACGCTGGAATTCTTCGACCTCGCCCATAAGCGCGACGAGCTCGCCGCCAATCTGGCCTTCGGCGAGCAGCGGCGGCTCGAGTTCGCCCGCGCGCTCGCGGCAAAGCCTCGATTGTTGTTGCTCGACGAGCCGGCCGCGGGCATGAACGCCGAGGAAATCGACCAGCTCGACAGTCGCATCCGGATACTGCGGCAGGATGGGGTCGCCATCCTGCTCATCGAGCATCACGTGGAGTTGGTCATGTCCGTGGCCGACCGCATCGCCGTGCTCAACTTCGGGCAGAAGATCGCAGAGGGCGCGCCCGCCGAAATTCAGGCCAACCCGACGGTACGCGAGGCATATCTCGGCACCGCGGCGGTCGCATGAGGCGCACGATGCTCGATGTCGCCGACCTCGTTACCGCCTATGGCAAGATCGAAGCGCTCAAGGGCGTTTCGGTGCGCGTGGAAGCCGGGCGGATCACCTGTCTGCTCGGCCCCAACGGCGCCGGCAAGACCACGCTGATGATGACGATAGCCGGCATCCTGCAGCCGCGCCGCGGCTCCATCCGGCTCGACGGCTCCGAGCTTGTCGGCCTTTCGCCCGCCCGCATTGTCGCCCGGGGCGTCGCGCTGGTGCCGGAGAACCGGCTCGTGTTTCCGCAAATGAGCGTGCGCGAGAATTTCTTGCCGGGGCGTACCAGCGAAGCGACAAGGCGGCGATCGCCGTCGACACCGAGGGCATGTATGACCGCTTTCCACGGCTGCGCGAGCGTCGCGAGCAGCTCGCCGGCACGCTTTCGGGCGGGGAGCAACAGATGCTGGCGGTGGCACGGGCGCTGATGTCCCGGCCGCGACTCCTTCTGATGGACGAGCCGTCGCTCGGGCTTGCGCCGCTTATCGTCAAGGAGATTTTCGACATTGTCGCAGAGCTCAATCGCGACGGGACGACCATTTTCCTGGTCGAGCAGAACGCGCACATGGCGCTGCAGGTGGCGCACCAATTCTTCCTGATGGAGCAGGGACGCGTGACGTTCAGTGGAACGCCCGGCCAGCTCGCCGAGGACGAGGTCATACAGCGCGCATATCTGGGGACCCGTCGCGCCGCAGGTTGCGGGAAAGACGGCAACCGATGATCGACTTCGTGCAGAACACCATCGACGGCCTGATGATCGGCTCGTCATATGGGTTGCTGGCGCTCGGATTCACGCTGATCTTCGGGGTGATGCGCCGGCTCAACCTGTCCTATGGACCGTCGGTCATGATTGGCGCCTATCTCGGCACCCTGCTCTACGTGCAACTCGGCGCCGCGCCTGTTGCCGTCGCCGTTGCGACCGTGCTGGGCGCCGCGCTCGCCGGCATCTACGTGGAGCGACTGTGCTTTGCGCCGATGGCGGCGGGCGCCGGCATCGCCTCGATGGTGTCGAGCTTCGCCATCTGGATGCAGCTCGAGCAGGCCGCGGTCCTCATTCTGCCCCGACACACCTATCCGTTCCCGCCGCTGGCGACCGGCGCGCCGCTGGCGCTCGGTCCGTTCCTGCTGCGAATCGACCACCTCGTCATGCTCGCCGCGGCGCTGGGGTTGTCGCTCGGCGTCCAGCTTATTCTTTACCGCTCGCGCTTCGGGCTGGCGTTGCGCGCCATCATCGGCAATCCGGTGGCGGCGCATCTGGTCGGCATCGACGTGAAGACCGCCGTCCTGTGCGCCTTCGCCCTCGCGTCGGCGATCGGCGGCGTTGCCGGCTATCTGGTGCTGGCGACCGACCAGCAGGTCACGCCGATGTTCGGGATGTGGGCGACGTTCAAGGGTCTCATCGCCATGATGATCGGCGGGCTGGGCTCGATTCCCGGAGCGATCCTGGGCGGCCTCGTGCTCGGTGTCGTGGAAGCGCACAGCCAGTGGAATTTCGGGCCGCAGGTTCGCGAGCTCATCGCCTACCTGCTCCTGTTCGCCTGCCTCGTGCTGCGGCCAGGGGGCATCCTCGGCGAAGCGCCGGCGCGATCCGTGATCGACCGCGGGAGAGCGTGATGGACGATTACCTGATCGGCGTGCTGTCCAATATCGGGATCATCTCCTTCATCGCGCTCTCCGCGTATCTCTTGCTGTTGACCGGCGAGATCTCGTTCGGGCAGCAGGCGTTCTTCGCAATCGGGGCCTATGCGGCAGGGATTGCGACCGCCATGTGGGGTTGGCCGCTCGCGGCCGGCCTTGCCTGCGGTGCGGCGACCGGCGCCGCTGCGGCGGCATTGGTCGGCGTACCGACGCTGCGGCTGCATGGCCTCTATTTTGCCATCGCGACGCTCGCTTTTGCCGAGATGGTGCGATTGCTGTTCGAGCTGTTCCGCTACCAGATCGTCGTCGACGGCGAGCTTGTCGGTCCGAACGGCGCCGACGGCTTCCGCGGTATCCGCTACATCTTCGAGAACGACGTTGGCCCGCTGCAGTTCCTGCTTTTGATCTATGGCTTGCTGGCGGCGGCGCTCGCAGGCTTTTTGCTCCTTGATCGCGCGCGTCTGGGGGTGATCTTCCGCATGATTGGGGAGGATGAGGTGCTCGCCGAGATCAATGGCATTGCCGTTGCCCGCCACAGGATGCTCGCCGCCTGCCTCGCTGGCGCGATCGCCGGGGTCGGCGGCGGACTCTATGCGCATCTCACCACCTACGTCGAGCCGCGCATCTTCGACGTCATGCTCGGCGTGCACAGCCTCGCCTATGGCCTGATCGGCGGGTTGGGCACCGCGTTCGGCCCCTTGCTGGGAGTGTTGATCGATATCGGTCTCCTGGAATCCATTAGAATGTTCGCCGGCTATCGCATGATCATCTTCGGCGGATTGGTCGCGCTGCTGCTGATTGTCTGCCCGCGCGGCTTGCTTGATGAAATCAGGGTGCATCGCATCCGCGAGACATGGCGGGGCATATTCCATGCGCGGCCGCGGGTGGCGCGAACGAGGGCACGGCAATGACGCATGCATCACTGGCGTTGGCGATGGCAGCGGGCATGATGGCCAACCTGGGTTGCGGCATGGCGGCGGCGGCGGAGCGGGTCAAGGCCGATGTCTCCTGTCAGCCGGGACCGAAATCTCTGCAATACGACTGCACCATCAAGCTCACCGACGCCCGCACGGGATCGCCGTTGAGCAAGGTCAATCTCACGGTCGGAACCGATATGCCCTCCATGCCGATGACCCACAACGTGCGGCCGGTGAAGGCGACCCCGACCGAGGAGCCGGGCACCTTTCGGGCCCGCGTCGAGCTCGACATGCACGGCGACTGGGCGCTCCAGCTCAACGTCGCCGGCGACGTGCATGACCGCGTGATCAAGACCATGCGCTTTGAGGACGGTCATGCCGCTGAGAGGTCTGCGCCGAACATCCCTTCGCACCACAAACACTAGAGCCCCGATTCCGAAGTTCGCACACGCTCGCGCCACCCCCTTATGCGAGCTTCTAGATAGCGGCTAAACATCGGCCCTCGTCCGGATGATTAGAACTGGGTTCAAACCTCACTCACGACATGCCTTCTTCCGGCAGGGGCAAAAGGCCCACGTAGCGAGCTCTTGGCCGAATGAGCGTGCCTGACGCGAATTGCTCGATAGTGTGCGCACACCAAAGGCGCCTCACCAATACCCAGCTGTGCGGCAGGCGCTGGATAATGAAAGGCCCGCGGGCCTTGGGGTGGGGTTCCGGCGCGCAGTGCCGCTGATCGGTCGACCGTCGGAAGCCTACTCCAAATTGAGAAATCGCTTCACTGCCAAGACCGTTTGTGCAGGGTCCTCTTCCTCTGGCGCATGGCCCAGATCATCGAAGATCACCAACGTGCTGCCGGCGATGTCGTGGTGAAAGCGTTCGGCATCATCGGGTGGAATCAGACGGTCGCGCCCGCCCCAGATGATAAGGGTGGGCAGCTTCAGTTCCGGAATACGGTGGGCGAGCGTGGCCGACGCCCTTTGCCTGTACCGCTCGATAAGTGCTCGGCGATTGCCTTCGCGCTGGGTAAGTTCGACGGAACGATCCACCATTTCCTGCGTCACTTTGCTGGGATCGCCAAAGACATTGCGCAATCCTTGTTCGACGAGGCTGCGGGGAAGCGTATTCTGCAGCAGCCAATTGATCCCTGGTATCCGCGCGAGCTGAAAGCCGATCGGCACCGAGATGGGGTGAGCCGGATAGCCGCCCGAATCGACCAAAATGAGCATTTCTACGCGCGAGGGGTACGACAGGGCGGTGCGCCATGACACGGTTCCGCCAAGCGAATTGCCCCCGAGCACGCAGCGCTCGATGCCGAAGTGGTCCAGAATTGCGATGACCAACCTCACGTCATTATCGATCGTGTAAATGCCGTCCGGCGACGGACCAGTCAGTCCAAAGCCCGGCAGATCAAAGCGGATCACGCGCCGCCTGCCCTTTAGTGCCTCAGCCCAGCCTTCCCAGGCGTGCAGGGATGATCCCGTGCCGTGCAGCAGCACGATCGGGCGCCCGTCCTCCTTAGGCCCCTCGTCGCGGAGGTGCATCTTCATACCTGCGACGCCTATGAAGACTGACGGCGTGGGCGCCCAGCGGCTTTGCAAGTCCTCCACAGTGCGCTCCGGTACCCATGTCGCCACGACAAAAGCGCCGATCAGCAGTGTCAGTGCAATCACAACGCCGCCGAAGATCATTATGACGCGCCTCATGATCTCACTACTTTTGTTTTGGTCCTGTCGACCGGACGTTTCTCCGGCAAACAGCCATCCTACTCCCAGAGTTCTCGGTAATTATGGAAATTCGGGAGGATCCGGTCGGAGCGCGTCGGCTCCAACAGCGGGAGCAACCATTTGAGCATAGGGTTGATCGCAGCAGACGCGTGCCTCACGTAGAGATCGAGGGGATCGAGGGACTGCCGCAAATGCCACTTCGGGTCGTAGTTGAGGCTGCTACTGTGAAATCGCTTGTAGCCGTTGGTGATGGCCCATTCGACGAGGTCGCGAAAAACACGATAGTAGAGATGGAGCTTGAAGGCGACCGAATAATCAAATCCGACATATTCGTGGTAGATGTCGTCACCTTGAACCATGCACAAAGCAAACGCGATTGTCCGTTTGTCCTGGTACCAGATGATGAATCTAACCTTGTCGGAAATCCGAGTCCCGATTTCACATAGAAATTCCTTCGTGATCTTCTCGAATTGCAGCGCCGAGCGTTCGAATACGCTCAAGTAGAGAGGATAGACTTCGTCCACAACGGCGGAAACATTGTCCACCACGCTCATGGTGATCGCGGGTTGCGCGCGCCCGGCGACCCGCAATTTACGCCGGATTTGTTCACGCGTCCCCGGGCTCAGATTCTTGCGTACATAATCTTCGAAGTCTTTGTAATCGATGTTCATCATGGTCATCGGCATGCTGGGCACGCGGGTAAATCCGGCGCGCCGGAAACAACGCAGCGATGCCCGGTACTTTGACGGAAACTCCTTGAGCACTATCATTGCGCAATTGAGATCGCGCGCCAGGCGGCGAAGCGAATGGGAGAGCAGCTCGGCAATAGCGTCATGCGACAATTCGTTCCCGTCAAGATGTCCTTCACCCGCGGCGCATCCCACCATCAGCGTGCGCGCGCGCATGAAGCGCGGCCAGAGCTTCCGGATGCGGCCGAAGAACTTTGTGGCATGGCGGTCGATGCCGGCGACGAGATCCTGGTCGCAAACAAAGTAAGGCTGTATCGCGCAGACGTCCTTGCCGTTTCGGACGACAAAATAGCCGTAGTCAAATTCACCCTTGAGGGTGTCTTCAAGGAGCTCGTAGAAGCGATGATCCTTGCGTTCGCTCGCAAACGCGGTTTGCCAGTGTGGCAAGAGCGCGATTTCCTTCCGCGACGCAATGTTGACTGTCCCGCGCTGAAACTCAGGCACGGAGGGCGCAGTCAAACCAGCGGGATCAATGCCCCCGTTGATTGAAGCATCTGCATAAGCCGAACCGACAGTTTCCAAGACAATCATTCCAATTTCCTGGGAAGAACGCGATAGCATGTCCCGCGGCGGTCCTCCATCTCTAGATGCCTGGGGCCAAAGCCGCGGCCATCGCGCCGCCCCCAAAGCAGGCCAACGCAATCGCCACGTCGGTGTCCTGAGCGATTATTGATGTACATTCGAACATGAAGCAGCAACAATCCCGGATCAAGACGTTCTGCCCGCGCTGTATGCGGCAGGAGCAGCATCGTCCTCCAGCGAGGAGTCCCAGCTCGCTTCTTCGAAGATGGACGATGTGGTTCGCGAGGCCGCCCAATGACAGAAACCGCAGCATCGCGACAAGCTGCGTCCTGGTGCTTGCACGCGGCATGATTCCCTGAACGGCATGGATCTGTCCGATCTCATCGAGCGCAACGCCGCATTCACCCCCGACAAGGTGGCTCTACGCTGCGCCGGCAGTGCCCTCACCTATGCCGCGCTCGCTGCGCGGATTGGCGCCGCGGCGCGCGCGCTAAAATCGGTGCTCGGCGTCGGCCGCGGCGACCGGGTGGCGATTGTGGCCGCCAATCACCCGGACTGCCTCGTGCTGCTCTATGCCTGCGCGCGGCTCGGCGCGCTCTTGGTGCCGCTCAATTGGCGGCTCGCCGTGCCCGAGCAGCTCTTCATTCTGGCCGACGCCTCGGTCAAGGTGCTGATCGTGCAGGATGCCTTTGCCGCGGTGACCGCGCCGTTGCGGGAGGCGCAGCGCAACGTGCGCATCATCAGGCTTACCGACGAACCCGCCGGGGAGAGCTTCGATGCGCTGCTCTCGCAGGGACGCGGCGACGACCGCAATCCGCACATCGATGCGGCGAGCCCGCTTCTCCTCGTCTACACGTCGGGAACCACC
Source organism: uncultured Alphaproteobacteria bacterium (assembly GCA_963820365.1). GTDB lineage: Bacteria > Pseudomonadota > Alphaproteobacteria > Rhizobiales > Xanthobacteraceae > VAZQ01. The sequence goes on along the minus strand of CAWFZR010000020.1, from coordinate 51,247 downwards.
GGCCGGCCGAAGGGCGCCGTGCTGCGCCAGGAGGCGCTCCTTTGGAACGCGGTCATGAGCCAGCACATGCATGATCTCACCGCGAGCGACCGGGTGCTTGCCGTGCTTCCGCTGTTTCATGTCGGCGGGCTCAATATCCAGACCACCCCGGCGCTGCAGGTCGGCGCGAGCGTCACCCTGCACGCGCGCTTTGCTGCGGACACGACGCTTGCGGCAATCGCCGCAGAGCGCCCCACCCTGCTGGTGCTCGTGCCTTCCACCATCCAGGCCCTCATCACGCACCCGCATTGGGCGACGACGGATCTCTCCAGCCTGCGCGCGGTGACCACCGGCTCGACGCAGGTGCCGCAAGCGCTGATCGACGCGATCACCGCGCGCGGAGTGCCGGTCCTGCAGGTCTACGGCTCGACCGAGACCAGTCCGATTGCGGTCTATACCCGCCTCGGCGGCGACCTCACTCGCGCCGGCTCGACCGGGCTTGCCGGCTTGTGCTGCGCGGCGCGCATCGTCGACGAGAGCGGCTGCGAGGTGGCGCACGGCAACGCCGGCGAGGTGGTGGTGCGCGGCCCCAACGTATTCTTCGAATACTGGGGCAACCAGCCCGCGACCAGCGAAGCGTTGCGCGAGGGGTGGTATTTCTCCGGCGACATCGGAACGCGCGATGCCGACGGCTATTTCACCATCGTCGACCGCAAGAAGAACCTGATCATTTCCGGCGGCGAGAACATCTATCCGGCCGAGATCGAGCGGGTGCTGCATGAGCACCCCGCCGTCGCCGAAGCCGCAGTGATCGCACGCGCCGATCCGAAGTGGCAGGAGGTGCCGGTCGCCTACATCGTGCGCAAGGCGCAATCGAGCGTGAGCCGCGACGAGATTTTGGCGCACGTCGGAGCGCAGCTTGCGCGTTTCAAGGTGCCGCGCGAGGTCACATTCGTGGATGCATTGCCGCGCAATGCCCTCGGCAAGGTGCAGCACTTTCTGCTCAGAGAGCAGGCGGAGAGACGCTAGTGCGCATCGCCGTTCTGGGCGGAGGAAATGGCGCGTTCGCGGCGGCGGGCGATCTCACGCTTGCCGGACACGAGGTGCGGCTGTGGCGGCGCGACAAGGCCGCCGTGACGGCGCACCGCGCCGCCGGCGGCATCATCGTGGTGAAGGATTTCTCCGGCCGGCGCGAGACACGCGTAAGCCTCATCACCGATGATATCGACGCGGCGGTGCGCGGGACCGAGCTCATCCTCTGCCCGCTGCCGGCACCAGCGCAAGCCCATGTCGCAAAATCGCTTGCGCCGCATCTTGCCGCCGGCCAGATCGTGTTCCTGCCGCCCGGCACCTTCGGCTCGGTGCTGTTCGCCAAGGCGGCGCATGACGCCGGCAACCATGCCGAGATCGCCTATGCCGAGACCGGCACGCTGCCGTGGCTCACGCGCAAGCACGGCCCGTTCGAGTCGGCGATCACGGTGCGGGCCAAGCGGCTGCCGACCGGGGTGCTCCCGCTCACGCGCAAGGAGCATGCGCTTGCGGTCATAAGCCGCGCATTTCCCGGCGTGATCGAGACATGCGGCGACGCGCTCTCCGCCGCCTTGATGAATGCAGGTCCCATCATCCACCCTCCGCTGATCATCATGAATGCGGGCGCGCTCGAGCATTTCGATCGCTGGGACATCCACAAGGAAGGCACCCAGCCGGCGATCCGGCGGGTGACCGATGCGCTCGATGGCGAGCGCATCGCCGTGCGCGAGGCGCTGGGCTACGGCGCGCCGCACTTCCCACTCGCCGACCACTATGCCCGCGCCGGAGAGGAATGGATGTATGGACGTGGCTCGCATGACCGCTTGACCGATTCCGGCGACTGGCGCGAGCACATCGTGCTCGACGACCACCGCTACATGCTGGAGGATACGCGCTTGGGATTGTCCTTCCTCGTCTCGGTCGCCGCGCTCGCCGGCGTCGCTAGCCCGCTTGCCCGCGCGTTGCTCGCCCTCGGCTCCGCCATATGCGGCGAGGATTTCATGACGACCGGCCGCACGCTCGCCACGCTCGGGCTCGGCCACCTCGACCGGCACGCTCTGCAAGAGCTTTTGCGCAAGGGCCTGGCGTGAGCACGCGCGAGCCGATCGCCTGCGTTGGCGCCGGCCGCATGGGACGCGGCCTCGCCGTGGTGTTCGCCTATGCCGGCCACGACGTCGTGGTGGTCGATTGCAAGCCGCGCGCACGCGGAGATTTCCAGCGTCTCGCCGCGAGCGCGCGGGACGAGATCGGTCAGACCTTGCGCAGTCTCGCCCGCTTCGGCCTGTTCGACGAAGCGCACGTGGCTGCCATCGCCGACCGTGCGACGGTCGTTGCGCAAAGCGATGCCGGCCCTGCCCTCTCCTGCGCCGCCGTGATCTTCGAGGCCGTGCCGGAAGTGCTCGAGCTCAAGCGCGACGTGCTCGCACGCGCCGCCGCGCTCGCGGGGCCGACGCCGATCATCGCCTCGACCACGTCGACCATCCTCGCCGACGATCTTGCCGGGGCCGTCGCCCATCCCCGGCGCTATCTCAACGCGCATTGGCTCAATCCCGCTTACCTCGTGCCGCTGGTCGAGCTTTCACCCTGCGCGGCGACCGACCCTGCGGTTGTCGCGCGGATGAAATCGCTGTTGCAGGCCACCGGGAAAGTGCCGGTGGTCTGCGCCGCGCGGCCGGGCTATATCGTCCCGCGCATCCAGGCCTTGGCGATGAACGAAGCCGCGCGCATGGTCGAGGAAGGCGTCGCCAGCGCCGACGAGATCGACAAGGCGATCAAATACGGTTTCGGCTTGCGCTTCGCCGTGCTCGGCATGCTCGAATTCATCGATTGGGGCGGCGGAGACATCCTCTATTACGCCAGCCGCTATCTCACCCAGGCGCTCGGAGATACGCGCTATGCCGCGCCCGAGATCATCGAGCGCAACATGCGCGAGGGCCGCATCGGCCTCACCGCCGGCAAGGGCTTTCTCGACTACGAGAAGCTCGACCTCGAAGCCTATCGCACGGACCGGCTCAAGGCCTTCGTCGCCATCCTCGGCTTTCTCGGCCTCACCCGTCCCGCCGGTGCTGCCGGCGGAGAAGGATGCGTGACCCCAATATTGCCGGTGGAGCGTTGTTCGCACTCCTTCGTCACGGGTGGGTTGGACGATGCGACCTACCCGAACACGTCCTGGAGCACACCGGCGCGCACGACGACGGTGTTGTCGATCGTGATCGTGGTCCTCATCACCGGGATGTCGAAATGGCCGGCGGTGTAGCGGCCGGCGAACTCGTTGGCGCCGCTGGAGAACAGGAAATTGCCGGCGACGGCGCGGATTTCGGTCCCATTGGTGTCGCGCCGGTCGTACATGGCGAGCGCCTCGTAGCGCGCCTTGGGTTCATGCCGAAGCCGACATGCGAGACCGCATAGGCCTCGCGCTCACCCCAGGCGGCGAGATAGCTGCGCATCATCTCGGCATCGGCTCCCTCGCCCTCGATGCGGCTGATGTAGTCGTTCTCCAGGGTGAGCTCGATCGGGCTTCGAGATAGCGCTTGAAGGTGAGGTTGACGTCGCCACGGTCGAGCACGAGCGTGCCGTTGACCGTGCCGGACTTCGGGAAGCTCACCACGATGCCCGCCCGGCCAATGCGCGAGCGTTCCGGGCCGGTCGGTCCAGCCCCAGATGCCGACCGTCGAGGCACCCTCCATGTCGATGTCGAGCCTCGTGCCCGCCGTCGAGGCAACCGCCATACGTTTGGCGCCGCGCAGCATTTTCGCCGCCGCGCGTACGCGGCGTCTCGAGCGCCGGATCGGGCCGCATGCGCTCCAGCGCTTCCGGATGCTCGTTCGAGATGACCAGGATGCGCGCGCCGGCGCGCAGGATGTCGGGGGTTTCCGGCGCATGCATCAAGCCTTCGAGCGTGCAGTCGACGACGAAGCCGCAGCCCGCCGAGCGCCGAGACCACCGGCGCAAGCCGCCCGATCGCCTCGCTCGCGCCGGTCGAGCGCACCGGGACCGGATGCCGGTTGGGCGGGGTCGGCACGACGATGTGGAACGGCCGGGCGGCGAGGCGCAGCAACGCAAGCTCCGCAAGCTGGACGTTGAGCGGGCGCGACTGCGTCTCCGACAGGATCGCGGCGGCATCTCCGCGCTTGACGCCGCATCTCGTGAAAATCTCGCAGAAGGCGTCGATCCACTTGCCTTCGATCCGGTCCGCCAGCATCTCAGTTTTCCTCCGGATAGCCGATCAGCAGGCGCGAGCGCAACGCATTGAACCCGGCGTTGAGCGCAAGCCCGAGCAGCGAGATGGTGATGATCGGCACGAACATGTCGACGGTCTGGAAGTTGCGCGCCGCGCGCACCAGCACATGCCCGAGCCCGTCGGTCGACGTTATCATTTCCGCCAGGAAGACGACGATGCACGAAATCATGAGGCCGATGCGGCAGCCGGTCATGATCGAGGGCAGCGCCGCCCGCAGCACGACGGTGAACAGGCAGCGCGTCGGTGCGAACGCCGGCCGCGCGCGCCGACCAGACCAGTTTCGGCTCGACCGCCATCGCACCTTGATAGGTCGCCAGCAGAATCGGGAACACGGCGTCCGCGACGACCAGCGCTATCTTGGAGGAATGCTCGAAGCCCAGCGTCAGCACGAAGGCGGGATAGAGCGCGATCTTCGGCACCGGCGCCAGCACCCGCATGAGCGGGGTGAGCGCGGCGCTACCGGTCGGCTGCCCGGCGGCCGCAATGCCGATGGCAATGCCGAGCACGGCGGCGATCAGAAAGCCGGTGAACAGGCGAAACAAGGTCACCGCGCAATGGGACAGGAATTGCGGATCGCCAGCAGCCGGAACAACCGCAGGAACACCGTCTGCGGCGCGGGCAACAGCGACGGCGGCGCGAATTCGAAGGTCGCAAGCGCGGACCAGAGCCCGACCAGCAGCGCGATCGGCAAATCCGACCGCAAATCTCGCCATGTTGGAGCGCATGCGCGGTCATGTCGAGCCTGCGATGATCGGAAGCGCCGGGCTCGGCCCAGGCGACCAGCACTGCCGCGCAGCTTCTCGAACGCGGCATCGAGCAGGAAGCCGAGGATGCCGATCACCAGGATCATGGCATAGACGGTCTGGTACTGCGCCATGTCGAGGGCGTTGAACAGGATGCTGCCGACGCCGCTCTGGCGCGCGATCATTTCGCTCGTCACCATCGTGATCAACGCCAGCACCAGGCCGGTTCGGACGCCGACCATGATCTCGGGCAGCGCGGCGGGCAGCACGACGCGAAACAGCCGGGCGCGCGACCCCATGCCCATGGCGGCCGCCGACCACAGCATCTTCTCCTCGACCGCGCGGGCGCCCTGATAGCTGTGGTAGATGACGGGCAGCGTTACGCCGAGGAAGATCACCAGGATCTTGGCGGCTTCGCCGACGCCGATCCAAAGCATGATGATGGGCATCAGCGCCGCCTTGGGGACCGGATAGATCACCATCATGAGCGGGTTGATGAAGGCTGCGACGACGCGGCTGCGGCCCATCATCAGCCCGAGCGGGACCGCGAGCAGCACCGCCAGCAGGAAGCCGATGGCCATCCGGCGCAGCGAGTCGAGGATGTTCAGCACCGCCTCGCGGTCGCCGAGAATTCGCCGGCACTTCCTGCAATGCAGACCCACGGCGACGGCAGGCTGTCGAGGGCAACGAGCTTCGCCGTCAAGTGCCACGCCAGCAGCAGTCCGAGGCAGGCCAGCAGCGCCGGCACGCCGGGGATCGCGCCGAATACCTCTATGCCTCGCAGCCAAGCGGCCGGACCAGATCGGTCGTGCGCTTGGGCCATCATACTCGTCCGTCTTCGGCCGGGTCATCCATCTGACGCTCGATCGAGACCACATAGTCCTGGTAGCGGCGGTCAACCAGCAGCTCGATCGCGACGACGCGGCCGCGGCAGCTCGATGTCGACGACGCTCTTGATCCGGCCCGGCGAGCGCGTCATCACGAACACGCGGTCGGACAGGAACACTGCTTCGTCGACGCTGTGGGTCACGAACATCACGGTCTTGCGGTCGCGCTCCCAGATTTCCAGGAGCTCGTTCTGCAATCGCGTGCGCGTATGCGCATCGAGCGCGCCGAACGGCTCGTCCATGAGCAGGATGCTCGGCCGGTAAGCGAGCGTGCGGGCGATCGCGACCCGTTGCTTCATCCCGCCCGACAGCTCCTTGGGATAGAAGTGCTCGTAGCCCTTCAGGTGCACGAGCTCGATCAAGGCGCGCGCGCGTTCCTGCGCCTCCCGTTTTGCCATGCCCTGTTGGAGCAAGCCGTAGATCACGTTGCCGAGCACGGTCTTCCAGGGAAACAATGCGAATTCCTGGAACACCGGCCCGCGGTCCGGCCCCGGCCCGGAAACCGGCTTGCCCATGACGCGCACCAAGCCCGAGGTCGGAAGCAACAAATCCGCCAACGACGTAAAGCAGCGTAGACTTGCCGCAGCCCGACGGCCCGACGATCGAGACGAATTGCCCGTCGGCGACCGTCGATCGTGATGTCCGTGAGCGCGAGATGCCGGCCACGATGCGCGGTATCGAACTCTTTCGACAACCGCTCGATCTCGATGATGCCAGCCGCCAACTGCCTCACTCGATCGGTGCCACGATCGTCGGGTGCTTGAACTGGGACGCGTTGACCTTTCTCGAGATCATCCCGGTGTCGGCGTAGATGTCCAGCATCGCCTGGATGCCCTCGAAATTCGGCTTGGCTCCCGGCTCACGGGCGAAATCGTTGGGCTTCAACAGAAAGGTGTCGAGCACCGCGACCGGCGCCTTCATGACCTCCGAGTTCGACCTTCAGCGTCTCCTCCCGGTTCGCCATCGCCTTCTTCATGCCGAGCGTCATGTCGCGGACGTAGCGCTTCGCCAGCTCCGGATTCTCTGTCGACGAAATCCTTCCGGCAGACCTCGAAGATGTGCACGATGTTCTGCAGCTGGTCGGAAAGCGAAAACAGCTTGCGCAAGTCCGCCCTTGGCTTCCGCCCGCGCGGCGAAGGGCTGGTTGAGCACGCCGACATCGACGCGCCCGGAGCGGATGGCGTCCTCCGAGGCGGGAAATCCGGTTTCGACGAGCTTGATGTCCTTTTCCGGGTCGACGCCGTTGCGCTTCAACAGCAGCGCCATCGGGCCGTAGATGCCCGAGCCGAACACGTTGATGCCGACGCTGCGGCCCTTGAGGTCGGCGATCGATTTGATCGGCGAGTCCTCCTTCACTGCCCAATAGACCGAGAAGCTGCCGGGCCGCTCGCCGACGTGCTGGGCGACGATGTAGGCCTGCAGGTTGGCCTGCGCGACGCCTTGCGCGAGCGAGAGCACGCCCTGCGTCGAGCAGTCGAGCGCGCCCGCCACCATCGCCTGCACCATCGGCGCGGTGCCCTGGAACTGGGTCCATTCGACCTTGTAGGCCTTGCCGAGATCGGGGAATTGCTCCGGCCGGCGCATCATCCAGTACTTTGCCTCCTCCGCCGGAATGGTCCATCCGACGCGGATCGTGTCCTGCGCAGCCGCTTGCGAGATGAGGAGCAGCGATCCCGCCAGCGCCGGCGCAAGCGACAAGGCCTTGGTCATGTCTCGTCCCCTGTTCGATCCTAAACGATACGCTCTTGGCTGATCCCGCGGCAATCCATCTCGAACTCGAGCTCGCGCACCGGCGGACGGGCATAGTGCCAAGTCAGGCCGGCATGGGCTGCACCGCGCCGCACGATCTCGTCGGCGAGAAAGGGATAGAGATCATGCACGGTGTAGACCTGGCTGGCGGTCGTGTCGGACCAGGCAAGGCCGAGCGCCGCCAGACGGCGCTCCATCTCGCCGAGCACGTGGCGCGCCTTCTCGCGCATCGCAGCGAGGGTGGTTTCGCCGCGCCGGATGATCCGCTCGCTGTAGCTTGCGCCTCCTTCTCTGGCCTCGGCGCTGCCCGCGATCACGAAGCTCGGAGCCGGATCGCTGGCCGTGACCGTGAAGGAGAAGGCGTGGAACGACGGCTCGCCCGTCGGGTCGATCTCCGGACACACATTGCTTCGCGCGACCGGGTTCACCTTGCCGTCGAACAGTCGCCATTTTTCAAGCGTGACGACATAGCTCTCGTTGAATGCGCGAAACCCCTCTTCGGTAAAAGGCGCAGGCGAGCGCAATTCGCAGGCGCAGAAAGAGGTCAGCGGGCGGCCGGCCTGCGTGATCAGCTGCTCGATCTTCTCGAAGCCCTGCGCAAGCGGCACCGGCGTGCGCAATCGCACGCGCTCGACGGCATGGCCGGGGAGCGCCGCGACACCGCCGGAATACTGGAAAACTCCGGGGATGAAGCGGTAGCCGCCCGGAGAAAAATCGACTGCGCTGGCCATACTGCTTCCTCGTTCGCAGGAAGTTGGTCGCTGGCGCCGCAAGTCTAATCCGCAGCCAGCCGCTGTCGAGGCGCGACAATGCGATTTCCCGTGCTGTAACAGCGTGCTATCGGCGCTGCCCTAGGCCTTCACGGTTGGGATTCCATGCCAGCGGGTGGCGGGCGGCACGATCTCGCCCTTCATCAGGAGCGAAAGCGGGCCGAGCACCGCGTCGTGCTGCATGTGCCCGTCGTAGAGGACCGCAGCCATGTTGCCGACCGAGCAGCGATCGCCGATGCGCAGATGGGACGACTTCATGATGCGGTCCTCGAACAGGTGATTCTGGATCACCGCACCGCTGTTGAGCGCAACGTGATCTCCGATCTCCACCAGATCGAATTCGGAGAACAGGCTGGTCGCAATGTAGCAGCCGTGCCCGATCCGGCACCCCAGCAGGCGCAACAGCGGCGCGGCAAAGGGGGTGCCGAAGAGGAGGCTCACCACCGGGGCCATGATGGATTCATAGGCGCCATTGACCATCTCGTTAAGCCACACATACGGACACCACAATGGCACGACCACGGGCTTGAACCTCCCCATCACCGCCCATTTCAGCGCCACGACGATCGCGACCGCGAGCGCGGCCATCGCAACGGCGACGAGCGGCGCCGCCGCCAGCATGATCCATGTCCCATACCATTCGTAGGTCAACGTCAGCGCCGAGATGCCAAGCCCGCCGACAGCGAACAGGCTGAGCGCGGGAATGAGAATGCGACAGGTATCGATGACGGCGCGGTGCGCATACAGCGCCCACGTCGGCTTGAAAGTCCGCCGCTCCTCGAAGCCGCTGACCTTCTGGCGGTTCGGCAGGGCGAACGACGGCGATCCCAGCCAGTCGGTGCCATCAGGCGTCTTCTCGGTTCGCGACGGAGGGACCGAAAGCACTCCGAGCAGGCAATTGTCGCCCAGCGCAGCACCGGGCGGCAGCATCGCGCCGTTGCCGACGAAGCTCCTGGCGCCGACATGGTTGCGGCGAAGCTCGAAGCGTCCGCCGAAGCTGTGCCGGCCGCCGAGAAAGCACCCGTCGGCGAAAAAGCTGCCGGCGCCGGCGGACAGCAGATCGGGCGTAAAGCACCAGACCGTCGACAGCTCGGCATACTGGCCGATGCGCGCACCGAGAAGACGCATCCAGGGCGGCAGATAAAGCGTGGTGAAGACCGGCAGCAAGAGGGCGCGGCTCGCCCGCATCAGCCCATAAGCCAGCCAGTGGCGCAGGTAATAGACCGAATAGAGGTCGTACACGCCGGGGGTCGCGCGCCACAGCAGCATGGCCTTGAGCACGGCGATCCAGACGCAGGAGAACGCCACCAGCAGCGGCAGCGAGACCACGTTGAGGAGGAGCGCAAGAGCGGTCGCGTCATGCTCGATGGCGAGCATCCAAAGCCACAACACGCCCAGCGCCGGCGCGGCGAGAAACAAGACGCAGAGGTAGGCAAGGCCGAAGGCCGCCGCGGTGAACAGCAGCATGCGGCCGGCACCGCTGCGCCGGAGCGGCCCCTGCGGCACCATAACGTCGGCCGGTTGCGCCGGGGCGCCGCCGCGCCATTCGCCATCCGCAATGGCTGCGCCGTCCGGGAGCAGGGACTGGTCATCGAGCCGCGTGTCGTTGCCCATGCGCACGTCGAGGCCGAGCGCGCAATGCACGCCGATGAAGCATCGGCTCCCGATTTCGACGCGGCCGATGCGCAGCAACCCGTCTTCGACCCGATAGCCCGAAAGCTGGGTCTCGGCACCGATGCTGGTGTCGTCGCCGATGTGCACGAGATCGAAGATGGAGCAGTGTGCGGTGTCGAGCGCACAGCCGCGTCCGACCTTCGCGCCCATCAGGCGGTAATAAAGGCTCAACAGCGGCGTGCCGGCAAGGATTCCGGCACCGCTCATGGCTTGCAGGCGGGCAACCAGCCACCAGCGCAGATAGTAGCTGCCCCAAAGCGGATAGGCGCCGGCACGATAGCGCCCGATGATCAGCCATTTGGCGGCGATGCTCACAGCCAGCATCACGGGCCACAGCGCCAGCACCAAGGATACGCCGATGCAGGTTGCCGCGAGCGGCGAGCTGCGTCCCCCCAGCAGGTCATCGGCGAGCGGGACGACGACAACCAAGGGGAGCACTGCCAGGCCGAAGAGAGCAAGACTGATGGACGCCTGCAGCAGGGTGAACCCGAGGCCAGGCCTGCCCCTGGCGCGATCGGCGTCCGCGGAGCTTGCGGGTGCATCGCTTGAAGGCTCCGGGGTCGGAGTTCTTTGCGCCACCAGCCGCGCGAGCTCACGCACGGTGGGGAACGAATAGACATCCCGCACCGCGAGGTCGAGCCCGGCTCGGCTGCGCATGAGCGCCGTCATCTGCGCCGCCAGCAGGGAATGCCCGCCGAGATCAAGAAAAAAATTCTGCTCGACGCCAACCGCCGGCACGCGAAAGACGGTGGCCCAGACAGCGGCGATGGTTGCCTCCAGGGGCGTCGCCGGCGGCAAGGGGGCACTTGCCGTGTCAATCAGGGCGGTCGTCGGTCCGGGAAGGCATCGGCGGTCGATCTTGCCGCTCGTGAGCAGCGGAACCTCGGTGACGACATCGAGAAAGGCCGGGATCATGTAGGGCGGAAGCCGCGTCCGCAAGGCGGCGAGGATTGCAGCCCGATCGAGCACTGCCGAGGGCGGCTCGAGCATCACGTAGGCAGCGAGAGTTTGCGCGCCCTCGTCTTCATGCAGGTGCGCCACGGCGCTGCTGACGTGGGGCTGCTCCAGCAATACCGCTTCGATCTCGGCGAGCTCAACCCGATAGCCGCGAATCTTCACTTGCCGGTCGATGCGACCGAAATATTCGACCTCGCCGGCCGCGTTGATGCAGGCAAGATCACCGGTGCGATAGAGCCGCCGGCCGTCATGGGGCAGGGTCACAAAGCTCAATTCGGTCAAATCCGGCCGCTTGAGGTAGCCGCGCGCAATGCCTGGTCCGGCGATGAAGAGCTCGCCCTCCCTGCCCTGCGGCAGCGGCTGCATGTCGCCGTCAAGCACGAGCACTTCATAACCTTCCAGCGGCCGGCCCAGCGTGATGGGCTCGCCAGGCCGGCACACCGCGGCCGTCGTATTCACCGTCGCCTCGGTCGGGCCATAGACGTTGAGCATCAGCCGTCCCGGCGTTGCCCAGCGCTCGACCAGTTGCGGCTGACAGACCTCCCCGCTCACCACGAGCTGGCGCAGCGACGGCAGCGGCTCGGTCATGGTCGTGAGCATGGTTGGAACGGTGGAGAAATAGGTCACGCGCTGCTGCGCCAGATGGCGCGCCAGGTCGTTGCCGAATTCGGGGGCGTCCTTCGCGGCGACGACCAGCGTCGCGCCGTTGGAGAACGCCATCCACATTTCCTCGACCGAACCGTCGAACCCGAGCGCAAAACCTTGATAGACGCGATCCTCGGGGCTCGTCTTGCAGACCGCGTTGAATGCACGGACGAAATGGACCGCGTTGCGATGCTCGGTCAGGACGCCCTTCGGCCGTCCGGTCGTGCCCGAGGTATAGATGACGTAGCAGAGGTCGTGGGGCGAAAGCCCGGTGTCCGCCCGCGAGAGTCGGGACGCCGACGCCGCGGCGAGCTCGGCTGCGTCATCCAGCGCAATGATGCGGCCGTGAAACAGATTGGAGATCCGCGCAAGCTGCTCGCGCTCGGTCAGCAGGGCGGCGACCTCGGCTTCCTCCAGGATATAGCGGATGCGCTCGTCCGGATGGCTCGTATCGATCGGCACATAAGCGGCACCCGCCTTCAGGCAGGCCAGAATGGCAATGATCGGAAGCTCGGAGCGATCGAAGGCAATCCCCACAAGGGTGCCGGGCCCTGCGCCGAGTTGTCGCAGATGGTTGGCAAGCCGATTGGCGCGAGATTCGAGCGCCGAGTAGGACAGCGACACCTCGCCGCAAACGAGAGCGACCGCTCCGCCGCGCGCGTCGACTTGGCGCTCGAACAGCTCGTGCAGGCAGCCGAGCCCCCGGGTCCCTGGAGAGGGCTGGGAACTCTCAGCGCTGTCGCGCGGCGGCGCATCGTCGATCTTGAGCATCGCTTCTTCAAAGTTCCGCACTCGCACGTAGGCCCTCCGCCCGCCGAATGCAACGAGTAAACGCAGCCGCTGAACGCTTGTTCAGGCCGCGTTCATCCGCCGACTGCTATTTTTTCCTGCATGTTGCCCATTCGCATCACATCGCAGTTTCAGGAATGTTACACTGTTTGATCCAGCAGTGCCTGTGCGTGTCACAGTCAGAATTCGCCGTTTTCGAATATCTGGCGACGCGTCAGGAGGAGCCCGGCGTGGGTTGGTCGCGTAAGGAGAAAGATAGGCGATGAGCTTGGAGTGGACGAGGTTCAAGGTCTGGGAAGGCGTTTCCCGTGGCGAGTTCGAGGACAATGCCTGGCAGGACCGCAATGCCATTACCCGGGGGCCGCAGCTCAAGGCCGCGCTCGATGGCATGGTTTCACCCCACGTGATCGAGGAGCTCGAGGCGGGCCTGAGCAAGGCCGGCATGTCGATCCGGCTCAATCCGTACGTGATGAGCCTGATCGACTGGTCGAACGCGGAGACGGACCCAATTCGCCGCCAGTTCCTGCCGATGCGCTGCGAGCAAGAGGACGATCATCCCTGCCTCGAGGTCGACTCGCTTGCCGAGCGCCAGCATTCTCCGGTAACGAGCATCGTGCACCGATATCCGGACAAGGTGTTGTTTCTCGTGACCTCGGTCTGTCCGGTCTACTGCCAGTACTGCACGCGCAGCTATGCGGTCGGTCAGGACACCCAATTGATCCAGAAGGATCACGTGACCAGCGCGCAGAACTGGCAACCCGCGCTCGACTACATTCGCTCGAACGCACGGATCGAGGACGTCGTGGTGTCGGGCGGCGATCTGGGCCGGCTCAAGCCCGCGCACGTACGCTCGCTGGGAAACGCGCTGCTCGACATCGAGCATGTTCGTCGAATTCGCCTCGCCACCAAGGTGCTTTCGGTGGCGCCGATGAAGCTGCTGAGCGATCAGGACTGGCTCGGCGCCGTGCTGGAGCTTGTTGCGCGCGGCCGCTCGATGTTCAAGGACGTCTGCGTGCACACGCATTTCAATCATCCGAACGAGGTCACGGCCTTGGCGGAAGCCGCGATGCGGCGCCTGCACGAGCACGGCGTATTCGTGCGCAATCAGACGGTGCTGCTGCGCGGGGTCAACGACAACGCGGCCGTCCTGCGTTCGCTCATCACGCGACTTGGACGCATCAACATCCATCCCTATTACGTCTATTTGTGCGACATGGTGAAGGCGACGGAGCATTTTCGCCTGCCGCTCAAGACCGCCCAGCGGCTGGAGAAGGACGTGCGCGGCACCACTGCGGGCTTCAACACTCCGCTATTCATCGTCGACACGCCGTCCGGCAAGCGCGATGTGCACAGCGCCGAATTCCACGACAGTGAATATGGCGTATCCGGCTTCCTCTCGCCGGCCGTCGCGGCGGGACAAATGCGCTACTATTTCGATCCCATTCGCTCGCTGGGCGATGCGGCGGCGAAGGCCTGGGCCCGGCCGGAGGCTCGCGAATCGATCCTCGCCCTCCTCGCCGCCAAGGCGCAGCCGTCCGTGGTTCCGCTCATTGCAAACGGCGCACGCTCCACAGGGCATCAGAAGCGCTTCCGCCGCAGTCCTGCGCGCGAGCAGTCGGTGCGCTCGCACGCGCACCAGGCCGAGTCCGGCCACAACGGCGGGCATTGCAAGGAGCCGTTGCGCGCTCGGGCTTCCGCGCCGGAAGCGCAAGGCGCGCCGCCGGCATAGCCGCGTTTCGCTTCCGACCGATTGCCGCAATTGCTATTGCGTGCTTGCGCGTCCTTGGTGCATGTCCCGATCACTGGGAGCCGCATTTGGGAGGGGACACAATGGAAGACGCCAGAGGCGAACCGCGACTTCTGCTGCCGGCCCTCAAGCCGTTCTACGATCAGGCCGTTCCGTTGTCCTGGCTGGTCATCCGCGTGGCGGTCGGCTGGAATCTTCTGGTGCATGTCTGGGGAAAAATTCAAGCCGGGCCGACACGGATGGCGCCGGCGTTTGCCAACATGGGTTTCGAGCCGGGAGTGTTGTTCTATTGGCTGGCCTTTCTGGTCGAGGGCCTGGGCGGCATCGGCATCCTGCTCGGCCTGTTCACCCGCTTTTTCGCTGCCGCGGTCGCGATCGAGATGTTCGTGATCTTTTGCGTCTATTGGCACACGGGCTTCAACTGGCTCAACCGCGGCTACGAATATGTGCTGCTGTGGGGATTGGTTTGTTTTGCCATCGCGCTCCGCGGTGGCGGACCATATTCCCTCGATCGCAAGCTTGGAGTGCAACTCTGAAGCTCAGGCATCGCGGCCGATTTCCGTCGGGTGGGCGGGAATCGCCGGCCAGATCGGACGCATGACCCAAGCGTTGCGCGATGCAAAGCTGCCCAAGCGGGATATACCGCCAAGTTGTACTGAGACGTTGCTGCCGAAACCATCCTTCGTCCTCGACGAGGAGAACGCATCCTCGGGCTCTTGCCTCTCCGAGGGTCTTATGTCGGCTTCCCGCTGGCTGCGGACGTGCCGTCGCATGAGGTTATGTGCGAGAAGTGCCAACAGCACTCACTCGATCACTTGGTCTGCGAGGGCGAGCAATGTGGAAGGAACATTCAGGCCGAGTGCATTGGCAACCTTGAGGTTGATCGACAACACGTATTTGGTGGGAGCCTGCACCGGAAGGCTGCGCGGCGATTCTCCCCGCAGAATTCGATCGATGTAGGTGACGGGCAGCCGCATCATCACATCGAATGCAAAAGTATAGGATATCAATGCACCGCGATTTGCGGCGCCGAAGACCGGATTGATGGTGGGAAGCTTGAAATCGGGCAGAGGTAGCGATAATCTGATCCCGATGCGCGTTAGTGAACGGCTCCGGTATGATCAGAAGCCCGCCATGCGGCTCGCTAGCGAGCAGTGATGCCGCGGCTTCGATTTCTTTTTCGTTACGAACGGGGCACTCGGCCACAGCTACGTTCCTTGTGGCGGCACCTTTGGCTGAAGTGATCAGAGGCGGCGCATATGGCGCGGTGTCAGGATTGTACATGATCCCGATCCGCTTCAGGTCAGGAGCGATCTCTTGGAGCAGTTGCAACCACTTGCCGCCGATCGAAAGATCCCAAACGACGAACCCGGTGATATTACCACCCGGGCTGTTGAGGCTTTCCACCAATCCGAAGCCGACCGGATCGGCGACTAGTGAGAAAACAATCGGAATCGCGCGTGTTCGTTGACGTAGGGCCTGAACCGGGGGTAACCCTGTAGCGTAGATCAACTCAGGCGCGAGCGTCACAAGTTCAGTCGCAGCGGCGTTGATTTTGGCGACGTCACCGCCGCCGAACCGATAGTCCAAGCGGATGTTCCGGCCGTCGATCCATCCTGCATCCTGCATCGCCGCCTTGAATGGCCGAAGGATTTCGCTCACACCCGGGTCATCTGGGCTTGTTGCCAATCCCAGGAATACGCCAATTTGCCGTACTCGATTTGGGTGCTGCGCGCGCACCGCGAGCGGCCAGCCTACCGCCGCGCCGCCGAGCAGCGCGATGAATTGGCGGCGTCTCAATCGATGGCGTTGCATTTGGGTGCCTTACCAGCCGGTGATTTGCAGGATATCGAATTGCCAACAATTAGTCAGCGGGTTGCGAGCCATCCCAAACTGCCCAAGACCGCTGGAGTATTAACGCAACGCAGCGGATGCTTGCTGAATTGCCGACCAGATGCGTCCGGGGGTGGCGGGCATGTCGAAATGAGCGACGCCAGCCGATCGCAGCGCATTGACGACGGCATTCATGCAGGCGGCCCCTGCGCCCGTCGTCCCGGCCTCGCCGGCACCCTTGGCCCCCAGCTTGTTGCCGGGGGACGGCACGGCATGATCGAGGGTGCGGATATCGACAAAAAGGTCCGCACGCGGCATCACGTAATCCATGAAGCTGCCCGCAAGGAGTTGACCGCTGCCTTCGTCGTAGAGGCAATTCTCGCCGAAAACCTGTCCGGCGCCCTGCATCACTCCGCCGTGAAGCTGGCCCTCGGCGAGAACGTGATTGACCACGTTTCCGATATCGTCGACCGCCGTGTAGTCGACGACCGTGACCCAGCCGGTCGCACGATCGATCTCGATCTCTGCGACGTGTGCGCCGCTCGGGAAGGCGCGCACGATCGGCGTTTCGGCGATGGTATCGAGGGGATGGGGAGCCTGCGAGGCACATTGCTGCATGACTTCGGCGAACGTCACCGCACGATCCGTTCCCTTGACGCAGTAGCGCCCGTCGCGGTACTCGACATCCTCGCCCGATACTTCGAGCGCCTCGGCGGCGAACGGCCGGCCCTTCTCGATCACCTGTTCGGCGGCGAGCGTGTAGGTGCTGCCGTGGGAGAGAATCGTGCGCGAGCCGATCGCGGGGCTTCCCGTCAGCGCGGGACCGTCGGGATCACCGGCGCGAAGCACGACCTGCCCAGGATCCAGCCCGAGCATGCGAGCGACCAGCTCGGGAAAAACCGTCTCATGGCCCTGGCCGCTCGGACCCGCCACGCTGTAGAGCGCAATTTCGTTGTTCGGGAGAAACCGAATCGCGACCTGATCCTTCGGAACCAAGCCTCCGCCGGAGGGCTCCAGAAAGACGGCGCACCCGATCCCGCGCAGCGCACCGCGCCGAGCCGCCGCCTTGCGACGCTGCGCAAACTTCCGCCACGCCGACGCCTCTTCGACCTTCGCGATGAGCCCGGCGAAATCGCCGCTGTCAAATACGCTGCCGGTGAGCGTGCGATACGGCATCTGATCGCGCCGGATGATGTTCCTGCGGCGGATTTCGAGCGGGTCCAGCTCGAGCGCATCGGCGGCGGCATCGACGAGCCGCTCGACGATATAGATCGCCTCCGGACGACCGGCGCCGCGATAGGCGTTGGTGGGGGCAGTATTGGTCATGAGCAGTCGGTGCCGGCCGTAGATCGCTTCCACCTGATACACGCCGGCGCCGATGGTGAGCCCGTTGAAGCAGTTGGTGAATGCCCCGGCTTGCGAGAGATAGGCACCGCAATCGCAGAGCCAGCTGGTTCGCAGCGCGATGAAACGGCCGCGTGCGTCGAACGCGAGCTCGCCTTCCAGCCGGATCGCGCGGCCATGATTGTCGGTGAGGAAATCTTCCGAGCGCGTCGAGAGCCATTTGATCGGGCAACCAAGCTTCCTGGCCATATGCAGCATGAGCGGATATTCGGAGAAAGGCGCGGTGCGCGCCCCGAACGCTCCGCCGACATCGACCATGTTCACGCGGATTTTTTCCGGCTGCACGTTCATCATCGCGGCGAGCGCATCGCGCATGGCAAAGGCGCCTTGATGAGCGCAGCGTATTTCATAGGTTTCGGTGTCCGCGTCGTACCAGGCGAGCGCTGCGCGCAGCTCCATCGGGGTCGGCGCAACGCGCGGACTTTCCATGGTCACGCGCACGACGCGCTCGGCCCGTTCGATCAGCTCGTTGGTCCTGCTCGCGTCGCCATACTCGAAATCGAAGCAGATATTGCTTGGAATGCTGGAATGAACGGATGCCCGGGCGGCAAGCGCCTTCTCGAATCCGATGATTGCCGGCAGCTCCTCGAATTCGACTTCGATCAGGTCAGCGGCGTCGCGCGCGGCCTGCTGGGATCGTGCGATCACCATGGCGACTTCCTCCCCGGCGAAGCGAACGCGTTCCTGCGCCAACAGCGGCCGCTCGGGGATGAGGATCTTCCCGCCGTCGCGCCCCGACAACGGAGCAATGGGCATCAGCGTGCGAAATCCGGCGCCAGCAATATCGCTGCCGGTGAGGACCGTGACGACGCCCGCAACCTTCCGGGCGGCCTCCACGTCGAGCGAACGAATGAGGGCGTGGGCGCGATCGGAGCGCTTGAAGCACGCATGAAGCTGCCCCGACAGATCCCAGTCGGCGCTGTAGCGGCCGCGACCGCTGACAAGCCGCGCATCCTCCCGGCGACCTTTGAATCTGGAATCCACGTCAGGAGATCCCTCACGTTGCACCGGCTCATGCAGCGGCGCCGGCGCGTTCGCGAAGTAGTACTCAAAATCACAATTGGCTGATACAGAAATGTGTGTCCCGGGCGCAGCGCAGCACGATGTGGTGCGTTGCGGACCCGGGACCGCACAAACTGATCTTGCCGCGGTCCCGGCTCACCGCGGACCAGCCCCAATCAGCCGCAGGCGGAATATCCCCGAGACTCCCGCCCCGAGACTGCCGCCGCTTTTCGCCGGCCATGCCCGCTAGGCACGGCCCGGATCGGAGCCGTGCTGCCGGCCGGCCGAGAATGCGCAAGCCGCCGCACCCTCGACGGGTTTCGCGGCCGCAACGCCCGCCGACCCAAGCAGTGCTCCGGTGCGGGCGCGTTTTGGAGGCAGGCTCAGGCGCGCCTTTTCTTCTTCGTCGAGCGACGATGGCCCAGTGAGAGACCGAGGCTGAAGGCTTTCTGCCGCAGCGCGCCTGCCGTGCGCTTCATTGCCCGCACGACCGTCCGTATGGGAGATTTGTTCTTGGAATGACTTCTTAGGTCGCGCTCGTCTTGTTTGGACCACGGACGCCGAGCTGCACGCTTCTTCGCCTTCTTGGCCATTTCTCTCTCCTTAAGTCGCCGTGCTCATAATCTAGCCGGTCGCATTTCTACAACGCACAACCTCTTTTGCCTAGCTATTATTTGAAGCTCGCAGGTGATGGCACAGCGAGTACCGGCAAGACAATAGCAAAGATTTGGAAGGTCATCTCCGTCTTTAGAACTTGGTTGACGAAGCTCACCGAATTTCCAACATTGTGGAGCACCAGCTCATAGCGGGCAGCAAGCCGGAGAGAGAGCTCAAATGTCGTATCGCACGATCACGTTGAGTTTGATGGCTGTCGTCGCAACGCTGTGCCCGCTCGCGGTATCCGCGCTGCTTTCCCAGCAATCGATCACGCATAGCCCGCTGCTGATGAGCGCCTTGCAGGGTGCTTCCGAGGAGGTCATCGTCTGGGACACGGAGTATGCTCCGGGTGCGGTAAATCCTCGTCACTTCCATCCGGCAGCGATCACATTCCGCGTGATCTCCGGTTCGGGGGTGTGGCAAGAGGAGGGTAAGGAGCCCGTCACCTTGCGCGCCGGAGACAGCCTGTTTGCGCCTGCCGGGACCGTGCATTCGCACTGGAACCCCAGCAGCACCGAGCGGCTCCGGTTCATCGAGTTCATCGTAGCGGAAAAGGGCAAGGGGCGCTCGATACCCCGACCATGACTCCCTTTCCGGCGTTTGCATCCGATGTCGGGTGTCTCCAAGATCGGCCGGCAGACATTTGTAGATTTCAGAAATATCCAGCCTTGCCTGTGGGAGCGAGAGCGGCATGCATAAGATGCTCTCTAAAGCTACGGCACGATCCCAGAAAGTGGATGCCGGTTTTTGGAAAAGACCATGCTCAAACAAAGACGTAGAGTGGGATCGTGCTTCGAGGAGAAATCATCCCGCTCTAGGCGAGAGATAGCCCGGAGGGTCGCTCGCAGGAAAGGACTCGTCGGAAGCTTCGTCGACCTTATCCCAATGTGCGGGCGGATCGCGCATGGATTCAGGCCCGGCGGGCCGACCGTCACCCGAACGCGGCACAATGTCATTTTTTCTCGATCGGCTCTTCGGAGGAGGACGGCCTTTGCCCAGCATCGGTAGTGCGCCTTTGTTGAGACCGCATCGCAGCCAGGCCTACCACCGCGCTGGCATCGCGCGAAATTGCGCTCGCTTGTCCGCCACATGAGATAATTTTGCCGACTCCGATTGCAAGGCCAGAATGCCAGGGCAGACGATTGCCGCAACCGAAAGCTGCGCTGAATGCGCACAAGTTCCAGCTTGGCTGAAGAGTCACAGGATCTGCGGTTGTTTCAATACGTCGCGCGGCCGCCTGAGATATCGACGACCGAACCGGTGGTGAACGAGCATTCGGCCGAGCAGCAAAACGCCACCAGTGCCGCGATCTCGTCGACATTGACGAAACGGCCTTTTGGAATCTTGGAAAGCATGAAATCGATGTGGGCCTGCGTCATCTGCGCGAACAGAGCGGTGCGCGCAGCGGCAGGCGTGATGCAGTTCACCGTTATGTCGTAGGCGGCGAGTTCCTTGCCGAGCGATTTGGTGAGCGCTATGACGCCCGCCTTCGAGGCCGAATACGCGCTCGCATTCGGGTTGCCCTCCTTCCCCGCGATCGAAGCGACGTTGACGATCCTGCCGTAGTTCTGGGCGATCATGGTGGGAACCACCGCCCGGCAGCAGTGGAAGGTGCCGGTCAGATTGATTTGCAGCACCTCGCTCCAGGCGTCGGTCGGATATTCCCAGGTGCTCATGTTCATGCCCGCGACGCCGGCATTGTTGACCAGCACATCGAGACGCCCGAACGCGTCGAGCGTCGCGTCGCGCGCGCGCTCGACCGCAGACAGGATGCGAACGTCGCATCCGATCGGCACGACGGCTCCACGGCCGGAGAGCTCGGCACAACATTGGCTCGCCAGTTCGAGATCGCGGTCCCATACGGCGACTGCGGCATGCGATGCCAGCAGCCGCTCGAGGATTGCGCGCCCAATGCCCTGGGCGCCCCCGGTCACGACGGCCACTCTGCCATTGAGGTCGATCTGATTGCCCATCTGCGGCTCCGATCACGACGTCCATTGGTCCCCGAGCGGGAGCGCATTGTGCTCATTGTAGCGGCAGCGGAATTGCGCTGTCACTTGCAAACATTGCGAATATGCTAGGCTGGCCTTGCAAGGCAATGATCCCCGCATCGAGAGACCGAAAGAAATCGACATGAGACCCGAGCACAATGCACGCCGAGCCATCATCCGTGAATGGATGTCGCTGCCACGGGACAAGCGGGCAACCGAGGAGCAGGCTGCGGCCTTTGCGATGAAGGCGATCGAGAAACACGAGTTCCGCTGCAGCGGTGATCGCCAGCAACGGATCATGGCTTGGCTATCGCCTCGCATCAAAAGGTCATAGCGAACACGGAGCGAGGGCAGCATGCGCGGCGCTCCGAAGCCATACCCCGTCTATCGCTGGCCAAGAGACTTCTCTGATATCGGTCGTTGCGCCGGCCCGCGCGAACCACGCGCCCGTAGTACTCGGAGCCACAATTGGCTGTACAGGAATGCGGGTCCCGAGCGCAGCGCAGCACGAAGTGGTGCGCTGCAGACCCGGGACCCACAAAACTTGACTCAGCGCTGCCGGTCTTGCGATCGCACGCCGAACCGATAGCAAGCGAGCTGCGCTGCATCCTGGACACGGGTCAGGCACTTGCCAAACCGGGTCTTAGGATCGCATGTCGCCGCCTCGCTCCGCCATCACCCCGATGTCGGCTATGCGGGTGATGCGCATGACGGGGAACAGGCCGACTGCGATGATGATGAGTGCGGCGAGCGCGCCCTCTTCAAAGTTGCCGCGGGTCGCGAACTGATAGATGTAGGTTGCGAGCGTCTCGACATTGAGCGGGCGCAGCAGCAGCGTCGCCGGCAATTCCTTCATGCAATCGACGAAGACGAGAAGCGCGGCGCTCCCGATGGCGTGGCGAACGAGCGGCAGGTGGATGGTGCGCGCCAAGGTCGCCGGTCCCGCTCCCAGCATGCGCGCCGTATCATCGAACTCCGTTGCAATGCGGGAAAACCCGGCCTGGGCGAAACCGATTGAGATGGCGAGAAAGCGAATGACGTAGGCGATCACGAGCGCGGCCGCCGAGCCCGCCAGCAGCAGGCCAGTGCCCGTTCCGCCGAAAGCCGCGGTCAGCGTGTTGATGCCTTCGTCCACCAGGACGAGCGGCGAAAGGAGCCCCAGCGCCAGCACCGTGCCGGGGATCGCATAGCCGAGGCCCGCGATGTTCACGCACGCGGCGATGGCGGCGTGGCGCAGATACCGCAGCGCCGCGACCGCGGCGAAACCGAGCATGACCACGAGCATGGTCGCGACGCTTGCGAGCGCGACTGTTGTGAGCGCATGACGGATCAGACCCGTATCAAAGCCGACCAGGAGGCCGCGCACGACGACCTCACGCACGAGGTAGCCGGCGGGCAGTAGGAAACCTAAGAAGGCCGGAACGAAGCAGGCGACGGCCGCGAGCCATTGCGCCTGACCTGCAAGCGCAATGCGCGAAGCCGGTCGCGCGTCCTGCGCGAATGCCGCGAACGACCGGTGACGCCGGCCGTAGCGCTCGAGCGCGATGAGGGTGGCAACGATGAGCAGCATGACGCAGGCGATCTGCGCCGCGCCGGCCAGGCTTCCACGGTTAAGCCAGGTGGTGAAGACCGAAAGCGTCAAGGTCTGCACGCCGAGATACTCGCTTGCGCCGATGTCGTTGAGCGTCTCAAGCAGCGCAAGCGCAAGACCGACCGCGATGGCGGGTCGCGCCAGCGGTAGAAGGATGTTCCGCGCGAGCCGCAGCGGATGCGCACCCAGCACCCGCGCGGCTTCCGAGAACTGCGCACCTTGGGTCTGGAACATCGCACGCGCAGCGAGATAGACGTAGGGATAGAGCACGATGCCGATGACGAAGATGGCACCCACGAGCGAACGGACGTTCGGGAACCAGTAGTCGCGGGGGGAACGCCAGCCGAAAACGGCGCGCAGCGCCGATTGCACCGGTCCGAGCGCGTCGAGAATGTCGACGTACACGTACGCCACGATGTAGGTCGGGATTGCAAGCGGCAGCGGCAACAGCCAGGCGAGCGTTGCGCGGCCCGGAAACTCGAAGGTAGTCACGGCCCAGGCGGTTCCGACTCCTACGACTATCGTCAGGGCGGCGACGCCCGCAAGCAGGAGCGCGGTCTCCTTCAGCGCGACCGGGATCACATAGCGTAGGAGATGAAGCCAGACGTCGCCGCTGTCGCCCAGCGCAACAATGATCAGGCTGACCAGCGGCGCGATAGCGAGAAGCGCTGCGACAACGGCGATGCCACCGAAGGCGGCAGAAGCCAGCCGGACGGAAGGCCATCGCTGCATGGCCGGCCGGCCCGCGGCCTTGTCGCCACTCATGAGCCTACAGCGCGCTTGAGCCAGCCTCCGCTGTCAGGCTGGAAAAGCTCCATCGTCGCGTTGGATCAATTGTCGAAACCGACCTTGTCCACCAGGTTCGCCGCCGCCTTCTTGAAATCCGCGATCTTGGAGAGCGCCAGCGGATCGGGGTTGAGCTTGCCGTACCCGGCAATGGTCGGATTGATCTCGATGCCGGCACGCACCGGGTACTCATAGTTGAGGTCGGCGTACATGTGCTGGGCCTTGTCGCCCACAAGCCATTCTATCAGCTTGATCGCATTGGCCTTGTTGGGCGCATGGCGCGCGAGGACCACGCCGGACAGGTTCATGTGGGTGCCGCCATCCTTGAATGTCGCGAGGATCACCTTGGTCGCCTGCGCCCACGGTTTGCGGTCGGGCTCCTTGTTGAGCATCAGCGCCCAGTAATAGGTGTTGGCAACCCCGACGTCGCACTTGCCGGCGGCGATGTCCCGCGCGACCTCGCGATCGCCGCCCGATGGCTTCTGCGCCAGGTTGGCCTTGAGGCCATTGAGCCATTCCTCTGTCTTTGCCTCGCCGTGATGGCCGATGAAGGCCGCGAACAGCGCGTTGTTGTAGATGTACTGGCCCGAGCGAATGCAGACCTTGCCTTTCCATTTCGGGTCGGCAAGCTCCTCGTAGGTGAAGACATTCTGAGGCACGCGTTCCTTGGAGGCATAGACGACGCGCGCGCGCATGGAGATGCCGTACCAGTGGCCCTCGGGGTCGCGATATTGCGGCACCACCACCTTGTCGAGCACATCGGATTTGATGGGCTGGGTGATGCCGGAGCGCACCGCCTCCTCGATCCTTCCGATATCGACGGTCAGCAGGACGTCGGCCGGGCTGTTCGTGCCTTCGGTCTTGATGCGCTGCTCCAAGCCGGAGCTGGCGGAAATCACGTTGACCTTGATGCCGGTGTCCTTGCTGAAGGCATCGAACAAGGGCTGGATCAGCTTGCTCTCGCGGTAGGTATAGACATTGACCTCTTGGACCCCCTGGGCAAGCGATGCGGCCGCGGCTGGAAAGGCTGTGGCGCCGGCGAGCACAAGACGCGCAAGGACGCGCGCGCAATCGGAGTTCATGGCTTTGCTCCTCGCTATGGGGTGACGACGCCTCTGCGGCCGACCATTACATTGCAGGCGGGCAACGTCAATTCTTCGTAATTTCAATAGCTTGGAACGATTCCAGGGTGAGCCAAATTTAGAATTATTCGAAAATGCAGGCTTGGAACGATAAGCGAAGGCATGAAGCATCGTTGCGGGTCCGCAGGCAGCCCGCGAGTATTTCGGGGACGGTCGGCTTGCCGTTGGGCAAGCAATCCGAATTTGCTCCACTGCGCATTGTCGTTGATATCGAAGGCGTGAGTGTCGCCGGCATGATTCCATTCGCGATCTTGCCGGTGGGTGGGCGCACCGCACTGTGCCGTCGTACGGCGGATCCGCGATATTGGTCGCCTGCAACGAGTTGGGGCAAAAAAAGCCATCAGGGCAATAGTTTAGAACACTTTTAAGGAGAGCAGTTTTGTTTTGACTTGGCGCAGCGCACCGGTTAACGGAGACAGCATTGTTCGCGAGCATCATGAAACCGGACTTTCGATGATTGTCTGTTCCTGCAACGTGTTGAGCGACCATCAGGTGCGCGCCGCCGCCAGCGCGGCAGCGCGCCGTTCCACGAGCCAGATTTATTGCTGCCTGGGCTGCAGCGCTCAGTGCGGGCGCTGCGCCCGCACCATTCGCAAGATCATCGACGACGCACTCGGCGCTGCGAAAGTCGCATGTCCGGTTGGCTGCGCCGGCACCATGCATGGCGCAGTCGCGGACAATCTCTAGCCATTCCATTAGCGTTATCCATTGCGGCAACGCGCTGCCGGCTCTGGCAGCGCAGCTTGAAATTATTTGCTAGTGTTGCAACCGGGCGCAGGCGTTCACAATCTGATCCACCCAGAACAGGTGCGCGGCTATGAAGGGTGACGCAAAAGTCGTTGAATTTCTCAACAGGGCGCTGCGGCATGAACTGACCGCGGTCAACCAGTATTGGCTGCACTACCGGCTGCTTGACAATTGGGGTTACAAGAGTCTGGCCAAGCAGTGGCGTCGGGAATCGATCGAGGAGATGGGGCATGCCGACAAGCTGGTCGAGCGCATCATTTTCCTCGATGGATTCCCGAACATGCAGGTGCTCGATCCGCTGCACATCGGCCAGAACGTCAAAGAGGTGCTCGACTGCGACCTGGCGGCGGAGATTTCGGCCCGCACCCTCTATCAGGAAGCCGCGACGCACTGCCATGCCACGCGGGATTATGTGACACGCGACCTGTTCGAGAAGCTGATGGCGGCCGAGGAGCACCACATCGATTTCCTCGAAACCCAGCTCGATCTCGTCGCCAAGCTCGGCCTCGAGCTCTACGCGCAGCATCATATCGGCGAGATGGACGAGGGCGGAGAAGACTGATCGCGCCGGTCCGTTACATTTGCAACCTCTATGCAGTCTGTCGCCTGACGCAACAGGCGCGGCGGTTGGAAAGACATTCCCTACCGAGCGTTCGCGGTAGCGCCTGCCAAATGGTTCAGTTGGCAGAGGTGCTCTCCAGTGTGGGACAGGGACGCCCTTCCATCGGAGTTCTCATAATTCAATTTGCGTGCGCCGGTAGTGTCAGCTGAAAGACAAGGAAAATGGTGTCGGCGTCGACGCCGCTTGGGTCCTTGTAGGTAGCCCCGACTTGAAAACCGTTCTGGGTGATGAAATCGTTGTCACAGGAAACGAACAGAAAAAAGTCACGCGGATTGACCGGGTCGAGCGCCGGCACCAGCGTCATCCCTTCCCACTTTTCACCGAGATTATTGCGATCGTTCGGCTCGCCGTTGTGCAGCCCGAACGCGTTCAACTGGGCATTGTTGTTGATGTCGATGAATGAGGTCAGTGTCGCTGCAACCACCCCGTCCGCCAGCTTTCCCATCGGCGCGATCGGCATGACACCGTCGTAGGGCGATCCGGCGATGTTGGTGGCGCTTGAGGTGTCGAGAATTTCGATCTTACGATAGCGCGAGGTCGCGCCATTGGTGCCATAACCGGCGCCAGTGTCCCGGCAAAGCATCAGGAAATGCGTCTCGTCGAGCGCATAGAGCTCGCTCTGAGCAGCGACCCGACGTTGACCCTCGGCATTATCGTAGACCGGCAGCGGTACCACGTGTTCACGCGCCAGCGTCGGGCGACTGGGGTCGGAGATGTCGTAATAGAGCATGCGAGTGTAGCGGCGTGTTTCCGCCGCACTGCCGCCATCCTGGCGCGTCGCGCTCTGCAGAGCTGCGACCAGGAATTTGCCACCCGGTGTCACGGCAAGTCCTTCGAAGCCCTGGTTGTTCTGCCGTCCGGTATCGGGATTTTTTGGCTCCGGGCTTGCTGTGCCGGGGCCGGGATTGTTGGATGAGAAACTGTCCTTGCCGTTACGCTTGGGGATGAAAGCTTCTGGCGGCCGGATCGCCGCGATCAGGCGACCATCGGCAGAGAAGCGGTAAATGTAGGGCCCATATTCGTCGCTGATATAGAAGCTGCCGTCGTCCATCAGCACCATCGCCTCCGAATCGATACTGATGGCACCGGTCGAGGCCTGCGGCATCGCCGGGAAGCCGTCCGCCGCAGGGCGCACACCGTCTTGCGGCGGGTCAAGACCGGTCAGCGGCTGTCCCGTGGTCTCTTTGAGCAGGATGGTCTCGACCAGTGTGGCAGTTACGGTCTTCTGGCGCTCATCGGCCGGTAACATATTGGGATCGGGGGCGGGATTGAAAGCGATGTCGAGCTTGTAGAGGCGCGCGCGAAAGTCAATCGTGCTGGTGATGTTGTAGCCGCGATCGGGCAGCATGTAGAAGATGCCGTGATAGCCCTGCGCAAGGCGCTGCCACGACTTCGGATCGGCGGCGAGGCCCGAACCGGACCCGACGGTCTCGCCGTATTGATCGCGTAGACCGGCGGATATCCGTCCGACACCCACCAACCCCTTATTGACAAAGTCGCGTCCTCCGACGCTGACGGTCTCGGCAGCCCACACCAGCGCCGGCAGCATCACAAGCAACAACTGCGCACCGATGGCAAGGCTCAGAATGCCACGGACCAACGGGCGCACATTCACAGACGATATTCCAGAGGCTGAGTTGTCTCGGAGTCGAGCACCAAATTAGCGGTCATTGGCCACCGGGGCGGGTATCGCCCGATCTTGCAATATTCAATACCGACAATTACTGCGGTTCGTAACATACGCGGCCTGCATGGACAACATGCGTCTTGCAACGACATATTGGAGCAATTCCAAGTTTTGCTTTGGGCGACCGCGGCAAGACCAGTTCATAGATGCGCTCGAATTTCGATGTCTGCACGACCGGCAGGTCGGCGGGTTACCCGCTCTTATCTGCCGCGATGCAACATGTAAGACCCAACGAGAGCTCTCACGTGGAGACAATCCCGACCCGCATGGAGAGTGCGGTAACGACCGCGTCGAGGTGGCGCAACATCGTCTCGAACAGTTGAAAAGCCTCGGATCTGTATTCGGTGAGCGGTTGGCGCCGAGCAAACCTGCGCCAAGTGATAGTCCGCCGCAAGTCATCGAGCATCACAAGATGCTCGCGCCAGAGGTTATCGAGCGCATGCAAAAGGATGAGCTTCAGCATGTTCCGGATGGCGGCGGCGCCGAATTTCTCGTCCTTGGCGGCCATCCATCGGTCGGCGGCCTGGGTGAGGCGCTTGTGCATCTCGGCGGAGGTGATGCCCTCTTCCTTTGCCCAGTCGCCGAGCGGCTCCGCCAGCGTGAGGATATCGCGCATCTCGCGGTCGAGACCTTCGATATCCCACTGCGCCGGGCATGAATTGCCCGGAATGTGCCTGTCGACGAGGTCCTTGATGGCTGCGTGTCGCATGTCGGCCACGATCTCGTTGACCGCCTCCTCCCGCATCCATTCGACGCGCTGATCGAATATGACCTTGCGCTGATCGTTCATCACGTTGTCGAACTTGAGCAGGTTCTTGCGGATGTCGAAGTTCCGCGCCTCCACTTTCTGCTGCGCCTTCTCGAGCGCCTTGTTGATCCAGGAGTGAACGATGGCCTCGTTCTCCTTGAGCCCAAGCCGCTGCAACATGGTATCGAGCTTGTCGGTCCCAAAGATGCGCATCAGGTCGTCTTCGAGCGAGAGGAAGAACTTGGAGTGCCCAGGGTCGCCCTGGCGGCCGGAACGTCCGCGCAGCTGGTTGTCGATGCGACGGCTCTCGTGGCGCTCGGTGCCGAGCACGAACAACCCGCCCGCCTGGAGTGCCTTCTCCTTCAGGGCGGCCACTTGGGCACGAATTTTCGCCGCGCGCGGATCGAGCTCGCGCTGATGCGGATCGTCGATATCGCGAAGCTCCTGGCGAATTCGCATGTCCGCATTGCCGCCGAGCTGGATGTCCGTGCCACGGCCCGCCATGTTGGTGGCAATCGTGACCGCCCCCGGCACCCCCGCCTGGCCGATGATATAGGCTTCCTGCTCGTGATAACGGGCATTGAGAATGGCGAAGACCTTGGCCTTCGAGGCCCCGTCATCCCCGCTGTAAAGCGCCGAAAAGGCATTGGGATCGGAGAAGTCGTGCTGTTCCCAGCCCTGCTGGCGCAGCATCTCGGCCAGCTGCTCTGATTTTTCGATCGAGGTGGTCCCGACCAGTACCGGTTGGCCCCGCGCCTTGCAGTCGTCGATCAGGGCAAGGATCGTGCAATATTTCTCTGCCGCCGTGCGATAGACCTCGTCGTCGTCGTCGAGCCGTATCATCGGCGTATTGGTGGGCACCTCGATCACTTCGAGATTGTAGATGTCGATGAACTCGTCCGCCTCGGTCATGGCGGTGCCGGTCATGCCGGCGAGCTTCTCGTACATGCGGAAATAGTTCTGGAAGGTGATGGAGGCGAGCGTCTGGTTCTCCGGCTGGATCGGCTGGTGCTCCTTCGCCTCCAGCGCCTGGTGCAGCCCCTCGGAATAGCGTCGCCCCGGCATCATGCGGCCGGTGAACTCGTCGATGATCATGACCTCGTCGTTGCGGACAATGTAGTCTTTGTCGCGCTGGAACAGCTTGTGCGCCCGCAAAGCCTGGTTGACGTGGTGGACGGTGGAGACGTTCTCGACGTCGTAGAGATGATCCCCCTTGAGCAGATTGTCGTTGCGAAGCATCTGCTCCATCTTCTCCATGCCCACCTCGGTCAGCGTGACAGTGCGCTGCTTCTCGTCGACTTCGTAATCGACCTTGTCGAGCTTGGGGATGTAGGCGTCGATGGTGTTGTAGAAGTCGGAGCGGTCATCCAGCGGCCCCGAGATGATCAACGGGGTTCGCGCCTCGTCGATCAGGATGGAATCGAACTCGTCCACGATGGCGTAGATATGCCCGCGCTGGACCATGTCCTCCAGCCGGTATTTCATGTTGTCGCGCAGATAGTCGAAGCCGAGCTCGTTGTTGGTGCCGTAGGTGACGTCGGCGTCGTATATCTGCTTGCGCTGCTCGTCATTGAGGCCGTGAACGATCACGCCCACCTTGAGGCCAAGAAAATTGTAAATCTGGCCCATCCATTCGGCATCGCGCCTTGCCAGATAGTCGTTGACGGTCACCACATGCACACCACATCCGGAGAG
This sequence comes from uncultured Alphaproteobacteria bacterium, assembly GCA_963820365.1. Classification (GTDB taxonomy): domain Bacteria; phylum Pseudomonadota; class Alphaproteobacteria; order Rhizobiales; family Xanthobacteraceae; genus VAZQ01. Next base: position 21,132 of record CAWFZR010000020.1, on the reverse strand, counting down.
CGCATTGAGATAAACCGGCAGCGTCGCCACCAGTGTCTTGCCTTCCCCGGTTTTCATCTCGGCAATGCGGCCCTCGTGCAGAATCATGCCGCCGATGAGTTGCACGTCGAAATGACGCTGCCTCAGCGTGCGCTTTGCGGCCTCGCGGCAGGTCGCAAACGCCGGCACCAGGATGTCGTCCAGCGCAGCGCCGTCGGCAACCTGCTGCTTGAACGCATCGGTGTGCGCGCGCAAGCCCTCGTCCGAGAGCGCTTCGAGCTCCTGCTCCAGCGCGTTGATCTCGGCAACGCGGAGCAAGTAGCTTTTGATGCGCCGCTCGTTCGAACTACCAAACAGCTTGCGAGCGAGCGCAAAGGTCATCGGGTTGGATCAGGCGAGGCTTCACTTCAGATTGAAGCGGATCGGTACGGTCAGACCCACGTGCTCACCTCGCAATTCCGCCGGCGGCTTCGGAAAAGGCTGCGCACGACGCAAGAGCGCGAGCGCCTCCTCGTCGAGCGCGGCCGCGCCCGATGAGCGCACGATACGGCTGTCGATCACACGACCTTGACGGTCGAGACTGAAGGAGACGTGGGCAACCCCCTGTTCGTGGCGGGATTGGGCCGCCGGAGGATAGCGCTTGTTGCGCTCGAGCAGGGCAATGATCTGCGTCTTCCAGGTCGGCAGCGCGCTGGATGTATTGGGATTGGACTGACCCTGCGTCGGCGCGGCCGCGATCGCGGCCGTTTGCTCCGGGATCGCGTGCGGTGCTGAGGTCGTGGGCGCCGGCGGGCGCGGCTCCTGTCGTATCGGAGTTTCCTGCTTGACCTGCTGCTGCGGTCGCGGAGGCTGGACCGCCACTTCCGGATTGGGCGCAGGAGCGACGTCCGGCGGCGGCTCTTCGACCGGCTTCGGCACGACCTTTTCTTCGACTTTCTGCTCGATCTTCGCCTCGATCTTCTGCTCGATGTTCTCTTCGGGCTTTTCCTCGATGCTCTCGACCGGCTTGTTGGGCGAGGCATCGGACATCACCATCTCGGGTCCGGGCGGGATTTCCGTCTGCTGCGTGGCCGGCGCGACCGGCACCGGCGCAAATTCAATCACGATGGCGGCGGCGGGTTCTGCCGGGTCGACTGGCTCGCGCCAGGCGACCATCGCTGTTGCGATTGCGCCATATGTGGACATGACCACCACCGCGCTGATCGCCCAGCGGCGCAGGTCGGCGATGTCTTCGAGGCTGAACGCCATCAAAACGGTGACCCTTTACGCGCGCGCCTCACTCAATGCGTTCTCGCCGTGATCGAGACGTACGCTCATGATGATATCCCAGGCGTCACTCGGCAGCCGACAACGTCGTGGCTCTCCGCACGGATGACGGGGGCGCCGCGGCAGGACGATCGAGGTCACGGCTGACAAGTCTGAGTACCTCCGCAGCGGCATCGCCGAGCTGCGCGCGGTAACCCGCGATCGAGCGTGCAAACACGTTGTAGATCACCACGGCCGGAATGGCGGCGGCCAGCCCGAAGGCGGTTGCCAGCAGCGCCTCGGCAATGCCCGGCGCAACCACAGCGAGATTGGTTGTGTGCGACTTCGAGATGCCGATGAAGCTGTTCATGATGCCCCAAACGGTGCCGAACAGGCCGACGAAGGGGGCAGTGGCACCGATGGTGGCAAGGACGCCGGTTGCGCGCACGAGCCGGCGCCCATAGGCCGCCTCGATCCGATCGAGACGCGACGCGAATCGTTCCTTGATGCCTTCTTTCTCGATGGAACCGGCAGACAGTTTCAACTCCGCCACCGCGGCATCGAGGAATTTCCGGACCTCGCCCTCCGCGCCGGCAAGCCGCTCCACGCCCTCCGACGTGGATCGCACGCTCGCGAGCACGTCCAAAGCCGCCCGCACCCGCCGCTTGGCGAGCACAATCTCGATGGTCTTGGCGAGCCACACGGTCCAGGTGACGAACGATGCAAAGGCAAGCCCGATCAACACCGCCTTCACCACGGGGTCGGCGTTGAGATACATGCCCCATGGGCTGAGGTCGCGCGGCAGTGTCGTCGTACCGAGGATGGGCAAGTCCGCCGCTTCCTGCGCGAGCGCCGACAAAGGCATGCCGAGATAGACGTAGGTGAACGCTACCACCGCCAATGGGATCGAGATCCAGAATCCGAGGAGACGTTGGAGATTGGTCGTTGTGCAACCGGCGCGGCTCCATCGCAGCCGGGGCAGGAATGCGCCGGAAATGCCGGTGAGCGAAAAAATCAGCATGCCGGGGCCACTCAGTCGACGACGACGTGGCCGGAATATTTGGACATTGCGAGATCCCCTTGCATCGAATTCCACATCGCGCTTTGTAATCCGTTCGCAAGGGCGCGACATCAAATATACTTGCTAGATACATGTAGTCGCTGAGCAGATCAATATATTCAGCAGATCGTTTCCAGTTTCGAATTGTTATAAAGAAAATCACGCGCCGAAATAAATTTCTGTGTTGCATATTTGATATTGTTGGTCACCTGAGCGTCGTATAGCAAATAGTGCGAGATAACATTGCAATATTGAAAAGCTCTAAAGTAAACCGTCGGGGGCGTCAGATGTCGCGTTCACCTCTGCGTGAAGCTCAGCGTGCCATCCAATCCAAAGCTGGCGTCGTGGGCGTGGCAGCGTTGTTCTATCTCAGCGGCGTACTGGAGACTGAGGCTGAACCGGCGCCCGGCGAGGAACAACCCGCAATCCGGCAAGCTCCCGCTCCCGCGCCCACACCGCAACAGGCTCCGGCCGATCAAGCTGCGCCAGCTTCAACCCAGCAGGCCCCGGATCAGCCGCCCCCGGCAGCGGAGCAAAAGGCCGACGTGCCGCTTCCGACCGTATCGGTCCAAGGCAACCGGCCCCGGTCTCCGCAGCAGCAGCAAGTTGCGACCCCTGCCCCGCGATCCACGCCAACACCCCCGCCGCCGGCGACGGGTCCTGTCCCCACAACGGGCACCGGAACCACATCGGGAACGCCGGCACCTTCGGGTTATCTGCCGTCCGGGCCGAGTCTGAGCCGCCTGCCGGTGCCGCTGCTCAGCGTGCCGCAGACCGTGAATGTCGTCACGCAGCAGGTGATCCAGGAGCAGGTCAACTCTACCGTCAGGGATGCGCTCCGTAACGTCGCCGGTGTCACCTTCCGCGCCGGCGAGGGAGGCAACCAGGGGGACACTCCCTATATCCGAGGCTTCTCTGCACAAAGCGATATCTTCCGTGACGGTGTACGCGATCCCGGCTGGTACACGCGGGACACCTTTGCTGTCGATGCGGTCGAGGTCTTCAAGGGGCCGGCGGCGGTGCTGTTCGGTCGCGGCTCGACCGGTGGCGTCATCAATCTCGTCAGCAAGCTGCCTCAAGAGCGCAACTTCGTCGAAGGAACGGTCACCGCAAACTCCGCCGACGGCAAGCGGGCCACGGTTGATGCGAACGGCAAGATCGGGGACAACCTCTGGGGCCGGCTGGATGTCATGGGCCAGCAATACGAAATTGCGGGCCGTGATAATATCGAGCAGAACAGATATGGCGTGGCACCCTCACTGCTTTGGAAGCCGACGGAGCGCACCAAGATCACGCTGGCCTACATCTATCAGCACGACAACAACATCCCTGATTACGGGATTCCGTTTCTGTCGCCTGCGGCCGGCATTCCGCGCATGGTGGCACCGGTCAATTCCACCAACTGGTATGGCATTCTCAGCGGACCGCTGCCGGATACCGAGAGGGTAGATGCCCATGTCGGGACTGTGAAGGTCGAGCACCAGTTCAGCGATCAGGTCAAGCTGACCAACATTACGCGCTATAACGAAGTTGATCGCCTGCAACGCAACGTGTTTCCGGAGCCGAACAATACGGTTCCGCTGCCATGGAATCTGAACTCCATTTGGACACCCAACCGCGCGCAGATATTCGTCACCAATACACAGTTGGCAAATCAGACCGACCTGCTCGCTAAATTCTCCACCGGTCCCTTCGACCACACCATGACCGCCGGATTGGACCTGACCCGCGAGTTGCGCGATTTTCTCCGCAACCAGTTCACCGGTCAGGCAGGGACCAACTTTCTTTACCCGAATCCCTGGCGTTACGGCGGCGTCCCCCTGCCGCCGACCGCGACCCAGTGGACCTACGGCGTTGCGAAAGACATCGGCATGTACATCGCCGACCAGACGAAGATCACCAAGTATCTCGAGGTCCTGGGGAGCGTGCGCTACGACCAGTACTGGTTCGGCCAGGATGCGCCGATTGCAGATCCTCTCGTGCGGCGCGTTGCCCTGTTGGACACCATGACGAGCTGGCGGTACGGCGCAGTCTTTCATCCCACCGACAACACAAGCCTCTACGTGATGCGCGGGACATCGTTCAATCCGTCCGCCGACAACCTGACGATCTCCGTCAGCACGGTGGCGGGCGCCCTCAGCCTGCTCCATACACCACCGGAACAGACCACGACCAACGAATACGGCGCCAAGGCCCAGCTGCTCAACGGCAGGCTCCTGCTCCAGACCGCCTGGTTCGACACACTGAAGCAGAACTACCGCGTCACCGATCCATCCACCATGCTGACGAGCTCGGTCGGCAGCGTGACGGCACGCGGATGGGAGGGCAGCGCCACGGGCAATCTCACCAAGGAGTGGGCAATCATCACCAGCTATACGTACGTGCGCGCCCGCATCAGCAACCCGGTCGTCCCCATTCAGATGAACGCGGAGCCGATGAATACGCCGGCGTACGCGTTCTCGCTGTGGACAACATATGAGGTGACGCCGAAACTCCAGGTCGGAGCCGGCGCCTTCTACCAAAGCTCGGTGTGGGGCGACCTGCAATCCGCGGCGCCCTATACGGTGGCCAACACGGCGTTGGTCCCATCGTGGTGGCGGTTCGACGCGATGGCGGCCTACAAATTGACGCCGAAGGTCACTCTGCAATTCAACATCTACAACCTGGCCGACAACGTCTATTACGAATCCGCTTATACGAACTGGGCTGTTCCCGCGCAGCGCCGGACTGTCGCCGTCACTATGCGAGGAACGATGTAGCACGCCGCCTTGCCCGCCATGATGGTGCATGTCCCACAGGTTCTCACCCGGGAGCAAATCGCGCGCTGCCGCGAGGTGGTGGAGAGGGCCACCTGGGTCGATGGCCGGGCCACCGCCGGTCATCAGTCGGCCAAGGTCAAGCACAACCTGCAGCTTTCCGAGACGTCGCCTGAAGCCCGTGAGCTCGGCGACATGGTGATGGAGGCGCTCGGCCGCAACTCGCTGTTCTTTTCTGCGGTGCTGCCGAAGCAGGTTTTTCCGCCGCTGTTCAACCGCTACGACGCCGGCATGACTTTCGGCGCCCATGTCGACAATGCCATCCGCGAATATCGCAATACGCCGCTGCGCATCCGCACCGATGTCTCGACCACGCTCTTCATCTCGGCACCGGAGGACTACGACGGCGGCGAGCTCGTGGTCGAGGATACGTACGGCACCCACCACGTGAAGCTCCCCGCCGGCGACATGATCGTCTATCCCGGCACCAGCCTGCACAACGTCACGCCGATCACCCGGGGCTCCCGCGTCGCCTCGTTCTTCTGGACCCAGAGCCTGATCCGTGACGACGCCAAGCGCGCCCTCCTGTTCGACCTCGACGTGGCGATCCGGCGGCTTTCCACCGATCACCCCGAGCACGCGAGCGTGGTTTCGCTCACCGCGACCTACCACAACCTGCTGCGGCAATGGGCGGAGGTGTGAGGAGCGCTTGCACGACCCCGCGCGGATAACTTCGGGCTCACCATTGCGGATAAGTGTTACGGCCGTGGATGAGCAACGCCCACATGGGCACGGACGCTACCTGCCGGTCTTGCTCTTCGCCTATGTCTTGATTGTACCGGCGGCTTGCCGGCTGGATCGGCGGCGGCGTTCGCAAGCGTCAGCCCTCCTCAGGCTTGCCGACATGGTGCTGGGAATAGAGCTGGAGGCCGAGCTTGTCGATGAGGTCGAGCTGGGTCTCCAGGAAGTCGATGTGGCCTTCTTCGTCGTGCATCAGCTGCTCGAACAGGTGGCGCGACACATAGTCCTTGACCGAGTGGCAGTGGGTCGCGGCCTCCTGGTAGAGCGCACGCGCGGCCATCTCCGCCTGCAAGTCGCGGTCGACGACTTCTTCCACCGTTTGGCCGATATGAAGCGAATTGAGCGTCTGCATATTGGGGAAGCCATCGAGAAAGATGATGCGTTCGATGAGCTTGTCGGCATGCTGCATCTCCTCGATCGACTCCTTGCGCCAGGTCTTGGCGAGCACCTTGTAGCCCCAATTGTCGAGCAGGCGATAATGCAGCCAATACTGATTGACCGCGGTGAGCTCGTGCCGAAGCGCCTTGTTGAGAAACTCGACGACTTTGTCATCGCCTTTCATGCGAAGCCTCCTGGTATCTGCCGCGCGTCCGGGCCAGAGCGATCGGTGCGCGACTCTCTAGCGAGCGTGCCGATGCAGGCTGCGATGTCTTGCGTCCAAGGCCCGAGGGGGGCGATGAAGCGAACATCCAGGCATGGGGCGCTTGACCGAGCGGAGCCTGCCTTCGCCACAGCCGAGGCCGCCGCGATCGCCGGCGTAACGCGATTTTCTGCGCAAAAACAAAGGCAAAGCAACCGACCAGGGGCCGAGAGTGGGGCCGGCCGCACGCCTCCGCTGTCGTCAGCCTTGAATTTCCGGATTTTGCGCACCATTTTCGCCGTTGGTGTCCCGTTTCCGAAGGAGGCCGGCGCCGCCGTGCGAAAAGCGCGGGGCTCGACGCCGTCGCCGAAATTCCCCTATTTGCCGAGCGGCGCCGCCCGATATGGCTCCCAGCCCGGAGCGAGGGCAGCTTTGTGTGGCGCTGCCGGCCTTGCGCATCCCTCCGGTGCATTCGGCGGCGGGTTTGGCGCGGATTTGAAGGATTGTCGTTCGATGGCTCATGCGATGGACGGGCTACAAGAGCGTCGGCATCCCGCCCCGACGCGCGAGCACGACCTCGTCGAGCTGCTCGACGTGGAGGCGGCCGAGCGCGTCGCAAGCCGTCACGAACAATTCGGTGCGCCCGAGCGGCAGGATCGCCAGCCCGAAATCCTTGCACGCTCCAGGCGCGAGGACGAAGGCAAAGCTGCGGACGGAGAATTGCCCGGTCCCGCCGGCGCGGAAAGCAAGTCGGCAACTCGCAGCCCTGCGGCTTCCAGAAGCGAGGCGAATTTCTCACGCGACCTCATCGATACCTATTTCCGACAGATGGGCTATGCGGAGTTGCTCTCGCGCGAACAGGAAATTGCGCTCGCCAAGAAAATCGAGGCGGCGCAACTCGATGTCCAGAGAAGCCTCTGCGGCATTCCCATGCTGATCGCCCGCATCGAGATCTGGGGACGCGAGCTGCGAACCGGCGCCCGGCGTCTTGGCAGTCTCATCGATCTTTCGATGCATCAGGGCGACGCATCTCAGCCTGCGGGGACAATGGCGGGATCAGCCGTCGCCCACGCCCATCTTCCGGATGAGAGCCGGGAGAGCCCGGGCGCGCCGGGGTCACCGATCGAAGAAGAGGATGCCGACCGCGCGGCCGAGCAGGAGCAAATCTTGCTTGTCGAGATCAGCGCGCGCCTGCAGCGGATGACGGCGGACGCCTGCGAAATCGTCTCCTTGAGCGGAAAGCGCGTCACCGCCGCCATCCGCGACCGCGAGCTTTCGAAGCGGGATCGGACGAAGCTCCGGCAGCTCGCTTGCGGTTTTGCAAGCGAGATGGAGAGGCTGTGGCTTCATCCCGACCGGACCTCCGAGCTGGTCGGAGAGCTGGAGCGCGAGCTGCGCATTGTTGCGGAGGCCGACCGGGAGTTAGTGCAGCTCGCCGGCCGGTACGGCATCGCACGCCGTGACCTGCTCGACCGTTATCTCGGCCATGAGCTCGATCCCGATGGGACGTGGCAAGGGGGCTGCCGGCCGGTGCGGGGCTGGCGGCAACTTGCGAAGCAGCATGCGGATCGGCTGGAGCAATTGCGCCAGGAGCTTGCCGCCGTCGCGCAGCGCGTCGGATTGCCGATCGCGGACTTGCGCGCGGCGGGCGCCGAGGTGAACCGAGCCCGTCGCGTGCTCATTGCAGTGCGCGAGGAGATGGTGAAGGCGCATCTGCGCCTGGTCGTTGCGATTGCAAAAAAGTATCGCCGCAACAGCTCGCTCGACCTCCTCGACCTGATCCAGGAAGGCAACATGGGGCTCATGCACGCGATCGAGAAGTTCAACCATCGCCGCGGCGTGAAGGTCTCCACTTATGCCGTGTGGTGGATCCGCCAGTCCATCGCGCGAGCGATTGCGGACCAGGGCCGCACCATCCGCATTCCGGTTCACATGACCGAAACGGCCGGCAAGGTCCTGCGGGAGCGGCGCAAGTTCCGCCAGCAGCAAGGGCGCGAGGGCACCGCCACGGAGATCGCTGCGCGCACCGGCATGCCGGTCGCGCGCGTGGAGCAGGTGCTGTCCATGGTGCAGGAACCTGCCTCGCTCGATCTTCCGGTCGGCGAGGACGGCGACGCGACGCTCGGCGATCTGATCGAGGCGACGGATGCAGTCAATCCGCAGGCTGCGGCGGAGGCGAGCGCGCTGGCGAACTCGGTGACCGAGGCGTTGGCCGAATTGACGCCGCGCGAGCAGCGTATCCTGCGCATGCGCTTTGGCATCGGCGACGCGAGAGATCACACCCTCGAGGAGGTCGGTCAGGTCTTCGGAGTGACCCGCGAGCGCATTCGCCAGATCGAGGCGAAGGCGCTGGAGAAGCTGCGCGATCCCGCACTCGCCCGCAAGCTGATCACGTTTGCGGAGTAACACAATTCTCGATGACATCGAATTAATTACGCGGCCTTGCGGCTATCGTGACGCGCCGCTCAAACGTCGATCCTCTGAAACTCCATGGAAAACGAGTGCATCCGCCGCGCGCCGTTGTCCGTGATCTCCACCGTCTCGGCGAACACGCAACCGGTCTTGCCGTCGCGCCAGCTCGGATCGAACAGGTCGATGTTGAACGCGAACACCATGCCGGGATCGAACCGGTCGCCGATCGCCTTGATCGCCTCGCGGTCGGCGATGATGGCGTGGTGGCGATAGCGCGGGTACTCCAACGAGGCGAGACCGTGGCCATGAATGCCGGCCTCGCAGATGCCGAGGCCGCGCGAATCGATCTCATCCTTGACTGCATCGAGCGCGGTCGAGATCGTCTTGCCGGGGCCGAAATGCTCCAGCCCGCGATGGTAGGCTGCGACACAGCCATCGTAGATCTCGAGCTGCTTGCTCTCCGGCTCGCCCAGACAATAGGTGCGCTCGACGTGGGTGAAGTAGCCGCCGAACTTCGGGATGCATCTCGCAGATGATGAGGTCGCCGCGTTCCATCGGCCGCGTGGTCGGGATGCGGAACGGATGCGGATAGGGATAGCGGTCGCAATTCCACAAGAATAGAGTCGGCTCCTCGCCGCCGTTCGCCATCATCGCCTCCATCATGCCGGCATAAACCTCGCATTCCTTCACGCCGGGCCGCGCAATGTCGCGGCAGGTGGACGAGCATCAGGTCGCCGAGCTCGGCGGCCTTGCGCAAGAAGTCGAGCTCCTCGGCGCTCTTGATCGACCGCACCTTCTCCAGCATGTCGTCGAGGCGACGATGCTGGCGTTCGGGCAGGAGCGACTTGAGGCGCGTGAAAACGTCGTGCGGCAGCCAGCCGTCAGGATCGAGCGGGCCGGCGAGCCCGTCCATGCCGATCCTGCCCCCGTCGAGCTTGAGCTCGCTTGATGCGGTTGGCGACGGAATCCGCCCAGGTCTTGGTGCGCGGACGCACGTCGCCCACCCAGTCCTGCGCGGCGCGCCAGCCTTCGAGGAAGGTCGGCATCTGCACGATTGAGGTGGGCTCGCCATCCGCCGGGAACACCAGCACGTTGAACTCGGCGTTGCCGCCGATCGGCGCCAGGTAGCGGGCGTTGGCCGTGTAGAAGTCCCACATGGTCGGCCAGCCCCACAGCACGATGGCGTCGAGGCTGCGCGCCGCCATCTCCTTGCGCACGGCGGCCCAGCGCCGGTCGCGCTCGGGGAGCGAGAGGCGGGGGACTTCGAGCGTCTGCGCATGTTGGACCTTTGGGTTGTGATCTCCGCCCTGCGCCGCGTTGCCGCATCACGTATCAGGCCGCGGCCTTCAACTGCTTCAGGCTGGCGAGATAGTCCGCGATGCCCCTTTTCCAGATCGTATTCCGGCTTGTAGCCCAGCTCCTCGCGCGCGCGCGTGATGTCGTACACGCCGGTCGCGGGATAGGGAAACCCGTAGAAGTTCAACCCGCCGCCGATCTCCATCTGCGCGTTCGGGATGTGCTTCCTGATGACGCGTTCGAAGTCACGCAACGTCACGCCGACGCCGGTGCCGATGTTGTAGACACGGCTCTTCACCTTGTCCGCGACGGTAGCGAGATAAATGCCGAGCGCGGAGTCCTTGTTGTAGATGAAGTCGTCCTTGTCGTCGCCGCCCTGTTCGAGCTTGAACGGCAGCCCGTTCGCCGGATTCTCGACGATGCGGCTCATCACCGCCATCGGCCCGTGGCGCGCGGTCTTGCCCGGGCCGTAGGTCGAGGCGAAGCGCAGCGACACCGTCTCGATGCCCATGTTGTCGTTGTAATAGGTGCAGACGTTCTCGCCCATGAACTTGGCGGAGTTGTAGATGCGCTTGGGCCTCGCCGGCAGATCCTCGGGCATCGGCTTCCAGGTCGGCGAGCCGTATTCCCCGGTGACCGGACCGTAGACGCCCTTCGCGCTGGTGAATACCACGCGCTTGACGTCGAGTGCGCGCGCCGCCTCCAGCACGTTGACGAGCCCGATGACATTGACCTGGATGCTGAGCGCCGGATTGCCGGCCGACACCGCGCCGACGAATGCCGCCGCATGCACCACGTGCGTCACCTGGTGCTTCTTGATCGCCTGCAGGATGCGCGGCATGTCGAGCACGTCCCCCTGCTCGAAGTCGATCTTGTCGACGATGTCGAGATCAGGCTGTCGTCGCGATGCCGCGCGAACATCGACCGGCCGATGGCCTTCCTTGACGAACTTGCGGCTCGTCTCGGCGCCGATGACGCCCATTCCGCCGGTGATGAGAACCTTCATTTGCCGCGCCTCACCCTACTCGATCTTGGCGCCGACCGCGCTGATGAGCGGGCTCCAATGATTGAGATCGCTCTGGATCAGCGCGCCGAATTGCGCCGGCGAAAGATCGACGCGCTCGAAGCTGTTGGTCTTGAAGAACTCGCGCGACTGCGGCAGGTCGAGCACATTGCCGACGTCGGCGTGGATCTTCGTCGACCAGCCCGGCGGGCATGTTCGGCGGACCCCACAGCGCGAACCAGACCGAGGTCTGGAATCCGCGGCACGCCGGACTCGGCGATCGTCGGCAGGTCGGGCCGCGCGCCCAGCCGCTTCTCGGTGGCGGCGGCGAGAATCTTCACCTTGCCGGTCTTCTCGTGCGCCTCGATGCTGGAGAGATTCAGCAGCAGCATGGACACGTCACCCGCCAGCAGGCCATTCGCGGCGGGTGCCGCGCCGCGGTAGGGGATGTGCACGATGTCGGTGCCGGTGCGCTGCTTGAAGTCCTCCATGCTGAGGTGCGCGTAGGTGCCGATGCCGTACGAGCCGTAGTTCAGCTTGCCGGGCTGCGACTTCGCCAGCGCGATCAGCTCCTGCACGTTGCTCGCCGGCAACGGACGAATTGACCACCAGCACCGGCGATGCGCGGCACAGCACGATGATCGGCGTGAACTCCTTGGGATCGTAGTTCAGCTTGCTGAACAGCGCCGGATTGGCGGTGAAGGTGGAGTCCGGCGCCACCAGCAGGGTGTATCCGTCGGCGGGCGAGCGGCTCACCGCCTGGGCGCCGACGCCGTAGTTGCCGCCTGGGCGGTTGTCGACGATCACCGACTGCCCCCACATCTCGGTCAGCCGCTGCGCGACGATGCGCGCCATGGTATCGGTGACGCCGCCGGCCGGCACCGGCACGATGAGTTTTACGTTGGCGTTCGGATAGGTTCTGCGCATCCGCCGCGCCGGCCGCGACCATCGCCGCGCCCGCCAGTGCCGCGACCAGCGTCGATTGCGCCTTGATACCCATGCTCAGCATGGAATCCCCTTCCTCGGGTCCTTATCTTCGCCGCTCCCGCAGGTCGAGATCAGCATCTTCGCCGCTCCCGCAGGTCGAGATCAGCGCGCGCTGGCGCCGCCGACCACCGGCTTGCCGATGCCGAGCGGCTCGGCATCGACGAGCACGAAGGCGACGCGCGCGCGCTTGCCGCTGCGATTGGCCCAGGCGTGGTTGGTGCCGCGCTGGATCATGATATCGCCCGGCCTTGAGCTTCACCGTCGAAGTCATCCATGTCCATCTCGATCTCGCCCTCCATCACGATGACGTAGTCGACGGTCTCGGTGCGGTGCATGTGCGGATGATTCCCCGGCGGGAAGTCGATCACCGCAAAGCGCGTTCCCTTGGCCGGCGGCGCCGTGCCGAGGATGCGCGCGCCCATGTCCTCGACCTGCTCGCCGACCGGGATTTCCGCCGGCGCGCCGTCGGTGCACCACATCATGGTGGAGACGAGCCCAGCCTGCGGGATCTTGGCGTTGGTCGCGGGCGCGTCGACAAGGACCTTGGCGGCATTGTTGGCGTCGTGACCGGTCACCACCCGCCGGACCGGCGGATAGCTCGAAATCTTGCATTTCTCGCGTCCTCCGATCCGCGGCGCTGCGCGCAGTCAACGTCATGCTGCTGTTATTTGGTAACGAATTAACGCGCTGAAAAACGCGCTGTCAACGAGGCCATTGTTGTAGCCAGAGTTTCGGCGATTGATATCACCTCGAAGCCGCGCGCTCGCAGCCGCGCGATGACCGGACGCGAGACGTTCTCATCCGCCAAAAACGCATCACTCTGCGGCGATAACCGTCTCATGCTGCATGTAGTCGGCTGCAAAGGCCAAGGCCGCCCGCAATCTCGTCCTCCGTCAATTGCGGGTAGGTTTCGAGTAAATCCGCAAATGAGCGGCCAGCGCCCAACTTGCGCAAGATCAGCTCAACCGTGATGCGCGTGCCTTTGATGCACGGCTTGCCCATCATGACGGCAGGATCGGCGGAGATGCGGGCGTGTGGCATTTGCTTTGCGCCTTCATTCAAGCAGCGATTACCGGCGGATAGACGAGAGGCCCGGGCGCGAGTTTTCCTTGCCAAACCCCGTCAACTCTGCTAGAACAAAACGCGAACATTCGAAGCGGCCACCAGGCGGAAAAGAAGAGGAAGAAAGATGAACCGCGCGCGATTGCCGGGGACCGCTGCGCTCGATCGCTGGGAGCCGGCCGCGCTATCGCGTCATAACTTCGCCAACCGACATTCGCCGCATCCCCGCTCACGGCAGACATGCTGCGCCCTCACCCATCGCCCGGCGATCCCGCCGAGCGAACCCGAGCGGTGCACCCGTGGGACAACATTTTGGCCGAACGAACCCGACGGGGGCCATGCCGGCGCCTTACGGTCTGGCCAAACGAACCCAAGGCGACGCAGTTCAGTGGACGCCATTTGGCCGAACGAACCCGACGCTGCGGGTGTCGCGGCGCGATTTGGCCGAACGAACCCGAGGGGTGCATGCCTGCGCCCGGCAGTCTGGCCAAACGAACCCAAGGCGGTGCAGTTCAGCGGACGCCTTTTGGCTAAACGAACCCGACGAGCACAGGTCAGGCCCTCCACCATTGTACGGCAGCCCGGCTCTTTGCTCCAAACGTCTGTATTGATGCCGAAAAGTCTGCCAGCTTCGGGATGTCAAGCCCATCGCGACTGACGGATGCAAAAGCTTGTGAAGAGTGCGGCGAGCGACAACGCCGGGTACGGAATATCGAGCCCGGTCCGGCGGCGTGAAGACCTGCGGTTTGTAGCAGGTCGGGGCCGTTACACCAATGACATCGATGTCCCTGGTCAGATTTCACGCCGCTTTCGTCCGTTCGGATCACGCCCACGGAACGCTGCGGGGCATCGAGATCGATGCAGCAATGCGAATGCCCGGCGTGGTTGGAATTTTGACAGGCGACGATCTTCTCCGCGCGGGCGTTGGCTGCATTCACCGGATACCGCTGGCAAGGGTGCCCGACGTCGAGGGTCACGGCAATCACCTCGCCGCCATGCCGCTCCTTGAGCCACGCGATGCGATCAAGCTGTCGAGTGTGCCCGAATAGGCGACGACGATTCTGCTAGGCAAACTGGGACCACTCTTCCATCTGCTTGGCCAGCGCTCTGGCGTGTCGGGCATCGCGGGAGATCACGAGGATGGTGTCGTCGCCGGCGAGCGTCCCGACCACTTCGTCCAGCTTCGCGCGGTCGATGGCCAGAGCCAGCGGCTGAGCCATGCCCGCGCCCGTTCGAACGACGATGAGCTGCTGCACGCAAGTCGACGCCGCTGGCGTATTCGGCGAGCGCCCGTTGAAGCGCCACGCCCGCGCTGGGGACACCGGCGACTCCCGCCCTGCCGCTGATAGGCGCCGTCGGCCGATCGCTTGAGCAGCCCGAGGTCGCGGATGTCGCGGACGAGCGTCGCCTGGGTCGCGTCGTAGCCCCGGCTCTTGAGCCGTGTGTGCGGAGCTGTTCCTGGCTCGTGATCTCCTGCCGGCCGACGATCTCGAGGATGGCCGCTTGGCGGCGGGCCTTCATAACCATACAGGGCTGCGAATTATCATACATACTTTCGGGCAGGACTTGCTGTATATTTATGCTTCTCGATGGATACTTCCTCAGTCGTCGGGTCGGGGTGGCGGGAGCGAGCGGCTTTGCGTGCGAGCTGTCCTGCGACTGATGGCGGGCCATCCGAACGCCCGCGTCACGGCCGCCATGTCGTCCTCGCCCGACGGCCCGCCGCGGGTGTTGCCTGCGCTGGCAATAATCTGGGACGGCACGATTGAGCCGTTCTCTGCAGCCAAGCTGGCCAAGGAAAGCGACGTCGTCTTCCTGGCGTTGCCGGAGGAGGCGGCGGCCGGCCTGGCCCCCAGCTCGTACAACAGGGCGTGCGCGTCATTGACTTGTCCGGCGCCTTCCGGCTGCGGGATGAGGCGGCTCGAGAACGCTGGTATCCGGCAACCGAGTTGGGAACACTCCAGCCGGTCTACGGGCTGACGGAGCGGAACCGCGCAGCGGTGTGCGGCGCTCAGCTCATTACCAACCCAGGCTGCTACCCTACGGCTTCGCTGCTCGCGCTCGAGCCGCTGGCGGAGGCTGGCATCCTGGCGGCGAGATCGTATCGATGCCAAGTCCGGCATTTCCGGCGCAGGCAAGAAGCCGAATGACCGCACGCACTTCTCCGAGAACCATGGGAGCGTGTCGGCCTACGGCGGGTTCGGCCATCGTCACGAGCCGGAGATCGCGCAGGAGCTCGGCATGCCGGTCACGTTCGTGCCCCATCTCGTCCCGCTCGATCGCGGCATCCTGACGACGATCTATGCGCGTGTCAGGCCGGGACGACGGCGGCCGAGGTGGCTGGGGGCGATGGGCGCGCGTACCAAGGGCGCCCTTTGTCCGGCTCACCGGCGAAACGCTGCCTGAGATCAAGCACGTGGCTATACGAATTCTGCGACATCGGATGGCGCGTCGACGCGGCGGGTGGCCGGGCTGATGGTCTCGGTGATCGACAACTGATCAAGGGCGCATCGGGACAGGCGATTCAGAACTCAACGTCATGCTCGGCCTCGACGAACGGCTGTCGATGCTGCCAGTGACCCGAAAGTGAAGACACCGGCGGCCGCGGCACGATGAAACCGGTCGTCTTGAAATTTGGCGGCGAGCTCCTCGAGGAGCCGCGGCGGGTGATGGCTTTGGCGTCTGCGATTGCCCGGCTGACGGCTAAAGTGGTGGCGTCCCCCTGGTGCTCGTCCATGGCGGCGGCCGCGAGATCGACGCCGCGCTCGCCCGTGTGGGGATCGAAAAACGACAGGTCGAAGGGCCTGCGCATCACCGACGAGCCGACGCCTGGAGATTGTCGTCAGCGTGCTGGCTGGGCTCGTCAACACCCGCTTTGTCGCAGCGCTGGCCGCGGCGGGCGCCCGCTCCGTAGGACTGACCGGAGCCGACGCCACGATCGGCCGGGTAAGGCGGGCGCGCCCATCGGACGACCAGAGGCGAAGTGGTCGACCTTGGCCAGGTGGGCGACCCTGTCGGGCGCGGGGTCCCGAAACTGCTGATCGACCTGTGCCGCGGCGGCTACGTCCCGGTGCTGTGCAGCGTCGGGGCGTCCGAGGACGGCGCCTTGTTCAACGTGAACGCCGAGTCCTCGCGGCCCATCTCGCAGGACGTCCGGCTCGCCTCGGCTGATCATTGCCGGGGCCACCGCCGGGGTCCTCGACGCCCGGCGGCCGACGATCCTGGCACTGACGTTCAGCGAGATTGGCCGGCTCGTGGAGAGCGGCGGCGCGACGGCCGGCATGATTGCCGAAGCTCGCGGCGTGCCGTCTGCCATCGACGGCGGAGCAAAGGAGGTCTTCATCGCCGACGGAGGGACCCCGGCGGCTGGCGCTTCTCGTACGCCGCGCGCCGTCGATGTCGCCGGAAGCACGAAAGATCCATAAGGGATCGCGGTCTACGATCCGAACCCCGGAATAGACTCTCGCACACACTTCTATACAAGGTAAGATGAGCGACCTGACGACACCGTTCGCAACCTCGAGTCGAAACACGTGTCCAGACCTATCGGCGCACGCCGATCGTGCTGGTCCGCGGGAAAGGTGTGCGCGTGTTCGACGCCGGAAGGACGCGAGTACCTCGACCTGCTGTCGGGCATCGGCGTGGACGCGCTCGGGCACGGCACCCGGCGCTGGCGCGCGCCATCCGCGAGCAGGCGGCGAGACTGGTGCACACTGCTCGAACCTGTTCTTCCATCCGTTCCAGGGCCAGTTCGCCGAGCGGCTGACGTCGCTGTCCGGGCCTCACGCGCGTTCTTCTGCAACAGCGGCGCGGAAGCCGTTGAAGCGTGCCTGAAGTTCGCGCGGCGCTTCTGGTTTACGGGCGGCACGCCACGCACCAGTTCATCGCGTTCGAACGCGACTTCCAGGGCCGCACGATGGGCGCGCTGTCGACGACCTGGGACGAGCACTACCGGACGCCGTTCGGCCCGCTGGTGCCCGAGTGCGGTTCGTGCCAACGAGGATCCGGCGGCTTTGCTGTCGGCCGTCAGCGACAAGACCGCCGCCATCATCGCTCGAGCCGATCCAGGGCGAGGGCGGCGTCCGGCCGCTGCCGCCAGGAATTCGCGGCCGCGATCAACAAGGTGTGCAGCCAGACCGGCGCGCTGCTGATCGCCGACGAAGTGCAGTGCGGTCTCGGCCGAACCGGTCAGCTGTTCTACTTCCCGGCGCTCGGCCTGCACCCCGACCTGATCTCGGTCGGCAAGGCACTCGGCGGCGGCGTCCCGATGGGCGCGGCGCTCGTCGTGCGAATCGGTCGCGGGCGCGTCGATCGCTCGGCGACCACGGCACGACATACGGCGGCAACGCGCTGGCCTGCCGCGCGGCACTGGTCTGTCTCGACGCGTTCAACGGCGGCCTGCTCGATCACGTGCGCCGCGTCGGTCCGCTTCTCGCCGAGGCTGCGCGCGCTGCAGAAGAAGCATCCGGTGGATCGTCGAGGTTCGCGGCGCCGGCCTGATGTAGGGCCTCGAGCTCGACCGCGATCCCGCGCGCCGGTCGTGCCCGCTGCGGCCCTCGAGCGGGGCCTGATCGTCAATCGCACGGCGGAGAACGTGGTCCGTCTGCTGCCGCCGTTACGATCACCGAGCCGGAGATCGCCGAGCGCGTCGGCTGCTCGATGCCGCTTTGAGCGAAGGGCCTGAGCAGGAGGCGCACGATGACCAGAAGCCGTTCGAACGCCCGCAGCTACATGACCGCCAGCACGGGGTCGAGGCCGAGGCGCATGCACGCCCTCATCACGGCGAAGCCGGAAGAAGGACACCTGCTGCCGCGGAGCTCGAGGATCTGCGCCGCATGCCGAGCGCTTCCTGGTCGCATCGATGGCCGGGGCTCCCTGGTCGGCTGCGCGGAACTCGCGCCGCTGAGCCACACGGTGGCCGAAGTGCGCTCGCTGGTGATCAGGCCGAGAACCGTGGCAAGCGCCTGGGCCGGCGCGTCTGGTCGAGCTCGGCGCCAGGCGCGCCAGCGAGCAGTTCGGGACGCTCTGCGTGTTCACGCATCAGGCGACGTACTTCGCGCGTCTGGGCTTCACCATCGTCCCGCACACCTGGCTGCCGGAGAAGATTGCCACCGACTGCCTCGGGTGTCCCAATGTTCCGCCGTGCGGCCAGTACGCGGTGGTCCCCGTCCTCGACGCAGATCGGCAGCATGACCGCAGTCCGCAACAGTCGCCGGGCATGCCCAACCGCGCACCGCGGATCCGCGTCCTTCATCGATGATCACGACCATTGAAGGTGGCATCACTGCGCCGGCGGGCTTCCGGGCCGCCGGCGTCTATTGCGGCATCAAGGCCCGCCGAGGCTCGCCTCGCCGCTCGTGGTCTCCTGATGACGGCCGCCCGCCCGGTGCGGCCGCGGGTGTTCACCACGAACCTCGCCGTCGCGCCGCCGGTCGTGGTCTCGCGCGATCATCTCGCGCGATCGCAGCGGCCGCGCGCGGCCGTGGTCGTGAACTCCGGCTGCGCCAACGCCTGCACCGGTGACGGCGGGCCTGCGACGTGGCGCACCTGATGGCCGCGAATCGGCCCGCGCCCGTCGACTGCGACCCCGAAGAAGTGATCGTGATGTCCACCGGCGTGATTGGCGTCGATCTCGACCTCGCACAAGGTCACGAGCGGAATCATCGCGCCGCAGACGCGGCGCTCGGTCGGGACGGACACATGCGCCACGCGCCATCATGACCACCGACCCGTTCCCGAAGGAACGCGCCGTCGAGGTCGCGACGCCGACGGGGACCTTCCGCATCGGAGGCATCTGCAAAGGCTCGGGCATGATCGAGCCCCGGATGGCGACCATGCTGGGCGTTCCTGACCTGCGATGCCGCCGTGAGCCGGCGGCTGCTTCACCGCGCTGCGTCGCGAGGTGACCGAGACACCTTCAACGCCATCACGGTCGACGGCGAGTGCTCGACCAACGATTGCGTGTCGTTGCTCGCCAACGGCGCCAGCGGCGTGGCGATTGATGAGCGCGATCCGCGCTGTCGACGCGCTCTACGAAGTCGCCCGGTTCCTGGCCACCGAGATCGTCCGCGGCGGCGAGGGTGCGACCAAGCTGGTGATCACCGTCACTGGCGCGCGCGAGTAGGCGCATGCCAAGCAGGCCGCGCGCACGATCGCGAACTCGCTCCTGGTGAAGACCGCGATCCACGGCGGGGACCCGAACTGGGGCCGGCTGGTCGCCGCGGCCGGGCCGATCGGGCGTCGCGTTCGACCTGTCGAACGCTGCCGTGCGCATCGGCGGCATCGTCCTGTTCGAGGCCGGGCGGCCGTTCGACGACACGCCGAGCGCGGCGGCCGCAACTTGTGAGGCAAGGACCTGACATCGAGGTCGACCTCGGCACGGGCGGAAACGAACAGGCCACGATGTGGACGTGCGACCTGAGCAACGAGTACGTCCAGATCAACGCGGAGTACCGGACCTGAGGATGGGCCTCGCGCCCCCGTCGGGCGCGGGCGCGGTGGCGATACGGACGCAGCACTTTCTCTCGCTGCTCGATTTCCCCCGGCGAGCTGGAGGCCTGCCTCGCGCTGGCCGCGAAGCTGAAGCGCGATCGCGCGCTCGGCTGAAGGCGCCGACAGCCGACGCGCTCGGCGGCGCGCACGTGGCGCTGCTGTTCGAGAAGCCGTCGCTGCGGACGAGCTGCACGTTCGAGATTGCGGTGCGCGAGCTCGGTGGCGACGTCATCACGCCCCGCCCGGTCGTCGCGATGGGCGAGCGCGAACCGCTCGCCGACGTCGCGCGCAACCTCGAGCGCTGGGTGCCGGCGTGGTCATCCGCACGTTCGCGCAGCGACGCTGGCCGAGTTCGCGACCGCGCGCCCCGGCTGCACGTGGTCAACGCGCTCACCGACGAGGAACATCCGTGCCAGGCGCTGGCCGACCTGCTGACACTGCACGAAGCGTCGGGCAGCTGAAGGGCACACGCTCGCGTTTGTCGGCGATGGCAACAACGTCGCGACGTCGCTCGCGCAGGGCGCCTGATGCTCGGCATGCACGTTCCATGTCGCCTCGCCCGACGGGTACGAGTTCCTGCGGCGATCGTCGAGCAGGCGATGCAGGTGGCGCGACATGGCGCGCAGCTCAAGCTGTTTCCGCGATCCGTCAAGGCGGTGGACGGCGCCGACGCCGATCTACACCGACGCCTGGACGTCGATGGGCCAGGAAGCCGAGGCGCAGATCGCAAGGGTCTTCAGCGCCTTCCAGGTCAACGACGCCCTGATGGTGCGGCGAAGCCCGACGCCGTCTTCATGCACTGCCTGCCGGCGCATCGCGGCGAGGAAGTCGCCGACCGACGTCTTCGAGTCGACGGCTCCGTCGTCTTCGATCAGGCGGAGAATCGCCTGCACGCCAGAAAGCACTGCTTTTGACTCTCGTGGCCGAGGTGGCCGCCGGCCGCTGATTTGGGCCCATGGCATCCTGGACCGCCCACTACGATCGGGAATCCCGGAAACCCTGCGTCCCTATCCCGCCTAGCACGCTCGTCGACTTCGTCCGCGAGAGCGCAGCGCAGGCGCCCGACGCTCCGGCGCTGTTTTTCAAAGGCACGCAGCTCTCGAACGCAGAACTGCATCGGCTCAGCGATCGCTTCGCCGCAAGCCTCGTACGGGAAGGCGTCGCTCGCGGCAATCGCGTCGCGTTCCTGCTACCCAATTCGCCGCAGTTTCTGATTGCCGAGCTCGGCGCATGGAAAGCGGGCGCCACCATCCTGCCGCTCAACCCAATGTACACCGGCAGCGAGCTAATCGAGCCGCTGCGCGATGCGGACGTGAAGCTGGTCGTCGCGCTGACGCCTTTCTATGGCAGGCTCAAAGAGATTCAGGCGCTTACTCCTGTGCGGCGGGTCGTCGCGACGAGCATCAAGGAGTATCTGCCGCCGCACCTCAAACTCCTGTTCACCCTTTTCAAGGAGAAG
>CAWFZR010000019.1:0-125051 GCA_963820365.1 uncultured Alphaproteobacteria bacterium | reverse complement strand
AATAGCAAAGCCAACAGTGTCGAGACCAGTGAAAGGTGGGCTAAATCTGGAAAAATTCGTTTGGTGGAGTCACAAAAAATAGCGAAAAAAAATGCGAAAAATAGCAATGCTATGCGAACGCTCTTACGACCCGCTCAAGGATGCTGTTGAAAGGCGATGAGGGGGTGCAAAATTTGGAGAGGGGGGTGACCGAAATAGGCGATTTTCGTCGGGGGGTCATTACCCCTAGGTCATCTTAGCGTTACGAGTAACAGGGGACAGTTCCCTTACCACTCAGCGATCCATCCACTCAGCGATCCATGAACGGGTCGTCGGGATCGGGTGGCGGATCTGGGTCAAGGCTACGCAAGTCATCAAGTTCACTTTGCTCAGCGGTACTGCGCCCTCCCCGAAATGACTTTAGTTGCAAGTCACGGATACGGCGCCGGGCAAGCCCTTCGGGACTTTCGTGGAATGCCTCAACTCGCGCTCTCAACTGCGCTTCCTCGGCATCTTCGGCGTCGGTTTCGACCCGGTCAAGAATGCTGCTGTTGAAGGGCGATGAGGGGGATTTAAATTTGGGAAGGGATCACAGGGGCAGTCCTCTGACTACACGCGACCGATTGATTCACATAGCCTGGAACGGGGCGTTGGGATCGAGGGGCGGATCAGGGTAGAGGCTTTGCAAGACATTAAGTTCGGTTTCCTCAGCAGGACTGAGCTCGGCGCAAATTCTCTGTAATAGCAAGTCGCGGACACGGTTCCGGGCAAGCCCCTCGGGACTTTCATCGAACGCCACAACTCGCGCTGTCAATTGGGCTTCCTCGGCATCTTCGGCATCAGGCAGGGGACCACCGCCACATGATGGAGGTGATATGCGCTTGCAGTATAGCTGATGGAGCTCGATTGTTATCCTTTCGGGCCTGGATAGTCCCGAGTAGCCGACCGGGCACCCGATCGCCTTTGCCGTCTCAGTGATGCGTGCGCGAAGCCAGGGTTCTTCTTGCTCCTCGGCAGCACTGAGTGGGCCGCCATACTGACTTGGGGCGGTCCGTTTGCGCAGCAGCTCGGACAGGCGCTCATAGTCGTCCCGTAACGCTCTCGCTAATACCGGGTCGATGGTGAAGCCGCACGCGCCATCAACTAGTTTGGCACTTGCGGCCGGATCGCTCGAGCGAGCAGTTCCCGGCTTCGCGTGAATGAAGAATTACGCCCCCTGGGCGACCCTAATACGAAGCTCGGAAGACATGTTGGGGTCTGTCATAATGCCCAACAAGAAATAGAGCGGGGATATGTCCGGGTTGGAGGAAGCAGCGGCGATGGCTGCATTCCTGAGTGCCGTCTTCTTGTTAGGCGTACCGCGCTGGCGCCCGCCGCGCCTTTCGCCTGGTTTTGATCCTCTTGGCATCGCTATTTTCCGAAGGCTTTATGACTTGGGCCGATCCTCCGGCGAGTTCATGTTGGCCTCCATCACGCCACATCGCAGGCTGCCGAAATCGGACGCGGTCCTACTTTCACCGGTGCTCGCTATTTGCGAGTACCGCGTGTGGGTCCTTTATGGCGATGAATTGAAGTGTCCGGCACCTCTCCGATTTCAAATCGGAGAGGTCATCTACGACCCTTTTCCGTGGCAGCTGCGGGGATGTACTTTTTAGACGCGCGTCTCGTGCGTAAATGACTTAACTGCTCGTCCGTGAGACGACGGAAAACAACAAACGGCTTTTCCGGCAAAAGCCCCGGCGGAAACCGCCACAGCATTTCCTGTCTCAAATGAACGTTTTTGGTCTGTAATCCAAACTCCTGAAAACCGGCGGCCAAAGCCCAGACTGCATCAGGTGCGATCCAGATCGCCTTCAAGATGGACGCCTCATGTGCTCCTGCGGTATTAGCTAGCCCTTCATGGGCCAGATAGGCGCTAGCGGCAATCAGGTGCGCCACGTCGCGGAAGTCGCTCCAAGCTTTTTCTAAGCTGGGAATGGCCGGGCATTTTTCGTTCGAGTTCGCAAAGATCGACAGCTTTGGAGATGCTCGAGCCACGCCGAAGCGCAATACGTTCGTCATGCGCCATATCAACAATCAGTTGGAAGATATCAGCGACAAGAAGCCATCTGCGCTGCACCTGCGCGATTTCCTCGGTCAAATGATCAAATGCCGGTTTAGCGACTGCGCCCAAACCTCCGAACTTCTCAAACGTGATCCAATCTAGCGACTTGGAAGCTTCTGCGGCGGGCATGTCGTCCGCGGCGCCCTCGGCAGAGTTTTGGATAAACCGTGCCAGATAGGTCGCGACACAACTGTCGCGCCGCGCCTCATCGTTTGGCCACGCCATATACGCGGTCAAAATCAGCGATACACTGGGCCAAAGTGCATCGTCAGCCGGGAGCCTATTGAAATACAGCCTGACGCACTCATCGACCGATCTTGGGGCCGATCGGCAGTCCGGGCAAATTCATAATTCGCAAGGTGCCCCCCTCACAGACGGTCGCGCCAGTTGGGAAATAGGCTATCGAAGGAGACCACCGGAGAATAGCGCGGAACCAAATCGCCAATACCTCTCCGATTTCAAATCGGAGAGGTGGGATGGGCCGACCGACTTTCCTAGATTGCTGTGAGCTACATCTAGGACTTTGTCGGTTATGGCCGCAACACAGCAAACTTTCCGTGCTATCCGCTGGATCGTCCGCTGCGTCTTACCGTGGCCGCCAAAGTGGCGTTCCCTGATGGCTCCATGACCGCCAGTGGATTACGTCGAGAAGCACAGCGGGGTCGACTTGTCATCGAGCGGATCGCGGGCAAGGACTACACAACACTCGCTGCAATCGATGAAATGAGGGGACTATGCCGCGTCGAAGCAAGGGACCGCGCCTCTGGCTCCAACCGGCCCGGCGGGGAAGACGGCCATATCCTCGAGGGCGCCGTCTGGGTCATCCGGGACGGCAGAATCAAGCGGAGCACTGGCGCAGGCCCGCGCGAAATTAAGAGGCTGAAAGCGCCTTCGCAGCCTACCTCAACCAAAAGGTCGCCCCGCGCGTGCGGGACCGTGACCCCGCTTCCGTCGAATCGCAACGGTAATCGCGATCTACTGGAGGACGTGGCCCGCAAGCACGCGCGACCGAGGAGACGGCCGCCCGGCTAGGACGAATCCTCGACCATTTCGGAGACAAGAGACTGGATCTATCTAAACAAGAAGACCTGCGACGAATACGTGGCCGCGAGGGGACACAGGCCGCCGCCCGGCGCGAACTGGAAGACCTGCGCGCGGCCGTCCGCCACCATTGGGAAGCTGGCTATGCACTGCCCTGACGCCGGTCATCCTTCCGGAGAAAGGCGAGGCGCGCGAGCGATGGTTGACCCGCTCCGAAGCAGCACGTCTCCTTTGGGCTGCGTGGCGCTTGCGAGAAAAGCAGAACGGCAAGCTTACCGTTCGGCCTACGGCGCAGCACGTCGCGCGCTTCATCCTCGCCGGCCTCTACACCGGCACGAGGGCGGGCGCGATCTGCGGCGCCGCCCTCCAGCCCACCGTCGGACATGGCTGGATCGACACCGAGCACGGCGTCTTCTATCGGCGACCGCGGGCAAGAAAAAGACCAAGAAGCGGCAGCCCTCCGATCAGGATCCCGCCCCGTCTGCTTGGCGCATGTACGCCGTTGGAAGCGGCTTAGCGATCTGCAAACGAGTTCCTGATCGAGTGGCACGGCGGCCCGGTCAAGCGGATCAACAAGGCGTTCCGCTCAGCGCGCAAGGCGGCCAGGCTCGGCCCGGACGTCACCCCGCACACGCTGCGCCACACCGCCTCACCTGGCAGGCGCAGCTTGGCGTCCCGACGCACGAGATCTGCGGCTTCTTGGAATCACTCGAGAGTTGTTCGAGCAGGTCTATGGCCACCACCATCCCGACCACCAGTCGAACGCCGTGAACGCCTTCAGTCGCCCCCGACAGAAACCCGACAGAATAGACGAAAACGAACGGAACAGGCGGCGGCGAACATCGTCAAAATTGCCGGAAATCGCTGAATAATCGCGGCCCCACTCGTTCGGGACGAGGGGGTCGCAGGTTCAAATCCTGCCACTCCGACCATGTTTTGGTGTGTCTAGCCCAAAATCCGCCACACCGTCTTCGAGGATAGCCGCGCGATCGGGCGCATGTACGCGGATCCCCACGCCAAGCCCGAGCTGCGCTGGTTCTGGTCGATCACGGTCTACATGCATCCCGCGCTCGATGTCGCCCTACAAACGGGCGCGTCCCGAGCCTGGAGGAGGCCAAGGCCCAACTGGCCGGCAGAGCTGATATTGTTGAGGCGCAATGAGCCGTCCAATCATTGAGGTCAAAAACATCTCGAAAAGCTATCGGCTCGGCGAGCTCAAGCCCGGAACCAGGCGCGAGGAATTCTGGGCGCTCAAGGATGTCTCGTTTGACGTGCAGTCCGGCGAAGTACTTGGTATCGTCGGGCGCAACGGCGCCGGCAAATCCACTCTGCTCAAGATCCTGAGCCGCGTCACCGAACCCACTGCCGGCGAAATCCGCCTGCGCGGCCGCGTAGCCTCGCTCCTGGAAGTCGGCACCGGCTTCCACCCCGAACTGACCGGCCGCGAAAACGTCTACCTCAACGGCGCGATCCTTGGCATGACCCGAACCGAGATCGACCGCAAGTTCGACGAGATCGTCGCCTTCGCCGAAATCGACCGGTTTCTCGACACCCCGGTCAAGCGTTACAGCTCGCGGCATGTATGTGCGCCTGGCGTTCGCCGTGGCCGCGCATCTGGAGCCGGAGATTCTGATTGTGGACGAAGTCTTGGCGGTCGGTGATGTAGAATTTCAGAAAAATGCCTGGAAAAATGAGCCAGGTCGCAGGGCAGGGCCGGACGGTACTTTTCGTGAGCCACAACATGGTCGCAGTGCGCTCGCTTTGCGCTTGCGCGATTTTGCTGACGAGTGGTGCAGTGACGATGGAAGGATCAGCACAAAAGGTTACGGAGTGTTACCTCCAAGCGGGCATGAATGCAGGAGGCGATGTCGAATGGGCCGATTTGGCTGGCGCTCCTGGAGACGAGTTCGTGCGGCTCAAATCTCTCAGCATAATGTGCGATCAGATGGGCAGTGGAAAGGTAGATATTCAGAAAGATTTTGAGGTCGTAATTGAGTATTACGTTTTAGACAACTGTAGAGGGATCAATCTTGGATTGACGCTTTACAATTCTCGCGGCGAGCCCGTTGTCAGTTCAGGTAACCTCAAGTCATGTTCTGCTGTGTATGATCCCTGGGTAGACCGACAGTATGCTCCAGGCCTTTATCGGACGTCATGTGTTTTCCCCGGATGTCTGCTCAATGACGGACACTACTCTCTTTCGGTGGACGTCAACGATTCTTCCGCATATCGCAGCTATGTGCATATTGTCGATGCTCTCAGGTTCGAGATCGTCGATACCGGCTACATGAGAGAGGAGTACCACGGGCCTTGGCCTGGAAGTTTCCGAATAAAGCTTCCCTGGTCGACAAAGTGCCTCACTGCTTCTCCGTCGACGGTTGCGCCGAACGTATGAAGATGCTTTTCACGGCGCCTTCCATCGTTTCGCCACCGATCGGCGGTCCCGAGTTGCGCATCACAAATTCGATCAAGGCGCTAAGTCGCCTTGTGGAGCTTCATGTTTTTCCCCGTCGAATACCGAGCGCGAGCACCCGATCTTTTCTCCAGCAAACATGCCAAAACATCATCGAGGGCCCGGTAAACCCGATCAGCAATAGGCGTTCGATCTTGCACCGCGCTGTTCGCAAGATTGCCACCAAGGTGACCCCTGGCGCGGTCAGTGCGTTCGATGCCCGGATGGACGCACGCCACGTGGTCAAGCGGTACACCGAGTTGCTGGTTCATTACGCCAGATCCCATCAGATCACGGCAGCGTGGTTCGGTTATGGATGTATCTCATATCCGCTGATGAAGAGTGTTCATCGTGCAGCGCCAGATCTGCGGATCGTTTGTGATACAGACAGCGTCTGGTCTCAATTCATTTCTCGTGAGCTCGATCACGAGGTCTCAGACTTAAGACGGAAAGTCATCATAAAAGAGACAAGAACCAAAATCGCGGAAGAGAAACGCTGGGTCAATTTTTGTGACGTGACCGCCGCAGTGTGCGACGCCGACGCCAGATACTATCGGGGACTTGCGAACGATCCATCCAGGATCAAAATTTTTAGAAATGCGATCGATGAAACAGCTTACGAATTGGATGTCGCTCCGCCTCCCGGGCATCGGCGGCCAAATATAGTCATGACCGGAAGCTACTACTCTCCTAACAGCCCGATGGTCAGGGCTGCTCGTTGGGTGCATTCCCAGGTGTTTCCTCAAGTGAGTGAGAACCTGCCAGGGTTGCATCTGTATCTCGTGGGTAGGGGCTCCGATCGATATCTCAAGGACATCGAGTTGGACCACGTGACAGTTACTGGACAGGTCGAGTTAACGCTGCCGTATCTGAAGCACGCGAACGTTGCTCTGGTTGCTTTGCCGTTCGAGGCTGCCGGAGCCAAGTTCAAGGTGCTCGAGGCAGCAGTATGCGGCATTCCCATTGTGGCTTCACCGAATGGTGCCGAAGGGCTGCCACAAAGCTACGGGGAATATCTCACCATCTGTCATTCATCCGGAGAGTTCGTTTCCGCTATTCTTAAAAACATCATCGGCGAAGACGAGCAGAAGAAGCGGCTGCAACAATTTCGAGCCCTGGTGTCAACGGAGTTTGGGCTGGAACAGCTCACTGATGATGCAAGAGAAATTCTGAAAGCAATAAGTTGATAACCTATGTCCAAGGAAATCTGGCGGTGCAGGATTGGTCAGAGTGCTGACTTGCTCCAAAAAACGAGGTCAACCGCAAGTTCGCCGAGATCGCCGCGTTCGCCGAGATCGCTGCCTTCCTGGACACGCCGGTGAAACGCTAGGCATGGGAGTTGCGGAACCGTTGAGCCCCAAGTGAACGACGGCCTTTCGGCCGCTCCGCTCGGCGGCTGCCCATACACATATATATCGGCGGCAAGCAGCGGCTCGCGGCCAAGTCTCGTCCGCCACATCGAGGTCATCCCCCATTTCTACCTATGCGGAGCCCTTCGTCGGCATGGGTGGACTCTTCCTGCGCCGCGACTTCGCCCCGCCATGCGAGGTCATCAACAACATCTCGCGCGGTCTCGCGACGACCCGGGTTTCGCCGCGCCGCGCGAACTCCTGAACTTATGAATTTGCGCCTTCGCTCGCAACACTCCTGAAGGGGCATGACATCCATTATCCTAAAGCGATCTCGCTAATGCTCAATCACACGATCTCTATTTCTGGAAAAGGAAAGATCATCTTGCCACCCTTTCCTAGAAAAGCCTCTTCCCGCCTAAGAATTCCTTCTTTGAAGTGCCACGGCAGAACTAGGAAATAATCAGGTTTCATTGATCTTGCTTCCTCCTCAGAAATTATCGGAATGCGCGTCCCGGGAGTATAGCACGCGAACTTATCTGAGTTTACTTCGGCGATAGCGATGACCTCCCTTTCCGTAATCCCGCAAAATTGCAGGACTACATTGCCTTTTGTAGAGGCACCATAACCGACGACACGTTTCCCGTCGGCCGCAAGAGCACGTAGCAGACGTCGCAAGTCCTCTCGATGCCGATATACGCGGTCCTCGAACTCCCGGTAAGGTCGCGGCGTATGGAGATTCATCCGATCTTCTTGCTCAAGAAGCCATTGGATGACTGGTTAATTTGTTTGTAGCGGACTATCGGCCTTCGCCGCTGTAACAGAGAAGCTGCCTCCATTTATCGCATTCATTTGCACGTCGACCACTTTTAACCCTGCCGCCTCAAGAATTTGGGGATGCCCCAGATTTTGTTGAAGTAGGCGAAGCAGGCATCGCCCTGGATGATGCTATGCGGCATCAGCTTGCGGTTCAATCTTCTTCGTGACGACGTGCTTGGCCGCAAGAGCGACAAGCGCAGCCCTGAGGGTCGGAAGCTGCTTGTAGGCTTTCAAACGACGGAAGCCCTTTGCTGCCTCCATCATACCGGCGGCCGTCCAGCGCAGCGCCATCGCGGCATTTCGCCAGCGCTTCACGTTGCGACAGACGCGGCGCACGGTCCCCATCATGTTCTCGATCGAGTTGGTGCAGGCGAGCGAGCGCCGGAGCTGCGTCGGGAGCCCAAGGCGATTGACTGTCAGCATCTCATCGAGCCCTTCGAGAATGCTGGCAGCGACACCAGGCGCCTCCTGGTCGAGCCTGCGGGCGAGATTGCGCAACAGCCGCTCGGCTTTATCGGCATCGTCGAGCTCCCAGGCGTGCCGGAGCGCCCGGCGCACCGTTGCATGCAGCGGCTTCGGCAGCCGCTCGATCACGTTGCGGGCTTTATGAATCTGGCAGCGCTGGATCGGCGTGTGGGCGCCGAAGGTCCGACGGATGACTTTACTCAACGCCTTGGCGCCGTCGATGATGAACAGCCGGCAGACCTTCGGGTCGAGCCCGCGCTCGATCAGGTTGTCGATCAGCGCCTGCACGACAGCGGCGTTCTCGGTTGCCCCTTCGATCAAGCCGAGCGGATGCTTGTGACCGCTTCCATCGATACCCAGGGCTGCGACGAGCACCAGGTCGTTGCCGATATGCAGCCCGTCGATCTGGATGACCAGGAGGTCCAGCTTGGACAGGTCAGACGCCATCCACTCGGCCAGCCGTTCGGCCGACAATGCTACGAACCGGCGCGAGGCCGCCGACTTCGAGGTGCCGTCCCCGACAAAAGCTGGCAAATCACCCTCAGGAAGCCGCACAGCACGCCTGAGCTTGCGCGTCGACACGTTGATCAGCATCAGGTTCATGGCCCAGCGACCAAGCCAGTCCTCGGCCTGCGCCGCCGTCCAGGTCGGTAGCGCAACCTCATGGCCGTCGTAGCTGCGGACCCGCGGGCGATGTACGGCAACCTTGCCGCCGTGGAAGCCGATCTTGCCACGGGTCCTGCCCCAGCGGTGGCCGACGCGACCTCCACCGCGGCTATGCGCCGCGCCGGCGAGCTGCTGCGCGTCCTCGCATAGCATTTGCTCGATGGCTCCGATCCCGGCCGTCAGACAGAAGCGCTCGAAAGACCTGTCCACATCTTGCCAAGCCGTCTCAAGGCTGGGCACGCGCGCGAGCGATGAAGGCGTGGTAATACTCGTCATGGCGTTGCTCTCCTTTGCGGATTCGACACCCCGAGCCTAGCGGCTCAAGGCGGGCAACGCCTCCCTCCCTAATTCAACAGCGGCCGGGGCAATCCCAAGAATTCTTGTGCACCACGGCTAACGAGTAAAACTCAAGGTGTTCATGACAAATCGTATCATAAGAGCATAGGCGCAACATTGACGGCATGTAGCTCTGTTCGAAATGCCAGATGCCATCAGCGGTCATGACATTCTCAACTTCCCGGGCAAAGCCAATCGGATCTTCAAGGTCATAAAACATCGCGATCGAGGTAACGACACGGGCCGGCGCCTTAGATGTTGCCCAATATGCTTTGGCGGAGAAGAAATCAGGTATAAGTTTCACATCGTCAGGATACCATCTGCGAAATTTTTCCCCCGCCGGATCAAACCCAATGCAGTTTAGGCCTTTTGTTGTATAAGCTTTGATTGATGTGCAATCATTTGAACCAATATCCAGAACTGTATCACCTGATTCCAGACCGACTTTGCGTTCAAGACTGCGAATTGTGGCCGTAAGATGATCAACCATTGAATTGTTAAGGCCCGACCTGTAACCATAATTTTGTCCATACATCTCGCGGGCGTCATATGAGTGAGCAAGTTGCAAAAGACCAGAGTCGGGGCACCAGACGAGTTCAAGAGGTCCCGAAGTAATGTAGGCATCGCGAGATCTTGGAAAGATGCCTGTGAGTTCTTGATGTCCCAATGTTAGAACTGAAATGAGGTTCTTGCTGCCGCTGATCCTGCATTTATCAACCCGCCGATAATGAGGAGCGTCATTCGTCATCGTAGCCCATGCGGTGAGCTTCGCTCAGTCGATTTTCATTCATCACATTGCAAGATACAATGCCACAACCTACAGTTTGTACTGGTAAACTGCAAACGTTCGCCAGCAATTGATTGTGCGATTGACTTGGAGCTATCTCCGCAATGGACGCAATCGCAGACGGCGAGCTCGCCGGACGGTTTCAGGGCAGCGTGGAGTGGGGGTCCGCATGTGGGCGGCAACCGCTCGATCCTCTCCGATCCCCAGCGTGCCGATCGCGAAAGGGGACGCGAGGATCAAGCGGTGAGAATCGTTCGAGCCATTTGCGCGCCCGGTTCTGGAACACGCGGTCAGTGCATGGTCTGAAGAAGATGAAGCATTCAGCGAAGCGTGCAGTTATAGTTGGTGTTGATGGCCAGGATGGTCGCCTGTTGCGGGAAGCGCTTGAATTGCAAGGGTATTCCATCACAGGGATTACGAGAAGAGGGTTAAGCTCGACCCGATCAGCGCCGCCACAAAATTTCTGCATCGCAAATGCCAACCAGGTTCGCGATCTCATCGATTGCTTGCAACCCCAAGAAATTTACTATCTCGCTGCCCATCATCATTCATCCGAAGAGCGACCGGAAGATAGCCTGGAACTCCTTAGAAATAGCTTTGAGGTCAATACGTTCTATCTGGCGCATTTTCTACAAGCGATAAAAGATCGATCTCCCCGGTCAAGATTATTTTATGCTTGCTCCAGTTTAATCTATGGGGATGATCCTGTTGATGAGGTGCAGAATGAAACAACAGAGTTTGCGCCCAACTCGAGCTATGCATTGTCAAAGTTAGCTGGCTTATTTTTGTGTAGGCAATTTGCCAATGCAGGGGTCTTCGCGGCGACCGGTATTCTATTCAACCACGAATCAACTTGGCGTTCTGATCGTTTCATCTCTAAGAAGATCGTCGACGCTGCTGTAGCGGCGCATCGAGGGGAGCCGGCCGCATTGCGGATTGGCATGTTGGACGCAGCGGCTGACTGGGGTTATGCCCCCGACTTTGTCGACGCCATGCAACGCGTTCTGGCGCTCGATGTGCCAGAAGAATTCGTGGTGGCAACAGGCGTTCGACGCACAGTTCGCGAATTCGTTGGATTGGCGTTTCGGTGTGTCGGGCTCGATCCTACACCCTTCGTATACGAAGATCCGACCTTGGTAAAAGGTCGCCGCGTCGCATTAGTCGGCGATTCTCGCAAACTCAGGTCGATGACTGGATGGAAACCCAGCATGTCGTTCGAAGATATGGTCAAGGTGCTTGTATCGAAAAGATTGAATGAATGAATGAATGAATGAATGAATGAAGGAAGGAATACAACTGCTGCGAAGCTGCTATCAGGTTTGTAGCACGACCGCGGGCCACGATGCGGAGGCGGCAGAGGGCGGGGCTCGTCTCGATCGCCTGACGGACTAGAGATAAACCGTTACCGAGCGGGTTACTTGAGGGCAGTCTGCACGCTGGTGAAGGTGGTGTTGAGCTTCGAGCCCACGCGCTTCAACACTGTGATGATCGCAACTGCAATGCCACTCGCAATCAGGCCGTATTCTATCGCGGTTGCCGCTGTTTCGTCGGACTCCCCCATGCCCGCAGTCTGATCACCCAGGCGGAGAGGGCTTCATCCGTATTGCCTCGATTTGAGTGCCCTTGCGGTCTTGCGACCACCGCCGCTTCGCGCATGACCGCACTTCACATGCCGCTCACCTCAAGCCTCAACCGCGCAACTAAATTCGAATTTATGTTTGTGAATGCCAATTTACTGGCACGCTGTTCGTCCGTTCGTTCATATCTCGGGTCAAGTTCCAGGGAGTGGACCGAAGGCACCAATGGGCAGCAATCCGAAGAAAGCGGTTCTCCGCCGAACGCCTACATTCCAGCAAGCGGCGACGATCGAGGGTCGCGCCCTGGCGACGGCTTGCGCCCTCGCGAATACCGGTTGAGATTATGGGTATCGTTCGGTTTGCGCTGAGATTTCCGCACACGTTCTATGTGCTGGCGGCCCTGATTGTGTTTCTCGGCATTGCCGCGATTCGCACGATGCCGACCGACATTTTTCCCGAGATCAGGATCCCGGTGGTGACGGTGATCTGGAGCTACACCGGCCTGAGCACGCCGGAGATGGAGCAGCGGGTCACTACTTATAGCCAGTACGCGATCAGCTCGAACGTCAACGGCATCAAGAACATGGAAGCCCAGAGCTTGAATGGCCTCTCGGTTCAGAAGATCTACTTTCAGCCGGACGTGAACCTCGATCTCGCCATATCGCAGATCGTTGCGGCAACGAACGCCATTCGTGCGTTGATGCCGGCCGGCATTCAGCCGCCGGTCGTCGTGCAATTCAACGCATCCAGTGTCCCGGTCCTGCAGATGAGCCTCAGCTCCGACAATCTTAATGAACAGCAGCTTTATGATTACGGCATCTATCGGATGCGGCAGCAACTGGCGCCGATTCCCGGTATCACGCTGCCGACTCCTGCCGGCGGGAAGTACCGGCAGATCATGGTCGATCTCGATCCGGCAAAACTCGTCGCCAAGGGCTTGACCCCCTTGGATGTCGTGAATGCGGTCAATGCGCAAAATCTCACCCTGCCATCGGGTACCGCCAAGATCGGCGACACCCAATACACCGTCCGCACGAATGCAACGCCGGCGAGCATCGACGACCTCAACAATATGCCGGTCAAAGTCGCTAACGGCGCCACCGTTTTCGTCAAGGATGTCGGTCAGGTTCATGACGGTTGGCTGGTGCAGCAGAACGTGGTCCGCGAAAACGGACGCCGCTCTGTCCTGCTGAGCGTCATCAAGAATGGCAACGCGTCGACACTCAATGTCGTCAACCGTGTCCGCGATGCCCTGCAGACCATTCGTGCAGCAGCGCCACCCGGCCTCAACATCAGCGAGCTGTTCGATCAATCTGTGTTCGTGAAACAATCGATCGCCGGCGTCCTGCGCGAGGGCGCGATTGCCGCCGGCCTCACGGCATTGATGATCATGACGTTTCTCGGATCGTGGCGATCGACGCTGGTCGTGATGATTTCGATTCCGCTCGCAATCCTTGCATCGCTGGTGATCTCTACTTCCTCGGCGAGACGCTCAACACCATGACGTTGGGCGGCCTGGCGCTCGCAGTCGGCATCCTGGTCGACGATTCGACCGTGACGATCGAGAATACCCACCGCCTTCTCGCGGAAGAGGGAAAACCGCTGGCGGCCGCGACCCTGCACGGCGCCGCCGGGATCGCCGTGCCGACATTGGTCTCGACGCTCGCCATCAGCTGTGTCTTCACGTCCGTGGTGTTTCTCGAAGGTCCCGCCAAATACCTGTTCACGCCGCTGGGTTACGCCGTCGTGTTTGCGATGCTGGCCTCTTACGCGCTGTCGAGAACGCTGACACCGATCACGATCGGGCTGCTGCTCAAGAGCGAGCACCGGGGCGCTTCGCGAGGCTGGTTTTCCCGCATTCATGATCGCTTCGAGCATGGCTTCGAGCAGATGCGCAACGCCTATGTCCGGCTGCTCGCATTTTTGCTGAACCAACGATTTGTTGTGCCGCTGTTCGCGTTCCTAGTGCTCGCGCTGGGCACGGCGATGCTGATGCTGGTGGGCCGCGACTTCTTTCCGGCCATCGACGGTGGCCAAATTCAGCTCCACGTCCGGGCCCCGGCCGGGAACAGGATCGAAGTCGACCGAGCGCATGTTTCAGGCAGTGGAAGACAAGATTCGAGAGATCATTCCTGAAGGCGAGCGCGACCGGATCGTCGACAACATCGGCTTGCCGGCGCGTTCGTACAATCTGGCCTTTGCCGACGGCTCGACCATCGGCGTCAACGACGGCGTGATCCTGGTAGCTCTGAAAGACGGCCATGCTCCGACCAGCGACTATGTGCGCAAGCTGCGCCAGGTGCTGCCGGCCGCCTTCCCGGACGTCGTCTTCTATTTTCAGGCGGCGGACATCGTGACCCAGATTCTCAATTTCGGCCTGCCGGCACAGATCGATGTGCGGACCGTCGGCTACGACAAGGCAACAAACCTTCGTGTGGCCAACGAGCTGCGGCGCCGCCTCGCGGCAATCCCGGGAATCGCCGATGCACATCTGCAGCAGGAGGTCGCTGCTCCGGCGTTCTACGCCACGATCGATCGCGCGCGTGCAGCTCAGTTGGGGCTCAATGCAAGCACCATCGCCACCAACATTAACGTGAGTCTCAGCTCTTCGGAGCAAGTGACGCCGAATTTCTGGACCGATCCAAAGTCTGGGATTCCTTATTATCTCGCCGTCCAGACGCCGGAGTCCAAGGTAAGCTCGTTGAATGAGCTGGGAAACACGCCGGTCTCCTCTTCCAGTCGATTCCATTAACGGTCCGGTGCCTGGCTTGCTGAGCAACGTTGCGACCTTCACGCGCGGCAGCCTGCCGACCAACGCGAATCAGTCGAATATCCAGCCGGTTTACGACGTCTATGCAAGCGTGGAGGGGCGTGATCTCGGCAGCATCTCGGCTGCGATCAACAAGATCGTGGCGGAGCTGCAAAAGCAGCTGTCGCCTGGCAACTCGATCCAGATCGTCGGCCAGATTCAGAGCATGAACGATGCCTTTCGCGACCTTGCCGTAGGACTGCTGTTCGCGGCGGTGTTCGTCTACCTGCTCATGGTCGTGAACTACCAGAATTTTGGTGATCCCTTCGTCGTGATCCTGGCTTTGCCGGCAACCTTCTGCGGCATACTCACAATGCTCTTCGTAACTGGCACCACGTTGAACGTTCCATCGCTCATGGGCGCGATCATGGCGGTGGGCGTCGCCTCGGCGAACTCCATTCTGCTCGTCACGTTTGCACGTGAACAGCAACTCGCCGGCAAGACCGCCTTCGAGGCCGCCATCGATGCAGGACATACCCGCATCCGTCCCGTGCTGATGACGGCTGCCGCCATGATGGTCGGCATGATCCCCATGGCGATCGGAGGAGCGGGCGAGGAGCAGAATGCGGCATTGGCACGCGCGGTCATCGGCGGACTGCTGTTTGCAACCCCGACGACGCTGCTGGTCGTGCCGTACCTGTTTGCCAAGCTTCGGAAGGGCAATGATGGAAAGAGGGCGCACGGAGTGTTCGAGGAGGCTCTCGAATGAGCGAGGTGGAATCATTGGATCGGTGGCGAAAGCCGGTTGCCGAAAGCATGCCTGCGGCGGATCGGGTGACGGAGATTCCGCGTAGGCTGCTTCCGGACGATCGCCCGAAAGGGCGCCGATGGGGAGGCTGGTTGCTGGGAATTGGCGTGCTCCTGGTGCTGGGCGGCGGGCTCGCCGCCGGGGCGTGGCGTCACTATTCACAGCAACGCGAGGCGGTCGCGGTCTCTCAGCAGCGCCGTGATTTCGTTCCCAGCGTGCGCGTGGCGACGATCCGGGCGGCCGACAGCATCGTAATTGCGACGCTTCCCGCTACGACCTCGGCATTCGCGGTCGCGAACATATTCGCCCGCGCCAGCGGCTATATCGACAAACGCCACGTGGACATTGGCGATCACGTGAAGGATGGAGAGCTGCTAGCCGAGATCACCGCGCCAGAGCTCGATCACCAGATAGCCCAGGCCGAGGCTACGCTGGTCCAGCTGAAGGCCGCGGAGCAGCAGGCGCAGGCGAACGTGGAGCTCGCGCAGGTGACCTGGAATCGAGACAGTGGGCTCGTCAGCAAAGGATGGGTTACCCAACAGCAGGGAACCATCGACGTCCAAACCCTCAAGGCGCAACAAGCCGCGCTCGGCGTCGCGCAAGCCAACGTGACGGCACAGCAGGCGCAACTCCAGGTGCTGCATCAACAGAAGGTGTATCAGCGCGTCGTCGCGCCTTTCGACGGCGTCATCACCCAGCGCAATATCGATATCGGCAGCCTTGTCCAGGCGGATGCGGTCAGCAGCACATTCATGTTCAACATCATGCAGGACAACGTAATCCGCGCTCAGGTATTCGTGCCGCAGGACCAGGCGTTCGGGTTATCCCCCGGCGTCGAGGCCGTCGTGCGCATCGCTGAAATCCCTGATCGTACGTTCCCGGGCAAGGTGACGCGCATGGCCGACGCGCTGGCGCCCGGCACGCGGACATTGCTGACAGAAATCGATATTCCGAATCCCGAGGGAGCGCTCACCCCCGGAACTTATTGCACGATCGAGCTCCATATCCCGCGCAAGACACCGAGCCTGCTAGTGCCGGCTGATGCGGTCATTTTCAACAGCGGCGGCCTGCAGGTTGTGGTGGTGAAGGACGGCATCGCGCATATCCAGAAGATATCGGTCGCGCGCGACCTTGGGACTGAGGTCGAAACAGTCAGCGGCGTCGCGGCAGGCGACCAGGTCATCCTCAATCCGTCCGTCAGCCTTGTCGAGGGCGCCAGAGTGTCGATCCGGTCAGAGGCCGCCGCCCCGTCGTGATCAGGCGAGACCTCTTCGAACCAGTCTCGTCGAGGCGTATTTTTCGTGATTTCGGGCGGTGATACTTTTGCTGCACGCAGCAAAGAATGCGTCCCCGCATACGAGCACAGCATCAGGTGCCGCCTCCCGAAGGGCTGAAAAGGCATCGACCAGCTCCACGACCGTGCCTGCCCTTACGACATGTGTTTTGACGGAAAGGGTCCGTGCTGCGTCTTCGACATCCTCGCGTCAGCCTTGAGCGGTCCATCCTCCTCGATGTCGACGGCGCGGTCCCGCGCGGACCTCACTCACGTTGCGGCTCAGTAGGCGGCTGAACCACGCTCGTCAGGTATCCGCATTTGCTGCACTCATACGCGATGAGACCCGGCTCATGCAGCATCGGCGCGATGCTCACGACCTCCATCATCTGTGCCTTGCAGCGAGGGCACGCCGGCAGATCATTGCGATTTGCTCGTTGTTGTCCTGACATGGCACGCACGGCCCAGTGACCTAAGGGCTTCTCTGCGCAGTTCAACGCAGCTACGCCAAATTCGTTGCGATGCCGCCGCGCGAGCGCCACCGCGCGGGGCTGAGAAGGCATTCCTGTTCAAGACCGCACGGGCTTCTTCGCCGGGTGCGCCTGCGAGCTGGGTGCATCGCAGCGTGCGGTGAATTTCCGCGCGGCGCCAGCGAGTGCCCTATAACTCAACCGGGATTACTGGGTCGCCCGCCTGAAGCGGGCGATTACGGCTCGGATGCGGATGCAGGCCAGAGTTCCTTGGGAACCGGATGGACATGCGGCCGTTGCACTTACAAAGGAGCCGAACATCATGCCAGACGATCTTTCACAGAAAGGCCCTGCGGATCGATCGCGCATCAATCTCAGCGAGCCCTACGAGGTGCAGTATTGGGCGGACAAATTCGACGTGTCGAAGGAGCGCCTTTCGGAGGCGGTGCGGAAGGTAGGACATTCGGCCGACGCCGTGAGCCGGGAGTTGAAGAAAAGCTCGTCATAGCCGGCACACGTCCTTATTCCCGGCTTGGCGAATCCCGCCACTCCGGCCATGGCCCGCTCATCATCACTTTGATGCCGAATCCTTCGACAGCACCGAGCAGTCCGGCCGCTGCTCGCCATTGAACTGATAGATAATGCTCGAGCGAAACACGAGAACATTTAAGTCCTTGCGGTGTTAAGCTCGTGCGCACTCGAGGCTCCGCAACTGCTTGTTGCCAGGAAATCAAGCCTTATTTTCGACCTGTTTTATTCAGACCTCGTTCAGTGCGGTTGCGTTGTCATGTCGTTTACGTTTCTCAGTCCGAGACAGCCAAAGTCCCAACAGGAAATTGAAATGATCCGGGTCCGGCAATTGCTCATCGGGAGCACGTTTATTTGTGGTGCCATGTCTATTTGTGGTGCCATGTCGCTTCAAATCGGCTCTGCCGCGGCGGCGAATGGCGAATGGGCGGGGCAGGCCCGGCCGTTCGCGGATCAAGCCCCGATCATCCTTGCGCAGGCGGTGGAACCTGAAACAAAACCTGGCGCCGCGCCGCAAAAGCCGCCCGCCGCCGCTCCAGTGAAGCCCCCTCCAGCTGCCGCCCCCGTCCCGAAAGGAAGGGCAGCGCCTGCACCGACTGCGCAGGGTGCGCCATCCTCTTCACCGCCTGCTACGCAAGATCACCCGCCTGCCGCACCGGGGCGTCCGGTCACGCCGCCGCCCGCGGCGCAGGATCGCCAGCCCGCCGCCGCTCCAGTGAAGCCGCCTGCAGCCGCCGCCCCCGTCCCGAAAGGAAGGGCAGCGCCTGCACCGACTGCGCAGGGTGCGCCATCCTCTTCACCACCTGCTACGCAAGATCAACCGCCCGCCGCACCCGGGCGTCCGGTCACGCCGCCGCCCGCGGCGCAGGATCGCCAGCCCGCCGCACCCGGGCGTCCGGTCACGCCGCCGCCCGCGGCGCAGGATCGCCAGCCCGCCGCACCCGGGCGTCCGGTCACGCCGCCGCCCGCGGCGCAGGATCGCCAGCCCGCCGCACCCGGCGTCCGGTCACGCCGCCGCCCGCGGCGCAGGATCGCCAGCCCGCCGCACCGGGGCGCCCGGTCACGCCGCCGCCAGCCGCGCAGGATCGCCAGCCCGTCGCGCCCGGTCGTCCGGTCGCTCCGCAGCTGCCGGCGGCGCAAGGCGCGCCTGCAGTGACCGTGGTGCCTAATGTGCAGGCGTTGCCCCTTGCACCCTCCGGTCTTCCGTCTCCATCCGCACAAGAGGCGCGGCCAATCGCGCCCGCTGCTTCCGGAGCGCGGATCTCACCGCAATCGGCACAGGGGCACCCGCTGGTCCGCATCGACGCATTGCGCGGAGAGCGCCGCGAGCACACCGAGGGGGCACGCACCATCATTCGCGAGCCGGACCGCACCATCATCCGCGAAGGCGGTCATACCATCATTCGTCACAGCGAGATCGACCGCTTCCGCTACGGCGCGCGAGATGTCCGCATGGAACGGCGCGGCAGTGACCACGTCACGATCGTTGTCCGACCGAACGGCGACAGGGTGATCACCGTCGTCGACGAAGAAGGTTTCCTGCTCCGCCGCTCACGCATCCTGCCTGATGGGCGTGAGATCATCATCATCGACAACGGACCGCGCAGGTCCAGGGTGAGCGGGAGCCCTGGCTTTGCGGCGGGTGTCGGCTTCGGTCTTTTCCTGGTGAACCTGCCGCCGCCGCGCATCCACATTCCGCGCGAGCGCTACATTGTCGAAACCGAACGGGCGAGCCCGGCACTTTTATTTGAGACCCTCATCGCTCCCCCGGTCGATGTGATCGAGCGGCCCTACACCCTCGACGAAATCCGCTACAGCGTCTCATTGCGGGATCGCATGCCGCGAATCGACCTTAACACGGTCACGTTCGAAACGGGTTCGTGGGATCTTGCTTCCGACCAGATTCAATGGCTCGCCGCAGTCGGAACGGGGATCAATCGAGCCACCGAGCAAAATCCGCAGGAGGTGTTCCTGATTGAAGGGCACACCGATGCGGTCGGCTCGGACGTCGACAATCTGTCACTCTCGGATAGACGCGCCGAGTTGGTCGCGCTCATCCTCACGGAGGAATTCGGGGTGCCGGCGGAAAACCTCTCCACCCAGGGTTATGGGGAGCAATACCTCAAGATTCCCACCGATGGGCCCGAACGGGCAAACCGTCGCGTCACGGTGCGTCGCATAACCCCGCTCCTCGCGGGAAAATGAGATTGTCCTGGTTCCACGGCGAATTTCCGCCGTGACTGCCGGGTTGAACTGTTCCAGGCGCGCTCCAGCATTGCTGGCAAGCATACCGACTGATAGGGAACGCCAAAGAGAATGGTGCGTTATGTGTCGGACAACCAATAAAGGAGGTTGCCATGGGTGCCAGCCCGGCGACGTTTTTCTGGCTACTTGGCATTCCGTTGCCAGTCATAGTTCTCGTGGCGCTGTTCCTGCATCCCTGACATTCGAATTTCGCATGCATCCTCCATCGCGCCGTTAGCGCGCTGGCATGCCTGATTCAGCGCGAGCAATCCCCGCCTCCGGCGGGTTTTTCTTTTTGGAGATGCGCCGGTCCAGGTTTTCTGGAATGGAGTGCATCTCGATTTCAACCGCAGATGTGATCGCGCTCGCTACTGCTTTCGCATGCAGAGTCCGACGATCCCCGCCGCTCCGGAGCAGCGCACTGAACCGCTCACCAGGGCGGGCGGCCCGCCTGCGTCCTTGCAAATCGCGGAGACAAGGATTTCGTCCGCCGAGCATGCAAAGCTTTCGCCGGTAGCGTCGAAGCCGCGCAACCCAGTGCTCGCAGCAGGTGCAGTCGCGCCGGGAAGCCCGGGAGGCCCAGGCGGTCCTGCGGGACCAGCATCGCCGCGATCGCCTTTGGGACCGGCCGGTCCCACCGGGCCCGCTGGCCCAGGCTCGCCTCGCACCCCTTGCGGTCCTGCGGGACCTTGCAGTCCGGCCTCCCCCTGAGGTCCGGCGGGGCCAGCAGGCCCAGGCGGCCCTTGCGCTCCGGTGGGGCCTTGCTGCCCTGCAACGCCTTGCGGACCCGCCGGTCCCGCCGGGCCGGAAGGACCCGGGGATTTTCCGCAGCCCGAAATGATCAGGAGAAAAACGAGCAGGCTGATGAGGCGCATGACACTTCTCCTTTACGGCTCGGTCTCGGGCCGCCGCTTTTCTCAGTGCGTTACACACACACACACGCAAGCTCTCAGCCCATCTGCTGCGTGCCACGCAACAGCAATATCGCGCGGCCGGCAGTGCCCACGGCTTCCAAGCGTTCAACCGCCACAAGACTGAGCGACCTCGGCAGCGGGGCCGGCCCTGCCGATGCCAGGGGCACCTCGGCCGGCGCCTCCGGAAGATTGATGCCTGGAACGAGGCTCTCCCAGAATTGATTGAACTGTTGGATTGCTTCAGGACTCGACTGGATTGCTTGTTGTTTCGTCCGGCCGCGGCCGGACGGGGGCGAACGCTTGCGCAACTGGGCTCGCAGCGCTCGAGCGGACTTCCAGGCGAAATCCTTGAACCTGCCGTCCGCTGAACTGTCGGCCGGCGGTGGCTCGCGATGGTTGCGAGCGGGCTTCCGATTGAATTGCACATGCAACCCGGTCTTGATCTCACCGGCTCGCTGATGGAGATCGGCCTGCAGGCTGCGGAGCTTCTCGACCGCGCGTGACCAGGCAGGGGTGGGCGCAATGCCCTCGGGCTGCGGGCAAGAAGAAACCGGCTGCTGTGAACAGGACGAAACAGGGGGCGGCGGCGGTGGCGACGGCACCGCCGTCTGGTTCGGGCGTCGAGTGAAGACGAGTCTGCGCTCGATCGCGCCGCAGGCCAGACATTGCAGGGTTTCATGCTCGAAACCCGGCACCGTCATGGTGTCGTCGGGCACCGCTGCCGTCAAAACCATCTGCTCGCCGCACGCCATGCAACGCATCAGGCCAACTCTCGCAACGGGGCACCCCAAAGTGAGCCGCGAGCATACGACCGAAGGCCGTCATCATGCAATTGTCGGATCGCATTCCGGCGACGAAGACCGTGTGCGTCGCTCACGTCCGGGGAAAACACCCTATCGCGCTGCCGAAGCAGTGCGGCGGCCCTTGCGGCGCTGATCTCGTTCCGGTTGTGCGGTGCTTCGTGCGGACCGCAGGCGCGAGGACCTGCCTGGCTACCGATGGGACGGCTGCGCTCTCGATCTGCTTTCGAGCGCGTCGGCGGTCCGCATGAACTCGACCGCGAGTTCCCGCAGGGCGTCCTTGGTGAACAGATCAGGACACTCGCTGGCCATCCGGTCACAATCGCGCGCGTGCTGGCGCAGAACCTTCGGGGTCACCTCGGCGGCATCTTTCATCACTACGTCAAAGCCCGCGCACCGCATTCGGTTCCCCACGCGACGGATGGAACTCGAGGGAGATCGCAACGCCGCGATGATTGTGGCCACAGGTGAGGGCGAGACCTGCGAGCTCATGTCGCGGTGCTCTGCGGAACCCATGGGACAGACCCGTCAGATCCGACCACCTGGTCTTCGCTGCAGGTCAGATCAGCTGCCCCGCTCTGAACAAATCATGCGGAGTTTGATGCAGGGATTCGAACCCGGTCTTGGTGACACGCACCAGCTCGCCGAACTGGACGCCGGCCTTTTCATCGCGCGTGATGACGTTCGGCTGGACCACCATGCACATGTTCTCTTG
This sequence comes from uncultured Alphaproteobacteria bacterium, assembly GCA_963820365.1. GTDB lineage: Bacteria > Pseudomonadota > Alphaproteobacteria > Rhizobiales > Xanthobacteraceae > VAZQ01. The sequence goes on along the minus strand of CAWFZR010000019.1, from coordinate 102,975 downwards.
CAGCGTGAGCGTCGTGGGATGGCCGGCAGGGCGGCTTCTCGATCCGAGAATAGGCGCGAAATACCCACCGCCATAGCCGTGCACGAGATCGTCATAGGTGGTAAAGCCGTTGCTTTCGATCATGGCGGACGCCTCGATCAGATCCACGACCGCGACCCCGGGCGCAATCGCCCTGGTGATGGAGTCGAAGGCCGCAACCGCGGTTGCATGCAGGTCGCGATAGAGCGAGCTGGGCTCGGCCTCGACCGTAAGTCCCCGCAACACCTGCCCGGAGTAGTCCCACCATGCGGCGGAGAGCTCGCAGAAAACGAAATCGCCGGCCTCGATTTTGCGACGCAACGCAAATTGTCGCGGTACGCACACATCCGGTGTCGCCATGGCCGTCGTCCCGATGAAGTGGATGACGTGCGTGCCGCCGAAACCGACATAGGCGCGCTCGATCATGTTGCCGAGATCATGCTCGGTCATGCCGGGCCGGGTCCCCGCTACCAGCGCCGCCATGCCGGCGTCGCTCAGGGCCGCGCCGATGCGCAGCCATGCGATCTCCTCCTCCGATTTGTGCATCCGCAGCTCGACGTAATCGGCGTCCAGGCCGATCAGCTGGAACCTGGTCTCGAGCGTCTTCCATTTCGGGCCCGTCAGCGGCCCGATCACGCCGACGCGCCTTGCTCCGCGCCGGTCGAGCTCCTCGCTCGCCTTGACGATGCCTTTTTCCTCTCCCCAGCGCACATCGACGTCGCGGGCGATCATGCGAGCCTGCGGCACATGATTGTAATATTCGACATGCATGGTCATCGTTTCGCCCGCGCGGAAAACAGTGAGCGCCTCGTTCGTTCCGGGCCAGCCCGTCACCCAGCGCGTCGCGTTGCCCACGTTCTGCGCGGAGACGATCAGCAGATGGTCGGCGCCTGCGCTTTCCATCACGCGCGCAAGCGCGTCGCGCCGGCGCTTGTATTCGGCATCGGAGAAGCGCGGATAATTCTGCTCGAAGATCGGCCGAAGGCCGGTGGGAAGATTGAGGGACGCGGAAGCCGGTGGAATTGGAGACTGGCCCATGCATTGCCCTAGTTTGACTGCGTCATAAAGCTAGCGCGCGCCCAAGCTCCTTGTGCCGATCCACTACTGACGGGTAGGTTCATCGGCGTGCCCGCACCTTATCCGAGTTCGGCCGTTCCGGGCTGGCCGAAACCGGACAGCCGCCTTCGGCTGGAACAACGGCCGCCGGGGCGGCATTATTTGCCAAGAACGGCGACCGGCCGCGGAGAGAGAACGTCATGAAGCCAAGCGTGAATCCTGCGCGTCTTCTTGCACTGTGCGTGGCGTGCCTGCCGCTCGTTGCAGCAAGCCAAGCGGCTGCGGCGGAATATCCGGTCCGGCCGGTGCGCTGGATCGTCGGCTACCCGGCGGGGGGCACCACCGACATCCTCGCACGTCTCATCGGGCACTGGCTGTCGGAGCGGCTCGGCCAGCAATTCATCATCGAGAACAAGCCGGGCGCCGGCAACAATATCGCGACCGAGGCGGTGATCAATTCCCCGCCCGACGGCTATACCGTTCTGTTGGTCAATCCGGCCAACGCGATCAACGCCACGCTCTACCGCAAACTGTCGTTCAATTTCATGCGCGATACGCTTCCCGTCGGCGGGCTCATGCGGGTGCCGAACGTGATGGAGGTCAATCCTTCGGTTCCTGCCAAGACCGTCGCGGAGTTCATCGCCCATGCCAAGGCCAATCCGGGAAAGATCAACTGGGCATCGTCGGGCAATGGCACGTCGGTGCATCTCTCCGGCGAGCTGTTCAAGATCATGACCGGCGTTGAGCTCACGCACGTGCCTTATCGCGGCTCGGCGCCTGCGCTCACCGACATGATCAGCGGCACGGTGCATGTGATGTTCGACAACATGCCTTCCTCGCTGCCGCATATCCAGGCCGGGAAATTGCGCGCACTCGGTGTCACGACCGCCAAACGTTCCGATGCCTTGCCGGATGTTCCCACCGTCGGCGAGACCGTGCGCGGCTACGAAGCCAGCGCCTTTTTCGGCATGGCTGTCCCGAAGGGCACCCCGCCGGAGATCGTCCACAAGCTCAACAGGGAGATCAATGCCGCGCTTGCCGATGCAGCCATGCAGGCGAAGCTGGCCGAGCTCGGCGGGGTGCTGATCCCCGGCAACCCGGCGGAATTCGGCCAGGTGGTCTCCGAGGAAACCGCCAAGTGGGCCAAGGTGATCAACAGCGGCGGCGTGAGCCTGGAATAGCAATTCCGTGTGATCGTCGCGACCGGTACACACGCCCTTGAGAGCAGGTTATCGCATTGCAGACGACGTTGGAGAACGCGTGGGTCGTGATTGCCGCCTATTGCGAGGCGCCGGTGATCGCGGGCGTCGTCGCCGACGTGAAGGCGCAGGGCTATCGGGTGGTCGTGGTCGACGACGGCTCGACCGATGCAACCGGTGACCTCGCGAGTGCCGCCGGAGCGACCGTCGTGCGACATCCGGTCAACCTGGGGCAAGGCGCCGCGCTGCAGACCGGCATCACCTTTGCGCTCTCGGTGGCAGCCGACGCGATCGTCACTTTCGATGCCGATGGACAGCATTGCGCCGGCGAGATCGCGGGCCTCCTCGACGCATTGCGGCAGGAGGGCGCCGATTTCGCGTTGGGGAGCCGCTTTCTTCGCCCCGCGGCGAGCTTGCCGGGCTCGCGGCGCATGCTGCTCAAGGCCGCAACCTGGTTCACGCGCGTGACGACAGGATTGCGCGTGACCGATACCCACAACGGCCTGCGCGCGATGACGCGCCGGGGCGCGAGCACGATCGCGTTGCGGCAAAACCGCATGGCGCATGCCTCCGAGATCCTGCATCAGATCGCCGACAGCGGACTCAAATATGTGGAGCGGCCGGTGACCGTCGAGTACACCGCCTACTCGCGCGCCAAGGGACAGACGCTCGGGGACGCTCTTTTCATCTTGACCGACCTGTTCGCGCGGAGGCTGCAACGATGATAGCGCAACTCATCCTGACGGCGTTGTTGCTCGGTATTCTGATTTACGCCTGGACCGAGTACCGGCGTTCTCCGGTGGTCGGCCTCTTCGGCGTGCTCGCTGCATCGGGTGGACTTTATTTCGTATGGTTTCCCGCTCATGCCAGCGCGTTGGCGGAGGTGGCCGGCATCGGCCGCGGAGTCGATTTGATCATCTATACCTGGGTGGCGATCAGCCTCCTGGTGGTGCTCAACCTCCACCTCAAGCTGCGGGCGCAAATGGAGCTGATCACCGTGCTGGCGCGCGAGATCGCCATCGCCAACGGGCGCACCGCGCCATGATCCAGGCGCCGCCCGCGCAGAACGGACCAAGCAAAATGAGATTGTAGCGGGTGTAGTGGTTGGCCACCATGGCGTGCAATCCAAGCATGACGAAGGCGGGCGCCGCATAAATGAGGAACAAGGGCTTCGACTGGCGCACGGCCGAGATGCAGGCGGCCGCAAATGCCGGCACCAGGACGAGGCCCAGGATGCCGCCAACCCACATTCCGCACCAGGCGAGCGGCACGCTGACCAGGAGATAGCGCCACCAGCGTTCGTGCAGCTCGTCGCGGATCAACCGCGGCATCAGTGGATCGAGCCGGCCATGCGCCGCAATGAGCCCGTCGCGATGGCGTCGTCCGACACGAAAAAAGCTCTCGGGCGTGGTGTATACGAATCGGTCCATGACATGCGTCCCGAACGCGCGTTTCACGGCAGGCTCGCCGATCTCCGGCAGGCAGTACGGGAATGCCAGCAGGTACTCGCGCAAGCTCATGTCGTCGAAGGCGAAGCGCTCGACCAGCGCGAAGGAGCCGTACTCCTCGGTCACCCCCCATTTGCCCACGGACACGCCGTTGCGCACGACCCACGGGCCGACCATGAGCAGCCACCCGAGTGCAAATGCCGAGACCTGCTGCAGGACGGATCGCCGAGTGCCCGATGCGTGCCGCAGGCCATGCAATGCAATGAGGCCAGGTACAATCAGCACCAGCACGACGAACGAGGTCCGCGTCAGGCAGACGAGGCCGAACAGGCACCCCACCAGCGTGAAATTGGGCCAGCGCGGCGCCTGCAATGCCCGCACCAGCGCAAGCGCCGCGATGCTGTAGAGCGAGAACGTGACGCTCTCGGTCATCACGAATGAGAGCAGATTTGTTTCCGGCAGGAGCGCCAGCGTCGCCAGAACGCCCGCCAGCCAGAACGTCAGGCTGCTCGCAAAGATGATCTCGGCCGCGAGCGCAATCGCCAGCACCCCGAGCGTGAGGAACGCCGCGTGCAGAAGGTGCATCGGCCGCGCATAGACTTCGCATCCAGCGCCGTCGTGCATTTTGTGGTTCGCTTCGATGGCGCAATCGAGCGCCCTGGCAAATCGTCCATCGACCCTGCTGGCGGCCAGGACGAGCAATGGATAGACCGGTGCGAAGAACATTCCCGGCGCAGGAGCGGCAACCGAGCTGTTCACGTCGTCGGCCGGCCCGTTGCTGAAGACGCGATGGCGATCGAGGTCATAGGCGATGGTGAGATAGAAGACTTGATCGAAGTCGGTGAGCCATTTGGGCGGCCGGGTCAGGATCGCAATGACCATGATGGTCATGATCAGAAGACCAAACGCGATCCTGCCGCTTCTTGCGGCGGCTCGACCCGATATGCCGTGGGGGATGGGCAATCGCTTTCCCTGAGCCTCGCTGGGGCGGGCACGGCGCGTGCGCGACCCTTGCCCACGCGTGAGCATGGATCACGCGCCGGCGTCGACCCTACAGCATCTGCGGACCGCAAAGGGAGCGCGCAGCGGCACGACCAAGCGTCTCTTTTCGGAGATGCGCATGAATTTCCCCTGGCATGGACATGCCGGCTGGGCAAGATAGACTTTGCGCCCCACCGCACCGGACAAGATCATCCCGATGACCCGTAAGCGCCCGCAGGATCTGCGCAGCCATCGCTGGCTCGGCGTCAATGATTTGCGCTCGTTCGGGCACCGCTCGCGCCTCAAGCAGGTCGGTTACGACGCCGAGGACTGGTCTGGCCGTCCGGTGATCGGCATCATCAATACCTGGAGCGAGATCAACGCCTGTCACGCGCACCTGCGCGCACGCGCCGAGAACGTCAAGCGCGGCGTCCTGCAGGCCGGCGGCTTTCCCATCGAGTTGCCGGCGATCTCGCTGGCGGAACCTTTCGTCAAGCCCTCGACCATGCTGTACCGCAATTTTCTCGCCATGGAGGCGGAGGAGCTTCTGCGCAGCCACCCCATCGACGGCGCGGTGCTGCTCGGCGGCTGCGACAAGACCACGCCGGGCCTGGTGATGGGTGCAATCAGCATGGGCATTCCGGCCATCTATGTGCCGGCGGGGCCGATGCTGCGCGGCAATTGGCGCGGCCAGCATCTCGGTTCCGGCTCAGACGTGTGGAAATACTGGACCGAGAAGCAAGCCGGCAACATCAGCGAAGAGCAATGGACCGAGATGGAGGAGGGCATTGCGCGCTCCTTCGGCACTTGCATGGTCATGGGCACCGCGGCGACCATGATGGCGATCGCCGAGGCGCTCGGCCTCACGCTGCCCGGCGCCTCCTCCATCCCGGCGGCGGATTCCAATCACCCCCGCATGTGCGCCGCCACGGGGCGGCGTATTGTCGAGATGGTATGGGAGGATCTCACCCCCGAGCGGATCCTCACGAAAGATGCCTTCGACAACGCCATCAAGGTTCACATGGCCATGGGCGGCTCGACCAATGCCATCATTCACGTGATCGCCATGGCGCGCCGGGCCGGAATTTCTCTCGACATGGCGCGCTTCGACGAGATCTCGCGCGACATTCCGGTGCTCGCCAATGTGCGGCCGTCGGGAAAATATTTGATGGAAGATTTCTTCTACGCCGGTGGTTTGCGCGCCCTGATGGTCGAGCTCAAGGACAAGCTCGACCTTGGCAGCCGCACGGTGACCGGCAAGACGGTCGGTGAGAATATCGCCGGCGCCGAAGTCTATCTGCGCGACGTCATCCATCCGATTTCCGATCCGGTCTATGGCGAAGGAGCGACCGCGGTCCTCACCGGCAATCTCGCTCCGCGTGGCTGCGTGATGAAGCCGGCGGCGGCCGACCAGCGCTTCCTGCGGCATAGGGGACCGGCGCTCGCCTTCGAGGACTACAATCACATGGCCGCGGAGGTCGAGCGCGACGACCTTGCCGTCACCCCCGACCATGTGATGGTGCTCAAGAATGCAGGGCCCAAAGGCGGACCCGGAATGCCGGAATGGGGCATGCTGCCGATTCCGAAAAAGCTGGTGCAATCCGGCGTACGCGACATGGTGCGCATCTCGGATGGGCGCATGAGCGGCACCAGTTATGGCGCCTGCATCCTGCACGTGGCGCCGGAAAGCTTCGTCGGCGGCCCCTTGGCGTTCGTGCGCAACGGCGACGAGATCGAGGTGGACGTTGCGGCGCGTCGCATCCATCTGCATGTCGCGGAAGAGGAGCTCAACGCTCGCCGCGCAGTCTGGAAAGTTCCGCCGCCGCGCTATCCGCGCGGCTATGGTGCGATGTACTCCGCCCATATCGGCCAGGCCGACGAGGGCTGCGATTTCGATTTTCTCGCCGGCAAGGGAGGCATTGCCGAGCCGGAAATCCATTGAGCGCCGGCGAGCACCGGCATGTCGCCATCGTCACATGTTTGAAATGCGTGCGGCGCGGCTTTCATCAAATCAGGCCTCAAGAAGTCTGCCATGAAAATCGGATTATTCGATCACGTCGAGCATGGCGGCCGGCCGCTCGCCACCCTGTTCGACGAACGGCTGATTTTCGCCAAGGCAGCCGACGATGCCGGAATCTATTGCCTCCATGTCGCCGAGCACCACGCCACGCCGCTGAACATGGTTCCTGTGCCCGGCGTCTATCTCGGCGCCCTGGCGCGCGCGACCCGGCGCATGCGTCTCGGGCCCCTCGTCTATCTGCTGCCCTTGTACTCGCCGCTGCGGCTGATCGAGGAAATCTGCATTCTCGATCATCTCAGCTACGGGCGCCTCGAAGTCGGTGTCGGCCGCGGGGTATCACCGTTCGAGCTCAAATATCACAAGGTCGAGCACGACGTCTCGCGCGACATCTTCATCGATGCCTTCAATTGCATCAGCGCCGGCATGACCACCGACAGGCTGAGCTACAGCGGCCCTCACTTCAACTATGAGAACGTGCCCATCGCCTTGCGGCCGCTGCAGCGGCCGCATCCGGCGTTCTGGTACGGCTCCTCCAATACCATCGGCTCGACCTGGGCGGGCGAGCACGGCCTGCATTTCGTCACGCTCGGACCGATGGCGACCGCCAAGGCCAATATCGATGCATTCAAGGAGGCATTCGCCAAGCGTGGCCGGGCGGCGCAACCGAAGGCCGAGTTCCCCGGGGGCACCGCCATCGGGGTGCAGCGGCACATCTTCATCGCCGATACCGACGAGGCGGCGAGCCGCTTCGCCAAGCCCGCCATGAACGCCCACCTCGCCAATCTCAATTGGCTGCGCGATCTGCACGGGGTCACCGGCCTCACCTCGCGTCTCAACGTCCCGCGCGGCGCCGATTATGAGGCCTGCGTCGCCGACGGCACGGTCATTTCCGGCAATCCGGAGACTGTGCGCGCCGAGATCGAGCGCCAGGTGCGCGAGCTTGGCGTGAACTACCTCCTGACCTATCTGTTTCTCGGTACCATGACGCTGCACGAGGCGCTGCGCTCGCTGGCGCTGTTTTCAACCGAGGTGATGCCCAAGCTCGCGCAGCTTTGACCGCCAAAGCCACATTCTCAATCGTCATGCCCCGCGTATGCGGGGCACCCAGTAGTCCCCACGGGGACGAATGGATCTCAGCGTGTCGACAAGGTAGCGCATCCACGCGTGAGCGGTGATTACTGGTTCGCCCGCCTGAAGCGGGCGATGACGATTGAGAATGGATGTTTGACTGAGAGCAGCCACTGGCCCTTTGCGCCGGTCTGTGCGACATTCCGCGAGAGCCATTGGCATCACGGCAAGAGGTCACGCATCATGGCAAACGGCAGGGTCACCGGCGTGCGCAGCATCGAGCTCGGCGTCCGCGATCTGCAGCAATCGGCGGATTTCTACAGCAAGGTCTGGGCGCTGGAAGAGGTCGCATCCGAGGCCGACAGCATCCATTTCCGCGCAACCGGCGGCGAGCATCATGTGCTCACCATCCGCGAGCGCAAGAACCCAAGCCTCCTGGGCGTGCATTTCGCCGCCCCGGACCGCTCCGCCGTCGACGCGCTGTGCGCCAAGGCGAAGGGTTACGGCGTTGACGTCGCCGGCGACCCGGCACCGCTCGCCGCCGGCGCCGGCGGCGGCTACGGCTTTCGTTTCAAGACACCGGACGGCCTCCCGATGAGCATATCCTGCGACATCGTGCGCCATCCGGATGCCGTCCTCGACCGCTCGCGTCCGACCAAGATCAGCCATGTCGTGCTCAACAGCGCGCGTACCGAGGATCAAGTGCCGTTTTTTGCCGACGTCCTCGGCTTCAAGCTCTCGGACAGCACGCATTTGATGGAGTTCCTGCGCTGCAGTGCAGATCACCACAGCATCGCCATTTTCCGCAACAACGGTCCGTCGCTCAATCATGTCGCCTACGAATTGCCGAACATCGACGGCCTGATGCGGGGCACCGGCCGCGTCAAGCAGAGCGGCTTCGATATCGCCTGGGGAATCGGCCGCCACGGTCCGGGCAGCAACGTCTTCTCCTATTTCATCGAGCCCAACGGCTTCGTAGCGGAATATACCACCGAGCTCGACCAGATCGATGACGCCACCCACGTGGCGCAGAACCCCGATTATTGGGACAAGGTGATGCCCATGCCGGATCGCTGGGGAACTGCCGGTCCGCCGTCGAACCGCATGCGGGCCGCCATGTCGGGTGCCCTGTATCTCGGCGACGCGGACTCCGGCGACCGCTGCGAGGACATCATCGGTCGCAAGCTCGGTTGATCGTCCGCATTGAGCGGCGACATTCCCTTTGACAGGAGCCTTGATCTTCCTCCCGGCAAGGTGGAGGAGGTGGTGCCCGGCGTGCGCCGGCTCCTCGCCAACAATCCGAGCCCGTTCACGTTCAAGGGGACGATCTCCTATATCCTCGGTCGCGGTCGGGTCGCTGTCGTTGATCCCGGCCCGCTGGATGAGGCGCACATCGCCGCCTTGCTCGATGCCGTGCGCGCGGAAACCGTCACCCATATTTTCGTGACTCACACCCACCGTGATCATTCTCCGGCGGTGCCTCGCATCAAGGCGGTGACGGGAGCCCTGGTGCTCGCAGAAGGACCGCACCGCGCCGCTCGCCCCCTCCATATCGGCGAGGCGCCGCGGCTCGATGCAAGCAACGATGCCGAGTTTCGTCCCGATCGCGCGCTCGTCGACGGCGAGATCGTGCGCGGTTCCGGCTGGACCGTCGAGGCGGTCGCGACGCCCGGCCATACCGCCAACCACATGGCCTTTGCCTACAGGGAGGCCAACGTTCTGTTCTCCGGCGACCATGTCATGGCCTGGTCCACGCCCGTTGTCGCGCCGCCGGACGGGGCGATGAGCGACTACATGGCGTCGCTCGACAAGCTCGCGCGGCGCTCGGAACCGATCTATCTGCCCGGCCACGGCGGAGTGGTGCGCGAGGCGCCGCGCTTCGTCCAGCAGTACATTCGCCACCGCCAGGCGCGGGAGGCCGCGATCCTGCGTCGGCTGGCCAAGGGGGAAACCGACATTCCCGCCATTGTGCGCGCGATCTATATCGGGCTTGATGCGCGGCTGCTGAAGGCAGCCGGTCTTTCCGTTCTCGCCCATCTCGAAGATCTGGTGACGCGCGGCCTCGTCGTGACAGACGGCGAGCCTGCTCTCAATGGCCGCTACCGTTTCTCCGGCCGCGATTGATCCTTCTTCTTGGCGACCCCTTTCTTCGCCTTCGGCGGCGGTGCTGGTCGTTCGCTCTTCTGGGCGCGGATCGCCTCCTCAATATCGTTCATCAGCCGGCGGATGCGCGCGGCATTGGTCCCGAAATCGAACGAGCCGTAACGCGAGGAAGAGCGCGCATCGATGCGTGCGCCGTCGGGTTCCTCCCGCACCCGCACCACGACGTCATCGCGGAAGCCCATGATCGAGGAATAGGCGACCGCCTCGATGCGGCCGTCGCGGGATCCTATCGGCTCGCGTGCGTCGATGACCCGCCAATAGGGAGCCAGGAACGAATCCTTGTGCTTGTTCATGACAGCGAGGGCGGCCCGGTAGGCGGCCTGCGGAGTCGCATTCGTGCCCAGCGGCCCGATATCGGGATAGGCGCCGCGCTGCTGCTCGGCGGTATAGAGGCCCGTATAGGTCACGGGATTGGCATCGCGGGGACGCGCGCGCCCAAGGGCTTCATAGCGCGGCGGATCGATCGGATCGGTGGTGATGTCGTAGATCCAGGGCAGGCGATAGGCTTTCAGCCCGAGATAAGCAGGATAAGCGAGGAGCAGGAGCGAGATCGCCATCGCCGACAAGGCGGCGCGCATTCCGGCCAACCCCTCCATCCAGATCACGGCAAAGGCGGCCAATGCGACGAGGAACGCAATCATCGCGATCGCGAGCGCGCCGCCAAAGGTCGCGATAGCGGGTTTGATCTCCAGGACGCCCGAGCGCACGACGATGATGGCGAGAAAGGTAACGGCGAACGCGAAACCGGCTATGCGCCGCGCCCACAGTGCAAGCTTCGACGTCGGCTCGGAATGGAGGTAGCGGCGGGCCATTCTCAGTCTCACTCAGCCGAGCAAATGGCCTTGAGCGCGGCCCATTCTTTTTGGTCGAGCAGCGCCCTTCTTGGTCCGGATGCTGCCATCGCCTCGATCACGGCTACGCGGTCGCGGGTCTCGGGATGATCGGCCAGGATTTTCGGCCCGGCATGCGTGGTCCCCGCAATCCGCGTCAGGATAGTCCCCAACGCGCGCGGATCGCCGCCGATCTTGCTCATCAGCGTCACGCCATATCCGTCGGCGGAGGCCTCGACCTCGCGGGAATAGCTCGTTTGCAGTATGGTCTTGGCGGCGAATATCACTGCGCCGCCGCCGACGAAATCGCCGAGCAACATCCCGAACAGAAGCGAGAGTCCGGCACCCTCGATCACTGTTCGCATCCCGTCGCGATGAGCAGCGTGGCCGACTTCATGGGCGATGACGCCGGCGAGCTCGTCCGGGCTGCGGGCCTCCCGGATCAGGCCCTGAAAGACGTAGATGTGACCGCCGGGAAGCGTGATGGCATTCGGATCGGGCTTGCGCACGACCGCGACTTTGAGGGGCAAGGGCAACGCCGCAGCCGTCTCGATTTGCCGCATCAGCTTATCGAATGCCGCGCGACCGGCCTGCTCCTTCTCGGCGTTACCGCATTCGAAAGTGGCGCCGGAACGGCGGTCCTCGAGGCTGGCGCGGGCCTGAGCGTCCACCGCCGCTCCAATTCTGCGCTCGAGGGCATAGGGGATGAGCGGCGTGAGCCCGGTGGCGATCCGCGGCACGCCCACGACTGCAACAATGAGGAGCGAGGCGGTGGCGGCGAAGCTCCAGACGATGACCCTGGTCCGCAGCCGCCGCTCGATGCGCCCGGTGCGGTCAACCGGCATGGATCGTTCGTCTACTGCGGCAGCCAGTTGCGGGTCCTTGATCTCGAGGCGTGCGAGCACTGCGCTACCTGCTTTGCCGAGACGCAGCACATCGTCCGGCGCGGAAAGGGTTTCCAGCTGATCATATCGCCATTCGGCCAAAACACCGCCGTCGCTGCCATATGCCCGTAGCGTCAGCGGCGCGAGCTCGACCCGGACGTCATGACGGGCCGTCGTCGAGCCATCGAAAAAAATTCCGCGTCCGGAAACCGTCGCGACGTCACAGTCCGGCGCGCTCATATCCCGCCTACATTGAGCGCATCGGCAAGACCTTCGCCGACAGGCGAGGCGGCCTCGCCTGCTGCGCGGACTTGCTCCAACGCCGCCAGGTTCGAGACATCCATCAATTCGATGACGCACCGCCACAGGCCGAGCTTGACGGTCGCTTGATAGATGGTCGAGTAGCCGAGCGCGATGGCGACATAGGCGCCAACGCCCAATACCGTCGTGATGATTTCATCGCGGACCGAATCCATCCCGCCGGCGATTGTCGACAGGCCAAGCACTCCCGCTGCGACCATGGCTGCCGCCGCCAAGGTGAAGAGGGCCGCATAGCCAAAAAATCGGGCATAAACTCCAAAGACCTGCGCGGTGCGCAGGCGCGACGTCACCGTTACTTGCCCGAAACGCAATCCCGACACCCACCAGCGCAGCACCACGGCCTGAAAAATGGGATAGAGGATTGCGATTGAAAGCAGGAGCCAGGTGCCGGTCAATCCGGCAAACACGACGGCGCCGGCAAGCCCGCTGGTCTCGAGCCAGCTGGAGCTGTCGTCTGTGGGGGCCGCGGACGTGACTGCGCTCCAGTCAATGGCGAGGATGGTCGCAATCGCGCCAATGGCGAAGGGCACGACCGCAAGAAACCACAGGAGAAGGCCGCGCAGGAGAAGATGCCAGCCGGAGCCCTCGAAGCGGCCGGGCAGGTCGCCGAAGAAAGTGTGGCGCATCTTGAAATGCTCGAGCTGCGCCTGGGCAAATGGATAGGCGAGGCCCAAGGTCAGCGCGATCAAGGCCCACCACAGCACCGCACAGATGGAATAGCGCCAGGCCGATCCGGTCTGGTGAAAACGCACGCCGCGATAGATTGTACGGGTCAGACGGTAACGACGTGCGCGATAGACGGCGTATTGGCCGAGAAAAACCAGGACAACGAGGCTCAGCAAGTTCCATATTTCACCCAGCGCCAGGGTCAGGAGGAAAAAAGCGGCGTAGAGCGGGACAAGGACGGCGATCGCGATCAAGAAGCCAAGGAGCAGCTCGCGCGCCGTACCGGCATATTCGAAGCTTTCATTGGCAATCTCGGTGTTCGACCACAGATAACGCCGGATATCGGTGGTCAGCCAGAAGCGGTAAATGCCCAGCGTGAACATCAGCAATACTGCGCCGCGGGCGAGGAGCCGCCAGAACACGCCGCCATGACCGACAAAACGGGCAATGCCCGCAGGCGCAGACACGCTGGCTTGCGCCGCCGACACGGCGACATCGAAGGTGGTCATGCGCTGGTTTCCTGAGGCATGATCCCGAAAAGTTGCAGACCTTTCGGATAAGATCATGCTTCAAAACAGAAATTTAGAGCGAAGTCGCGCTTGAGCTCATGGCGACTTTGCTCTGGAAGCGCGGGAATTACCCGCTCCCTATGGCGAGAATGGGGTATCAGGACGCGGTCGCCGCCGCCGGCAGAGCGAAATCCTTGAACCGCTCGCGCAGCTCGGTCTTCTGGATCTTGCCTGTCGCAGTGTGCGGGATCTCATCGACGAAAACGATTTCGTCCGGCATCCACCAGCTCGCGATCTTGCCCTTCATGAATGCCAGGATCTCCTCGCGCGTCGCCGAGACGTCCTTCTCGAGGACGACAACGAGCAACGGCCGCTCGTCCCATTTCGGATGCCGCACGCCGATCACCGCTGCCTCCGCCACCTTCGGATGGCCGACGGCGAGGTTCTCGAGCTCGATGGACGAAATCCACTCCCCGCCCGACTTTATGACATCCTTGGAACGGTCGGTGATGCGCATGTAGCCGCAGCGGTCGATGGTCGCCACGTCGCCGGTATCGAAGAATCCCTCTTGATCGAGGATGTCGCCGCCTTCCCCGTAATAGGCACGGGCGACGGCCGGACCGCGCACCTTGAGACGGCCGAAGATCTTGCCGTCCCATGGCAGCCGCTTGCCGGCGTCATCGGTGATCTTCATCTCCACCATGAACGGCGCGTGCCCCTGCGTCTGCTGGATGTCGAGCCGCGCCTCGCCGCCGAGCCCGGCATATTCCGGCTTCATGGTGCAACAAGTCCCGAGCGGACTCATCTCGGTCATGCCCCAGGCGTGGATCACCTCGACGCCATACACGTCCTGGAAAGTCTTTGCCATGGCGCGCGGGCACGCGGAGCCGCCGATCACGATCTTCTTGAGGTGGGGTAGCTTGTTGCCGGTCGCGGCGAGATGTTGCAGCAGCATCAGCCACACCGTCGGCACCCCGGCGCTGCCGGTGACCTTGTAGCGGTCGAGCAGCTCGAAGACGGACGCGCCGTCGAGCTTGCACCCGGGCAGGACCAAGGATGCTCCGGCGATGGGGGCGGAGAAATTGATCGACCAGGTATTGGCATGGAACATCGGCACGATCGGCAGCACGACGTCGCGCGAGTTCAATCCTTTCATGTCGGAAAGGTTGGCCGTCAGCCCGTGCAGGACGTTGGAGCGATGCGAGTAGAGGACGCCCTTCGGATGGCCGGTCGTGCCGGAAGTATAGCACATGCCGGCTGCGGTGTTCTCGTCGAAGGTCTTCCAGGCGAAATCGCCGTCGGCCTCGCCGATCCACTCCTCATAAGGAACGGCGTTCCTGATCGAAGTTGCCGGCATGTGCTTCGCATCGGTCAGCACGACGTAACGCTCGATGCCCGGCAGCTTGTCAGCGAGCTTCTCCAGCAGCGGGATGAAGGTCAGATCGAGCAGCATCACGCGATCTTGGGCGTGATTGACGATCCAGACGATCTGGTCGGGAAACAGGCGCGGATTGACGGTATGATAGATGGCGCCGATGCCCATGATGCCGTACCAGGCTTCGAGATGGCGCCAGGTGTTCCAGGCCAGCGTCGCGACGCGGTCGCCCAGCCGGATGCCGTCGCGATCGAGCCGCTGGGCCAGCCGCAGGGCGCGCGCGCGCACCTCCGCATAGTTCGTGCTGTGCATGTCGCCTTCGACCGAGCGGGTGATGATCGGCCTCTCGGCGTGGTTGAGAGCGGCATGGTCGATGATGCGGTGGCACAGGAGCGGCCAATCCTGCATCAGGCCCAGCATGGCATTTCCTCCTGAACAAGGGATGTTGGAGCCCACATTCGCAGCTGTTGGGGTGTTAGATTATTCGAGGCTGCGTCGCGCCGTCAAAGAGCGGACCCCTGCGCCTTCGAGTTCGAAAAAACACCCACGCAATCAATGTATTACGGTGAGCCGATCGGTTCAAGCCAGGGCGTGCAATATCAGTCAAAACGAGCAAGCTTGAAGCGTGCGATGTCGTGGCAGGTCTCACCCTGCGTCGCCAGATCGGCGAGAATCTCGCCGATCACCGGGGCGAATTTGAAGCCGTGCCCGGAGCACGGGGAAGCCACGATGATCTGCGGAGAACCGGGCACGCGGTCGATGAGGAAATGGCCGTCGGGCGTCATGGTATAGAGGCAGGTTTTTGCGGCAATGAGCGGGCCGTTCGCCGCCGGAACATGGTCGGCGAGTGCGGCGCGGATCAATGCTTCATCCGCCGGCGAGACCGTTCGGTCGTAATCGTCAGGATCGACGGTCTCATCACGGTGGTGATGCTTGGCGACCTTGATGGCGCCATTCGCGCTGTTGGGCGGGATTGCGTAATGCAAGCCGTGCCGGCTCTCCAGCATGAAGACCGGTAAACGATCATTTGCGCACAATGCGGGGTCGCGAGCTTCGAACCAGCCCATGACCTCGCGGGTCACTCGCAAAGGCGCGGTAAGCGCGGGCATGAGCAATTTCGTCCATGCGCCAACGGTCACGATTGCGACGCCGGCTTCGACAGTTCCATTGTCGGTGTGGATACGCACGGCGCCGGAACGCTGCTCGATCGTGCGGACGCTATCGCAGGTGCGAATTTCGGCGCCTGCCCTTGCTGCCGAGGAGATCCATGCCTCGAATGCCGGCTCGACGGCAAGCCAGCCGCCGTCCGGCTGGAAGACGCCGACATGGTCCACAGGCAGCTTGAAGGCCGGGAAGCGACGCATCAACTCGGGCCCCGCGAGCGTTTCGTGGCGGATATGATGGAGGTGGGCGCTGGCCAGAGTCCCGCGCACGAGGGTGCTGTCAGGCGATCCGATCTCCACGATTCCGGTGAGGTGGAGAAGCGCAAGCCCGCTCGCCTGCTCCAGCTCGCGCCACAATGCATAGGCGCGGCGCAGGAGCGGGACGTAGGATGGATGCTCGAAATAGCCGAGACGAATGATGCGCGTTACGCCATGCGAGGAGCCGCGATCATGACCGGGCGCATAGCGCTCGATTCCCAGCGCGCGTTTGCCGCGGCGCGCCAGTCGATGAAGGACCGCGCTCCCCATCGCGCCCAGCCCGCAGACCACGACGTCGAAACGAGTCATGGAGCACAACCCCGAAAAAATACATGCTATTGCTGTTCGGACCGATCATGCGGAAAACAACGCGATAACGCGCGCCACCGGTTCCATGCAATGCGTCAGCGTTCTAACGCCGCGGCAGGGCGGATGCACGGGCATGCCGGCTTCCCGCGGCCGCCATAAGGTCGCAATCCGCACCGATATGCCTGCCGTGAAGCTGTTTTCGATGCTCATCCTGATGACGGCGCTGGGCGACTTCGCTGCCGCACAGACTGTGCCGATGCCGCGGCCGCGACCGGACGCGGGCGCGCCATCGCAGTCTCCGCACTCTGCGACACCGGCCGAGCCGGCGCCGCCGTCCGCCTGCCGGCTGCGATTGACGGGCGACCTGGCGCTCGCTCCATCGCTGCCGTCCATCGAGGGGCCCGGCGAATGCGGCGCGGATGATCTGGTGCGGCTCGAAGAGGTGGTGCTGCCGAACCGGACCCGCATCGCCGTCGTCCCGCCCGCCATCGTTCGCTGCACCCTTGCCGAGACGATAGTCCGATGGGTGCGCGAGGATGTGGCGCCGGCGGCGCGCTCGCTTGATGCGGCCCTCAAGAGCATCGACAATTACGCCTCTTACGATTGCCGCGGGCGCAACCGGATCGCGGGAGCCCAACTGTCCGAGCACGGCAAGGCGAACGCGCTCGACGTCCGTTCGTTCAAGCTTGCCAACGGCGCGGTGGTCGGGCTCACCGATCCACAAGTGCCGAAGGATTTTCGGCAGACCTTGCGAACGCGCACCTGCGCCCAATTCATGACGGTGCTTGGCCCGGGGTCCGACGGCTACCATGAGAATCACGTGCACGTGGATCTGGCCGAGCGCAGGCATGGCCACCGCATGTGCCAGTGGGAGGTGCGTGAGCCGGCCGACGAAAGCACGGTCGGCGACGCCCACGTGCCGCTGCCGAGACCGCGTCCCGGCCGCGGGCGGGGGTAGTCGTGCGTACGCGCAGTCCGTGTAGGATGGATTGCGCGAATCCCATGCTTCCCGGCTGATGCGATCGCGACGGGTTTCGCATATCCCGAACCAGTGTACCCCGCCCGGAACCGGAAGCCAGCAAATGTCCCCGCCGCTCAGCAATCTCGCCGCCCGCGACATCGAGACGCTTATCCATCCCTACACCCAGCTCGCCGCTTTGCGTGAAACCGGCCCGCTGATCCTGGAGCGGGGAAAGGGGGTATTCGTCTATGACAGCGAGGGCAAGGGTTACATCGAGGGCATGGCGGGGCTCTGGTGCACCGCGCTCGGCTACGGCAATGAGGAATTGGTCGAGGCTGCGGCCGCGCAGATGCGCAAGCTGCCGTTTGCGCACCTCTTCACCGGCAAGAGCCATGACCCTGCCATCGAGCTTGCCGAGCGGCTCAAGGAGCTGGTCCCCGTCCCGACGTCCAAGCTGCTGTTCTGCTCATCCGGCTCGGAGGCGAACGACACCCAGGTCAAGCTGGTCTGGTACATGAACAATGCGCTCGGACGGCCGAGCAAGAAGAAGATCATCAGCCGTGTCAAAGCCTATCACGGGGTGACCATCGCCGCCGCCTCGCTCACGGGGCTTGCGAACAACCATCGGGATTTCGACCTGCCGATAGCGGGCATCTTGCATGCCGGCTGTCCGCACCATTACCGCTTCGCGCATGCCGGTGAAGGGGAAGACGATTTTGCTCGCCGGCTGGCGGCCGAGCTCGAAGCGCTGATCCTCCGGGAAGACCCGCAGACGGTTGCAGCCTTCATTGCCGAGCCGGTCATGGGGGCCGGCGGCGTGATCGTTCCGCCGAAGCTGTACTTCCCCGAAATCATGAAGGTCTGCCGGAGATACGATGTGTACATGATTTCAGACGAGGTGATCTGCGGCTTCGGCCGACTTGGGACAATGTTCGGTTGCAGCGCGCTTGGCTATGAGCCGGACTCGATCACCGTCGCGAAAGCGCTGACCTCCGCCTATCTGCCGCTTGCTGGTCTGACGGTTCCGCAGGCGATGTATGAGGCGATGCTGGATGAAAGCCGCAAGATCGGAATCTTCGGCCATGGTTTCACGTATTCGGGCCATCCCGTGGCGGCCGCGGTGGCGCTCAAGGCGCTCGACATCTATGCCCGCGAGCGCATTGCGGAGGAAGTCGCGCGCAAGACGCCGCATTTCCAGGCCCGGCTTGGTGCGCTCGGCGACCACCCGCTGGTGGGGGAGGCGCGCGGCCGCGGGCTCATGGGCGGGGTCGAGCTTGTTGCGGACAAGCGCAGCAAACGCGCATTCGACGCCGCGGCCGCCGTCGCCCCACAGACCGTGCGGTTCGCCCAGGAGGAGGGGCTGATCGTGCGATTTCTCGTCGGCGACGTGGTATCGATCTGTCCGCCGCTCATCATCGCGCCGGCCGAGATCGACGAGCTGTTCGACCGCCTCGGCCGCGCGCTCGATCGCACCTTGCAATGGGCGCGCACGCTTCAACTGGTCTGACGCGCGATCCATTCCCGCCGGGGCAACAAAGCGAAACGGCGCCGGACCCCCACCCGGCGCCGTTCCCAGGCCCCCTCGAGACTGCTCAGTAGCTCTGGCCTTGATTGGGTGCGAAGTTCTGGTCGTGACCGGTTGCCGTTGCGACCCGCGGGCTGTTCGGAGAGTCGCCCTGCTTGGGCGCAATGACCACCACGATCGAGCCCGTCTTTACCCGGTTGTAGAGATCGATCACGTCCTCGTTGGTCATGCGGATGCAGCCCGACGAAACGGCTTGACCGATATGCTCCGGCTGATTGGTGCCATGGATGCGGAACAAGGTGTCCTTGCTGCCTTGATAGAGGTACAGCCCGCGCGCGCCCATGGGATTGTGCGCACCGCCTTCGACGAAATCAGGAACATTGCCGAGACGCTGCTTGATGGCTGCCGTGGGCGTCCAGCTCGGCCACTCTTCCTTGCGACCCACCTTGGCGATGCCGTACCAGGACAGAGCCTCTTCGCCGACGGCGACGCCATAGCGAATGGCCTTGCTGTCCGCGAGCACATAATAAAGATAGCGCGCATCGGTATCGATCACGATCGAGCCCGGCGCTTCCTTGCGATGATATTGAACGACAGTGCGCTGATAGCCCGACGGGGGGGCAATCCGCGCGTAGGGCGCATTGGCCAACATCCGCCGGTCGCGCGGCGTGAGATTGGCGTCATTCACCGGATCCATCGTTGCCTGCATGCATCCGCCGAGCAGAAGCCCGGTCAGAATAAATGCGATTCCCCTTCTCGCCATGGCTGCCCCTTTTTCACGCTTTCTGGCGCGCCCCGACTTTAAAGTCCGTTGCGTAGTTCCAATTAGCTAAAAGAATTCGGTACTTCCAGGGCAACCTCGGCCTCAGCCCGATTGTCTGCGCAACCTGTTGCAGGAATGCCGCAGTTTGGCCTTGCGGATGCGCGAAAGCCTCGATTTTCGCCGGTGAAAGTTTCCCTCAAGACTTGATCCGGCATCCTCGCAGCGAGATTTAACGCCGTCTTCACCATGTCCGAGGGCTTGATCCGAGCTCGTGGAGCGCACTGCGAAATGTCACGATAGGAGACGATTTATTGCGCATTTCGGCCGCACTCCGGCGCCATCCCAGCAATCGCAGAGCGCTACAAGAAAATCCACGGCAAAAGAGTTCCACGGAGCCTCAAGATGACGAAGCGCAATACCACTCCCTCCAATCAAGACACTCGCCGCGCGGAAACCAGCCTCGACAGTCAATATGGGGCGATCGGAATATCCGCGGTCGCGGCCGCGTTGCAGTTCAAGAGCGAAGCCAAGAATCCTGCTTACGCACCGGCGGTTCCCCAGCTCGACGAGGAGCGGCTTGCCGAGAGTGGCGGCCTGAGCTCGTCCCTCTGCGCTCCGGCGCGCGTCCGCCAGCCAACACCTGCATCGTCCCGGAAAATCATCGGCCTGAGCTTTCAGCATCTCGCCCAATCGAGGGAGGGTGCATTGGGGCGCACGTTTGTCCCTGACCTTCCGGTCGCCCGCTTCGCACTCTTGCTGGAGCTTCGTTCGAGCCGGATGGAGCGGCGTGCCTGCTCGCGAGCGGGTTGTCGTGAAACCGCACTGAAACTCGTGTCAATCACCGCGCAAGGCGGGTATAAGGTGCGGTCTGGGACGCATTTGGCGGGGCTCACCGACTTCAATCCTGCCGGCTTGCGCGTTCGTACGAGTTGGCCGCGGAGGGATCATGCTCTCGGTGTATGTTCCGCGGGGCACGTCGCTCGATCGCGTTCCGGTTACGTCGCAGGACGACGTGCCCGAGAACGCGGTCTGGTTCGACCTGGTCAATCCGCATCAGCAAGAAGACAAGCTCGTCGAGCAAAAGGTCGGCATCGCGGTTCCCACCCGCGAGGAGATGCAGGAAATCGAGGTCACAAGCCGGCTCTATGTCGAGAACGGCGCGCGCTACATGACTGCCACCCTGATGTGTCAGTCCGATACCGACGCTCCGAAGACCACTCCGGTCACCTTCATATTGTCCGGACACCGGTTGATCACCGTGCGCTACGACGAGCCGCGTCCATTCATGATGGTCGGCAACAAGCTCGCGCGGACCTGCTCGCCGACGGTGACCGGAGAATCAGTGCTGATGGACCTGCTCGATGCCGTAATCGATCGCGCGGCCGACATTCTGGAGCGGGTCGGTCCAGAGGTCGACCAGGTGTCACATGAGATCTTCGAGCCGGAAGATGCCGATCGCACCAGGAACTATAACCAGATACTGCGGATGATCGGGCGCAAAGGCGATCTCGCATCCAAGGTGCGCGAGAGCCTGGTCTCGATCGGTCGATTGCTGCTCTATCTCGCCAACGAGGCGGACACCATGCGATGGGCAAAAGAGCCGCGTGCGCAGCTGCGCGGCATGCAACGGGATGTGCAATCCTTGTCGGACCATGCCGCCTACCTGTCCAACAAGATTCAATTCCTGCTCGACGCCATGCTCGGCGTCGTCACCATCGAGCAGAACAATATCATCAAGACCTTCTCGGTGGCGGCGGTGGCGCTCATGCCGCCGACATTGATCGCTTCGATCTACGGCATGAATTTCAAGCACATGCCCGAGCTCAACTGGTACCTCGGTTATCCGGTCGCCATTGTGCTGATGGTTCTGGCGGCTGCGCTGCCCTACTGGTACTTCAAGTGGAAGAAATGGCTCTGATAGGACGACAGACCCAAAGAACGGGTCACCTATCGGCCATCGTCTGTCGTCTGATCTTACACGTGCTGTCCGCCGTTGATATGAATCTCGGCGCCGTTCACATAGGACGACGTGTCGGTGCACAGGACATAGATGATCTTGGCGACTTCATCCGGCGTGCCGAGCCGGTGCATCGGAATTTGATGAGCCACGATCTGCTCGGTGCCCGGTGACAGGATCGCGGTGTCGATCTCGCCCGGAGCAATGGCGTTGACGCGGACACCGAGCGGACCGAAATCGGCTGCCATTTCCCGCGTGAGCGCCGCCAGCGCGGCTTTCGACGTGGCATAGGCGGCGCCGGCGAATGGGTGCACCCGGGAGCCCGCAATCGAGGTGACGTTGACGACCGAGCCTTTGGCGACTTTGAGCTCCTCAAGCAGCCCGCGTGCGAGCATGATCGGTGCGAAGAAGTTCACCCGAAAAATATGGTCCCAGACATCGATCGTGGTGTCGATCGACGAGAGGCGCTTGCCGCCTTCGGCCTTGGGGGAAATCGCCGCGTTGTTGACGAGCGCGTTGAGCTCGCCGGCGTCGAGCCGTTGCTTGATCTCGGCTATGGCTTGGTGCGTTCTCTCGGGATCGGCGAGATCGACCTGGATGTGGTCCTCGGGTCCCATCTCCCAAGGGCAGTTTTCGGGGAAGGCGTGACGTGAGCACGTAATGACGCGCCAGCCGGCGGCGGAGAAACGTTTCACCGTCGCGTGCCCGATGCCCCGGCTCGCTCCGGTCAGCAGGAGGGTGCGGCGCTGCTGGTTGGAATGCGACGTCGGCATGCGCGTAATTTCCCAAGCGATCGGGTAGGTTCACGGATAGAGACGTGTCTTTTGCCAAGGCATGCCGGGCGCCTCCCGGCGGAACTCGACCCGATCATGCAGCCGGAACGGCCGGTCTTGCCAGAACTCCATGATCAGGGGCAACAGGCGATAGCCGGTCCAATTCGGCGGTCTCGGAATTGCACCGATCATGAATTTTGCGGTGTAGAGCGCAATGGCCTGCTCGAAGGCGTGGCGGCTTTCCAGCGGGGCGGACTGGTTGCTGGCCCACGCGCCGATCTGGGCAAGACGCGGCCGGGTGGCGAAATAGGCGTCCGCCTCGGCATCATCGACCCTGACCGCCGGACCTCGCAACCGTACTTGCCGGTTCAACGATTTCCAATGGAACAGCAGAGCACCCCTACCAGTTGCATCCAATTCCCGCCCTTTTTGGCTGGTGACGTTGGTGTAGAACACGAATCCCCGCTCGTCGAAACCCTTCATCAGCACCATGCGAACATTGGGCAGGCCGTCCGCGTCGACCGTGGAGAGCGACATGGCGGTGGGATCGCGCGGCTCGCTTCGGGTTGCTTCCTCGTACCAAGCGGCAAACAGCCGCAGCGGCTCATCCGCCTCGGTGAAATCACCACTCGTTAACCAGGTCGGGTGTTTTATTGGAGCCGATTTTGACATCCTGCGGAGTGCCCAAGTGGTGGCGTTGGCGCCAAGCGTCCAATCCCGACAGGCCGGTTATAGAGCAATGTCGTCCTCGTGGCATCCGGCGCTGCGCCGTTTGCCGGCCGGGATCTGCGCGATTGCGCTCGCGCTCGCACTGACGGGCTGCAGCTTCTCTTACCAGCTGGAAAGCCTGTTTGCGAAAAAGGACGAGGCCGGCGCCGACCAGCCCGGATCTCTGCGTCTTGTCACTCCGAAGCCGGCGGCGGAACCGCCCGCCGAGGGCGACCTTGCCATTGCCCGCGCCGCGGCGAGAGAGATCTTGGCCAAGGGCGGCAAGGACGTGAGCATGCCCTGGGAAAATCCCAAGACCGGCGCCCGCGGCACCGTTACGCCGCTTGCCTCCGCTTACAGCCAAGACGGAGTGACCTGCCGCGATTTTCTGGCCAGCTACGTCAGGAACGGCAACGAGTCGTGGCTGCAAGGGGCCGCCTGCCGCGCCGAGCGCGGCAAATGGGAAGTGCGCAACCTGCGGCCATGGAAGAATCCTGATTGGCGATCACACCTTCACCGCGGTCATGATTCCCTGCGGAAAGATTTCCTCGGGCGCGGCCTTGCGCCGTGCGATGCCCTGCTCGTGGGTGTAGCGCAAGAACTGCTTCAGTGTCGGACGGTTCTCCTCGATGCCATAGGGGAAGGGGTCGCCGTCGAACATGTCGCGCATCCTGCGGGCATAGGTTGGCAGCCATGCGAGCGGATAGCGCGAGACCGCGGGATCGAGCAGACGCTCCAGGCTGCGGCGTTTCGATTCGAGGAATGCATTGAAGAGATTGCGGGCGACCCAGGGATGCTCGTCGAGAACGGCGGTCTTGATGGTGATGATGTGCATGATCGGCCAGACCTTGGTGCGTGCGTAGTAGCTCTCCTCCATTTCGAGATAATTCGGGAACAGTCTCACCACGTCGGGATGGCCCTGCAGGAACGAATTCGGCGGGCGCGCGATCAGCGCGCAGTCGATCTCGCCCGTTGCGATCATGTCGCTCAACGACCGCTCCGCCACCCGCGTGAGCGTCACGCCCTTCGGTAGATCGAGCTCCACCTTCTCGATGCGGCCCGGCTCGTTGGCGCCGGCCTGATGCCAATGCACGTCTTGCAGACGAATGCCGTGCTCATCATTGAGCCAGCCGCGCATATAGACGGCAGCCGTGTGCGCCCATTCGGGCGAGCCGATCGTCTTGCCCTTGAGATCGGCTGCGGTTTTGATCTTGCTCTTCCTGTTGACATAGAAGGAGGAGAAACGGAACAGCCGCGAGCAAACGACCGGCAGGCCGATAATGTCGGCATCCCTTCTCGTCACTTGGGCGCAGAACTTCGCGAACGACAGCTCGCTCACATCCCATTCGCGATTGAACGTGAAGCGCGCGAACACCTCGTGGTGGCCGAGCATGAGCCAGGTGGGCTCGATGCCTTCGGCGCGGACGGTGCCGAGGCGAAAGTCCCGGAAATGATCGTAATCGGTGGTCGCGATGGTGAGCTTGACGCGCGACATCATTTTCCCTCTCGGATCGGACCATGATGACCCTGAAAGCAGCGCGAGCGTAGCCCATTCCCGGCTCCGCGGCCGCAACGGCCGGGCATTGTTGCAGTCGGCCCGCGTCCTCCCCACATGAGGCGCATGTGGGTGGGTGGATTGCCCGAATTGAGATGCGCAGACCTGTTCGGAGGGATTGAAGATGCGCGACCCTTATGACGTCCTCGGGGTGTCGAAGGGGGCGAGCCCGGCGGAAATCAAGAACGCGTTCCGCAAGCTCGCCAAGAAGCTGCACCCGGACGCCAACACGCATGACCCAAGGGCAGCATCGCGGTTCGCCGAGTTGAATGCCGCATACGAAATCCTGGGTGAGGAAGGCAAGCGCAAGGCGTTCGACCGCGGCGAGATCGATGCCGAGGGCAAGCCGCGCTTCCAGGGCTTTGAAGGATTCGGCGGGCGCGGGCGGGGCGCCGGATTCGGTCGCGAGGGCAATTTCGAGACCTTTGCCTGGGGCAGCGATGGATTCCAGCGCGGGAGCGGCCGCGGGTTCGGCAGTTTTGAGGATCTTCTCAAGGAGGCCTTTGGCGGCGGCATGGGAGGCGCTGCGCGCGGGCGCCCAGGCGGCGGCTTTTTCCAGCAGGAGGATTTCGCCAGCGGC
Organism: uncultured Alphaproteobacteria bacterium; assembly: GCA_963820365.1. GTDB lineage: Bacteria > Pseudomonadota > Alphaproteobacteria > Rhizobiales > Xanthobacteraceae > VAZQ01. Next base: position 77,885 of record CAWFZR010000019.1, on the reverse strand, counting down.
GGCTTCGGCGGTCAAAGTGGGGACGTTGCGGCCGCGCTTACCATTTCACTGCAGGAAGCCGCGCAGGGAGTGAAGAAGCGGGTGCAACTTCCGACCGGAAAAGAAGTCGAGGTCAAGATCCCGGCCGGCCTCGCCGAAGGGCAGCAGATCAGGCTCAAAGGGCAGGGCGCAGCCGGTTCCGGCGGTCGGGTCGGCGATCTCCTGATCACGGTATCGATCGCGCCGCATCCGCTGTTCGCGCGTGAAGGCGCCGACGTGCGGATCGAGCTTCCAATCGCGCTCTACGAGGCAGTGCTCGGGGCCAAGGTGCGCGTGCCGACGCTCGACGGGGCGGTCGAGCTTGCAATCCCTGCCGGCACCGATTCGGGTCGCACGTTCCGCCTCAAGGGTCGAGGCTTTCCCGCCCGGGACGGCAAGGGCGATCTCCTCGCAACCGTGCGCGTCGTGCTGCCGCCACGCGGCGATGCCGAGCTCGACGAGCTGATGCGCAAATGGCGCGAGCACAAGCCCTATGATCCGAGGAACGGGATGGGGTGAGACACTTCAGTCGCATTCGATCGCCTCGTCGGCGATAGCGAACCACAGCCCGCGAATGGTCAGGCCAAGCGCCTTCGCAGTCTTCAGGTTGGGTGGGATGGTGTTTCGAAGAAAAATCATCCCACTCTAGAACCAGCATATTCGCCGGGAGGCGCAACAAGGCATGCCCCGACGGGCACGATGTGCGGCCGCGAGTTCAGCATTCCGAAAAATATCACCTCGTCGGGGCACTGCCCGAGGGAGCCGCAGGCGCAGGGTTGGTGACTCCGTAGTGATCGGCCAGGAAGTTGCCAGGGTTGCCGTAGGTCGCCGGTCGCGGCCGTTCCGGCAGCATGGTGTCGTTCCAGGCCTCCCAATCGCTCTTCAGACGATCGAAGCTCTCTTTATGCCGATCCTTGAGATTGGCCCGCTCACGCGGATCCTTGACCACGTCGAAGAGAAACTCGTTGCCTGCGATCCGAAGATATTTCCAGTCGCCGTCGCGGATGGCACGCTGCGATCCGGCCTTATAGCGCCAGTACAGCTTGCGCGAATGGGGCGCTGCGCGGCCGGTCACGATCGGCCCCAGGTCCTCGCCGTCGGATGGATAAGCCGAGTCCGGCGATGTGCCGGCGGCAGCCAGCAGCGTCGGCACCCAATCCATCGTGACCATGACCTGCTCGGAGATCGATCCCGCCACGATCCGTCCGGGCCAGCGCACGATCGACGGAATGCGAAGGCCGCCTTCGAGCAGTTCCTGCTTCATTCCGGAGAACGGCCAAGTCTTGGAGAACCGCTCCCCGCCGTTGTCGCTGGTGAAGACGACAATGGTATTGCTTGCGAGACCGCTTACGTCGAGCGCCAGTAGGACTCGGCCGATATTGACGTCCAGGCTCTGCACCATCGTGGCGTAGGTCTTCTGCGTGCCACCGTCGCGGTGAAAGATGTTCCTGATGCGCTTCGATTCGGCCTCGTCGTCCGGCCCCTCCCACGGCCAATGCGGCGCGGTGAAATGCAGGCTGATCAGAAACGGCTCCTTCGACTTGGCGTACCCTTCGACGGCGTGCACCGCACGGTCGCCGAGCAGGTTGGTCATGTACCCGTGCCGCTCGATGGGCACCTCCTGCTCGTGCAGCTGGCTCGCCTCCGCACCGGTGCGCAGCGCGTCTGCACCATGATTGAAATAATCGGCAGCGCCGCCGAAGATCCCGAAGAAGGTGTCGTAGCCGCTCTTCAATGGACTGAATTCCGGCAGGAAGCCGAGATGCCATTTGCCGACCAGCGCGGTACCGTAGCCCGCCTTCTTCAGCAGCGACGGCAGGGTCGGGTGGCTTGGCGACAGGCCGATATTCTTTGGGCTCGACGAATTGATCGGCTCCTCGAGCCCGACCGGGAGACGATATTGATAGCGTCCGGTAGCTAGGGCCGTGCGTGTCGCCGAGCAGACTGGGGAGTTGGCGTAGCCCTGCGTGAATTTCAGCCCCTCGATTGCCAGACGGTCTATGTTTGGCGTCGTGTAGTCGTGCTGACCGTAGCAGCTCACATCAGCGTAGCCGAGGTCATCCGCCATGATGAAGACGATGTTCGGCTTTGCCGGTTGCGCCCGCGTTGCGCGACCAAAACCAATCCCCGCCATCGCCAACGGGCTCGCGGCAGTGGCTTGGACAAATCGACGACGAGAAATTGCGACCTGCTGCGTCATGTGCCGCCACTCCTGCTAAACCGGTCGGTGATTGGCGTGAATGCTAGCATTCTGCAGAAGCTCGCAGAAGCTGAAAAGAGCACGCGCTCATATCAGAACAACAATGCTGCGGCGGCGATATTCCTTGACCAGGCAAGATCAGGATTGCAGCGGAATTGACGAAGGCCCTCGCTTGAAGGCGCTTGACCGCTGTGCCATAGGGGGATCGGCAGCGCAGCGAGGTAAATCAATGGTGGACGCCTCGGGTCTCATGCGCGGCAAGCGCGGCCTGATCCTCGGCGTTGCCAACAATCGCTCGATCGCGTGGGGTATCGCGAAGGCCTGCCATGGCCAGGGGGCCGGGCTTGCATTCACGTATCAAGGCGATGCGCTCAAGAAGCGGGTCGAACCGCTGGCTCAAGAGGTCGACGGCCTGATCATGGGCCATTGCGATGTCACCGAGCCCGCAACCATGGATGCGGTGTTTGCTGCAGTCGGGGAGAAGTGGGGCACGATCGATTTTCTCGTGCACGCCATTGCATTCTCCGACAAGGATCAACTGCAGGGCCGATACGTCGACACGACGTCTGAAAATTTTTCCAAGACCATGCATGTCAGCTGCTACTCGTTCACCGCGCTTGCCCGCCGTGCGGAGAGGTTGATGCCGCAAGGCGGCGCGCTGCTCACGCTGACGTACTACGGCGCCGAAAAGTGGATGCCCCATTACAACGTCATGGGGGTCGCCAAGGCCGCGCTCGAAGCATCCGTGCGGTATCTTGCGGCCGATCTCGGCCAGAAGAACATCCGCGTCAACGCCATCTCCTCCGGCCCTATCAAGACGCTGGCGGCGGCGGGAATTGGGACTTCCGTTACATTCTGAAGTGGAACGAGCATAATGCTCCCTTGCGGCGCAGCGTGACCATAGATGAAGTCGGTGACACCGCAGTCTACCTGTTGTCCGATCTTTCGCGTGGCGTGACCGGCGAGATCCACCATGTTGATGCCGGCTACCATATCGTCGGGATGAAACATCCCGACGCTCCCGACATCGTCGTGGGCAAGGAGTGAATGCGTGGCAGTCGTCGCGTGGTGACTCCGTGCCCCGGCCCGTCATTTTTTATGTACGCCACGGCCTCACCGACTGGAACGTGGAGCAACGGCTGCAGGGCCGCCACGACATCCCGCTCAACGACCAGGGCCGCGCACAGGCGGTGCGCTGCGGGGAGATTCTGGGTCAGCTGTTTGATCGCGAGTGCCGTGCGCCGGCAAATCTCGCCTATGTGTCGAGCCCGCTCGTTCGCGCGCGCGAGACCATGGAATTGATGCGCTCGTCACTCGGTCTCGATCCCGCCCATTACGATATCGATGCGCGACTCGCGGAACTCTCGTTCGGTGAATGGGAGGGGCTCACCTATGCGGACCTGCTGGCGCGGGACAGGGAAATGCTCATCGCGCGTGAATCCGACAAATGGGGTTTTCTGCCGCCAGCCGGCGAGAGCTATGCCCAGCTCGCTCGGAGAATCGGCGAATGGTATGAAACGGTGCACGCCGACACCGTCGTCGCGGCCCATGGCGGAACCGCACGCGCGCTGATCGCGCACGTCGCAATTGTGCCGCCGCAGGACGCCCCGCATTATTCGATCGACCAGGGCGTGGTCTATGTCTTCGCGGACAATCGAATAGCACGATATGAATAACTATAATGAATAACTATATGCTTGAGAGGCGCGGAGCTGCGCAGCGCGCGTCAATTTGGCTTGTGCGCCAGCGAGCGGAGCCGGCACGCGTTGACCACGACCGGCACGCGGGCTACCAAGCGCCAGCGGGCAGCACTCTATGTCGTTCAATACCTTCGGACATCTCTTCCGGGTCACGACCTTTGGCGAGAGCCATGGTCCGGCGATCGGCTGCGTGGTGGATGGCTGCCCTCCTGGCATCGTGTTGACCGCGGCCGACATCCAGCCCTATCTCGACAAGCGTCGGCCGGGCCAGTCGCGTTTCACCAGCCAGCGGCGCGAGCCGGATCAGGTCAAGATTCTCTCCGGCGTGCTGATGGACGAAGCAAGCAGCACGCAGGTGACCACCGGAACGCCGATCGCGCTCCAGATCGACAATATCGATCAGCGCTCCAAGGACTATTCCGACATCAAGGAAAAGTACCGCCCGGGCCACGCCGATTACACCTATGACGTCAAATACGGCATCCGCGATTACCGCGGCGGCGGCCGCCAATCCGCACGTGAGACCGCGATGCGGGTTGCCGCCGGAGCAATTGCGCGCAAGATCGTGCCGGGAATGACGGTGCGCGCCGCCCTGATCCAGATGGGGGCACACAAGGTCGACCGCTCGCGCTGGAATTGGGAGGAGGTCGAGCGCAATGGGTTCTTCTGTCCCGATGCCGAACAAGCCAAATTCTTCGAGGGCTATCTCGACGACATTCGCAAGCGCGGCTCCTCCGTGGGAGCCGTCATAGAAGTGGTTGCGGACGGCATCCCGGCGGGGCTGGGCGCGCCGATCTACGGCAAGCTCGACGGCGATCTCGCGGCGGCGCTGATGGGGATCAACGCCGTCAAAGGGGTGGAGATCGGTGCCGGCTTTGCGGCGGCCGCGCTCAGCGGCGAGGACAATGCCGATGAGATGCGCATGGGAAATGACGGCAAGCCGCGGTTTCTCTCGAACAATGCCGGCGGGATCCTCGGCGGAATCTCCACGGGACAACCGATTATCTGCCGTTTCGTGGTCAAGCCGACTTCATCGATCTTGACGCCACGGCGCACCGTCGATCGATATGGGAGCGAAACCGAGATTGTCACCAAGGGACGTCACGATCCCTGCGTGGGAATTCGGGCGGTGCCGATCGGCGAGGCGATGGTGGCGTGCGTGATTGCCGATCACTACCTGCGTCATCGCGGCCAGCTGGGCGCGCCCGCTGGATGGCCGTTCGCGCGCGACCAAGCTCAGCGAAGCAATGGTGCATGATGCTCTTCGGTTTTTCTCGCGATCCCAAGGGCGGCCAATTGGTTGTGGAGAGATAGCGACTTGCTAGACAATTATCAGCGCGTGGAGGCCGTTCTCGCCGCCTTTGGTGGGGGAGAGATCGTCGTCGTCACCGATGATGACGATCGCGAAAATGAAGGCGATCTGTTCGTTGCGGCGTCCCTTTGCACGCCGGAAAAGATGGCCTTCATCATTCGCAATACATCAGGGATCGTATGCGCGCCGATCTCGGCCGAGCATGCCAAGCGCATGCACCTCGACCCAATGGTGGCGGCGAACGACGCGCCGCTCGGCACCGCCTTTACCGTCTCGGTCGATTGCCGCCATGGGCTGACCACCGGCATCTCGGCGGAGGAACGCAGCAATACCGTGCGTGCCCTCGCCAATGACAACAGCGGCGCGGGCGATTTCGTGCGGCCCGGCCACGTATTCCCCCTCGTCGCCAAGGACGGTGGGGTGCTGATGCGCTCCGGCCATACCGAGGCCTGCCTGGACCTCTGCCGGCTTTCGGGTCTGCCGCCAATCGGCGTGCTTGCCGAGCTGATGAACGACGATGGCACCGTCATGCGAGGTCCCGCCGTGACGGACTTTGCCGCTCGCCACAAGCTCAAGCAGATTTCCATTGCCGATCTGATTGCCTATCGCCAAGCGCGCGACAAGCTGGTCAAGCGCATCGGAGAATTCCCGGTCAGGAGCAAGATCGGTACGCTGCAGGGATATGCCTTTGTGACGCCGTTCGATGCCATCCAGCACATGGCATTCGTCCACGGCCGCATCGGCGACGGCAAAGACATGCTGGCGCGGCTGCACCGTGCCGACATCATCCGAGACGTGTTCGGCGGAGCTCATCCGGTCCACTCCGCATTGCAGCGCTTCAAGCAGGAAGGGCGCGGGGTCATCGTGTTCCTGCGCGACGGCGCAGCCGGCGTGCCGACGCACGCTATTCCGCAGGCTGGCTCGACCGGCTCCGAGGTCGCGCGCTCGCGGCAGTGGCGCGAGGTCGGCCTCGGCGCCCAGATCCTCAAGGATCTCGGCATCAGCTCCATCCGATTGCTGACCTCGAGCAAAATGACCTATGTCGGCCTCGCCGGTTTCGGCATCGAAATCACCTCGACCGAGTTGATTGACGATCGAGCTGCTCGAGATTGACGATTTGATCGCTAGCTTGACGGCCCACAGCATTGCCGTTTTGGTCGCCGAATTGTCCCGGCCGGCGTGAACGCAATCGGGGTTGATGGAGGTATGCAATGGCGATGCGCGGAGACCTGATCTCCTTGGCGGCCGCAGGCGCAGCCGTAGCTCTTGCAGCCGCTGGATGGACGGGCGGGATTGCCGCGCCGAGCTCGGTGCTTCGCTCCGCCGAAAAGGACCCGAACGCCATCGTGGTTGACGTCGAGCTCGTGATCGCGGTCGATGTGTCCTATTCCATGGACCCGGATGAACAGGCGCTTCAGCGCGAGGGCTATATGACCGGCATCACCTCGCGAGAGTTCATGCAAGCATTGCGCAGCGGCATGAACGGCAAGGTGGCGGTGACCTATTTCGAATGGGCCGGCCCCTACGATCAGAAGATCATCGTGCCATGGCGGTTGATCGACGGCCCAGAAGCCGCCGATGCGCTTGTCAACGAGATCGCGCGCGCTCCCTACCGGCGCGCCTCCCGCACGTCCATTTCGGGTGCGCTCAATTTTGCCTTGCCGCTCTTCAACGGCAGCGGTTTTCGAGGATTTCGCCGCGTCATCGATGTGTCCGGCGACGGCACGAACAATAGCGGGCCGCTCGTGACCATGGCGCGCGACGACGTGCTGGCCGCGGGCATCACGATCAATGGGCTGCCAATCATGTTGAAGCGGCCGAGCTCCTTCACCATGGATATCGCGGATCTGGATGTCTACTACGAGGACTGCGTCATCGGCGGCCCGGGCTCGTTCGTCATTCCGATCCGCGACCGCGAGCAATTCAAGGAAGCGACCCGCACCAAGCTGGTACTGGAAGTAGCCGGTCGCACGCTTGATAGCCACGTGCTGCCGGTTCAAGCGCGAACGCCGCGGATTTCCTGCACCGTCGGCGAACAGATGTGGCGGGATCGCTGGGGAAACTGAGGGCAGACGACAGAGGACAGCCGACGGACGATAGGGGACAGACGACAGACGACAGACGACGGACGTAGGTTGGGGTCTCGTTAAGCCTCCTACTTATCCGTCCTCCGTCGTCCGTCCTCCGTCCTCCGTCTCTGGAGCAGAGCCACCACTTCCACATGGGTCGAATAAAGAAACTGATCGACCGGCGTGACGCGCGTGAGGCGGTAGCCGCCGTCGACCAGAATACGGACATCCCGCACCAACGTTGTGGGGTTACAGGAGACCGCGACGATGGTCGGCACTGCCGAGGCTGCAAGCGTGCGCGCCTGCGCCTCGGCGCCTTGCCGTGGTGGATCGAGCACGACGGCATCGAACGGCTTGAGCTCGTCCGGGCTCCATGGGCGGCGGAAGAGGTCGCGCACGTGAGCCTCGATCGGCTTGAGGCCCTGCGCTTTCCCGGCGGCGCGCGTTAAGGCGGCGACCGCCGGTGCGTCATTGTCCGCTGCGCGCACACGCGCGCGTTCGGCAAGGCGCAGCGCAAAAGGACCAACTCCGCAGAAAAGGTCGGCCACCGTCGCGGCGCCTGCGCAATGCGTTTCGACCAGCTCTGCCAAGGCGATTTCGCCGGCGACGGTGGCTTGCAGGAAGGCACCTGGCGGCAGCACCACTTGCGCGCGGCCGATCTGCACCGTCGGCGCGGCGCGCTGGGCCACGATCTCGCCGTGGCGAGTGAGCCGTGCGAGCCCATGGCGCTGTGCAACCGCCGCAAGTCCGGCGGCATGCCCTGGCGACAGGGGACCCGATCCGCGCAGATCGACATCGAGGCCGGCCTCGGTCGCCGTCACCTGGATATCGAGCGGCTTGCGCGCGTCCGCGGTCCCTTCGGCAACAGCCCAGGCCGCGGCGATGGCGCCGTCGAGGCTCGGGGCGAGGACGGGGCAGTGATCGATGGCAATGACGCGATGGGACTTGCGCGCGGCATATCCCACTTCGAGCAGGTCGCGGGGGCCGCGGCGCGAGTGAAAAACGGCGCGACGGCGGCCCTCGCCGTGCGCGTCGACCAGATCGTCCACCGGCGCGCCCAGGCCGGCCTGCGCAAGCGCCTCGACGACAAGCCCGCGCTTCCATTCGCGGTAGCGCGCCGTGGCCCAGTGCTGCAGCGCGCAGCCACCGCAGGCACCAAAATGCGGACAGACCGGTGGGATGCGCTCGGAGCTCGCAATCTCGACATTGATCAGGTGGCGGCGGTCGGCATGGCCCGGCCACTGCTCGACCGCGACGGTCTCTCCAGGCAAGGCATAAGGCACGTAGAGCAAGCCGGACGGCGTTTCGCAGATGCCATCGCCCAGCCGACCCAGTCGCGCGACGGTGAGTCGCTCAGTCACGAGAAGCTCCGACAAAGAACTCGCGATTGCCGTCGCCGCCGGCAATGGGGGAGGGCATGATGCCCGCGACTTGCCAGCCGAGCGATTGCACGAGACCCGCAATGTGGTCACAGACCGCGATATGGACGCTTGCGTCTCGCACCAGCCCCTTTTTCAGCGCACGGCGGCCAGCCTCGAATTGCGGCTTGATCAGCGCGACCAGGCGCGCGGGTGACCGCACGATTGCAAGCGCCGGCGGCAGGATGAGCTTGAGCGAGACGAAGCTGACATCGACGCAGACGAAGTCCGGCCGCTCGGGCATGCTCGCCTTGTTCAATCGCCGGATGTCGGTCTGCTCCAGCGATACGACTTCAGGCTTTGTCCGCAAGCGCGGATGCAACTGGCGGCGCCCGACATCGACGGCATAGACTCGGCGCGCACCGCGGGCGAGCAACAGCTCGGTGAATCCGCCGGTCGATGCGCCGACATCGAGGCAGATGCGGTCGGCAGGATCGAAGCGGAAATGATCGAGTGCGGCGGCGAGCTTGACCCCGCCGCGCGACACGAAGGGATGCGCGGGCTTGGCGCGCAGCACGGCATCGAGCGCGATCTCGACCGATGGCTTGGTCACCGCGATTTCGTCGGCCGTCACACGCCCGGCGGCAATTGCCGCCTGTGCCTTGGCGCGGCTTTCGAACAAGCCGCGCTCGACCAGGAGACGGTCGATCCGCATTCGGATCACTTTAATCCCTCCCCGACGGGGAGGGTGGTCGAGCGAAGCGAGACCGGGTGGGGGGCGCATCGAGGCCGGAGTTTGTTGCAGATGACCCCACCCGGCCGCCTGCGGCGGCCACCCTCCCTTCGGGGAGGGATAGCTATGAGCGACCGAGCCGAGGCGCCTCGCCGCGCAGATTGCCGCCGAAGGCCTCGAAGGCTTTCGCGACAATGCCTTTGGCATCGAGCCCGGCTTTGGCATACATGGCCGCGGGTGAATCCTGGTCGATGAAGACGTCGGGGAGGACCATGGAGCGCACTTTGAGCCCACCGTCGAGCACGCCGCTGTCGGCGAGGGTGTGGAGCACGTGAGCGCCGAAGCCGCCGATGGCGCCCTCCTCGATAGTGATCGAGCACTTCGTGCTCGCGTGCGAGACGGAGAAGCAGATCGGTATCGAGTGGCTTGACGAAGCGGGCATCCGCCACGGTGGTCGAAAGCCCGAGCGTTGCGAGCTCGTCTGCTGCGTTGAGGCAGTCGGCGAGCCGCGCGCCGAATGAGAACAGCGCCACCTTCGTGCCTTCGCGCAACACTCGTCCTTTGCCGATCTCGAGCGGCTGGCCTTGCGACGGCATCGCCACGCCCATGCCTTCGCCGCGCGGGTAGCGCAGCGCCGACGGTCCGTCGTCGATGGCGGCGGCGGTGGCAACCATGTGCACGAGCTCGGCCTCGTCGGCCGCCGCCATGATGATGAAGCCGGGCAGGCAGCCGAGGAACGCGATGTCGAACGCCCCGGCATGGGTCGGCCCGTCGGCACCAACGAGACCGGCGCGGTCCATGGCAAAGCGCACGGGCAATCTCTGGATGGCGACGTCGTGCACCACCTGGTCGTAGGCACGCTGAAGGAAGGTCGAGTAGATGGTGGCGAAGGGTTTCAATCCTTCGGTCGCGAGGCCGGCGGCGAAGGTCACGCCGTGCTGCTCGGCGATGCCGACGTCGAAGCAACGGTCGGGAAACTCCTTGGCGAAAAGGTCGAGCCCGGTTCCCGCAGGCATTGCGGCGGTGATGGCGACGATCTTGTCATCCTTCTTCGCTTCCTGGACCAGCGCTTGTGCGAAGACCTTGGTATAGGCGGGCGCGCTCGCCTTCGACTTGGCCTGGGCGCCGGTCGCAACGTCGAACTTGACGACACCATGATATTTGTCGGCGGATTGCTCGGCAGGCCCATAGCCCTTGCCCTTTTGCGTGACGACGTGAACGAGAAACGGCCCGTTCTTGGCGTCGCGCACGTTATTGAGCACAGGCAGCAGATGATCGATGTTGTGGCCGTCGATCGGACCGACGTAGAAAAATCCGAGCTCGTCGAACAAAGTGCCGCCGGTGACGAGCCCGCGCGCATATTCCTCCATGGCGAGCGCGCGCTGCTCGAGGAAGGGCGGCAGGAGCTTGGCCAGTTTCTTGACGGTGTGGCGTACCGAGCGGTAGGTACGTCCGGAGACGAGGCGCGCGAGATAGCCCGAGAGCGCGCCGACCGGCGGCGCGATCGACATGTCGTTGTCGTTGAGGATGACGATCAGGCGCGAGTTCATGGCGCCGGCATTGTTCATGGCCTCGTAGGCCATGCCGGCCGACATGGCGCCGTCGCCGATCACGGCGATGACGTTGTTGGATTTGCGAGCGAGATCGCGCGCGACCGCCATGCCGAGCGCAGATGAGATCGACGTCGAGGAATGCGCCGCTCCGAACGGGTCGTATTCGCTTTCGCTACGCTTGGTGAATCCGGAAAGGCCCCCACCTTGCCGCAGCGTCCGGATGCGATCGCGCCGTCCAGTCAGAATCTTGTGCGGATAGGCCTGGTGACCCACGTCCCAGACCAAGCGGTCCTCGGGCGTGTTGAAGACGTAGTGCAGGGCAACGGTGAGCTCGATGACGCCCAGACCCGCTCCAAGATGTCCGCCGGTGGAGGCGACGGCGTCGATCGTTTCCGCCCGCAGCTCGTCGGCGAGCTGGCGCAACTGCCGACTCTCGAGCCGGCGCAGCTCCGCCGGCGTGTTGACGAGATCGAGCAATGGCGTCTTGGACGATTGCAGCACAGAAAGCTCCAGGATTGGGCTGTAAGCAGGTAGACCCCGACGGCCCGTCGCGGGGCACCCTATCGGGTCGCCTGCAATTTAACCAGCCAGCGCGGCGAGGGCAAACCGCGAACGTCGCCGCTTGCATGGCAGCGAGCCATGCAACGGGAACCTGACCTTCACCCACGACGTTTCTCCAATACGTCCAGGATAATGGGTTCCATCATGGCGCCGCGCGCGAACTGGAAGGGCTATCTCAAGCTGTCGCTCGTCTCTTGTGGCGTTGCCTTGTTCCCGGCGACCACGACCCGCGACCGCGTCCACTTCAACGTCATCAACCGGGAGACCGGAAATCGCGTCCGCTACGAGGTTGTCGATGCCGAGACCGGCGAGGAAGTGCCGCAGGAGAATCGGGTCAAGGGCTACAAGGTCGGCAAGAATGAGTATGTGCTGTTGACGGAGGAGGAGCTCGACGAGGTGGCGCTCGAAAGCACCCACACCATCGAGATCGAAAGCTTGGTCGCGCGCGAGGAGGTGGATGAGCTTCATCTCGACGAATCCTATTACCTCGTCCCCGACGGCAAGGTGGGCAACGAAGCGTTCGCGGTCATCCGGGAAGCCATGCGCGAGCAGGGATGGGTCGGCATCGCGCGCGTCGTGCTTTACCGGCGCGAGCGGCTGTTGATGCTCGGCCCCCACGGCAAGGGCATCCTGGGGACCACGTTGCGTTATGCCAACGAAGTTCGCGATGAGCATGATTACTTCGACGACATACCCAACGTCAAAGTCCCCAAGGACATGCTCGACCTCGCCAAGCACATCCTGGAGACCAAGCGGACGAAGTTCGATCCTTCGAAATTCGAGGATCGCTATGAGAGTGCACTCAAGCGATTGATCGCGGCCAAGCGGGCCGGCAAGAAGCCTCCGGCGGCGCCCGCGCCGCAGCCCAGCAATGTGATCAACCTCATGGACGCGCTGCGTCGCAGCGTGGCGGGCGGTCGCGGCCGCTCCGCGGCGGCGCGCCGGGGAAGGCGCGCCCATGCGACGAGCAAGCGCGCCGCGGCCGGGCGCAAGAAGCTCAAGCGGGCGGGCTAGCCCGGCGTAGGTTTGGGTCGAGTGCTGCGCGAAACCCAACATTGCGAATGCAGCGGCAACCGTTGGGTCCCGCAAAGGGCTCGAACTCAACTCACTGAATACGCGCTAGAGTCCCCGCACATGGGCCTGCAGGTTTATCGCAAGAAGCGCAAGTTCGACGTGACGCCGGAGCCGCGCGGACAGGCGGCGCGCGGGAAGGGGAATTGGTTCGTCGTTCAAAAGCACGCCGCGCGCCGCCTGCATTATGATTTGCGGCTCGAGCTCGACGGCGTGATGAAGAGCTGGGCGGTCACGCGCGGTCCGAGCCTGGTTCCAGGAGAGAAGCGGCTCGCGGTCCACGTCGAGGATCACCCGATCGAGTATAACAGCTTTGAGGGGACGATCCCGCAGGGACAATATGGCGGCGGCACGGTGATGATCTGGGACCGCGGCCGTTGGTATCCGGAGGGCGATGCGCACAAGGGCTACGCGAAAGGCCATCTCGACTTCACGCTCGAAGGCGAGAAGCTGCGCGGCCGCTGGCATCTCGTGCGCATGAATCGCAGAACCGGGGAAACCAAGGAGCCCTGGCTTCTGCTCAAGGCGCGCGATGAGGAGGCGCGCGCGGCGAACGATCCCGACATTCTCGAGGACGAGCCGCTCTCGGTGGTGAGCGGGCGCTCCATTTCCGAGATCGCCGAAGGCAAGGGGCGGAAACGGGTCTGGCACTCGAACAGAAGCGCCAAGGAGAACGTCAAGGCCGGCGCGACCAAGGGCAATGCACCTTCCGGTCGCAAGCCGGCGCAGGCGAAGGCGGGACAAGGCGCGCGCGCCTCGCGTCCGGCGGTCCGAATGGCGCAGCGCAAGAGCAAGCCTGGCGGCAAAAGCAAGAGCAAGGACGACGGGGCGGCGCCGCATGCGCGGCTTCCTGATTTCGTGCCGCCCTCGCTTGCCACATTGCGCGCAGATGCCCGGAGCGGGCAGGGTTGGGTGCATGAGATCAAGTTCGACGGCTACCGCATCCAGGCGCGGCTCGATCATGGCAAGGTTGCGCTGCTCACGCGCAAAGGGCTCGACTGGACCGCCAAGTTTCCCAACATTGCGGCTGCGGTGGCCGAGCTTCCCGCGCAGAGCGCGCTCATCGACGGCGAGGTCGTGGTCGCGGACGAGCAAGGCGTCTCCAGCTTTTCCGGGCTGCAGGCGGCGCTCAAGGCAGGCGAGCGAGACGCTTTCGTCTATTACGTCTTCGATCTTCTTCATCGCGATGGGCGCGATCTCGCCGACCTGACGCTCATGCAACGCAAGGCCGAGTTGGCGCATCTCGTGGGGCAGGGGCAGCAGGGGGCGATCAGGTACAGCGAGCATTTCGAGGAGACCGGCACGGTCGTGCTGCGCCATGCCTGCGAGATGGGGCTCGAGGGCATTGTCTCCAAGCGAGCGGATGCGCCCTATCGCAGCGGCCGCTCCGAGACGTTCATCAAGACCAAATGCGCCAATGCCCAGGAATTCGTCGTCGGAGGCTATTCGCCGTCCACGGCGCTCAGCAGCGCGATCGGCGCCCTGGTGGTCGGCTATTATGAGGGCGATCGCCTGATCTATGCCGGCCGCATCGGCACCGGCTATACCCGCACGGTCGCGCGGGATCTGTGGAAGCGGTTGCACGCGTTGGAGACGCGCAAGCCGCCGTTCGATGAGATCCCGCCCGCGGAGACGCGCCGTCGCGACATCCGCTGGGTCGAGCCAAGAACGGTGATCGAATCCCATTTCCGCGGCTGGACTGCGGACGGCCTGGTGCGCCAGGCGGCATTCAAGGGCGTGCGCGAGGACAAGCCGCCCCGCGAGGTCCTTCGCGAGATGCCCGCCAAGATCGACGGCAAAATGACCAGCCGAGATGCGGGCAATCGGGACAGTCGCAATCGCGACGGAGCCGCGAGGCACGCCGCCCAGGCGGCACAGGCAACAGGCACGACGGCAAGGGTCAAGTCGACCGTCAAGGCCAGGGGAAAGACCGGAAAGACCGCCACGAGGGGAAAGGCCAAGAAGGAGAGCGGGAACGAAAGTGCCGTGCGCTTCACCCATCCCGACCGCGTCTATTGGGCTGATGCCGGCGTCACCAAGCAGGGTCTCGCCGACTACTACCGCTTGGCCTGGTCGTGGATGGCGCCGCATGTCGTCGGTCGCCCGCTTGCCCTCGTGCGCTGCCCCGAGGGGACCAAGGGCGAGTGTTTCTTTCAGAAGCATGCCTCCGCCGGTCTGGACGAGAAATATCTCAAGACGGTGATCGACAAGAATTGCCGGCAGATCATCGCGGTCGAGGACATCGAGGGGTTGCTCTCGCTGGTGCAGGCGGGAGTGCTCGAAGTCCATGTGCGTGGCTCGCGCATCGAGCGGCTGGACGTTTGCGACCGCATCGTGTTCGACATCGACCCCGGAGAGGGCGTGACGTGGGCGGCGGTGGTGGCAGCCGCGCGCGACGTGCACGAACGGCTTGCGGGAATTGACCTTGCCTCGTTCGTGAAGCTTTCCGGGGGCAAGGGGCTGCACGTCGTCCTGCCGATCGCGGGCGCCGACTGGGATAGCGCGAAGAGCTTTGCGCAGGCAGTCGCGCTGGCGATGAACGCGGATGCTCCCGATCGTTACGTGGCCAAGATCACGAAATCCCTGCGCGCGGGAAAGATCTTCGTCGATTATTTGCGCAACTCGCTCGAGCAGACTTCGGTGGCCGCCTACTCGACGCGTGCGCGCACGGGCGCCCCGGTGTCGGTGCCGGTGACCTGGGAGGAGCTGCCCCGCACCAAGGGCGGCAATCAATACACGGTGCTCAATCTCGCCAGGCGCCTCGATCGCCTCGCGCAGGATCCGTGGAAGGATATGGGACGCGTGAAGCAGAAGCTCCCGGACCTGCGCACGCTGCGCGGGCGGTGAACACGCATCTCGCTTCCGTGCTGGCGGGCCTTCCGCAATGTCGAGCGCGCAGCTAGCCTATTCGGAGATGGACGAAGATTACAAACCGTATCGATGGAGAGAGCATGTCCGAGGACAACGCGGTGGTGGGGTTCGTTGGGCTGGGCACCATGGGCGGCCCGATGGCCGCCAACCTCCAAAAGGCCGGCTTCAAGCTCATCGTCCACGACCTGCACAGGCAGACAGCCAGCCATCATCTCGATGCCGGCGCGGTCTGGGCAGAGAGTCCGCGCGCACTCGCTCGCCAGGCCGACGTGATCTTCTCCTCTTTGCCGGAGCCTCTCGATGTGGAGGCGGTTGCGCTCGGGCCTGACGGGCTCATCGCCGGCATGAAGCCCGGTGCCGCCTATTTCGACCTGTCAACCAATTCGCCGAGCGTTGTGAAGGAGCTGCACGCCGCCTTCGCCGGGAAGGGCGCGCACATGCTGGACGCGCCGGTGAGCGGGGGGCCGGCGGGCGCGGCATCCGGCAAGCTCGCGATTTGGGTCGGCGGCGACGAAAACGTCTTCAACCGGCACAAGGCCGTGCTCGACGCGATCGGCGATAAGGCCGCCTATATCGGGCCGATCGGCAGCGCCACGGTGGCCAAGCTTGTCCACAATATGTCGGGCTATGCGATCATCTGTGCGCTCGCCGAAACCTTCACCATGGGCGTGAAGGCGGGCGTCGAGCCGCTTGCGCTGTGGCAGGCGGTCCGCCAAGGCGCGGCCGGGCGCCGTTTTACGTTCGATGCTCTGATCGACCAGTTCCTGCCGGGCAAATACGATCCGCCGGCCTTCGCGCTCAAGCTCGCCCACAAGGACGTTTCGCTCGCCAACGCGCTCGGCCGCGAGCTCGGCATGCCCATGCGCATGTGCAATCTCACGCTCGCCGAGATGACGGAAGCTCTCGCGCGTGGATGGGGCGGGCGCGACTCGCGCTGCCTGATGCTGCTGCAGCAGGAACGCGCCGGCGTCGAGATCGCCGTGGATCCCGGGCGGTTGCGCGAAGCGCTCACGCCTGCCGTCCCGGCGGGCGGCGCGAAGCCTGCCTGATGCTCACGGCCGCCGTTCTGCAGCTTTAGCCCATGGAGATCGAGATGGAAAAGGAGACGAGCATCGAGCCGCTTTCGATGGCGGGAGTTGAAGGCTTCCCGCGCGACGCTGCGGTTGTTGCTGCCTCCGCCTCGGTCATGCGCAGGTCGCCACGCGGCCGGAGCTGCGGCGGCTGGCACAGAGCTTCGTCATTGCGGCTCGCACCGGCAAGGCCTTCCACCTGGCCGCAGGGCTGCAAGGAACTCGAACGAGAGCGGCTGCGATGTTAGTGAAGAGATCGAACCGGGCGGCGGCCCGCATCAAACGTGTTGCAGCGATAGCAAGGCTTCTTCATAAGCGGAATTGAGCTTCTTCGTTTCGGCTTCCGCCAGCTCTCGAAACGACGGCGACATGTCGTGCACCCTGTCCGGATGGTTCTGCTTGATGTGCCGCTTGTAGGCCTGCTTGATCTCGTCGATGCTCGCCGAAGGTGAAAGACCCAATACGGAAAACCAGGTGCTCTCGGCAGGCGCCTCGGCCGGCTGCTCGGCCGGCTGCTCAATCCTCGCGCCGTCGGCAGGCTTGCGGTGAATTAACCGGTCCGGGTCGGTGGCCGCAAACTCCTTGAGCATCCGAAACTGCTGCCGGTGCTCGCTGCGCAACCGGCTCCGCCCGTAAAGATAGAAGTATGAGGCAATGACGGGAAGGAAACCGGCGCCCATCGAATTCGCGTAGAGCATGCGGTCGCGAACAGGCTGCAATTCGAGAAAGCCCGCAAGGACGGCATCCATTTCCTCGGTCAACAGGGGCGGCGAAACAAGGACGTGCTGCTCGATCAGGCAGAACCAGCCGATCAGCACGGCCATGACCAGGATGCAAGCTGCCAGCGAACGGCTCAGAACAAAGCGCGAGCTCTGAATGCGCAACCACGATTTGTAGCGTTGCAGCGGCCGGCGTCGAAGACGCATGATTACCGATCGCAGGTGGGCAGCATACGCGTTGAGATCCGCAAGCTCTCCGGAAAACCTGCGCCTGACACGCCTGCGGTGATTGTACCGGGCAAGCGGGCTTCCTTTCGACATCGTTCCTTCACGGTCGATGTCCCGCAAGCGATCGACCACTTTCTGGTACAGCAGGATCGCGCGATCCAGCTCGACGGTTTCGAGCCTTCCCAGCGCGAAATTCGTCGAGGCCTTGCGCGCACGCATCGTGAACAGGATGAAGGCGGCGAACATGCTTGCCACGGTCGCCGCCCATGCGAGCACAGCCGCATTATCTGCGCCAAACAAAACCGCTTCAGCGAAGGCCGACTCAAGCATGGCACGCACCGACGAGTGTCCCGGTTCCGACGTTCATATTCCCCCGTACACTAGGAGCCTGTCCGAGTAATAGGGGGATTTTGCTGGCAAAAGAAGGGCGAGTCGGATTCTGTCTGTGCGCATGAGCAAGACATTTCGCCCTTGGAAGATCGATGATCCACTGTTGCTGCCGCCAATGGTGCAGGACTTTGTGGCCAAGGGCCATCTCGCCCGCTTTGTGCTGAGCTTGGTGAGAGACGACGTCGACCTTGTCGAGATCACTGGTACCTATGGCAGCGAACGGGGCCAGCCGCCGTTCGATCCGACCATGATGACGGCGCTGCTGTTGTATTCCTACTGCTGCGGCATCTACTCCTCACGTCGGATCGCCAAGGCGTGTCGCGAGCGGGTGGATTTCATGAGCATTGTGGGGCTTGATGCGCCGGATTTTCGCACCATCTCGGATTTCCGTAAGCGGCACTTGAAGGCGCTTGGCGGACTGTTCGGGCAAATCCTGCATCTGTGCGAGACGGCCGGCCTTGTGAAGCTCGGGCATGTGGCGCTCGATGGAACCAAGATCAAAGCCAACGCGTCGAAGCACAAGGCGATGAGCTACGAGCGCATGGAGAATTGCGCGTCCGAACTGGAAGCCGAGGTTGCCAAGTGGCTCGGCACGGCTGCGGCGGCGGATGCTGAGGAAGACGAGCTATACGGCCGCGACAAGACCGGCGACGAGATGCCGGATTGGATCGCCGACAAGAAGCTGCGTGCCGAGAAAATCCGCGAGGCCAAGGCCGAACTGGAGGCGGAGGCGAAGGCGGCTGCCGAGGCCAAGCTCAAGGCAGAGGCCGAAGCGGCAGAGAAGCGAGAGGCTGAGGGGCGCCGCAAACCCGGACGGCAAGCGGCTGCGCCCTCCACCGAGCCGGATGCCAAAGCTCAGAAGAAATTCACCGATCCGCAGAGCCGGATCATGAAGAGCAAGGACGGATTCGTGCAGGCCTACAACGCCCAGGCCGCCGTCGACGCAGAAGCGCAGATCATCGTGGCGCAAGACGTGACGCAGAGCGCGGTCGATTGCGCCCAGCTGGTGCCGATGACCGATGCGATCGAGACCAATCTCGGCCGCAAGCCCGAGCAGCTATCGGCGGATGCCGGCTACTGCTCGGAGGCCAATATCGAGGCATTGGAGAACCGCAACATCGATGCCTACGTAGCGACTGGCCGGGCCAGGGATGCTGTCGCCGGCACCGTCAAAGGCGAGGCCAGCGCCGCAACGCCGGCCGGCTCGGAGGAGGCCATCCCGACGCGCGTCGAGGCGATGCGCGCCAAGATCAAGGCCGGCGGCCACGAAAGCCCTTACCGGCTGCGCAAGCAACTTCCGGAGCCGGTGTTCGGGCAGATCAAACAGGCTCGCGGCTTCCGCCAGTTCTTGCTGCGCGGCTTCGAGAAGGTGCGCGCCGAGTGGGCGATCGTCTGCACCGTCCACAATCTTCTGAAGCTCGCCCACAGGCGGACTTTATCGAAAGTGTTGCTGGCGCCCGCTGGATAGCGGGCGTCACAGCAAGTGACGCCCGCCAATCAAACTCCGGTCTGGGCTACATCTACCAACCACGATAATCTGGACAGGCTCCTAGCGGATCGAGAAGAGAGAGGTGGCGGTTGCGTCTTGCATGGCGCAGCTCACGCGACGATGCTCGGCAGCGGCGCGACCGAGCGCAGGAGATGATCCGCCGCAAAGAGTTGATGCCGATAGAAGTTGAGCACGAACAGGCGAATGGCCGAGGAGAGATCTTCGTCGTGCCCTTCGGCGTCGATCGCGGTGATCAGGTCGGGGAGGCTCATTTCGCGCCATGCGGCGATCTCCTTCAGCCCTCTCCAGAATGCATGTTCGAGACGCACGCTGGTCTTGCGGCCGGCGACAGTCACGGTGCGGTTGACGACGACAGATTTCATGATCCCCCTCGATGCTGGTGTGCTCACTCAAACGAATTTTTCCCGACAGATGGAATGCAGCGTCATGCCGTCATTCTACCGCTTGCCGAGAAGCTGGAGCCGGTGCTTCGCCTCCGCCGAGCCCAGGCTCTCCGCTATCCGATACCAAGTGCGTGCTTTTTCGACGTCCGTGCCCATCCCCATCACGCCGAGCTTGGCAAGCACGGCGGGATCGTAAGTCGCCGCCAGCGCCAGTGTGGCGCCGGCATCGCCGGCATCGGCTGCCCTTTGGAAGATCGTCCGCGCGGCGATCACATCGCCGACCGCAATGTGCTTCTCCCCTTGCTTGATCAGAAGACTGACTTCCTCCGGATCGAGCGTCCGAACCGCTTTGGCGGGGGGAGACGCGTCCGGAGCCGAGCTCGCTGCCTCTGGCCGCAGCATCGCGACTGGCTGCGGCGGCAAGGCGCTCGCTGCTTGCGCCGGGGCCGGCTGCCCAGGCGATTTGTCGGCCTCGGCCGACGCTTCGGGCTGTAGTGCAATTGGCGCGGGCTGTTCCAGATGGACGCTGGCCGGCCAGTGGAGGGTGGAACTTGCCGGCAGTGGCGCGACCGAGGCGATTTGTGATTTGGATGTCGCCTGAGAAGACGGCGACGGGCCTATCATGATCAACGAATACAGGGCACCCGCCATGAGGATGCACGCGACCGCGACGGCGAGCATCGCGTTCGGATTGCGCTGCGAACGCAGGGGCGGCGGCTTGAGGCGCGTGGGCTCGAGCGAGCGAAGCGGCGACCGCAATGGCTCGTCCGGCTCGCGGCGGACGCCGCCGAGCATGGCATCGGAGAGAGAAGACCGCAGCGGAGGAAGGCCGGTAGCCCGCGGCAGCCGCATGGCGGCCGCCTGCCGGCGCTGCAGCCAGCGCACGCTGGCTTCCAGTCGCTCGAGATCGTGATCATCGATGGACGGGTCGTGCCGTTCGCCGTCCTGCGTCGCCGATTGCGGATCGTCCGCCGCACCGGGTTGAAGCGAGACGGCTGGATCGGAATCAAGAACATGCTTCGTCCGCGCACCGTCGGGCACGTCATCCGGGCAGAGCGGGACTTGATCCCCGGTTGCTTCCTCGGCCGCGTCGATTGGCGGGTGTTGTGAAAACGGCGTCGGCCTTGAGCGCTTCGGGGCATAAGCAGATGCGCCACCGAGGTCGGGACCGGGAGCATTCGGCGGCGCGCCGGCGGGCAAATGCCCAGGCCTGGGCGCGTAGGGCGAGCGCGAGCCTCCATGCTCGCTCGCGACCGGATGCGGTTGCGGCTCTCCATGCTCGCGCTCCTTGGGCGCGAGATAGTCGGAAAGCTCGATGGGATGCGAAGGTTTTCTTGACGGGGTACTCATATACTGACACTCCCCTGCTGACGCACGGCGCAAACAGCCGTCTTCTCGACCTCAATTCGTTGTCCGAGGTTCCTCTTCTTCTGGGTTGCCTGCGATCAACGAGATCGCTGGACGGGAGCAGCCGGCGAAGCCGGCTCAGCGCTGGCTGGCGTTGCGCTGCTTTTGCCACTGCAAAAACTCGAGGAAGATTGCTTCACGCTGCTGCTGCGTGAGATTCTGCGAAGGCCGAGCCTTTGTTCCTCAGGAAGGCCGAAAACTCGGCGCTGGCCACCTGCGGATCCGCGACATCCTTGCCGCGCAGCCGCCGCAACATCTCGTCCGCGACGCTCCAGCGGTTCCAGCCGGGAACGGTCGCCGCAAGGTTCACATCGCGCCATTTAGGATGGCGCGGCGGCTCGCGAAACTTGTCCCACCTTGTGAAAAAGTACTCGGTGAACTTTTCGACGCGGCGGTAGCGGTCGCTGCCCTTCGGCCAATTGAAGACCGCGAGCACCGCCGGAACCGCAAGGGTGTCGGTGGTCTCGCCTTCCTTGACCAGGCCCGGATATTCCTTGCTGGTGAGCTCGCCCAGCGTGTAGTAGTCGGCGAAAGTCTTGGAAAACGGGATCGGCACGAAGTGCAGGCCCGAATTCGCAGGTATCTTGGCAAAGAAGTCGATCGGCTTGCCGATGACGCGTACCAGCGCGGCAATCTCCCCCGACTTGAGCTTTTGCAGCGCGCTCGAATTGTCGACAAGCACCTGCTCGACCTGGACGCCCAGTCGCTGAAAGACGATGGTTCCGGTCAGGCTCGAAGCGCTTCCGGCCGGCCCGAAGCTGACCTTTTTTCCCCGCAGGTCCTCAATGGTCTTGACGTCGGAGCGCGCGAGGACATGCATCTCGGAGACTGGCAGGCGAACGATATAATTGACGCGGTAATCCAGGTTGGAGATTTTCCGCTGCGTGCGGAAATATTCGAACACGTCGGCCTGCGTCACCGCGACGTCGACCTGCCGGAGATAAAGCAAGTCGTCCATGTTCGATGCGGCGCCGTAGGTGACGATCGGAATGACACGCATATTGTCGCCGTCGTCGAGGACCTCCGCCAGCTCGTTGGCGAAAGTCATGTAGGTCCCCGACAGCTGTCCGCCAGCGACGCCGACCGTCCAATTGTTCTTTTTATATCTTTGCGCGGCGTCGCTGCCGCCCTCCTCGAGCGATTTGGGCACGGTCTGCGCCTGAGCGGGCAGCACGCTCGCGAGCACTACGAACCCGAATGTTTGTGCTGAAAGAGACAGGGCAAGGTACATGCCCCATGATGCAGGTACGCGCATCACTCACTCCCTTGACTAGGACTGCGTCAAGCAAGGTTACTCTGCGGTCGGTCAAAATTAGGGTGAAAATTTGTTTACGTTTTTTTTCGGGATCTTTTTTTGGAAGCAGATTGTTAGTTGTCTGTTTTTTCAGATAAACGGTATCCGAGTTTTTTTGGTATGAGCGTACTACTTCTTGGTAATTGAGCACCGAGCAAAGTTCCCGGCCAAATCAGCGCCGGTCGCGGCGTCACTGCACAAATAAGGCAGACCCTGCCTCGGATGCGGCAGGCGAGGGCGCCTGCGTCAGGTGCGCCCCGCCTCGCCGGCGAAGGATTTGCGATAGCCGAAGATGAAAGCCAAGGCCTGGGCTGCCAGCAGAAGGCCTAGCGCGGACGTCACCACGATAAGGGAGACGTGGTCAGCGAAAACGGCATAGCTGCCGCCCGACATCGTCAGCGCCAGGCGAAAATTCTCTTCCAGGCGGTCGCCCAGCACGAGAGCGAGCAGAAGCGGCGCCATCTCGTAGCCGAGCTTGCGGAGCACGTAGCCGATGACGCCGGAGATCACCATGATCCAGATGTCGCCGCTCGAGAAGTTCACGCTGTACACGCCGATGATCGAGACGATCAGAATGATGGCAACGAGCCAGGGGTAGGGAATGCGCAGGAGGTTCACGAAGATTCCGACCAGGGGAAGGTTGAGAACTAGGAGAATGACGTTGCCGATGTACATGCTCGCGACGAGACCCCAGAAGACTTCGGGATGCTGCGTCAACAGCAGCGGTCCGGGCTGCACGCCGTGAATGGTCAGCGCCGAAACCAGGATGGCGGTGGCCGGGATCGAAGGAATGCCGAGCGCAAGCAGCGGGATCATGGCGGTGCCGGTCACCGCATTGTTCGCGGTCTCGGGTCCGGCGACACCGGCGATGGCGCCCTTGCCGAACTCTTGCGGGTGATTGGAGAACCGCTTCTCGACGGCGTAGGACACGAAGGTCGATACGACATGGCTCACACCCGGGATGATTCCGAAAATGAACCCGATGACCGATCCACGCCCGATCGCCGGCGCGGATTCCCGCAGATCCTTGCCAGCGCGGCACGAGGTCCCTGAGCTTCGGCACGATGGCCTTGACCGATTTCGGTCTTTTCCAGATTGATCAGAATCTCGGAAAGGCCGAACAGCCCGATGGCGAGGGCGGTGAACGACAATCCGCCGGTGAGCTCGGCGCTGCCCATGGTGAAGCGCGCGACCCCGGTGAGCTTGTCGAGGCCCACGGTGCCGAGCGCGAGCCCGAGCGCAACCATGCTGGCGGTCTTGATGCGCGAGCCGGCACAGACCAGGATGATCACGCCGAGCGCGAGCACGATCAGCACC
This sequence comes from uncultured Alphaproteobacteria bacterium, assembly GCA_963820365.1. Classification (GTDB taxonomy): domain Bacteria; phylum Pseudomonadota; class Alphaproteobacteria; order Rhizobiales; family Xanthobacteraceae; genus VAZQ01. Next base: position 54,121 of record CAWFZR010000019.1, on the reverse strand, counting down.
ACCTGCACGGACGGGCCGATCGCGATCATGACTTTCGCCAGCGGCGGGGCGATGAACATGAGCCCCAGGATCGAGACGGTGCCGCCGATGAAGCTGCCGAGGGCGGCGATCATCAAGGCCGGGCCGGCGCGCCCTCGGCGCGCCATCTCATAGCCTTCGATGCAGGTGACGACAGACGCCGCCTCGCCGGGAATGCGCACCAGGATCGAGGTGGTCGAGCCGCCATACATCGCGCCGTAGAAGATGCCGGTCAGCATGATGATGCCGATCGTCGGATCGAGCCCGAATGTCAGCGGAAGCAGCAGCGTCATGCCCGCGAGCGGCCCAAGCCCGGGCAGCACGCCGACCACGGTTCCCCACAAGCAGCCGAGGAAGCAATAGAGCAGTCCCTTCCAGGAGAGCGCGACCGAGAACCCGGCGACGAGCTGGTCGAATCCCGTCATCTCACCAGGTTCCGGTCGGAAGTTGCACCCCCAGCAGCACGACAAAGAAATACCAGCACGCCGCTATGCCCAAGCCCGTCGCCGCGATTGCGAGCGGCAGCGCAACCCGTCCGACCAGGAGGAAAATCGCAATCCCGAGCAGCCCGAGCGAAACCGGGGCGCCCAGCGGCTCGAAAATGAGCGGTATCGCCAGCAAGGCCGCAACGGTGATCACGACGTCACGGTGCCCGAATTCCACGGCCTCGCCTGCGCGGGAGCGGGCGCAAGCGAATCCGATCAGAGCGGCGCACGCCATGAGAATTGCGCCCAGCGACAATGGAAAGAACCCCGGGCCGGGCATCGCGATGCTGCCGAGGTCGAGCCGCAAGGCCTGCCACACGAAGAAGGCGCCTGCAGCTCCCAGCATGCCGGCGACGAAAATGCCGCCGCTGCGATCGCTCAACGCGCGCGGGCGAGGCCGCTGCGCTCGCCCGCAACCGTCTGCAATGTGCCTGATCGCCTGATGAATTGCGAGCATAGGCTCTCGCAAGCTCGAATTGCTTGGGGCGGAGCGCGCTTGGACGAGTGCGCTATTTCTTCTTCTTCAGTCCGAGGTCGGTCATGAGCTGAGCGAGCTTCGCATCGTCGCTCGCGATCAGCTTGCCGAAGTCGTCGGCAGAGAGGTAGGCCGGCGTGAACCCGATCGCCTTGCCGGCGTCCTTGAACGGCTGCGAGTTGACGGTGCGCTTGATGACGTCCTGCAGTTTCGCGACGATCGCCTTGGGCGTGCCCTTCGGCACCGCAATGCCGCGCCACATGTCGAGTGCGACCGAATAGCCGAGCTCGCTTGCGGTCGATATCTCCGGGAATACCGGATCGCGTTTCGAGCCCAGCACCGCCAGCACGCGCAGATCGCCGTTCTTGACATGTGCAACGAGAGCGGCGGGGAGTTGAACCACACCCTCGATTCTGCCGCCGAGCAGATTGACCACGGCTTGACCCTCGCCGAACGGGACGTCGATTATCTTTGCGTCGGCGGTCGCAAACAGGGCGGAGGCGGAAAAATGCGTATGGCTGCCGGTGCCGGAATTGCCGATGCGCACCTTGCCGGGATTGGACCGCGCATGATCGACGAGCTCGTTCAAGCTCTGCCATGGCGCATCGGCGCGCACGGCGATCACCGGCGTCTCGACGCTGACCCGCGCCACCGCGTCGAATGCCTTATAGTCAAACGCCAGGACACCGGAATGATAGGTCGAGGAAATGGAGTTCGAGTTCCAGATGATCGAATGGCCGTTGGGCTTCTGCCTGCTGACGTGGCTGTATCCGATGGCGCCGCCGCCGCCGGTCCGGTTCATGACCGGAACCGGTACGCCCAAAAGCTTCGCCATCCCGTCGGCCAGGTAGCGCGCCGTCACGTCGGCCGCGCTGCCGGCTCCGAACATGACGGTCATCTCCACCGGCTTGCGAGCGGGAAACTGCTGGGCGAGCGTCGGTGTCGCCGCTGCCGCCATCACCAACATCGCGACAGTCGCCTCGATGAACGCATTTCGCATGATCGTACGCATGACTAGAGCTCCCAATATTCGATCATCGTCTGGGTACCACTGCGACGGCAGCGACACTTCGCTGCAGCCCGTCATTTTTCTTTTTTCTTTGGTCTCAGCTTATTTCAGTGGCAGCAGCAACTACAAGAAAATTGCGATCAACGTCACCGTCGCTGTTTGATTTGATGATCGCAGCGGTGTCGGAATCATGGCGATGTCGCGTTCCTCATGATCGAGTTATTGTTGTTGTCGTCAGCATGATACCGAGTGCCCGACAGCAAAGTTTATGATCTGTGAATGTTCCGCCTTCGCGTTGTGATGATTTGATTTGAGTTCATTCGTTTGCTGTCGTCAGCATGATACCGAATAGCGACCCGTGATGCCCCGCGTTTGCGTTTGTGAGATGATCGAGGTCATTCGTTGTGGTCGTCAGCATGATACCGAATACGACGGCAGAAGTGCATGATCTGTGATGTCCGCGTTCGGCGGAAGCCAGGCAATCGCAAGCGTTGAAATGTCTGTTTGAATTTCGCCGTACAATGGTCTGCCTTCGGTCTGGCATCTCTTCTCGGACGCGGTCGCCGCTTCAGGCGGGCGATTCTTAATAGCGCGCGGTCTGGCAGGCTTGACTGCGTCCCGGGGATGACAGCGGAGATCATGTGTTTGGAGAAACTGGCGATAACGCGCGATGTTGCCGCTCAGGCTCGGTAAAGCTCAAATGCGGGCTGCGGGCAAAACATTTTGTGAGCGTTTCATTTCTGCAACACCCGCCCGGCATTGCTCCGATTTTATGCGGTCTGCGCGCAGCTTAGCGTCGGCTATCAATTTGCACGCGCAAGCAAGCCCGTGGCTGGATCTTCTCATGTTCCTGCTGCCGATCGATTTTCGGCCGTCTTTGATCCCTATCAATGGCTTGGTGGAACGGGCTTGCGGCTGGTGGGTCTTTGAACGGTCCTTCGTTCGTGCGGATCCTTTGTATTGCGTGTTTCCGCGCGAGCGAGGCAATGCCGGCCGCAAGCCCACTCGATTTACGCATTTCTACGCGAGCGCGCTACTGACCCACAGCGGCTTTTCGCAAGCGTGTGTCAATTCTGCAAACGTGTGGCGCAAATGCTTTGTGCTCTCTCGTTACGCGCGAGAGCCTGCGGCGGCGCCGGTTTGAGAGCTTCACACTCGATGCATGCCCGGGCTTGCCTCGAGGGCTTCACCCATGAATGTCGGCTTCGAGCTCGCTTGCAAGACCGGTAGGGGCGAGGCATCCCTCGCCCCTTCGGTCGCGCTCAGCTCACTCCAATGACCGAGCGGCCGATCAGCGCCTGCGCTGCCTCGCGCCGATCGCGAATTGCGAGCTGGTCGCGATAATAGTTGAGCACGAACAGCCGGATGGCCGACGATAGATTGCCGTGCTGCCGCTCGCCATCGATTGCAGCGAGCAAGGCCGACAACGTCATGTGCCGGTGTCCCGCGATTTCCTTGAGTGATTTCCAGAACGCATCCTCGAGACTGACGCTGGTTTTGTGGCCAGCAAGGACGACGGACCGCTTGACGACAAGAGACTTCATGAACACCCCCCGATGCCTTGTGGTAAATCAGCGACATCGAAACAGTAAATTTCAGGCACACTGTGGCCGTCGGAAAATAAGTTGCGAGCGTTGCAGAAATCACACAGAGAATGCGGTTGGAGGGAATTGGGCTCGCCAGGCCGCAGCATGATGCACGCGGCCAATCATTAAGAATGCGGTAATCAATCGGCGGCGAGCTTGATGATCTCGGCTACCTTGTTGTCTTTCGGATCGACGATGACGATCTGACCGTCGGCGATGAAAAACCGGTGCGTCTTGACCTGCGGCACCTTTTGGCCGACGTCATTCGGCATGGCTTGCAGATTGACGGTTTGCGGAACTGAGTCGCCGACTGCCGGCGCAGCTTGGTCCGGAGCCTGCTCGGTCTTCATGTCCTTGATGAATTCCTTGATCACATGGCGCTGCTCGAGCGTGAGATTGAGCTTGTGCGAGATGACCACCGGCTCCTGCCCTGGAGCTTGCGCGTGAATGTCCGACTCGATGCAGGAGAGCATCAGCGCGAGAGCCGCGGATATCGAAAGCTTGCGCATCTGTTCCTCCGGACTGGACGGCCAACGCGCTCCGGCAGCGTGCAGTGTCGCGCTGGCGGTCCGCCAAAGCAACCACCATTGCCGGGCAATGGTTCCCATCGCGGTCGCGCCGCCGAGATCCGGACGGGCCTGCCCGCAGGAGCGCGCGCGCTCCCTGCCTCCTGCGGTCAAGGCGCGGGAAATCGATCCTCGCGCGCCAACCACTGCTGCAGCAAGCGCATGTTGCGGCGGTTTGCCCGCCACATGACATCGAAGGCGTCCCCGACGAGCGGCACCGCGCCGATGAACCCATCAAGCGCAACATTGGTCAGCATGCGCAGAAGGACGTGACGGGGTGCACCGAGTTGGCGTGCCTCGTGCACGATATAAAGCGACATCGCCGTGGTGACGGCATCGCCGATGCCGGGAACGAGGCCGATGAGCGCATCGAGACCGAAGCGCACGTTGGTGCCGGGCAGGATGAAGGCGGTGTCCAGTAGCGTCGCCAGCGCATCGAGCCGCGCGATACGCTCGGCGCGCGAGCGCGTCCGCGCGAAGTCGAAGCCGTGGTCGCGGGCGAAGCCGCCGCGCGCATAGGTGCTGGTCATGGGCATCCTCCGCCGCCTAGATGGGGATAGTCGCAGACCTGCGCAAGGAGGAAGCCCCCGCGCGCCGTCCTGCAATCACCCCCGTCAGTGCTAGCGGTTCTGCTCCGAGGGCGCCGATGGCGGCGCAATGGGAGGCGAGGGGGCGCCTGGTGCCGGCGTCGGCGCGCCGGCCGGCGGCGCAGTCCAGGCTTTGAACTCGTCCTCCGTCACGCTTTGCAGCTTCTTGACGAATGCGACGACGGTCCAGATTTCACGATCGGGCGCCTCGATGACGCCGAAGCTCGGCATCCCCGTCAGGTAGATGCCGTTCTTGATCACCCAGAACAACTGCTGCGGGGTGCGCTCGTGGCCCACCTCCTTGAGGTCGGGAGGCTCCGGACGCAAGCCCTCGGAGAATTTGGCCCACTCGAGGCCCGGTCCGCCGTGACAATTCCCGCAGCCGCGTTCGAAATAGGAGCGTGCCCCCGCGCGCACGATCGCCGGATCGTCGAGCGAGAGCGGTGGAGTGTCCTTGGCGTGGCGCGCGATGGAAGCGTCACGGATTTGGCCGAACGCCCATTTCACGATCTCGGGCTCGCCCGCGGTGCCGGCGATGCTATAGTAGCCGCCGAAGAAGAAGACCGCGGCGGCAATTGCGCCAAGAATGGCGAGCAGTCCAACGATAGCCAGGAACGTTCTCATGGGCCAGTCTCCGGGGTGCAGCCGGTGCGGCCGATGTTAGAGCATTTTGCGGAAAAGTGGATGCCGGTTTTGCAGGGAAAATGCGACCAGCTCGAGAAGCGAGAGCGCGTTTGCGATTGCCGTAAATTCAAAACACAAGGTGAGGACTGCTCATGGCAAAGGCCTATTGGATCGCGTGCTATCGCTCCATCTCCAATCCGGATGCGCTCGCTGCCTACGCCAAGCTCGCCGGCCCGGCGATTGCCGCCGCCGGCGGACGCTTCCTGGCGCGCGGGAATGCGGCGAAAGCCTACGAGGCCGGGATTGCCCAGCGCGTGGTCTTGATCGAGTTCGACAGCGTCGAGCGCGCGGTGGCGGCGCACGAGAGCGAAGGCTACCAGGCCGCGCTCAAGGTATTCGGCAAGGCTGCCGAGCGCGATATGCGCATCGTCGAAGGCCTCCCATAGCGCAAACAGGCAAATGAAGGACAACTCCAAGCGCGTCTTCTATGTGCGCTATCTCGCCCATCCCTGCTACCTCGACATCATTGCACGGCGCCCGGAGATCAGGCTCGACAAGATCGAGCACGAGACCGCCGGCGAGGTAGCGCAGCCGATCATGGCGTCGGCGCATGCCTACCAGATCGGCTCGGCGCGTGACGAGCTGGCGCCGCGCTTCCACGTCGAGCGCGGCTTGCTCGCACGCATGCCGAACCTGCTCGTCGTCTCCACCAACGGCGCCGGCTTCGACACCGTCGACGTGCAGCACTGCACACAAGCCGGCGTCCTTGTCGTCAACCAGTCCGGCGGCAACGCCGAAGCGGTGGCGGCGCATGTGCTCGCCATGCTGCTCATGCTCTCGAAACAGATCATCCAGACCCATCACGCCCTGCGACGCGGGGCGATGCAGGATCGCGCGGCCTTCATGGGCAGCGACGTCAAGGGCCGAACCATCGGCATCGTCGGCCTGGGCAATGTCGGGCGCCGGGTGGCCGAGCTTTGTCGCGGCCTGCTCGGCATGCAGGTGATCGCCTGCGACCCCTATCTCGACGCGGAGACGGTCGCCGCGCGCGGCGCCGCCAAGGTGGCGCTCGATGAGCTGTTGCGGCGCGCCGATTTCGTGTCGATCAACTGCCCGCTCGACGAAGGCACGCGCGGCATGATCGGCGCCCGCGAATTCGCGCTGATGGCGCCGCACGCCTATTTCATCACTACGGCGCGCGGCTTCATCCACGACGAGCGCGCGCTCGCCGATGCGCTGCGCGCGAAGCAGATTGCAGGGGCGGGGCTCGACGTGTGGGACAAGGAGCCGCCTCCTCCCGACCATCCGCTGCTGCAATTCGACAATGTGATTGCGAGCCCGCACACCGCCGGCATGACGCACGAGGCGCGCGCCAACATGGGCCGCATCGCCGCCGAGCAGCTCATCATGACGCTCGACGGCAAGCGCCCGCCGCGCATCGTCAATCCGCAGGTGTGGCCGGCCTACGCGCAGCGGTTTGAGCAGGCCTTCGGCTTTCGGCCGGAGGGATAGAGCAATAAAGGGATAGGATGTAGGGACATGCCGATCATGTTAGGCACTCGCGGAGAACGGCTGCGTGCCGCGCGCGCCAAACGATTTCGATCGGCGCGGGCGGCGGCGATCGCGCTTGCCCTCCCGGTCTCCACCTACGGCGCGCATGAGCGCGCGCAAGCGCCGGGGGGACGGGACTACGGTCCCGAGGAGGCGCAGCGCTATGCCGAGCGGTTCGATGTGACCGCGGAATGGCTGTTGACCGGTTATCGCGCCAAGGCGGACGCTGCCGTCGACGTGCCCGTGCAAAATCCGCCGTCGGAGCTGACCGAACTGGGAATCCTTGGCTACGTCGGGACCGGCAGGCAATCGCATTATTATGCGGTGGCGTCGGAGGACTGCGTCGAGTCCGGTGTGCCGGTGACGCAGGCGCTCGCGGCGCTCCAGATCCGTGGCGAAAACTTTGGGTCAGATCTCAATCATTGGTTCGTCGTGTACGACGATAGGCGCAGGCTGCCGCCCGCTGATCTGGTCGGCCAGCTCTGTGTTGTCGCTCTCGAGGATGAGCGGATCGTCGTCAAGCGGTTGGCGCGGGGTACAACCAGGGGAGCGTTCGATTTGATCTCCCCCGCCATGCCTCCCATTCGCAATGCCCGCATCCAATGGGCGTCGAAGGTCAAGGCAATCGTCCGGCCTTAGCTCGACGCCTCCGGCCGGCTGCCGCTGGTCGATCCGGCCAGTCCGCGGCTGCCTCCGCCCGACCAAATAGGTCCATGCATGGGCATCACTGGCGGCGGTGCTGCGCTCCCCATGGAGGATCGGGAATATTATCGTTCCCGTACCCTTTTTTGATGGAACTTTTTTGGCCGATGGGAATTAGGGATTTTTTGCGCCCCGAGCCCCCATGTCGCCAGAAGAATATCGCCGCCACGCTGCGGAGTGTTTGCGGCTTGCAGAGGGACTTGCCAATCCCCGGGAAAGACTGGCGCTTATCGACATGGCCCAGGCGTGGTTGCAGCTTGCCTACCAAGCCGAAAAGCATTTGCTCTCTGAGCCACCCAACCGGGATTGAAATTGCCGAATTTCTAAATCTCTTTTCAACTTTCTAGCGGTATAGCGCGCAGGGTTCAGTAGCGTCTGAGCGTTCGGCGGCCCTGATCGGTTCGGCCAACTCCGATCGGGGCCGTCTTATTACTTGGTGGCGTCGTCGTTCGGCTTTCTACGCGCGCAGTAGCGTTTGCTCGAACCCCTTCTGCCGCCGAACGCGGAGAGCCGGCCCGCGTTCGACAGCCGGGGCTTGCGGGCTGATGAACTCGATGACTTGGCGTCCGCTCACGCCACGCACGCACCTCGCACTGGCCGCTCACATTCGTTCGCCGGGCAATTGGCTGGCTTGCCTCACCCAAGCGGCGAGCTGAGCTTCGTCGAGCTGGTCGTCCTCATGGATGTCGAGGTAGCGCACGCTCTTGTGCTTGGAATCGCCCGGTGGGAGATACACGGACAGATTCGAGGATCCCAATTTGCCGGGCGAAATCCAGGTAACGGTGGCGCTCAAGCAAGTATCCGTCGGCACCGAGGTGACTATCGTGCAGGAAGGTCTTCCCGACGCTATTCCGGTGGAAGCGTGCTATCTCGGCTGGCAGGATTCGTTGCGAAATCTCGCCAGCCTGGTCGAGCCGGAAATCAATCAATAGTGAAACGGGAAATGAATGTCACGATAGGGGAGCAGTTGCGTAGAGGGTCACCGGTCATCTTGAGTCGCGATCGACCATGACCACCACGCCGACGGACGCCGACGAGGGCGCGCATCCGCGCAATGCCTATCCCGCCTACTGGGCACCGTTCGTGGTCGTGGGAGAGGGAGCGGCGAGATGAACGCGAACTTACCGAGCCTGCCGAAGTCGGAACCGGCAATGCGCCTGATCTTAGCTGCTGCCTGCCCCCTGATATTGCGCTGTCTCGGCGGCCTGTCGGGCATCACCTTATTCGTGCTCGTTGCGATGACGGCCGCTGCTGCGCAGGAGGGCGATCTCAACGCCATCCTCAGGCGGTTCGATCAAGCCTACGATGCCGGCGACTATGCCGCGGCCCTCGTGCAAGCGCAAAAGTGGGAGGCCATCGTCAAGGCGAGGTTCGGCGTCAATCATTCCAATTACGGCTCGGCGCTCAATAACCTTGCGAAGGTATACGCGACGCAAGGCAAGTACGGCGAGGCCGAGGAGCTCTTCAAGGGCGCGCTGGCGATCAAGGAAAAGACCAAGGGCGAGCGCCACCCTGACGTGGCGACGAGCCTCAATAATCTGGCCAACGTGTACGACCTGCAAGGCAAGCACGGCGAGGCGGAGGGGCTCTACAAGCGCGCGCTGGTCATCATAGAAAAGGCTTTAGGCCGCAGTCACCCAGACGTGGCGTTGATCAACAAACACTTGGCCGACGCGTACCAATTGCAAGGTCGGCATAACGAAGCGGAGGGACTCTACAAGCGCGTGCTGGCGGTCAGAGAACAGGCCATGGGCGCGAACCATCCATACGTGGCGGAGACCCTCGTGGGCCTGGCGAACGTGTACAACTCGCGACGCCAGTACGATGAGGCGGAAGGGCTCTATCAGCGCGCGCTAGCCATCGAAGAAAGGAGTTTAGGTCCGAACCACCCCCAGGTGGCAATTACCCTCTATAATTTGGCCAGCGTGCATGCCTGGCAGCGCAGATATTACGAAGCAGAGAAACTCTTCAAGCGCGCGCTGGCGATCAACGAAAATGCCTTCGGCACGATCCATCCCCAAGTGGGGCGGACCCTCCACGGTCTGGCTACGGTGTATCTGTTCCAACTCAAGCATGATCAGGCGGAGGGAACTCTCAAACGTGCGCTGACGATCGCCGAAAAGACCCTGGGGGCGGACCACCCCGACGTGGCAGAGCAACTCAACAACCTGGCCGTACAGTATCGAATGCAAGGCAAGTACGGCGACGCGGAGGAATTCTTTCAGCGCGCACTCACGATCAGAAAAAAAGGCCTGGGCGAAAGCCACCCCGATGTGGCGCGAAACCTCAAGAATTTGGCATCGCTATATGCGGCGTCTGGCAAAGCTGACAGCGCCGTAACGTATTCCCGCAAAGCATCGGCAGCCGTGATCATGCATGCAACTGCCGAATCAGCGGGCGCTCAGCAGAAAGGCAAGTTAGGCGACTTCGACGAGCGGCGGGCGTACTATTTCGCTGATCATGTTGACAATCTCCATCTTGCGGCACGCGCAGGCGTGGAGCCTGCGCAGGCTCTCGGTCGTGAAGCCTTGGAGATTGCGCAATGGGCGACCCACTCCTCCGCTGCAACGGCACTTCAGCAGATGGCATCGCGATTTGCTGCGACCGGAGGCGCGCTCGCCAATCTCGTCCGTGAGCGCCAGGACCTTTCAGCTTCTTGGCGCGAGCGTGATAATGCCTTGCTCCAGGCGATATCGAAGCCGGAAGGACGACACGATGCCGCGTTGATCAATTCAATCCGCAGACAGATTGCCGAGAGCGAACGCAGGCTTGCTGCCATAGCGGGACAGTTGGAGAAGCAGTTTCCCGAATACGCGGCGTTGGCGAGTCCAAAGCCTCTCAAGGCCGAGGACGTGCAGGGACTTATTAATGTCGACGAGGCGGTGGTGTTCTGGCTTAGCGGTGACAAACAGAGCACCGTCTTCGCGCTGACGCGCGATGGGTTCGAGTGGAAGATAATTGCGCTGGGCGCCGAGGCCTTGGAGCAGAAAGTAGCGGCTTTCCGGCGCGGGCTCGATGTGGACGCGCTGGCGCGCGGATTGGAGCGGCTGGAATGCACGCAGGCCGAAGCGGATAAGCGCGGCCTCTCGCGCATCGAATGTGCAAGCATTGTTGCCAAGGAGTGCGAGGAGGCGGAGAGGCGGGGCCTGGGACACCCTGGCTGCGGTGCCGCGGCGGAAGGCCAGCGCGAATTGTTTGATCTTGGTGTTGCACACGAGCTTTACGATCGCTCCTTGGTCCGGTCGAGGCGCTGATCCGGGATAAGCGTCATCTCATCGTCGTGCCGTCCGGCGCGCTCACCGCGCTGCCGTTCCATCTGCTGGTGACGGAGAAGCCGGCGGTCGCTGTGCCGCAGGTGAAGGCGCGGCGCGATCTTGCCGCCTATCGCGATGCGGCCTGGCTGCTAAAGCGCCAGGCCGTGAGCGTGCTGCCGTCGGTCGCAAGCCTCAAGGCGCTGCGCGTCTTTCCCCGGAGGGACGTGGGAATGAAGCCGATGGTGGGCTTCGGCGATCCAATTTTTGGCCCGGAAAGCGAGCCGCGGCGCACGGCGCAGGTGCGCTCTCTCGTAACACGCTCCTATACCGACTATTGGCAAGGCGCTGGCGTGGACCGAAGCAAGCTTGCCCAGTCGCTGCCGCGGCTTGCTGACACCGCTGACGAGCTCAGAGCAGTCGCGCAAAAGCTCGGCGCGTCTGCAAGCGACATCAAGCTGCGCAAGGAGGCGAGTGAGACCAATGTGAAGCGGACGCCGCTTTCGAACTATCGCGTGGTTTATTTTGCAACTCATGGGCTCGTGGCGGGTGAGGTGAAGGGGCTGGCCGAGCCATCGCTCGCGCTCACGCTGCCATTGCAACCCACCGACCTGGATGACGGTCTCCTCACCGCGAGCGAAGTGGCGCAGCTCAACCTCAACGCGGACTGGGTGGTGCTTTCGGCTTGCAACACCATTGCCGGCGACAAGCCCGGAGCGGAAGCATTATCCGGTCTTGCGCGCGCCTTCTTCTATGCCGGTGCGCGTGCGCTTCTCGTCTCGCACTGGGCCGTGGAGTCCAACGCCGCAACGCGGCTCACCACCGCGACCTTCGACAACCTGCAACGCGATCCCACGCTTGGCCGCGCCGAGGCGCTGCGCCGCGCCATGCTCGCCTTCATCGACGACACCTCCGATCCGCGCAACGCCTATCCCGCCTACTGGGCACCGTTCGTGGTGGTCGGAGAAGGGGCTGATAGATAGCTGGAATCATCCCGCAGCTCACAAATAGGGTGCTGCGATGAGGGGGTTTGGGTCGACGCCCGATATTGCCGTTGCCGCGTGGCGCGTTGGACCGTGCGCCGCGGTAGAGCGAATGAACGCGGTGTTCCGCTTCAATGATGGTCCAGCCAATATGCAGGCAGACATTGTCATGATGCTCTCGGACAACTTGCGCACGATATTCGCACGTTCCGACATTGTGCGGATCGGCACCATGGGCATTGAGCCGTACTACGCTCCGAGCGAGGAGACTGCAGCCTTCATCAAAGCCGACCTGCCCAGGTGGCACGAAATGGCGCGGGAGGCTGGCATCGATCCTCAGTGTTGTCGCCGGTCCAAAGTTCCGATGTAGCCAATGTTCACATTGCCGATGCTGCAGTCCGATCCCGAAGTAGAAACAAATCGCTCGGCCTCTCGCCCACCTCGCTAACCATGACGCGACTGGAAGATTACGTTCGTCGGAAACATCATCTTGATCCGTGGTTGAGCTGACGGGGAGCCACTGGGGTCATGCAATGAAAATACTTGTCCTGATAATCGCGCTCTCCGCTTCGCCGAAACTCGCCGCCGCGCAGACCGGTAACGCCCCGTTCTGCCTCCAAATGCCGACTGGGACGAACTGCGTATACGTCACGATGGGAGATTGCGAGCGCGCCAGAGGAGATACCCCAGCTACTCAGTGTATTTCGCAAGCCGACGCTCATGGAGTTACTGGATTGGGCAAGCCTACCGTTCCTACCCCAACCGTTCCGCCCTCTAAGGAGCGTTAGGCAAAAAAGCCGCCGGGTTGCGGTTGGTGGCTTATGATCTGCTTTGCTCGGTTAGGGCGGTGCGGCTACCGCCGTGTCCGCGATGAGTCAGTCGTAGGATTTACAAAGTGGCGGGGCGCGTTTTGCCGGCGCCGGATTTGCAAAATTTGAGAGGGGTGGAATACCGGAGTTAGGCTACAGATTGGCGGTTGGTTGGGTACTGCGGTTGCAGACCAAGGGGCGCAAGCGCGAAGAGTCAGAGAGCCTCGGCTGGAATGCTCAGCAGCCGAGGCTTCCCCGACGACCGCCCTACAGGCTGGCGAGGTCTGCGGTCGGCCCGGAAAGAATAGGGTGCCCAAGTATGCGATGTTTCGGGCGATGCGCCGCAGGGACAATTTGCCCTATTCCCGTTCTCCCGAGTTCCCTGTTCGAGCGAGAGATCGGTATCTCCGGCCGCCGTTAGTTTTTCGGAGAACTACTTTTTTTGATCTTTTCTGCGCACCGAACCAGGGCTGTCCAGCAGAGGTCGAGGGGCAGCTCAAGCCTCTGAACCGTTTCCCGCGCTGCGGGCGGCCATGCCGCTTTGGGACACAGGGAAGCAGCAGGCGAGCGGATCACAACCGTGGCAGCGATCGTCATCGCGATTTGTTGTTCGTGCCATTAGCGGCAGCAGGCACCTTCGTGTGGGTCCCCGGCAATGAGACATTGGGTCGATCGCGCCCCTTGTTTCCGCGGGTGTTCTTCCAAAGCTTGCGCGCGATCGTGACCGGATCGATGCCGGCGCTTTTCCACCAGCCCCGCTCATCTCCTGCGCGATGCACCGCACGGTGATGAATGCGGCAAAGCGGAACCGCGAATTCATCGCTCGACTTGCGACCAAGGGCGCGCGGCTGCACGAAGCGTAGGTGATGCGCATCCGAGGGCTTGCGGGCGCATAGGAGGCACGCCTGCTGGGCGACGAACCGGAGATGCTCTTTGTTGCGGTAGCGACGAGGCGCGCTCACAGCGAGGACGCTCTTATCGATCACCTTGGACTGATGGGGGTCGGCAGTACTGCTCGTGGCGATTTCCTCTGTACCAACAAGTGAAGCTGGCGGAGAATCACTCGCTGGCGGTTCGGCGGTTTCAGCTGTCAGGAACTCGAATAGCTTCTGCTCGAACGCATCTTCCAGAAGCTTCGCATCGGGCGCAGTCAGCCTGTTCTTCGCGGCAAGCGCTTCACGTGCCCAGCCAGTCGAGTTGTCCTGTGATTGGAGGGCTGCGACCTCGCTCAAGAGGCGATCGCGCAGGATAGCCGATTCTTCAGCGGGGAGGACGATTGTGCCCGCGGTCTTTGCCGGTCCCCGCATTCGGCCGTTTCCCTGCGTTTGCGGCGGAAGCGCCAATCCACATAACGTTGACCCCGTCGCTGAGGCTGGCGCGCAAAGGTCGGGCGCGTCGATATCATCCTCACCCGCTATGCCAACCAGCGTGAACAGGGCGTAGCGGCGGGCGTAGGTCAGGGCAGCGCCCATCCGGTGCGGGTTGGCGATCTCCGCAACAGCACAAACGGGCCAATGGGAGGCGATCCATTCGCCGGATGCGTGAGCGAGCAGGGTGGTCAGATTGAGCATCCGAGAGGCTTGATCGATCGCCGTGGTTTGAATGACGGCGATCTCATGCTCGCTCAGCGTCTTGCGCACGATTTCGAGGCCGCTCGAGAGGGGTGCGTAGCGGAAGCTGCGTTCGGTCTCGCCTGCTCGTCCGGTCCTGATGGTGGCGGTCAATGATTTTTCCGGATTGACGAGGTGTGCTTGCGCCTTGGCCAGGGCCGCGGCCAGAGCAGCGAATGATTTACTGGATCGCTGCACGGGCGGCCTCCGTATCCAGAACGTCAAAGCTCACCGCACCCGATTTCGAGCGCTTTGCTCGCACGCCATGCCCGATCGCCTCCTTGACATCTTCGGGGATGAGATTCTTGAGTTCGCTCTTGGCCCGCTCGTGGTCGAGAAAGGCGCTTCGGGTATTGCGAAAGAGGGCCGCGAACTCCGCCCAAGAGTTCGACGAGCTCATGTCGACGATGCGGATGGCCTCGATGCGCGCGCGCGGCGGCTCGGCATTGATCAGGTGCGGCGTTTCCCCGGACTGGACGCAGCGCCAGAATTTCTTCTCGGCGGTAACCAGAATGCTGAGGTAGAGTGGGTCCATGGGAATGGTGATCTCGACCCATTTGCCCCCGCCGGTGATGATCGAGAGCACCGCAGACCTCAGATGGGTGACCCACATATTGTGCTGGAGCTGCGCCATGTACTTTTCGGCTGCCGCCTCTTCCGAGAACGACCAGGGCAGCATGAACTTGGACTTAAAAACGGCTCCAGTTCCCTCTACGATCCCGTCGAGGGTTGCCGCCATCCAAGGAATTGCCGAGTGCTTCACCAGCCGCTGGACGTCTCCGACAGTTCGGCCGGTATTGCGCTCGTACCAGGTGCGGTTGAGGTCCTCGGTCACTTTCCCGAGCTGTACGATGAGATTGCCGGATAAGTCTTCGGCCCCCACCTCGCCGCGTTTCTCGCGCCACAGCCGCAGGAGCGCGGTCTCGTCGTCGCCCATTATCACGCGGGCGTCCGATCCTCCTATAAAGCTGCGTCTTTTGACCGAATCGAATACCCTTACCCTCTGTCGATCCATCTAATATTCCTCGGTTGCTAACCTGATTTCTAGCATCAACATAAATTAGTGATGCGGGGTCGAATTGTCAACAAAAATTATTCACCTCATGACGCCTTCTCAATGTCGGGCCGCTCGCGCCTTATTGGAGATCACCCAGTCCAAACTGGCTGCGAAAGCTCGCTTGGGGCTCTCGACGGTCGTCGATTTCGAGAAAGGGCGACGGCAGGTATCTGATGACGCCAAGAAGGCGATGCAAAGCGCGCTCGAACGAGCCGGAATAGAATTCAACGAGAGTGGCGCCGGAATAGCGTTCGCCAAATCAGGCCTTTCGGCCCCAGCGCCCATATTCGGCGATTTGGCCCATATGGGCGAAATGCGAAAAAAAGCGGGTTTTCTTTCGAGTGCGCAAATTAGAGCCGCTCGGGCCCTCCTTAGGTGGAGTGCCCAAGATCTGGCTCGGGAGTCAGCTCTGGGCGTGAACACAATCCGGCGCGCAGAGGTGGCAGAGGAGGAGACTTCACTGACGGTCGCGAATGACCTCGCCGTCCGCCGCGCTTTGGAGGCTGCCGGTGTGGTGTTCATCAATGAAAACGGTGGTGGCCCGGGTGTCCGCCTTCGCGAGCGGCAAAAAGGGAAACCACGGCGGAAGTGACGCGGTCATGTCCGACCGCTGGTCAAGCCATGTGGCGCCGCGCGCGTCGTTACAACGAAGCTTCGATCAGCTGGGCGGGACAAACCGCAGCAGACGACCTAGAATCGGTGTGTTGCCGGGCTGGGCACGAGCATCGATTTTGAAGACGATTTCCTGCCCGCGAAAGCTCATTCGATAGATGCCGCCCGCGGCGAGATTCTTGCCCCGTTTGGCGAAGTCATAAAACCTGCCGTGTAGTAGCTGCTCATTTTCGAGGTCCACGATGTCGCGCTCGCTCGCTTGATCCAGTCGATCGACCAACAACGTGCCGGTGGAGGTTAATTCCACGATCGGCGACTGGCCGTAGAGGGTGAGCTGCGGATTGGAGTCCGAGGCCGAGAACGGAATTACGCTGCGAAAAATCCTGCCGCCAAACTGGACTGCTTGGTCGCCGGCGAACAGCATTTTGCCGGCATCGCACTGCACTTTGGTCCGCGCCACCTTTCCCGCCTGCACTTCGCTTTGATCGATCCCAATTGTCACGGTGCCGCCAGTAATCGTCTCCCGAACGCATGAACCCATATAGCTGAGAACAATGGTGTCACCAGAACCGAGCGTAATAATCTTCCCGGTTTCGACATAATCCATGATCTCTACCCCGGCAGGACTGCCGGTCACGTTCTCGACCAATGCGACCTGGACGCTTGGGCGATGACGCGCGAATGCCGCATCGAGATGGGCGGAGTTGAGGATGTCGCCCTGCTCGAGCGGACCCCAGCGGACGAGCTCGGCGTGCCCTTTCGACAGATCGTCGAATGCGACCGGCAGCAAGCCTTGAGCGGCCAACGCCTTGCAGGTGTGACTGCCGATGAAGCCGGCGCCGCCGGTCACGAGAACGGTTGCCATCGCGCTCACGGGATTCTTGCTCCGACTTTTCGGGGGCCGCCATCATAGCTGCGATTTGCGGCGATCGGTCATCTGAGATCGACGTGCTCAACGGGAACATGATGGTGAAACGGCGGCCAACGAGGGTCTGGTCGATCCGGTTGACGAGATGTCGCAACCAGCCATCACCGGCATGCCGTGATGAAACTCTGAAAAGCGCCGGAGATGAGAGATGGTGTTTGTCCCAGGCAACGATGTCATCGAAATCGATGGCTCCCCCACATGTTCCCATATGGTGTCGTGGGTCGATTAAGCTATACAATGACCGCCCCGGTGGTTGCAGGGAGATTCTTAAAGTGAATGGATCCAGCGCTGGTCTTCACCATCGTCACCATCGTACGAGGTCTACGGCAGCCAACCTGTCGTCAGACATTCGCGGGCGTCAGTGGATCCTCAAGGCCGATGACCATGCCATCGAAGTTTCAGTGGGCGGCCAGATTGCGGTGAAGATGCCTGCTCGGTTTGCTCGATATGATTGGCAGCACCATCAGCCAGAAGCAGTGGCAGCTGTGGTCCAATGGGGCAGGCAAAACCCGGCGGGCGTGGTGCTCGATATTGGCCGGGTTGGAGGGCCGTTCGAATTCGGCGACTGTGCCGGAATTTACAGCTTGATTGCACTGGCGGCGGGACCGCAAATTGACGTCGTTACCTTTGATTCGGATCTCCCCGCCTCGCTAGAGTACGTCGCCTTTGCGACTACGCTCAAGGTAGTCGATTGCGGCTCGTTTACGGGTTTGTCGGGGGCACGTCCACCGAGGTGATATCTCTTTCCGAGGCGATTGCCCGGACGGATGGTGACTTGAGATCCGCAGCTGCATGGGGCGGTCTCGGCATGCTGCGATACGACGTCCGATTTTCTCCGTTTCGGAAAATTCATTTCCGATTGCTTGATCACCTCTTTTTGCAAGATGATCTCATTCACCGACCGATGCTCATAAGATCTCAGGTAACAGCGGGACAGCTCGGTGTGCTCAGAGGTGCGCAGCGGCTGTTGGAGAAAGGCCATCCCTATTTATTGTTGACCGTTCATCCACCAGACCTACGCGCCTATGGGCATTCTCGCGAGCAAGTTCAAAGGTTCTTGGAATCCAAGGACTACGAGGTTCGTTCGTTAGCGGTCGGCCACGAGGAATATTGGTGGTGTCGGTCCAAATCTGCAAATGCCACCGAGATGGAACGGCCATCTCGCGGGGGTCAGCAGTGAGTGGTGCCTGGTGCTCGGGCCGGCACATCAGAAAGCACACGCCTCGGATCCGTGGTCGCTTTCCTTTTCGCTCGCCTTCAGACCCTTCTTGAAGAGGCGTGAGCCATCCGAGTCCTTATCCAGATCAACCGATCGAGCGCTTGACCAACTGTGGTGCGAGAGCGGGTAATTCGTTGTCGGTGTGCAGGTATTGGCGAGTGGCCATCGCCTGGTGAGGACGACGCTGACCCCAGGTCATCACTCGGAGCGTCATCAAGATGATGCGCAAATCGAGCCAGAACGACGCGTTTCGCACATACCATTCGTCCAATGCATCCTTTTCGCTCGGGGTTAGCAGGGTCCCGCCATTCACCTGCGCCCAGCCGGTGATGCCCGGACGAATCATGAGACGCACGGTGGGGTTGGCGGGCTGATCGCGCGGCAGCAGGGGCCGTGGCCCAATCAACGACATATCTCCCACGAGCACGTTGAACAACTGGGGGAGCTCGTCGAGGCGCGTCCTCCTCAGCAGAGTTCCGACCCACGAGAGTCGCTTGTGTTCTGGAATTGGCTGGCCCAATTGGTCGAACGGCGGTCGCAAGGTTCGAAGCTTGTAGATCACGAAAGGTCGCCCGCGCGCTCCCAGCCGCTGTTGCCAGAATACGATCGGCCTTCCGACATCGAGGAGGGCAAGCCCTCCTGCCATGACCAGGAGCGGCGTACACAGAACCAGCATGGTTGCGGCGCTGACGAAATCAACCGCATACTTCCATTTGAAATAAGCGGATAGCAAGTCAGACGGCGCAACATTGGTTGTTGCCAACGTCTTCGGCTTGGCTCGACTTTCAAGGGCGGTCAAGCCAACGAGCTTAGGGACGAAGTCGAGTGGAATTTGGCGCTGTGCACATACTCGCTGAACTTCCTTGAGCGTTTCCTCCGACAAAAAGTCCTCGTCGCCGCCGATCACGACACGGTCGGTGCTGATCCCGTGCTCGGAAAATTCGTCGATGATCGGTTGAAGGTGATCAGGCGGCCCGACAATTCGAATGCCGGAAATGGTACGGCCGGTCATTCCCGATCCGCCATCTAGCAGGGCGATCACTCGCCTCTGTCCGGGACAATAGGCAGCGAGGAACTTCACGAACAGAAAAGTGAGCTTCGTCGAGCCGATCATGATGACGTGCTCGACCCCATCGTGCGGTTGTGGAAGGTCCGAACCGCTCTTGCTCTCCTGCAGACGAGCGAAGGCCCGGACGGCGATGAGACCCGCGCACAGGATGAGGGCGTGGATGAGAAGCGTGGAGCGCGGAATGTTGTCCAGGCGCGTCAAGGTGAACAGCAGGATGCAGGTCATCAGCTCCGCGCATACGACCGCCCTGACGACGTTCCACGAGCGCCCAAATCGTATTGTAACCCATTGAATACAGCGTGAAATTCTAGATGCTGGAAAAATACGGTGACTAAGCCTGCAAGAATTAAAGTGAACAATCACGCGAGCCTATCATGCGCACGTGATTTGAGCTCCTCCGGGGGCTTGCGTATGACTGCCAACAGCTCCCGCCAATGCGCAAAGGCATGCCTGCGGGTAAAGCGGTCATCGAGCATGGCGCGGGCGCGCCTTCCCATCTCGGCCGTCAGTGGCGGCCTCTTGGACAGGAGGGCCAAGGCCTCAGCCAACGCTTGTCCGTTTCCCGGCTCGACCACCATACCACATTCATGCTGCCGCACCTGTCGGGTGATCTCTCCGTCGCTTGCAGCAATCGAGATCACCGGGCGCCCGACAGCCGCAATTCCATAAAACTTGCTCGGCACGATCAGCCCTTCAAGCTCGGGTTTTAGCGAGATCAAATGCACGTCGGGCACGTTCAAGGAGTATTTCAGGAGCTCCTGCGGCTGATATGCGATGAAACGAAATATCCGATCGAGACCGCGTTCCTTGACTGCCTGTTCAAGCCGATCGAACTGATGCCCGCCGCCGATGAATAGAAATATGATGCGCGGATGCTGGCGCAGTAATTGGGCGGCGGAAAGCACGGTGTCAAACTCGTGCGCGCGCCCGAGGTTTCCCGAATACCCCGCGACGAATTTGTGTTCCAGCCCCCACTCTCGTCGCAATGGATTTTCATCGTGTCCCACCGGGCAAAGTTGTTCATCATCGCTCCAATTCGGGATCACGTGCACGCGGTCGGGGGATACGCCGCGCGATCGCACCCGTTGGGCCATGCGCTCACCGACGACGACATTGGCTGCGGCTCGCTTCAACGAGAGGTCGCGAAGATGGCAGAGGGCCTGGCCGATGCGGCCGCGCATGAGCGGCACGCCGAGCTCGATAGCAGTTTCGGGATAAATGTCTTGCAGCCAGTTCACGAGACGGGCGTTTTTTTGAATGCAGACCCGCATCGCGACGACCGACGTGAGCGGCGGGTCGGTTTTTGCAATGAGCACGTCGTCCCGATCGACGAGCGATCGGGCGCAGCGCCACATCGAGCCATAGTAGGAGGCATAGTCGATGCCTCGCCCGAGCAGCGCAGAGCGTCCGAACCCCGTGGTAGCCACGCGGTGGACATGCACGCCGTTCACGGTTTCGGTACTCGGAAGGCCGGCGTGCGGGCAATCGTAAAGTTGTTGGCTGGCAATGACGTGCACGTCTGCGCCTGACGCGACCAGGTGAAACGTGAGATCGCTGAGGAGCTGGCTGGTGGCGGAAATCGCAATATTGCCGGTGTCGTTGGCTGCCTCCTCAATCGCGTCTACGCGCAGCGCTCGAATGATAAAGGCGACGCTAACGGAATCGCCACAGGTCTTGTCAAAAAGTACTTTTTGGCATGCGCGAATTCGCGGACTGTCCAGTCTTGTCGTAGCGCCGACCGGCTACAGGACAAGTGATTGATTTCCTGTGAAAAGCAATCGAAATCAATCAAAACAACCAGCCGCCGGCTTGTGCGGGTGGCCCTGACGACACAGAACCGCCCTGAGATGCCGATTGCGTAATTAGCCCCGGTCGTGGCTTCGAGCCCGGATTCGTGGCTATCGATCTAGGTGACGCCGAGCTGCGGGGTGGACGGTACGGAAGGATAATCCGCGATCTTCGGCTTGGCCGCGCTTACTATCGCCAGAAGATGGATTTTCCCGCGTTCCCGATGACCCCGGCATCCGCGATCAGCTTTAGGCGCAGGCGGACGGTGACCGCCGCGTTGCAGACATTCAATGTCAAGCACATCGTCCGTTCCCGCCTCACGTCGATGTCGGTTGATAGGTGGCGGCCCGAATGGTGCACCGACGAAATATGGGGGTCTCTAAAGAGGAGCGAGCGACGTCAAACTTGCTATAATTTCTGTTCGAATCAATATTCGTAGGAGGGTCTCGTGGCCGCGCGAAAACGACGTCCATTCACTGGGCTACTTCTCAAGGCAATTCGCCTCGATGAGGTAAAGCCTCGGGGTGTCCGCGCTTCTCTGGACGCATCGCCGGACAAGAGCGACCTAACGGCTCATATTTCGGAAGCATTGTGCGCGCGATATGGCGCGCTAGACAAGTTCTTTGGGCTTCAGTCGAGGAGCGAGAATATCTGGGAGCAGCGTGCGAAAGCGTTTCTTGCATACAAGTTCAATATTCCTGCCCAATCGTTGCAATCGTGGGAGGCCCTCACCCGCTACTTGACCGGCTGCTATGTGCCTGGATTCTCGCTCAAGGGATCGGGTGAAAAGAAACTCGGCGCCCCGCTCGAATGGAATTTCGGGCAATTGGCTGAGTTGTTCGCGGATGTCGAGTTTTTCAAAAAGAATACTGGCAAGAGTGTCAGTGAGATTTGCAGGACGCTACCAACGCTAAAGGGATATGTAAAGCGCTGGGGCCGTTATCGAGGTAAAGCCGGCGGCCTCCGCAAGGCATATGGAAAGGCGAAGAAGCTTCGTCGCCAGAACTTCATGTTCGAACTGCAACTTTGTGGGCCCGATGCGCTCATCACGGGAAAGAATATTGATCATACCCAAGCCGCGATCGAGCGTCATGCGCTCCGAAGGCCATAAATCTGGTTGCAACGATTTAGGTTGGGAAAATAGGCTCCGCTAATATTTTTTTCCCAATTTGGCGGTCCCACATCATCGCGGTGTCCGGCATGGTGCTGGAGACCTCGGTGGCGAACCACCGGGAAACCGAACCAAATTGGTGATTACATGGCTCTTTTGCCTCAAGACGAGGGCACCATCTCCGTCCCCACGGACGGAGGGGGGCATAGCGAAAATTCGGATTTCAAAGCTGAGTGGGCAAAGACACTTCGGTCTCCGCGTTTGACCCCGCTGCGGGCGCTGATTTGTGAGCTCCGCGCCAGCACGCGAATTCGGCCATCTGGGATGGAATTGTTCAAGTTGAAAGTCTTGGAAGGACGGCTGGGCTTGGAGAAGATTCCGCTCAGGATTAGGAGGATTTTCATCAGGGTTAGGAGGATTTTCGAATGACTGAAGAATTGCACGAAAGCGGCGTCGCCCACGATTTGCGCGTATTGGCTGAGATCAAAGAATTGTGCGGCCCGCCACCTGTCCTCAGTAGCGAGAGTGTCAAAGCCTATTTCACGATGATGCTTCGATTAATCGAATCCATCATGCCGAGAGACTTCGTGGAGCAGTTGTTTGTCAAGCACCTGACGGATTGGAATTGGGAAATCTTCCGTTACACCCGCCACAAAACCTTGCTGGTGGAACGCAGGTACCTTCTGCGGCGTGCATATCAGGCGCAACGCCACAACGCCCAGGCAAAATACAAAGAGGAGTATCGCACGTCTCCAACCGACCCTGAGGACCTGCTTGATGGCTTGGTTGGGGATGTTGATGCCATACTGCTTAAACCTGCGGCGGAGCTCGATCACGCCCGCGCCCTCGAAGTCACGCTCGCCTATCTCGAGCGCCTCGACAAATTGCTCAATGCAGCCACGGGGAGACGAAATGACGTTCTTGAACAATTGGAAAGATACAGAGATGGCCTGGGCGAACATGCGCTGCAGGCGGCAAAAAGGAGGATCGAGAGCTATTCCAGCCATAAACATGAAGGGTTTTGTTCGAACGAAACAGCCGCCTATCTTGAAAAGATAATGCCAGAGCTGTTCGAACCGCCAACCCTCCCATTGGATACGTGATAAGGAATGGTCTCCGACATGAAGACCGCCGCCAACGACCGGCCGCTCGAATACACCGCCGAGATCGGAAGGACGATCTGCGGGCGGCTCGTCGATGGCGAGAGCCTGCAGGCCATTTGCACCGATCCCGGCATGCCCGACCGCGATACCATTCGTGACTGGGTCGCTCACCACGAGGACTTTCGCAAGAGTTACGAATTGGCACAAACGCTACCGATAGATTTGTTGGAGGACGAAATCCTAGAGATCATCGATGATGCCAGCGGAGATCGGGTGGAAAAGGCGCGGGCGACTGGAAGGGTGGTGATGGTCATCGATCGTGAGAACATCGCCCGCTCCCGCCTCATGGCCGCTGTCCGCTCGTGGGTAGCGGACCGGCGGCCGCCGAGGAAGTATGAGATATGAGAGAAGGCTTAAACAGACATGAGGCGAGGCTGAGGTACTCAATGATCATGATGAGCGTCTCGGCCAAACCTTGCGCCGAGGCTCGGACAAGATCATGGAAGGCCGAATTCAATGATGTCGAAGCACCTCCAAAGCAAGTTGCGGCGCCGCACGTCCAATCGGGCGAGCAAAACAAGGATCTCCGAGGCCAGGATCGCGGCCAGCCGGATCAATGGTCGAAAGAGCCGCGGACCACGAACGAAAGCTGGCAAATCTTGCGTCATCCGCAACGCGTTCCGGCATGGACTGTCTGCAATCACGTGTCATAACCCTTCGCTCTTCCCAGATATTGAGCGCATGGCCAAGGCCATCTGCAATGGCGATACAAATTGGTTACTGTTTGAGCAGGCGTTGGTGATTGCCGAGAACGAAATGGTGCTGCGTTGTGTGCGCATCGAACACGTCGCCGTAATCGAACGTCTGCGAGACATTACGGCACAGCCGCTCGCAGGAAGAAATAATAGCCTGGCGCGAGCCAAAGCCAGGTTTCGCCTAGGCAAACTCAAATACGAGCAGCTTGTGCAAGCCAAGGCGAAGAACGACGCCGTCAAGCACGGGGAAGAGCAGGGTTCGACGCGGGATTGGACGCAGAAACAAGAAAGCGACGCGCAATCCAGGAGAAGGCAAAAACCGATCAAATCACGCGATGAGTTCGATGCAATGCGCCATGCCATGCCGGACCTCGACCGGCTAGCGCGCTACGAGCGGCGGGCGTGGTCACGACGAAAGCGAGCCATTCGTGATTTCATAAAGATCAAGGTTAGCAGCCCGTCCGAGTAATCAAATGGACCCTCGAATTTTGAAACAAACGGAATCGGCAGACCGCTTTTGGCGCAATCCCATTGCGCGGCGGCGGCAGCTCCGATTCTTTTGTGTTGCTATTCCGACTACTCAGACAGGCTCCTAGGAGCGACGGTTAGAAAAAGGTAGGGCGAGCGTAAGCAAAGTCCATCCCGCGCACTGTTCCAGTGCCATTTCCTCATGTCTTCCAAATGCAGGCATCGTGCGCTGGCGTATTTTTTGACGCGCCACCGTCTTAGGTCTTATCTCAACACCGATGGACTGAACGGCGATAGCATTCTCGCCGAGCAGCCGTGTTTATCACCAGGATCATGAGGTTCGACTTCTGGCGTACAGCTACTGAGTGTATTGTGTCTGTTTGCAACCTGGCATTCGATTTTGGCAGAACGAACCCAACGGCGGCGATTTCTCAAGGATGGCCAATTACTTGGCTGTTCCGCCGCGCCTTAAACGCCGCTGGCGGGCCACAATCTCTACAAGCGCCCGCGAGCTGAGAACTGACACATGCCGATCCGGGCCGTTTTCCTCGACCGCGACGGCACCATCAACGTCGACAAGGGATACGTGCGCCGCATCGAGGATGTCGAGTTCATCCCCGGCTCGGTCGCGGCACTCCAGCGTCTCTGCCGCGCCGGCATCGGCATCATCGTGGTGACCAACCAGTCCGGGATCGCCAGGGGAATCTTTCGGAGCGGGAGCTTGCCGCGCTGCACGCGCCCATGACGGCCGAGCTTCTCTGCCACAGGGTGCAGCTTGCCGGCATCCATGTCTGCTCGCATCACCCGCAGGGGAGCGGCCGGCGCTACCGCATTGTCTGCCGCTGCCGCAAGCCAAGACCCGGGCTCATTGTCGCCGCAGCAATGATGTCGCCTGCGAAATGGGAGCAAGCATCGCGTGAGCACTATCGGAAGCGTTCTCGTGACCGGCGGCGCCGGCTTCATCGGCAGTCACACTTGCAAAGCATTGGCTGCGCACGGCTTCTTGCCGGTTACCTTCGACGATCTGTCGAAGGGACGCGCCGAGTTTGTGCGCTGGGGTCCGCTCGAGCGGGGCGACATCCTCGACCCCGCCCAGCTCGATGTGGCATTCGGGCGTCATCGCCCGAGCGCCGTCATCCATTTTGCCGCTTTGGCCTATGTCGGTAGAATCGGTATCGGCGCCGCTCGCCTACTATCGGGTCAACGTCGAGGGTCTCGTCAACGTCGTCGAAGCCATGCTTCGACACGGGGCCGGCACCATCGTCTTCTCGAGCTCGTGCGCGACCTACGGCATTCCTGATGTGTTGCCTATTGCGGAGGGCGCCCCGCAACGTCCCATCAGTCCCTACGGACGCTCCAAGCTCTTCGGCGAGCACATTCTCGAGGATGCTCGCGCCGCCGCGCCTTTGCGCGTCGCCATGTTGCGCTATTTCAACGCCGCCGGTGCCGACCCGGACCGCGAGCTCTGCGAGCGCCACGACCCGGAGACGCACCTGGTCCCGCTCGTCGTCGACGCGGCGACGGGACATGGCCCCCCGGTGCGCATCTTCGGAACCGACTATCCCACCGCCGACGGCACATGCGAACGCGACTTCATCCACGTCAGCGATCTGGCGTCGGCGCATGTCGCGGCACTTCGCCATCTCAATGCCGGCAGCCGCGCGCTCACCCTCAATCTGGGCACGGGAAAGGCCTGCTCCGTGCGCGCCGTCATCGCCGCAGTGCAGCGCGTAACCGGCCTGCCGGTTCCGTTGCTGTCGGCTGCGCGGCGGCCCGGCGATCCTCCGGTGCTCGTCGCCGATGCGTCGCTGGCGCGAGAGACGATCGGATTTGAGCCGAGGCTCTCCGATCTGGACACCATCGTCGCGACCGCCTGGCGCGCGCGCCGGTGAGTTCTACGACGCGACGAGCGTGATGCCGGCGTGCGGGATGAGGATCTCGATCTCCAGCGTGGAGAGGGTCGCGCCGCGATCCATGCGCATGACGATGTTGTCCTGGTCGACCGCAATGTGCTTGCCCAGTGCGCTCAGGATCTCTTCCCGCAACAGAACGAGCAGATCGGTCTGTACGCTTGCGCTGCGCTCGTACGACAGCAGAATTTGCAGTCGTTCGCGCGCGACCGGAGCGGAGCCCCGGCGCCGGAAGGGGTTGAAGAAGCTCATGCCGCTCTCCGGAACAGCTTGTCGAACAGGCGCTTGCGCTCGCTATGGATGGTCATCGCGACCTCCTCGCCCCGCAGCCGGCCCGCGGCGTCGACATAGGCGCGCGCCGGCGCGCTCGCCGGATTGCTCAGCGTCACCGGCGAGCCCATGTTCGACGCGCGCAGCACTTCCTCGCTCTCCGGAATGATGCCGAGGAGCGGGGTGGAGAGAATCTCGAGCACGTCATCGATGCTGAGCATCTCGCCGCGCGTGGCCCGCTGCGGGTCGTAGCGGGTGATGAGGATGTGCTTCTCGATGCGTTCGCCCTTCTCCGCCTTCTCGGTCTTGGAGTTGAGCAGACCGATGATGCGGTCCGAATCGCGCACGGAGGATACTTCCGGATTGGTGACGATGACCGCCGCATCGGCAAAACGCATCGCAAGCGTTGCGCCGCGCTCGATGCCGGCCGGACTGTCGCAGATGATCCAGTCGAACTTGGCGCGCATCTCCTTGATGACGTTCGCAACCCCGACCTCGGTGAGGGCGTCCTTGTCGCGGGTCTGCGAAGCCGGCAACAGCCACAGCGTCTCCAGGCGCTTGTCGCGGATAAGAGCCTGCGAAAGCTTCGCCACCCCCTGCACGACATTGATGAGATCGAACACGACGCGGCGCTCTGCTCCCAGCACAAGGTCGAGGTTGCGCAGACCCACGTCGAAATCGATCACCGCGACCTTCTGACCGGCTTGCGCGAGCGCCGCGCCGAGCGCTGCTGTCGACGTGGTCTTGCCCACGCCGCCCTTGCCGGAGGTCACCACCAGGACTTTGGCCATCTTGTATTCTCCCCCGCCTTCAATCCAAGGCTGCTATCGAAAGGACGCGGTCTTGCAGCCAACATTGGGTCGGTCGGCTGCGAAGGCTTGCGTCGATTTGCTCTGCGGTGCGGTAATAGCCGTCGACCGAAATGAGCTCGGCTTCGTTCCTGCTGCAGAAAATCCGCGCCCGCGTGTTTCCGCTCGATCCCGCCATTGCTCGTCCGCGCAGCGCGCCGTAGACGTGGATCGATCCCCCCGCGACGATCTCGGCGCCGGAGGAGACCGATCCGAGCACAGTGACATCGCCGCTGGGAAAGACGATCGATTGCCCCGAGCGGATCGGGTGTCTCGATCAGAAGCGAGCTCGGCTCGGGTTGCTGCGGAGCTACGGCAGCGGCAGGCGTGACGGAGGGGCCCGCGCATGCTGTCGCGACGATCTCTCCGCCCGGGGTCGAGCGGCCGCCTTGCAGCAGGGGTGGCAGCGAGGGGGCGAGTTGATCCGGCTCTGCGCCCGCGAGACCCATGACCCGGATCCCGCGCGCGGCCAGAAGCGCGACCAGGTCGGCAATCTCGGACACCGCAAGCGCGACACCCGCAAGATCGAGAATGATCGGTCGGCCGACGAAGAAATTCGGCGAATTCCCGCTCCACTTGTCCAATTGCGCCACCCATTGGGTGATCGGCAGCGCCGGGGCAAGCACGAAGGCCATGAACGAGCGGCCGCGCAAACGCATGGAATCTTGGGGTCGAACGGCGATGGCGCTGGTCACGACGGCTCCTCGGGAGCTTTGATTCTTACCGGCGGGTTAACCCGATTTAGCGCGCGTGAAGGTTAAGGGCCGGTTAACGACCGTCATTTCGGTCTGCCGGGTTGATGCGCCCCACGGTCAGGCCGCCATTTGCAAAGCAAATTCGGGCCGGCGAGCAGACACAATGAGCCCTTACTAACACCACACAAGGAGGTCATTGCTCGGCCGTTCTGCAGGCGAAAACCCGCCTGCGATCGATGAGCAAGAGCAGATTCGAAGAAAAATCATCCCGCTCTAATGGTCGAACTATGAAAATTGAGAGGTCTTCATGAGACTGAAGCTTGCCTTAGCCATCTCCGCCGTCGCCGTCATGCCGGTGCTTGCCCAAGCGCAACAGGGCAGTCCACCGCAGAATGTGCCCATGCCGACCAGGGCTGAGGTTCAAAAAGTCGTTCAAATGGTCAGCAGCGATAAAACGAAGACGCAACAGTATTGCGAGCTGGGCAAGGTCAATCAGCAGTTGGCGCTGGCCGACGAAAAACACGATGCCAAGGCGCTGGAAACGCTCGGCAAGCGAGCGGACGACCTTGTGCACAAGATCGGCCCTGATTTCGTCAAGTTCATGGATGCGCTCGACGAGGTGGACGAGAATTCCACTCAAGGCAAGGAGCTCGTTGCCGCAGTCGAAACGCTCGACAAGCTCTGTCCCGGCGCGGGATGATCGTCTTCTCGGATGTCATCGTCTTTTAGGCGGACGATCGAGTAACCGTTGGGTTCAATCAGAAAATTGAACGCCTGCGGTTACACTCGATTCTCCGGCAGGGGGGTTGATATTACTCCGGCAGGGGAATGAACTCCTGCTCGTCACCCGGCACGGTATCGAAGCGCGCCAGCTTCCAGTCGGCTTTCGCCTGCTCGATGCGCTCCTTGCGCGAGGAGACGAAATTCCACCAGATGTGGCGCGGACCATCCATCGCGCGCGCCGCCGAGCAGAACGACGTGGGCCTCGCTCACGGCCGTGATGGTGATCGCATCGCCCGGACGGAATATCAGGAGGCGCCCGGACGCGAAGCGCTCGCCCGCGATCTCGACCTCGCCGGCAACGAGGTAGGCCGCGCGCTCCTCGATGCTCGGCGTCGAAGGGGAGCGTCGGCGCCGGAGCGAGCGTGACGTCGGCGAACAGCGTCTCCGATCAGCGTCTCGACCGGCGAGCGCTCGCCGTAGAGCGTGCCCGCGATGACGCGGACCGTCTTGCCGTCGTCGCGCAGAGCGGAAGCGCCTCGCTGTCGTGGTGTGCGAAGCCCGGCGCGCGTCTCCTCCTCCGCGGCCGGCAGCGCCACCCAGCACTGCAGGCCGTGGATCGGCTCGCCTTCGCGGCGGTGCTCGGGTGCGGTGCGCTCGGAATGAACGATGCCGCGCCCGGCGGTCATCCAGTTGACCTCGCCCGGACGGATCGCCGCGGCGGTGCCCAGGCTGTCACGGTGCATGATCTCGCCGTCGAACAGATAGGTCACGGTGGCGAGCCCGATATGGGGATGCGGGCGCACATCGATGCCCTGGCCGGCATGGAATTCCGCCGGCCCGATATGGTCGAAGAAGATGAACGGTCCCGACCATGCGCCGCCGGGCGTGGGGAGCGCGCGGCGTACCGCGAAATGGCCGACGTCGACGCTGCGCGGCACGATCACGAGATCGATGAGGTCAGCCGGGCGCGCGTCGCCGGGCGGGGGATCCTTGCCGGGAAAGAAGCTCATTGCCAGTCCTCCGTGCACGTCATCATCCGCGAAGGCGGATGATCCGGCAATCTCCGCCCGAGGGTGCAGTCGCCGGTTCGAGGGCTATTGGATACCCCGCTGCGCGGGTATGACAACTGTTGCGAGGGTGCTATTTCACGTCGAGCGGCTCGGTGCCGGTCGGCTTGCCGGCGGCATCGAGCGTGATCTTCTCGACCCGCGCCTCGGCCTGGCGCAGCAGCTCCTCGCAGCGGCGCTTGAGCGCCTCGCCGCGCTCGTAGATGGCAACCGATTCCTCGAGCGGCACCTTGCCCTCCTCGAGCCGCTTGACGATCGATTCGAGCTCCTCGATCGCGCGCTCGAACGGCAGCCGGTTGACGTCGGCGTGATCGGTTTCGGCCATGATTCGCTCGGAGTACCCATGTAGGATCACGCTATATATGACTGCGCGACCGCGGGCTATCGCATGCGTAACCGCGTCACCGCCCGCGCCAGCGGCCCGCTTGCGCGGTTATGACGACGGCGATCAAGTCACCCTGCATCAGCGCGGCGACGTGGGCGGCGACCGAGCTGGCGAGCCCCTCGAGGTCATAGCCGCCTTCCAGCACCGAGACGACGCGGCCGCCGGCGCTCGCGTCCGCGATCTCCATGAGCTTGCGCGTGGCCCAGGCGAAATCGGCTTCGAGCAGATTGAGGTTGGCGAGCGGGTCGCGCATATGGGCGTCGAAGCCGGCCGAGATCACGATCAGCTCCGGCTGGAACTCGCGCAGCCGCGGCAGGATCACGCTCTCGAACGCTTCGCGGAACTCGTCGCCGCCGTCGCCCGGCCGCAGCGGCGCGTTGACGACGGTGTTGTGCTCGCCGCGCTCGCTCACCGCGCCGGTGCCGGGATAGAGCGGCATCTGGTGGGTCGAGGCGTACATCACGGTGCGGTCCGACCAGAAGATCTCCTGCGAGCCGTTGCCGTGGTGCACGTCGAAATCGACGATGGCGGCGCGCTCGATGCCGTGCTTGCTTCTGCGCGTAGCGCGCGGCGATGGCGGCGTTGTTGAACAGGCAGAAGCCCATCGGCCGCGCGGTCTCGGCGTGGTGGCCGGGCGGGCGGATGGCGACGAAGGCGTTGGCGGCCTTGCCGGCCATCACCTCGTCGACCGCGTGCACGGCGCCGCCGGCCGCGCGCAAGCGCCGCCTCGAAGCTGCCGGGCGACATCGAGGTGTCGGCGTCGAGCCGCGACCAGCCCTGCCTTCGGCGTCGGCGTCGCGGATGCCGCGACGTAGTCCATGGGATGGCAGAGCGCGATGGTCTCGAGCGCGGCGCCCGGCGCCTCGACGCGCGCGAGATTCTGGAACCGCTCGTGCTCGAGGGCGCGCGTCGATGGCGCGCAGCCGGTCCGGCCGCTCGGGATGGCCGGCCGGCGTGAGGTGATCGAGGCAGGCGGGATGGGTGATCAGGAGCGTGGACATGATCCGGCGATCGTCGGCATTGGCGACGGCTCGACCGAGCGTAGCAGCTTCGGCTCGCGTGCCGACAACGGTCTCGTCTTCCCACGTCCGGACGCTGACGCCCGGCGGCGGCGGCGGCTCGTCGGGCACGAAGAAGGTCGGCGCGAGCGGCTCGCTCGGATCCACCCGGTACGCTCGAAATCGGTGACGCCTTCGGCGGCGAGGAACGTGTCGTCGATCAGGAAATTGCCGGTGAAGCTCTTCGCCGGCTTCTGGAAGATGCGATAGGCGGCATCCGCCATGATCTCGGGCGTGCGCGACATGCGCATCACCCGCTCGCCGCCGAGCAGGTTCTTGATCGCGGCGGTGGCGATGGTGGTGCGCGGCCACAGCGCGTTGACCGCGATGCCCTTGCGCGCGCAACTCGCCGGCGAGGCCGAGCACGACCAGGCTCATGCCGAACTTGGCCATGGAGTAGCCGGTGCTGCGGCGAACCATTTCTCCTGCATGTCGAGCGGCGGCGAGATCATCAGGATGTGCGGATTCGCCGCCTTCGCGAGATGCGGGATGGCGTATTTCGACACCATGAAGGTGCCGCGCGTGTTGATCTGATGCATCAGATCGAAGCGGCGCATGTCGGTTTCCGCGACCGGCGTGCGCGCGACCGCGCTCGCATTGTTGACCACGATGTCGATGCCGCCGAATGTGCGCGCCGTCTGCTCGATCGCGGCCTTCACCTGCGCCTCGTCGCGCACGTCGACCGCGAGCGGCAGCGCCTTGCCGCCGGCCTTGGCGATCTCCTCGGCGGCGGTGTGGATGGTGCCCGGAGCTTGGGATGCGGCTCGTCGGTCTTGGCGGCGATCGCGATGTTGGCGCCGTCGCGCGCGGCGCGCAGCGCGATCGCAAGCCCGATGCCGCGCGAGGCGCCGGTGATGAATAGCGTCTTGTCTCTTGAGCGACATGGCATGCTTCACGCCAGTCGCGCGCGTCGGCGTCGCTGGTTGACGCTGTCGGCGCCTTCGGTGACGGTGCGCTCGAGGCCGCCGGCGCTGCACCGCGAGATTCTCGGCGAAGAACCGCGCCGTGGCGATGCGGCCGGCGGCGTCGGCGCCGTCCCGGCAAGCCGCGCGCGGCCAGCGCCTCCTCCGCCAGCAGCGCGCCGCCGGCCGCAGCGCGAACAGCCGCAGATAGGGCGTCGCGCCGGCGAGCGCGGTGTCGGGATCGTTGCCGGCGCGCCGAGCAGCCAGCTGCGTCGCGCGCTCGAGGCGTCGACCGCCTCGGCCAGCCGCGCGCCGGTCGCAGCCGAAGGCCGGATCGTTGACGGCATTGACCGCGTCGACCGTGCGCCGCAGCTCGCCGATACAGGCCTTCACCGCGCCGCCGCCGGACAGCGGCAGCTTGCGGGTCACGAGGTCGATCGCCTGGATGCCGTTGGTGCCCTCGTAGATCGCGGCGATGCGGGCATCGCGGAAATGCTGGGCGGCGCCGGTCTCCTCGATGTAGCCCATGCCGCCATGCACCTGCACGCCGAGCGAGGCGACCTCGATGCCGATGTCGGTCGAGAACGCCTTGGCGACCGGCGTGAGCAGCGAGGCGCGCTCGTGCGCGGCCGTGCGCGCGGCCTCGCGTCCGGGCTGCGCTGCGCGCGGTCGATCGCGACCGCGGTGGCATAGCAGATGGCGCGCGCGGCGCGCGTGAGCGCGCGCATGGTGAGCAGCATGCGCTTCACGTCGGGATGCGCGATGATCGGGCTCGCGCCGGTGCTGCGCCGGCGGCGCGGCCCTGCTTGCGCTCGCGCGCATAGGCGAGCGCCTGCTGCGTCGCGCGCTCGGCGATCGCCGACGCCCTGCAGGCCGACCGACGAGCCGGGCCTGGTTCATCATCGTGAACATGCAGGCCAGGCCGCGGTTCTCCTCGCCGACGAGAAAGCCGGTGGCGCCGCCATGGTCGCCGTAGACCATGGTGCAGGTGGGCGAGGCGTGGATGCCGAGCTTGTGCTCGATCGAATGCGCGCGCACGTCGTTGCGCTCGCCGAGCGAGCCGTCGGCGTTGAGCAGGAACTTCGGCACCAGGAAGAGCGAGATGCCCCGGGTTCCGGGCGGCGCGTCCGGCAGCCGCGCCAGCACGAGATGCACGATGTTGTCGGTGAGATCGTGCTCGCCGTAGGTGATGAAGATCTTCTGCCCGGTGATGCGGTAGCTGCCGTCGGCGGCGCGCTCGGCGCGTGGTGCGCAGGGCGCCGACGTCGGAGCCGGCCTGCGGCTCGGTGAGCTGCATGGTGCCCATCCATTCGCCGGAGACGAGCTTGCGGCAGATAGGCGCGCTTGAGGTCGTCGCTGCCGTGCGCGGCGAGCGCGTCGACCGCGCCCATGGTGAGCAGCGGGCCGAGGCCGAAGGCCATGGCGGCCGAGTTCCACATCTCGATGCAGGCGGCGTTGAGCGCGTGCGGCAGCTCCTGGCCGCCCCATTCCGCGGGCGCGGCGAGTCCGTTCCAGCCGGCCGCGGCCCAGGCGCGATAGGCTTCTTTCCAGCCCGGCGGCGTGGTGACGGTGCCGTCCTTGAAGGGCGTGCCGTGGCGGTCGCCGACCGGGTTCAGCGGAGCGATAATATCGGTCGCGAATTTGCCCGCCTCCTCGAGCACCGCGTCGACCACGTCTTCGGTGAGGTCGCCGTAGAGGCCCTCCGCCAGCGCGGCGCCCAAGCCCGCCCCGTGCTTGAGTGCAAACGCGATGTCGGCCACCGGCGCGCGATAGGTCATCGTATGGTCTCCGTCGACCTACGATAGCGACTTCCATCGTCGTGGAAACCGTCTCGCCGCGTAAAATGCCTGGCGGGACGGCGGGGAGCGGCCTGCTCGAGCCGCCGGCGCTCCTTGCCGCCGGGATCAACTGCGTCCGGGTCCGGCTCAAGACGTGCCGACCTCGACGACGGAAGCTGGCTTGCCCGCGCTATTGACACGACCCGTGACTGCCGGAGCGCAGCGGGGTGCGCCGCGGCCGTTGATCGGCCCGATGGCCGCCGCTATGGTCCGCGCGCCTTCGCCGGCAATGCGGACGTTGGGGCGTAGCCAAGTGGTAAGGCAGCGGATTTTGATTCCGCCATTCCCAGGTTCGAGTCCTGCGCCCCAGCCATATCTCCGTTCGCAGTTGTTCACACTCCACCGTCGAAGTCCGTGAGAGGCTTGAGCAGTCAACAGTATTTATCCGCTGCAACTTGTTGACGCTCGTTCATGACCGCTTGCAGCCGCGAAAATTGTCGGTATTTTTGACGGTACTTTGAGGCGGTTCCGTTCACGGTATCGTCTCTGGAGATACCGTCATGTCATTGACCGATTCGCGAATCCGAAACGCCAAGCCCTTAGCCAAACCGTACAAACTTAGTGATGGCGGGGGCATGTACCTTCTCGTTACGCCAGATGGCGCACGTTGTTGGCGACTAGATTGCAGGTTCGCTGGGAAGCGACGCACGCTCGCTCTTGGCGTTTATCCAACCGTATCGCTTTCCGACGCGCGGGCGCGCCGCGAAGATGCGCGAACGCTATTGTCGAACGGTACCGACCCGAGCGTGGCCAAGAAGGTGATGAAGCGGGATACCAGGTACGCAAGCGAGACTACATTTGAGACCATTTCTCGGGAATGGGTTCACAACCAGCGGATAAGACTTGCTCCAAGGTACTGCACGCAAATCCTGTCCCGCCTTGAAGCAGATGTATTTCCGCAAATTGGTTCGCGACCTGTTGCAGATATTGACGCGCCCGATTTGCTGGATGCCCTTCGGAAGATTGAAAGACGGGGCGCGCTAGAAACCGCGCGGCAACCGATCCGTTGGAAGCCTGGAAGTAAATGCTCCCGGTGGCCGAGTGCATCGGTCTGATCCGTACAGGGGTGCGAGCAACTTGGCAGGCCGTAGCAAATGCGTGAATTGGGAAGCCCCCGAATCCTTTTCTTTCGCGAGGAGCGCGCCGCGCCTCGATCCATTCCGCTTTCGCGACAATCCGGTGTGGCTGCATGGAGGCTCGTCTTGCGCTCGCACTCGCATTAAGGCGAGAGCCGCTGGGCGAAGCCGCGCCCAACGGCCCACTCGCTACTCACTTTTGCGCGCTCACCATTGCGAACGGAGTGCCTTGGGGATCGCGGGCCTGGACGATCCACGCCCCGCCAGGAACTTCGAGCGGGCCATTCACAACCTGCGCACCACGGGTCTGCGCACGATCGGTCGCTTTGGCCACGCTGTCGACGGCGATGTAGTAGTTCCAGGTCGGAAGTCGGCACTTGCGCGCAGCCCTTCATCATGCCGCCGCAAGGCTCGCCGCCGGTAGCGAATGTCTGGTAAGTGCCCATCTCCCCCATGTCGATTGCGCGGTCCTTGGTCCAGCCGAAGAGCCGCGAGTAGAAGGCGAACTCGCGGTCGAGATCGCCTGCATAGAGCTCGTGCCAGCCGATGTGACCCGGCGTCATCGGCGCGACCGGCTTCGGCTCCTCCGTGGTGTTCGGCTTGAACAGCAGGAACACGGCCCCACCGGGATCGGCGGCCACCGCGAAGCGGCCGACATTCGGGATGTCTTCAGGCAGGCGCCTGATCGAGCCGCCTGCTGCTGCGACGCGCGCGCCATCGGCGTCGACGTTGTCGCTCGCGACATAGCCCGACCAGCAGGGCTTGATGCCCTCGGCGCACGCCGCCTTTGGGATCGCCATCAGCCCCGCAACCATCGCCGGTCCTTTGCTGAAGACCGTGTAGGTGCGGTTGTCGGGCATCGCGTGTTCCTGCGCGTCCCAGCCGATCACATCGCGGTAGAACGTAGTCGCCGCTTTAGTGTCGTTCGTCATCACGTCGTACCAGATGAATTTTCCGCGTGGTGCAGGCATCGTCGTCATTCCTCTTGCTGGTGGTACTTCCTTGTTTGAGCATGATCTTTTTTTTGCGAATACCGGTTCCGGCATTTTCCGATTATGCTCGGTGGAACAGTTGCAGGAGATAGCGCCGCAGATGCGCGACGCAGTCGCGCGCAACTTCCGGGCCGCCTTTCGCCTTGGCGAGCACGAACGCGCCTTGCAGCACCGCCTGCGTGTAGAGCGCAAGACTCTCCGCGCTCCACTCCGCCGCAGACGCGTAAAGCGCTTTGGCGGCGGCGATATCCTTTGTGAGTTCCGCCACGTGCACGCCGATATACGTGTCACACGCCTGTCGGATCCCGGGATGCGTGTCGTAAGCCTCCTGCACCATGGTGCCGAGGAGGCAGGTGAATTCGGGGATGGGCCGGGCGAGAATCGCCGCGCGGAAATCGACATAGCCGAGCAAGCGATCGAGAGGATCCGCGAGCTCGCGATAGGGCGCGGTGGCAAAAAGCCGCTCGGCCATCTGCGAAAAATGCTTAGCGGCGGCGAGCGCCAGATCTTCCTTGCTCTTGAAGTGACGGAAGAACGCGCCCTTGGTCAGGCCGGCTGCTGGAGCAGATATCGTCCACCGTGGTCCCCGAATAGCCCTGCGCACGGATCACCTGCATCGCCGCGTCGAGGAGGCGAGTGCGAGAATCCGGCTGAGTGGTCGCTGCGCTCATGCCATACCAGTCAGTTTGATCAATACCGACTGGTTGGTATGTAGTCAAGCTAAAATATTTAGTTACATTAAATCAATAGTTTAACTCTCTTGCGGTGGGATCCCTGCCGGATGGAACGGCGAAAGTCCGGAAGCCCCGTGGCATCCGGACCATTTCACCGGACGCTGCCCATTCGCGTATTAAGCGGAACGACTTTTCTTCGAAACGGCATCACGCTCTTTCTTGGGAACTTGGTTCCCAGTCTTGCGGATTTTGCTCTACGCCGCCTTTCCCTTTTGCTGCTTGAAGAAGACGTCGGCGCGCTTTGCGAGCTCCTGCGGCGCTACGTCTTCCCTGTGGGTAGCGATGAACCAGGTATTGCCGGAGGGGTCCTTAACGCTCGTGCCGCGATCGCCGTAGAACATGTCCGTGAGACCCACGATTATCGGCACAAAACTAAATCGGTTGAGCAATGTCGTCCGAAAGGTTTTGAGTGTTGCGCGAAAAATTTCTGTTGCAGAGCTCAGAGGCACCCTCAAGCGTGTTCATCGTCTCGAGGGCTTCGCCGAAGGCTCCTCGGAAGGGCAGATTTGGTATGCTGCGTTCGCTAAGCGGCTTGCCGATGGTCTTTCGCCTAAGTCACGATATCCTCTGAGGTAAGATCGAGGGAAATTGTGAGCACTGAAGCCATTTATCTGGCAACGATCTGGGCCATCCCCGTGATCATCGCCATTACGTTTCATGAAGCGGCGCATGGCTTTGTCGCCTATCTTCTTGGCGACGACACCGCATGGCGACTTGGACGCGTCAGCTTCAATCCGCTGAGGCACATCGATCCGTTCGGTACGATCCTGTTACCTGGCATCCTGCTGGTGCTTCGCTCGCCATTCATATTCGGCTATGCCAAGCCGGTACCCGTCAATTTTCGTGCTCTCCGCTGGCCACGACGCGGCATGGTGCTGGTCGCTGCAGCGGGACCGGCCATAAACATCGCGCTCGCTGTCGCCGCGGCTCTAGCGTTCCACATCGTTGGCTATCTACCCGCCACCGGCGGGCAGTGGCTTGCGGAGAACTTGAAGAATGCATTGATTATTAATGTGGTGCTGGCGGTGTTCAATTTGTTTCCGCTGCCGCCTCTCGATGGCGGGCGCATTTTGGTCGGGATTCTACCGAGGGCCGCTGCCGCGGCTGTTGCACGGCTGGAGCCATACGGGTTGGCAATCTTGATCGGTCTACTCATCGTGTTGCCGTTGCTGGGTACTCAGTTGGGTATCGATCTCAACTTGGTCTCAAGCGTCCTCGCCGTTTCAACACGTGCCATTATCGAGGCCATACTTCATGTAACCGGCAACATTTAGAGGGCGACAACGTTCGGAGGCAGGGAGAGCTCGATCGCCTGCCGTGCTATTCGATCACCTTGTCGGCGCGGATCAGAAGCGTTTCCGGAATCATCAAGCCAAGCGCTTTGCCGATCTTGAGATTGATCACCAGCTCAAATGTCGTCGGTTGCTGGACCGGCAAGTCTTGTGGGCGCTCACCGCGGAACAGCCTGGCCACTACCACCGCCATGTGCCGATAGATTTGCTCAATACGGGGGCCGTAGCCGATGAATCCACCCTGTTCGGCGCTTTCCGGGAATTGATAGATCGCAGGTATGCGCAGCGCAGCCGCCTGATCGAAGATCACCTGACGCACCGCATTGAGCAGCACCGACGACAGCACATTCAGGGCTTCGGCGCCCGCCGCCTTGGCCGCGTTCATAGCCGGTGCGATCTCATCCACGCGGGTCACGCTATGGGTCGAAAGGACGACCCCACGCGCCTGTGCCGCATCCACCACCTCTTGAAGCTGCGCTGGCGACTTGCTGCCGGGGTTCGAAAAGCGCCGCCATCCGCCGCGCGCCAGGCACGAACTCGATCAGAAGCTCTTGGCGCTTTCCGTCGAGCTCGGTTGCCAAGATGCTGAAGCCTGTGGTGTTGCCACCTGGGCGTCCCAACGAAGTCACTAGCCCGGATGCGACCATGTCATCGGCAACGCCCACGATCGGGATCGTTCGCGTCACCTGTTGCGCCGCCCGCAGCGTCTCATCGCCACCGCAAAACAGCACATCGACGCCGGATTTGACGAGTTCGGCCGCACGTTCCCGGTATTGATGGGAGCGGCTGTCAAAGCCGCGTGGATCGACGGCGAGATTGCGGCCTTCGATGAAACCCTGCCGGCGCAGCCCATCTACCAGGTGTGCGAACTGCGGCGCCGCTCGTGGAAGCTGGTGCAACACACCTAGCCGATAGTCGCGCTTCGCCTCTTGCGCGCTCGCGGCGAGCGGCGCCGAGCACCACGCCTCCGAAAAGGGCTACAAAATCGCGTCGTCTCATGGGGGGAAGATGTCCTCGTTATATCCGCTGAACCCCTGAAAGCGGCGCTATAGCAGACATGGTGCCACCCACACCTGGTGCCACAATTGGACTCATGCGGTGCAGCAAAGACTGATCATTCAATCACCTTATCGGCGCGCAGCACCAGCCCGGCCGGCACCTCGTGCCCGATTGCCTTGGCGGTCTGGAGATTGATCACAAGCTCGAACCGAGTTGGCTGCTCAACCGGAATGTCAGCTGGTGCAATACCGCGCAGCACTTTTACCAGTATGCGCGCCTCCTGACGGAAGATTTCCGTCATGCGGGGGCCGTAGGCTGCAAGCCCCCCATCTTCGGCCATATCAGGCCATTGATAAATGGCCGGAAGGCGTAATGCCGCAGCACGCTGCATTACCGCCAGACCATTGGAGTAGTTGCCAAACAGAGGCGAGGCCAACACGTTCAAGGCCTGTGCGCCGGAAGCTTTGGCCTGCTCCATTGTGGGACCAATCTCTTCGGGTTTGCCAACGGCGAAAATGGAAAGCGCGATTCCGCGCGCCCCTGCCGAAGTCCTGCAGCTCCTTCAAGTGCTGCGGCGAAGTCGCGTTGGAATCAGCCAATACCCCCATGGCGCGCACGCCGGGAGTTGCCTCGATCAACAACTCCTGCCGTTTGCCGTCGAGCTCTGGTGAGAGCATGCTGACGCCGGTGGTGTTGCCACCCGGTCGCGCAAGCGAAGTGACAAACCCGTCAGCGACCATGTCTTCGGAAAGTGCAACGTGCGGGATCTTCCTGGTGGCCGCCTGTACAGCACGGGTGCGGAAGAAACCGCCGCTGACGATCACATCGGGCTGAGCCCTCTGAATAGCAGCAATATGATCGGCCACTTGCTCGTTGCGGATATCAAAACCGCCGGGGATGACCTCGAGGTTTTGACCTTCAACAAAACCGTTAAGTCGAAGCTCGTCGAAAAACGCAACGACCGGAGGCGATTGTCGTGGGCTGGGGATCAAAACACCAAGTCGATAGCTACGACCTGGAGCCTGCGCCCTGAGCGGCGCGGGAGCGGCAGCCGAAGCCGCCGCACCGCCGAGCAGGGTGATGAGCTCGCGCCGCCGCATATCCGCTCCTAAGCTCAGGAGACAGCATTGTATCGGCTCAAAGGAGTGCTTTGATAGGGGCTGAAACCGCCAAAACCATTTGCCGCAGTGCCGAGCAATCCTCGAAAAGGACGATGCGCAGGCCGACCCGACAACCCTTTCGGGGAAGGCTGATAGGGCTGGGGGGAATGAGCAAAGCAATACGCCCAGCCGCTGCGCCGGGGTAGTGGCGACAGCATGTACACAAGGAAAGCGACCCCCTTGTGCGTGCTCCAAGCAAGTGCTGTATTTCCCATCTGACTGACGCCCGTGAACGATATTTTTATGCCGGTCGCCGTTCACGCAAATGGGTGGTCAAAGTGACTCCGGCAGGCACAATAATACTCCAGATCAATTGGGCGGGTGTCACAAACCCACCCGTTCTCTTAACGTGTCAGAGATCATGGAGGAGAACATGCGTGCATCAATGGTCCACACAATGAGCCGTTTGGTTGTTGCCCCCATGATCGGAGCCTGGTTTGCAGCCGGCGCTCCGGCGCCGGCGTACGCCAACGCTATCACTGATTGGGACGAGAAAGCCGTCGCTGTCGTTACGCCATTACCACCTTTCACGGCTCAGCGCGTGATGGGGATGGTCCACGCCGCGATGTTCGACGCCGTCAATTCGATCGAGCGACGCTACCGACCTTTTCTGGTGCAACTGCCTGCGGTCCCCGGCACCTCGAAGGAAGCCGCCGCCGCGGCGGCAGCCGCTGCGATACTGGGGACAACGGACGCAAAGACAGCGGGTGAAATGAAAGTTGCCCTCGCGACCTACCTCGCGTCGATGCCCGATCCCGGAGCGAAATCGGATGGCGTCAAGCTCGGCGAGGCAGTTGCGGCAAAGGTCTTGGAGGCGCGGGTGAACGACGGC
This sequence comes from uncultured Alphaproteobacteria bacterium, assembly GCA_963820365.1. GTDB lineage: Bacteria > Pseudomonadota > Alphaproteobacteria > Rhizobiales > Xanthobacteraceae > VAZQ01. The sequence goes on along the minus strand of CAWFZR010000019.1, from coordinate 12,974 downwards.
GCGGATGTGCCCGACGCCTACCGGCCGAGGACCACGCCTGGCGTCTATGTGCCGACGCCGATCACGGCAGCCTCAATGTGGCCGGACCTGAAACCGTTCGCTATCCCTACGGGATCACAATTTCGGCCAGGCCCGCCGATTTCGCTGGCGAGCAAGGAGTGGGCAACAGACTTCAATGAGCTCAAAGACCATGGTGGAAAGATCAGTCCGAAGCGAACGGCCCAGCAGACCGAAACCGCCAGGTTCTGGCTCATGGTCGGTCCACAAGCCTATCACCCCTTTGCACGCCAGCTCGCGACCGCAAAGCAGATGAGTATCGACGACAGCGCGCGATTTATGGCACTCGTGGCGATTGGCCTTACCGACGCTTACATCGCCGTGTTTGATGCCAAGTACCATTACAATTTCTGGCGACCGATCACTGCAATTCGCAACGGCGATATTGATGACAACCCGGCTACTGATCGTGAGGCGACCTGGCAGCCGATCGACAACACGCCGATGCACCCTGAATACCCATGTGCGCATTGCATCCTCAGCGGCAACGTCGCGGGTGTCGTCAAGGGGGCGCTTGGAACCGTGGACATTCCCGAGATCGCGGTGACGAGCCCGACGGCGCCCGGCGTCACCCACCGTTGGACCAACATGGCGGCCTTTTCCGAAGAGGTTGCAAATGCTCGCATCTGGGCCGGCTTCCATTACCGCTTCTCGACCCGCGTGGGGACGGATATGGGTCATCAGATCGGTGAATACGTTGCGAAAAACATGATGCAGCCAGCCGTGACAGGTTCACGATGATGCCGTTGCCGGAAATAACCGCAGGACCGTGCCGCCGTGCCGACACATCGAGCGAATTTAGGGCTGCGCGTCCGCAGTAGCTTCCGGAGCAGCCGTAACGGCCATGAGGCGGCACTCACAGTGCCAGGAACGGACTCATGCAGTGCAGCACAACGACGCCTGGCTCGAAGAGTTATTCGATCACTTCGTCGGCGCGCAGCAAGATCGCCGTCGGCAGCTCGATGCCGATCGCTTTGGCGGTCTTCAAATTCACAACCATCTCGAACTTCGTCGGTTGCTCGATGGGCAAATCGGTAGGCTGCGCACCGCGGGCGATCCGATCTACGAACTCAGCGACGCGCCCGAAAAGTGCCGTGATGCTCGGTCCGTAGCACAACAGGCCGCCTGCATCGACCCATTCGCGGAAGACAAACATGGACAGAATCCGATGTCGAAGCGCGAAGTCGGCAAGGCGTGTGCGATCGCGAAAAAGGGACGGTGATGTTGGCACTATGAGCATGCCGCGATGATCGGGTGGTGCCTGATCGAGCGCGGCCTCATAGTCATAAGGCGACTCGCGCAGTTGGATCCCGGAAAGCTGCAAACCGACCATGGCGGCGGTGCTCCGCGCTGCTTCCCATTGATCTGCAGACAGTTTATCCCAGAACATGGTAGCGGCCAGCCTATCCGGGAAGCCATCCTTGATCAGCTGAATCCGCTTCGCGGCTAGTTCGATTTGCTGGAAAACGACACCGGTAACATTCCCGGAGGGCCGCGCTAGGCTTGTGACATAGCCAAGAGCGAGCGGATCGTAATCGATGGCAATCATCACGATCGGCAGCGTCCGCGTAACGGCGAGCGCCGACTTCAGGGCAATTTCCGGGCCAATAGCAAGGATGACGTCGGGCATGCGCGCCGTGAGCTTCCGGTAGAGGGCTTCGTACTCGTCTGCGCTCGCAGCTTGTATAAAATCAAAGGAGAAATTCTTTCCTTCCTGATAGCCGAGCTCACCCATGCGCCGCTCAAAAGCTACCCACTGCGGTGATGATTTTGGGGTTCCGGCAACGGTACCGACTTTCAGCACCTTCACCGGCCGCTGCGCGTGCACCGCTCGCGGCCACGCCGCCGCCGCGGCGCCCAGGAGCGTGATGAACTCGCGGCGCTTCACTCGATCACCTCGTCGGCGCGGCCGAGCAGTGAGAGCGGGAACGTGAGGCCGAGCTGCTTAGCCGTTTTCATATTAATGACCAGTTCAACCTTCGTGGCCTGCTGCACGGGCAGATCGGCAGGCTTATCGCCTTTGAGAATTCGGCCAGTGTAAGCTGCGGCCTGACGAAACATCTCCGCAATACTCCCTCCGTAGCTCATCAGGCCACCGGCTGCTGCAAATTCGCGTTGCGAGTAGACCGCGGGCATAGCATGGCGGAGCGTCAGGGCCGCAAGCAGTTTGCCGTTGCCCGTGAAGAATGAATCGCTGCCGATGACGAGCGCGCCGGCTCGCCGCTGGACCGAGGTTGCGAAGGCAGCAGCAATATCGCGTTCCGTACTTGCATGTAGAACATCGAGCCTAATACCCAACGTGCTGGCTGCTGCCTGCAGCCCTCTTAATATGGGTTCGGCATTAGGGCTGGTCGGATTGAGAAGGAGCGCAAACATGGTCGCTGTGGGGACCAGCTCGCGCAGGAGCTCTAACAGCTTCGGCGCGACCTCCACGTTCAACCCGGTCACGCCGGTGACGTTACCGCCCGGTCCGTGCATGCTGGCGACAAGTCCCGCTGCGACTGGATCGGCCGATGTTACGAAGACGACCGGTATGGTTGCGGTCGCTGCCTTGGCCGGCGAGGCCGCAGGGCCATTCGCGACAATCACCGTCACCTGTCGACTGACCAAATCAGCCGCCAATGGCGGCAGCCGATCATACTGCCCTTCCGCCCAGCGGTACTCGATCGCCAAGTTCCGCCCCTCGACAAAGCCGGCTTCGCCCAGTCCCTGGCGAAACCCGCGCAAACGGTCGGCATACTGCCCCGGCGATGTGCTGTTGAGAAATCCGATCACCGGCATGGCCGGCTGTTGCGCGCGCGACGCGAGCGGCCACATCGCCACGCCGCCGCCGAGCATGATGAATTCGCGCCGTTTCATGACTTCTTCCCGAGCCGACAACCACGCCGACCATGGGGTATACGGCGTCTTCGGGCAAGCACTGTGCGGCGCGTCAAAATGAGGCTCTTATGTCTCAGTTGAGTCAGGTTAGGCTGTTACCGCAGCGCAAGATTGATGGGCGCTTTACCCCCAACCTCGGACGATCTTTGGAAGTATCATACCTGCAGCGCGCCGAGATGGTGCCGCCTGTGGCGGCCAACACAGCACGTAGGATGGGGTTGAGCACAGCGAAACCCATCATCTCTCACCGAAATTGATTCAATCATCTCGTCGGCGCGGATGAGTTAACGACGGTGGAATTCGCGAGGCGGAAATCATTCTCTTGGGCTGGCAGGCGCCGATTTCGGTATCTACATCCGTTCCGGGGCATGTGCGAGGTGCCGGAGAATGTCCGTCCTTTCCCTTCTGCTCAACATAGCATGGATCGTGTGCGGCGGTCTGTGGATGGCGCTCGGCTGGATCCTCGCAGCCGTCATCATGGTCATCACCATTGTCGGGATTCCCTGGGCGAAGGCTGCGTTCAACATCGCCTTGTACACGTTGCTGCCGTTTGGCCAGAAAGCGGTTTCGCGTGCCGACTATTCCGGCCAGGAGGACGTCGGCACCGGGCCGCTCGGCGCTCTGGGAAACATCGTATGGCTGCTGCTGGCGGGGTGGTGGCTGGCGCTCGGCCATGTCATCGTGGCTGTTCTTCTTGCCGTGACGATCATCGGAATTCCGTTTGCCTGGGCGCATCTCAAGCTCGCGGGCATCGCGCTTTGGCCGATCGGCAAGATCATCGTGCCGGCGGACGAGGCTCGATTTCACGACGCTCGGCGATATTGATCGACTGTCGAATGGCACGCGCGAGAAGACCGGCACAATTTGGGCCATGAGTGACTTCGTCGCTTCGCGTTGGGGCGGTTTGCCCCATTACGGAGCACCGCAAAATAGGCAGTAGCTCAATTGGAGACGATGATGAATCGACGGACATTGATCGGGGCCGCCGCCGCCGTGGCCGCTTTTCCCGTGCTTAATCGAGTTGCCGGCGCCCAGACATCGCTGAAGACGAAGAATGTCGTCTTCGTACACGGGCTGTTCGCAGACGGCTCCTGCTGGTCCAAGGTCATCGCCCGCCTCCAGCAGAAGGGCATCAACTGCACCAGTGTGCAGAACCCTCTGACCTCGCTGCACGAGGCGTCGGAGGCCGCGCGGCGGGCGATCGCGGCGCAGTCGGGTCCGACGGTGCTCGTCGGTCACTCCTTCTCCGGAATGATCGTGTCGGAGGTGGGGTCGGACCCGAAGATCACCGCCCTCGTCTATGTCGCTGCGCGGGCACCCGATGCCGACGAGGACTATACGGCGCTGGCAAAGAACTATCCGACGCCCCCGGCCACAGCCGGCATTGTCTTCAACGACGATTGGGGCCAGCTGTCGGAGCAGGCTTTTCTGCACGACTTCGCGGGCGACCTGCCGCCGGAGGAGGCGCGCGTTCTCTACGCGGTTCAGCAGCCGTTCAAGAAGTCGCTGACGACCGAAAAGACGACGAATGCCGCTTGGCGCACCAAGCCGTCCTTCTATGCCGTGTCCACCCAAGACCGGACGATCAATCCCGACCTGGAGCGCTTCATGGCCAAGCGGATGGGCGCGAAGACGATCGAGATCAATGCGAGCCACCTGGCGCTGATCTCACAACCCGATGCGATCACGAGCCTGATCATGGAGGCACTCGCCGTCTGACACCCCCGACCACGGCCGGGCTCAAAGACCACGATCGCAGTTGCGGCCGCGGCAATGGCAAGCCACGGCGAGGTCACAGTTGGTCGAAATCGCGGCGCTCGTTGCATCAAGGTACGCCTATAGCCTCCGCGACGGCTTCGCTAAAGCTCTCCAGGCTGAAGGTCTGGGATTGGTCGTCATAAGCAAAGGCTTCCGCAAAACGAGCCCAGCCGATGACCGCCCGTAGGGTCTGCTCCGCCGCCTCTGCATCCATGTGATCTTCGAGCTCATCGAGGAAGCGGCTTTTCGGCGCCGCGTGGGTAGATCGCTCCTGCAGCACGCGCCGGATATGGGCGGCAAGTGGGACATACGCCAAAAGCAGCCGCTGAAAAAGCTGCTTGCGGTCGTCCAAATCATTCAGCGAGTAGGCTGGGGGAGCGCGCTACATATTCCGTTCTCACCCGGTCGGTGCGGGGATGGGCGTGGATTGCCACACTACCATCTGCCAGCCCTTCACGCCCTTGACCCACACATTGGTGTAGCGGCTGTTGAGCAGCTTGGGCTTGCCCTCGGCGATCACGTCCATCTTCGTCTGGCCGGTCACGACAACCGTGTCGCCGTAGACCTGAATGTTCTCGATCGGGCGCTCGATTTTCCGGTACTTGAACACGCCCTTTTTGCACAGCGCGATGTACTCGGCGCGGGTGTCGGATTGTGCAGTCGAATGGGTGTAGATCAGGTGCTCGCCCAGCAGCTGGTCCAGGGTGTCGAAGTCGCTGTCGATCATCGCCTGGAAGCGACGGTCTTCTAATTTTTTGATTTCGGCTTTGATGGCGTCGCTCATGATCGTGTCTCCTTGTGGGTTGCGTGGCGCACTATCCAACGTCCCGAGCGGGCGCGACCTCGATAATTGCCTGCGTCACCTGAAAGGCTGCGATCCCTCCCCCGCGGCTTCGCGGGGGGAGGGTGGCCTCGCGAAGCGAGGCCGGGTGGGGGATCATGGCAAACGAAATCGCTCTCGCACACTTCGAAAACGCATGCCCCCGCAGGAAGTCAAATTGTGGGGTCATCATGGAGAAAACAAGGGTTCCATTTCCGACGCCGGGCGCCGCGCGATGGCTCTATCGTAGACTTCGTCTGTCTCAAGACACCGGCTCATCATCGAGGTCGATGGCGGTCAGCACAATTTCGATGCGCATGTCCGGCGCGATGCGCAGCCTGACGGTCGCCTGGCGCGCGAAGGTTTCCGAGTATTGCGCTTCTGGAACAACGAAATCGATCGCAATCTGGAGGGCGTGCTGACGCTTATCGACGAGGCGCTGCGTTCCCCCACCCGGCCTCGCAGAGCGAGGCCACCCTCCCCCGCGAAGACGCGGGGGAGGGATGGAGCTAGATGCTGCAATTTCAATCGGTCAAAATCACTGTGCAGAGAAACTAGCGCATTTTTCGAATACGTTGACCAATTCTCGCCGTCATGGCCGTGCTCGTCACCGCAGCGGCGCTTGGGACTTCCGGGCTGCCGGCAAAATCGCTACCATTCGCCCAAAGTCCGGCGTTGATCCTGGAAAGTCGTATTGGTTTCAAATGCTGCGACGTGACCTGCGCCGCGCAAAGCTCGGGAGGAGACATGGCTACGAACTTTACTGTGAACGGCAAGGCGGCGACGACCGCCGCGCCGCCGCTGACGCCATTGCTGTGGGTGATCCGGGAAGACCTCAAGCTCACCGGCACCAAGTTCGGCTGCGGCACCGGTCTGTGCGGCGCCTGCATGGTCCATATTGACGGCAAGCGCGCCTATTCCTGCCAGACGCGCGTGTCGGAGGCGGCCGGCAAATCGGTGACGACGATCGAGGGTCTCTCCCCCGATTCCAGCCATCCCCTGCAAAAGGCCTGGCTCGCCGAGCAGGTGCCGCAATGCGGCTACTGCCAGTCCGGCCAGATCATGAGCGCGGCCGATCTGCTCAAGAGCAAGCCGAAGCCGACGCGCGAGGAAATTGTCGAGCACATGAGCACCAATATCTGCCGCTGCGGGACCTATCAGCGCATCGTGCGCGCGATCGAACGCGCGTCGCGGGAGGGGTGAGCCATGACACAGCACATTGGTATGGACACGCCGGCGGCCGCGTTGTCGCGCCGTCAAGTGATGATGGGAGCGGCGGGGCTCTCCTTCGCGGTGGTGCTCGACGGTCCGCTGGCGCGCGCCGCCACGCTTGCATCCGAGCGCACCGGACGCGCGATCAGTCCGTGGGTGAGCATCGCCGCCGACGGCACCATCACCATCATGTCGCCGGCAACCGAGATGGGGCAGGGGTCGATGACCTCGCTGCCGCTGATCATCGCGGAAGAGCTCGACGCCGACTGGTCGAAGGTGAAGATCGTGCCGGCGCCGGCGATCGAAGCGATCTACGGCAATCCGGGCTTCCAGGGCATGATGTACACTGCGGGCTCGAACGCGGTGACGAGCTACTATACGCCGCTGCGCACCTTCGGCGCGCAGGTACGCAAGGTGCTGCTCGACAATGCGGCGCGCAAATGGGGCGTTGCGGTCGAGGAGCTCACCACCGAGCCGAGCGCGGTGGTGCACGCCAAATCCGGCCGGCGGCTCTCCTACGGCGACATCGCCGCGACCGCCGAGATCCCCGAGAAGGCGCCGGAGATCAAGCCCGACGCGCTCAAGAGCCCGAAAAACTTCCGGCTGATCGGCAAGGACGTGATGCGGGTGGACCTGCCTGGAAAGGTCAACGGCACCGCCCGCTACGCGATCGACATGCAGGTGCCCAACATGCTCTACGCCGCCGTGCTGCGCGCGCCGGTGGAAGGCTCCGTGCCCGACAAGATCGACGAGGCCAAGGCCAAGGCGGTCGGCGGCGTGGTGCGCATCGTGCGCATGCCCTATGGCGTCGGCGTGCTGGCCGAAACGCCGTGGGCGGCGTTCGAAGCCCAACAGGCGCTGACGGGCTCGGTGACCTGGACCAGGACCGGTACCGCCTGGGGCTTCGACAGCGCCAAGGGCATCGAGCGCTTCGCCGCCGACGCCAAGAATCCGGCCCGCGGGGCGACCGAGTGGAGCCGCATCGGCGACGTGCGCGGCCAGATGCCGAAGGCAGCCTCCACCTTCGACGCCGAATACCGCTGCGACTATGCCTATCACGCGCAGATGGAGCCGCTCAACGCCATCGCCTCGGTATCGCCGGCCGGCGATTCCGTCGAGATCTGGGCGGGAACGCAGAGCCAGACCACCGCGACCGAAGCGCCGGCAAAGCTGCTCGGCATTGCACGCGAGAAGGTGAAGCTCCACGACATGCTGATGGGCGGCGGCTTCGGCCGGCGCGGCAACCGCGATGTCGACTTCATCATCGACGCGGTGTTCCTGTCGAAGGAGGCCGGCCGCCCGGTGAAGGTGATGTGGACGCGCGAGGACGACATCCGCAACGGACGCTTCCGTCCGATCTCCGCCCACGCGCTCAAGGCGGGCTTCGATCAGTCCGGCAAGTTGACCGCCTGGCACCATCGCATCGCCGTCGATCGTGTCGGCGCCTACATGGATCCGGTGCGCTACCAGGCGGCGGGCGGCAAGGACTTCATCGCCATGCTGGGCGCCGACCTCAAGGGCTACGACGTCCCGCATCAGCTGGTGGAGCAGCTCTACCGCGACACCGGGGTGCGCACCAATCCGTTGCGCGGGATCAGTTTTCTCGCCAACCGGTTCGCCACCGAGGCCTTTATCGACGAGATCGCGCGCAAGCGCGGCATCGACCCCGTCACCTACCATCTCGAGCTCCTGAAAGACACGCCGCGCGCCGTCAAGGCGGTCCAGCGGGTGGTGGAGATGGCGCAATGGGGCAAGAAACGCGAGGGCCGCGCGCTCGGCTTCGCCTATCTCGACTATTCCGGCTCGCAGGTGGCCGGCATCGCCGAAATCTCGCTCAACCGCGGGAGCGGCGAGATCAAGGTGCATGACTTCTGGTGCACCATCGACTGCGGCGTGGCGGTGCAGCCCGACAACGTGGTGGCGCAGACCGAGAGCAGCATCGTCTACGGGCTCGGCGTGGCGCTGACCGAGCTGATCACAATCAAGGACGGTATCGTCGAGCAGAACAACTTCTATGACTATCACGTGCCGCGCATGAAGGACGTGCCGGCCATGCACATCGAGGTGATCCAGACCGACAATCATCCGACCGGCGCCGGCCAGATGGCGACGCCGCTGATCGCGCCGGCGATCGCCGGCGCCTTTGCCGAGCTCACCGGCAAGCGGCTGCGGCACACGCCGTTCACGCCGGAGCGCGTGAAGGCGGCGCTGGGCTGACATCTTGTGTGTCCCGGGCGCAGCGCAGCACGAAATGGTGCGCTGCGCACCCGGGCTGTCGTAGCTTTCGGCGACGATCCTCGCCTTGCGATCCAGGCGGCGCCGCCCGGTTTCGCTTGCCGAAAAACCAAAGCCAATTCCGATCGATTTGATGCGGGGTTTCCAGCGTAGGGGCGGGTGTCAAACCCGCCCCTCCAACACGCGGCGCGACGTCGCATCTAAGCAGAGTTGGACGGCTTGACCAACGGTTGCTCGCGCGGACCAATTGTCCGCAGCTGGCGGAAGCTGACATGGCTGGCGGGCGAGGCGGGGCGGGTCATGACCCTGAGCAGACATTCGACCGCCTGCCCACGCAGGTCCGCGCCGCGTTGAACCCCTAGAGTTCAAGGGGAAGAGCTAGTCAGGAAGGCCTGCGCTACGGAGGCTATCCGCCCACTTGGAAAGGTCGGTTGGTCGCAGCGGCAGCAGTAGAGGCAGCGTCGAAATACCAAGCTGCGGGTCAAGCCCAATCATTCTGACGACGAGCGGCTTTGCGGTTGACTTTCGTCCGGCCGCTGCATCGCTTGCCGCAGCCACTCGCAGACCGGTCATGTAGTTCGGACGTTCGCGAATCGCATTGAGCGCGAGCTGCGAGGCATCGTCGTATCGGCCAGCAAAGAAGTGAGCGTACGCCATGGCGGCATTGATCTTGAACACCAGGCGGTCATACGGGCTCAGACGCCTTGCATGATCAAGGTCCGACAGCGCGCTAGCGGTGTTTCCCTGAAAAATGCGGAGCCAACCACGAACGTACCAAGCAACCGCAAGATTCGGATTGAGCGCAATCGCCTGTTCAACCAGCGACATGCCGCTGCTGATGTCTTGCCCCAGAGCGGAAATTCCGTGCGCGGCTCTGGTGAGGGCGTAAGCATCGTTCTTGCCCAACTCTGCAGCGCGCCAGGCCAAGGAGACACCTTCGGCTGCCTCTTTCGATCGATCGAGCAGAACCCCGAAAGACTGACGTTGGACATAACAATACGACGCCATCGCATACGCCGGCGCAAAATCGGGATCGGCATTCATCGCGAGTTGATATTGCTCCAGCGCGGCATCGATGGACGCAGGTGTCCACTCATAGAGACTGCTCGTGCCGCGCATCACCCGAGAGTAAGCATCGGGTGTGGCCAATGATGCTCGCCGATGGAAGTCGATTTCAGCTTGCTCAAGCTTCGAAACAACCTCCCCGACAACACTGGCGGTCAACCTGTCCTGAAATTCAAAGCCATTCTTCTGATCACCCTCGAACCGTCGGGCCCACAGGTTCGCGCCTGTTCGAGAGTCCACCAGTTGGATGTTGATCCGGATGCGTTTTCCGTCTTTGCGCAGAGTGCCTTCCAGCGCATAACGCACGTTCAGTTCTCTTGTAATCTGCGTGACGTCGGCGGTTCGTCCTTTGTAGGACACACAGAGACTGCGAGGCACAACGATCAGCTGACGAAACTGGGTCAGTGCAGTCGTAATGTCATCGACGAGTCCGTCGATAAAATCATCCTGGTCGGCTTCCCGCGAAAGATTTGTGAAGGGCAGGACAACAATCGATGAGCGCAAGTTGATTGGGGTGACCATAGACCCAAGATCGTCGCTAGCCTGCACTTCGGTCTCGACCCTCGCCACAAAACGATAACCGCGGCGAGGAAAAGACCGGATCTTGCGCTCAGACGTGCCCCGGTCGTCGATGATCTTGCGGACCGCCGAAATACGGCTGTTGATGGTGGAATCGGACACGAAGCGACCGTTCCATACTGCCGCGATGAGGTCATCACGCGTCACGATCCGCGCCCGCTCTTGCACGAGATAGCACAGGAGAGTGAAGACCTGGGGCTCAAGCTCGAGCCGATCTGCGCCGAGGCGCAATTCGCAGCGGTCAGGGTCAAGCGTGTAGAGGTCGAATTTGTATAGCATCGGGTCATCCGATTCCGGTAACCTGCGCATCATCGCCTGCGTCGTATCGAAATCAAGACAGAAGCGACCGACGGCAACAAATCTCAACGTTTCTCAAGAAAAATCATGCTGATCGCAATCAAGGCACACTGGGACTGTGGCTAGCTCCCCTAAATCCAGGGAGGTTAAGCCATGACCGATACGCGCGCCGCGCACAGATCGACGTTGTTCCTGCTGATCGCGCTGGGATGTTCATTGTGTGCGTTCAACGGCGACGCCGCGTCGCAGACGCTTCAGCAGAGACTCCAAGCAATCTACACGATGAGCGCCGAGGAGATGGCCACAACGTCCGCTTTCACTAAACGAGCCTACGAGGCTCAGATCGAGCATATCGATCGGATGCAAAATCCGCAGATTCGCGAGATCGTTCGAGACCTTGTGCTCAAGCCCCGCGCGACTGCGTTCAATCAGGTAGCCGGGCAATCTTGGCTCGCTTCTCCGGGCAGTGGCTGGAAGAGTCATCACTCCTACCCAGGCGGCTTGGGCGTTCACACGATGGAGTGGATCACGGTCGCGTCGGGATGGGTGGATGCGTACGAGAAAGTCTATGGCGTGAAGCTTGATCGCGATTTGGTGATCGCCGGCTTGATCCTTCACGACTGGGGCAAGCTTTGGTTCCTGTTCGATGATGCTAGCGGCAAGATTCGTGAACCGGACTGGTACCCCAAGGCGTGGGGGACCAAAGCGAACTGGAAATGGATGGGCGGGCATGGAGCTGTGCTCTATGCAGAACTCATTTCCCGCGGCGTGCCGAACGAACTTCTATTCTCGGCAGCGGCGGCCCATTTCGACCCCTACTGGGCTCTCGAAAAGGATGGCGAAGGGCTAAATCCGGCACTTCGTGAAGCCGCTGACATGGTCAAAAAGCCCGCGCCCGTTGTTAAGCCAGAAGAGCGGATGGCCGAATGGTGGGTTGTGACGTTCACCGACGAGGCGTGGTCGTTCTCGACCATGGTCGCCGCGAGATTTGCATTCGAGATCCTCGAGGAGGTGTCAAAAGACCTGGGCCTTGCACCTGATAGTCGCGAAGCGAACAAGGTCGCTTGGTTTGTGCTTTCCCGAGTCGGCGACTTCAAGATCTACGACGTGTACCAGAAGGCTGGATACCATAAGGAAGCCGCACGGGATTTTGCGCGATCAGTTCTTGAAGATCCCTCGCCGTATGAGGTGCCTAAACGCTGAGAGATACGCATGGATATTGTTTGGCGCTCGCTGGCCGCGTGCATCCTTCTTCTCTCAATCGAAGGCGCGTCCGCCCACCCACATGTCTGGGTGATTATGAAATGCAAGGTCGTCTTCGACTCTAACGGTTCTGTCGTAGCTCTGCGGCACAGCTGGTCGTTCGATGAGATGACCTCTGCATTCGCCACTCTAGGACTCAAAGGCGGAGAAGGGGCGCTTACTCGTGAGGAATTGGTGTCGTCTGCGCGCGAGCAGATCGCCTCGCTCGGCCAGGTCGGCTATTTCACAACTATAGTGATTGATAATACCAAGAGGGAATTGGGCAATGTGTCTGACTACTGGCTTGAGTTTGAGGGAAAGTTGCTGACTCTGCATTTCGCGCTATCCGTGAAGCCCGCCTTGACGCCGACGTCGCTGGCAATCGAACTTTATGATCCCAGTTATTTCGTCGATATGCGGTTTGCCGACGGGAGCCCGGTCGAACTCGTCCACGCCCCAAGCAATTGCAGGTTTTCGATTACTCGTCAGACGTGGACTTAAACGGCGAACAAGATCCTCGTGACGTGCGATGGGACATAGTGACATCGGTAAGCGATATGTCTCCTTCTGGGTACACAGCAGGCCAGAGCCCACGCAGCGGTTTGTCCGGAGCTGGCGAAAGCTGACGCCGCATCCCCGACGCGTCCGTTGGCCAATCGATAGAGCCCTGCTTAGTGCGGGTTTGAATTTGAAGTTCCTACACGAGCTCGCGGCACAACTGATAGGAGCTTCAAAATTTACCGCACCAGGTCGTCAAAATCCTTGTCTGCCGTCAGCATCAGTCTTTGTCGCTGTCCGCACAATTCATGACCGCCAGGTCGGGCGCCAA
>CAWFZR010000018.1:0-84904 GCA_963820365.1 uncultured Alphaproteobacteria bacterium | reverse complement strand
AGCCTCGGTACTCTCGTAACGAAGCAGCGAAGGCTGCTCGTCGAAGCCCGCAGGGCGAAGACGTACGAGGCCAAAAACGAAATACGTCTATTTGCTGCAGAGTGCCGAATTTCCCAACGACTCTTACGTTGGACTGACCGACGATTTACGATCTCCGCTTCAGTGCACACAATGTTGGGCGCTTAGACGTTGCGGCAAACCTTGGCACGTGATTGGGTGTTATCAGCGTCACTTCCCTTTGGGGGCGCCTGCACGTCACCGGTCTTCCGAGAAAGGCGGCATCCATGAGGCGGCGGGATATTCTGGCTGGCGCGGGATCATTGGCCGCCGGCGCGACCTTGAGCTTCCCGGCGCCCGCGATCGCGCAGGGAATCCGACAGCTCAAGATGGTGACCGACTGGCCCGAAGGTATGCCGGGCCTTCACGCCAGCGCAGTTCGTTTCGCGCAGACGATCGGCGCCGCGACCGGCGGCCGCATCAAGATCGAGGTTTTTCCGGCCGGCGCGCTCGTGCGCCCGTTCGAAACCTTCGACGCGGTAGGTGCCGGCGTCGCCGACATGTATCATACGTACGAAGGTTACTTCGAAAAGAAGTCGCCGGCGTTCCATTTCTTCGCCGCGATCCCTTTGGCTTCACCGCCAACGAACTGTTCGCGTGGGTCCAGTACGGCGGCGGCCAGGAGCTGTGGGACGCGCTCAGCGGCCAATTCAACGTCAAGTCGCTCCTCTGCACCAACACCGGTTGCCAGATGGGCGGGTGGTTCACCCGCGAGATCACCTCGCCGGAAGAATTCAAGGGACTGCGCTACCGGATGGCCGGGCCCGGCGCCGAGGTGCTCCGGCGGCTGGGCGCCATCGTGGTGACCCTGCCGGGCGGCGAGATCATGCCGGCGCTCAAGTCCGGCGCCATCGACGCCAGCGAATGGGTCGGTCCCTGGCTCGACATGGCGTTCGGCCTGCACAAGGCGGCGGGCTATTACTATTATCCCGGGTTTCACGAGCCGGGCACCGGCTTGCGGTCGGCATCAACAAGGGCGTGTGGGAAAGCTTCGACGCGAGCGACCGGCGGGTCTTCGAGGCCGTGGCCGCGGGCGAATACGCGCGCTCCTTGGCGGAGTTCAATGCGAACAACGCGCTGTCGCTGCGCAAGCTGCGGGACGAAGGCATCGTCAAAATCCTGAAATTCGACGACTCCCTGCTGAAGGCCTTTCTCGCGATCAGCAAGGATGTCGTCGCCGAGATCGGCTCCGGCGACGAGCTTTCCAAGAAAATCTACGCGAGCTACGAGCAGTTCCGCGCGTCGATCATGGATTGGAGCGACATCGCCGAACGCGCCTTCCTCAACAGCCGTGGGCTCGCTTGATCGATTGTATTTCGGACGGCCTGCCGAGGAGCCGAAGCTATGACCGAATATGCCGCTAAGCGCGACCCCAACCGATGTCCGATTCATCCCGGCGAACTGCTGCGTGAAATAATTCCGGCGACGGGTCGGAGCAAGACTGAAATCGCTGCGCTCCTCGGCATTTCCCGCCAGCACCTCTACGACATCCTGGCGGAGCGCAAGCCCGTGTCGCCGGCCGTCGCCGTCCGGCTCGGAAAGCTGTTCGGCGATGGCGCGGGTGTCTGGGTCCGCATGCAGGGCGCCTATGACACTTGGCGGGCCGAGCGCGAGCTTGCCGATGAAATTAGAAAGATACCCAGACTGAAGACAGCGGCGGCCTAAAGTATTGCTATTGCTGCAGCGTTACGCGGTTTCGCAAACGCTTGACTCGTGTCCCGGATGCAGTGCAGCGCGCCTGCTCGGTTCGGCGTGCGATTGCAAGACCGCCAGCGCGGTGCACTGCTGAGCCGGGACCGCGGCGAGGTCGACTTTTGTACGGTCTCCAGGTCCGCAACGCACCACTTCGTGCTGCGCTGCGCCCGGGACATTGGCTGGGCAATATGCTTGCGCATTCCCTTTGCATCAAGGCAGTGATCCCGGCCAACTTGTCTGCAACTGGTTGGATCGTCGTGCCCGTCACGCAGTTTCACCGCCGGCGCGGATCGAGGGCGTCGCGCAATCCGTCTCCCACCAAATTGAACGACAAGACGGTGAGAAAAATCGCAAATCCGGGCCAGATCGCCATCCAGGGCGCGCTCGCCAGAAAGCGTTGCGCGGAGTTGAGCATGCTGCCCCAGGACGGCGCCGGAGGCTGCTGACCGAGGCCGAGAAATGAAAGGGAGGCTTCCGCGATGATGGCGGCTGCGATCGACAGCGTCGCCTGCACGAGCAGGGCGGGCAGGATGTTCGGCAGGATGTGAACGAGCGCGATGCGCCAGCGCGGATTACCAACCGCGCGCGCGGCTTCGATGTAGTCCTCCACCTTCACCGTCATCACCTGAGCGCGCGTGAGCCGCACGAAGATCGGGGTGTTTGTGACCCCGATCGCGATCATGGCGTTGCCGAGGCTCGGGCCGAGGAAGGCGGCAAGCGCGATGGCAAGAATCAGGAACGGAATCGCCAACATGGCGTCGGTCAGGCGCGAGAGCAGAGCGTCGACGAAGCCGCCGAGATAGCCGGCGACCATCCCGAGCGGGATGCCGATCGAGAGCGCAATGGCGACCGAGATGCAGCCTGCCGTCAGCGAGGCGCGCGCGCCGTAGATGACGCGAGCGAGCACATCGCGCCCGACATCGTCGGTACCGAACCAATGCGCGAGCGACGGCGGCTTGCGCACGCTCGTCCAGCTCTGTGCGGTGGGATCGTACGGCGCAATGATCGGGGCAAACAGCGCCAGCGCGGTGAACAGGCCAATGAGGAGGAGACCGAAAACGGCGCCCCTATGCTTGAATAGGCTCCGGACTGCACGCGCCCCCGGACTTTCGGTTCCTCGCGCCCGCTTGGCGATCAACCCGATCGCTGCATGCGTTGCATCGCCCATGGGGTCAGACCCGCAGCCGCGGGTTGGCCAGAACGTAGGCGACGTCGGCCAGCAGATTGAGCAGGATGTACATCATCGCAGTCACCAGAACGACGCCCTGAACGACGGCATAATCGCGGTTGAACACGGCATCGACGATCAGCTTGCCGAATCCCGGAATGCTGAAAATCTGCTCGGTCAGCACGGCGCCGGAGAGCAGCGTTCCGAATTCGAGCGCGCCGAGCGTGATGACCGGGGTGAGCGCATTGCGCATGGCATGCTTGAGGATGACGGTACGCTCCGGCAATCCTTTGGCGCGGGCGGTGCGCACGTAATCGCTGTCCAGGACCGACAGCATGGCGCTGCGGGTATGGCGCATGAGGACCGCCGCGATCGCGTTGCCAAGCACGAAGGCCGGCATGATCGTGGAGGCAAGGCTGGCACCCCAGCCCTCCGAGAGCCGAACATAGCCGGACGCCGGCAGCCATCCGAGGTGGACCGAGAACAAGAAGATCAGCATGATGCCGAGCCAGAAATTCGGCGTCGAGATGCCCCACAACGCCAGGGCGTTCGCGCCGTAATCCCATGCGCTGTCCTTTTTGACCGCGGATATGACGCCGGCACTGATCCCGATCAGAAGCGCAATCACCATCGCCATGGTCGCGAGCTGGATGGTGACCGGCAGCTTTTCCAGCACCAGAGCGAGCACCGGCTGCTTGATGCGCAGGGATTCGCCCAGATCGCCGCGCATCAGCCCATTCAACCAGTAGACGTACTGGACTGGGAGCGGTTGATCGAGGTGATACTGTCGGCGAATCTGCTCGATCACGTCTGGATCCTTCTCCTCGCCCGCCATGACCAGCGCAGGGTCGCCCGGCAGCAATCGCTGCAGCGAGAATATGATCAACGACACGAAGAACAGCGTCGGGACGAGCTGCAGGAGTCGCTTGCCGAAAAACGTCAGCATGGCCGACTACATCTCCCGCCGAAGAGCGAGGCAATCAATACGTCGTCACGCGTGGCCCGCTCGTCGTCATGGCCGGCCTTGATCCATGGGTGCCGCAAGTCGGGTGAACGCGACTTGCAGCGGACCTCGGGCTTGCCCGAGGTCCGCACCTGTGAGTGCCGCAAGTCGGGTGAACCCGGCAATGACAGTGGAAATCACTTCAGCTTCAGCCCGATCACCCGGACCAGTCCGTCAGGCATCTGCCTGTAACCCTCCAATCGCGCCGTGTGCGCGATCAGCACTCGGCGATGATGGAGATAAATCTTGGGAGCATCTTCCAGGATGATCCCGGTGAGCTTTTCATACACGGCCTTGCGCTGCGCCATATCGGCGAGCATGCGTCCTTCCTCGATGAGCTTGTCGGCTTGCGGGTTGCAATAACCGGGATAATTCTGCGGCGCCTTGCACTTGTAGAAGGTGGAGAGATTGCCGTCGGGATCGGTGCGACCGCTCCAGGCCAAGAGAAAGGCCTGGTATTCTCCGACTTCGCCCTGTTTGAGCGAGGTCGCGAACTCGGTCACGCGAATTTTCATGTTGATGCCGATATCAGCCGCCATGGCTTGAATGACTTCCGCCACAGCCTGGGTTTCGGCACCCTTCGTCACCATGAAATCGACGTCGAAGGGCGCGGTGACGCCCGCTTCCTTCATCAGCGCCTTGGCCTTGCCGACGTCGCGGCCGGGCACGGGAAAGCTTTTCTGAAAATACGGATGCTCTGGATTGACCCATTGGTTGCCCGGCATGAATTCGCCATCGAACACGACCTGGGTGAGCGCGCTGCGGTCGATCGCAAGGCTGAGCGCCTGGCGCACTCGGGCTTTCGAGCCGAGCGGATTTTTCGACCTTTCCCCGTTGCCGACGTTGATATCGATGGCCTCATAGCCGAGCTCGAGCGCAGTCGAGAGCCTCAGCCTGGGGTCGGCGCGAACGTCCTTGATGTCGGTCGCGAGCACGCGCTCGATCAGGTCGAGCCCGCCGGATTTGAGATTGGCCAGCCGCACGGTTGCGTCGACCATCGGCAGGTAGACGATGCGGTCAATCGCAACAGCGCTCTTGTTCCAGTAATCGGCAAATCTTTCGACCACGATGCGGTCCTGCTGCACCCGCTCGACGAACTTGTAGGGTCCGGCGCAGACGGGATGCAGACCAAATCTGTCGCCCGCGGCTTTCGCGGCCTTTGGCGACACCATCATGCCGGCGCGGTCGGTCAATTGCGCAATCAGCGGCGAGAACGGCGTCTTGAGCATGATGCTGATCGTGAGCGGATCGGCGACCTCGACACGATCGACCGCGGCAAGCTCCGGCTTGCGGAAGGAGCCGGTCATGGCGAGGTGACGCTCGAGCGAGTATTTTGCCGCCTCGGCGTCGAACACCTCGCCGTCATGGAACTTGACGTTCGGGCGCAGCTTGATGGTGACGGCTTTGCCGTCCGCGGCCGTCGCATGAGTGAGCGCGAGCTGCGGCACGACATTGAGCTTCTCGTCGATATCGAACAACTTGTCGCAGAAGGAGGCGAAGACGATGCGGCCGACATAGGTGCGGGCAAGCGTCGGGTCGAGCACATCGGGGTCCTCGGCGAGCCCGATGCGCAGCGTGCTCTGAGCAAGGGCACCGTCGCTCGCCAGTGCCAGAGATACTGCCATTGCGGTAAGCCGCAAGCCTTTCATGGTGTTGCCCTTTACTGAAGCTCCGTGGCAAGGAGCGGAGCATATATCGTCATTGCCAATCCTCGGCGGCGACCGCCCTGGCCACTTCATCTTCGATGATGGCGCGATCGGTGATCCCCACGGGATCGCGCGTGCTCGGCAGGAAACGCGCGAAATGCACGAAGAACTCGCGGCTCACCCGTTCCAGCCGCTCGAGCTCGGCCAGTGGATCCGGCCACCGAGAAATCCTCCCCGCCTTGGTGTCCGCACCAGGGAACGCAACGCTTGCCGCTATGGGCCGCGCAGTCACCATCGCGATCCATGACATGGAGCTGGCGATGATCACGTCCCGCATCGGCTGCGACGAGGGTGCTCACCGTGGCGGCGGCGCTACGCCCCGCGTGCAACAGCTTGAGACCATTCACCCCGAAAAAGGGGTTGACCAATGCCTGGGTCGCGACCGCGCCGGCACCGGGAGCGATGTAAGGAACGAGCGCGCCGACGGCAAAGAACCTGGTTGCAACCGCAATGCCGAATTTCCCGCTCTTGCGCTCGCGCGCGATGATCGACCAGGTCATTCGTACGCTCCAACAAAACCGGCGCATTGTCGACAGCCGTGAGCGGACCCTAGTCGGCAACGAGCATCGTTGCTGCACCGGCAAAGGAGCTTACGGCTTCAACGATAAGCTGAAATTTACCGATGGATCGTGGAAAGCCTTGATTGCATCGAATGGCACGACGATTCGTTCCGGGTTTCCCCCAAACGATAGCGTCACTTCAAAACCTTCTTGTTTGACGACGAGGTTCTCAAATCTATGTTGCAATATGATGGTCATCTCTGGCGGAAATTTTTCCCGCAGTGACTGAGAGATTTGAACGCCGGGCGCTCCCGTTTCAAAAGTGACCATGTAATGTGTTGACCAACAAGGCCCCTCTTGGCCACATCGGCCAACACGAGCCGCACGACGCCTCGTGGCGATTCTCGGGCCAACATTTCGATGTAATTGATGTCGTCGGCGCGAGACTGCGAAGCCATCAGCGGCGCCGTGACGGTGATTGCGACGGCAGCCAGCAGCGTTAGGTTTCGCACGGCCGTTCTCCGAGAATTATTGCCAACCATCCCCTGGTCTCGCACACAAGACAAGGAAAACCCCGCCGGGGGGACGGGGTTTTCGTATCGTGACGACCGCGGGGATCGAGGGGGCTCGGAAGCGGTCGTCTCAATCTTAGTCGCAGCTCGCAACCCGGAGGTTCAAGCCCCCTTGAACGAAAAAGCGTCCGCTCATCCCGCTCTCGGCGGCATTGGCCAGTTCCCTCGGTGGGGTTTTGCGAGCGCCGGCTAACGTGTGGATCGCCTTTTGCCGAGAGGACGCACGACTTCATCCTCCACCACCCGAATTGAACGGCTCGGCTTGGCCTTCCTGGACGGTGCCCGCGCCGGCTGCTTCCCTTCGATCGGGAGCAGCATTTCCTTCTGTCCCGCTATCCTCTTGCGACCCCTCTTCGATGTGGTCGGGGCCTGCTGCCCGGCTTGGACGCTGCGGCGGAGCGCATCCATGAGGTTGATGACGTTGCGCGGAGCAGCGGTCTCTTCCCTGCCCTTCTTGATCGGGATGTGCGCTTGCTTCTTGCGCAGAAGCTCCACGAGCGCCTCCTCGTAATGATCCTTGAATTGCGACGGATCAAAATCGCCCGACTTTGTTTCAAGAATATGCTCTGCAAGCTTCAGCATCTCGCCCGGTACCTTGAGGTCGGGAATTTCCTCGAAAAAATCCTCCGCCCTTCGCACCTCATAGGGATAACGCAACGTGGTGCCGAGAAGACCCTTGTCGTGCGGCTCGAGGGCTATCACGCGCTCGCGCTTCGACATCACCACGCGCCCCAAGGCAACCATGCCCTTGCCCTTCATGGCGTCCCGGATGACCGCGAACGCCTCCTGACCCACCGTATCGTTCGGGACGATGTAGTACGGGTTGTCGTAGAAGCGCTTGTCGATTTGTGCAGCCGGCACGAAACTGTCGATCTCAATGGTGTGATTGCTCTCGATTTCGAGGGCCTCGAGCTCCTCGTCCTCGATCAGGATGAACTCGTTCTTGGCGACCTCGTAGCCTTTGCCCTTATCCGCCGCATCAACCGGCTCGCGCGTTTCGTCATCGACGAGCTGCTGGCGCAGTCGATTGCCGGTCTTCCTGTTGATCTGGCGAAACGAGACCCGCTCGGAAGACGACGCGGCCGGATTCAATGCAATCGGACAGGAAACCAACGAGAGCTTCAAGTATCCCTTCCAGTACGCACGCGGCGCCATGACAAACTCCAACGCTGAAAGCATTCCCGAGTTATTCTTAGCACCCTTTATCTTACCATTTTGATTCTCTCGCACGCCCTCCCGTTCACAATTTGTTCTAACCTGATCGCCAGAATATGACTGCACGGATTTCCGCTGTACCGGGGCAGCTTACCCCCTCGCAGCCGCACCTCAGTGATACCCGCCTCCTGCGCGTACCTTGCCGCGAAAAACCCAGTATGACCACGCCGTGTACGCGACGATCACCGGCAGCAGGAAGAGCGTCCCGATGAGGAGAAACGCCTGGGAACGAGGCGCGGCCGCGGCATCCCACAGGCTGATGGTATGCGGGACAATGTTCGGCCAAAGGCTTATGGCGAGCCCGACATAGCCCATCATGAAGAGCGCAATCGCGCCGAGGAACGGGAGAAACTCGGCACGGCGATCGATGGCTCGCCAGACCCAGAGCGCGAGCCAAACGGTCGCAATCGGCACCGGGCTGAGGAGCGCGATGTTGGGCCAGGAGAACCAGCGCGCCATGATCCTGGGCTCAAGGAATGGAGTCCAAAGACTCACCGCGGCCATCGAGAGAACGACGCCGATCAGCAGCGCGCGCGCCTGAGCGCGGGCCCAGTCCTGCAAGGAGCCTTCGGTCTTCATGATGAGCCAAGTCGCACCGAGAAGCCCGTAGCCGAGAACCAGGCTGATCGCGGTGAGGACGCTGAACGGCCGCAGCCAGTCGAAGGAGCCGCCCGTAAAGAAGCGCCCTTGCACGCGAAATCCTTGCACGAAAGCGCCGAGCACGAACCCCTGTGCGAGCGTCGCGACGAGCGAGCCGTAGTGGAACGCAGCGTCCCACCGGTGACGCGAGCTCGGCGGCGCCTTGAAGCGCAGCTCAAACGCAATGCCGCGGAAGATGAGTGCCGTCACCATGATGAGAATCGGAAAATAAAGCGCGGGCAGGATGATGGCGAAGGCGAGCGGAAAGGCGGCGAGCAAGGCAAGTCCGCCGAGCACGAGCCAGGTCTCGTTGCCATCCCAGATCGGCGCAACCGAGTTCATCATGAGGTCACGCGCCGCGTCGTTCGGTGCTCTGCGGAACAGGATACCGACCCCGAGGTCGAAGCCATCCATCAGCACGTACATGAAGACGCCGAACCCGAGGATGAGGGTCCACAGCGGAACGAAGTCGAGCGGCGCGGTCACGACGGTGGCTCCGCCACCGCGCCGGCCGCGGCGCGCGCCGGAAGCGAGCGTTGCAGGCCTTCGATCGGAGGCGCGGTTTCCTCTTCGACGGCCGGACCCGCGCGAATGATGGCAAGCAGGTAGTAAAGCGTGACCGGATAGACCAGAAGGTAGACCCCGACGTAGACCGCAAGGGAGACGACGACGTCGCCGCCGCTCAAGGACGGGGTGACGGCATCTGCGGTGCGCAACAGCCGGTAGATGACCCACGGCTGTCGACCGACCTCCGTGGTGATCCAGCCGGCGATCACCGCGGCGAAGCCCAAGGGCGCGCACGCCTCGCAAATACGCAGGAACCAGGCGGTGTCGTAGAGCCGCCCGGTCCACCGCAGCCAGTTGGCCATGGCCACCACGAGCAGCATGATGAGCCCGATCCCGACCATGATACGGAAGGACCAGAAGATGATCGCCGAAGGCGGGCGATCCTCACGCGGCCATTCCTTCAGTCCGCGTACGGTGCCGTTGAGCTCGTGCGTGAGGATGAGGCTGCCCAGATAGGGAATTTTGACGGCCCAGCGCGTCACTTCGGCCTGCTGGTCGGGCCACCCCACCAGGATAAGGGGGGCCCCCGCCTGCGTCTCCCAATGGCCTTCCATTGCGGCAATCTTGGCGGGCTGGTGGTGGAGCGTATTGAGGCCGTGCATGTCGCCGATGAGGATCTGCAGCGGCACCAGCACGGTCAGCAGCCACAAGGTCATCGAGAGCATTCTGCGGCATTCCCCGACGCCACGCCCGCGCCGCAGATGATAGGCCGCCACCGCGACCACGACGAAGCCGGTGGTCACAAGAAAAGCGGTGACGGTGTGCGCCAGCCGATACGGGAAGGAGGGATTGAATATCACCTCCACCCAGTCGAGAACGTGAAAGCGGCCATCGATGACCTCGTAACCGGTCGGCGTCTGCATCCAGGAATTGGCGGCGAGAATCCAGAACGAGGAAAACAGCGTCCCGGCGGCCACCATGACGGCGGCAAAGCAATGCGCCCATGGCGGAACGAGCTTGCGGCCGAACAGAAGGATGCCGAGGAAGCTCGCCTCGAGAAAGAACGCCGTGAGCCCCTCGTAGGCCATCAGCGGACCGATGACGTTCGCGGCGATATCGGAGAAGCGGCTCCAGTTGGTGCCGAACTGGAACGGCATGACAATGCCGGTGACAACGCCAAGTCCGAACGAGACGGCAAAAATCCTCGTCCAGAATACGGATATTACGAAGTAAGTACGATCCTTGGTCTTCAGATGCAGCCCTTCGAGCACCGCGATGTAGCAGGCAAGGCCCACCGTGAAGGCCGGCAGCAGAATGTGAAACGAGATCACCCAGAAGAACTGGAGGCGCGACAGGAGCACCGGATCAAGCGTCATGGCGTTACTCTCAGTGCAGCTTGACGTGCGGCTCGGTTCGCCGCGTGATCAGGCGAGCCAGGGTATCCAGCGAGACCTTGCTCGGGCCGTGCAGACTAAGCTCATGCAGCTTGTAGAGCGACAGGTACATCAGGCGGGCGAACAGA
Organism: uncultured Alphaproteobacteria bacterium; assembly: GCA_963820365.1. Taxonomy (GTDB): domain Bacteria; phylum Pseudomonadota; class Alphaproteobacteria; order Rhizobiales; family Xanthobacteraceae; genus VAZQ01. The sequence continues at coordinate 74,320 of CAWFZR010000018.1, read as the reverse complement.
CCTTCCAGCCAAATATTGCCTCCCATGAGACTGCCCATCAAGGTACCGACCGTGGAGTATTCGCCAAGGGAAACGAGGGAGCCGAAATCCCGATAGCGCCAGGGGCGCAACGGCTCGCCGTTGAGGCGTCGTTTGAGCTGACGGAAAAGATGCGATGCCTGCTGGTGCGCGGCCTGCGCCCGGGGAGGAACATCGCGACCCTCCCACGCACAGGCAGCACAGTCGCCGAGCGCAAACACGTTCTCGTCGCGCGTCGTCTGCAGCGTGGGCAACACGACAAGCTGGTTGATGCGGTTGGTTTCGAGCCCGTCGAGGTGCGCAAGGAACTCCGGCGCCTTGACGCCCGCTGCCCACACGACCAGTTCGGCCGCGATAAACTCGCCATTGACGAGCTTCACTCCGGTCGCGCTCACCTCGGAGACGCGAGCTGCGGTCTTGACCGCAACCCCGAGGCTCGCGAGAAGCTCTTGCGCGGCTGCCGAAAGCCGTTCCGGAAGCGCCGGCAGAATCCGATCGGCGGCCTCAACGAGACTGATCTTGATGTCCTTGTCCGGATCGATCCGATCGAGACCATAAGCGACCAGCTGGCGCGTCGTATAGTGCAGCTCGGCGGCAAGCTCGGTACCGGTAGCGCCCGCGCCGATAGTTACGATTCGCAGCTGCTCGGGTTGCAATGGTCCGGCCTGGGCGTGTCCGCGAATGTAGGCGTTCACAAGCCGGCCATGAAATCGCTTGGCCTGCGCGGGCGTGTCGAGACTTATGGCATGCTCGCGTACGCCGGGCGTGCCAAAGTCGTTGCTCTCGCTGCCGACTGCGAGGACGAGCGTATCGTAGTGGAAGCTCCGCCCTGCGGTGACTTGCCGACCTTCCTCATCGAGATAGGGTGCAATCCGGACCTCGCGCCGGGCTCGATCGAGCCCGGTCATCTCCCCAATGCGATAGCGGAAGTGGTGCCAGTGCGCCTGCGCCAGGAAATCGATCTCATGCACGCCGAAATCCATGGTTCCAGCTGCAACTTGATGCAGCAATGGCTTCCAAAGATGGCTGCGCGACTTGTCGATCAGCGTCACGTCCGCCAACTTGCGCCGGCCAAGCTTGTCGCCGAGACGCGTGGCGAGCTCGAGGCCGCCGGCGCCGCCGCCAACGACGATGATGTGATGCATTACTTCTTCTTTGCCGGAGGCAGGTCGGTGCATACCCCCTCGAACACTTCAGCCGACATTCCGATGGATTCGCACAGGGTCGGATGGGGATGGATGGTCTTGCCGATATCGACGGGATCGCAGCCCATCTCGACCGCGAGGCACACCTCGCCGATCAGATCTCCGGCATGGGTGCCGACGATGCCGCCGCCAAGCACGCGATGGTTGGATTCGTCGAACAGGAGCTTGGTGAAGCCCTCGTCCCGGCCATTGGCGATGGCACGGCCGGAAGCCGCCCAGGGAAAAACCGACTTGCCGTACTTGATGCCCTGGGCCTTGCACTGATCCTCGGTGAGACCCGCCCACGCGACTTCCGGATCGGTATAGGCCACCGAGGGAATCTGCCGCGCTTCGAAGACACTGTTCTTGCCTGCCGCCGTCTCCGCCGCAACATGCGCTTCGTGCACGGCCTTGTGGGCCAACATCGGCTGCCCGACGATGTCGCCAACGGCAAAGATGTGCGGCATGTTGGTCCGCATCTGCTTGTCGACCTGAATGAAGCCGCGGTCGCTCACGGCCACCCCGGCCTTGTCGGCATCGATCTTCTTGCCGTTGGGACTGCGCCCGACTGCCACCAGCACCATATCGTAGAGCTGCGGCTGGGCCGGCGCCTTGTCGCCTTCGAAACCGACCTTGATGCCGGCCGAGGTGGCGGCGGCGGATACCGTCTTGGTCTTGAGCATGACGTCGTCGAAACGGCCGGCGTTCTTCTTCTCCCACACCTTGACGAGATCGCGATCCGCTCCGGTCATCAGCCCATCGAGCATCTCGACCACGTCGATGCGGGTTCCCAGCGTCGAATAGACAGTCGCCATTTCGAGCCCGATGATGCCGCCGCCGATGACGAGCATGGATTTCGGCATTTGTCGCAGCTCGAGCGCTCCGGTCGAAATCGATCACGCGCGGATCATCGGGGATGAACGGCAGCTTGATCGCCTCCGAACCGGCGGCGATGATCGACTTGTCGAACTTGACCACTTTGCGCGCGGCGCCGTTCCTGGGCGCGACTTCCAGGTGATGCGGGTCGAGGAACTTGCCGACGCCCTCCAGCACGGTGACCTTGCGCGCCTTCGCCATCCCGGCGAGGCCGCCGGTCAACTTGCCGACGACCTTCTCCTTGTGGGCGCGCAGCTTGGCGAGGTCGATCTGCGGGGGCGAATAGCTGATTCCGTGCGCCGCCATCTCTCTCACCTCGTCCATCACGGACGCGGTATGCAGCAGCGCCTTGGACGGGATGCAGCCGACGTTGAGGCAGACGCCGCCAAGCGTGGGAAAGCGCTCCACGAGCACCGTGGTCATGCCGAGATCGGCGGAGCGGAACGCGGCCGAGTAACCGCCGGGGCCGGCGCCCAGAACGAGCATGTCACATTCGAGGTCGGCTGCACCGGCATGGCGCGCAGCCATCGGCACGGGCGGCGGCGCAGCGCCGGTTGCACGCGGTGCGGCAGGTGCGGCCGGCGCGGCGGCATGCGAGAGACCGGTTTCAAGCGTCAGGATCAGGCTCCCCTCACCGACCTTGTCGCCGATCTTGACCCGGACGTCCTTGACCGTCCCTGCCGCCGGCGAGGGCACTTCCATCGAGGCCTTGTCGGATTCGAGGGTGACCAGCGGGTCTTCCGGCTTGATCTGGTCGCCGCTCTTCACCGCCACCTCGATGATCGGCACATCCTTGAAGTCGCCGATATCGGGGACTCGCACCTCGATGACTTCGTAGACGCCAGAAGCCGCACCATAGTCAGCAACCGGTGCGCCCTCGCCGGTCGAATGGCCACCGCCCCTGACCTTCTCCCTGGGTGCTGCGCCCGCCGGTGCAACCTCTGCTTCGGCGACAAGGATCAGCGCGCCCTCGGATACCCTGTCGCCGACCTTGACCTTGATGTCCTTGATCACGCCGTCGACCGGCGAGGGTACGTCCATCGAGGCCTTGTCCGACTCCAGAGTGATCAGAGGATCCTCGGTCTTGACCCGGTCGCCTGGTTTGACCAGCACCTCGATGATCGGCACGTCCCTGAAATCACCGATGTCGGGGACCTTGATGTCGATGAGGCTGGCCATCGGCTCACTCCTAGAGCGGGAATCTACACGAGGGCACGGCGCATGTCGGCGAGCAGGCTTCCGAAATAGGCGTTGAAACGCGCCGCCGCTGCACCGTCGATCACGCGGTGATCCCAGGAGAGCGACAACGGCTGGATGAGGCGCGGCACCGCCTGCTTGCCGTCCCAGACCATTTTGTGAAACGACCGGCAGGCGCCCATGATTGCAACCTCGGGGGCGTTGATGATCGGGGTGAAATATGTGCCGCCGATCCCGCCGAGGCTGGAGATCGTGAACGTGCCGCCCTGCATGTGATCCGGCTTGAGCTTGCCGTCGCGGGCGAGCTTCGCCAGATCGCCCATCTCCTTGGCGATCTCGGTCACGCTCTTCTGGTCGGCATCGCGCACGACCGGTACAACGAGCCCCTGCGGGGTATCGGCGGCAAAACCGATGTGAAAGTATTTCTTGAGAATCAGGTTTTCGCCGTCGAGCGAGGCGTTGAACTCGGGAAACTTCTTCAAAGCAGCCACCGCCGCCTTGATCATGAAGGCAAGCATGCTCACCCGCACGCCGGATTTTTCCATCTCCTTGTTGAGCCTGACGCGAAAATCCTCCAGCTCCGTGATGTCGGCCTCGTCGTGATTGGTGACGTGGGGGATCATCACCCAATTGCGATGAAGATTTGCCCCGGAAATCTTCTTGATTCGCGACAGCGGCTTGCTCTCGATCGGGCCGAACTTTGCGAAATCGACCTTCGGCCACGCCAACAGATTGAGGCCGGTTGCCGCGCCGGTGCCAGGCGCGCTGGGAGGAGCCGCCGGCGCGGGAGCCTTGGCGAAGGCTTCCACATCCGCGGGCAGGATGCGTCCGCGCGGACCGCTGCCCTTGAGCGCGCGCAGATCGATGCCGCTTTCGCGCGCGAGCCTTCTCACCGACGGGCCCGCGTACGGGATGTCAAAGTTTGCGGCGGCGGCAGTTGGCCCGACCGGCGCGAACGACGACGACGCGATCACAGGCGCCGCCGCAGCGGGCGTGATTGCGGCCGCGGGCACCGGCGTCATCGCCGAGACGGCGGCTTGCGCTGCCGACGCGGCATCGGTGACCAGCGTGAGAATGACCGTGCCTTCGTTCACCCGGTCGCCGAGCTTGACCTTGAGCTCCGCAACGACGCCGCCGAGCGGGGACGGCACCTCCATCGAAGCTTTGTCGGATTCGAGCGTCACCAGCGGCTGCTCCGGCCTGATGGTCTCGCCGGGCTTGACCATCACTTCGATGACCGGCACGTCCTTGAAATCGCCGATATCGGGAACCCGCACCTGTGCCATCCCGCCCGGCGCGCTCGTGGAGGCGGGCGGCGCCGACACGGCAGGTTTCGCAGCTTCCCTGGCGCTACCCTCTCCGTCGAGTTCGAGTGTCAGGATCAGCGTCCCTTGGCTGACCTTGTCGCCGATCTTGACCGCGAGCACTTTGACGACGCCTGCCGAGGGAGCTGGCACCTCCATCGACGCCTTGTCCGATTCGAGCGTGATCAGCGGATCTTCCGCTTTTATCCGATCGCCCGGCTTGACCTGAATCTCGATGATCGGAACGTCGGTGAAGTCGCCGATGTCGGGAACGCTGACTTGCGCAATCTCACCCATCATACTATCCCCGCCCGTGATTAGTCCTTCGTTGCAAGCGCGCGAGCCATTGCAGAGCGAAGGCCGATGAGATTGAACCACCGCGCAGCATCGATCTCACCGAAACGCGTTCTGATCATGTCCTCCAAGGCGCCGGCTTCTCGGCATTGATGCCGTACTTTGCAATGGCGGCCTCGACCTTCGTCGCGGCAAGCAGTCCCTCGTCCGCCAGCGCTTTGAGCGCTGCGATCGTCACATAGTGGCGATTGACTTCGAAGAACTTGCGCAGAGCCACGCGATAATCGCTGCGCCCAAAGCCGTCGGTACCGAGACACACATAAGGCCTCGGCACATAGGGCCGGATCTGCTCGGGAAAGGCCCGCATGTAGTCGGTCGCCGCGACGACTGGGCCTTCGCGCCCGATCAGGCATTCTTCGACGTAACTCTTGCGCGGCTTGCTGGCGGGATGCAGCATGTTCCAGCGCTCCGCTTCCAGGCCTTCGCGACGCAGCTCATTGAAACTTGGGCAGCTCCAGACGTCGGCGGCGACGCCGAAGTCATTCTCCAAAAGGTCTGCGGCGGCGATGACCTCGCGCAGGATCGTGCCGCAGCCCAGAAGCTGCAGGCGCGGCAGCCGTTGCGGGCTCCCTTCGCGGAATAGATACATGCCGCGCCGTATTCCCTCCTCGACTCCATCCGGCATGGCCGGGTGCGAGTAGTTTTCGTTCATCAACGTGATGTAGTAGTAGACGTCTTCCTGATCCTTGAACATGCGGCGCAGGCCGTCCTGGATGATGACCGCGACCTCGTAGGCGAAGGTCGGATCGTAGGCGACGCAGTTGGGAATGGTGGCGGCCAGCAGGTGGCTGTGGCCGTCCTCGTGCTGAAGTCCCTCGCCGTTGAGCGTGGTCCGTCCGGCGGTGCCGCCCAAAAGAAAGCCGCGGCAGCGCATGTCGCCTGCCGCCCAGGCCAGATCGCCGACGCGCTGCAGTCCGAACATCGAGTAATAGATGTAAAACGGGATCATCGGCACGTTGTTGGTGCTGTAGGATGTCCCCGCCGCAATCCATGACGACATGGCTCCGGCTTCGTTGATGCCTTCCTGAAGCATCTGACCGGATTTGTCCTCGCGGTAATACATGAGCTGGTCAGCGTCCTGCGGTTTATAGAGCTGGCCGACCTGCGAGAAGATGCCGAGCTGGCGGAACATTCCCTCCATGCCGAAGGTTCGCGACTCGTCGGGCACGATCGGCACGACAAACTTGCCGACCGCCTTGTCACGCAGCAGGGTCGTGAGGATGCGCACGAACGCCATGGTGGTCGAAATCTCGCGATCTTCGGTGCTCGCAAGCTGCGCCTTGAACACGGTCAGCTCCGGCACATCCAGCGACTGCGAGCGCCGCCGGCGCTGCGGCAGGAATCCGTCGAGCTGCGCACGGCGCTCGCGCAGGTACCGCCTTTCGGGACTGTCCTCGGCGAGCGTGAGAAACGGGATTTGCTCGAGCTTGTCGTCCGACACGGGAATGGAGAACCGGTCGCGGAACTTGCGCAGCGCCTGCAGTCCCATCTTCTTCTGCTGGTGGGTGATGTTCTGGCCTTCGCCGGCCTCCCCCATGCCATAACCCTTGACGGTCTTGGCGAGAATGAGGGTGGGCTGCCCGGTATGCTTCACGGCCGCGGCGTAGGCGGCGTAGACCTTGACCGGATCGTGACCGCCGCGACGAAGCATCCAGATATCGTCGTCGCTCCAGTCCTTCACCAGCGCGGCCGTTTCCGGGTACTTGCCGAAGAACTGCTGGCGGACATAGGCCCCGTTCTTGGACTTGAAGTCCTGGTATTCGCCATCGACGCACTCTTCCATGCGTTTGCGCAGCAGCCCGGTTTTGTCCTGCGCCAGCAGCGCATCCCAGCCGGAGCCCCACAGCACCTTGATGACGTTCCAGCCGGCGCCGCGGAACATCCCTTCGAGCTCTTGCACGATCTTGCCGTTGCCGCGGACCGGTCCATCGAGACGCTGAAGGTTGCAGTTGATGACGAAAATCAGATTGTCGAGCCGTTCGCGCCCGGCGAGCGAGATTGCGCCGAGCGACTCCGGCTCGTCCATCTCACCATCCCCCATGAAAGCCCACACCTTGCGCCGCTCGGTGTCGGCAAGGCCCCTGCCGTGCAGATATTTCAGGAAACGTGCCTGGTAGATTGCCATCAACGGGCCGAGGCCCATCGACACGGTGGGGAACTGCCAGAAATCCGGCATCAGCCAGGGATGCGGATAGGAAGAAAGACCGGCCCCGCCGGTCTCCTGACGAAAGCACAGCAGCTGCTGCTCGCTCAACCTCCCCTCGACAAAAGCGCGGGCATAGATTCCCGGAGCTGAATGACCTTGCATGTAGATCAGATCGCCCCCATGGCGCTCAGATGGAGCGCGCCAGAAATGGCCGAATCCGATGTCGTAAAGCGTCGCTGCCGATTGAAAGCTGGCGATATGACCTCCCAGCTCGGATGATTCCTTGTTGGCCCGCAGGATGATTGCCACAGCGTTCCAGCGGATGATCGACCGAATGCGGTGCTCGATCTCGCGATCCCAGCTCGCCCGTTCCTCGCGCTCCGGCGGAATCGTATTCACGTATGGAGTATTCAGCGCGAAGGGCTGCACCGCGCCGGCTCGCTGCGCCTCGTCGGACAGTCGCGCGAGCAGATAAGTCGCGCGAGCCGCACCCTGATGGTGGAGAACGGCCCGCATCGACTCGATCCATTCGCCGGTCTCGACCGGGTCAAGGTCTGCCGTTTCTCCCATGTCATCCTCCCTTGATCTGCTTGACTGAGCTCAATGGGGAGACACGTCCCGCAGAGTGCGGCACCACGATTTCATCCTCCTGGCTTTCCAGTAAAGCCCGCGTGACGACGTTTCGTGCAAGCTGATCCCATGCTGGGCGAAAGCGCTGCGGGCGGGTCATCGAAACCCTCCTGTCGTCGAGCGTTTCGGCGCGGCCCGACGACATGGCGCGGCAGCGTGGAGCTTGGCACTCGACAATTTCGCCCCTTGGCCATCGCCTCAAGTGGGTGCAAGAATAACCCGCAAGCATCACCCGGACAAGGCACCGGAAGGAAACCAGGGGGAGACGGCATGCAAGCACGGCACGCGGCGGCAGCGGCTCATTCGCCCAAACCGCTCTACACGCATCTCTATTTCCAGGTGCTGACAGCGATCGTCATCGGCATTCTGCTCGGATACTTCTATCCGAAGCTCGGCGAGCAGATGAAGCCATTGGGCGATGCATTCATCAAGATGATCAAGATGCTGATCGCCCCGATCATCTTCTGCACCGTCGTGCACGGCATCGCCGGAATGGAGGACCTCAAGCAAGTTCGGGCGCGTCGGCATCAAGGCATTGATCTATTTCGAGCTGGTGACGACGCTCGCGCTCATCGTCGGCCTTGTCATCGTGAACATCCTGCAGCCCGGCGCCGGCATGAATATCGACCCGAAAGCCCTCGATACCAGATCGATTCAGATCTACACGACCAAGGCCGGGCAGCAGGGCACCGTCGAGTTTCTCCTCAACATCATTCCCGCCACGGTGGTCGGGGCTTTTGCCGAGGGCGAGATCCTGCAGGTCCTGTTCTTCGCCATCCTGTTCGCATTTGCGCTGTTCTTGCTCGGCGAGCGCGGCAAGCCGGTGCTTAACCTGATCGATATCGTCTCGCACGCGCTGTTCGGCGTCGTCGGGATCATCATGCGGGTGGCGCCGATCGGCGCATTCGGCGCCATGGCCTTCACCATCGGTAAGTACGGCCTCGGCAGCTTGGTCTCGCTTGGCCATCTGATGGCAGCTTTCTACGCGACCTGCCTCATTTTCGTCTTCGGGGTGCTCGGAACCATCGCCTGGCTCGCGGGCTTCAGCATCTGGAAGTTCATCAAGTACATCAAGGAAGAGCTGCTGATCGTGCTCGGCACTTCGTCTTCCGAATCGGTATTGCCCCGCATGATCGCCAAGCTCGAGAATCTCGGATGCAAGGAGACGGTCGTCGGCCTCGTTGTTCCGACCGGCTACTCGTTCAATCTCGACGGCACCTGCATCTATCTGACAATGGCGGCAATCTTTCTTGCCCAGGCGACGAACACCGAGCTCACCCTTTGGCAACAGATCGGCATCATCGCCGTGCTGCTGCTCACCTCGAAGGGCGCCGCCGGCGTAACCGGCAGCGGCTTCATCGTGCTCGCTGCGACGCTGGCCTCGGTCGGCACCATCCCGGTCGCCAGCATCGCGCTCATCCTCGGCATCGACCGCTTCATGTCGGAGGCGCGCGCGCTCACAAACCTGGTTGGTAACGGCGTCGCGACCATCGTCGTAGCCAAGTGGGAGGGAGCGCTCGACGAAAGACGAATGCGCCAGCACCTCGAGCATGAGACGGAGATCGAGGCCGAGGAGCCGGAAAAGGCAATGCCGCCGCCGGCGCCGCTGCTGCTGCCGTAATGCAATTGCATCCCATGAGGGAGCTGCGACGAACCATGAAGCACTTTCTGCTCCGTCCTGTCTGTCTCGCGATCGTTGCCACTGTCGCGCTCGCGGACCCGGTCAGATCGGGGGAGCCGCATTGGCCGGACCACCTGACGATCGGCACCGCCTCACCTGGCGGCACCTACTATGTTTACGGCGAGGGTCTCGCGAGAATCCTGACCCGCGCCCTGGAGCTTCCCGTCACCATGCGTCCCACGGAAGGACCCGCGCAGAACATCGAGTTGCTGGAAGCCGGCGAGGCGAAGCTCGGATTCGTCACCACCGGGATTGCGCTCCACGCCTGGAACGGCACCGGTGCATGGGCCGCCCGCAAGCCGGCACGCGCCATGCGGGCGATCTTCCCGATGTACGACACGCCGTTCCACCTTCTTGTGCTGCAGGAGTTCGGCATTCGATCAATCGCCGAGATGGCCGGCAAGCGCGTCGGCGTCGGCCCGCAAGGCGGTACTTCGGCAGCCTATGTTCCCGAATTCTTTGCCACCCTGAAGATTCCGGCGAGCTTCGTTTTCGGCGACTGGTCGGACCTGGCCGCGCAGACGCAAGCCCGATCGGTCGATGTGCTCGCGGTGGGCGCCGGCGTGCCGTTTCCTTCCTTCATCGAGCTCGAGGCCAAAAACAAGGTCCGCTACGTGGCCTTGACCGCCAGCGAGATCGCCGCGCTGCAGCTTGCAGCACCGGAGCTCACTCCCTCGCGCATTCCGGCGGGAACCTATCCGACCCTCATTCGCCCCTACCAGACCATCGGCCTTTACAATTTCGCCGTGGCGCACCAGGACTTGCCGAGCGACCTCGTCTATCGCACCGTCAAGGCCACGTTCGAGAACCACGAGCAGATGATGGAAGCGCATGCAGCCGCGGCCGCCACGGTGCCGGCGAATATTGCGCGCAACACCTTCCTGCCGCTCCACCCCGGTGCGATCCGTTATTATCGTCAGACCGGGGCCACCGGCCTCGGTGACTGAGCGCGAGAGCTGAAAAAGCCAAAGCCGGTGCCATCATCCCAGGACTTGTTCTGACCTGTTTCCGGGTCTGCACATCTGTCTGTGCCGCAAGCAAGACGTGGATGGCATCGGACCTCGGGCTTGCCCGAGGTCCGCACTCATTAGAGCGCCGCAAGTCGGGTAACCCGACTTGTGGTGACGAGCCCGGCCATGACGTCGAGGATTGGTCAACGCAATCGGATCTAAAACGACTTTTGCACATGGTCTTCATTCGGTGCTTTGCGCGCCCGCGTCCGTCGGTGCTACCATCCATGCGCTTGGAGGGCGCCGGCTCTGCCGGCCACATGTGAGGGAAAATCATGAATCTCAGCGCACCGACCATACCCGTTTTCTGGATTTCCGTGGCACTTGCGGTCCTGGCGCTGGCCGGTCATTTTGCCAAGATCCAGTTTTTATCCACGTATCAGTTCTGGTTGGCGATCGTGGCCTACGTCGTCCTGTTGATTGGCTGCGTCTTCAAGGGACTTTGACGGCTGAGAGCGGGACAGCTCTACGGCGCGCGCCAAGCCAGAGGCTTGACGCGCGCGCAGGCTTTCCGTGCAGGAGGGACTTACATCCCCGGCAGGATGGCGATGTCTCGTACCTGTCCCTTGACGCCATCGATCTTGACCGCCGGGCCGGCCTTGCCAGTGGATAGATCGACGCTGTGCAGGCCATCGGCGGCCATCAACCAGGCCTCGTTCTTGGCGCCATCCGACCAGATGTCGAACGCGACGACATCGGCCTTCACGCCGAGCATGCCCACGGTGTTGAGGATGCCGTCGTTGGGCGGTGCCTGCTTGACCAGGGCGCCGGTGGCGACGTCGATGTCGAACAGCGCGGTCTCCTTCGCGCCCTTCACCGAGTTTATATAGGCGCCGGCGGCAATCTTCGGCGCCTTGCCCTTGCTGGCATCGCTGTCGGCGTATTTGAGAGCGCCGTCGGTCGTCACCTTGCCGTCATCGACGTTGGCGCGCAGGTTCATGCCGTCGCTGCCGATCACGCGCAGGCGGTCTGCCACCGGGTTGAAATCGACCGTGCCCCAGGTGCCCGGCTTGAGCATGGTGTCGAGCTTCGACCTCATGGTGGCCTTGCCGGTCTTCGTATCCACGGTATACACGCCGCCGTCTTCCGCGAGCGCATAGAGCATCCCGTCGGCGGGGCGCACGTCGATGCCGACCACCTTGCCGGTGATGCCCTGGATATTCCAGGACTTCACGACCTTCTTCGCCCCGGTATCGACGATCGAGATTGAGTGATCGCCCGACAGCGCGGCGACCTCTGCAGCTTTCGCGGCTGCGGCACTCAGCACAAGCGCAGCGGAGGCAGCCAATATCGTTCGTAGCATCATCTTGCTCTCCCTTTGTTCCAGTCGCCGACTGCGGCGACGAAAGGGGGTACGCAGGAGCAGGCCCGAACGGACGCAAGCCGTGCGATAACAAGTTTGTGAGTCCGCATGCATCCATTCTCCCGGCAGCGCAGTATAACGATGGACAGTCGGCCGCTTTGCCGACGCCTTTGGTAACCTTGGCCAAAACCGGGATTCGATGACCGTGATCGCCCCGCCGGATAGCGCGACCGAGGCGCAGCTCGCCGCAGCAGTTGCCCGGTGCGCGGCCGGCGAGCACTCGGCACTGCGAGTCATCTACGAGATGGAGGGACCGCGCATGGTCGGCGTCGCGCGGCGCATTCTGCGGCGCAAGGACCTGGCGGAAGACGCCGTGCAGGACACGTTCATGCGGGTGTGGCGAGCCGCCCGCTCGTTCGACCCCAAGCGCGGCGCGGCACGCACCTGGCTGTACACGATCCTGCGCAATTGTTCGCTGAGCATCCTGCGCGACGAAAGCCGATTTACGTTCGAGGAGGAACCGGTCGACGGGTTGGCATTGACAAGCGAAAGCGCGATTGCCCGGCTGCCGGAGACGAGTGCGTTACGGCGTTGCCTGGAGCGGCTCGATGCGCCGCGCCGCGCGGTGGTCGTGCTTTCCTACGTGCACGGACTGAGCCATGGCGAGCTCGCCGGCCGGCTCGGCGTGCCGCTCGGCACGGTGAAGAGCTGGGTGCGGCGCAGCCTGATGTCGCTGCAGGAGTGCATGCAATGAAGGAGTGCATGCAATGACACCGGCGGATGATCGCTCACTGGCCGGCGAATTCGTTCTTGGCCTGCTCGAAGGCGAGGCCAAGCTTGACGCAGAGCGCCGGCTTGCATCCGATGCGGCCTTCGCACGCGAAGTGGAGAGCTGGCGGCTGCGCTTCGGTGAATTCGACGCTGCCACGGAGCCGCAACCGGCGGGCGACGCGCTTTGGAGCCGGATCGAAGCGGCGGTGCGCGGCCGATTGCCGGAGCAAACGAGGGTTCCGCCGACCTGGTCCCGATGGTGGGGGAATGTCGCGGTGTGGCGCGGCGCCGCCTGCGCCGCCTCGATCGGCATGCTTGTGCTCGCGGTCGGACTCGGCATCGCTATCCGCGCGGCGCGCCAGCAGCCGACCATGATCGCGGTGCTGCTCGACGGAAATCGCGCCGGCGCGGTGGTGCAAGCTTTTGCCGACGGGCGCGTGGTGCTCGTTCCCATCGCCACGTTCGACGTGCCGCAAGGCCGCGCGTTGGAGGTGTGGACGCTGCCGAGCCGGGAACGCGGACCGGTGTCCGTCGGTCTGATGGAGCGCGCGCGAACCCTGCAGCTTTCTCTCAAGGACCTGCCGGCGCCGAGCATCGACCAGTTGTTCGAGATCACCCTCGAGCCCGCGAGCGGCTCTCCGACCGGACGGCCGACAGGGCCGGTGCTGTTCAAGGGCAACACCGCGCAGGCGTTGTAAACGGTTTTTCAATGCAAAGACGCGAAGCTGTGCCCGTTCCAGACAATCAACGCAACGCGGATGCCGATCCGTTCGACCCCGTCACGATCGAGATTTTCTGGAGCCGCCTGATTTCCATTGCGGACGAAGCCGCAACGGGGCTGTTGCGCACCGCATTCTCGACGATCGTGCGCGAGTCCAATGATTTCGCAACGGTTCTGATGGATCGCGGCGGCAATTCGATCTCGGAGAATACCGGCGGCATCGCTTCCTTCTCCTGCATCCTTCCGCGCACCACCAAAGCATTCCTCGAGCGCTTTCCGGCCGAGACGTGGCGGCCCGGCGACTGTGTGATCACGAACGACCCTTGGCTCGCTACCGGCCATTTGCCGGATTTCACGGCCGTGAGCCCCATCTTTTATCGCGGCGCTCTCGTCGGCTTCGCTGGCTCCATCGCACATTCGCCCGACGTCGGCGGCGCGCTGTGGTCAGCCGATTGCCGCGAGCTGTTCGAAGAGGGGATCCGCATCCTGCCGGCGCGGCTCTTGCGCGAGGGCGAGCGCAACGAGGAGCTGGCCGAGCTTCTGCTCGCCAATGTCCGGGTCCCGCGCCAGGTTCTCGGCGACCTCGAGGCGCAGGTGATCGCGAACGAAGTTTGCGTCCGGCGGGTCGTGGAATTTCTCGACGATGTCGGACTGGTCAACTTGCAGGGGCTGGGCAGCGTCCTTCACGCTCGCGCCGACGCCGCAATGCGCCGCGCCATCGGCGCGGTGCCCGACGGCATCTACCGGGCAAAACTGGAAGCCGATGGATTTGACGATGACCTCACTCTGATCGAGTGCGCCGTGACTGTGTCCGGCGACGGGATGCACATCGATTACGCCGGCACCTCGCCGCAGATCGATCGCGGGATCAACTGCGTCTTCAACTACACCCACGCCTATTCGGTCTACCCGGTGAAATGCGCGCTCGATCCCTTCACGCCGCGAAATGAAGGCTCGTATCAAGCCATCACCGTTGCCGCTCCCGAGGGAAGCATCCTCAACCCGCGCTTTCCAGCCCCCTGCGGCGCGCGGCAGCTGACGGGTCATTTGCTCGCCGGCGTCATCTACCGCGCGCTTGCTCACGTGATACCCGAACGCATCATCGCAGAATGCGGCGGGGCTCCTTCCATGCGTGCCGTATTCAGCGGCGTAGACCGCAGCGGCGATCGCTTCAGCCAAATTCTGTTCGCCGGCGGCGGCATGGGTGCATCTCCTCACCGCGACGGACTTTCCACCACCGCGTTTCCCACTAATGTCGGTGCCGGCAGCATCGAAGCTTTCGAGAGCGTCGCGCCATTGGTCGTTTGGCGAAAGCAACTGCGCGTAGATTTAGGCGGCGCCGGCCGCTTCCGCGGCGGGCTGGGCCAGGAGGTGGAGATCGAAGTCCGCTCACCCGCTCCCGTGCGCCTCTCGCTCTTGTCCGACCGCCGCGATCATCCGGCGCTTGGCGTCCTCGGCGGCGGCAGCGGCGCGCCGGCTGTGATCGAGCTCGCCGACGGCACCCGGCCGCATCCGAAGTCGCGCACCACTCTGGCGCCGGGCGCGAGGCTGCGCATGGCCTATCCCGGCGCGGGCGGCTACGGCGATCCGAAATCAAGAGAGCGCCAGGCGGTGAGCGGCGATCTGCGCGACGGATACATCACCGCGGCAGCGGCGCGCAAAGATTACGCCGTCGAGTAGGAACCATGAAGGGGCCTGCCGCGCGCCTCGGTGTCGATGTCGGCGGCACCTTCACCGATCTCGTCCTGCACGATCCTACGCGCAATCTCGTTCATACCGGCAAGCTGCTCACCACGCCCGATGATCCGAGCGAGGCCGTCGTTGGCGGCATTCAACGCTTGTTGCGCGAGGTCGGCCTGCGCGCGGCGGACCTGCACAGCATCGTGCATGGGACCACCCTCGTTGCCAACACCGTGATCGAGCGCACCGGAGCCGTCGTCGGCCTGATCACGACAGACGGATTCCGCGACGTGATCGAGATCGGACGCGAGATCCGCTACGACCTCTATGATCTGTTCCTCGAGGCCCCTCCGACGCTCGTGCCGCGTCGTCGCCGGCGTGAAGTTTCGGAACGGCTGAACGCCGAAGGACAAATCCTGCTGCCTTTGGACGAGCCCGCAGTGGCCGAGGCGGCGCGAGATTCGGTCGAGAGCGAGGGCGCCGAGGCACTCGCAATTTCATTCATGCATGCATATCGCAACCCGCAGCACGAGCGGCGCGCGAGCGAGATCATCCGCAAGCTCTTCCCTGCGGTTCCACTCACTCTCTCCTCGTCAGTAGCGCCCGAGATTCGCGAGCTCGAGCGCACCAGCACGGCATGCGCCAACGCCTATGTACAGCCGCTGATGCGGCGTTACCTCGACCGTCTCGAGACGAGGCTGACCGATATAAGCTTTCTAGGACGCCTCTACGTCATGCTCTCCGGTGGCGGCATAGCCGTGGCGGCGGAAGCGAAGGAATTTCCAATACGCCTGATCGAGTCCGGCCCCGCCGCCGGTGCCATGGCGGCCTCCTTCCTCGCGAGGCTCATCGGCCTCGATCGCGTGGTCTCCTTCGACATGGGTGGCACCACTGCGAAGATGTGTCTGGTCGAGAACGGCGCGCCCGACCACAAGTTCGATTTCGAGGCCGGCCGGGTGCGCCGCTTCGTCAAGGGCTCCGGATTGCCCCTGAAGGTCTCGGTCGTCGACATGATCGAGATCGGTGCCGGCGGCGGGTCGATTGCGCGCGTGGATGCGGCTTCCGGTTTGATGAAGGTCGGACCACGCAGCGCCGGATCGAAGCCCGGACCGGTCTGCTATCGCCGCGGCGGCAGTGAGCCGACTGTCACCGATGCCGACTTGGTGCTGGGCCGGCTCGATCCCGATTACTTCCTGGGCGGCGAGATGCCCCTCGACCTCGAGCGCGCGCTCGACGTGCTCGCAAACGGCGTGGCGCGTGAGTTGAGGCTCTCGACGCCGGAGGCGGCACTCGGCGTTTCGCGCATCGTGGACGAGACGATGACGGCCGCCACGCGCATGCATCTCGCGGAGAAAGGACGCGACCCACGCCGCTACACCCTCATTGCTTTTGGCGGCGCAGGGCCCGTGCACGCCTGCAACCTTGCCCGCTTGCTCAAGATGGGGCGCGTGGTCGTGCCGTTGGGGGCTGGCGTGACATCCGCGCTCGGCTTCCTGGTTGCACCGCCGGCGACCGACATGGTGCGAAGTCATGTGGCGCGATTGGAGCGGCTCGATTGGGACACCATCAACGCGCTGTTCGCGGAGATGGCCGAGGAGGGCCGCCGACTCCTCCTCGGCGCGGGCGCCGATCCCGCCGCGATCACGCTGCGGCCGAGCGCCGATATGCGCCATGTCGGGCAAGGCTTCGAGATTCCGGTTCCGCTGCCGAAGGTCACCCTCGAGCCCGCGGCTCTTCCGGCAATCCGCGATGCCTTCTTCTCGAGCTACCGTGAACGATTCGGCCGCGTGGTCGAGGACACGCCCATCGAAGCGTTGAGCTGGCGCCTCGCGTGCGCCGCTCCGGGTGCGGACATCCGCATGACCGGGGGCATATCGATGCGGGGCGCAGCGGGGGCGTCTGCCGCCGCGGCGGCGCGCGGAACGCGCGAGGTGATGTTCGAGGGCAGCGGCTCTTTGTCCTGCACCGTCTATGACCGTCATGCTTTGGCCGCCGGCGAGACCTTCGAAGGACCGGCTCTCATCGAGGAACGAGATTCGACCTGCTGCATCCCGCCCGGCGCCCGCGTCCGGGTGGATTTTATCTCAATCTCGTGATCGATTTGCCGACCGCTGCAGGCTGATCGGGGGCAGATCGCGGCCGTTGTCCCACGCCCGTCATACCGACGCCGCTTAAATTAGCTCACTGCAGCTTGATGCCGCGCGCGCGGATCACGTCACGCCATTTCGCCGATTCCTGCGTGACGTAGGTTGCGAACTCCCCGGGCGATCCACCGACAAGAATGGCGCCCTGTGCCAGCAAGGGCTCGCGCACTTGCGGCGAGCGCAACGCGTCGACGACCGCGCGATGCAGGCGCCGGATGATCGGCTCCGGCGTGCCGGCCGGCACGAGCAGAGCCACATCGGTCGAGGATTGAAATCCGTCGAGTCCGGCCTCGGCGATGGTGGGGACTTCCGGCGCCAGCGGCGCGCGCTCCGATGTGCTCACCCCAAGCATGCGCACCGTGCCTGCGCGCGCGAAGGGTAGCGCGATGACCGCGTCCGCGAACACCACATTGACCTCGCCGGCCACGAGCGCCTGCAACGCCGGCCCGCCGCCGCGATAGGGGACATGCAGCATGCGGATTCCCGCCATGGACATCAGCAGCTCCGTCGCCATGTGACTGGAGCTGCCGGGCCCCGCCGAGGCAAAGGAAACTCCGTCCGGTTGGCGCGCGCGGGCATGGTCGAGGAAGCCCGCGAAATCCTTCACCGGCAAGGACGGATGCGCGCACAGCACTTGCGGACTGCGAATGACGAGGCCGACCGGCGCGAATGCCCTTTCGCCGTCATAGGGCAACCGCTCGAAAAGATGCGGCGCTATGGCGTACGTGCTGTTCGTCCCCAATAACACGGTATAACCGTCGGCGGCGGCCTGAGCCACGACGGCGTGCCCGATCGTGCCGGCGGCACCGCCCCGATTTTCAACCGTCACCGATTGACCGAGCTCGATGGTGAGCTGCTGTGCGAGAATACGTGCCGTCACGTCGGTGATGCCGCCGGGCGGCCACGGAACGAGAAGCTTGATGAAACGGTTCGGATAGCCGTCTTGCGCGACCGCGTCCCATGCACAGATTGCGACTGCAATGACGGCAAGGCCGGTCCACAACATGGCGCGGCAAGACAAGCGGATCATGTGATACCCTCGTGACCGGCAAGAGCTTACACCTTTCCGTCGCTTGTCGGCACGAGGCATTCATACAGAATGCGATCGTAATAACGAGCGTAATGTGGTATTCCCTGGCTCAAACGAGCGACTTGAGCGCCGCCATGCCCAAACCTCATGCTCCAGCCTTTCGATGCCGAAGTCTCTCGCTGATCGTGTTGTCGGCCTGAAACCCTCCGCGACCGTGGAGATGACGGAGCGTGTACGCGCGGCGCGGGCGTCGGGACGCAAGATCATCGGTCTGTCGAGCGGCGACCCCAATATCGATACCGACCCGCGCATCATTGCGGCAGCCGAACGCGCAATGCGTCAAGGCGAGACCCGTTATGGATCACCTGCCGGGCTCCCTTCGCTGCGGGAGGCCATCGTCGGGCGAGAATCGGCTCGATCGGGAATCTCCCACGATCCCGCCGATGTAATCGTCACCCCGGGAGGAAAGTTTGCGCTGCTCGCGGCTTTGATGGGGCTTGTGCAAGGCGGGGATGAGGTGCTCGTGCCGGAGCCGGGCTGGGTGAGCTACGGCCCGTGCGCGGCTCTGTGCGGCGCCGTTCCGATCGGAATTCCGATGCTCGACCGCGTCGATGAGCCCACCTTGCAGAATCTGGTTTCGCCCCGCACCAAGGCCATTATTGTCAACTCGCCGGTGAACCCGACCGGCCGGGTGCTTTCCGCAGACGACATCGCGCGCGTTCTGGCTTTCGCGCAACAGCACGATCTCTGGATTCTCTTCGACCAGGTCTATTCCGACCTCCTCTACAGCGGGAATTTCCCCAGCCCTCAACGCCTGCCGGGCGGCAAGGGCCGCGTCTTCGTGGTCGACAGCCTTTCCAAGACCTTCGGCATGACCGGATGGCGCCTCGGCTATCTCATCACGCCGCCTGGCCTGTCGAAAGCAATGCTCAAGTTCATCCAGCATTCGATCTACTGTGTGCCGGGCTTCATCCAGGTCGCGGGCATCACGGCATTGTCGCTGTTCGACGAGGTCGTACCGACGTATCGACAAATGTTCCGAACCCGGCTCGAGATCGCGGCTGAGCGGCTCTCGAGCGTGCCCGGCATCACCTGCGCCGTGCCGCCTGCCACCTTCTACCTGTTTCCGTCGGTTGCGAGCCGGGATACCGATGTCGCGAGGCGATGGCTCGACGAGATCGACGTGGCGGCCATGCCCGGATCGTCATTCGGCGGCGCCGGCGCGGGGCACCTGCGCCTGTCGATGACCTGCTCGGACGGCGAGCTTGATGAGGCTCTCAACCGTATAGCGCAAGTCGGAATCGCAGCTTGAAGCACATCACTGCGTGCGAAGGGGACAAACAATGACGGCCGCGTTTCGCGTTCCTGCTGCCATCGCCGCGATGGCTGCGGTCGTTGCAACAACCTTGGCGGCCGCTGCGCAGGCACCGCAAGGAACGCTTGCCAAGATCAAGGAGCGCGGGAAGCTTCTTGCCGGCGTGAAGCTCGACACGCCTCCTTTCGGCTTTCTCAACGACAAGAACGAGCCGGTTGGCTTCGACATCGATCTGGTCCGCAAGGCCGGCGAGCGAATCGGCGTTCCGGTCGAGCTTGTCAAGGTGACCTCTCCGACCCGAATCCCCCTGCTGGTCAGCGGCAACGTGGATCTCGGTCGCCGCGTCGATGACGCACACGCGCGAGCGCGATCGGGTCATCGACTTCAGCATCACGTATTACACCGGGGGTCAGTCCCTCCTGGTTCCAAAGGCCAGCCCGATTGGCAGCGTCAAGGACCTTGCCGGCAAGGAGGTCGCCGTCCAGCAGGGGACCACGCTTGAACGAAACATCGCCGCCGCGGCACCGACGGCGAAAGTCGTCGCTTTTCGAGACTACAACAGCGCTTGGCTGGCCCTCGCACAGGGCCGGGTCGCCGCTCTCACCGGCAGCCTCCAGATCCTGCAAGGCTTCATGCGCGACAATCCGAATTTCAAGATCGTCGGTGATCTCTTCAGCACGGAGCCTTTCGCGATCGGGATGCGGCAGGGCGATTCCGACCTGCGTGATGAAGTGAACTTCATGCTGCAGGATCTCTGGACGTCCGGCGAATATGCGACGCTCTACCGCAAGTGGTTCGGCTCCGACCCGCCAGTCCCCATCGAGGTCTGGCCGTGACCACGCGCCCCTTCGCATTGCCGAGCTTGAAGAGCAGCGGTGCCGTACAGGCTTGACTGGACATCGATCTGGAGCAACTTCGATCTTTTGGTCGAAGGTTTCCTCACGACCATCGCGCTCTCGGGGCTCGGTCTGTTCCTCGCCTTCGTCATCGGAGCGACGGTTGGGACGGCCGGCGCGTCACATGAGCGACTGTTGCGCGCGAGCGCGGCCGCATATGTCGAGCTGATGCGCAACATTCCTTTGCTCGTGCACATGTACTTCTGGTACGTGGCGCTCGCATTCCTGCAGCTGTCGCCGTTCGTGTGCGCGGCCTTCGGCTTGGCGCTCTATTGCGGGGCCTATGTCGCCGAGATCGTGCGCTCGGGCATCGGAGCCGTGCCGCGGGGACAACGTCTCGCGGCGCTTGCGACCGGTCTCACCCCGATGCAGGCGTTGCTGTTCGTCGTCTATCCGCAGGCCTTTCGAATCGTTACCCCGTCGCTTGCGAGCATCGCGTCCCAGCTGATCAAGGACTCCTCGCTCGCTTCCGTGATCACCGTGGCAGAGCTGACCTATCAAGCGAGCGCCATCGAGGGGCAGACGTTCCGGACCTTCGAGGTCTACATCGTCATATCGCTGCTCTACCTGCTGCTGGTCTCGGCCGTGAGCGGCGGTCTCCTGCTCGTGCCCGGCGCAAGGGAAGATATCGGCCAGAGGATGAGCGATGCCTGAGGTCATCCTCAAGAATCTTCCCTTCCTGCTGAGCGGTCTGCGCGTGACCGCCGAAATCTCGCTGTTCTCGATCATCGGGGGCAGCATGCTCGGTCTCATCATCGGGGTCGCGCGATATTTGCGCGCGCCCGTGCTGGCCCGACTGTTCGATGTCTATGTCATTTTCGTGCGCGGCACCCCGCTTCTGGTCGTGCTGTTCATTTGCTATTTCGGCCTGCCGGCGCTGCTCGGCTATCGGACAAGCGCTTATAGCGCGGCGATCGTCGGTTTCATTCTGTTCATTGCCGCATACCTGGCAGAAGACGTCAGGGCAGGGTTGCGCTCCGTCCGGCCGGGCCTGGTGCAAGCCGCGCTTGCAACTGGTCTCACGCGCGCGCAGGTAATCAGGCACGTGGTCGTCCCGATTGCGCTCCGCAACGTCATTCCGACACTGTTCAACCAGTATGTCCGACTGTTCAAGTTCACCTCGGTAGCCTCGGTGATCGGGGTCAACGAGCTCACCGGCAGCGCCATGCTAGTCAACGCCCGCGAATTCGCGCCAATTGCAATCATCGGCTTCCTGGCGCTCACGTATCTCGTCGCCTGCTTCACGATCTCATCGGTCGGACGGCTGCTCTATCACAGGCTGGCGGTGAGAGCATGAAGAGTTGCATTATTACGCGAGCAACCGGACGGCGGCCTGCACGCCGGCGCCGGCCGACGGCGCATGGCCAAGATCGCGCAGCGTCGATTCGAGATGGTGCAGGTCAGTGATGACGTCTTGCGCATCGAAAGATCCCATGGTGCCGAACCGGATCACGCGCCCCGCCAATCTGGTGCGCTGCCCCGCGATGACCGTGCGGTAGCGCGCATGCATGTGCCGGATGATGGCCGCGCCGTCGAAGCCCTTCGGCAGCGTGAGGACGGTCACCGTAGGAGAGAAGGGACGTGCGGTGGGAAATATTTGCAGGCCGAGCGCTTCGCAGCCCGCCCGCAATGCCGCGGCCAATCGAACATGCCGAGCCAGTACGTTGGACAGGCCCTCCTCCGCCATCATCGCGAGTGCCTCGCGCAACGCCACGATCAGCGACACCGGCGGCGTAAACGGCGTTTCGCCCTTGTCGAGGGAAGCCTTTGCCTTGCGAAAATCGAGATAGAACCGCGCCACCCCCGTGGCGGACGCAACGATCCGCATCGCCTTTTCGCTCACCGCAACAATGGCAAGACCAGGCGGGCACATCAGCGCCTTGTGCGAGGCCGCCACCAGGACATCGATTCCCCATTCGTCCATTCGCATCTCGACGCCACCCACGCCGCTCACGGAATCGACGATCAGGAGGGTCTGCTCATCACGCAGCAGCGCCCCGATCGCCGCAACGTCGGCGACCACTCCGGTTGCGCTCTCGTTGTGCACGCAGACCACGGCGCGATAACTTCCGGCCCTCACGCGCGCGGCGATCTGTGCCGGATCGGGCGCTTCCCCCCACGCGATTTCAAGGCGATCGACCTGCGCACCCATGCCGTGCGCGATTGAAGCAAACCGTTCGCCAAACTGTCCGTTCACAAGCACCAGCACCGCGTCACCGGGCGAAAGCACGTTGGCGAGCGCGGCCTCCATCGCCCCGGTCCCCGATGCGCCGAGCAGCAAAACATCGTGCGTCGTGCCGAGCACGCCGCGCAGGTGATGCGTCGTCTCCCTCAACAGGGCGTGAAACTCGGGGCCGCGATGGGACAGCATCGGCAGAGCGAGCGCCCTACGCACGCGGTCCGGCACCGGAACGGGACCTGGAATGCGCAGCCGGTAGCCCTGCGGAACCAGATCTCGCATCACGAGCGGGGGCAGGCCGATGCTCATCGGCAAAAGCGTGCCGCTCTCTGCGCAGCAGGTGACTCTGTCTTCATGCCGGTCTCGAACGATGGAATTTGTTCGTCGATGCGGTGATACTCTGGCCCCGTGCCGGGGATGGCGCCCGCACAGGACGCTGAGATCCGACACATTTCCGATTGGCATTGTGATGGAGACGTAGCGGTGACGGAAATATCGCTGTTCGAAGCCATGTATTCTGCACGGGCGCTGCGCCGGCTCAAACCCGATCCGGTGCCGGAAGAGGTGCTGACCAAGATCCTCGACGCGGCGATCCGCGCGCCATCGGCTGGAAACGCACAGAGTTGGTCCTTTGTCGTCGTACGCGATGCACAGCAGCGGGCCAAGCTCGGCGAAATCTATCGCAAGGCTTCCGATATCGCGAGCGCCATATACGCCAACCGAGAATGGCTGGCGCACATGAGCGATCAGCAATACAGGCAATTCATGTCGTCGGGCTCATACCTGTGGGATCACATGGGCGAGGCTCCCGTCTTGCTCGTTCCCTGCATGAGACGTCCGCGGTTGCCGCCGTGCAATTCCCTGCCACCCGACATCCAGGCCAGGTATGACGAAGAACTTGCGTATGCCGAACGCATTCGCGGCGCCAGCATCTATCCTGCCGTGCAGAACATCATTCTTGCCTGTCGTGCATTCGGGTTGGCGACTTTGATTACGACAAACCACATCCGATACGAGGAAAATGTCAAAGCGGTTTTGAGCATTCCCAGGGATGAGGATACCTATGCACTGATGCCGATCGGCTACCCCGAAGCAAGGTTCGGCCCGTTATCGCGGCGTCCCGTTGTCGAAGTAGCGTTTGCGGATCGCTGGTCCAATCCGTGGCCCGGTCAAGCTGCAATGGACCGTGCGGCTTCAGCCGAATGATCAGCGCTATTCCGCTTCAGGCAAGTCAAAGAATTTGCGCCGCGGTGACACACCACTGGCGCATTATCGTCGACACCCAACAATTTCTTCAGACCCGCTAGAGCGAACGAGCATTGAGCTCAGTTAATCAAATCCGCGACGGTTTGAACCGGCATTGTGCTCATTGATGCAGCCGCCGCCCATTTCGCGAAAGGAGATGAGACGTCGCCGACTCTCGTCCCAGAGCACGAGACGCACGCAGCGGAAGCTCTCAAGCAGAGTCAACCGGCTCACCTCGCGAAGCTCCGGGTGGTCGCGTAGCGCCCGCGGCAGACGGTAATAGGGAATGCGGCTGCACAAGTGGTGGACGTGGTGCACGCCGATATTTGCGGTGAACCAGCGCAGGACCCCTGGAAGGTCGTAATGCGAGCTGCCCAACAAGGCGGCATCGTGACGCGTCCATTCACCCTCATGGGCCCAGAATGTCTCCTCGAACTGGTGCTGCACATAGAACAGCCACACGCCGACGGAACCTGCAAGCAGGATGATCGGCAGATGCACGAGCAGAAACGGCCCGATCCCGATCAACCAAATCAACCCGGCTGCGACGGACGAGATTGCGACATTGGTTGCCATGGTGCTGAACCAAGGCTGCCAGCCCCCGCGGATCATGCCGATCGGCAGCCGGTGCCGGAGGACGAACAGATAGGCGGGGCCAATGCCGAACATGACGAGCGGGTGCCGGTACAAGCGATAACGAAGCCGGCCCCAGATGGCGCGCGCCCGATATTCCTCCACCGTGAGGGTATCGACGTCGCCCATCCCGCGCCGTTCGAGATGGCCCGAGGTGGCATGATGAATGGCGTGTGTGCGACGCCAGAAGTCATAGGGGGTAAAGGTGATCACGCCGAGCACCCGACCCACCCAGTCGTTGGCCAGACGATGGCGGAAGAAAGAGCCGTGCCCGCAATCGTGCTGGATCATGAATAGGCGGACGAGGAATCCCGCGGCCGGCACTGCCAGCAGCAGCGAGAGCCACCAGAAGCCGAAATGGAGCGCGGCCCAAGCCAATCCCCACAGCGTCGCGAGCGGCAGCAGCGTGACCGCAATTTCGACGATGCTGCGGGCATGATTGGGCTCGCGATAGCGCGCGAGAATTTGCGTCCAGCTCCGCGCATCGCACGATGCAGGCGGAGAAGCATTGGAGCGGGAATCTTCCAGATCGAGTTCGTTGACAGGGTTTTTCTCGGCAGGTCGCAATGCGGGAGTGATGAATTCACTCGGGCTGGCCGGCCATGCTCTCATATCACGGTTTTTCTATGTTCGATACCTCACACTTCGGGAAAAGGTGGGGAACCACATTGCCTTAGAAGTGACGGATGGACGCATTGTGGTTGCGAAACCGCCCGGCACCAAGGGCTTTGTCAGCCGGACCGAACCCTCCGGCGAATGCCGGCGCCACAACCGCTTCGTTTGGATTTTTTCCGACAATACGGAACTCGAATGCCGTCATTGCCTTAGCTATTGCAACAGGCAGTTTGCTCTTGGCAGCTAGCGGGGCGCATCGCAATGCGTCGTGTTGCAAGACTGTGGTTGCGTGATAGACACCCGAACGAACATTCCACGCTCGGTTGCTCGGTCGCCTTCCCCACGACCACAAGATCGCGCGCGGCACTTGCCGCCCGCGTTTTCGGTTCGCTCGCACTTCTCCCGCTGGTCTGGGCGCAAGGCACCGCGACGAGCCGGCGCGTGCCGCGTCTGCCGCCCGCGAAACCTCCCCATCACGGAATGGTGCCAGGCGTCGGCCGACCCATCCGCGTGCTTGTCATCGGCGAATCTCCCGTTTGCGGTGTCGGTCTTTCCAGCGGCGACGAGACAGTCGCGGCTGCAACTGCACGCGCACTCGCACGATTGACCGGGCGACCAGTCGCCTGGCGTGCCCATGGACTTTCAGGAGCGACGGCCGCCGATGCGTTGGAGCGCCTCCTGCCCGGCATCGTGCCTGCACCGGTGGACCTTGTTATCCTTGCCTTTGGTGTCAACGACGCCACCGCTTACCGTTCACCCGCGCGCTTTGCAGGCGATCTCGCAGCGCTCGTGAACGCGTCACGGAGAAAGGTCGGCGAGGCGGCGGTCGTCATTGGTGCCATCGCTCCCCTCGTATCCTTTCCGGCACTGCCATGGCCGTTGCGCACCATCCTCGGCTGGCGCTCGGTTGCACTGCAAGCGGCAGCCGAACGGTTAACCGGAAGGCTGCCGCGCCTCGCTGTGGAGCGGTTCAATGCTCCGCTTGGGCCTGACCTGTTCGCTTCGGACGGTTTCCACCCGAACTTGCGAGCGCATGCGCTGTGGGGTGAAGAGATTGCCACGCTGGCGCTGCCGCTGATTGGAGCCGAACAATTGCCGTCCGCACCGCGCTTCCCCGTCTTTCAGCAACGGTCCGTCGCAAGAGCTTGAGACGCCCTCAAAGTTGCTGATTGGCGTTGCAGCCTCCGTGCCAATTTGATTGCCCCGCCGGCATACCGACGGGGAATAGGCTAGGTTTGGCGACATAATCGGTATATATAGATTAAGTCATCGGCATGCGAAGCGTCGAACGCGCGAACTCAGGCGCCGATGACCGAGAGACAATTGCGCTCCCGCTGTACAGGGAGGCGCGAGGTCTGACATCCTGTGTTGACGGCAAGCCTCGGCGACTCGCGATGCGGCTGTCAGATACGAGGACTTGAGACATGGACATCTTCGACTACAGCGCCCCGGCGGAGCTCTTTCCGACACGCAACCGCAAGAGAAATCAGTCGATGCGCTATCAGCGTTTTGCAAAGGCCGCCGACGCAATTCGTTTTGCGATCGAGGAACTCTCACCCGCCGATCTTCTGGGTGCGTATCTTGAAGTCGAGGAGGAGAGATTCGACTGCGATGGAATACGCCGGTTGTACGAGAGCGCCGAATATCCGTTGGCTCGAAGCACTGCGCTATCCACCGAATGCGCGCACGACAAGACCGCAGATCGAGCCGCTCGCGATCGTGCTCGCTGAGCTCGGCAACTCAAAGACGAAGCGCATCTGCCTCTGGCCCGGCGATTCAAAGAACCTCGTGAATGCTCGATTCAGGCATTGATAAGCGGAAAGCCGAACGTCTTGAATCGAACATATCCGTGTGCCATACGGTGGCGGCTTGCCCTCCCCTTGAAGTAAAGCCGAGGTCACGCGGGGGCGCTTTGCAACTCGCAACGCGGAACACAGTCGGTACGCTGCGCCGTGGCTGACCCACTTCGACCACGTCACCTCGCCGCACTGATTGTGTGTGGGCTATCCGAAATTCGACGGTCCGTTTGACCGATATGTCGGCCGATGCGATCTGCCACGACGGGCTCGTTGCCGACGAAGACACGCGCCATGTGAGAGAGCGGTGAAATGGCCAATCTTGCACCCAACACGAAGGCGCCGGTGTCCGCAGACCGATGCTTTCAGCTCGTCCTGATCAAGCCGTCGCACTACGATGACGATGGTTACGTGATCCGCTGGTGGCGCGCGATGATCCCCTCGAATTCGCTCGCTGCCGTCTACGGCAATTGCAGCCGACTGCGCGAAGCGGCAGGTCCTTGGGCCGGACGTCGCCATCGACATCGAAGTCATCGACGAGACCAACACGCGCGTCGACGTGGCGGCACTCATCGCCCGCTTCCGGCATCACGGCGGTTTCGGGCTTGTCGCGCTCGTCGGAGTTCAGACCAACGAGTATCCCCGCGCCCTGGACATTGCACGACCGTTCACGGAGGCGGGAATTCCGGTCGCCATTGGCGGCTTCCACGTCTCCGGGTGCCTTTCGATGCTGGACGGCCGCGCGGTCGATCTCGACGCCTGCCGGGAGATGGGTATCGCCATGTTCGCGGGCGAGGCCGAAGAGCCGCCTCGACATGGTGCTACGCGACGCCGCACAGGGTTGTCTTGCTGCCGAATACAACTTCATGAAGGAATTGCCAGGGCTGGAGGGCACGCCCGTGCCGTTCCTCCCGAAGCGCTATGTGGCACGCACGCTCGGCTTGAGCACCAGTTTCGACGCGGGTCGCGGCTGCCCGTATCAATGCTCGTTCTGCACTATCATCAACGTGCAAGGCCGCAAGTCGCGCTTCCGCTCGGCAGATGACGTCGAGCACTTGGTGCGCCTCAACTGGGCTCAAGGCATTCACAAGTTCTTCATCACCGACGATAATTTCGCACGCAACAGGGAGTGGGAGGCGATCTTCGATCGCCTGATCGAGCTGCGCGAGAAAGCCGGGATCCCCCTCGGCCTGCATGATCCAGGTCGACACGCTGTGTCACAGGATTCCAAATTTCGTGGAGAAGGCGAAACGAGCCGGCGTCACGCGCGTCTTCATCGGATTGGAGAACATCAATCCGGACAATCTTGCGGCCGCGAAGAAGCGCCAGAACAAGATCACGGAGTACCGCAAGATGCTGCTCGCCTGGAAGGCCCAGGGCATCATCACGCTTGCCGGGCTATATCCTCGGTTTTCCGGCGGACACGCCGCAGACGATCAGACGCGATATCGCGATCATTCAGAAGGAGCTACCGCTCGACATTCTCGAATTCTTCTGCCTGACCCCGCTGCCCGGATCGGAGGATCACCAGGCCCTCTGGAAGAAGGGCGTCGCGATGGAGCCAGACCTCAACAATACGACGCCGAACATGTCTGCACTCGCCCACCCAAATATGAGCAGGCAGGAGTGGGAGGCGATCTATCACGAAGCCTGGTCGCTCTACTACACGCCCTGAGCACATGAAGACGCTGCTGCGCCGCATGGCAGCCACCGGCGGACCGATGGGCAGCTTCGTCAAGCTGCTGTTCACATTCTCGACGACCGTTCGTCTGGAAAATGTCCACCCGCTCCAGGCGGGCATTTTCCGCCTCGAGCATCCATCCGAGCGTCGGCCTGGCCTGCCGCGGGAGAAGCAGCTGGGTCTTCTGGCCGCGCTTCGTCTGGCAGTCTTTCGCCAAGCACGCGATCATGCTTGGGCACGATCGGGCGGCTCCTGCTATGAAGATCGCGATAGCGCGTGATCCAAAGGCGCGGGCCTATATGGATCAAGCGCTCGAGCCGGTCTCGCGACGACGAAGACGTGACGCTCGATCTCCTCACTAAGACAACCGGGGCGCGCGCTGCGATCGCACACGCCAAGAAGATCGCCGAGTTGACCGGCGCCGGCCGGGCCGCCTGAACGGCGGCGGACCGATTGAGCGAGCGGGCTCCCCTGCATTGGGTAGGTGAGACGAGCATTTCGATCCAAGACATTCCATGCAAGACATGCCATGCAAGACATGCCATAACCCTGAACCTCAGGATTTGGACCGGTTTGACCTGAGGTGAAGGCGGACAACCAGCCAAGGAACAGCCGCGTCTTCAAGCGATTTGCTGCGCGGCGGGATCACTCTTCGACGCGGCTTTGCGTGGGCCAAGGACAGTTATGGCAAGCGAGACCAAGGTGACGCCGCAGCAGGAACAGGTGCCGCAGGTGGAGGTGCCCGCGAACCAGCCGGACCGCCCGCTGCTCGATCTGTCAGACGCGGCTATCAAGAAGCTCATCCGCATCGTCAAGAAGCGCGGCTACGTCACCCATGACCAGATCAATTCGGTCTTGCCGCCGGAAGAGGCTAATTCCGAGCAGATCGAGGATGTGCTCGCGATGTTCAGCGAGATGGGCGTCAATGTCGTGGAGACCGAGGAGGCGAGCGACGACGAGCAGCGCGAAGAGCCCGAGGAAGAAGCGGAGGACGAAGGTGGGGAGCTGGTCGAGATCCAGCAAAAAGTCCTGGCCAAGTCCAAGATCAGCCAGCCGATCGAGCGCACCGATGATCCCGTGCGCATGTACCTGCGCGAAATGGGCTCGGTGGAGCTGCTTTCGCGCGAGGGCGAGATCGCTATCGCCAAGCGTATCGAGGCGGGCCGCGAGGCCATGATCGCCGGATTGTGCGAGAGCCCGCTCACGTTTCAGGCCATCATCATCTGGCGCGACGAGCTCAACGAGGGGAAGGTCTTCCTGCGCGACATCATCGATCTCGAGGCCACCTATGCCGGTCCCGACGCCAAGACCGCCCTGGCAGCCGTGATTGGACCGGGTGTGCCGCCGATGCCCATACCTCTCGCCATTGCGCCGCCGCTTGCGCAGACACCGGCCCCGCCGGCGGCGCCGGTGAGCGCGACCCCCTTCAAGGCGACGCCCTTGCGCGCCGACAGTGAGGAAAGCGAACCCGGCGAGAGCGCGCCCGGCGAGGGTGAGTTCGACGAAGACGTGGAGAGCTCGCTCTCGCTCGCGGCCATCGAGGCCGAGCTCAAGCCGACGGTACTGGAAACCTTCGACAAAATCGCCGACGCGTACAAGCGGCTGCGCCGCCTACAGGATCAGGACATTGCATTCAGGCTCAGGAACACCACGCTCTCGCCCGCGCAGGAACGCCGCTACAAGAAGCTCAAGGATGAAATCATCTCCGAGGTGAAGTCGCTGCGACTGAAGCAGACCCGCATCGATTCGCTAGTCGAGCAGCTCTACGACATCAACAAGCGTCTCGTCGGCTATGAGGGCCGGCTGATGCGGCTCGCCGAGAGCCATGGCGTCGCGCGCGAGGATTTTCTCTCGAATTACCACGGCTCCGAGCTCGATCCGCGCTGGCTCAACCGGGCGTCCAAGCTTTCGGCCAAGGGCTGGAAAAACTTCGTCGCGCACGACAGAGACAAGATCAGGCAGTATCGCCACGACGTCCAGGTGCTGGCGGGCGAGACCGGGCTCGAGATCGGTGACTTCCGCAAGATCGTACACATGGTGCAAAAGGGCGAGCGCGAAGCGCGCCAGGCGAAGAAGGAGATGGTGGAGGCGAATTTGCGCCTCGTGATCTCGATCGCGAAGAAATACACCAATCGCGGCCTGCAGTTCCTCGACCTGATCCAGGAAGGCAATATCGGCTTGATGAGAGCAGTCGACAAGTTCGAGTACCGCCGCGGCTACAAATTCTCGACCTATGCCACGTGGTGGGTCCGGCAGGCGGTCGGCCGCTCAATCGCGGATCAGGCGCGCACCATCCGCATCCCCGTGCACATGATGGAGGTTGTCAACAAGATCATCCGCACTTCAAGGAAGATTCTCAACGAGATCGGGCGCGAGCCCACCCCCGAGGAGCTCGCGGAAAAACTCGGCATGCCGCTGGAGAAGGTGCGCAAGGCCCTCAAGCTTGCCAGGGAGCCGCTCTCCATGGAGACGCCGGTCGGTGACGAGGAGGATTCGCACCTGGGCGACTTCATCGAGGACACGAATGCGATCCAGCCGATCGATGCCGCCATCCAGTCGGAGCTACGCGAGACCACGACACGCGTGCTCGCCTCGCTCACCGCACGCGAGGAGCGCGTGCTGCGCATGCGCTTCGGCATCGGCATGAACAAGGATCACACCTTGGAAGAGGTCGGCCAGCAGTTCTCCGTCACGCGCGAGCGCATCAGGCAAATCGAGGCCAAGGCCCTGCGGAAGCTCAAGCACCCAAGCCGGTCGCGGATTTTAAGAAGCTTCCTCGATAATTGACGCCGCGCTGCCAAAATCGGTACCGGCTCAGAGACCCATTTTCCGTTTCGATCGTCCACATCTTGGAGTTGGCAAGGAACCGACCTGAGCGCCGATCGTTAATTGCTCGGAATGCACTCGTTCCGCCGGAGCCTCCGCGATGAGCCTGATCGCGAACCTGATTCTCGTGCTTGCATTGCTTTGGCTTGATGAAGCAGCAGCGCAGGAAGGTTATTTGGGCCAAGGTCATGACACGTGGCATCACAGCTTTTACAAAACCCTGCAACGCCCGGACACCAAGACCCCCTGTTGCAGCCTTACGGATTGCCGCCCTACTTCAGGCAGATTGGTTGAAGACCACTACGAGGTGAAGGTCAACGGCGCGTGGATATCCGTTCCGACGGACAAAATCCTGAAGACGACGGCACCGGACCTCGGTTTTCATGTGTGCGCTCCCTTCAAATTCAACGGGCAACCCAATCATCTTTACTGTGTGGTTGTCCCACCGGGGAGCTAGAACGCTGTTCATTTCAGCCGGCGGGCGGCGCTTTCCCGGCATTTGCACCCATCGCTAAATTGCGGCACGACACGCCGGCAGCCATACTGGGGCATGCGTTCCAAGATGATCCGACGATCCGGGGGGAATGCGCTGCAATCGGAGCAGCTTCATCGGGCCTCGCGGTGCTCGTCGCGGCTTGCCCTGCTCCTTGCCACCGCGGGCGTGGCATGGACGGCGTTCCCCGCGACCCCCGGCATTGCCCAGGATGTGACCGCACAGGGCTCATCGATCTGGACAGTTCCCGAGGTCGGCGCTCTCCCTGAAAGCGAGCACGGTCGCCTCGTGCGGCGCGGTCGCGATCTGATCACCGCCACCTACGCGCATATCGGCCCGGAGGTACCAGACGCCGCCAACCGCTACGCCGGCAACAATCTCGCGTGCAGCAACTGTCATCTCGAAGCAGGGACGAAGAAGTTCGCGCTGCCGATATTCGGACTGTTCGGAGAATATCCGCGATACAGCGCGCGCTCGGGCGCGGAGATCACCATTGAGGAGCGCGTGAATGGCTGCATGACGCGCAGCATGAATGGCCGAGCAATGCCGCCACAGGCTCCGGCGATGCAGGCGATCGTCGCCTACGTCAAGTTCCTTTCGACAGGCGTCCCGGCCGGACAGGAATTGCCAGGTCTGGGCGTGGGCAAGATGCCGGAGCTCGCCCGTGCCGCCGATCCCGCGGGCGGCCTTCTGATCTTCCTGCGGGCCTGTGCCGGCTGCCACGGTGCGGATGGACTGGGCGTGCGCCGCAGTCTTCCCACCGTCGACCTCGGCTACATGATGCCGCCGCTGTGGGGATCGGATAGCTTCAATGACGGAGCCGGAATGGCGCGGCTCATCACGGCCGCCAACTTTATCCACTTCAACATGCCGCACGGCGCCGATTATTTGCACCCTCAGCTCAGGGTGGAAGACGCCTGGGATGTGGCCGCGCACCTCGTGTCGCAGCCGCGGCCGCACAAGGAGGCGCTCGCCCGCGACTATCCCGAACTTCTGGCGAAGCCGGTCGACACCCCTTACGGCCCCTATGCGGATGGGTTTAGCGAACAGCAGCACAAATACGGCCCTTTCGCACCCATCCGCGAATTCCTGTTGCGGCTGAAGGCGAACGACCCAGGCGGACAAAAACCCGGCAGCGGACGCTGACAGGTGGGCGTTGCGTCCTTCGTCATCTGGCAAGCCCCTTGCCGGCGAGGTCGTCGAGGTAATCCTGCCAATAGTCCAGGTGGTTGCGGCCGAGGGTGTGGAGATATTCCCAGCTGTAAATCCCCGTCGAATGCAGGTCGTCGAAGACGAGCCGCACCGCATAATTGCCGACCGGTTGCACTTCCAGAATGGCGACGTTCTTCTTGCCGGAGACCGTCTTGCGCTCATCCGGCGAATGGCCCTGCACCTCCGCG
This sequence comes from uncultured Alphaproteobacteria bacterium, assembly GCA_963820365.1. Classification (GTDB taxonomy): domain Bacteria; phylum Pseudomonadota; class Alphaproteobacteria; order Rhizobiales; family Xanthobacteraceae; genus VAZQ01. Next base: position 41,192 of record CAWFZR010000018.1, on the reverse strand, counting down.
CTCGGACTCTTCACCCGCAAATACTCGGCGCTGAGATCGAACCTTTCGCCGTTGTCGAACCCGATGGTCATGATCTTGCGACCCTTGTGCAACCGCAACTCCATCGGCCACGGCTTTGACCCGCTGTCATCCATTTTCCATTCCCCGCACGGTCTTCTGGCGCGCCCGCTAGCCGAGCGCCACCGCGGACGCTGCCCTCTTGTCGCATTCTCGCCAAACGGCTTTCCCGTTGCGTGATCTTCTGCTTACCTGACTGGGGCGGATGCGTCCCACTCATTCGCCCAAGCGCCCCCCAAGTCGGGTTTATTGTACCCGACTTGCGGCCCTCGCAGGTGCGGATCTCTGGCACGCCCGAGGTCCGATGCGCCTGAGGCAACGTCTCGGAGGATGCGAAGAGATGGAAGGCATCGGGGGGGAAATCGCCTTTATGGCCAGCTCGGCCGGCAAGGCCTTCCTGGTGCTGATGGAACCCCATCGCCTGATGTTCCTGGCACTCGGCTGCATCATGGGCCTCGTGCTCGAAATCATCCCCGGCATCGGCGGCCTCACTGGAACGGCGATGCTTCTGCCCTTCACCTTCAACATGGATCCCTACTCTGCCTTCGCGCTGTTGCTCGGACTTGGCGCAACCACTGCCACCGGCGACCCCATTCCAGCAGTCTTGTTCGGCGTACCTGGCGGTGCCGCCTCGGCAGCCACCGTGCTCGACGGATTCCCGATGGCGAAGAAAGGCGAAGCGGGACGCGCACTCAGCGCCGCCTACATGTCCTCGCTGATGGGCGGCATCTTCGGCGCATTGCTGCTGGCCATCAGCATCCCGATCCTGCGGCCAGTGATGCTGTTCATCGGCTCACCTGAGCTCCTTGCCTTCTCTGTGCTGGGCATTTCCATGGTGGCCGTTCTGTCCGGCAATGCACCGTTGCGCGGCATTGTGGCCGGCTGCATCGGCGTCATGATCGCCATGATCGGCACCGATCCGCAAACCGGTACGCTGCGCTGGACCTTCGACAGTCTTTATCTCTGGGACGGCTTGCCGTTGACGCCGCTGTTGCTCGGCATCTTTGCCTTGCCTGAATTGTGCGACCTGCTGATCGCCCGTGCCGCCATTTCATCCAATACCGGCACCGCCAACATCTACAAAGGCCAATGGCAGGGGGTGAAGGACTGCTTTACGCACTGGTGGCTCATCATGCGTTGCTCGTGGATCGGAGGCGGCATCGGCTCCATCCCCGGTATCAGCGCATCGGTTGTCGATTGGCTCGCTTACGGACACGCCCTCAAGACCGAAAGGGGAGCGAGCGCAACCTTCGGCAAAGGGGATGTCCGCGGCGTGATTGCCTCGGAGAGCTCCAACAATGCGAAGGAAGGCGGAGCCCTCGTTCCCACGATCGCTTTCGGCGTCCCCGGCAGCGCCACCATGGCTATCCTGCTCGGCGCATTTCTGATCCACGGATTGGTGCCCGGCCCGGACATGCTGACCAAGAATCTCAGCATCACCTATGCAATGGTATGGTCGGTGGCTCTGGCCAATATTCTGGGCGCGGGCCTGTGTTACGCTTTCAGCCCGCAATTCGCCAAGCTCGCGACGCTACGCTACAGCCTCATTCTACCTGCGGTGCTCGGCATCATCTATATCGGCGCCTTCGAAGCCACCCGGCAGTGGGGCGATCTCTTCACCTTGCTGTTTTTTGGCCTGGTCGGCTGGATCATGAAACAGTTCAAGTGGCCACGCCCGCCGCTCATCCTCGGCGTGGTGCTCGGAGACACGATCGAGCGCTACCTGTTCATCTCGATCGAACGCTACGGGTTGAGCTGGATGCTGCGCCCAATAGTTGCCGTGCTTTTCGCGCTCGCGCTCGTCGGCATCATGCGGCCATTCCTTCAGGACGTCCGCAGCCATGGCGGCGTCAAACAAATGCTGACCAATTTCCAGCAGCCGAAATTCCACCCCTCCCAGCTGTTCACCATGTTCATGATTGCGCTCATCGGTGCTGCGGTGGTTGCGTCGTTGCAGTGGGATTTCAGCGCCAAGATAGTGCCGCTCGTGGTCGGCACCGCTGGGCTGACGGCGGGGGCGCTGAGCCTGTTCAACGAAGTGTGTCGCAAGCCGGCAGCCGCGGCGGTGGAAGGCCTGGCCGAGCAAGCGCAGCATGAGGTGGAGCAGAAGATCCACATGGATCTGACCTCCGACACCGGGCACCTGCCGGTGCGTGAAATCATCGTGCGCGCCGCCTGGTTCTTCGGTTACCTCATCGGCTTCATGGCGGTAATGGCGGTGATCGGCCTCATTCCGACGGTCGGCGTGTTCGTCCTGTTTTTCATGCGATACGAGGCGCGCGAACGCTGGTCTCTCGTCATCCCCTATGCCGTGGTGCTGGTGATTTTCATCTGGTTGGCCTTCGACTATTTCATGGCAGTGCCCTGGCCGCCGACATTCGCCGGCCGGTGGTTTCCATTGCTCAAGGCGATTCCTTCGGTGTAGCAATTCGCATGCACTCCCGTGAGCTGGACGCGCCGGGAACAGGCGCGGCGAAAGCCGGCGAGAACCTGTTCCGCTCGGCCGTGAGCACGCTGCAGGCCACATCGCTTGCCATCGTGGGCGCGTCCGAGCGCGCCCGATGGCCAAGCGAGATTTTCAGGAATCTGCGCGAGTTCGGCTATCTCGGACGGATCGCGCTCGTCAACCCGCGGCAGAAAGAAGTGTTCGGGCAACGCTGCTTCGAATCGCTGCGCGATTTGCCGGAGCCGGTCGACCATGCGCTGGTGATTGTCCCGGCAGCGGCTGTGCCCGGGGTGCTCATTGACGCCGATGAAGCCGGCGTCAAATCCGCGACCGTCTATGCCTCCATGATCGGCGACGGTGAGGATCCGGAATCGTTGAAGCGCGGCGCGTGGCTTAAGGAATTCGTTGCCGGCAGCAGCCTGCGGGTCGCGGGGCCGAACTGCATGGGCTCCTATTCCTATCGCGAGCGTGTGCTCGGCTATCCCAACACCGAGTTGTGCGCGCTCGCGCCAGGATCGGTCGCATGCATCTTCCAGTCCGGCGGCCTGATTCAATTTTGGATGAAAGCAGCCGCCGAGCGCGGGCTGCGCTTCTCCTATTGCATCACATCCGGCAACGAACCCGATCTCGGGCTTGCCGACTATCTCAATTTCGTCATCGATGATGCCGAGACGCGCCAGGTCGTGCTGTTCATCGAAGGCATCCGCCGGCCGGCCGCTTTCATGCACGCGGCGGGCCGCGCTCTCGCCATGGGCAAGCCCCTGCTCGCCATAAAGAGCGGCGCAACCGCGAAGTCGCAGGCGGCCTCCCAGTCCCACACCGGCGCCATCGCCGGCGATTATGCCGCCTATCTCGCGATGTGCGAACGCTATGGCATCGTCAATTGCCGATCGCTTGATGATCTCGTCGAGACCGCGCTTGCCTTCGACGGCGGACGACTGCCAAAGGGACCACGCATCGGTTTCGTCACGACGTCGGGAGCGACGGTCGATCTCCTCTACGACTATGCCGAGACCGAGGGCGCGGCCATGCCCGACTTCAGCGACGCGACCAAGGCCGCGCTTCTGCCGATGATGCAAGCGGGCATCACGCCCAGAAATCCGCTCGACGTCGGGATTCCGTCAACAATGGCGATCGCGGCCGACACTTGCGCGACGGCTGCCGCCGATCCCAATATCGACATGGTGGCCTGGGCCGCGCCCATGCCGCGAAAAGCCGATGCCTGGGGCGATGTCGCTCCCCTACGACGGTTGCTGAGCAAGACCGACAAGCCGATCGTCGCGTTTGGCCGCGTGATCTCGCAAGTCAGCGACGTCCTGATCTCGTCCCAACAAGCAGCCGGGATTCCGTTCCTGCAGGGGATCGTACCGACCGTTCGCGCACTCAATGGGTTGTGGTTGCACGCGGCGCGCCGCGGCCGCCTGCCGCCGGTGCCGCCGGCGGCCACTGCCAGCAATCTCTCGCCTGCGACGCTCGAGGCAACTCTCGCGTGTTACGGCCTCGCGCTGCCGAAAAGCCAAGCGGTCGGCACTGCCGCCGAGGCAATCGCAGCGGCCGAGCGTATCGGTTTTCCCGTCGCCCTGAAGTTTCGTTCCGACGACATCCTGCACAAGACCGACGCCGGCGGCGTTGCGCTCGACCTGCGCAATCGCGAGGCGGTTGAAACCGCGGCGGAGGCGCTCATCGCTTGCGCCCGGCAGGCGCATGCCCGCATCCAGGGCTTCCTGGTGCAGGAGATGGTAGCGGGGGTCGAGGCCATCCTGGGCGCGCGCAGCGATCCGCTCTATGGCCCGCTTCTGCTCATCGGCACGGGAGGGGTTCTGGTCGAGCTCGCGAACGACGCGGCATTGCGGCTGCTTCCGGTCACCGACGGCGACGTGGAAAGAATGATCGACGGGCTCAAGCTGGCAAAGCTGCTTGCCGGTTTTCGCGGCCGTCCCGTCGCGGATCGTGCCGCTCTCGCAGACGCAGCGCTTGCGATCGGCCGTTTCTTTCTCGACCATCGCTCAAGAATAAGAGATATCGAGATCAACCCGCTCATGGTGCGTCCGAGTGGACGCGGGGCGGTGGCAGTCGATGTGCGCGTGCTGTGGCGCGAGGATGGCGAAGGAGCTCGGACGACATGATCAAGGTGCGACGCATCGGACATGCGACCTTCGAGACGCCAGACCTCGACAGACAGGTCGAGCATTTTTCACAGGTCACCGGCCTGGTCGTTGCGGCCCGCGAGAAGGAACGCGTGCTGCTCGCAACCAAGGTCGGCCAGCTCGCTGTGCAGCTCAAAAAGGGCAACGAGCCGCGCTGTACGAAGCTTGCCTTCCAGGTGGCTCCCCACTCGGATTTCAAGGAGCTTGCCCGCTCGCTCGCGCAGGAAGGCATCAAGAGCGACGTTCACAGCGACGATCTGCCGGGCACTCCCAAGCTGCTCGTCTTCGAGGACAACAAGGGGACGACCATCGAGGTATTCACGCAGTGGAATTATCTTGCTGCCAACCAGCAAGTCGTGGGCGTCGGCCCGATCAAGCTCGGGCACTGCGCCTTCGTCGTGCCGGACGTGCAGCAAACATGCGATTTTTATGAACGCGTGATGGGTTTCAGGGTATCGGACTGGAACGGCGACTTCTTCGTATTCATGCGCTGCAATCCCGACCACCACACCGTGAATTTCCTGCGTGGCAAACGGGCCAGGATGCACCATATTGCGTTCGAGGTGCGGGACTTCTCAGCCGTGGAGCAAGGCTGCGATGTGCTCTCGCATCACCAAATCCCGATCATTTGGGGACCATTGCGCCATGGCCCCGGACACAATGTCTCGATCTATCACCGCAACCCGGATCAACACGTGATCGAATTCTTTGCCGAGCTCGATCAGATCCTGGATGAGGAGCTCGGCTATTTCGATCCACGCCCTTGGCATGCGGATCGTCCGCAGCGGCCAAAGGTCTGGAGCCACGAGGACCGTTCCGTCGCCGGCTGGGGTCCTCCGCCCACCCCGGACTATCACCTCAATCGGGACGAGTAAGTCCTGCCTCGATGATGAAATTCGCCCGTTATCGAACTCGGCGTCGATGTGGGCGGAACCCACACCGACCTCGTGCTGCTGGATACCGAGAGCGGCGAGCTCCTGGTCGAAAAAGTCGCAAGCACACCGAAAAATCCCGCGCACGGGGTTCTGGACGGCATCGCCAGGTACATCCGCAGGGGGATTGCGCCCTCCGAGATCGGCTTCTTTGCGCACGGCACAACTATCACCACCAACGCGCTTTTGGAGATGCGCGCAGCCAAGGTAGGTCTCCTCATCACCAAGGGTTATCGCGCAATTCAAGAAGTGCAGAACCAGGCACGCGACGGCAATCTATTCGATTATTTCAATTCGAAACCCGCTCCCATCGCTTCACAAAGCTTGACGCGAGAGATTCCCGAGCGCTGCGATTGCTCGGGCAACCTGCTCCTGGCAATGGATGAGAATGTGGTGCGGCAGGCCGCGCGCGAGCTTAGGGCCGCGGGGGTCGAATCGATTGCGGTCTGCTACCTGTTCTCGTTCATGAATCCCATCCATGAACGGCGAACACGTGCGTTGATCAGGCAAGAATATCCCGGCGTCCAGGTGTCGCTGTCGAGTGAGGTTCTGCCGCGGATTCGGGAATGGCCGCGGCTCTCGACCACGCCGGTCAACGCCTATCTGGAACCGGTAATGGCACGTTATATCGGCGACCTCGACGCCGGAGTGGACGCCGCCGGGCTCACAACTCGTCAGCGTTTTCTGATGCAATCGAACGGCGGCGTGATGCCGTTTTCAGCTGCCATCGCGGGCAGCCGCACCGTGCACACGCTGTTCTCGGGTCCCGCCGCGGGCGCGCAAGCCAGCGCCTATCTCGCAGGCGAGGATGCCCAGGCCGGCCTTGTCACGCTCGACATGGGCGGCACCAGCGCCGATATCGCTTTCATCGAGGGCGGCGCGCCGCTCGAAGTGACCGAAGCCGTGATCGCGCGCCGGCAAGTCGACGTGCCCGCACTCGACATGACCACGATCTCGGCGGGCGGCGGCTCGATCGCATGGGTCGATCCCGGCGGATTCCTCAATGTCGGCCCGAGCAGCGCCGGCGCCGATCCAGGGCCGGCCTGCTATGGGCGCGGCGGCGTGCAGCCGACGGTCACCGACGCCGATCTCGTCTGCGGCCACCTCAATCCGGATTATTTCCTCGGCGGTGCTCAGCGGTTGAACGTCGCGGCAGCGCGCAATGCAATCGAGGCACATATCGCCGGCCCTATGCACATGGAGGTCATGCGAGCCGCCGCCGGCATCCAGCGCATCGTCGACATGCGAATGGCCGACGAAGTGCGCGTCTTTGCAGCCAAGCGTGGCGTCGACCTTTCCACCTTCACGCTGTTGCCGTTCGGGGGTGCCGGTGCCGTGCACGCGGCCGCGGTGGCAGCCGAGCTCGGAATGCGGCGCATTCTGGTGCCCCCGCGACCCGGCGCCTTCTCGGCGCTCGGCCTCCTCTGCACGGACGTGGTGCACGACTATGTTCGCTCCGAGCTGCGACCGCTGATTGACGTTACCGCCGAGCATGCCGAGGACATCTTCCGACAATTGGAAGGGACTGCGCGCACAGAGCTGATCGCCGAGGGAATGGACCCCACCCGAGGCGAGTTCGCGCGCGCGTTCGACCTGCGCTACGCCGGCCAAGGCTATGAGCTGCGCACGCCGCTCGACGGACTGTTTCACGAGCGTTTGACGCCTCAGACCCTCGCCGCCGCGCGGGAAAAATTCGACGAGCGCCATGTGCAGATTTACGGCCATGCCGCCAGGGAGCGGCCGGTGGAAGTGGTGAGCTATCGCCTGCGGCTACGCGTTCGTGTCCCCAAATACGAGCCGCGCGCGGCGGTGCCGGCGCAATCTGCAGACGGCAAGGCCGTAAAGGGCAAGCGCGAGATCTCGCTCTACGGCACCATGACGCAGGCAACCCTCTTCGAGCGTGACCTTCTGGCCGTCGGCGCCGTGCTCAAAGGACCCGCCATCATCGAGCAATTCGACGCCACCACCGTCATGCCGCCGGGATGGCGCGGGCGCGTCGACGAACATCGCAATCTGGTCTTGGAGCGGGAACCGTGACGCTCGCGATGGATGCCATCACCATTGGGATCATCCGCAACAAGGTGTCGAGCCTGGTCGAGGAGATGCATTATCATTTCTATCGGTCCGGCTATTCCACCATCATCCGTGAGTCGCGCGACTTCAGCTGCGTCATTCTCGATCGCGCCGGACGTCTCATTGTCGCGCCGCCGATGTTCTTCCATGCGCCGGTCTATCGTCATCTTGTCGGCCGCATCCTCAAGCTCTATGGCGAAGATGGTCGCATCGGCGAGGGTGACGTATTCGTCTCCAATCACCCTTACGAAGGCGGCCTGCCGCACGTGTCCGACATGGCTTTCGTGGTGCCTGTGCTCGCCGACGGCGAGATCGTGGCCTTTGCAGGCTCCATTGCGCACAAGGCGGACGTCGGCGGCGCGGTGGCCGGCTCGACTTCCGCGAATGCCACGGAGATCTTCCAGGAGGGTTTGCTGTTGCCGCCGATCAAGATCATGGACGGCGGCGCCGCGCAGACCGATATCGAGCGCATCATTCTCACCAACAGCCGTCAGCCCGCGTTGATGCGGGGCGACATCCATGCTCAGATCGCGGTGACCCGAATGGGCGCGGCACGGATCCAGCAATTGTGCGAACGCTTCGGTTCGCGCACGATCCTCGATTCTTTTGCCGCCATCCTCGCAGGCGCGGCGAACGAGCTGCGCGCGGCCATCGCCAATTTGCCCGAGGGCGAGGCCGCGGCGGAGGGTTTCCTCGACAGTGACGGCGTCGACATCGACAGGCCGGTGAAGCTCGCCGTCACCATCGGGATCAAGGATGGGATGGCGAGGTTCGATTTTTCCAAAAGCGACCCGCAGGCGAGAGGCCCGGTCAACCTGCGGCCATCCATGGTCGAGGCCTGCGTGTTCTATGCCCTGATCGGTTGCCTCGGCACGGACCTGCACTTCAACGACGGCATGCGCGACGTGGTGCGGCTCACATTTGCGCCGCGCACCGTCACGAATGCCGAGCCACCCGCTGCGGTGTCCAACTATCAGATGGTCAATCTCAAGCTTGTCGACATCATCCTGGAGGCGCTTGCCCGCTTCCATCCGGCACGCGCCATTGCGCATTCCGGCTCATCGAGCGCGCTGACGATCGCCTGGGCAACCGGGCGACCCGGCCAAACCAGCATGCAGTACGAGATCGTGGGATCGGCCTATGGCGGCGGCATGGGTCACGACGGCGGCTCGGCGACGGCAACCCACCTCAGCAATCTGCACATTACGCCGATCGAGATTCTCGAAACCGAATTTCCCTGTCGCATCACCCGATTCGAGCTCCTTTGCGATTCCGGTGGGGCCGGCCGGTGGCGTGGCGGCTTGAGCCTGGCGCGGGAATACGAGCTTTTGGAGAGCGCAACCGTCGTCCGGCGCTACGACAAGAGCCGCTTTCCCCCGGCCGGCCTCAATGGGGGAAAGGCGGGACGCGGTGCGCGCTTCGTGATCAGGCTCGGCACCTCCGCGGAGCACGCGACAGCGGCCTCCGGCCGCTATGAGATGGCGGCAGGGGAGAGATTCCTGTTGCAGAGCGCGGGCGGCGGCGGCTACGGAGATCCGAGGGAACGCGATCGCGCCGCCCTTGCCCGCGATATTGCCGAAGGATACGTGACGCGGCACGAGGACTACGAGGGTTAGGCCAGCACCAGAAAGCGGCCATAGTCGTCGCGACTGAACCGAGGTGGTGACCAGCGTTCTCAAGCTGGCGCGGCATCGTCGGTATGATCAACCCGACCATGCGGCCCGGGGGTGACCGAGGAGGTCAGTCGTCTGTTGCCCGAAGGCATAGGACTCATTCCGCTCTTCCTCAATGTCCGCCGCGGCACCGCAGACGAATTCGAGACCATGATGCCGGCTTACGAGAGGCTCATTGCCACCAAGTCTACGCCCCCATCAAGCGCAGCTTCCTCAAAGCGAAGGGCGGCGACGCAAATGTGCGCTGACAAGGGCTTCCTCGAAGAAGCGCAAACGCTCGGCATCGACATGAGCCCGGTTGCGGGTGACGGCATCTTGCCGCTGCTCGCTCGCGCCGCTGGCACCGCGCGGGAAGTCATAGCCCGCTACAACACGATCGGCGCGGAGAAGAAATAGGATCGTTCATGCCTGCTCGAGCATTCGGTCCTTCTTTCCGAACCGATAGCGCGGCAGACGATCGAGGTCAGTTCCGGTGACGCGGATCACCCATGCTTTCTCGGGATGCGCGGTCGAATGGATAACGCCCGGTCCGTAGGCGCGCGTCTCGCCCGGGCCGAGGCGATATTTGCGCGTTGCTTCCAGGACGGCGTGCTCCTCGCCTTGTGCATTGGTGCGGCGCCATTCGGTCATTTCGGTCCACGCGCGTGCGTTGCCGTAGATCGCCCATGACGCCCCGTGGCTGTGCGGCTTGCCGACCTTTTTGCCTTCCTGCACGTGCGCGAGCACATGAAAGTCGGTCTCCGGATCATGATGCAGGACACGCCGACCGGGAGGCATGTCATCGTTGAACGTTTCCGAGACGAAAACCGGATTGGACAGAAGGTCACGCAGGCGCGCGGCAATCTTCTCCAGAGGGCTGGGCAGGGGCTCGCTTTGGAGAAGCGCGCGTGTTTCCAAGCAGAATTGCGAGAACGTACAAGCCATGACTTTCTCCGTGCCGAAATCGCCTTCATGCATCACGTTTGAAATTTACGCACGCATCCTGCGAAGCTACGATGCCAAAATCAAGAACATGGAGAGGCGAATGTCGCGACTTGCCGATTTTATGGTCCGCGGTTTTATCGGTCTTCTTGCCGCGGCAGGCGCTGCTTTATGTTCGTTGCCGGGACGCACGCAAGAGAGCTATCCCGCCCGAACCGTGAAGATCGTGATCCCATCCGCCCCCGGCTCCACCACTGATACCCTGGCTCGCATCGTGGCTGACCAGCTCGGTCAGAAATGGGGGAAGCCGACCATTGTCGAGAATATTCCCGGCGGCGCGATGAACATAGGGGCGGGCACCGCCGCGCGCTCCATGCCCGATGGCTATACTTTGCTGATCGCTCCACCCTCCCCGCTTTCCTTCAATCACCTCCTTTATCGCGATCCCGGATTTGATCCGACCAGATTTGTCCCGATCACCATGCTGGCGAAAATCCCCAATGTCCTGGTGGTGCGCAACGGGCTTGGCGCGACCACCTTGCAAGAGCTCATCAGCTACGGCAGAGCCAATCCCGGCAAGCTTTCCTACGCCTCGCAGGGCGTCGGCTCGACAGCGCATCTGTCGGCGGCGCAACTTGAAGTGCAGGCCGGCATCAAGATGGTACATGTGCCTTATAGGGGTGCACAGCCCGCCCTCACCGATGTCGTGGCCGGTCACGTCGATATGTTTTTCGACACCCTGGCAACCTCGGTTCCGCTCTACCGCGACAATAAGGTGAAGCTTGTGGGCGTCGCCGACGTCAAGCGCGCCGGCATCGTACCCGAAGTGCCGACGATGTCCGAAGCCGGGCTGCCCGGCTTCCGGTCGATCACCTGGTTTGGCTTGGTGGCACCGCCGGCGACACCTGCCGCACTCGCCGAAAAGATCAATCGCGATGTCGTCGCGATCCTCAACCGCAATGATGTCGGCGACATGTTGCACAGGATTTCGCTCGAGCGCGGCGCAACCTCACCGGCGGAGACAGCGAGCTTCTTTGCGGAGGAAGCCGCCTTGTGGAGCCAAGTGATAAAGGAGGCCGGAATCCAGCCGCAATGACGACGGCATCGACGTGGTAAAGCCTGCGAAGAGCGGTAAACAAGAGCGGTACGCAGAAGCAATGCACTCGAGGACGCACAAAACGCCCCCGCAGGCAATCCAAGGGGCGCATCCTTGCACTCGCCCGACCGACTGTCTTTAGTCTTGTCAGGTCAGGGGTGTCAGCCGATCGGACCCGATTTGCACTTAACCAGCGAATGCGGCCCGCTCCTGGGCACACGCTTCGGCTTGCGTGGTCGGCTTGGCCGGCAACTGCAGCACGGTCGCCTCCTGCCCCTCGCAAAGGAACGTGAGAAGGAGCGTCTTTCCATCCGGCAATTCAAGCGCATCATGATGCATACGTGGCTGGGCTCGATTGATCTGGCGGAAGATCGCCGTGCTATGCGGCGTGGGGCCGCATGCGCCATAGACACAAATCTCGGTGTTGAAAGCGAGCTCCGTGCCGGGCAGGACGCAGACGGCCGTGCTCGGATCGTCGGGGGCAGAGAATCCACGCGTGCCGGTACCAAAATTGCTCGTCCGCAACTTGTCACCGACCCGGGCGGGACGTGATTTGACATGCATCAGGCTGTAATCGCACATTCGAGCGCTCCTTGGTTGTCGTCCGGCATCCGATTCTTTCTAACGCTCTGGACCGAGCAAGGGTTCAACTCGCGCCGTCGATAACCCCAGCGTGGCGATCGGAACCGGGACATTAGATGCCGCGTCCCGCCGACCGCATGATGTCGGCAATGGATGCGAGACCCTCGTGGCTTCGCAGATCTTCCAGCTGCACGGGCAGGGGCTGCCGCCAATTCGGATGTTCATCGACCGTCCCCGGCAAATTAACCTGCTCACTCACTGCCAGGAGATCTTCCATCGAGATGATGACGAGTTGCGAAGGGGTATCAGCCAAGTATCTTGCAACCGCCGCAAAGTCGCTCGCTTCGATGCCGCGGCGCGTCAGTGCCTGCCCCATCGCTTCCAGAGCACGATGACGATCCTCGTCCGATTCACCGGGATCGATGTTGAGCGCCCGTTTGACGGCCAAGTCGCGGTGAGTTCGCCATCCCGCGAATGTCGGCATGTCATGGGTTGCGAATGTCACGAGAGCATTCTCCCGATAGCTCTCGGGATCGGCAAATCCTCCTCCTGATGTGCGCTCGAACAGCATGACCTGGTATGACCATATGCCCCAGTCCATGAGCCTTTCCCGAAAATTCTCTGGAACGGTCCCGAGATCCTCGCCCACGACGAGACAATGGTTTTGCCCGCTCTCCAGGGCGGTGATGGCCAAGAGCGCGCCGAAGGGAAGGCGAATATAAGTCCCCTGCCTCGCCGGAATTCCATGCGGAATGAGAAAGAGGCGCTGCAGGCCGAGCACATGATCGAGCCGAACCGCACCGGCGAAATGCATGGCTGCTTGCAGCAACCGGCGAAATGGCTCGAACTGTCGGTGCTCGAGGCCCAACGGGTTGAATCCGGCCAGGCCCCAGTTCTGTCCCAGGCTGTTGAGATTGTCAGGGGGCGCTCCAACCGCCATGCCCGCCAGGACGGCATCCTGATCGCACCACGCGTCGAAGCCGTCGCTTCGGACGCCGACCGCGATGTCGAGGTAGAGGCCAATGGGCATCCCGCGCGCACGCGCCCTGGCCTGGCACCGTTCGAGCTGCTCGTGGGCCACCCATTGCACGAACTCGAAAAAGCCAATGTCCGCTTGCTCATCCCGGCGCAGAAGCGCGAGAGACTTTGCGTCCGCTCGGCGCCATTGTTCGGGCCATTCCCACCATGGACCAGCGAATTTGCGGCGCAGAAATTCGAAACATGCAAATCGAGTGAGCGGCAACGGATGGCTTTCCCGAAACAAGTCGAAGGCGTTGCGCCGTTCCAGCGATCCCCGTTTGCAGAAGGCCTCATGCGCAAGCTTGAGAGCGCGCATCTTGGCCTCGGCCACCCCTTGATAATCGATGATGCTGTGGCCGCGCACCTGGGCCAGCTTCTCGTCCAAACCGGCAAATTCGACGCCTGGAAATTCAGGTATCGCTTCCACGTCGATGTAAAGCGGGTTGAGAAACAGTCGGGTGTTGGGGAAATAAGGACTCGGTTCCTCCATCCGATCATCAAACAAACAGTGCAGCGGATTGAGCCCGACGCTGGACGCCCCGAGATCAGCCGCGAGATCAATGAGGGCAACGAGATCGGAAAAGTCACCATGGCCCCAATTACGCAGCGAGCGCACCGCATAGAGCTGCACCGCCAGAGCCCACATCCGCCTGGGCCCGCTCGGGTCGCCCTGATACGCTTGCGCAGGACAAACGATAAGGGGCATTTCCTCGCTGAGAGAACCTTGCGAGCCCTTTACCGTTACGCGCAGGCGAAAGACACCGTGTGGCAGGTCCGGGCGCAGTGTCACGACGGGAGAGGTGCCTTCACCTTCGGCAATCTTCCGATCGGAAAAGATTTCCCACGCGAAGGGCAGCCCTTCCGCCGCGTTCAGACGAATGTTGGGAATGCAATCGCCGCGGACGACGGCCGCCCGCGGCAAAATCCGCTGCGGAACAGTGGTCTCATCCTCGCCCAGCGCATCAAGCAAACGAGAGAGGACCTCCGGCTCGACCTTGCATAGCCGCCCGAAAGCATCCCAATATTGGGTCTCGACCCCCACGCGAGCCGCGCGTTGAAAGATGTCGTCCATTGCCGACGCGCCCTTGACTGCGGAACCAAAGCCGGGATTTGTCGGTTCCATCCGCACCTGCCCTCCCGCCGTCCGGGCTGGCTGCGAGGACGGCAAAAGCACGGTCGAGCCGTGACAGCGAACGTGAGCATTCCCTTGGTCGGCGACCGTTCCGGTCACCGCATCTACATCGAAGATATCTATCCGCTTGTCGACGCCGGTCGCTTTCCCGTCAAGAGGATCGTCGATGAGCCCGTCGATGTTTGGGTGGACATCTTCAGGGATGGCCATGTCGTTCTTGCGGCGGACCTGCTGTGGCGGCTCGAAGACGCCGACAGGTGGTTGCGTGTGCCTATGCGGCTTCACGGCAATGATCGCTGGAGTGCCAGCTTCACCCCAACCAGAGTTGGTCGCTACCTCTACGCCATCGAAGCCTGGACGGACTTGTTTGCTACGTGGCGGCGTGATTTCCTGGCCAAACGCGATGCAGGATTGAGCGTCACATTGGAGATCGAGGAAGGCCGAAGGCTTTTGCGCAGCCTGAGGCCTCGGATGCATGCCCATGTGCGGTTGATCAACGACACCTGCCGCACGATCGACGCGAGCCGCCTGTTGTCGGAGGAACTGGCCGAAGCGGCCAGGAACGGCGATCAATCCGACCGGGCGCGCAGCCACAACTGCCCGCTGATGGCCGACCGCCCCATCGCCCGGGCAGGCGCTTGGTACGAAATGATGCCGCGCAGCCAGGCCCGCCTTGCCGGCACCCATGGCACTTTCGATGATTGTATCAGACGGTTGCCCGACATCGCGGCGCTGGGCTTCGATGTCCTGTATCTTACCCCGATTCATCCGATCGGCAGGACGAATCGCAAGGGACGCGATAATTCCTTGCACGCCGATCCCGGCGACCCCGGCAGCCCCTACGCGATCGGCTCGGTCGAGGGGGGTCACGATGCCGTGCATCCTGAGCTCGGCAGTCTCGATGACTTCCGGCGGTTGGTAAGGGCCTGCGCGGAACATGGTTTGGAAATTGCCCTCGATTTTGCGATCCAGTGCTCACCGGATCATCCTTGGTTGAGGCAACATCCGGAATGGTTCAGACGCCGGCCGGACGGCTCCATTCAGTATGCCGAAAACCCCCCGAAGAAATACGAAGACATCGTCAATCCGGAGTTTTACGGGCCCGGCAGGGAGGAAGCATGGCCGGCCTTGCGTGATGTCGTGTTGTTCTGGGTGAGCCAGGGCGTGCGCATTTTCCGCGTCGACAACCCGCACACCAAGCCATTTCCTTTCTGGGAATGGCTGATCCGGGAGGTCCAGACAGTCGACCCGAACGTGATTTTCCTGTCGGAGGCCTTTACGCGACCGAAAGTCATGAAGGCTCTCGCCAAGCTCGGCTTTACCCAGTCGTACACCTACTTTACCTGGCGCACCGGCAAGGAGGAGTTGCAGGCCTATTTGAGCGAGATCACGGGTTATCCGGAGCGGGAATATTTCCGGCCCAATTTCTTCGTCAATACACCCGACATCCTTCCCTACCACTTGCAGACCGGCGAGCCGTGGGTATTCAAGGCACGCGTCGCGCTCGCGGCGACGCTATCGGGCAGTTACGGCATCTACAACGGCTTCGAGCTCCTCGAGCATGAGCCGATCCCCGGAAAGGAGGAGTATCTGCACTCCGAGAAATACGAGCTCAAGGTCCGTGACTGGAACAAGCCCGGCAACATCAACAGCTACATTGCCCAGCTCAACCGCATTCGCAAGGCCAATGCTGCCCTCCTGCAGACGAGCAGGCTGCGTTTCGTGCAGGTCGACGACGAGGAGGTTATCGGCTACGTGAAGGAATGCGCGACGAACGACAACGCCGTGGCCGTCGCGGTCGCACTGACGAAGCAAGGGCCGCGGGAGTTCTGGCTGCATCTCGGCGACATCGAGATCGGCCCTGCAGGATCGCGCGGCCGGATCAAATCAATCGAAAATCTGCTCACCGGCGAGCGTCACATCATCGAATGGGGTGGAGTGCGCCTGCGCATTGATCAGGAGCGAGATCCTGCCCTTATCTTTAGCTGTCATGCATGAACGCGCCGTGAACATTGCCCCCGATATCAAGGTTGAATCCAAGCTCGAAGGTGACGAGCTCTGGTTCAAGGACGCGATCATCTATCAGCTTCACGTCAAGGCCTTTGCCGACAGCAACAACGACGGCATCGGGGATTTCGTTGGCCTCACTGAAAAGCTCGACTACCTGCAGGAGCTCGGGGTCACGGCCTTGTGGCTGTTGCCATTCTATCCCTCGCCCGGTCGCGACGACGGCTATGACATCTCGGACTACCGCCGCATCAATGCCGATTTCGGCGAGATGCAGCATTTCCGGCGCTTCATGCAGGAAGCCAAGCGCCGCAAGCTCCGGGTGATCACCGAGCTCGTCATCAACCATACATCCGATCAGCACCCGTGGTTCAAGCGAGCGCGTCGCAGCCGCCCGGATTCCGATGCGCGCAACTGGTATGTCTGGAGCGACAACGATCAGCGCTACGCAGGCACGCGCATCATCTTCAACGACACGGAGAAGTCGAACTGGACCTGGGACGCCGAGGCCGAAGCATACTACTGGCACCGCTTCTTCTCGCACCAGCCGGACCTCAATTACGACAATCCGCGCGTCATTCTTGCCATGACCCAGGTCATGCGGCGCTGGCTCGACATCGGCGTGGACGGCTTTCGATTGGATGCCATTCCATATCTTTGCGAGCGCGAGGGGACGAATAACGAGAACCTGCCGGAAACCCACGCGGTCATCAAAAGAATACGCGCCGAGCTTGATTCCTACGCGCCGGGCAAAGTCCTGCTCGCCGAAGCCAACCAATGGCCGGAAGACGTCAGCGCCTATTTCGGCGACGGCGACGAGTGCCACATGGCCTATCACTTCCCGCTCATGCCCCGCATCTACATGGCCATCGCCCAGGAGGACCGCTTTCCCGTAGCGGACATTCTAAGGCAGACCCCCGACATCCCGCCCAACTGTCAGTGGGCTCTTTTCTTGCGCAATCACGACGAGCTCACGCTCGAAATGGTGACGGACGTCGAGCGCGACTATCTATGGTCGACCTATGCCACGGATCCGCGCGCCCGCATCAATCTCGGCATCCGGCGCCGACTGGCACCTTTGATGGACAACGACCGACGCAAGATCGAGCTCATGAACTCGCTTCTGATGTCGTTCCCGGGCACGCCGATCCTCTATTACGGCGATGAGATCGGCATGGGGGACAACATCTATCTGGGCGACCGCAACGGCGTGCGCACTCCGATGCAGTGGACGCCCGACCGCAACGGCGGCTTCTCGCGCTGCGATCCCGCGCGGCTCTACCTGCCGATGATCATGGATCCGGTCTATGGCTACGAGGCGGTCAATGTCGAAGCGCAATCGCGCAGCCTTGCCTCGCTGTTGAGCTGGACCAAGCGCCTGATAGCCGTGCGCAAATCCAGCAAGTTGTTCGGCCGCGGATCATTGAGCTTTATTCGCCCGGCAAACCGCGCGGTCCTGGTCTACGTGCGCCAATATCAGAATGAAGTATTGGTCTGTGTCGCCAATTTGTCGCGCTCCGCCCAGGCCGCCGAGATTGACCTGTCTCCGTGGCGCGGACGCATTCCGCTTGAATTGCTCGGCCGAACGAAATTTCCGCCGATTGGCGACAATCCCTATCTGATCACGCTCGCTCCCTATGGCTTCTACTGGTTCGAGCTTTGCGAGACCGGCGGAGCAGATACAACTGTTGCAGCGAGTCCGCCCGAATTCGAGACGCTTGTGGTCACGGGCGGCTGGCGGTCGCTCTTGCAGGACCGATCAAGATCCGTGCTGGAACGGGATGTGCTTCCCGCCTTTCTTGCCGGCCGCCGCTGGTTTGCGGAACGAGGCAATCTGTCAACTTCGACAACCATCGTCGGAGCCGTGCCTCTGGCCACGGCCGATCCCGAGCTCGGTTTAGCCCTCATCGAAGCCAAAGGCCGGCACGAAACTGCAACCTACCTGTTGCCGCTCACCATCCGGTGGACACGTCTCGACCGTGTGCGACACAATCCAAATGCGCTTGCCGCGGTGCGCAGGGGGCCACGGGAAGGGACCTTGCTCGACGCCACCGCCGATCCGAGCTTCATCGCGTTCCTGCTGGATCATTTGCGCGGCTCGCGGGTCATCGAGACGGATCATCGTCGTATCGAGTTTCTACCGACGCACGGATTCGACCCCGGCAATTCAACAGACATTGAGGACATCCGAGCCGTGGATACCGAGCAGTCGAATACGACCGTCCTGCTCGGCAACGCCTATGTCCTCAAGCTATTTCGTCGTCTCCAGCCGGGTATCAATCCTGAAATCGAAGTCGGCCGCTTCCTGACTGAAACCGTCCCGTTCGCGCACACGCCCCCTCTTATCGGCGTGATCGACCTGGAGCACAATGGAGTGCGCAGCGCCGTCGCAGTTTTGCATCGTTTCATCGAGAATCAGGGTGATGCCTGGACGGTCACCAACGCCTATCTGGACAGATTCGTCGAAGAGCAGCGCCTGCTGACGGCCGAAGCGGCGGGGCACAGCGACGAACAGGCCGCTTACGTGCGCCGCATCGAGCATGTCGGACAACGCGTCGCCGAGCTCCAGCTCGCGCTGGCGAGCCGCGATGACATCGTCGATTTCGCCCCCGAAGCGGTCTCCGCCAGCGACGTGCGGCGCTGGATGGACGAGCTGTTGCGGCGAGCCAACCATGCCCTCGATGAAATGATCCGCCGCCGGTCCGATCTCAGTGACAACGATGGCGAGTTGATCGACAAGCTGCTGTCGAGTCGAGCATCGCTCCCTGCCCTGTTGCGCGACTTGCTGCCCGAAAGCGTGGACGCGATGAAGATCCGCCACCACGGCGATTTTCATCTCGGACAGATGCTGATTGCAAAGGACGACGTCTTCATCATCGATTTCGAAGGTGAGCCCCGGCGAAGCATCCATGACCGGCGGCAGAAGGCTCCGGCGGCGCGTGACGTTGCCGGCCTTATTCGCTCCATCGACTATTCCGCAACGGCCGCGCTCGAACGCGCGCTCAGGTCGGCTCCCGATGAGCAAGGCAAGATCGCGCGCGCGCTCAACGGTTGGCGCGATTCCTCGGTGACAGCCTTCTTGGCCGGCTATCGGCGGACACTGAGCGATGCGCGGCTTTGGCCGCAATCAGAGCAGGATGCCGACCGGCTTCTCGATTTTTTCTTATTGGAGAAGGCGTTCTATGAAATCGAATACGAGCTTGCACACCGGCCGGATTGGCTGCGGGTGCCATTGGCGGGCACCTGGCGCATTCTGTCGCGAGCGGAGCGCGTAGCCCCATGACCCCGCTCACGCCCGAAGCCTATGCCGTCATCGAGGGTCGCCACTCCGACCCGTTCCGCTATCTCGGCCCGCATGTGGAGGGTGACGTGCCGTTGGTGCGCGTATTCCTGCCCGACGCGGAAGGAGTCGCGATCATCGACGAGCAGGGTCGCGAGTGCGATCTTCGACGCATTCATGATGCAGGGCTGTTCGAAGGGCGACTGGCGAATGGGTCGCGACGCTATCGGGTACGCGCTCGCTACGGCGAACGGCAGCTCGAGCTGGAGGACGCCTATCGCTTCCCTCCCATACTTTCAGAGTTCGATCTCTATCTCCTGGGTGAAGGCACGCATACGCGTCTCTACGAGAAGCTCGGCGCGCATCCAATGAAGCTCGATGATGTTCCGGGCACGGCATTCTGCGTATTCGCCCCAGCCGCGAAGCGCGTCAGCGTGGTTGGCGATTTCAATTTGTGGGACGGGCGGCGCCATGCGATGCGCGTTCGCGGCAACGGATTTTGGGAAATATTCGTTCCCGGAGTCCGCGCCGGCGAAAAGTACAAGTACGAGGTCATCGGGCCGGACGGCCGCATGCTGCCATTGAAATCCGACCCGGTCGCATTCACGGCGGAGCTGCGCCCGAAGACCGCCTCCATCGTGGTCGATTGGAACGCGATCAAGCGGCCACAGCCCCTGCCGGCCGGCGTCAATGCCTTGAGCTCAGCTATTTCAATCTATGAAGTGCATTTGGGATCGTGGCGGCGTCGACCGCAGGAAGGCGGTCGCTGGTTGAGCTACCGCGAGCTGGCGGAGGAGCTGCCCGGCTATGCGCGCGACATGGGCTTTACCCACGTCGAGTTCCTGCCGGTCAACGAGCATCCCTTCGATGGATCATGGGGTTATCAGCCGACCGGTCTTTTTGCGCCCACCAGCCGGTTTGGCGCTCCCGCCGACTTCGCCGCCCTGGTCGATGCCTGTCACCGCGCCGGATTGGCGGTGTTGCTCGACTGGGTGCCGGGACATTTTCCGGACGATCCGCACGGACTGAGCCAATTCGATGGAACCTCACTCTACGAGCATGAAAATCCGAAGCAGGGCCGCCATCTGGACTGGAATACGCTGGTGTACAATTATGGACGAACCGAGATCGCCAATTTCCTGCTGGCAAGCGGATTGTTCTGGCTCGATCGCTACGGCATCGATGGCTTGCGCGTAGATGCCGTGGCGTCCATGCTCTACCTCGATTACAGCCGGCCCGAGGGCGGCTGGATTCCGAACAGGCTGGGCGGACGGGAGAACCTCGAGGCTGTCAGCCTCATCAGGCGCTTCAATTCGGAACTGTTCTCACGCTTTCCCAATGCCACCACCGCCGCCGAAGAGTTCGACTGCCTGGCCCATGGTATCGAGGCCGGTCGACTGGGGCGGCCTGGGGTTCGGATACAAGTGGAACATGGGATGGATGCACGATACCCTCGAATACATCAGCAAGGACCCGATCCACCGCAGGCATCATCACGGACAGATACTTTTCGGTCTCCATTACGCGTTTTTCGAGAACTTCATTCTTCCTCTCTCCCATGACGAGGTCGTGCACGGCAAACGCTCCATTCTCGGCCGAATGCCCGGCGATGACTGGCAGCGGTTTGCAAATCTGCGCGCCTATTACGGCTTCATGTTCGGCCATCCCGGCAAGAAGCTGCTCTTCATGGGCAACGAGTTCGGTCAGCAGGACGAGTGGCAGCATGACCATTCACTGGACTGGCACCTGCTCGAGCAGCCCCGGCATGCAGGAATCCAGAATCTGATCCGGGATCTCAATCGCCTTTATCGGAGCATACCGGCCCTGCATGAGCTCGATTGCGAGGGAGCAGGGTTCGAGTGGCTCGTCATGCACGATGCGGAGCGCAGCGTCTTCGCCTGGCTGCGCAAAGGACGCAAGACCGCAGACCGCTGTCTGGTGGTGGTGAATTTCACTCCCGAGGTGTACCGCGATTACCGTGTCAAGGTGCCTTTTTCCGGGGCTTGGCGCGAAGTTCTCAACACCGATTCCGAGCTCTACGGCGGCAGCAATATCGGGAACGGGGGCGTGGTCAGGACGTTGGACGAGGGAATGATCCCAGAGGTCAATCTTGTTGTTCCGCCCCTTGCTGCAATTTTTCTCGTCCCCGAGTTGTAGCGTGCGCCTGACGGCCGGCCTCCCCTATCCCTTGGGAGCCACCTGGGATGGGCGTGGAACAAATTTCGCCCTGTTTTCCGCCACCGCAGAAAAGGTCGATCTATGCCTGTTCGACCGCCAGGGCCGTCGCGAGGTCGAGCGGATCAAACTGCCGGAACGGACCGAGGATATCTGGCATGCGTATCTTAATGACGTCGTACCGGGTCAGCTCTACGGCTATCGTGTTCATGGCCCCTACGACCCCGAGCGCGGGTTACGCTTCAACGCGCACAAGCTCCTGATCGATCCGTATGCGAAATGGATCGCGGGCCGGCTGGTTTGGAGCGATGCGCATTTTGCCTACCGCGCCGGCAGCGCGCGCGCCGATCTGTCATTCGACCGGCGGGACAATTCGCGTGGCATGCCAAAGGGTGTCGTCATCGATGAAGCCTTCACCTGGGGAGAGGAGCGCAGACCCTCGGTCCCCTGGGAAGACACCATCATCTATGAAGCCCACGTCAAGGGACTGACCCAGCAACGCGATGATGTCCCGCCGGGCTGGCGAGGCACGTTCCGCGGGCTTTCGGCGCCCAGCGTCATCGATCATCTCAAACGGCTGGGCGCAACTGCAATCGAGCTGTTGCCGATTTATGCCTTTGTCGATGACCGGCACCTGATTTAGCGCGGGTTGAGCAACTTTTGGGGCTACAACACGCTCGGCTTCTTTGCACCCGAGGCGCGGTACGCCTTGGACGCGCCGCTCGATGCGTTTCGCTCCACGGTTTCGCGCCTGCACGATGCGGGAATCGAGATCATCCTCGACGTCGTCTATAACCACACCGCCGAAGGCAATCATCTCGGTCCAACGCTGAATTTTCGCGGCATCGACAATATCTCCTATTACCGGCTGCTGCCGGGCCAACCGCGCTATTACGACGACTCCACCGGCTGCGGGAATGCGCTCAACCTCACCCACCCGCGCGTGCTGCAGATGGTCATGGATTCATTGCGGTACTGGGTCGAAGTCTGTCACATCGATGGCTTCCGATTCGATCTCGCAAGCACGCTCGGTCGCGCAACGACCGGTTTTGACCGTCGTGCGCCGTTTTTTGCGGCGATCAGGCAGGATCCGACCCTGGCCGGAGTGAAGCTTATTGCGGAGCCGTGGGATATCGGCCCTGGCGGCTATCAGGTCGGCGGTTTCCCCGCAGGTTGGTCGGAGTGGAACGATCATTTTCGCCGGACGCTGCGGCGCTACTGGAGGGGCGAAGGCAGTCTTATCGGCGAGCTTGGCCGCCGCATGACGGCTTCCGCCGATCTGTTCGATCATGACGGCCGCGGTCCGCGCTCGAGCATCAACCACATCACCGTCCATGACGGATTTACGCTGGCCGACCTGACCAGCTACGAGCACAAGCACAACGAAGTGAATGGCGAGCACAACCGCGACGGCTCCGACGAGAACTACAGCACGAATTGCGGAGTGGAAGGACCAACAAGCGATCCGAAAATTCTCGAGCTGCGGCAACAATTGCAACGCAATTTGCTCGCGAGCGTGATGTTGGCACAGGGTGTTCCGCTGCTGTTGGCGGGGGACGAGGTCGGCAACAGCCAGAATGGCAACAACAACGCCTACTGCCAGGATAACCCGACCGGCTGGGTGGATTGGTCCGGCATCGGGCGCGCGGAGGACCACACCGCATTAATAGCGCATCTCACCGAGTTGCGACGGCGCTTCGCGCAACTGCGGCCGCGGCGATGGGTCGAAGGCCGCCGCCGCGACGGCTCCTTCGGCGTTTTGTGGCTTACTCCGCAAGCCGCCGAGATGACGGAGCAGGATTGGAATTTTCCCGAGGGACATTTCCTCTCCTATCTCCTTGCTCCGCTCGATCGGGGAGAGGCGGCACTCTACATCGTGCTCAACGCCGCAATGGAAACCATCGAGTTCACGTTGCCCGACGCCGGCGAATACCGCCGCTGGACGGCACTCTTGGATACCGCGCGCAAGCAGTGCTCCGATGAGAAATTCGTATCGGGCACACGGCTGCAGGCATTGCCTCGATCCATATTGGCGTTTTCGGGTGTGGCATGACGAGTCTTCGCTTTGGCCCTCAACTGCATCCTGAAGCGACGACTTTCCGCCTTTGGGCACCGGCTGCCAGACGTGTCGAGCTGATGCTCGATCGCTCGCACCCGATGCAGGCGCAGTCCGAGGGTTGGCACGAAGCGACCATCCCCGGCACAGGCGCCGGGGCGCTCTACAAATATCGAATTGATGGTGAGCTCGCCGTGCCCGATCCGGCCTCTCACTTTCAACCGCACGACGTGTTCGGACCCAGCGAGGTTATCGATCACGATCGTTATTCATGGCGTGCCAAGGAGTGGCGGGGGCGGCCATGGGAGGAAGCGGTTATCCTGGAGGTTCACGTCGGCACGTTCACGCCGGCGGGAACGTTTCGCTCCGCCATCGAAAAGCTCGATCACGTCGCCGAAACCGGCTTCACGGCCATCGAATTGATGCCGATCGCCGATTTCGCAGGTCGTCGGAACTGGGGCTATGACGGCGTTCTGCTCTACGCGCCCGACGACAGCTATGGCCGTCCCGATGATTTACGCGCCTTGATCGACGAAGCGCATCTACGCGGGCTTATGGTCTTTCTCGATGTTGTCTACAATCACTTTGGCCCGGAAGGAAATTATCTCAACCGCTACGCCCCCGCCTTTTTTGCTTCCATGCCCACCCCGTGGGGCAACGCCATCGACTATCGCGTTCCCCAGGTGCGTGCTTTCGCGATCGGCAACGCGCTTCACTGGCTGGAGCGATATCGCTTCGACGGCCTGCGGCTTGACGCCGTTCATGCCATCGTCGAGCCGGGAGAGCCTTCGATCCTGCATGACCTTAGCCGCGTCGTGGGGAATTTCTCTTCTGCCACCGGGCGCATGATCCATCTCGTCGTCGAGAACGACGACAATCGTGCAAGCCTGCTCGCTCCCCGCACGGATCCTCCGCAGGGGAAGTTCCGGGCGCAATGGAACGATGATTACCACCACGCCTGGCACGTCCTGCTGACGCGCGAGCACAAGGGATACTATCAGGATTTCGCAGCCGCCCCAGCCGATCATCTCGCCCGCGTCCTGTCTTCGGGGTTTGCATATCAAGGCGAGATTTCCGTTCACCGCGCGGGCCGTCCTCGCGGCGAGACCTCAGGTTCAATTTCGCCCCTGGCATTTGTCGCATTCTTGCAGAATCACGATCAGATCGGGAACCGGCCGTTGGGGGACCGCCTCAGCGGCAAAGTGGACGAAGCCCCTCTGGTTGCGGCGCTCTCGCTCACGCTTCTCTCCCCGATGCCTCCCCTTTTGTTCATGGGCGAGGAATGGGGATCGACGCGGCCGTTTCCCTTCTTTTGTGATTTCCAGGGCGCATTGGCGCAGGCCGTCCGCAACGGCCGGCGCGAAGAATTCAAGCACGCCTACAACGAGCCGATAGAGGACCTGCCCGATCCGTTGAGCGAGGCCACCTTCCGTTCCGCCACGCTCGACTGGGAGGTACTGACAACGCAACAGAGCAGGCGGCGGCTTGCGCTCGTGCGCGATCTACTCATGACACGCCGAAGAATCGCACCCCAGCTTGCAGCCGCGAAATTTGGATCTGCGCGGCGGGAAAAATCCGTCCTGACCGTGGACTGGTCGCTCCCCGCAGGCGAAGCTCTCACCTTGCTTGCCAATCTGTCGCCTGAGGCCGCGGACCTCCCCAGCTCGTTTCGCGCGGGACGCCCGCTCTGGGGTGGCAACCCGAGCGACCATCTCTCGCCTTGGAAGGTGTTCTGGAGCACCGGAGAGCGGTAATGCCGCCTGCAGTTCCGGTGGCGACGTATCGCCTCCAGTTGAACGCGGAATTCGGCTTCGCCGAGGCGGCGGAGATCGTGCCCTATCTCAAATCGCTGGGCATCAGTCATCTGTATTCCTCGCCGTTTCTAAAATCGCGTGCCGGGAGCACGCACGGCTATGACGTGGTCGACCACAATGCGATCGATCCCGAGCTCGGCGGAGAGCATGGGTTGCAGCATCTGTCTGATGCGCTGGCGAAGGCGGATATGGGACTCATTCTGGATTTCGTACCCAACCATATGGGTGTTCATTACGCCGACAATCCGTGGTGGCTTGACATCCTGGAATGGGGGCCGAAGTCTCCTTTTGCAGCTTCATTCGATATCGACTGGAAGAGTCTCCGGGACATCCGCGCGGCCGCCTTCTGATTCCCATTCTTGGCAGTTCCTATGGGGAGGCATTGCAACGCGGCGAAATCTCGCTCCGCTACGATCCGCACGCGGGGAGCTTTTCTGCGTGGTATTACCAGCACAAGCTTCCGATCGGGCCAAACCGTTACGGCGAAATCCTGCAGAAGGCGGTGGCAGAAGCTCGCGCCGGCGAGCAGCCTGCGGGACGCAACCTGCTCGCATTGGCGGCACGCTATCGCGGGCCGCACAATCCTCCGCGACAGCAGTCCGCGGCTTTCAAGGCGGAGCTTGCTGCCGTCGCCGGCGGCGGGGAGGTGATCGAGCGCGGGTTACGGGCCTATGATCCAAGCTCCGGAGAACCCGGGCCTATTTTGGCGCTGCACTACCTGCTCGAGCGCCAGCACTATCGGCTGGCATACTGGCGGCTCGCCGGCAGTGAAATCAACTACCGGCGATTTTTCGACATCAACGATCTTGCCGGACTGCGCGTCGAGGATGCGGCCACATTCGAGGCCGTTCATCGCCTTGTGCGCCGCCTGATTGGCAAAGGCTGGCTGCACGGATTGCGGCTCGATCACATCGACGGGCTGCGCGATCCACATCAATATTTCCGGCGCCTGCAGCGGCTCATCGATGTTGAGAGCCCCCCGGGCGGCGGCAACCCGTTCTATGTGGTGGTTGAAAAGATTCTCGCCGACGGCGAGCGATTGCCGCGCTTTTCAGGCGTCTGCGGCACCACGGGATATGAGTGGCTCAATGCCATCTCGCGCGTGCTGCTCGACGAACAGGGCCTTGCCGCCATCGATCAGGCCTGGCGCGAAGCGAGCAGCGATCCTCGCGGCTTCGACGCGATCCTCATCGAGGCCAAGCGCCGCGTGATTGCAAATATTCTGGCAAGCGAGTTCACCGTATTGTCGCGACTTCTGGCTCGCATTGCCGCCGGGCATTACACTACCCGCGATTATGCGGCCGAGCGGTTGCGGGCCGCTTTCGAGCTCTTCATCTTGCATTTCCCGGTGTATCGCACCTACCTGACGCCTTCCGGCCCCTCGCGCGGCGACCGTGCGATCATCAACGGAGCGATCGCAAAAGCGCGGGCGGATTGGTTCGGCCCCGACGTCGGAATCTTCGATTTTCTGCGCGACGCGCTCACGCTCGATCTCATCTCTTCCGGCCGAACCGGATACAGCATCGCCCGCGATAGACAATTTGCATTCAAAGTCCAGCAATTTACCGGGCCGATGATGGCAAAGTCGCTCGAGGATACCGCTTTCTATCGCTATCATCGACTATTGGCTCTGAACGAGGTCGGCGGCGATCCCGCGGCGGGCGCGCTGTCGGTCGCCGACTTTCACAAGCGCATGATAGAACGCGCAACCCCGTCGAGCCGTAGCTTTGCCGCACAGGGCCTGACCGCGACTGCAACGCATGATACCAAACGCGGAGAAGATGCCCGTGCGCGCCTTGTCGCCCTCTCGGAATTCGCCGTCGAATGGGCAGAGAGCGTTCGCGAATGGCGGCGGCTGAATGCGGGCCTGATCGATTCTTCGGGGCCGCAGCGCGTTCCGGCTCCGGCACACGAATACATGATCTATCAAGCCTTGCTCGGCGCGTGGCCACACGAAGCGGTTGATGCAAGCTTCGTGGAACGGATGCAGGCATATGCCGTCAAGGCCGCCCGCGAGGGGAAGCAACATACCAGTTGGCTTGCTCCCGATGAACGCTATGAGACCGGGCTCGAGAATTTTCTGAGCCGGCTCCTTGACCGGGACCGATCGGCGAGCTTCGTCGACTCCTTTGATGCATTCGCTCGCCGCACGGCATTGCTGGGCGCTTTGAACAGCATGACCCAGGTTGCCTTGAAGACCACCATGCCGGGCGTGCCGGATTTCTATCAAGGCACGGAATTGTGGGATCTCTCCCTCGTCGATCCCGACAATCGACGCGCGGTCGACTTCGCGGCCCGTCGCGCGAGCCTGCAATCGAGCGACAATGAGCCGGACTGGCCTGCGCTTGCACGCAGTTGGCGGGATGGCGGCATCAAATTCGCGCTCACGCGGCGTCTGCTTGCATTGCGGGGTCAATTTCAGGACCTGTTTGCGCGTGGCTCCTATCGTCCACTCGAAATTGCGGGACCGGACAGAAACGAACTCATCGCCTTTGCCCGCATAAGCGGCCGCAATGCGGTCATCGTCGCAGTAGGGCGTCTGTTCAAGCGCCCAACGCGCGGGGGAAGGCAGTGGCCCCGTGGCGAATCCTGGAACGCCTCAGTGTTGGTCGACGGCTTTCGCGAAATAACTGCCGTCATCGGGACGGACAGACAAGTGAGCGGCCACACACTCGCGGCTTGCGAATTATTCGAAATGCTTCCGGTTGCCGTCCTGCGCGCGAGATATGCGCCGGTCGGCCAGGATCGGTCGGCGGCAAGAAACAAGGCGAAGGCCGGCGCGCCAGCCGCATGAGCGGCTGAAGAGCGCGCCTGTCCGCGCCGACGTTGAATATCCAAGATAGCATTTTGTTAACCAGTTCAATTTAGTCGGCCCTAACCCCTCTCAAGTAGCTCTTCCAAAGCTCGATATCTCTTCTGCAATTCCGAGGGGTTGGATGTTGAATACCGAGCGGTTGCGCCACCAGGACCAATCCTCATCGCCGGCGGCGCATCAGCCGATCGGCCGGGTCATTTCTGTCAGGGGCTCGCAAGCCTCCATCGGACTCCTGACCTCGCCGCTGCACGATCGGAGCACGGTCGAGCGACGGTCGGCAAGTTTCTCGGAATATTTGCCGGAGAATTGCTGCTCGTTGGCGTCATCACCAATGTGTCGATCGAGACCCCCACCCTCGCGAAGGAGCACGGCTGGCATTCGACTGCGGATGTCGATCTGATCGGGGAGATCAAGCAATCCGCGCGGGTCGGCGCAGTTCCAGCGCGGTGTTACCGACTATCCCGCAATCGGCGATCCCGTATTGCCCATCGGGGCGCGCGAATTGCGACTGGTCTACAACGTTTCCAGCGCTTCCGCGATCGCGATCGGCCACCTTCAGCAGGACAGCACGATTGGCGCCTATGTCGATGTCGACGATATGCTTTGCAAGCACTTCGCGGTGCTCGGCACCACCGGCGTGGGCAAATCAAGCGCCGTGGTGTTGTTGCTTCAGGAATTCCTGTACGCGCACGGCGCGAATCTGCGTATTCTGATACTGGATGCTCACAACGAGTACGGTCGACCATTCGGAGAGCAGGCATTCGTTTTCAATCCGCGCAATCTGAGACTGCCTTTCTGGCTGTTCAATTTCGAGGAAATGGTGGACGTCTTGTTCGGAGCGCGGCCCGGATCGGAGGAGGAGGTCGATATCCTCTCTGAAGCGATCCCGCGCGCGAAGGCGGCCTATCACCATTACCGCGCCGCGGCGGACCGATCGATCGTGAAGAAGGCTGACCAGAGGACGATCGGCTACTCGGTCGACACTCCGGTCCCCTATCGACTTGCTGATCTGATCGGCCTTCTCGACGAGCGAATGGGCAAGCTCGAGAACCGCTCCTCGCGGATGACCTACCATCGGCTCATCACACGCATCGAGAGTGTTTGCAACGATCCCAGATACTCGTTCATGTTCGAAAACGCCAATGTCGGCGGCG
Organism: uncultured Alphaproteobacteria bacterium; assembly: GCA_963820365.1. Lineage (GTDB taxonomy): Bacteria > Pseudomonadota > Alphaproteobacteria > Rhizobiales > Xanthobacteraceae > VAZQ01. Next base: position 11,812 of record CAWFZR010000018.1, on the reverse strand, counting down.
ACACAATGGCGGAGGTCTTGAGCCAGCTGTTCCGGCTGCCGCCAAACGGAAAACCGATCACCGTCATGCAGCTCGCCGGGTTTCCCTCCGAGGTGGTGGACGCGGTCGTCTCGGTCATCTGCCGGATGGCGTTCGACTTGGGGCTTTGGAGCGAAGGCGCCGCGCCGTTGCTGCTGGTATGTGAGGAAGCGCACCGATACGCGTCGGCCGACCGCAGCATAGGGTTCGGTCCTACGCGCAGGTCCATATCCCGCATTGCAAAGGAAGGGCGCAAGCACGGGGTTTTTCTCGGTCTGGTCAGCCAACGGCCCGCCGAACTGGATGCCACCATCATTTCCCAGTGCAGCACGCTGTTCGCGATGCGCATGATCAACGACCGCGATCAGGCGATCCTTCGATCCGCGGTATCGGATGCTGCCGCCAACCTGCTCGACTTCCTGCCGTCGCTCGGCACCGGCGAGGTCTTTGCTTTCGGCGAAGGAGTGGCTCTGCCCGCGCGAGTGAAATTGAAACAGTTGCCCGACCACCTGCTCCCGAAGAGCGACGCCTCCGGCAGTGCGCTCCGCGATCCTCTGATCGGCATCAACGAGGAATTTTTTGCTGCAGTCATCAAACGCTGGCGCGGGGTCGCCGCCAGGCAGCAGGCCAACCTCGATGAGGGCGCGTACGATGCGAGGGAGTTCGAAACCGTGGTCGCAGCTCCGCTGCAGCCGACGCCGGCGTCGGAGCCGAACCGCCCGAGCCTGGTCAAACGACCATTGACCGATATTTCCCGGGCCTTTCAAGCTCCCGGCAAGCCCGCTCGCCTGCCGGAGACCTGATAGGAGCCTCGTCACCCGACTCGTCTTCCCTGCCAACGGTGTCCAGCCGAAGGCACAACTCTTGACGGACCGGAAATTGTCCGTCCCTCACACCGACGGTTCGCGTGTCTGAAACTGTTCTCCTGCCTCTGCGTGCACTCGAAACGTTGTTCGATGCCGAACACGACGACGATCCATCTTTGACCATTGTCCGGTCCATCCGCGATGTGTTCGTTTTTGACCAGGCGGTGCTGCTGGAGGAAGCCCCTGCCGGCTGGCAATGCGCAGCCGCCTTGCCGCACGAGCTGAGCGGGCTGCGATGGTCGCCCGGACCGTCTTTCGACGAAGTGGCCGCTGGTCGAATTTGGGCGACATGCGATAGCCACGAATTGCAGGAATGGAAGGAGGCTGCCCACGCTCTCGTGGCTCCGTCGCAGCCGGCGCTCTATCTGCCCATGCGCGTGCACAATCATCGCGGATTGCTGATTCTGCTTAGAGCGCCCGGCAAGGAGGCATTCGACGACGCCGACATCGCGATCGCTCGGCAATTTGCGCTGGTCGCGCTCGCCCTATTGGCCGCCCGCGCCGCTCAGAAAACCGAATCGGAGCTGAAAGCGTTGCGCGGCGAAGTGGAACGGCTGCGCGTGAGCGCGAGCGACGCCTGGCGAAACAGCAACGTATTGAGCGGCATTTTCGAGCTTCTGCCGTTTGGCCTGACCGTGCAGGACCAGAACGGCCGCTTCATCCTTGCCAATGACGTTGCCGCGAGGCGGCTCGGGCTGTCGCCGGCGGAACTGGCAGGCAGGCCGCCAGTCGATGGTTCAGGTGCGCCTTTGCTGCCGGCCACGATGGAGACCAACTCGCCGCAAGACACCGCCGCGGTGGATTTCGAGGAGGAAATTCACGGTCCCGCGGGAGAGCGCATCTGGTTGACGTCGCGCAGACCGATCCGCGTTCTCGATGAAGCTCTGCTGCTTTCATCATCGGTCGATATTACACAGCGCAAGCAGATCGAAAGCGACCTCGCTCGTCGTGCGTTTACCGATGAGCTGACCGGCTTGGCGAACCGCGCAATGATTCAGGGGCGCGTGGATGAGACTCTGCGAGCCGGCGCCATGGAAAGCTTTGCGCTGGCATTCATAGACCTCGATAATTTCAAGCATATCAACGATTATTACAATCACGCGGTGGGTGACGCGCTGTTGGTGAAGGTCGCGCGCAGGATTGCGGACTTCGTGCGCAAAACCGACATGCTGGCGCGAATAAGCGGCGACGAATTTCTCTTGCTCATTAAGCCGATTGACGGTGACGACCATGTACGAACCGTCGTGGACAACCTCCTGGAAAAACTGAAGCAGCCGTTTCACGTGGAAGGCTTTGAAATGTTCACGTCCGCCTCGGTCGGAGTGAGCGTCTATCCTGATCACGGCCGCAGCTACGAGGAACTGCGACGAAACGCCGACAGCGCCATGTATCGCGCCAAGAGCGGCGCGAAGGGAGCCGCTGCCTTTTACGATGTTGCAGTCGGTCAGGCGATGTCGGCGCGCATGGAGTTGGAACAGCGGCTGCGTCTGGCCATCCGCGACCGCCAATTCCGTTGTGCGTTCCAGCCGAAAGTCGATATTCGAAGTCAAGAGGTGGTCGGTTTCGAAACTCTTGTCCGTTGGCGCGATAATGAGGGGGAGATTTACTCCCCTCTCGCATTCATAGGTCTCGCGACCGAGCTTGGAGTGATAGATCCCATCACTCACTTCGTATTGGCCGAGGCGATAAGGTCGATCGATCTGCTCGACGACGCATTTGGAAGCGGCAAGACGATCGCCATCAACGTAGCGGCCAAGCAGGCCGGCGATTTGCAATTCATGCGCTCTTTTGTGGATGCTTTGGAGTTGAGCGGATGCGCCGACCGTTTCATTGTCGAGGTTACCGAGGATGCATTCATCGCCAAGAATCAGTTTCAAATGCATGTCCTGCCAATGCTGCGCAATGTCGGGGCTCGTGTATCGATCGACGATTTCGGTACGGGATATTCGTCATTGTCGGTGCTCGCGGACATCACTGCCGACGAAATCAAGATCGACCGGTCGTTCATCACCGATGTTCATCGGCGCCCGCGCAGCCAGAGCGTACTCAAAGCCATGGAATTGGTAAGTTGCGCACTCGGAATGTCGATTGTCGCTGAGGGCGTCGAGTTGTTCGAGGAGCTTGCATATTTGTTGGGAGCAACGCGCATTCGCTTGGCCCAGGGTTATCATTTTGCCAAGCCCTTTTTCCTGGAGGAAATCGCAAAGAGCACCGGCGCGCGCGGCGATGAGCGCATCATTTCGACTGAACGCCGGCGGCCGGACAGCCGGCCTGCCGCCGTAGCAAGAGCGACCGTCGGGATGCGCCGCGATTGAAATCGGCCGATTTCCCGTCGGCGCAGGCTCGGATCGCTCATCAAAATAGAAAATCAACGTATAAACAAATACTTAAAGTTGATTGTATCGGAGCAAGAGCATCGTTATATTATGACCGTTGACCATTCATTCGGGCGACCGAATGTCTGCCGTTTGCCAGGCCCGTCGCACTCGGCGGGCCGTCTTCATTTGTTGACCCGTTTGCCATGACCCGTTCAAACCGCACCGACCATATTCGCCTGACCTCCCATCCGGATCCGGGCGCCAAGCACCACCTTCCCATCCATTGGGGGGCGGAAAGCGCGCGTCAACGCGGTCCCGTTGTCGGTACGGTTTCGCGGCCGAACGATCGTAACGTCATCGGGAGTCATGGCGGCTCCTATGCCGTATACCGCGCGCTCGCGGTCTCAGCGGGGGCGCTCGATCCTATTCGGCGTCCGGACCTCACCAACACGCATCCCGTCGCAAACATCGGTCCATTCGCCCAATGGAGCGACGCTCGGCGCATCGTCTCGCTCGACCCCTGGGGACATGTAGTCGCGGAAACCTTCAGCACGGAGATCGCGGAAGGCCTCGACGTTCGGCCCACGATCGCGATCACCAAGGCGCGTCTCGACATCTCCGAGATTCAGGATGCCTTGACGGCCGGACGGCTCGCCAGCGACAGCGAGGTTGTGCACAAGAATGGCAGCATCTCGGTCGTAAAAATCGCCATCGACCCGGTGTGGTATTTGCCGGGAATCGCGGAACGTTTCGGCACCACCGAAATGGGCTTGCGGCGTGCCCTGTTCGAGCAGACCGGCGGCATGTTTCCGGAGCTGGTGACCAGGCTCGATTTGCAGGTTTTCCTGCCGCCCATAGGGGGCACCACGGTCTACCTGTTCGGCGATGTTGAAAAGATCAACGATCCGCGCACGCTCATCACCTGCCGGGTGCATGACGAATGCAATGGATCCGACGTCTTCGGCTCGGATATCTGCACATGTCGCCCCTATCTGATCCACGGCGTTGAAGAATGCGCGCGCAGTGCCCAGTCCGGTGGAATAGGCCTCATCGTCTACAACCGCAAGGAAGGTCGCGCGCTCGGCGAGGTGACCAAGTTCCTGGTCTACAATGCACGCAAGCGGCAAGAAGGCGGCGACGCTGCCGCGACGTATTTCGAGCGCACGGAATGCGTTGCCGGCGTTCAGGATGCGCGCTTTCAGCAGCTGATGCCGGACGTGATCCATTGGCTGGGATTGGCGCGCATCGACCGTTTCGTCTCCATGAGCGACATGAAATACGATGCGCTCATCGGGCAAGGCATCGAGATCGCGGAGCGGGTCCCGATACCCGACCAGCTCATTCCAGCGGATGCCCATGTCGAGATCGCCGCCAAGAAAGCCGCCGGCTATTATACGCCCGAGCCGACGAAGCGCGACGGCGCGCTTGATTTGATCGGCCGAAAACGGTGAGCATGGGTCACGGCGACGCCAGACGCATTTCACGGTGACCGATTTCATGGAAGGCGTGACCGTAGTCGACCACCCGTTGGTCCAGCACAAGCTGACCCTGATCCGGGACAAGAACCGCTCGACCAAGACCTTTCGCGAGATCCTCAAAGAGATCGGGATGCTGCTGTGCTACGAGGTCACCCGCGATCTCCCGCTGACAAGAGTTGAGATCGAAACACCGCTCGCGCGCATGACCGCCCCGCGCATTGCGGGCAAGAAGCTCGTCTTTGCTCCTGTTCTTCGTGCCGGCCTGACATTCGTCGAGGGAATGCTCGATCTCGTTCCGGCCGCGCGCCTCGCGCACATCGGGCTTTATCGCGAGCCCAAGAACTCTCGTCGCCGTCGAATACTATTTCAAGGCGCCCTCGGACCTCGCCGAGCGTCTCATCATCGTAGTCGTTCCTATTCTTGCGACTGCGAACACCGCTGTGGCGGCGGTGGACCGGCTGAAAGAACGGGGAGGCAAGGACATACGGCTTGTTTGCTTGATCAGCGCGCCGCAGGGCATCGAGCGCATGCGCGCAATCCATCCCGACGTTCCGATCTGGACCGCCGCGATCGACGACTCGTTGGACGAGCAGGCGTTCATCGTCCCCGGCCTCGGCGATGCCGGCGACCGCGCATACGGGACGAAATGACAAATCGAGCAGGAAGTGAGGGTCTAAGCGGCGGTTCGCTCGCGCCGCAGTTGTCCGATCGCGCTGTTTGCGAGTCGCCACAAATCCCGTTCCCCGCTCTGAGCGAGACGCGCTATGTGCCTCGACAAACGGGTGCGCATTTCGTCCATATCGTTGTGCGCGAGCTCGGGATCGGTTCTGACGAACTGCCACGACTTGTCGAACGCAGTCGTGACCAGATCCGCGGTTTCAGCGTCGAGACTGATATGCTTGATTGTCACCGTTGCGCCTCCCTAGCCTTTTTTCTTCACCGTCATATCTCACGAACAGCCCTGACAGTACAGCGCGAAAGTCGATGGTGCGCCGCCAAAATTTGCTGCGCTGCCCGCACGGCAAAAAGTAGCGGCATTGCTGCACCGCGGCGAATCTCCATGAGCCGTTCGACTCGCAAACGGCATTTTCAGGGCCGCCCCGCGCACAGTGCCGAAATACCACAGGCGTCCAAAATTGCTTTGGTTTCCAAATTGGAAACCAAAAAGGACTAACTTTCACCTTTCTCTGGGCCGATGAGTTAAGTGATTGGACCGGCGTGGGGATGGTCCATCCGATGTGGGGAAACAGCGTACGACACGCCAGCAGGCACCAGAGTTTGTTCGTCTACACCCTTGGGGGGGACAATGACTGACATCTCGCTTCCATACTCCGTTCGTCCGGTGCGCCGCGGCAGGACCACTGCCGCCCGGCCGGTTGAACGTCGCCGAAATTCGATCGACCCGGAACGGTCGCGCGCAGGGATCGACGGCATGCGCGTCGGCGGCCTCGCCTCGGCCAGGCGGGAATTCGCCACCGGCTTCGTTGATTTCCTCCTGGGCAGAGGCGCCCGCCATCCGTGATGCCACGGGGCTGTCTGCGCCTCTGACCTGAGCGAAAGCGCGGCCGTTTGCGTCCGCAGCGATCTGCGGACGCAATAGGGTATCCTCACTCAGCCCCGGGCCGCCTTCCCCGCTTTTTGCACCGCGGCCGTGCGCGTGCGCGAAGCCGTATCGAAAATGACCAGCTGCACCCGGCGATTGGCCTTGCTCGCCGGCGCGGCCGCGGCCAGGGGCTTGGCTTTGCCATGTCCCCGGGCGATCAGCCGGCTCGGATCGATTCCGTGCCTGGTGATGAAGATACTGCCGCGCCGCCTCCGCCCGGCGCTCCGAAAGCGCCTGATTGTATTGGCTGCTCCCGACGCCGTCGGTGTGACCATCGATGGATATGGAATATCCCTCGATATTCGGGTCGGTGAGGACGGCGGCAATCCTGTCAAGTTCGCCGCGCGCCTGCTCCGACAGCACGGCGGAGTTGAATCCGAAGTTGAGCGTCCCTTCTTCCGCCGAAGCGGACGGGGCGACGAGCGCCAAGGCGAGGCCGCAGAACAAGGCACACGCGCATTGTCGGGCGCTGATCGCGCGGCGCTCGTTGGACGCCGGCATGGCAGGGCTTGAAGGGGAGATTGGGTGCTCAGGCATGGGGGGAGTTCTCCGTCCTGGGGTTGGACTGACCACCGATTGGGGGCAGCGCGACCGTAGCCACGTGCCGGCCGGCAAAATGTGATGGCCATCACAAAAAGTTGCTTTGCTGCACTGCCGCAAGGCGTTTTCGCACACCCCGGATTCACCCGCCCACGAGGGGCGCCGCGACGTTAGGAGGGAAATCGCACCGGAAATGGATACCTTCGCGGTCGAATAATCTCTGCGTCGCATTTGAACCGCCGTGCCTGCCGGCCCGACTAACCTTAACGAAGGGTAAACGGGGTCAAAGGGGAGGCGTATCATGCATGTATTCAGGCGGCATTGGCTCGAGCACGATCCTGTCGCACTCGCGGTGCTGGTGATCGGAATCGTCCTGATTGAGCTGCTCGCACTGAGCATTTGACCCCCGCCGCGGATCAAGGCCAGGCTCCCGACGCTACGGCAAGGAGGCATTCATGCGTGCGATCGTTCTCGCAGCAATGCTGTTCGCTGCTCTGACGCTATTTGCTAATTCGGCGCAGGCTGCCCCCTGGTGTGCCCATTTCAGCACAGGCTACAATGACTGCAGCTTCTATTCCTTCCGCCAGTGCATGGCTACGATTTCAGGCGTCGGTGGGTATTGCTCGCAGAATGCGCTTGAGACCCCGTATCGGGGACGCACGCAGGCGCTACGGGCGGAGCTTTTAGCCCTGACTTGAGTTAGTCACTTGCATCCAGGGTCCGGCTTGATCGGTCCGAGCGCGCGGACGGTGACCAGGTCGCCTCCCTTGGTCTTGGCCAGGAACATGGTCATGGCCGCGTGATGATCTTTCCCGATCGTCACCGGTCCCGTGGGTGATTTGATCGTCAACCCTTCGAGCGCGTCGATCATCGCTTCCTTCTCGACCTTGCCTGCCTTTTCGATCGCCGCCTTCATGGCCATCAGCGCGTTGTAATGCGTCATCACGTAGTTCGACACCGTGGCATCGGCACCGGCTTCCGCCTTCACCCTGGCAACGAACGCCTTGACCGGCGCCATGTCGCTGCTGGCGACGAACGGCACCACCACGAGCATGTTCTGGCCCTTGCCGCCGAAGAGGCCGAGGTCGGTCTCGGACAGCCCGAGAAACGCAATGGTCGTGCTCTTCAACAATCCGAGGTCATCCGCCTGCGGGATGAAATTCAGCCCATCGCCTTTCAGCGCGAACAGCAGAACCTTTGCCTTGGTCGCCGCGATCCGCGCGACCAGGGGGGCGAAATCCGTTTCCTTGCCGGTGGTGAACTCCTTGCCGACGACGCGGCCGCCGAGCTTGCGAATTATCGGCTCGGCAGCGGCGAACATCTTGTGCGGCCAGACGCGGTCGGCTCCCGAGCAGGAAATAGGTATTGCCGAAGGTGCGGTTCATGTAGGGCAGCAGTTGAGCCAGTTCCTGATTGGGAACGGTGCTGAACGAGAAAATGTAGCGGCTGCATTTGCCCCCTTCGTAGTTGGTGGCATAGAGCAGCGGCGTCTTCGTGCTCTCCATCACCCCCGCCATGGCATCCAGGTTTCTCGAGGTGATCGGCCCGACCACCGCCAGCACGCCGTCGCGCTCGATCAATTTGCGCGTCGCATCCACTGCGACCGCCGGATTGGTCTTGTCGTCCTCATAGATCACTTCGACGGGCCTGCCGAGAATTCCGCCGCCCGCGTTGATGTCCTTGGCGGCGAGGTCAAGTCCGAGCTTGGCCTGCCGACCGTAAAGCTCGACGCCGCCCGAGAACGGCAAAACCGCGCCGACCTTGATCTGCGGCTGAGACATGCCATGTGCCGTCATGCCCGGACTTGCTCCGGGCATCTCCGTCTGTTGTTCGGCAGACAAGACGTGGATGGGCGTGACAACCAGCCCGGCCACGACGACGAGCATCGGCCAAGACAATTGCAGCATGCTCCAAGCTTTCATTTACCGAGCGCCGACCGGATCAGCGTTTGCTTCCGACCAGCGCGAACATAGCGCCCTGCGGGTCGAAGCATTGGACGATCCAGCTGCCGCCGGGGACCTGGTGCGGACCCATGATGATCTGGCCGCCGCCGTCGTTCACCCGCGCGACGGCGGCGTCGACGGCATCGACGTTGAAGTAATAAAGCCAGAACGCCGCGGCGTTCCGGCATCTTGGTCATCATGCCGCCGCCTGCGCGCCATCAATTGGCAAAGATCTGATAGACACCCATTCGCCCATGTCGATCGCTTCGGCTTTGGTCCAGCCGAACAGCCCGGAATAGAAGGCAAAGGCTCTTCGCCCTCGCCTGCGTGCAGCTCGCGCCAGCCGACATGACCGGGCGTGCCAGCCGGTGCGGGCGTCGCCGCCGCATCGCTCGCCCCTTTGAAGAGAATGAACCCCGCGCCGTGCGGGTCGCCCGCGACGGCAAACCGGCCGACGCCCGGAATGTCTTCGGGGCCGCGATGGATGGTACCGCCCGCCACTTTGACGCGCTGCGCGCAAGCATCGACATCGTCGACCCCGATATAGCCCATCCAGGCCGGCCCGACGCCCGTTGCGCGCGCTCCTCGGGGATCGGCATCAGCCCGCCGACCATCGTCGGCCCCATGGAGAGGAGGCTAGGAGCGATCGGTCATGCCCGAATCCTTGGTGTCCCAGCCCATGACTCTCGCGATAAAACGATTGCGCGGCTTTGGTGTCGGTGGTCATCACGTCGTACCAGACAAAAGCCCCGTGTGTCCTGGACATCTCGCTTATTCCCTCGGTTTGGATCGATCGAAAGTCATCTTTCGAATTGAAAGCAAGTGGTTCTCCACCGTTTTCCAACCTAAGATGGTTGCCGCGGAGCGGAAACTCCATGCGACGGCCGACGACGGAAGCTGACTGATGATATGATGGATTCTTACTCACATAACTACCAGGAAGCACGAGAAGCCTTTGAGCAGCTGCCTCACGTGTTGGTGCCCATGTCGAAGAACATCTTGTGCGAGCCGGTTCGCAGGACCATGGCAGCCTGGCAATCGATGTTGCAGTCGTCGGAGCCAAGGCTCCAAGTTGGTCGGTTGTCGTTTCCAGCGGTTTGCATGGTGTGGAAGGGTTTTTCGGCTCAGCGGTGCAAATAGCGTGTCTGCGTGACCTCCTTGTTCGCGACACCCTGGAGACCCTGAAGGAGCTGAATGGCGAACTGGTTTTTTTACATTCGCTCAATCCATTTGGGTTTGAAAAGCTGCGCCGCGCGAACGAGGATAACGTAGACCTCAACAGAAACTTTCTCCTTCCCGGAGACATATACAAGGGCGCACCTGATGCCTACGTAAAGCTGAACGATTTCTTGAACCCCGCCGGAGCGCAGCGGTATATCGTCTTCAACCTGCCCAAGGTCCTGTGGACAATAGGACGTCTTGGAGTATCAGCGCTTAGACAAGCCATTGCAGAAGGGCAATATGATTTTCCGAAGGGAATTTTCTTCGGCGGCGATGGACCGACCCGAACCGCTCAGATCATGCAAGCCAACATGCTGCGGTGGATTTGCGGCCAACACGTCGTGCATTTGGATTTCCACACCGGGCTGGGCGGATTCGCCAAATCCAAGTTGCTTGTTACGGCTGCCCTCAGCCCGCAGCAGCTGCGGCAATATGAAACGCTTTTTGGGCCGCAAGTGGAGTGCACGGAAGGCGGCCAGGGAATTGCCTACAAGATGAGAGGGGACCTTGGACGGTTTGCGACTGCAATAGCGAAAGATCGCGATTACCATTTCCTATTTGTAGAATTTGGTACCCATTCTCCTGTCAGGATCTGCTCGCACTCCGGCAGGAAAACCAGGCTCATTTTTTCACCCCGGAAGGCAGCCGTGCTCGCCAACTGGCAAAGGCCGAGCTTCTGGAGTGCTTCTGTCCAGCATCTCCATCCTGGCGCACCCCTGTCCTTCAGCAGAGCCTGGAAATCATTCAGCGCGCCCAGCGCGCCGCAACTGCGCTTGCATCGAAAATGCGGTGAGCAGCCCGACTTAGAGACCTTGCGCAGCCACCCGGGCGGGGTTACAAGTTCGTCGCTTCAGTCGCCGCTGCGCGTCTCCAGAAAACGCCGCTTGCGTTGGTGAGCCGGAAGGCGCCGGAGCTTGGAGCGGGCCTGCGGACCCAGACATTTTCAGATCGCGGCGCGCGCGACGTACGCGATCCAGGCGGGACCGGTTGTGCCGGTTTCGCAGGCTCTCGATGCCCCCTGGCCGAAGGAGTTGACGCACAAATTCAGGCTGCTGCGTGACCCGAAGGCAGCGCGTGATTTCGAGGGCGGCACGTTCCGACTCGCCAGTGTCGATGAGTTCCCGGCCTCCAAGACCGTGTCCGGCGGATTGATGATCATCAACAAGGGCAAGCAGCGCAATCTGCATTGGCACGTCAATGCGAACGAATGGCACTACTATCTGCGCGGCAAAGGGCAGGTCGCGCTGTTTGGATCGGGCGGTCGCAGCAAGCTCACCAATGTGTCGGCGGGCGATGCGGTCTACATCCCTGCGGGCTTCGGCCACGCCATCAAGAACACCGGGGATGACGATCTCGAGATTGTGCAGACCTGGGACAACGGCAAATTCGAGGAGATCGACCTCGACCAATGGGTGCGGTCGAGCCCGGACTATCCGCTGGCGAACAATTTCGCCGGGGTGCCGGCGTCCACGATCGGCAGAATGAAGGAGAAATCCTGAAGCTTGTCGGAAGCCATGAGCCGAATGCGACGGCCCAAGGCTGCATTCAAATCCGAGCCTGAGCTGCTTCGAACTCAGTTGATCGGTCGCTTATAGCTCATGCGGCGCCGCTTGATCGGCCTTGGCACGGCGGCGCTGAATTCGCCCTACAAATCCAGCGATGGGAGATGTGAATGGACATCGCAATCACCGAGGCCCGAACCGAAGCTGCGCCAGCACCAACCGTGGCGCCGCCGCCCGTACCCGAGCCGCCGCCGCCCGTACCGAGCGCCGCCGCCGCCGCCGGAGGCGCCGAAGCCGCGGGCGCCGGCCTCCAATCGCATTCC
>CAWFZR010000017.1:0-57357 GCA_963820365.1 uncultured Alphaproteobacteria bacterium | reverse complement strand
GCGCCCCGTCCGATCGGTTGGATCACGTCCATGAGCGCCAAGGGCGAGATCAACCTTGCCCCCTATTCGTTCTTCAATGCGGTTTCCGATGATCCTCCGATTGTCTTGTTTTCCAGCGAGGGTCCCAAGGACTTTCTTGTCTTTGTCGAAGAGACGCAGGAATTCGTATGCAACCTCGCCACATTGACCTGCGCAACGCCGTGGTGGAACGTCGGGACGGTTTCCGCGTGGCGTGAACGAGATGGCGAATCGGACTGGCTGCGCCGTCGAGATTGGTGCGCCTGCTGCGCGTTGCCGCGTTGCCCTGTGCGCTCGAATGCGTGGGCTATTGCAGATCATCGACCTCCAGCTATCCTCAGGGTGGCCGTCTGCCCGCTTCGTCGCATTCGGACAGGTGGTGGGCGTCCATATCGATGATCGCTTCATCAAGGATGGGCGGCTCGATACCGCCGCCCCGTAGCTATTGCGCGCTGCGGATATGCCGACTATTCCGTGGTGGACAAAGTGTTTGCCATGGCGAGGGCCGAAGGTCCCTTGCCGACGCAAGACGCCGCCGAATGACGCCGCCAGCGACCGCTTCCGGCGGCGGCGTGCCTGCTCCAGCTCCAGGCGCATGGTCAAGCGCCACGGCTGCGGAGCGGCGTCCTGCTCCGACTTGAGGCGATGGCAGCTTCCGCTGCCGGGACATCACGCTGTCTGGATGTAGTCGCGCAACGCTGCCACTTCGGCTCCATCTGATGCAGGCGATGCTTACGACGTCTCCGATCCAGATGACGCCGACGACCTGATCCTGCTCGATGACCGGGACATGGCGGAACTTGCCCGTCGTCATGCGCTCCATGATCGTGCCGACAGTCTCCGTCTCGCTGGAGGTGACGACGCGCGTCATCACCGCAGCCAGCGGTTTGTGAGCACGTCGGCGCCTTGCTCGGCAGTGACCACGTCGCGTTCGGATAAATTCCCGATCACTGACGCTCCGGTCGAGCACGAGAAGCGCGACCGTTCTATGCTGCGCAAGCTTTTTCACCGCGGTTTCGAGATTTGCGGTCGGGTCGATGGAAATGATGTCGCCGCCCTTGTTGGACAAAATCGCCTTCACGGTCATGGCTCGCCTCCCCTGACCGGCGTTCGTGTTGATCCCACCAGAGCACCGGTCGGTTCAATAACCAGCAATTTGGTGCCAAGTTCCTCCGTCCGTTTGCAGCGAGCGCCGAACGCGCCAGCAGCTTGGCCAAGCCTCATACGGCATCACGGCGACCGGGCACGGCTTTGTCCATAGCACAAAAAACCGTTGGTCGGAATGCCTTTGCCGGCGCTGCATCGCCTTGCGGTATTCTGAGACGGCCGCCTGAGGCGAGGTCAACATTCTTATCAAGATGGATGAGAAGACGGCGGCGCATCACCTTCATCGGCGCCGGTGCCCTTCGACATGGGAATGGGGTCGATGCGGCGAATGCCAGGAGACCTGCAAGAAAGCCGCCGATATGTGCCTGCCATGCGATCGCCTGCTCGATCCCGGGCAGGCCGATCAAGCCGAGCCCGAACAGCAGGTTGACGCCGAACCATACCAGCAGAAAGGCGAGCACGCGCGCATCCCGCAGGCATGACGCCAGCGGCGCCGCTGGCACCCGGTAGGCCTCATCGCCATCCCGCCACAGCGCGAGCGGGCCACCACGCTGGAACGCAAAGCGAGTAGCCGCCGCCATGGCTCCGGAAATTGCAGCCGATGCGCCGATCATCGGCAGTAATTCTCCGAAATGCGTGACCAGATGCACCGCTGCTCCGGCGGCGGCGGTCGTTGCCATGAAAGCCAAGAACCGCAGAGGACCGAATCGCCGCGCGACCGGGGATCCGAATGCCAGCAGCCAAACGGCATTGAAGACCAGATGGGTGAGATCTCCGTGGATGAGCGCGTAAGTGACGAAGGTCCAAATGTCGGCCCCCCAACCTCCCGGCCAGACGATGTCGGGCAGCACGGAGGCATCGTAGCGCGCGGGGATAAAGGCGAACAGAAGCAGGATTTCGGTCGTCTGCTCCGCCGTCAATGCCAGGAAGAGAAAAGCATGAACGCCTGCGAGCACGGCAATCAGTGCCACCACGACGAGGGGCACGTTGAACATTCGTTCGCGACGAGGTTGCTCGAGCATGGGATTCAAGGGGGTGAAATTGCGCACTGCGCTGGCATTGCAGCGCATGCCGGCCGCCGCAGCGACCCGCGGCTCGCCGCATGCCACCGCACGCTCATCGAAGCAGAACAAAGCAAACGCAATCGTATCATTAACACTAACGCCTCGTTTGCGATAGCCGAGCCGGACAGTGCCTCGCGCCGGCACGCGCCGTGCTCATCGCATTCTCGTATCTCCGAATAACGGCGGGCTGCGTCCCGAATTGGGGCATCGACGACCGCATTCGGAGGGGGCAGAGAGCGAGGCGCGCATGAAGCATCCATCGATCCGCGAATTGTTCAACTATTGGGACGAGCGGCGTGCGGGAGGGGCGGTGCCGGAACGAGCGGACATCGAGCCCAGCGCAATCCGCGGTGTGCTTGCCGACACCTTCATTCTCTCCTTCGAGCCAAGACTCGGGCATCCCATTCGCATTGCGGGCACCCGGGTGTGCGCCCTGTTCGGACGCGAGATCAAAGGCGAGGCCTTCCTCGATCTGTTCTCGCGCGACGCACGCGACGAGATGCGCCACCTGATCGCAATCGTCGCGCATGAATGCGTGGGCGTGGTTGCGAGCGCGAGGGAAACGAGAGCGGCTGGCCGTGAGCCCGCGCTCGAGCTCCTGCTGTTGCCGCTCGGCTATCACGGGCGCACGGATGCGCGCCTGCTGGGCGCAATTGCTCCAAGCGAGCCGGCGCCTTGGCTGGGAACGCGCGTGCTTTGCGACCTGGTTCCAGGATCTTATCGCTTTCTCGGCCGACCCGCCGCCGGTTGCGTCCCGCTCGACTACGCGGAGGGGCGGATCCGGCATGGTTTCGTCGTCTATGAGGGCGGGCAGCCCTGATCGCCGGGCACCTGCGCGGGGCAAGTGCGGCTTTGCGTCAGCTTGCCGGTTCGTCAACGTTCTCGGGAGAACCGGCTGCCATGGCGAGAGACGCAATAACGCGCCATTAACAGAGCCGAAATACCCTGTCAGCGGAACGGTACCGCGCAGCAGTTTGAGGCTTATGGCTCTTTCGCTGAAAAAACCGCCATTTTTGCCGCTGAGCGAGGAGCGCCGGCGATTTCAGCGGGTCCGCGTCAACCTGCTCGGCCGCTACATGTTATCGGACCGCCGCGAGTTCCCCTGCCAGGTCGCCAACATGTCACCGGGTGGGATGGCCCTGATCGCGCCGGTGCGCGGGCAGGTGTCCGAGCGCGTCATTGCCTATGTCGACCACCTCGGCCGGCTCGAAGGCAAGGTTGCCCGCCATTTCGAGAACGGCTTTGCCATGACCATCGCAGCCACGCCGCGCAAGCGCGACAAGCTCGCCGCCCAGCTTACCTGGCTTGCCAACCGCCATATCCTCGGTTTGCCCGAGGATCGCCGCCACGGCCGCATTACGCCGCGCAATCCGGCAGGCCGCCTCATCCTGGCGAACGGGCACAACATCGCATGCCGCGTCATCGACATTTCCCAGTCGGGGGCCGCGATCGCCACCGATCAGCGTCCGGAGATCGGAGCGCCGATCACCATCGGCAAGACATCGGGGCGGGTCGTGCGCCACCTCGAGGACGGCATTGCGATCGAATTCACGCGCCTGCAACATTCCGACTTTCTCGAAGACGATGTAACCGGCGGGTAAACCGCGCCTCTCAGCCGCCCGGCGCGCCCTGCGTGCGCACGAACAACGGATAGAGGGCATGGCTCGCCGCCATGAACAGTCGGCTGCGCCGATAACCGCCGAAGCAGACGTTTGCGCAACGTTCCGGGAGATCGATCCGGCCGATCGGCTTGCCGGCTGAATTGAAGATCATCACGCCGTCGTTCCCGCACCGCCGCCCCAGCCGCACCACAGATTGCCGTCGACGTCGACGCGCAATCCGTCGGCCATGCCTCCGCGCTCGACGGTGATGAAGGTTCGCCCGTTGGCGAGCTTGCTCGCGTCATCGATCACGTCGGTGAACAAGATAACTGAATCCAAATACAGCGTGCGCAATTTTAATCGAATTCGTATTCATTTAGATTTGCATTCATCGCGGTATTTATTTGCGTTCGCTTCAAAATGACCTCGCGAGCTTAGCACCGATTCAAATAGTTTGTGAGAAATGTGGCTTCTCAAAAAAAGGGGGGGCTGCGCAAATGAAATGGAATCCCACAGAAATATTGAGAGCGGGATTTGCCGTGGCTGCGCTCGCTGCTGGAATTGTTGCGTCCGCGGCAAACGCGGCGAGCGAGCGACCGCTGTTCATCGCGGTCGGCACCAGCGCCCGTGCGCCGATCGGCTGGCTCGAGTTCTGCTCCGAATATGCGCCAGAGTGCGAAGCGAAGCCGCTCGAGCCGCGCGATGTCGTATTGACCACGAAAGCCTGGAAGGACCTGGCGCGTATCAACAAACGGGTCAACGAGACCGTCAAGCCGATCACCGACCTGGAGCACTGGGGTGTGGTCGAGCGCTGGAACTATCCGGACGACGGCTACGGCGACTGCGAGGACTACGTGTTGCTCAAGCGCCGACTGCTCATGCAGGCCGGATGGCCGCGTCAGGCATTGCTGATCACGGTGGTGCGTGACAAGCGCGGCGACGGCCATGCCGTGCTCACGGTCAAGACCGACAGGGGCGAGCTCATCCTCGACAATCAGAACCAGGACATCCTGCCCTGGTCCGAAACCGGCTACCGCTTCGTGAAACGCCAGTCGCAGGGCGATCCGAATATCTGGCTCGCCCTCGGCGATCCGCGTCCGGCGGGCGCCACCGCCGCAGCGCGCTGATCGCCATCGCCGCAAGAGGAGTCTCCGCGAGCCCGGTCACGTCCCCACCCCTCCCCGTCCCCAGACCGGGTTCGCGCGCGGCCGGCTCTCCCCCCAGAGCCGGCCGCAACTTCTTGCAATCGAGAAAACCGCCGATTTTGTTTGGTCTTGCCGATCTCGCGGCGCACCCCGGCGCCTGTCATCCGTCGTGGCAGTCCGCTATAGTGCCTCTAACAATAAATTGCATCATGGGAGGACCATCATGAAATCCCGGCATCGTCACCGCTGCAACGAGTGCGCTGCTATTTTCCGGCGTCGCCAACGCTGCCGAAATCAAGGTTCTCTCCACGCAGGCCACCGAGCAGACGTATCGCGAGCTGGTGCCGCAATTCGAACAGGCGTCCGGGCACAAGGTCACGACGATCTTTACGGGAACGCTCGACGCGAACAAGCGGTTGGCGGCCGGCGAGACCTACGACCTCCTTATCATGTCCAGCGCGTCGATCGACGAGCAAATCAAGGGCGGCAAGGTCGTGCCCGGCAGCCGCGTCGATCTCGCCAAATCGGGCGTGGCCGTCGCCGTGCGCGCCGGCGCGCCGAAGCCCGACATCAGCACGACCGAAGCACTGAAGAAGACGCTGCTGGCCGCCAAGTCGATCGGCTATTCCACCGGACCGAGCGGCAACTATGTCATCGGCATGTTCCAGCGCATGGGCATCGCCGACGAGATCAAGCCGAAGCTCAAGCAGACCCCGAGCGGCGTGTTCGTCGGCCAGCCTCATCGCCAGTGGCGAAGCCGAGATCGGCTTTCAGCAGGTGAGCGAGCTGATCGCCGCCCCCGGCGTCGACTATGTCGGTCCGCTGCCGGCGGACATCCAGCAAATGACCGTTTTCTCCAGCGGCATCCTGGTTGGGGCGAAGGAGGTTGAGGCGGCAAAGGCATTGGTCAAGTTCATCACCACCCCGGCAGCCGCGGCGGCCTTCAAGAAGAGGGGCATGGAGCCCGGCTGAACCGAGCGGAAGCCATTTCTGGTGATGTCCTGCAGGGGGGCTGCGCTTGCGGCGTTACGGCTCGCGAATGCGTTTGCGGATGTCCGCGAACGCCCGGCCGGCGAGGCGGCCAAGCCGGTTCGCGGTCGTCTCCGGCTCCTTGACCCGGCCGACCTCGAAGTCCGCAAACCAAGCGCGGAATTTCGCGAGCTCCGCAGGCGGGAGCCGCAGGATCGCTTCTTCGACCTCTTCGGCTGTCATTCGCTATAGATAGCATAAAGGGGCCGTGCTTTGAACAGGCACGGCGAGCCGGTAGCGGGGCCAACTCGATGAGTTGAAAGGGCGGTCCCGGATGTCGCTCGCTCATCCGGCCCACGTTTGCTGAAAGGAACCCCCTATGGACCTTCGCAACATTCCGCCGGGCCGCGACCCGCCCAAGGACCTTCACGCCGTGATCGAAATCCCGCACGGTGGCGTGCCGGTGAAATACGAGATCGACAAGACGTCGGGCGCGCTGTTCGTCGACCGCTTCTTGCACACGGCGATGTTCTATCCCGGGCAACTACGGCTTCATTCCGCACACGCTGTCCGGCGACGGCGACCCGTGCGACGTGCTGGTGATCGCGCAGACGCCGGTGGTGCCGGGCGCGGTGATCCGCTGCCGCCCGGTCGGCGCGCTGATCATGGAGGACCAGGCCGGCGGCGACGAAAAAATCCTCGCCGTACCGGTCGATGCGCTGCACCCGTTCTACGCCGGCATCGCCAGCTACCGCGACCTGCCGCCGATCATGTGCGAGCAGATCGCGCATTTTTTCCAACACTACAAGGACCTCGAAAAGGGCAAATGGACCACCGTGGGGCGATGGGTCAACACCGCGGAGGCGGAGCGATTGGTGATGGAGGGGATCGAGCGGGGACGAAAGGAGGCGCCGTAGCACGGTTGGCAAAGCGAAGCGTGCCCACCACAGCGTGCCCGACAGCACAAGTCGTGGGCATGGCGCGAAGCCGCGCCCCTCTCGGGGAAAACCGTGTCTGCGGATGCGCGCGAAGGCGACATCAGCATCCCGCTCAGCGAAATCGCCAAGGCCAATCCCGATGTCGCGATCGGAAGCTATCCGTTTTTCGATCTGCAACGCGGGTTCAATAGCAATGTAGTACTGCACGCTCGCGGGTTGAAGACATGTAGTGTTCACTCGCGCTCATCGGCTGGCTCTGGCTCGATCGCCGGGCGTTGATCAGCTCACGATTCGTCACGTCTCGGCGCAGGGCGAGTTTCAGCGTCGGGGGCGTATGACGGCTGTTGGCCAGTTGCCGCGCCCTTACAAAATGCCTTCCGTTCCTGCCCGTAAGCCTCCAATTCGTTTGGTGACCGCGAGCTTTCAATCCATTTCTGGTCGTGCCAATATTGTGCAGCGATGACTTCGCCGCGGGTTTCGTTTGACCGTCGCATCCCTGCCGGGCAGTGAAGATTTCTTCTTCCAGTAATAGCCAATGTTGCGATTGCGCGAGAACAGCTGACATGAAATTCGTGGCAGTGATTTCCCGAGTCGCAATGCTGGTGCTGGGCGCATTCCCGCCCGGCTGGAGCTACGCCCAATCGGGTGCTGCCGTCCCGAAGATCGAGATCATTCCCGCGATAGGGCATTCGGGCGCGATCGAGGCGATCGCGTTCTCCCCCGATGGCCGTTTAATTCTTACGGGCGGTAGTGATGGGACGGTCAAGCTGTGGGATGCCATCAGCGTGAGGGAGCTGCGAACCCTGCGGGGACATAGGGATGTGGGGGGAGTCGCATTCTCCCCTGATGGCCGCATTGCCGCTTCGTCCGACACGGACGACAGAGTGAACATTTGGGACGTGCCGAGCGGGCGACTGCTGCGCACGATTGCCGGAAACCCCATTGGTGGCGCACAGTACATTTATTCCCTGTCATTTTCACCCGACGGCCGCACGGTGATTGCGGCCAGCTCCGGCAGCCTGGTGAGGATTTGGGAGGTCGCTACCGGGCGGCTCGTGCGCAGCATTAACGCAACAGGTGGCGAACCGAAATACGTATATGACGCAAGTTTCTCCTCCGATGGACGTACGATCCTGTCGGCTGCGAGTGACGGCCTGGTGAAGCTATGGGACGCACCCAGCGGGCGCCTGCTGCGCACCTTCTGGGGAAAGAGAGCTACCCTCTCGCCGGATGGACGCGTCATTGCTTCACATGATTGGGGCCAAGCATTGAAGCTTTGGGACACCGCCAGCGGTCGTGAGCTGCGCGCGATCACCATGCCTGAAGGCAAGCTAAGGGGAAGGCTGGTTTTCTCACCGGATGGGCGTGCCCTTGCTTATTCCCTTCAGTTGTCGAACGCGACAAGTGATGTCAGGCTCTTGGAGGTGGCGAGCGGGCGGGAGCTGCGGAGACTAAACGTTTCTACAATTGACCTTGCATTCTCACCCGACGGACGCGTCATCGCTACGGGGGGCGGACTCATAAGGCTCTTTGACGTAACTACTGGCCGCGAGCTAAACAACCCCGTCGAGGTAGCTGACAGCATCGCCGCTCTCGCGTTCTCTCCTGATGGTCGCACCATCGTTGCCGGTCGTTACGACCTAAACTTATGGGATCCCGCAACTGGGCAGCCCGTGCGGAGGCTACAAGGACGAAGCGAGGCTGTGCGCTCGTTGGCATTTTCCACAGACGGGCGCACCGTATTAGCGGCTGATTCGGACGATGTAGTTAAGACTTGGGACATGGAACGCGGTCGATTGTTGAACAGATTGCAGGGACCGTGTGCCGGACACTATTTGGACGTTGCATTGTCGCCCGATGGGCGCATGGCCGCTTGTATAACCGAGGACAGGGTCCTGAAACTATGGGATACAACGAGCGGTCGCGAACTCAAAACGATTGGGACTGAATGGTCGCCCCTGCAATTTTCTCGAGATGGACGCACGATCGTCAGCGGGAACAATCTGTGGGATGTTGCGACGGGCAGTCGGAAGAGCAGCATCGCCGCGCGCTATGGGGCGCGATCGATAGCATTTTCCCCAGATGGGCAGTTCTTGGTTTCGGGTGGAACACAGCAAATCAGCACTCTGCCGGCTGTGCTGGAGCTTTGGGAGACGGCGAGCGGGCGCAAGCTGCGCACGTTCGTCGGGCATAATGGGAGCATCGACGGGGTAGCGTTCTCACCTGACGGTCGTACCGTAGTTTCTGTCGCAAAGGATACCAGCTTTAAACTGTGGGACGTCACAAGTGGAAAGCTGCTTCATACTCTTCTGGGCCATGTCGGAAACGTGAATGCGGTCGCCTTTTCTCCGGATGGCCGCACCATCGTTTCCGGCGGCAGCGATTCCACCATTCGTTATTGGTCGGTACGGGGAGAACTCCTCGCGACCTCAATTATGACTGAAAAGGGCGAGTGGCTGACCGTCACACCCGAGGGTTTCTTCGACGGTTCGCAAAAGGGGGCGGACGTTCTGAACGTAGTGCAAGGGTTGAAAGCCTATTCTATCGACCAGTTCTACCAGGCTCTCCACCGCCCCGATCTTGTGCGCGAGAAGCTTGCGGGCGATCCGCAGGGCAAGGTGAAGGAAGCGGCAGTCAAACTCGACCTCTCCAAGGCGATCGCGAGCGGCGCTGCTCCGAAGATAGCGATTACCTCGATCAAAGATGGAACGGTGGTTAAGGAAGCGGAGCTGACCGTCGAAGCCACGATTTCCGATGAGGGAGGCGGGATCGGTAAAGTCGAGTGGCGCATTAATGGGGTGACGCTCGGGGTTGACACCCGCGGCTTGGCGCGGACGGACCAAACCAACGTCGGTATCTCCAAGAGCATCGCAGTGAAGCAACCTCTATCGCTTGATGTCGGCGACAATCTTATCGAGATCATCGCCTACAACGCGAAGGGCCTCATCGCATCCTTGCCTGCTACTGTGAAAGTCGTTCGCGAGGGAGTTCAGGCCGGAGTGAGGCCGAGGCTGCACGTGGTCGCGGTGGGTGTAAACGAGTACTGGGACAGCCGCTTGCAGCTGAAGTTCGCCGTTCCCGATGCTACCGCACTTGCGGATGCCCTACGCAAGACTGCCGAGAAGCTCTACGAATCCGTCGAGGTGACGACGGTGCTCAATGCCGACGTAACTGCGACCAGCCTTGACCAGCTGTTCTCCAGCCTAGGCAAGAAGGTCAGGACGTGTTCGTGTTCTTTCTAGCCGGCCACGGCAAAACTATCGACGGCCGCTATTATTTCCTCCCGCAGGACTTCCGCTATGATGGCGAGGAATCGATTATAACCCGGGGCGTCGGGCAGGACCGCTGGCAGCAATGGTTTGCCCGTATCCGGGCGCGCAAGAGCATTCTGCTTTACGACACTTGCGAGAGTGGGTCGCTCACCGGTGATCGCGTGGCTGAGCGCGGTCTTGAGCGGGTAGCGGCGCTCGATCGCTTGACGCGAGCCATGGGCCGAACCGTGCTCACAGCATCGACCGATGACGCACCCGCGCTCGAAGGCTATCGCGGCCACGGCGTATTCACTTATGCGCTATTAGATGCCCTCGGCCGCGCGGACGCGAACGGAGACGGCTTTATCGATGTGACTGAGCTTGCCGGTTATATCGACCGGCAGGTTCCTGAACTCAGCTTCCAGGCTTTCAGAAAGCACCAAGTGCCGCAGATGAAGATTGTAGGCTCGAATTTCCCGCTTACCCACCAGCAGACTGTGCTGTCGGCTGAGGCGGCGACACCGATCATAGCAGGGAAGCCCACTCACGTGGTCATCGCACCGACGGGCGTGCGGGAAACGGCGAGCGCCGCCGCTCCCGTCGTGGTGCAGCTTGCCCCCGGACAGCAGGTTCTGTTCGTCGAGAGCGCCAACGGTTGGGCGCTCATCGCGCGACGGCAAGAAACTCGGCTATGTCGAGGAGAGGGTGATCGCGAGGCTGCAATAGCTACCTTACTTCCCTGCGAAGGATGTCTGCTTTTGGGCAGGTTTTCGGACGCCGGCAACGACTATACAGATCATTGAAGGCGCGATCTCCAGGACCAACTAGGAATGAATTGATCCTTGACGGGACCGTTTGGGCCGCTTTGCCTGCTTCGGTGCCGATGTTGGCAGCAGCGAGATGGCAACCTGGTTCCAGGCTCTTAAACGAGACGACGATCGTCTTCCACGGCTCCTCCCGCCAACGCTCCCGGCGCAACCTACCGGCACGAGGCTCACGACCCCGCTATTGATCGCTCGGAAGCCCGCGATCCGCTACCGGCTGCGCGCAGCGGCATCGCGGCAGCGGTGCTGGACGTGTTCGTGTTCGGCGGCGAGGGACCCGGCAGGGTCATCTCCACGAATCCAGCTATTTAGAACGGCTCATCCACCCTTTCGTTCTCGCACACGAAGCAGATTAGGCCGCGGTGAACTCCACGCTGGCGCGACCACCCGGCACCGGGCTTAGCCTGCGCTCGTGTACCAGGTAATTGACGTGGGCGAGTACCTCGCTGAATGCAAACCCCATCTGATGAGGATCATCGATGGTGCGGTGAAAGACTATTGGAACGAGATCCGCGGTCGTGTGCGGCGCTCTCCGGCACGCCTCGATGATGGCAATGCAGCGCGCCTCGTGATGCGCCGCAAGTTCGCCCACCCGCGCATATAGCCCGAAGAACGGGAGATTGTGTCCCGGCAGCACCAGCACGTCCTCCGGCAAGCGGCCCTTCAGGTTTTCCAGCGAGCGCAGATAGATGCCGAGGGGATCGCCATCGGGATCCATCGCCTGCACGCTGATGTTGGGTGAGATCCTGGCCAGGACCTGGTCCGCGCATAACAGCAGGTTCTCGGCGGCACAGAACAGCATCACCTGCTCGGGCGCATGGCCACCGCCGGTGAGCACCTCGAAGTTTCGTTGCCCGATCGGCAGCAACTCGCCGGCGATGAGGCGTCGAAAAGTGCGAGGCATTTCCGACACCATGCGCAGATAGCGATGTCCGTTGGTCAGGAGCTTTTGCGTCGTCTCCGCATCCAGGCCGTGCGAGCGGTAGAAGCTCCGGTATGGCTCGGCATTGAGTGCGCCAGGGTCGAGGTGGATGGTCAAGCTGACGAGGTACTCGGTCTGGCTCATCGAGAGGCGCAGCCCGAATCGCTCGCACAGCCAGCCGGCGAGCCCCATGTGGTCAGGGTGATAGTGCGTGACCAGGATGCGCGTCAGCTTTCGCCCGCGCAGCGGCCCCGCGAGCAGCGCATCCCAGGCAGCGCGCGTCGGCGCATCGTCGAGTCCGGTGTCGATCACCGCCCAGCCCGCACCGTCTTCGATCAGATAGACGTTGACGTGATCGAGACGAAACGGCAGCGCGAGACGGACCCACAGTATCCCGGGTGCGACCTCGATCACCGTTCCGGGCGCAGGCGGCCGCGGATGGGGAAAGACAAGCGCCGGCGGCGAAATGATGTCCTGCATCGTGGATTCTGCTTTGCGCTCAGTTGCGTTGCGGGATCATAGCGATTGGGAAGTCTCTGTCGAATTGGGCGCGATCCGTAGGGCTGCTCTGCAGACGATGGCCTGATCGTCCGCGTCACAACACGTCGCTGTCATAGGCGCATGCAACGGTGCTACCCCCTGGTCACGACACGCCGAGATATGCCTCGATCACGCGCGGGTTGGCTTTCACTTCGCTTGCGGGACCTGAGAACGCGACGGCGCCCTTCTCGAGCACGTAGGCCCGGTTGCTGACTTCCAGTGCGAGCCACGCCATCTGCTCGACGCACAAAATTGTCAACCCGCGAGCCTGCAGCTTTATGAACGCATCGAAGATGGAGTGCAGCACCAAGGGCGCGAGGCCGAGCGATGGCTCGTCCAGCAGCAACAGGCGTGGTTTGCTCATCAGCGCGCGAGAAATGGCGACCATCTGCTGCTCGCCGCCGCTCAGGAGACCGGCTGGCTGGCCTAGCCGTTCACCCACGCGCGGGAACAGCTCGACGACTTCTGCGAGACTTTGCTCGAATTCGGCGCGCTTGCCGCGGCGCAGCTGCTGATAGGCGCCGAGCTCCAGATTCTCCCGAACCGTGTGCTCTGGGAAGAGTGCGCGGCCTTCGGGGACGAGCGTGAGACCGCGCTTCGCGATGGCATGGGGCGGAGCGTCTGCAATGCTGCTGCTGCCAAGCTCGATCGTTCCGCGGGTTCTGCGCAGCAGCCCCGAGAGACAGCGCAACGTGGTGCTCTTGCCGGCCCCGTTGCTACCCAGCACGGTGACGATCTCGCCCGCCTCGACGCTTAATGAGATGCCCCTGAGCACTTCCAGCTCGCCATAGCCAGCATGGAGATCGCGCACCTCAAGCAGAGGCATGGGGAGCTCCGAGGTAAGCGGAGACCACGCGCTCATCGCGCTGGATGGCAGCCGGCGCGCCCTCGGCAATCGTCGCACCATAATCAAGCACAGTTACGCGATCGGACACGCTCGTGACCAGCTCGATATGGTGCTCAATCAGCAGCACGGTCATGCCGCTCTCCTTGAGACGGCGGATCAGCACGGCAAGCGCTCGGATCTCCTCGGCCACGAGCCCGGCGGCCGGCTCATCGAGCAGGATGAGCCGCGGCCCTGCGGCAAGCGCGCGCGCTATTTCAAGCAGTCGCCGGTGACCGTAAGCGAGCGCATTCGCGGGCGTGTTCTCATAGCGCGAAAGCCCGACAAACCGTATCAAGGCTTGCGCCCGGGCAAGGTTCTTGGCGTGCTCGCGGCGCGCCGAAGGGGTGGCAAGGATCGCACCGAGTGCGCTGCGGCCGTTGCATGCGCATCCGACCAGCACATGTTCGAGCACCGTCATATCTCCGAACAGTTTGATGGTCTGAAAGGTGCGGACGATGCCCTCCCGTGCCGCGTGGTGTATGGAGGCGACCGGAGCGGCACGGCCATCGATCCGGATGTCTCCTGCGTCGGCCCGATAAAAGCCGGTGACGAGGTTGATCACCGTGGTCTTTCCGGCGCCGTTCGGTCCAATTAGCGCGTGAATCGAGCCGCGCTGAACGTGTAGATTGAGCTCACGTACGGCGCGCAGGCCGCCGAAGCTTTTCGAGACCTCCTTAAGCTCGAGCTCGGCTCCTTGGGTGCGGGGAAGCTCGTCTGCGGTCTCTGCAGATACGGCGTCGTCCCTCTCGAGTGCGCGGCTGCGTTTCGCAACTAAACCCATCACGCCATTGGGCAGGAAATAGAGCGTGATCAGGATGAAGCAACCGTAGACGATGAGCCGGTATTTTTCGAGATCGTGCAGTAGCTCAGGCAGTACCGTGAGAACGGCGGCGCCGATCACAGGGCCCATCAACGTTCCCGCGCCCCCGAACAGCACCGCAAGCAGAAAGAACACCGAGCTGAAGAACTGGAAATTATCCGGGCTGATATAGTTCTGCTGATGCGCGAACAACGTGCCGCCGAACCCGGCAAAGGCAGCGCTAATCACAAAGACGAGAACCTTGAGGCGGTAAACATCGATGCCGACGGACGAGACGGCCATCTCGTTGTGCTTCATGGCCCGGATGCGAAGGCCCAGCTCGGATGCGACCACCCGGTACTGCAGCGCCAGCGCCAGCAGAAACAGCGCCAGAACGACGTAGTAGAAGCTACGGGTGTCGAACACATACAAGCCGGCCTGCGCCTTGGGGATCGAAGCGAGACCCAGATCGCCGCCGGTGACCGCCACCCATTCCTGCAGAATCTTGAAGATCACCCAGCCAAACGCGATGGTTACCATCGCAAGATAAGGCCCGCGCACACGCAAGGCCGGGAACGCGAGCAGTGCGCCGAACGCCGCCGCCATCGCAGTGCCGGCCAGAACACCGAGCCAGATGTGCAGGCCTGTTGTGGCAAACAAAGGAGAGGACGCGAGTGCCTTGCTCAGGAGCGCCGTCGTATAGGCACCCACTGCCATCAGGGCGGCGTGTCCGAGGGAGAACTGCCCGGCGTAGCCGGCGAGAATGTTGAGGCCGACGGCGACAATCCCATAAATGAAGACGATGATGCCAAGGAACGGATAATAGGTGCCTTTCACCAGAAGTGGAGCGAGAACGAGCAAGGCAACGCCGGCCAGCATCCCAGCCCGCGGCACAGCGGCAATCACGCCCGCTCCTCAACAGGACGGCCAAAGAGTCCTTCCGGCTTGAGGAAGAGCGCGACAATCATGAGCGAGAAGCCAAGAATGTCCCGGATACCGGTATAGAAATAGCCCGAGATCAACGCCTCGAGCGCGCCATAAGCAAGGCCACACACAAGAATGCCGCGCGGTGCGGCGAGCCCCGCAATGATGGCTATCGCGAAGGCCTTCAGTCCGAGGACGGTCCCGAGCTGCGGCTCGGCAAGGGTGAGCGGCACCACCAGGAATCCGGCAAAACCCGCGAGCGCAGCCGCCGCCGCATAGGAGATCGCCTGCACCGCGCGGGTATTGATGCCCATCAATTCACTGACTTCGCCGCTGTGTGCGACGGCGCGGAATGCCTTGCCGAACAGCGTCCTCCGGTAGAACAAATCAAGCCCTATGAAGATGCCTACGGCAGCAACTATGATGATCAGCTGTTGCGGCAGAATGGAAACTGGACCGATATAGATCGGCTCCTTGCCTAAAAGGGCCGGCACCGGGGTGGGGCTACGGCCCCAGATGAGCTCGGCGAAATCGATCATTAGAAAACCCACGGCAAGCGTGCTCATCACCCATACGTCGCTGCCCGCGCGCAGGAACGGCATGACGGAGAAACGCTCGGCAATCAGACCAAGGACGAAAAGCGCAGAAACGACGATCAGCAACACGAAGATAGGGTTGAGCCCGTGCAGTACGATCAAAGAGTAGGTGAGCATTCCACCAAGCATCACCCACATGCCCAGCGCAAAGTTGAGCGCTTTGGTGGTCATGAAAGTAAGGCTGTAGCCAACAGCGATGAGCCCGTAGATTGCGCCCGTGGCTATCCCGCTCAACGCAATCTGAAAGAAGAAATACATGCAGGAGATCACAAACTCAGTGCGCTCCCTCTCCCCATCAGTGAGAGGGCTGGGGGATGGAGCCACAAACATCAGGGAAAGATTGTACCCCTCGCCCTAGCCCTCTCCTATTTGGAGAGAAAATTTGACGAGCTTGCTGCCAGACTATGGAGCTAAGCAGATTGCATCGCGCTCGTCGACCTACATGAGCGCCATTGTACTCTTATCGATGTGCTTCTTTGTCTGCGCATCGATTTGCACATAAGGTCCTTGCGCGTCGAACCCGACCTCGAGCATTTTGCCGTTGGTCCACCGCGTCATCACCATGTCGTCCTCGGTGACGGCGTTGTGGCGTTCCCGGGTGAAGACCGGCCGCGTGAAATGCTTCACTAGGCCTTTGAACTCGGGAATGTTCTCAAGCGCCGTACGAACCTTTTCCGGCTCAGTCCCGCCGCGCTCCATTGCGGCCTTGAACAGATAGACCGCATCGTAGGCGCCAACCGCGAACACCGCCGCATCCATATCCTGGTTGTGCCGGCGACGGTATTCGTTGACAAACGCAGTGCGCTCAGACGACTGCGGCCCATCGATCGTCACCGTCGTGCTGGTGAGGACGGCCTCAGCGGCGGAGCC
The DNA here is from genome assembly GCA_963820365.1 of uncultured Alphaproteobacteria bacterium. Taxonomy (GTDB): domain Bacteria; phylum Pseudomonadota; class Alphaproteobacteria; order Rhizobiales; family Xanthobacteraceae; genus VAZQ01. Next base: position 40,903 of record CAWFZR010000017.1, on the reverse strand, counting down.
CGCCGCTTTCCAGAATGCGGGGCCGGCAATGCCCCACGCCGAAATGTAGGGCGTATTGTCCTTGAGCTTCTCCTTCGTCTGGACCACGAATGTGTTTTCGCGGACGAGCGCATAGTTAAGGATGCTCTGCGCGCCCGCGTTCTTGAGCTTTATGATCTGCGGCGTCATGTCGGTATCGTTATTGTCGAACGTCTCGTCCGCAACGGGGGAGAGGCCGTTTTCCTTGAGGCGGCGCTGCAGCTCGCTCCGTCCGGTGACGCCCCATCCGCCGGTCCAGGTAAGAAGCCCGATTTTGGTATGTCCGAATCTCTTCACCATAGTGTCGACCATGAAATTGGCCTGGCCGGTGCCGTACATGCCGACGCGGAACAGATAATTGTCGCGCCCCTGCTTTTGCGCATCGTTTTCCGTTATCGCGGTTGCGTCGGTTGCCGGGCAGATGACCGCGACTTTCAGGGTGTCGTTCACTATGGGGGCCACCGCCAACATGGACGCGCTGTTGCTGGCACCGAGCATGGCGACGACCTTCTCGCGCTCGACGAGCTCGCGATATTGCGCGACCGTCTTCACTGGATTGTGCTCATCGTCGCGGACGACGAGGATGAGCTTGCGCCCGTTGATGCCCCCCTTCGCATTGATCTCGTCAACAGCGATCTCGGCGCCGCGCTTTATCTCCATGCCGACGAATGCGGCGGGTCCGCTCAGGGCACCCGCAAAGCCGAGCTTGATGTCCTGCGCGCAGGCGGGGAGCGCTAGCGATCCCGTCAAAAGGGCCCCGACAAGGCGCATTCCCATTCGTGCTCCACTCATTCGCAACCTCCGTTTGCTCCGTTCGTTCTAATTGATGGGCGGCCGCTTGTGGGCCCACGGCTGCGCCGCCTCGAACGCGGCGGCGGAGCGCAGGATATCACCTTCATGCAGCGGCTTTGCAACGATGTGCAGCCCGATCGGTAGACCGGAGCGACTGAAACCACAAGGCACGGATGCGGCCGGGAAACCGCAGAGATTAAAGGGATAGGTGTACGCGACCCAGGCGACGAGGTTCTCCCCTTCGAATTCGACGGGCAGTTCGCGGTCGAGATCGAAGGCTGGGGTGGGGGTCGTCGGGGTCATCAGGAGGTCGAAGCGATCGAAGAAAGCGCGCGCTTTCTCGCGAAACTCGTACCGCGCAAAGACGCGCGAATAGTATTCCTCGATACTCTGGTCGAGCGCGTGTTCAAGCAGCGCCGCAACTGCGGGATCGATGAGATCGCGATGCTCGGCCAGCGGCTTTTTCAAGCGCGTACCTACTCCGGCATAGAATTCGGAAATCCAGAGATCGATGGGATCATCGAATACCTTTTCGACGAGCTCCACGGCGCAGCCCAGATCGTGAAAACACTGCACTGCCTTGCCCACGGTCTCAGCCACCTCTGCCACGGGACGCCCGTAACCCAGCGTCGGCGACCAGGCAATGCGCAGTCCTTTCGGCGATTCTTCGCACGCACCGAGATAGTCGGGGATCTCGGCAGCAACGCTCGCCGGATCGCGTGCGTCAAAGCCCGAAATAGCGGTGAGAAGAAGCGCCGCATCTCGCACCGTACGCGCGAGGGGCCCCACATGCGCGAGCGTGGGTGTCGCAGCCGCCGGATAGATAGGCACACGCCCGAATTGCGCCTTGATGCCGAACAGCCCGCAGAACGAGGCGGGAATTCGAATGGAGCCGCCGCCATCCGTGCCGAGCGCAAAGGGTGTAATGCCCGCCGCGACGCTTGCCGCTGCACCTGCCGAGGAGCCGCCGCTCGTTTTTTGCAAATTCCAGGGATTGCGGGTGACCCCTGTGAGCGGACTGTGGCTCGCGGGTTTGCAGCCGAATTCGGTCGTCGTTGTTTTGCCCACAATGGCGGCGCCATGCGCTTTCACACGCTCCGATGCCGGCGCGTCGACCGGTGCAATGAAATCGGCAAGCGTGCGTGAGCCGGAGGTGAAGCGCACCCCTTTTACCGCTGTCAGATCCTTGATCGAAATGGGCAAGCCAGGAAGCAAGCCGCTGTGCGTTCCCGCCATGACCGCTTGCTCGGCGCGGCGCGCAGCGTCGAGCGCAAGATCGCCCGTAACGGTCACGTAGGGGTTGAGCACCGGCTGCAGCGCTTCGATACGGCGCAGAGTGCTTTCAACGATCTCGACAGGCGAAGCCTGCCTGCTGAGGATCAGCGCGCGCAGATCGAGCGCGCTGCGGTAGGCAAAGTCATCGGACACGCGTCAATCCAAGAATGCGACGGCGCGCACCGGCGAGCCGCTGCCATTCCCGATACGCAGAGGCAATCCGCTGAATTCGAACTCGCTCTTGCCCAAAAGCTCCTCGAGATTACAGAGCCACTCGTAATGAGTAATCCCACGATCACGGCAGGTGCGGTGATTAGGAAAGAGATTGTTGCTCGGCTTGTCAGTCGAGGGGCCCTCCACGCCGTGCACACGCGAGCGGTCCGCCAGCCAATGCGTTGCGGCTGCCGTAATGCCGGGGTTCGACCAGACCACCTTGTCGCTCGGAAAGTGCCGCTTATGCAGTCCAGTGCAGATCAGCACGATGTGACCGTCGATCTTCACGCCAGCTTTTTTCTCCGCGTCCTCGAGGTCGTTCGTGTCGATGTCGCCGAGATCGGGTATGTGGCGAAGGTCGAGACACACGGCCTTGCCCACGAACATGTCGAGCGGCATCTGATCAATCGTCGCGCCGCCACGTTTCACATGCACGAACGCATCTATATGCGTGCCCACGTGATCGCACATGGAGATAAACGTGGTGCAGCCGCCCATGGGGTCCTCCGGGGTACCGTTGCCCCAGGTTTCCATCTCGTCATGTGTGAAATGGGGAACAATGACGGGTCGCGGAAAAAACTTGTGGGCCGGCATATTGTTCGTGAGCGTCACGGACAAATCGACGATCTTGCGAGCCATGATGGCACCTGAAAGTTGCTGCTTTCCCCCTGCCGAGCGATGCTAGAGCTCCGCTTCTCCCGACACAAGCTACCGGGTTGTCGCGCTTACTTGATCGCAGAGCTCGACTTGGCGGGGGGCGCGTCTACCAGAACTGTGCGTTGCTGTTCTTGATGTTGAACTTGAAGCCAAAGAATCCGTTTGGTTGCCAGCCTGCGTAGAACAACAGCCGCCCACTATAGCTGATGAATGGAAGCCGGAGCCATCCCAGCTTGATGACCGACCATTTCCAACCCTTTCGGGGTGGCACGGCGTCATCCCACATCACCATCATTACCGGCGCGGGGCCATACACGGTGAAATTCCTGTCGCAGATACCAACAACGTAATTGCCGAAGTTCTGCAGTGGATTTCTCAGATACCAGGAGACCACTCGCAATAGCGCTTTGCGCCTCGGTAGATACCAATCCGGCGGTTTCGGTTCCTGATCGTTCATAAACCACCAGATTGGAGACAGCTTCTTCCAGAGCGGCTCCTTTGCCCTGCTGGTAACGTCGAAAGTCTCGATTGTCATGATTTCCTGTCCAGCAACCATCAGTACTGGCGAGAGGGCGTGCTATCTGTCAATTCCAGTTTTGCGCTCGAGCGCGTTTAGTCGTTCCTGATCCGCTTTCAAGGTGCGGACGGTAGCACTCTCCAGATCCTTCAGGGCGTTCTCAATCCTGTGCTCTAGCGCAGTGTCCATGGTTTTTGGACCCACTTTGAATGCGCGGCCGTTGAAAATTTCCAAATCCTTCAACGCGCTTTCGATCCTGCGCTCCAGCGAAACTCCCGCGGCTTGCTGAGTGTCGTCGGTCGGGCATGTTGAAGTAGGGCAATCGGCAATTGCAGTGGTACTCATGCCGATGATGATCGCGAGCGCAGCCAAGATCGAAAGTTTCATGGTCCCCTCCTCTTCCAGCAGGATTGCAAGTAGACCCCATGCGTGGGAGAGGGTTCAAGGGGATGGGGAGCGCCGGGATAGCGATTTGCTGCGTGGCTCAGAAGGATGCTTGATGAAGCCATTCGTTCCGATCCGCGCGTTGGCACTGGGTGCGGTCATCGCCGGCTGCCTCGCCACTTCGGTGGTTGCCCAAACCTACCCCGCCCACGCCATCCGGGTGATCGCGCCGTTCCCAGCGGGCGGGCTCGCCGACGTGCTGGCGCGGCTGGTCGGCGATGAAATGTCGAAATCGCTCGGGCAGCCGATCATCGTCGAGAACCGCACCGGCGCGGGCGGCAATACCGGCGCCGACGCGGTCGCCAAGGCCGAGCCCGATGGCTACACGCTGCTGATGTCGTCGGCCGGCATCCTCAGCGCCAACCAGTTCCTCTATGCGAAGATGCCGTTCGATCCCGAAACCGCGTTCGTACCAATCTCGATCGTCGCCGACATGCCGATGCTGGTCGTGGTCAATCCCAAGGTCGAGGCGAAGACTCTCGGCGAGCTCGTAGCGTTCGCGAAAGCCAACTCCGACAAGCTCAATTTCGGCTCGCCCGGCGTCGGCACCACCGGGCACCTCGGCCTTGCGCTGTTCATGCACGCCGCCGGCATCAGGATCACCCACGTGCCCTATCGCGGCGCTGCGCCTGCGCTCAACGATCTGCTTGCTGGTCAGATCGACGGCGTGGTCGACAATCCGCCGACCGTGCTGCCGCACATCGTCGCCGGCAAGCTGCGTGCGGTGGCGGTTGCAGCGAAAACGCGCCTCGCGCAGCTGCCCGACATGCCGACCGCCGCGGAGCAGGGCCTGAAGAATTTCGAAGCGTCGTCCTGGTTCGGCATCATGGCGCCGGCGGGCACGCCGCCGGAGATCGTGGCGCGGCTCAATCGCGAGATCGTCGCGGCGCTGCGTCAGACGGCAGTGGCCGAGCGCATCGCCGGCTCCGGCGCCCGTGCCGTCGGCAACAGCCCCGACGAGTTTGCCCGGCAGATCGTCGCCGAGCGCGCGATGTGGGGTGAGATCATCAAGTCGGCTAACATCACGCCGCAGTAGGTCAGGGTGTCCTACCAACGCTTCCATTGTCTCGCAAATACGGCGCTGGAAATTGATGACCAGCTCGTGTTCGAACCCGATGCCAGGCTCATCCAAGGCCACCTGATTGGGGAGATGACATGCCAAACGAACAATCCGCCGGATATCTGCCGGGCGATCCGCGGTATGGTTTGCAGGGCGAGGCGCTGAAGGACTACTACCGCACCAAGCCGGCGCAGTGGGCGATCTATTGCTGGGACAAGCCGGGGATGGAAGCCGCCCGGCGCACCCTGGTGGCGGAGCAGAACAGCTACGTCAAAAATTTCGGTGAGCGCGTCATCGGCTACGGCCATTTCCTCTCCGACGATGGCCGCGACACGCTCGGCACGTCGTTTTTCATGCAGCTCGCCGATCGCGCGGCTGCGGACAAGTTCGTCGCCGACGAGCCGATGTGCAAGGCCGGCGTCTACCAGCGCGCCGAAATCCACCGCTGGTCGAACAGTTTCCAGAAGCGTGCCGCCGACTACGCCCGAAAGGGCCTGCAGCAGTTCCTGTGCACGGGACCCAAAACCGGAACGCCGGAGTTCTTCCGCGAGCACCTGCACGCGCATGAATTATACTTCGCGTCGTATGGCGACAGCTTCATCTTCCGCGGCCCAATCCGCTCGGCGGATGGTGCGGACAATATCGGCACAGCATTGCTGATCGAGTTGCCGAGCCGCGCGGCTGCGGACAGGTTCTGGAACGAGGAGCCGTTTGCGAGGAACGGCGGGTATCAGAGGGACGTGCGGATCACCCGGTGGGTGTTTGGGGATTGACCCTCGTTGCCGACCCACTTTTTTCTATCCTTTGCTCGTCTTTGTGACCGGCGGGTTGGCTTATGGGTCAATATGAAAATTTGGATCAGCTCATTTGATCAAGCCGTTTTGAGCCGCGGAATGATCCGCAGCGCGTTCTCGCGGTCGACCGCTTTGAGATCGTCGCCGCTAAAGACGGAGGTGACCCCCTTAGTGTGGTCTGCCGCGGTCCGATACGGGAAATCCGTGCCGTAGACGATCTGCGAGACCGGAACGAGCTTGGCGAGCGCGGCAAGCGTCCCCACCAGCGAGACCTGCGCCGTGTCGTAGTAGAAACGATTGAGCTCGGCTTGGACCTGCTCGCGGGTGAACTTGCCCTTGTACGGCGGAGTCGACACCATCTGCACCAGCAATCGTTCCGCAACGGACGACAGCGCCCCGCCGCCGTGCGACCAGATCCAGTTGACGTCCTTGTATTTTTGCGATGTGCCGCTGAAGATCATATTGATGATGCTGCGGGTCGTATCGGTGCCCCACTCCAGCGCCGACGGCGGCACGCCCTGCACCAAGTTGACGCAGCAATTGGCGTCGGTCGGATGGGTATAGACCGTGGCCTTGCGACGATTGAGCTCTTCCCAGACCGGCGCGAAGTACGCATAGCCGAGCCATTTGTCGCCGTAGTTCGTCATCATGCCGATGCCATCGACCTTGAGCGTGTCGAAGGCGTAGGCGATTTCCTTCAGCGACTCGTCGATATGCGGCAACGGCAGCGTCGCGAACACGCCGAAACGGTCAGGGTGATCGGTCATCAGCTTCTTGCCGTACTCGTTGGACTCGCGCGCAATGCGGACCGCGGCCTCCACGCCGAGCGGCGTGACCTGCGGCGTGGTGGGCGACACGATTGAGGTTGCAACGCCGCCCTTATCCATGTCGTCGAGCGTCTTCTGGATCGACCAATGGGTGAGCGGCGGGTTGCTGCGGCCGATCAGGTCCATGGCGGCCAGCCATGTCGGCGGCACGACGTGATGGTGCACGTCGATGCGGTGGGGTCTTGCTTGCGCCAGCGCGCCCGACAAGCCAAGCACGGCGGGGGCCGCGATGCTGCCGAAAACGGCGGCACTGCCGGCAAGGAAGCTTCGCCGGTCGAACGGCGTCGCGCTGATCGCGTTGGGCGTGATGCAGCACGTGCAATTGCGGAAAAACGCGCGCCGTCCCAGGGCGTGGGTCATGGCAAGTCCTCCCACTGATCGAGCTTTTGGCCGGCGTTCACGCCGCCGGCATGGGGGGACAAGGTTCCCCCGCGACGCACCCCGCGGTCAAGCACAAGCTTTACACCGCGTGAGTGCGCCAGTGCGCCCTGAAGGCACGAATACGTGTCTTCCAATCCCATCAGTTCGGCGTGATGCCCGCCGCTTTTACAAGCGCGGCGTTGGTTTCGATCTCGCGCTTGATGAAATCGCCGAATTTTTCCGGCGTCAGCGGCATCGGCTCGGCGGCAAGCTTCTTGATCCCGTTCTGAACGTCCGGGTCGGCGAGGGCTTTTGTGATCGCGTCATGCAGGCGTTGCACGATGTCGCGTGGCGTCGCCGCGGGCGCGAAGGCGCCGATCCAGAACACGTATTCCGAATTGGGAACGCCGGCTTCGAGCGTGGTCGGGATATCGGGCACCGACGGGCTGCGTTGCCCGCTGGTCACCGCCAGCGCGCGCAGCTGCTTGCTTTCGATCAGCGGCATCGCGGAGGCTAGCGGCGAGAAATAGAAGTCGAGGCGTCCGCCCAGAATCTCACGCAGCACGTCGGGCGCGCCCTTGAATGGCACATGCACGGCCTTGATGCCGGCGCTGAGCATGAAGCGCTCGGCGGTGAGATGGGTCGCGGCGCCGACGCCGCCGGAGCCGAAGGTCAGCGAGCCGGGCTTCGCCCTGGCGGCGGCAACGAGGTCGGACACGGTCTTGAAGCCCGAAAGCGGAACGATCAGCACATTGGGAAACTGCGCAAGCGGCGCAATACCGGCAAAATCGCGCGCCACGTCGAAGGCGAGCGTATAGGTCGATGGCGTGATCGTCTGCACTGACGAATTGAGAAGGAGCGTATAGCCGTCCGCTTCCGCCTTGGCGACCTGCGTCATGCCGAGCGTGCCGCCCGCGCCGGGGCGATGCTCGAACACGAACGATTGGCCGATCTGCTTGGCTATATGGTCGAACACCGGTCGCCCGAGCGTGTCGAGCGAGCTTCCCGGGGAGAACGGCAGGATCACGCGGATCGGCTGCTTGGTCGGCCAGGACTGGGCGCCGATGGGGCCGGCGAGCGTGAGCAGCAGTGCGCTTGCCAGGAGGGGTCGGATGAGCATGTCGGCTCCTCATGCTTGCGATGAGCCGAGGGTAGCGCGGACTGGCGGGGACAAGCAAAGGGCGGCACGCCGCTGCGGCGTTACAGCAATCCCGCGCCGGCATGATCACGAAATAGCTCGGCATCTCGAATATAGCTTCACAAAACATCCATCGATTTGAGCCGAGGAGTTTCTAGACCCTGCCTTCGTAGATGAAAATTCGTCTGACCTTTTGCCAGAATTCGCCGCCCATCAGAAAGACACTGGCGACGAAAGCCAGATCCATACCGGCTAGAATATAGATGCGCGCATTCCCGCCAGGCATGAATTGAGGCAAATAGGCGTAGAAATACGCCGGAAGCCAGCTCACCAGAACTATCGCAAGCCCGACATAGTACCGCGTCCTTGATGCCGGCCGATCCAGGACGACGCGGCCATTGCAACCCGCAACTACCATGATACTGGAGCGGTAAGACCGCGCGCAACGGCTCAGACGTTCGGTCGCGCGCGGGCCACGCAAACTCGAGCGGGATGATTTTGTCTTCAAATCACCATCCCGCTCTACTTCTTTGTTTTGAGCATGATCTTTTCCGAAAACCGGAATCCACCCCGGATCAAGTCCGGGGCAGGCTTTTTCGGGGTCATGCTCTCTCACAGTTGGCGGCGAAAGCTGGCTGATCTGCTGGGCGCAAGGCAAAAAAATCAGGCGCGAGCACAGTTGCTCGCGCCTTATGACCGAACTTAACTCAGCGTTACGCTTTGCAGCAGCAATTACCGCGCTGGCAGGCGTTCTCATCGCAGCGTCCGCACTTGCAGCCTTGACACGTACAAGGGCATGGCTTTGCAAGAAACCGTCGAATTGCCGAGAATATGCGCATTTATTCCTCCTCCGGGGGGCAGCATTGCCCTGGTGCGAGGAAGGTAGCGGACCTGTTGCTTCCAAGATGTGATGACGATCACGGAAAGGCGTATTTATGCTCGCAGTCAAAGACCATCACTCTTATCACTCGGCACTGTGGGCAAGGCGGGCTCACTCGGCACTGTGGGCAAGGTGGGCTCACTCGGCACTCTGGGCAAGGTGGGCGCGAACGCCTTGTAATAGCCGACGCCGCAGCCCACACCGGCTGCCCTGCTAACGAAGCTCACCTTGGCAACCGGTTTTGGATCGCCCGGTGTTGGAAACATGTAGCTGACCTCGGCGATTTGACCTTCCGGCTTCTGCGCAGCGGCGTATAGTTCCCGACCATATAACTTGCCGGCTGCGTCCCTTAAGGTTCGGACGTCCTGGCCAAGCGCTTGCTTTGAATTAGGGCTGGCAGCGGCAATGGCCTTGCCATTGCCGGCATCGAAGCAAAATGGATAGAGGTCGCGGTCCAGGAACCCACCTTCTCCCCTGTTGATCATGTCGAGCGCTTCCTCCTTGTTTGCCTTCACCGCGGCAATCGCCTTCATGAGCATCGCTTTGGCTTCGTCGGCGGTGCCGAACTGGCCTGGCTGCTGCGCGAAAGTCGTTGACGACAACATTAGGATCGCGGCGGATGCGGCTGCGATCGTGACTGTACGCATTTGGACTCCCTCGTCAGTACGCCCGCGGCAGGCAGCGCAGACGCACAATGTTGCGCGTTGCGGCAGCGCCCGGACCGGGGCGCCTTTCGAGTAGCGAAAGCTATCCTATTTTACCCGCAGCGCAGAAGCTGCAATTGCGAGAATAATTCGATCACCTTGTCGGCACGCGCGAGCAGCATGGGCGGAACTTCGAGATTGAGCGCCCTTGCAGCTTGCAACCGGGACCTGAGCGAGATCGGTCATAGCGAGGGTCAGAACGTGACGGTTTATTACTTCGAGCCGAAGGCCAGTGAGCATGGCCCAATAGGATCATTTGTGATAGATGATCCGGTCGGGGTTGGGAGCTGTTAACTCCTGGAGGCTCAAATGGGTATCTTCGGAAACATCGTATCGGCAATTTTCAAGCATGGCACTCCTGCAGGCACAACAGCCGCTGTGCAACCAGGTGCACCAACTGCACCCGCTACCCCGGCCGCGAAAGGAACACCAACAGCAGCAGGAACTCCGGCGACCGGACAGCCGCTGACGCGCGAGCAAGTCGAGCAAATGATTGAGAAGATCGCCGACGCGCAGGATGAAGACTTGGATTGGAATGAATTGATCGTGGATCTGATGAAGCTGCTCAAGCTCGACAGCAGCCTGAGCGCCCGCAAGCAACTCGCGCAGGAACTCGGTTACAAGGGCGCGCTTACTGGTTCGGCAGAAATGAACATCTGGCTGCACAAGCAGGTCATGACAAAGCTTGCTGAGAGCGGCGGCGTGGTTCCCGATAGTCTCAAGCACGCGTGAATGACGCGGCGGCCGGGCAATTAAGTCGCGGCCAGCCGCAGCATCACGCCATATCATACCTCGTCAGGCGGCAGCTTTGTTCTTGATTGCGCCAATGATCGCCGTGAGTATGGCACCGCCGGCGCCTCCGGCGATTGCCTGCGAGATGATGCCGCCGATGCTCAGATTGCCCGACTGCGCTGCAGCCATGATCGCTGGCAACAACAATGTTACGATCTGACCGAGCACCCCGCCTCCGACCAGACCGGAAATAATGTTGCCAATCATGCCGAGATCGAAGGTGGGGGATGCTTTACCTGCGCCAACGCCACCGAGCGCCCCAGCGACGAGGTTGATCAAGATCTGTTCCATGTTGATCTCCGTTCCTTTCGACCAATTCAGTCTATCCCGCAACGATCTGGGGTGTCGAGCTATCCCCCTCACCCGTGCCGACGAGACGATCGAATAGCGAACGTATGCCCCTCCTCAACCGATCCGTTTCAATCCATTCGCATATTTCCGCCAGCGGCGGACGTAAATGTCGGCGCCGTGCAAGATCAATTGCGATGTCTTTTCATCCAGCGTGCGAAGCGTGCGCGCGGGCGAGCCCACGATCAGTGAATTGTCCGGAAATTCCTTGCCCTCGGTGACCAGGGCACCGGCGCCGACCAGGCAGTTGCGCCCGATTTTCGCGCCGTTGAGCAGGATCGCGCCCATGCCGATGAGGCTGTTCGAGCCGATCGTGCAGCCATGCAGGACGACGTTGTGGCCAATGACGCAGTTGTCCCCGATGGTGATCGGAAAGCCGGGATCGGTGTGGAGCGTGGCATTGTCCTGGATTTGGGAGCGCTCGCCGAGCTCGATCCACTCGTTGTCGCCGCGCAGCACCGAGCCGAACCAGACGCTTGCATCGGGCTTGAGGCGCACCCGGCCGATGACGTTCGCGCTCTCGGCGATCCAATAACGCCCCTCTCCCGGCAGATCGGGCGCCTCTCCATCGAGCTCGAAAACCGCCATTGCCGCGCTCCTCATCCCGCGAGGGCGCGACCATGCCATGACCTCGGCTTGCAGCTCAAATCCTTGGCGCTCAATCCTTGACGGGGCGGTCAGTCGAGGAGAATGGCAAGCCAAAGACGCAGGGCTCGATGCAGGCGGCGCTCAACGCCATGACCAGGAGGGTGCCCGACGTCAGGTTCCAAAAGCCGATGATGAAAATCGCCAATAGGAGAATGCGCAAGCGCGGCCGTTCCACTGATACCCCCCAGTGCAATGGAGCCGCAGCATCTTTCGCAGAGCACAGCGCCGCGCGCCATCATATCCTCGCGACAGGGTTAATTTGGCTCGAACATCGGGTGAGTGAGGTGCGGCCGACAGCGGAGCACGCAACATGATTCTCTCTTGGTTAACCCTCCCGGTGCCGCTGTTTTCGCCGTGCTCTGTCATACTTGCCGTTGATTCGCGGAACGCTGCTCCCCCGCGATGGCGGGCGCTCCCCTTGCCCGGGAAAGAGACGACCGTTGCACCGCCGACCGCCGCGACGCCGACGCCCTCGTCCGCTCGTTCTGCCGCTCGTGGTGACCGGGGTGGCACTCATGGCGACGGCCTATATCGCCTATGTGCTGTGGCCGCGCTGGCCCGGGCCGGCGATCGACCCACACGCGCCCGCGCTTCCCATCATGGTCGCCGGAGTGACCTTCAACGTGCCGCCGGCTGCCATTCGCGCTCCCGTGCAGCGTCGCCCAGGAACGCATGACCGGATCGACCTGTCGTTTCTATGGCCCTCGCTCGAGCCCCCGGATGCCACCGCCAAACCGACCGTGCCGACCCAGGGCGGACTGCCGCCGGCACAAACATTCGAACGCATCTTCGTGACCATCACCGCGGGCGGCAGCTCGATTCCTCCGGCGGAGCGCGTGCTGACGATCTATCCGCGCTACACCACGGCTGAAGCATTGCCGGGACCGGGCGGGCTTGCGGTTCTCGCGTTCCGCGACGGCACGCCTTATCAAGGCGAGGATCTCATTTATGATACGGAGGCGCCCGGTTTTCTGGTGCGCTGCACCCGCAGAGCCGGCCCGACACCGGGCACCTGCCTGCACGAACGTTGGATCGAAACGGTCAAGCTTGTCGTCCGTTTTCCCCGCGACTGGCTCACCGATTGGCGCAATGTCGCCGGCAACATCGACCGGCTGATTGCGAGCTTGCGGCCGTCGCGCGGGTGAAAACTTGCTTGCTTAGAACGGCGTCCTCTGCCGCATGGCTGCAGCAATTGTTCCTTCGTCGAGATAATCGAGCTCACCGCCTACCGGCACGCCGTGAGCAAGCCGGGTGATCTTGACGTTGCTGCCGTGCAAGAGGTCCGTAACATAATGCGCCGTGGTCTGCCCATCGACGGTCGCATTCAATGCGAGGACGATCTCCGTCACTGCAGCGTCCTGCGCACGCGAAATGAGCGCGTCGATCGCAAGATCCTGCGGACCGACACCGTCGAGCGGCGACAGCGTCCCGCCCAGCACATGATAGCGCGCATTGATCGCGTGCGCGCGCTCGAGCGCCCAGAGATCCGCCACATCCGCGACCACGATGATGATGGTCGGATCGCGCCGCACGTCGGTACAAATGGTGCAGGGATTTTGGGTATCGATATTTCCGCACAGCCTGCAAAATACGATTTTTTCATATGCGGTCTGCATTGCTGCGGTCAACGGCCCCATGATCTGCTCGCGCTTCTTGATGAGAAAAAGAGCGGCACGCCGGGCCGAGCGCGGCCCCAGTCCCGGGAGGCGGGCAAGCAGCTGGATGAGGCGCTCGATTTCGGGCCCGGCGGTAGTGGGCATGGATCAATGGACGACATCACGGGCGCCTGCCCCGGCCAACGGGCACCGATCAGTCAATGCGGGCTGGTCGCAGGATGGCGTTGAGCTCGGCACGCTCCCCTCCGTTCAAAACAATTTCATTCCGGGCGGCAGGGGGAGACCGCCGGCAACGTTCTTCATCTTCTCCTGCAGCAATGTTTCAGCCTTGCGCCGGGCATCGGCGTGAGCGGCGACGATGAGGTCTTCCACGATACCCTTTTCCTGCGGCTTGATGAGGGATTCGTCGATCTTGACGCCCTTCATCTCGCCCTTTCCGGAAAGCCGAACGGTGACGAGCCCCGCTCCCGAGACGCCCTCGACTTCGATCTGGTCGAGCTCGGCTTGCATGGCCTCCATCTTGGACTTGAGCTCTGCCGCCTGCTTCATCAGGCCGAGAAAGTCTGCCATGTCACCTCTCCTGTGAAGCGCCTGCACGCAGCTCTCAAGCCTCGTCGCGACCTGGGAGCGCAATGCGCGCGCATGGGGTATCGAAGGGAGATTCATCGGACTCAGGCTCCGGCGTCCCTTCCCCGCAATCGCCCGGCCTCGGGGGCTGCGACCCGACAGCCTCGCCTTTGCGCACATCGACGATTTCCGCACCGGGAAAGCGCGCGAGCACGGCCTGTACCAGCGGGTCGCCACGTACGCCGGTTCTGAGCTCGGCCTTGCGCGCATCGTTTTGTGATTTGATCGTCGGCTGGCCTTCTTCCGCCGACACCGCCACGACCCAGGGCCGGTTCGTCCATTGCGAAATCTTGCGTGCCAGATCACTGACCAGGGTCTTGGCGGCGCTCTGCTCCAGGCGGAGCTCGAGACGTCCATCCTCACAGTGCACCAACCGCACGTCGCGCTCGAGTGCGAGCTTGACTCCCAGATCACGCTTCTCAGCAGCGAGCGCGACCAGAATCCTCGAAACGCGTGATGACCGGCGGCTCCGATCCAAGCTCCGCGCCGGCTTCGGGCGCAGTCGCATCGCGCGTGGTCGGTGTCGCCGTCGCCGCCGGCAATGCGGCGCGCGATTGCTCGGTCCGGGAGGCCTCGGAGTCCCGCATCGAGGAAGCGGCAGCACGCGAGGCTTGCGCCGTGTCGCCCGGTCGGCGAGCGCCGGCAGCATTCTCCTCCAGGCTGCGGATCACTTCGTCGGGCGTCGGCAGATCGGCGGCGTAGGCGATGCGCACCAAAACCATCTCGGCCGCCGCGAGCGGCCGCCCTGCGTTGTCGACTTCGGCGATGCCTTTGAGCAGCATCTGCCACGTACGCGAGAGCACGCGCATGGACAACTTTTCGGCAAAGGCGCGCCCCCGCGCACGCTCGACCTCGATGAGCGCAGCATCCTCGGCGACCGCAGGAACGACCTTCACGCGGGTGACAAAGTGGGTGAACTCGGCAAGATCGGTCAGCACCACCGCTGGATCGGCGCCGGTCTCGTATTGCGCGCGCAATTCCGCGAGCGCAGACGCAATGTCGCCGCGCATGGTCGATTCGAACAAATCGATCACGCGCGCACGGTCGGCAAGCCCGAGCATCTGGCGCACGTGCTGAACGCGCACAGGCCCGGCAGCGTGGGCAACGGCTTGATCTAACAGCGACAGCGAATCGCGAACCGAGCCCTCTGCCGCCCGCGCGATCAAGGCCAGCGCCTCGGCTTCGACTTCGATATTCTCCTTCACCGCGATCGCCGACAGGTGCCTCACCAGCAGTCCGGCATCGACCCGGCGCAGATCGAAGCGCTGGCAGCGCGAGAGGATCGTGATCGGGACCTTGCGGATCTCGGTCGTGGCGAAAATGAACTTGGCATGCGGGGGCGGCTCTTCCAACGTCTTGAGCAGAGCGTTGAACGCCTGCGGGGAGAGCATATGCACCTCATCCAGGATATAGACCTTGTAGCGCGCGCTGACGGGTGCATAGCGCACGGCATCGTTGATTTGGCGCACATCGTCGACGCTGTTATGAGAGGCCGCGTCCATCTCGATAACATCGATGTGCCGGCTTTCCATGATCGCCCGGCAGTGCACGCCGATGCTTGGCATGTTGACCGTCGGACCGGTGATGGAACCATCCGCCAGCTCATAATTGAGCGCGCGGGCGAGAATGCGGGCGCTGGTTGTCTTGCCCACTCCACGCACGCCGGTCAGGATCCACGCCTGCGGGATACGGCCGGCCTCAATGGCGTTGGAGACCGTGCGCACCATGGCATCCTGGCCGATGAGATCGTCGAAGGTTGCGGGCCGGTACTTTCGAGCGAGCACGCGATAGGAGTTGTCCCCCGACGGCGGCCGATCGTCAAAGGCGAGACCGGGCTCGGATGGCTGCATGCCGTCGCCGTTGCTCATGTCACTGTTCGCTCTGCCGCCGCGACGCGCGTCCTATGCCTGTTCCGTTGCATTTGATCCACAAACGTGCCGCGCACTCGGTGTGTTCCCCCTTCCCCTTGTGGGGGTGGGGTTGCGGTGTGGGGGTCGTGACCATGGATCCGGGGTTCTCGGCCTGCGGCCTCGTCCCGGGATGACGCGCATATGATTCGAATTTCGGAAACGCTGAACTAGCTGCTCGCATGAGGGAATGGCGGGAGGCTGACGAGCGACCCGAACCGCGCTCGTTAGGGCTGCTTCCTTCCGGACCTGACCCGGTTGGCGAGTGGCTCGTCCACCGCCAACCTCCCGCCCTTTATATCTGCCGCCGCCACCGAGAAAGCAAGCCGCGGAGGTCGAGCCTGCCGTTCCGGTGGCGTCCTTGAATTGCGTCACCCGGAGGCGCATGCGACGGTCGACCTCACGTCGGAGCACGATTCATGTCCCCCCGTCCCCATCTCGGCCCCAAGCCGCGTCTGGGCTATACCGCAAGCGTCATCGAGCGTGCGGTCGCGACACGCACGGAGGACGCCGCGCTCGCTGCCATGCGGCTTGATCCGGATGCCCGCACCTACCTCATCGGAGGTGAGATGGTCGCATTGAACAGAGCTGCAAACATTCACGACCCGCTCTTCACTTTGCGGGATGCGCAGAAGCTTGGCCCCACGGGAGAAACGATTTTCATCGGGCTGCGGCAGAATGCACCGAGATTTGCGCTCGCGCTCGAGCCGGCAGCCGCCGAAGCGCTCAAAGCACGCGAGGAATTCCTCGTTACCGATCTTCGCTCGATTGCCGTGAATGGCCTGGTTGACAGCGAGCATCTGCCGCCTCTGGGACAAGCGAAGGCGCTGCTCGGCTGGCATGTCCGACATCGATTTTGCCCGAATTGCGGAACGCGGACCGATCCCGTGGAGGGGGGATGGCGGCGCGATTGCCCATCCTGCAATGCCCAGCATTTTCCGCGCACCGATCCGGTGGTGATCATGCTGCCGGTATCCGCGGGGTCCTGCGTGCTGGGACGTTCGCACCGCTTCCAGCGCGGCATGTGGTCGTGTCTCGCCGGCTTCGTCGAGCCCGGAGAAGCGATCGAGGAGGCCGTGCGCCGGGAGACGCGCGAGGAGGCCGGGATCCTATGCGGGCGAGTGAGTTACTTCGCCTCGCAACCCTGGCCATTTCCCTCCTCGCTGATGATCGGCTGCCATGCCGAGGCATTGTCGCGCGACATCGTCATCGACCGCGCCGAGCTCGATGACGCCCGCTGGTTCGCGCGCGACGAAGTTGCCAATATGCTGTTGCGGCACCACCCCGAGGGCTTGACCACGCCCCCCGAGTTCGCCATCGCCTACCACATCATCCGTGCGTGGGTGGAGGAAGAGGTCAATCTATCCGAAGCGTGATCGCGAGACGCCCGGCGCGCCGCTTTTGCTGCGGCCCAGCATCGGGATCGGGCTGATCCATGCGGGAATTTCCCAAGCATTCCCCGGCTTGTCGTAGAATTATTTTCTAGATAGAGTGCGGAATTTCAGCAGTCAAGAAAAAATCCTTCTCCGATCGGGGCAGTGCTCGCATGGATGCGATCGACCGCAAAATTCTCGGCCTGCTCCAGCACGATGCGTCCCTTTCGGTCGCGGAGATCGGCAAGCAGGTCGGCTTGTCGTCAACGCCTTGCTGGAAACGGATGCAGAGGTTGGAAGCCGAAGGCGTCATCCAGAAACGCGTCGCCTTGATCGATCAAGACAAGATTGGGCTGGGCGTGACGGTCTTCGTGTCGATCGAGACGGGCGACCATTCGCAGGAATGGCTCGATCGCTTTGCACGCGAGGTCGGCGCCATGCCGGAGGTGCTCGAGTTCTACCGCATGGCCGGGGATGTCGATTACATGCTGCGCGTGGTCGTGCCCGATATCCAGGCCTACGACATGTTCTACAAGCGGCTGATCGCGGCAGCGCCTCTGCAGAACGTCACTTCGCGCTTCGCCATGGAGAAGATCAAAGCCACCACGGTGCTGCCGATCCCGTGAGCGCCGAACGCTTGCCGATCTCAGCACGTCCCGCTGACGGTGTCCGACATGCGCGGACGCATGTAGATTTGATCCGAAAGATTGAGCGTACCGGTGACGACATAGCCGATGGCCGGTTTGTAGCTATAGGCCGCTTCGCCCCAGATCAATGAAGTGTTGGCGACGTTGAGCGCAGCCGGAAGCGCCACCGTCGATCCCACCGAGTGCGCGGTGCCTCCGAGCGTGCAACTCCAGACGATTGTGGCGCTGCCGTTGGCATCGATCGTGACTTCCGACACCGTCACCTTCAACTTGGCCGCGTCGTATGGCGACATCACCGCCGACGAGGCGTTGAGGATTTTGGTCATGTCCGAGCTGTCGATGGACGAGACTTGCGACGCAAGATCGGCAAGCGTGCGCGATGTCAATGTCACCTTGCGGTCGATGCCGACGGCCTGGGAAATCTCGACAGCGCCGAGATAAAGCGTGAGCATCAGCGGCAGCAGCATGGCGAATTCGACTGCGGAGGCGCCGTCCTGATCGCGGCCAAGACGGTCGACTTGCTGCGACAGGGTCAGACGGGGAGTCTTCATCACATGCCCCTCAATTGGAAGAATATGGCTCGTTGCGGAATGCGGCGGTGGCGGCCAGCAGCCGCTTTCCGCCGCTGATATTGGAGAGGTTGAACCCCAGCAGGGAAACATAGACCGGATATTGATAGAACAGGCGCACAACGACGATGTCGCCGGGGCCCCCGGGCTGATAGCTGAAATCGTTCTGGAAATTGCCTTGCGAGTCGACCGGACTGGGCATGGTCACGTCGGAGAAGGAAGAAAACTTCCTCACATCGACATAGACTCCACTGTGGCAGTCGAACAGAGCGTAAATCTTCGCGCAGACCGCATTCTTGAATGCGGCTGCGTCGAAGCTCTGGCTCTGCGCCTGGCCCGTCATGATCAGTCGGGAAGAGTTGGCGGCGGCGGTCTCGAGCGTCTGGCCCGCGAAAAAGACGATCGCCGTCTCCATGATCGCGAACAAGAGGGCGAGGAACGGCGCTGCGACCAGCCCGAATTCAACCGCCGCGCCGCCATCCTCTCGACGAGCAAGACGCCCCGCCGCGCTGTCGGCCGCGAGCCGGCGGGCGCGATTTGCAAGCTGTGTGATGATCTCGACCATGGCCATATCACTTCGCTGCTGGGGTTTTGCCGGTATCTCCGCTGGTTTCCCGGCATCGATAACGGTTGAGCAATAGCAAAGATGAGTTGTCGAATTGTTGCAGTAATCGCCGGTAACGGCCGTACTCGCCGTAGGGCTTTACTAACCAGCAGTTATCGGCGACCTGGACCGGCGTGAAGGCACGATCACTTGCTGGACGGCGCGGCGCCCTGGGCCTGCCCGTTGCGGCTGCCGCTCTGGGCAATTCCCGTCTCGAAGAAGACGTTGCCATCGCCAAGCGTGATCCGGCGCTCGCAGAAGGGCGTACAACTGTATGTTTCGCGCTCGATGCCGCGATACATGACCACCACGTCCGCATCGGGCCCTTGCACCTCGACCGATTTATCCATCAGGACCGTGCCGGCCCGATCGAGCACCATGAGGTTGGTGACGCCATAACCCTTGCCGGTAAGCACCATGAGGCCGCCGGGCTGCAATGAAACATCTGCGATCATCGGGTTGCCGATCACGATCGTTGCCACTTTGTCCGGAAGCTTGATGAGCCTGGCCTGATCCATGATCACGGTCACATCGGCGGCGACCACCGGCAGGGGCGCAAGCATGAGCAGGAGACACAGCGACAAGCCGCGCGTCTGAACGAGGTCAAATCCCAGCCTGGTGCCCCGCAACGACAATGACGCCATCGAACTCTCCCGCGCCTTTACGCATCGGTCGGCAATTCGAGGCGCCACCGAATGGGCAGGTCAACGGCTCGATTTGACTCGAAAATGGTGAATGAACCGCAAATGATCTCGTGTCGTCACTGCTTGAACGGATAGAGCATCTGCGCGCCAAAGGTCGGCGGAAAGCTTCGATCGGCGATACCGTAGGCGTCCGGCAACTCGTTCTGCGGCATCGAGAAAGTGCCGAACGCGAGATCGATCAACGGGAAGGTCGATGCGAAGTTTTTCTCCCCTCCGCGCGCGGCCGCCGTGTGGTGCCAGCGGTGGAAGACGGGGCCGGCGATCAGATATTTGAACGGACCCAACGTCCAATTCAGATTCGCGTGAACAAAGGCGGAATGCGCGATGGTGAAGGGACCGAGGAACACCAGCACATTCGGTGAGATTCCGGCCAGCAGCAGCACGACGTCGGTGGCGACGCTGCCGAGAAATATGTTGACGGGATGAAAACGCGCCGCGGAAATCCAATCGAGCTCCTCGGAGGAGTGGTGCACGGCGTGATATTTCCATAGCGGCGGCGCGTGATGGAAAGCGCGATGGATCCAGTACATCATGAGATCCGATCCGACCAGAAAGATCGACGCCTGCAGCCAAAGCGGCAATTGCGCCAGCGGCCCATGTCCGTCGTCGTAGAACTCGACCAGTCCGTCGGCGCTGGTGATCCCGAACAGGAGGGCGGCCCCGAGCACAAGCAGCCCGATTTGCAGGTAGCGTGCGAACAACGGGATGAGGAACCAATAGCAAAGATCGGTGAGAAGCTCGCGTTTATGCCACCAAGGCTTGCCGGGGTTGCAAGCGCAGAAGAACGACAGGACGGTGAAGATGGCTCCAAGCGCGATCGATACCGGCAAGATCTTGACGAGGGTAACGCCGATGCTGTGGACGACTGCTACGCATTCCTCGAACATGATGCCAAGAGCTACCCGCAAGAGACGCGACTATTCGCGCTCGGTATCGAGCGTGAGAGTTAAGATGGCGTGAACTGGGATAGCTCATTCGTCCAGGCTCCTGTTGCTTGCGCTCCCTCTTTCGCGGCGGCACCACGCGGCAACGTCGAGCGAGGCGTGTGTGCCCCGACCGGCGCCCGATGACTTGCCCGAGCGACCCACTCGGGCCTGAGCGACGCGCCGCGCGTTGACGCCAAGTCCATTGCTGCCGCCGGCCCCCCTGCGGAAATCAAACCCGGCCCTCCTCCAAGCATATTGGAGAATAGTTTTTGCCTCTTCATGTATTATTTAACATGAACCAGTATTACTAAACAAGCATGCAATATATATCATTACAATACATTATTAACCAAGTATTAGATTAGAAATATCTCATTAACTACATCATATTTTTGGTCCACCACTTGAGGTTTCATTGCCGATATTAACCTCGTTGCAAGACGGCGGCGGTAGGTTCCCACCACGGTTTCGGATCAGCCGGGCAATAACGGCCCCCGGAGCCTCGTTCAGACAGCCACTGTTGCGGACCCATGGAGCCAAAGATGAAGAACCTCTTGAAGTTTGTGAAGGACGAGTCCGGTGCGACCGCCATCGAGTATGGTCTCATTGCTGCCGGCATCTCAGTTGCGATCATCGCCATCCTGCAGGGCGTCGGCTCGAAGCTGAACACGACCTTTACCAGCGTTCAGACCGCGCTCAAGTAAGCGTCGCGTCTCAACATCATACGGAAGGCTCCGGTCATCGCCG
The DNA here is from genome assembly GCA_963820365.1 of uncultured Alphaproteobacteria bacterium. Lineage (GTDB taxonomy): Bacteria > Pseudomonadota > Alphaproteobacteria > Rhizobiales > Xanthobacteraceae > VAZQ01. The sequence goes on along the minus strand of CAWFZR010000017.1, from coordinate 19,716 downwards.
GAGCCTTTTCGTTTTCATGCCCTCTCGTTCCGCGACCTGACGCAAAACGCCGACGCAATCTCGTTAAAATTGGAGACTCCGCTGGCGCTTTATTTTCACTGGCCATCCCCTAGAAGAAAAGTGCAATCAGCATCTGCTAACCGAACGGCAATAAGGCTCAGCCTAGGATCGCACCGCAGTGGCTGAGATGCAGGCCCGATCTGCATTCGCAACGAACGACCATGATTACCGACGTTGTCAGACTGATGCTGTTTCCGGCGCTGATGGCATTTGCCGCCTCAAGCGACCTCCTGACCATGACCATCTCCAACCGGGTATCGTTGATCCTGGCGGGTGGTTTCTTCGCGCTTGCATTCGCCGGCGGCCTGGGCATGGCCGAGATCCTTTCCCATTTGGGCGCGGCGTGGGTCGTGCTTCTTGCGGCCTTCGGCTTCTTCACCCGCGGCTGGATCGGCGGCGGCGACGCCAAGCTTGCGGCAGCCACCGCCTTGTGGCTCGGATTCGACCACCTCCTCACCTATTTTATCTACGCATCCCTGTTCGGCGGCGTGTTGACCCTGGCGCTGGTTCAGTTCCGCATGTCGCCATTGCCGAGCGCGCTGGCCAGGCATGATTGGCTGGTGCGGCTGCACCGCAAGGACGCCGGCGTGCCCTACGGGATTGCGCTTGCCGCTGCAGCGCTGGCTGTCTACCCGGACACGCAATGGATGAGCGCGATCGCAACGTGATTGCCGGCACACCGCGCCTTCGCGGCGAAAAACCGCAGCCTGATCGCGGATGCGCCTGAAACGCGGGCGGCTTGTTTCTCAAATCGAGCGAAGCAATCAATTATTAACTCGATTTGGACACCGCTCATTAACCATGCCTTGACGTTTAGCTGCGCAAATTCCCATGCACGACCACGTGTCGGTCGGCGTGTCGTGTAGCGGTTGCGGTATCGCGTTGCAGCGTGATTGTAGGAAGTGCCCGTATGAAACCCGCGCGTATCATTGTCCTCGTTATCGCCGTCGTCGCCGGCGGCATGGCCGCGTTGCTGGCCGGCCGGTCCGACCCGCCGCCGGCACCGGCACCCGTCGTGCAGCTGGACACCACTGACATCCTGGTTGCCGGTTCCGATATCAATCTGGGAAACGCGGTGTTGGAACGCAGCCTGCGCTGGCAGACGTGGCCGGCCGCCGCCGTCGGACCGAGCTTCATTCGCAAGAGCGACCGGCCGGACGCCATCCGCGACCTCGCAGGCTCGATCGCGCGGGCTCCGTTTTCCACCGGCGAGCCCATCCGCGAATCCAAGCTGATCAAGGCGAAGGGTTCAGGCTACATGGCAGCCATTTTGCCATCGGGCATGCGTGCGATTTCGGTGGAAATCTCGCCTGAGACCGGCGCCGGCGGATTCATTCTGCCGAACGATCGTGTCGACGTCATTCTTTCTCGCCGCGACAAGATGGCGGAAAAGAGCGCGGGCGTGGAGGTCCATACCAGCGACGCCATCCTGACCAACGTGCGCGTGCTGGCGATCGACCAAATGGTCGAGGAGAAGAATGGCCAACGCGTGGTGGTCGGCAAGACGGCAACTCTCGAGCTGGCACCTCGCCAAGCGGAAACGCTCGCGCTCTCGCGTCAGCTCGGCACGCTTTCGCTCGCGCTTCGCAGCCTCGTCGACTCCGACAAGGACAAGCCGGAATCCAATGACGAGGGAGGCCGCCGAGGCAGCGTCAATATGGTGCGATTCGGCGTCACCAGCACGACCACGATGAAATAAAGAACGATGGGGGGCTCGCTCATGGGGAACACGTCGCTGATGCGCACCGCGGTGCTGGTTGCCGCGGTAGCTGCCTTTGGATTCTGTCTCGCCGGCCGAGCTCCGGCGGCAGAGCCGCCCGGGCTCGCCGGCTACGCTCGCGCGCCTGTGATCAAGGTCGTGGCCAGCGAGGCGGCATCGCAGTTCGTCCCCCTCGGCATCGGCAAATCGGTGGTGATCGATTTCCCGCGCGACATCAAGGACGTGCTGGTCGCCGACCCCAAGATCGCCAATGCGGTGATCCGCTCCACCCGCCGCGCCTACATCATCGGCGCTACGGTCGGGCAGACCAGCGTGTTTTTCTTCGACGGCGAGGGGCAACAGATCGGCGGCTTCGATATCGCCGTCACCCGCGACCTCAACGGCCTGCGCGCAGCCATCAAGCAGGCGCTGCCCGGCCTTAACGTGCACGTCGAAGGACTCGGCGACGGCATCGTGCTCACGGGAAATGTCGCCTCCCCGATTCAAGCCCAGCAGGCCTTCGATATTGCTTCGCGTCTCGTCGACGATGGCCACAAGGTGGTCAACGGCATTGTCGTTCATGGCCGCGACCAGGTCATGCTCAAGGTGACGGTCGCGGAGGTGCAACGCGATGTCATCAAGCAGCTCGGCATCGATCTCAACGGCACCGTGGGATTCGGATCGGCCGTGGTCAATTTCAACAACACCACGCCGTTCCCCGTCTATGGCCAGCCCTTGTTTCCCTCGACCATCTCCGGCACCTGGAAGTCGATCACGGCGACGCTGCAGGCGATGGAGCGGGCCGGGGTGATCCGTACCCTCGCCGAGCCGAACTTGACTGCGATCTCCGGCGAAAGCGCCAACTTTCTCGCCGGCGGCGAGTTCCCGATCCCTGCCGGCTATACCTGCGGGGCCACCGTGGTGGGCCAGCCCGCGATCTGCCAATACCAAATTCAGTGGAAGAAATTTGGCGTCGAACTCAACTTCACGCCGGTGGTGCTGGCCGAAGGGCGCATCAGCCTGAAGGTTCTCACGGAGGTCTCGGAGCTTTCCACCGAGAACCAGCTCACGCTCGTGCAGTCGGTCGGCACCTCACTCACCATTCCCTCGATCAAGACCCGCCGGGCCGAGACCACCGTCGAGATTCCCTCCGGAGGCTCGCTCGCCATGGCCGGGATGATTCAGGAGCAGACCAAGCAACAGATCAACGGCATTCCCGGATTGATGCAGCTGCCTGTCCTCGGCGCTTTGTTCAAAAGCCGCGATTACCTCAACAAGCAGACCGAGCTCATGGTCCTGGTCACTCCCTATGTGGTGCGGGCGGTCGCGCAAAAGGATCTGTCGCGCCCCGACGACGGATACGCCGATGCGAGCGATCCCGCCACCGTCTTGCTGGGCAAGTTCAATCGCCTCTATGGCGTCGCGGGCAAGCCGGATTCCAAGGTGAGCTACCACGGCAAGCCCGGCTTCATTCTCGACTGAGAGCCACGCGGGGAGACGATCGATGCACCTTATCCATCCTCGGGTCGAGAAGCTGCGGATCGGCGCAGGTGCCGCCCGCCTGCTTTTGGTTGTTGCTTGCACCCTGATGGTTGCAGGCTGTTACACGGCTCGCGAGACAATTACACCGGGTGACGTCGACTACCGCCTGCGCCACAACATCGCGATCACGGAAGGCCCGCGCACGGTCGAGCTGTTCATTGGCATGAACCGAGGCGGCCTCAACGGTGAGCAGCGCGCGGATGTGCTCGCCTTTGCCAACGCCTGGCGACGCGAGGCGACTGGTGGAATCTTGGTCGATTTGCCGTCCGGGACGCGCAATGAGGTCGCCGCCGCCAATGCGTTGCGTGAAGTGCGCGCAATTCTCTCCGCTGCCGGCGTCTCCCCTTCGGCCGTGGCCGTGCGCCCATACCGGCCGGTCGATCCCAGCAAGCTCGCAACTTTGAAGCTCAATTATCCGACATTGGTCGCCGAGGCGGGTCCGTGCGGACTTTGGCCTTATGATCTTGGGCCTACCTTCAATCGCGAGCACAATGAAAACGTGCAGTACTGGAATCTAGGCTGTGCCTCGCAGCGCAATCTCGCTGCCATGGTCGACAACAAGGCCGACCTGGTGCAGCCGCGCGGTGAAGTGCCTCCCTATACCGGGCGCCGCACGACCGTGCTCGACAAGTATCATCGCGGCGAGACCACGGTGACCATCAATCCCGACAAGGATCAGGGCAAGATCAGCGATCTTGGCAAGTGATGACGAACGCCATGCAGTCTACGCCAGTTGCGGCCGACCAGCACATAGCACCCGCGCCGCGCATATCGGTCCAGGCCTTCTGCGAAACGGTCGAGACCGCCGCCACCATTCAGGCGGCCGGCGAGGACCGACGCTTGTCCAAGGTCCACCTCAAGGTGCAAATGGGCGGCATCGCGGCCGCAGTCGAGGCGTACGGTAACGCGCCGACTTCCAATGTCATCATCATTGAATCGGAAAGTCGCGGGGCTGACCTGCTGGGAGGCCTCGATGCGCTCGCCGAGGTCTGCGATGCCGGCACGCGCGTGCTCGTCATCGGTCGCTACAACGACGTCGTGCTTTACCGCGAGCTGCTCCGGCGCGGAATCAGCGATTACCTGATCTCGCCGGTCGGCGCGCTCGACGTGGTGCGCTCCATTAGCGGACTGTTTTCCGCGCCCGATGCCAAGCCGCTTGGACGCGTCATTGCAGTGATCGGGGCCAAGGGCGGCGTTGGAGCATCCACGATCGCGCATAATGTCGCCTGGGCGATCGCGCGCGATCTGCGCCTTGATACGGTGGTCGGTGACCTCGATCTCGGCTTTGGAACCGCAGGTCTCGACTTCAATCAGGACCCCCCGCAAGGCATTGCGGACGCGGTGTTCTCGCCGGACAGAGTCGATACTTCATTCGTCGACCGCCTGCTGTCGAAGTGCACCGATCAATTGAGCTTGCTGGCGGCGCCTGCGACGCTCGAACGAGTCTACGACTTTTCCAGCGAGGCGTTCGATTCCATCTATGATACGTTGCGCGCCACCGTTCCCTGCACCGTGCTCGACGTGCCGCATCAGTGGACCGGCTGGAGCAAACGCACCCTGATTGCCGCCGACGATATTCTCATCGTCGCCGGACCCGACCTGGCGAACTTGCGCAACGCCAAGAATCTGCTCGATCTGTTGCGCGCCGCGCGGCCCAACGACCGCCGCCCCGCCTATTGCCTCAATCAGGTCGGCGTTCCCAAGCGACCGGAAATCAAAGCCAACGATTTTGCCAAAGCGCTCGGCGACGAACCAGTCGCCATCATCGCGTTCGATCCGCAGACTTTCGGAACCGCGGCGAACAATGGCCAGATGATCGCGGAGCTGTCCTCGTCCCATCGCTCGGCCAATCATTCCGTCAGCTGGCACAGCTGCTCACGGGGCGAGCGGAGACGAAAAAGAACAAATCGGGTCTGTTGAGCCCATTGATCGAAAAGCTGATGAAGCGGTCAGCCTGATTATTGCTCGGAGCTCAGTAAAGTGTTCGGTAAGCGTTCCAATTCGGCCGTTGGCAATCATGAAATGACGCCTGGGGTGCCAGCACCGACTCCGCAAGCGGCGTCGGCACCGCCGCCCGGGGCAGAGCCGCGCGTGGACAGCGTGGCGATCCCGCCGATGATCATGGAAGGCGGCCGTTCCCCCATTCCATCCGCCGGGCTGGGCGCCCCCCTCGTTCCGGCGCCAAAGCCAGGCAAGCGCGCGCCGGCGGCCACCAACGGGTCCTCGCCCCCGCTTGCCCCAACGGCGATCGATTCTCGTCACACTGAGGCCTATTACGAGACCAAGAGCATGGTGTTCGGGGCGCTGATCGAGGCCATCGACCTCGCTCAGCTGGCCAAGCTCGATGCGGATTCCTCACGCGAGGAAATCCGCGACATCGTCAATGAGATCATCGCGATCAAAGCCATCGTCCTGTCGATCTCGGAACAGGAAGAGCTGCTCGACGACATCTGCAATGACGTGCTGGGTTATGGCCCGCTCGAGCCCCTGCTTGCACGCGACGACATCGCCGACATCATGGTGAACGGCTCAGGCACGACCTATATCGAAGTCAAAGGAAAGATTCAGAAAACCGGCGTCAGGTTCCGCGACAACCAGCAACTCCTCAACATCTGCCAACGCATCGTGAGCCAGATCGGCCGCCGGGTCGACAAGTCTTCACCCATTTGCGATGCGCGCCTCCCGGACGGTTCCCGCGTCAACGTGATCGTGCCGCCGCTCGCCATCGACGGTCCGGCCCTCACCATCCGCAAATTCAAGCGGGACAAGCTCACGCTCGAGCAGCTGGTCCGATTCGGCACCATCACCCCGGAAGGCGCGGCAATCCTGAAGGTCATCGGCCGCTGCCGGGTCAATACCCTCGTCTCGGGCGGCACCGGCTCGGGAAAGACGACGCTGCTCAACTGCCTCACCCGCTACATCGACGATGACGAGCGCATCATCACCTGCGAAGACGCCGCCGAGCTGCAACTCCAGCAGCCGCACGCCGTTCGGCTCGAAACGCGCCCGCCCAATCTCGAGGGCGAAGGCCAGGTCACGATGCGAGACCTGGTGAGAAACTGCCTTCGCATGCGGCCCGAACGAATCATCGTCGGCGAGGTGCGCGGACCCGAAGCCTTCGACCTGCTGCAGGCCATGAACACCGGCCATGACGGCTCGATGGGGACGCTGCACGCCAACAGCCCGCGCGAGGCGCTCTCGCGCATCGAATCAATGATCACGATGGGCGGTTATTCCCTGCCGTCGCGCACCATTCGCGAGATGCTGTGCGGATCGATCGACGTCATCGTTCAGGCCGCGCGTCTGCGCGATGGCTCTCGCCGGATCACCCACATCACAGAGGTGCTAGGGATGGAAGGCGACGTCATCACCACGCAGGATCTTTTTATCTACGACCTGATGGGCGAGGACGCACAAGGCAATATCGTCGGCCGGCATCGCTCGACCGGCATCGGACGGCCGCGATTCTGGGAACGGGCGCGCTATTACGGCGAGGAGCAACGGCTCGCCGCCGCCCTCGACGCGGCGGAAGCTGAAACCCCTCAGGGGCGGGCCTGAGGCGGAGCGGCGACCATGCAGAACATGTCCTTGTTCCTCCTTGTCGCCGTGGCGATCGGCGGGCTCGCCTGGGTCTTCCTCTACCCGATCCTGTCGGGGGAGAAAAAGGCCGAGAAGCGGCGGGAATCCGTGGTGCGAACGGGTTCGTCGGTCCCCGCCCGCACCGTCCGCAACGTGCAGAAGCCGCGCCGCGAGCAAATAGAAGCGACCCTCAAGCAGGTCGAGGATCGCCGCGCCAAGTCTGCGACCCTGTCGAGCCGCATCGCTCAGGCGGGTCTTGCCTGGTCGAAGCAGCGCTTCTTCATCACCAGCGGGCTGCTTGGAGTATTCGCATTCATTCTTGGTCTCTTGCTCGATGCCGGGCTGCTGCCGGCACTCGGCTTCGGCTTTGCGGCGGGCTGCGGGCTGCCGCTGTGGCTGCTCAAATTCCTCAAGAAGCGGCGCGAGGCGACATTCCTGGCGGTCTTTCCCGACGCGGTCGACATCATCGTGCGCGGTGTCAAGTCCGGCCTGCCGCTGCTCGAAAGTCTCCGGGTCATCACCAGCGATGCCAGCGAACCGGTGAAAAGCGAGTTCCGCAACATCATCGAGACGCAAGCGATCGGCATCCCGCTCGGCGAAGCTTGCGGCAAGTTGTACGAGCACATTCCCGTCGCGGAAGCCAATTTCTTCGCAATCGTGATCGGCATCCAGCAGAGGGCCGGCGGCAACCTGTCGGAAGCGCTCGGCAACCTCTCGCGCGTGTTGCGCGACCGCAAGAAGATGAAGGCGAAGATCCAGGCCATGTCCATGGAAGCGAAGGCCTCTGCCGCCATCATCGGCTGCCTGCCGATCGCGGTAATGACGTTGGTGTACATCACCAGCCCGCAATACATCGAGCTGCTGTGGACCCATCCGACGGGGCGCATCATGCTGGGCTGCTGCGCAGTCTGGATGTCGATCGGCGTCTTCGTCATGCGCAAGATGATCAATTTCGACTTCTGACGCAGGCACCATGTTCGACCTCTTGACCGCAAATCTGCTCGACACGCGCTTTCTGACGATGTTGTTTGCAGCCGTCGGGGCGATCGCCACGGTGCTGACCTTGGCCATGCCGCTCATCGCGACCGATTCATTGGGCAAGCGCATGAAGTCAGTCGCAATAGAGCGCGAGAAAATCCGCCAACGCGAGCGCGAGCGACTTGCGCGCGGCGAGAAGATAAGTCTGCGCCGTTCGCCCAAGCAATACATGCAGACCATTGTCGATCAATTCAACTTGAACAAATGGGTCGGCCAGGAAGAGGCGCGCGCGCTCCTCGTGCAGGCGGGATACCGCGGCCAGGCTCCCTACATCACTTTCCTGTTTTTCCGCTTGGTGATGCCGGCCGTGATGCTGGTCGTATCGCTGGTCTACGTTTTTCTCATCATCGAGCTCGACCAGCCTGCCCTGGTCAAGTTCGGGCTCTGCATCGGCGCCACTTACGTCGGCATGCATCTGCCAATTCTGTTCGTCAAGAACAAGATCACGCGCCGCCAGCTCTCGATCCGGCGCGCGTTTCCCGACGCGCTCGACCTGCTGCTGATCTGCGTCGAATCCGGCATGTCGATCGAAGCAGGTTTCAAGCGCGTGGCAGAGGAGATCGGCACGCAGTCCATCCCGCTGACCGAGGAGCTCACGCTGACCACCGCCGAGCTGTCGTATCTGCAGGACCGCCGTCAGGCTTATGAGAACCTGGCCAAGCGCATCAATCTCGAAGGCGTAAAATCCGTATGCATGGCGCTCCAGCAGGCGGAGCGCTACGGAACGCCCATGGCGCAGACGCTGCGTGTGATGGCGCAGGAGAACCGCGACATGCGCATGTCGGAAGCCGAGAAAAAAGCATCTGCCCTGCCGCCCAAGCTCACCGTGCCGATGATCCTGTTCTTCCTGCCGGTACTATTCATAGTCATTCTTGGTCCCGCGGCGATCCAGGTGATGGAGACCATGAAGTGAGCGTGCCGGCTTGCGCCGCCATGCCGACATAGCGGGCCGGGACAGCGGACCGGCCAGCTGACAATCGGCTGTCGATCAGCTGCCTTGGGCCCGCGGTGGCCTGCCTTGCTCCCCGAGCGCCTTCCAGCCGTTTTGCTGGGCCAGCATCGCCCGCAGATAGGCGACGTTGGCGGCAGCTTCACCCGACGGCAGGTCGGCCTGGGCGATGTTTTCCGCTTCGGCGAAGCGGCCTTGCAATCCCACGACCAGAGCAAGATTGTGCCGCACGCGCGGATCGACGCGCGCCTGGCCAGCCGCCCTTCGCAGCGTCGACTCCGCCCGCACGAGGTCCTTCGATAGAGCATAAGAGAGGCCGAGATTCGACAAGACCGACGGTTCGTCGGGTGCGATCCGCAGCGCAGTCCCGTAGTAGCGCTGGGCCTCCTCGTGCCTGCCCATTTGATCGAGCACCGCGCCTTGGACCGAGAGGATGCGCCAGTCAGGCTGGTCCGGTGTGTGCGCGTGACCGAGCACATCGAGCGCCTGCTTGAAGTTGCCGACATCGGCGAGCGCTCGGCCATAGGCGCCGAGCACGCCCATATGCTTCGGGTTGTGGATCGAGGCCTGCTCGAGCACTGCAACGGCCTGCGAGCGCTGCCCATTGCCGCGCAGCGACTGGGCATAGTTGATCGCCGCCTCTGGATCCCTCGGATTGGCGCGATAGCGGTCACCCCAGGCGTCCGCAGAGCGACGCCAATCCGCTTCCGCGGGCGATGCGGAAGCCATGGCGAGCGACCCTGTCGTCTCAGCCGGAGAAGTTGTCTGGCAGCTTGTCAGTGCAATCGAAACGGCGGCCGCGAGCGCGACCGGAGCGAAGCGCCGAGTAAATCCGGCTGCCTTGGAGCGTACTGCAGAAGTCATTTCGGCCTCGTTGGGCCCCCACGAGGCATGGGCAATAAAGTGTTAACCTTAACAGGGAGTTAAAATGATTGCGTCCCACTGTAATTGAACGCATTAACCTTTTGGTCATGCATCGGCTAACCTAGGCCAGGGCCGGCCAAACAACTTGCCCGACATGACTGCTCGGCAACCCGGACAGCGTCCGAGATCGCGACATGCGCAATCCGCGAGTGCAAGCCCAGACAGCCGCCGCGGCTGACCCGGCACGGCGATGGATGAGCTCGATCTGGCTCGCCGTCGTGGTCGGCTGCGTCTATATCCTGTCGGCAAAGATGAGCCTTGCCCTGCTCACTCCGGAGGGCGTGGCGGTGTTCTGGCCGGCGGCCGGCGTGGCCGCGGGCACGCTGATCGCTCTCGGGCCGCGTGCGCGCTGGGCGGTCGCGGCCGGGACGATGATCGCGACCGTCGGGGCTAATCTTCTCGGCGATCGAAACCTTTTGAGCTCCATCGTCTTCGCCCTCTGCAATGCGGGCGAAGCGTTGCTCGCGGCCGGCCTGATCGAGCGCTATTTCGGTTCGCCCTTCAGTCTCGACCGGCTGCGCCACGTGCTGGGCTTTCTGGGGGCAGCGATCGTTGCAGCCGCCGTCTCCGGGATCGGCGGGACTCTTGGGTTTTTCCTGTTCCATGACGCGGCGGGATCGATCTTCGTCACCTGGCAGAATTGGTTCGCATCCGACGCACTCGGGATCGTCACGATCGCGCCGCTGGTGATCGGGCTCGCCTCCGCAATACGCCAGCCGCCGGCGCGGAGCGAAACCCTCGAAGGTCTCGTCGCGCTGGCGTCGCTCATCGTCATGAGCGTCATCGTGATTGCACTGCCGCCGGAGCCTTGGACGACGGTCGTTCCGATCGCGCTGCTGTTTCCGGTGCTGTTGTGGATCGCGGCACGCTGCCGCCCGGTCTTCTCGGCGGTGGCGGCCTTCATCGTCACCCTCGCGATCGTCTTCACGACAACGGCCGGGATCGGCCACTTCGGCGATCCCGGTCTACCGATGGCGGACCGGGTGCTCGCCGCCCGCGTCGGCATCCTGGCCGTCGCGCTCTGCGCCTATGTTCTCGCAGCGCTCTTTGCCGAGCGCCGGCAGCACGAAGCTGAGCTCGCGGAGAGCGAAGCTCGCGTCCAGGAGGCGCTGACGACAGGAGCGGTCACCACGTTTGTATGGGACGTCGGCACTGGTTCGTCGCAGCGCAGCGCCAACGCCGCGCAAATCCTGGGGTTCGACCCGCGGCAAACCTTCAGCTCGAGCAATTTTCTCTCGCGGGTGCATCCGGACGATCGCGAGCGTTTCAAGGCGATCGTGCGCGCTGTCAACCCCGAACACCCTGCCTATACCGTCGCATTCCGCTTCAAGCGCCCCGATGGCGGGGAAGTCTGGCTCGAGGAAACAGCAAAGGCTGAATTCGACGTGAATCGTCTTGTACGCCTCAAGGGCCTTACTCTCGATGTCACCGCGCGCAAGCGGTCCGAGGATCAGCAGGAACTGCTCATCGCCGCGCTCGATCATCGCGTCAAGAATCTGCTGGCGCGCGTTGCCGTCGTCGCCAAGGACACCCGCCAAGGCAGCGGTTCGCTCGACGAGTACATTCAAGCACTCGATCGGCGCATTCAATCCATGGCCGATGCTCACGCGTTGCTCAGCCGCAACCGCTGGGACGGCGTCGACCTCGCCGAGCTCGTCCGCCGTCAGCTTGCCCCCGACGCGACGGACGCAAATACGACGATCGACGGCCCGAACGTCACGCTCACAGTCGCGGCGACCCAGGCGCTGGCGATGGTTCTGCACGAGCTGGTGACGAACGCTGCAAGATACGGCGCGCTGTCGACTCCGCATGGGCGGGTAGAGGTGAGCTGGAACCGTGGACCCGGCGAGGATGGCGCGAACCTGTCGATCGCATGGCGCGAGATCGGCGGCCCCGCCGTTGCAGCTTCACCCGATTGCAGATACGGCGTGCGCATCATTCGCGATCTCATCCCTCACGAGCTCGGTGGTTCGGTCGACCTCACATTCGCATCCGGCGGCGTTTGCTGCGAGATTGAAATTCCCCTTGCGGCCGCGCGCGACGAGCACACAGGCAGGCAAGTAGATGCATCCGATATTTCTTCCACCCGGGCAGACCGCATCAACCATCCCGGTAACCTTCGTCAATGATTCAAGCTGGCGGGATGTTCGGGAGGGCCTTGATCCACGGGCGCGCGCTTTCGCCGATGCCGCCGGCTTCGAACCAAGCCCCGGTCGCCACCTCCTGCTGCCTTCCGCCGAGGGTGGGCTGGCCGGCGTCCTGTTCGCGCTGGAAAACAGCGAGGACGCGAACAAGGACTTGTTCCGCGCGGCTGCGCTCTGCGGCCTGCTCCCGCCGGGAGCCTACCGGTTCGCCAACCCAGCACACGATTCCAGGCTTGCCGCGCTCGCCTTCGCGCTGGGCTGCTATCGCTTCGCGCGCTACCGCAAGCAGGACGGCAAGGAGTTGAAGCTGGAGCTGCCGGGAAATCTCGACGGTGAGGATCTCAGTCGCATTGTCGAGGGCGTCTACCTCGCACGCGATCTCACGAACACCCCGGCCAACGACATGGGCCCGCCGGAGCTTGAAGAGGCTGCGCGCGCGCTTGCCACTCGTCACGGTGCAGCGATGCGCTCGATCGTTGGCGAGGATCTCATCACGCAGAATTTTCCGCTCATCCATGCGGTCGGGCGCGCCGCCGCTCGCGCGCCTCGCCTCGTCGACCTCACCTGGGGTGATCCGAATGCTCCGAGGATCACGCTGATCGGCAAAGGCGTATGCTTCGATACCGGCGGGCTCGACATCAAGACCGAGAGCGGCATGCTCAACATGAAGAAGGACATGGGCGGGGCGGCGTCCATGCTGGCGCTCGCGCACATGCTGATGGATCGCGGAACGCATATCAGGCTGCGTGTGCTCATCCCGGCGGTGGAGAATGCGATCTCGGCCGCTGCCTTCCGGCCGCGCGACATCTATCGCTCGCGCAAGGGTCTCACGGTCGAGATCGGGAACACCGACGCGGAGGGCCGCCTGATCCTTGCAGATGCGATCGCTCTTGCCGATGAGGAGGAGCCGGAATTGATCGCGGACCTGGCAACGCTGACGGGCGCTGCCCGTGTAGCGCTGGGGACCGACGTGCCGCCGTTCTATACCGACGATGACGCGCTTGCCTCCGCGCTCGCTCGATGCGCGACCAGCGAGAATGATCCGCTGTGGCGGATGCCGCTTTGGTATCCATATGACCAGCTGCTCGATTCCAAGGTGGCGGATATCAACAATGTTTCCTCCGTAGGCTTCGCCGGCTCGATCACCGCCGCCTTGTTCCTGCGCCGATTTGTGTCGCGGGCGAAGGCCTGGCTGCATTGCGATGTCTACGCCTGGAACCAGACTGCCAAGCCTGGCCGGCCGGAAGGCGCCGAGTGCCAGGCAGCGCGTGCGCTCTATGCGCTGCTGGTCTCGCGTCATGGCTGAAAGGGTCAATCGGATTACAGGGTTGTGCTCTCTGTGATAAGAGCCAACTTCACCAGCCGTGAGGTAATCGCACCGCTCTTGCGTTGATGGGCGCTGGCCATCGCCGCGATGCCTTCGCCCGCAAGGAACATCGTCCGAAGCCGGTCATCCTCGTCCGCGCTCCAGGCATGGCCGTGACGCGCGGGAAGCTCGTCATTCTTCTTCTTGCCCGACCGATCCCGTCGCTCTCCGGACAGGTTTGTGCTGTCTCCGCGAGCGCGACTGCTTGCCGAGCGCGCGGACACGCGTTCGATGATGGGTCGTCATTGTGGCGCCGGCGCTCGCGGTCGGACAGCAGCGGCAGCCGTTCATCCGCTCCTTCGGCCCGCGGACCCGTCCAGACGCAAAGGCGCCGCTCCCTGCCGGCGAGCTCATGCAGAAATCGCGAGGGGCGGGATGCCTGCCCGAAACGCTCATTCGCGTAGGTGAGGCCGAGAATCCGCTTGGCCCGGGTGACGCCGACATAGGCCACCCGGCGCTCTTCCTCCAGATCATCGTTGTTGAAGTGCGGCAGCACACCTTCTTCCATGCCGACCATGAACACCGCCTCCCATTCCAGGCCTTTGGCCGAATGGATGGTCGACAACACGACGGCGTTCTCCGGCGGCTTGCGCAACGCGGCCGACTGCTCAGAAATTTTCGCTTCGAGCTCTTCCAGCGATCGGCACGATGATGCCACCGCGACGACGGCTTCGACCACGCTCGTCCATTCCGCCCGGTCGCGGTCGGAGGCCTTTCCCGGCACCGCCGTCACAACGACATTGCGGACCAGCTGGCAAGCCGCCGCGAATGACTGTCTTTCGTCCTTGCCGGCCTGGTCGAGCCTGCGGCGGATGATGTCCGCGCGCCGGCTGCTTCCCATGCGGCTCATGGCCTCGACGGACTCTCCGTCGCGCAGATAATGGAGCGCTCCGACCACCAGCTTGGCCGCCACGCCTTGCCAAAGATCACCGGCGCCGCGCACCTCGTAGGGAATGCCCAGCTTTTGCAGGGCCGGCTGGAGCGCGAGACCAACCGAGCCGACGCGATAGAGGACGGCGATCTGCCGTGGGGCATGGCCTGCTTGAGCAGCTTGGCGACGCCTCGCGCCACCTGCCGCGCCTCGACTCCGGGCGTCCGGTAGCCGCGGATGACGATCTCGCCGGCGTCGGCGACGACCGGCTGATAGTTCTTGTCGCGCCGGGCGCGGTTGTTGGCGATCAACCGCTTGGCGGCCGCGACGATTTGTGCCGCCGAGCGATAGTTGCGGTTCAGGACGTGAACCTGCGCGCCGCGGTGCTTGCGCGGAAAATCCAGGATGAACCGCACGTCCGCCGCCCGGAATGCGTACAGCGTCTGGTCGTCGTCGCCGACCACCCACAGGTTGCGCCCCGCTTGCACGAAGCGATCGATAAGCGCGACCTGTCCGGGGTTGACGTCCTGATATTCGTCGACCAGCACATGGTCGTACGCGCCGGTGATGGTCGCCGCATAGGCGGGGTTCTCGTCCATCGCCCGCACCACCAGAGGCACCATGTCGGCAAAATCGATGGCGCCGGCGCTCTTCAGGACCTGCTCGTAAACTCTGAAGAAATTCCGCGGCATTGCCAGCACCTCGTCGTTGTTGTCGATCTCGGCGGCGAAGCTCTCCGCATCCAGAAGGCGCTCCTTCGCGCCGGCGATAATGTCCAAAATGTCGATTTCCTCGTTCCACCACATCCGCCGCGAGTTGAAAACGTGCCGCTGCTGCGGCGTGTCCCAGAGCGGGAAACTCTCGGGCAGCCCGGACAGCGCTGGGTTCCTTCTGCAGATGGCGAAAGGTGAAACCGTGAAACGTCGCGACCGTCAGATCTTTCGCATGGGCTCAGATCGAGCGCCCGCGCGATGCGCGCCTTCATCTCGTCGGCGGCCTTCTTGGTGAAGGTCAGCGCCAGAATGCGTTTGTGATCGACTCCGTGCTGCACCAGGTGAACGAAACGACCGGTCAGCGTCGTGGTCTTGCCGGAGCCCGGGCCGGCCAGAACCAGCTGGATCCTTCCGATCGCTCGTCGCCGCTGCCTGTTGCGCCGGATCGAGGGTGCTCGCCGTCCCCAAAATCTCTCGAACTCGCGACCACGCCGTCCAAGGGTCGGTCCATCCCGGCACGGTCTGGGACGGCGCTCACCGGCGAGCTCACTGCGCGACCACGCCTTCGGGCGCCGTCTCCAGGTTGAAGGCTGCCGCGAATAGCGCGCGCGTATAATCGCTCTTGGGTCCTGCGAAGAGCTCCGTTGCAGCCCCCTCTTCCATGACCTTGCCGTGACGCATGACGATCAAGCGGCTCGCCAGCGCCGCCACCACCCTCAAATCGTGCGAGATGAACAGGTAGGTGAGATTGCATCGCTTCTGCAGTGTGCGCAAAAGCTCGACCATCTGCGCCTGAATGAGCATGTCGAGCGCGCTGGTCGGCTCATCGAGCACGATGAAGGTCGGCTCCAGCACGACCGCGCGCGCCAGCGCAATGCGTTGGCGCTGGCCGCCGGAGAACTCATGCGGATAGCGAAAGCGCGTATCCGGATCGAGCCCGACTTCGCCAAGTGCTCGGATCACGCGCTGCTCGCGCTGTTGTTTTCCCAGCTTCGGATCATGCACCCACAGCCCCTCCGCCACGATGTCGGATATCGACATGCGCGGCGAGAGCGAGCCGTAAGGATCCTGGAACACGATCTGCATATGGCGACGAAAGGGGCGCATTTTTCGGAAGCTCAGGCCGGCTATCTTGCTGCCGAGAAATACAATAGGGCCGTCGGAGGAAATGAGCCGCAGAATTGCCAGCCCGAGCGTGGTCTTGCCGGAACCGGACTCGCCCACAATGCCGAGCGTCTCGCCCTGCCGGACCGCGATGCTGACCCCGTCGACCGCCTTGATGTGACCGACAATTCGCCGCAGCACCCCGTGCTTGATCGGAAACCAAACCTTGAGATCCCTCGTCTCGATGACCACCGGCGCATCGGACACACCGGCGCCGGGTCGGGCCTCGGCTCGGCCGCGAGCAGCGCGCGCGTATAGGGATGCTCGGGTGCCGTAAATACGCGCTCGACCGCACCTTGCTCGACGATCTTGCCTTCCTTCATCACGCAGACAATGTCGGCGATCTTGCGCACAATGCCGAGATCGTGGGTGATGAACAGCATCGCCATTCCCAGCCGCGTCTGCAGCTCCTTCAGAAGGCTGAGGATTTGCGCCTGCACCGTCACGTCGAGCGCGGTCGTGGGCTCGTCCGCAATCAGGAGGTCGGGCTCGTTGGCGAGCGCAATGGCAATCATCACGCGCTGCCGTTGGCCGCCGGAGAGCTGATGAGGATAGCTGTTGAGCCGGGTCTCGGGATCGGGGATGCCGACCTGGTTGAGCAGCTCGAGCGTGCGCGCACGAGCGCGCTCCCCGGTCAGGCCGCCATGCAGCAGCAGCGTCTCGGTGATCTGCTTCTCGACCGTGTGCAGCGGGTTGAGCGAGGTCATCGGCTCCTGAAAGATGATGGTGATGTCATTGCCGCGCACGCGCCGGATGTCGGCTTCGCGCAATCCGAGCAGGTCCTGGTTCTTGAAACGAATGGAGCCGGAAGGGTGGTGCGCAGCCGGATAAGGCAGCAGCTTCAACACCGACAGCGCCGTGACCGACTTGCCTGATCCCGATTTGCCGACCAGCGCCACGGTCTCCCCCATCTTGATCGAAAAGGAGATACGGTCGACCGCCAGCGTCTCGCGTTGACCCTGGCGAAAGGCGACGGATAGATCGCGTACGGATAAGAGCGCATCAGCGGTCATGAAAGGTCTTTCATCAAGTCCGTTACGCCATCGCCATTTGCTTCAATCAATCTCATCCCCGACGGCAGCTTTATTCGAGCGTCCGCGGACAGAAAATTCCTGCAACCGC
Organism: uncultured Alphaproteobacteria bacterium; assembly: GCA_963820365.1. GTDB lineage: Bacteria > Pseudomonadota > Alphaproteobacteria > Rhizobiales > Xanthobacteraceae > VAZQ01. The sequence continues at coordinate 2,545 of CAWFZR010000017.1, read as the reverse complement.
TTCTGATGGCCGTCACCACATGGATGGCATCGGGAAGCTTGGGCATGATGGCGCTTCCATCAGCACGCTTGGTCGCTGCAGCCCTTCGGTAATCGGCTGTTTCGGTCAGAATTACTCTGCTGACGGGTCTGAGATCGAAGATACCGCTCCAAACCATCAAATTGAAATACGATCTGCGGTGTTTCGGCAAAGGAGCTTTTGGCAATACTTCCGCCAGCGTCAGCTCGCTGGTCACGGCGCAACCCGGCCGTTCCCGCAGGAACGCAAACAGGGCCATTAGGGGGTCCGCAAGGGCGTCCCCTCCTTCAACGACATAAATGAAGGGATTGGCGTCGATATAGATGAGCGATGCTTGACCTTGCTCAATCATTCCACTCGTCTCGTTGGCGTCGTATCTCTGCGTCGATCTCTTCCTTTGTCCGGTAGGGCGGTCGCCTCAGAGCCCAAATTTCCTCGAGGGACATGACGTTGTCCGGCCTATCTTCAACCGTAACTATGACAGTAACGGTGGCAGCGGGATCCACCCCGTCCCGCAAATCTTCCGGAAGCTTCGAAGCAGGATAATTCGACTTGACAATGCTGTTCATGGAACTCGATTTTAGCTATGGCCCCGGTTTATCATTACTTTATCCCAACGTCTTTCTCGGATCGAAGGCGTCGCGCACAGCCTCTCCGATGAAGATCAGAAGCGAGAGCATGGTTGCAACCGTCATGAACCCCGCGATGCCGAGCCAAGGGGCCTGAACGTTGGCTTTGGCTTGCGAGAGCATTTCACCGAGCGAAGGCGATCCCGGGGGCAGACCGAAGCCGAGGAAGTCGAGCGAGGTCAGTGCGGCCACCGAGGAGGACAGAATGAACGGCAGGAAAGTCATGGTGGCGACCATGGCGTTCGGCAACAGATGGCGGAACATGATCGTCCGGTTCGAGACGCCGAGCGCGCGTGCAGCCTGGATGTATTCAAAATTGCGCCCGCGCAGGAATTCGGCGCGCACCAAGCCGACCAGGGATACCCAGGAGAACAGCAGAAGAATCCCGAGCAGCACGAAGAACCCGGGCACCAGCACGGACGAGATGATCAGCAGGAGATAGAGGCCCGGCACCGCGGTCCAAATCTCGATGAAGCGCTGAAACAAGAGATCCGTCCAACCGCCGAAATACCCCTGCACCGCTCCGGCGGCTACTCCGATGATGGACGAGATGAGGGTGAGCGCCAATCCGAACAGCACCGAGATGCGAAAGCCGTAAATGACACGCGCGACCACGTCGCGGCCCTGGTCATCTGTTCCGAGCCAGTTGTATTCGAGATCGCGGCAGCTGGAGAGACCCTTGCGCTCGACGACGGCTTTGCACTCGCGTTCACTCAGGAGCCAGGTCGGCTTGGAAGGCGCCGGCGTGGGAAGATCGAGATTTTGAGTGTTGTACGGATCGCGAATCAGCGGCCAGAGCATATAGCCGCCCTTCTCGGCGATGAGCTTCTGCAGGAAAGGATCGCGATAATCCGCCGCGGTCTCGAATTCGCCGCCGAAGTCGGTTTCGGGATAGGTCACAAGAACGGGAAAATAGGACTTGCCGTCATAACGCACATAGACCGGCTTGTCGTTGGCGATGAATTCGGCAAACAGCGAGATCACGAACAGGACAAGAAAAATCCAGAGCGAACCATAACCCCGCCGGTTTGCCTTGAAGCTCTGCCAGCGCCGGGCGTTGAGCGGCGACATCGCCAGCAGATGCCCTTCCGGCGGGACCGCCAGCCCCAGCGGGGATTGCGCCGTCGTTTCCGGGACTTGGATGCTGGTTCGATCGTCCAACTCTCAGACCTCTCGCGTCTCGAGTCGATGCGCGGATCGACCCAAGTATAGGTGAGATCGGACAGCAAATTTACCACCAGTCCGATCAACGATAGAATGTAAACCGTTGCAAACACCACCGCGTAATCTCGATTGAGCACGCTCTCGAACCCGAGAAGGCCGATACCGTCGAGCGAGAAGATCGTCTCGATCAGAAGCGAACCGGAAAAGAAGGCATGCACGAACGCGCCGGGGAATCCGGCGATGACGATCAACATCGCGTTGCGAAAGACGTGGCCGTACAGCACCTGGCTCTGGGTGCAGCCCTTGGCGCGCGCGGTCAGCACGTATTGCTTTCTGATTTCGTCGAGGAAGGAATTCTTGGTGAGCAGGGTCATGGTCGCGTACGCGCCCAGCCCCATGGCGATCATCGGCAGCACGAGATGCCAGAAATAATCCACGATCTTTCCAGGAACCGACATTTGCGCCCAGTTATCGGAGGTGAGGCCGCGTAGCGGAAAGACATTGAAGAACGAGCCGCCGGCAAACAGAATGATGAGAAGAATTCCGACCAGAAAACCCGGAATTGCGTACCCGACTATGATGGCCCCCGAAATCCACACGTCGAATGCGAGCCGTCCTTGACCGCCTTGCGTATGCCGAGCGAAATCGAGATCAGATAGGTCAACAGAGTGAGCCAAAGCCCGAGCGAGATCGAGACCGGCAGCTTCTCCTTGATGAGCTGAAGAACGGTGGTA
>CAWFZR010000016.1:0-31789 GCA_963820365.1 uncultured Alphaproteobacteria bacterium | reverse complement strand
AGCACACCGGCGCCGACGCCGCGGTCGATCACGACGCTCGTGATGGCGGTTCGCCAATCACATCCAAGGCGGACAATGAGCCAGGCACGTATCCCTTCGCCCATCACGCTGGGTAACACCTGCGCGAAAAACACACCGATTGCGGTTATGGCGACGATGGATGCGTTCGTCATTCTCCGATCGATGACCGCAAGCACATGCAATATCTCACGCCAGCGCGTGGCGACGAGTGGGATCTGAAGCATCACCAGAAAAGTTGCGAATGCGGCCCAGCGAAGCTCCAGCAGCGGAATCGAGGAAAAGACCCGACTCAAGTCGATTTGCCACGACAAGTACCAAAAGCATGCGCCGGTCACCAGCAGTTTTACCGCTATGATTGCTACCTTCTCCGTCTTGCGCGGAGGCGTCGGATCAAGATCATTCGTCACACTAATAGTGTCCCGATTCCGAAGTTCACAGGTACGTTGCGGCTCCTCTGATGCGAACTTCGGAAAAAAGGGAAGCTCGCACGAACTCGCCGCACAGATGATAGGAGCTTCAAATCCACCGCAGCTCCTAGTGTCTCATTTGCCGTCCAACACGGTTGCGACTGAAAATTGCCGAAGACGGCACGCAACCGTATTGGCCGAGGGATGGGCGAAGTTCAAGTGTAGAATTGTCATGACGGCATCTGTGAGGGGGGGGCTTTGTGACATCTTGCGGCCAGTATTGAAGGCATCATGGCATCCCGTGCGGCGGCGCTCGGATTCGAGCCTTCCATGGGCCGAGCATTATTTGCCCCGGATGAAGCGGTCTGGGTTCAACGCAGTCGAGGCTTAAATCCTTCCGGTGCAACAAGGCGTTGCCATGGGTTCCGTCGCCATGGGAGGATCGCGGAGGAGATTTTAGTGGGTTCACAGCCGCGCGATCATCGCAGATAAGATCATGCCGCTGTTTTTTCGGCGTCTCGTCATGCCTTTTTCCGGGAACCTGATGTCGCCTCTCCGAACCCTGGCTCTCGTCGCGGCGGCTTTGGTCGTCGCCGGCTGCGGCGAGGGGCCAAAGCCACCGGCCGTGCCGCCGCCGCCCAAGGTTACGGTTGCAAAGCCCATCGAGCGCACCATCGTCGACCAGGATGAATACGTCGGCCGCTTTGTGGCGGTCGATTCGGTCGAGATCCGTGCACGGGTGTCGGGCTATCTCGACAAGGTGCATTTCCAAGACGGTCAATACGTCAAACAGGGCGATATCCTGTTCACCATCGACAAGCGGCCGTTCCAGAATACGCTCGCCCAGGCCAGCGCCAATCTCGAGACCGCAAGATCCAATCTTGTCTTTGCCGAAGCTGATCTTGCCCGCGGCCAGCAGTTGATGCGCGAGCGCACGATCAGCGAGCAAGTGTTCCAGCAGCGCGCGCAGTCGTCTCGCAATGCTCAGGCTGCGGTGGCGGCAAGTGAGGCGATGCTTCGTCAGGCGGCGCTTGATCTCGAATTCACCGAGCTGCGGGCTCCGGTGAGCGGGCGCATCGGCGACCGTCGCGTGACGCCGGGCAACCTGGTGACTGGCGGCACAGGCGGGACAACGCTCCTCGCCACCATCGTTTCCACCGATCCGATCCGCCTGGAATTCACATTCGACGAGGCGTCCCTCCTTCGCTACGAGCGGCTCACGCGGGGCGGACACAAGGACGTCACCGGTCGCGGCGATACGTGGGTGAGGTTGAAGCTGATCGACGAGCAGGAGTTCTCGCATCGCGGGCAGATGGACTTCGTAGACAACGTGATCGACCGTGCAACCGGCACCATCCGCGGCCGTGCTCAGCTCTCCAATGCGGAGGGCCTGTTCACTCCCGGAATGTTTGCGCGCGTGCAGGTGCCGGGCTCGGCGCCCTACCAGGCACTTCTCCTGCCTGATATGGCGATTGGGACGGAGCAGTCGCGAAAATACGTTCTTGTCGTCAGCCCCGAAAACACCGCGGTACAGAGATACGTGACGCTTGGAGACATCGTCGACGGCCTGCGAGTGATCAAGACCGGTCTCGCTGCGGACGACAGGGTCATCGTTAATGGGCTCATTCACGCGCGTTTGGGCGCCAAGGTTACGCCGCAGGAGCAGGGCGCTTCCCCGCAGGCAAGCGCCCCCGCGGCGAAGAGCGAGTGAGCGGTGGCCCCGGTGATGACGCCCTATCAGGCGGCTCGGGTGGCGCTGAACAAGAATCCACGCGATGCGCATTTCGCATTTTTTCATTGATCGCCCGATCTTCGCCTCCGTGCTCTCGATCGTGTTCGTGATCCTGGGCGCGGTGGCTTATGCTCGTCTGCCGGTCGCGCAGTATCCGGAGATTGCGCCGCCGATCATCAATGTCACCGGCCAGTATCCGGGTGCGAGCGCCGACGTGGTCGCCGCCACCGTCGTCGCGCCGATCGAGGAGCAGATCAACGGGGTTGAGAATCTGCTGTACTTGTCGTCGAACTCGACTGCGGACGGGCGATTCACCATCGCAGTGAGCTTCGAGCTTGGCACCAATCTCGATATCGCCCAGGTGCAGGTGCAGAATTGGGTCGGGATCGCTCAGCCGCGGCTGCCCGCCGACGTGCGTCAAGTCGGCGTTACCGTCAATAAGAGCTCGCCCGACTTGATGATGGTCGTTCACCTGTATTCGCCCGACAGATCGCGCGATACGCTCTTCATCTCGAACTATGCGACATTGGAGATCAAGGACGCGCTCACCCGCATCGACGGCGTCGGCTCGATCACCGTGTTCGGAAGCCGCGACTACGCGATGCGGGTCTGGCTCGATCCGAATCGCCTGCAGTCGCTCGGGCTCACGGCGGGCGATGTAACGCTCGCGATGCAGGGACAAAACGTCCAGGTCGCCTCAGGCGTGCTCAATCAGCCGCCGATCAACCGGCCTGGAGCCTTTCAGGTGGCGGTGAAGACGCTGGGTCGTCTGGCGGAGCCAGAGGAGTTTGGCTCGATCGTGGTGAAGCAGACGCCGTCGGCCGTGGTCCGCCTGCGCGACGTGGCCAAGATAGAGCTTGCTGCTCTCGACTATTCGTCGAACTCCTATCTCAATGTCGAGCCCGCCGTCGCGTTGGCAGTATTTCAGCGTCCCGGCTCGAATGCCCTGTCGACCGCCCTGATGATCCGCGCAACCATGGAGCAGCTCTCGAAGCGTTTTCCCCCCGGCGTGGAGCACGCGATCATCTACGATCCCACCCAATTCATTGCGCAATCGGTCGAGGAAGTGGAGAAGACGATCGGAGAAGCGATTATCCTGGTGGTTCTCGTCGTCATCGTCTTTCTGCAGACTTGGCGCGCCGCGATCATTCCTCTCGTCGCCATACCAATTTCGCTGATCGGCACGTTTTTCTTCATGGCCATATTCGGCTTCACCCTAAACAATCTGACGCTGTTCGGGCTCGTGCTGGCGGTCGGTATCGTGGTGGACGATGCCATAGTGGTGGTGGAAAACGTCGAGCGTAATATCGCGGCCGGCTTGTCGCCGCGTGAAGCCGCGATCAAGAGCATGGACGAAGTCGGTGCGGCGCTGGTCGCGATTGCGCTCGTCCTTTGTGCGGTGTTCGTGCCTTCCGGTTTCATCACCGGAATTTCCGGCCAGTTCTACCGTCAGTTCGCACTCACAATCGCCGGGGCAACGATCATCTCGTTGCTGGTCTCGCTGACGCTCTCGCCCGCGCTGTGCGCATTGCTGCTGAAGCCGCATGACCGGAAGGCGCTGACAATCTGGCGGCGTCCGCTGCATGCCGTCTTCCGCGGTTTTAATCTTGGCTTTGAGGCGATGGCCGCCGGCTACGGCTGGCTCGCCGGACGGGTGGTCCGCTTCGCGGTGCTCATGCTCGTGGCTTATGCCGCTATCCTGGCCTTCGGCCTCAACGAGTTTCGCAAGACCCCGGTCGGATTCATCCCGCCGGTCGATCGCGGCTATCTGATCGCCGTCGTCCAACTTCCGCCGGGCGCTTCGCTTGCGCGCACCGATGAGGTCAATCGCCGTGCAGTGGAGATTGCGCTCAAGGTTCCAGGAGTTCTCGAGCGCCGTGAACGTGGTCGGCTTCTCCGGGGCAACGTTCACGGTAGCTCCCAATTCAGGCGCGATTTTCGTCGTGCTCGACCGATTTGCCGAGCGCGCCAAGGACCCTCGAAAATCTGCCAATGCCATCACGGCAGAATTGTATGTCCGTCTCGCCGCCATCCAGGAGGCCTTGATCTTCGTCGTCCCGCCGCCGCCGGTGCAAGGCATCGGCAACGCGGGGGGATTCCGGATGATGGTCGAGGATCGCGCCGGCCGCGGCCCGCAGGCGCTGCAGGAGGCGGTTGGCACCATGATGCGCCGAGCCGGGCAGACGCCGGGACTTTCCCAGGTCTTCTCGCTGTTCGAGACGGCGACACCGGAGCTTTATCTCGATATCGACCGCACCAAAGCGCAGATGCTGGGCATCGCTGCGCCCGAGGTCTTCGCCGCGTTGCAAATCTATATCGGGTCCATCTACGTGAACGACTTCAATTTGTTCGGTCGCACCTTTCGCGTAACTGCGCAGGCTGACAGTCCTTATCGGGTCGAGCCCAAGGATGTCCTCAATATTCGTGTACGCAATTCAAGCGGCGGCACCGTCCCGCTCGGCTCCTTCACGACCGTGCGCGACATCGCCGGGCCCTACCGCGTGCCGCGCTACAACCTCTACCCGGCGGCTGAGCTCGATGGAGGAGCCGCGCCCGGCTACTCCCAGAGCCAGGCTATCGAGATCATGGAGAAATTGGCGAACCAAATTCTGCCCGACGGGTTCAGCTATGAATGGACCACGCTTGCATTTCAGCAACGCCGTGTCGGCAATACCGCCACATTTGCCTTTGTGCTGGCGGTGGTTTTCGTTTTTCTCGTCCTTGCCGCGCAGTTCGAAAGTCTCACCTTGCCGCTGGCAGTCATCTTGATTGTTCCGATGTGTCTTGTTGCCTCGATTGTCGGAGTGGTGTTGCGCGGTCAGGACAATAACATCCTTACGCAGGTCGGCTTCGTGGTGCTCATTGGGCTGGCGGCGAAGAACGCCATTCTTATCGTCGAGTTTGCGCGGCAGCTGGAGGACCGCGGACGTGATCGTCTATCTGCAGCCGTCGAAGCAGCGCGGCTGCGGCTGCGCCCCATTCTGATGACCTCCTTGGCTTTCATTTTCGGGGTTACCCCCTTGGTTTGGGCAGTCGGTGCGGGGGCCGAGCTGCGACAGACCCTGGGCACGGCGGTGTTTTCCGGAATGATCGGCGTGACCTTGTTCGGGCTGATTTTCACGCCGGTGTTCTACGTGGTCACCCGCTGGTTGGGCACGCAAGCGAGCCGGCGCACGCCGATCGCGCGAGCCACCCGGGCAGAATAGGCAAAGCCGGATGCCGGTCAGAAAATTCGGCTTCGGCAATGCGGTAACGCGCAAGGAAGATGACGCGCTCGTCCGCGGCGCCGGCCACTATGTCGCGGATTGCGCTCCCGCAGGCGCGCTGCACGCGGTGGTCCTGCGCTCGCCGCATGCGCATGCGAAATTTCGCCTCACGAACATCGGCAAGGTGCGGGCAATGTCGGGCGTTACGCTGGTGATCGCCGGCGCAGATATCACGGCGCTCGGCGACTTGCCGTGCCAAGCCGAGATACCAGGCGCCGAAATAGCCGTGCCTCCCTATCCGATGCTTGCGCGCGACACCGTGCGTCATGTCGGCGATGCGATTGCCTTCGTGGTGGCGGATACGCTCGATTGTGCCCGCGATGCGGCGGAGGCAATCGAGATCGACTGGACGCCTCTGCCACACGTGATCGGGGCAGCCGCAGCGCTCGAGAAGCACGCACCTCTGGTGTGGCCCGAGATGGGCGGCAATCTCGCGTTCGAGACCGAGCTGGGCGATGCCAAGGCGATCGCGAGCGCTTTCGTGGAGGCCGCGCATGCCGTGTCGCTCACGCTCATCAATCCGCGCGTCGTGTGCAACTATCTCGACACTCGCGCCGTCGTGGCCGAGCACGACCCGGAGAAAGGCCGGACCACCCTCACGCTGAGCAGTCAGGGCAGCCACGCCATCCGTGATATCCTGTGCCGGGACGTGCTCAGAATCGATGCAAGCAGGATGCGGGTGGTGACGCCCGATGTCGGTGGCGGATTCGGCACCAAGCTCTTTGCCTACCGTGAATACGCGCTTGCTGCCTTCGCGGCACGCCGCCTCGGCCGGCCGGTCAAATGGGTGGCCGATCGTAGCGAGCATTTCCTCGCTGACACGCACGGTCGCGACAACCTGACGACGGCCAAGCTCGCGCTTGATCGCGACGGGCGCTTCCTTGCCCTCGACGTCGACCTCATTGCGGACATGGGCGCTTATCTCTCCTGCTACGCACCATTCATCCCGTTCCTTGGAGCCGGCATGTCGCCGGGGGTCTACGACATTGCGGCGTGCCGTGTGCGGGTGCGCGGCGTGTTCACCAACACCGTTCCGGTCGATGCCTATCGCGGCGCCGGGCGGCCGGAGGCCGCCTACGTCATCGAGCGCCTGGTGGATGTCGCCGCCCGCGAGATCGGGGTTGCGCCAGACGAGCTGCGGCGGAAGAATTTCATCAAGACGATGCCGTATACGACAGCGACCGGCAAAACGTATGATTCCGGCGATTTCGCCGGCCATCTGCAACTTGCGCAGGACAATGCCCGCTGGGGTGAATTTGGGCAGCGACACGCGCAATCGTGTGCCGCCGGGCGGCTGCGGGAAATTGGCATTGCGACCTATATCGAGGCGTGCGGAAACAATGGTCCAGACGCCGCCCGGGTGCGACTGGACGATGATGGCGGCGTCACGGTTTTCAGCGGGGCCCAGTCAAGCGGGCAGGGGCACGCGACGGCATACGCGCAGATCGTTGCCGATCACCTCGGGCTCGCGCCGGAGCGCGTGCACGTCGTCCAGGGAGACACCGATCTTGTCTTGACCGGCACCGGCACCGGCGGCTCGAGCTCCATCCCCTGTGGAGGCGCGTCAGTCGCCGGCGCTACCCGCAAGCTCGCCGTCACGCTCAAGGAAATCGCCGCCGAAGCGCTCGAAGCGGCGGCCAGCGATCTCGAAATCGCCCAGGGCGCGATTCGCGTCACCGGCACCGACCGAATGATCTCTTTTGCTGATCTGGCCAGGCACCCGCAGGCGAGCGTGCGCAGCCTGTATGGCGAGGATGCGTTCGTGCCCGAGGCGGCGACCTATCCCAATGGCACTCATGTGGCGGAGGTGGAGATCGATCCGGAGACCGGCGCCACACAGATCCTCAATTATGTTGTCGTGGATGATTTCGGAGCAACCCTCAATCCGCTTCTACTGGAGGGCCAGGTGCATGGCGGCACCGTGCAAGGCATCGGCCAGGCATTGATGGAGAACGCCGTCTATGATGCCCGCTCGGGCCAGCTCGTCAGCGCCTCGCTGCTGGATTACGCCCTTCCGCGCGCGCAGGCCATCCCGCCGCTTGCATTCGAGACGCGCAATGTGCCCTGTCGGAGCAATCCTCTGGGGGTGAAAGGGGCGGGCGAGGCGGGAGCCATCGGCTCCTGTCCCGCGGTCATGAATGCCATCCTCGATGCATTATGGCGAGCATTTCGCGTTCGCCACGTGGATATGCCGGCCACGCCGGAGCGCCTATGGATAGCAATCGCGGAAGGCAGACGGGTCCACACTCTCTGACGCCGTTCTAAGAGGGGACTGGCTCATCGGGCTTGCGTTCACGCCTCCGCTATCGCACTTTCGTGCTTGGCTTTACCGGCGTTCACGGCATCGTGAACGGGAAACCTCCGGTCGGGGAATAACAAAATCGATGCTGGTGTTTACGCGATGCCTGCCTGTCCGCGCCGTCCGGCGCGGGGTTTCATCCAGAAAGGAGCACAAGATGATCCGTAACATGCTTGCCATGGCGGCCGTCGCATTCGGCGTGACTGCCGTCATGGCGCAGTCCGACCCGATTTCGCAGCGCAAGGCGCTGATGAAAGGCAACGGTCAACACATTGGGACAGTGAACAAGATGGCGCGAGGCGAAGAGGCCTTAGATGAGGCGAAGGTCAACGCTGCGTTCGCGCAGTGGAGTGAGACGGCGCAGAAGCTCCCGGGCTTGTTTCCCGAGCCGCCGAAGTCCGGCGAGGAGACGAGGGCGTTGCCGAAAATCTGGGAAGCCAAGAGTGATTTTGAAGCCAAGATATCCGAGTTCAGCAAGGTCGTTGCGGACAACAAGGACAAGGCAAAGACCGTGGACGAGCTCAAGGTTGCCATGCCGCTTATCGGCAAAGCCTGCGGCAACTGCCATGAGCCTTATCGCAGGCCTGCGCCCGCGCAGCAGCCTGCGCCGCGGTGAGCGCGCCGGCCGATCGGAATCGAATGGAATTCGTCACTGCCGCCGCGGTCCGACGCGGCGGCGTGCGCTAACGACGGGATAAAGACGCGCGCTATGCGTCGAATGCTGCTGATCGCTGTCGTATTTGCCCTCCTCTTGGGAGCGTGCGGCGCCGCGATATTCTGGATCCTGACAGTTCCGGCAACGGTCGCCCCGAGCGCGCTTCCTTCTCGCACGCCAAACCTTGAAAACGGCAAGACCATGTTTCTCGCGGGTGGCTGTGCCGCCTGTCATGCTCCTGACCAGGAGGACAAGACCAGGCTCGGCGGTGGCCTGGAGCTGAAATCTCCGTTCGGGACCTTTTATGCCCCGAACATTTCATCGGATCCTGATGATGGAATCGGGAGATGGAACGAGGCGAACTTCATCACCGCCATGTGGAAGGGTACCTCGCCTGCGGGTCAGCATTATTATCCGGCATTTCCCTACACCTCCTATCAGCGCATGAAGCAGGATGATGTGCGCGACATGTTCGCTTATCTCAGGACGTTGCCTTCGGTGAAAGGCAAGGTCCGCGACCACGATCTGCCCCTTCTCTTCAGGTTGCGGCGCAGCCTCGGAATGTGGAAATTTTTGTTTCTCGACGGCCGTGAGTTCGCGCCCGACGAGGCCAAATCGCCGCAATGGAATCGCGGCGCCTATCTCGTGAACGGCCCGGGCCATTGCGCGGAGTGCCACAGCCCGCGCAACCGCCTCGGCGGCATCATCGCAAGCCAACGCTTCGCCGGTGGCCCTGATCCGGAAGGCAGCGGCGGCTCCATTCCCAACATTACCCAGGCCGGAATAGGCGAGTACTCGGAGCAGGACATCGGACGCGTTCTCGAGACTGGTGAGATGCCGAACGGGGATTCGGTCGGGGGCGCCATGAGAGCGATCGTGCGCAATACGTCGGAGCTTCCCACGGAAGACCGCGCCGCCATGGCTGCCTATGTCAAATCGCTTCCACCGGTCGAAGCCTCGAAACATCCATGAAACATTCGACCTCTGCGGAACGCATTGTGGCCGCTGGCGCGGATGGTCCCAATTGCAGACGTGGTGGCTTTCGCAGAGGGCCGCAGGATAATGCAGCCCTCGTTGCCGTCGAAGGTGCGAATCTTCGGTGCCGCGCGCACCGGCACGCAGGCACGTCAATGATAATGGATCGTGATCGTGGCTACCTGATCGCCGAAGTGTCGATCGACGAAGCCGAGGAAAGCTTTGAGCAACCCGACCTCGTCCTCGGCAGTCCCTGATCGGATTTTTGCTTTGACCAGGTCTGCGCCTTCGCGCTTGAGGTTGACCGATCCTTTGAATTTCTTGTGGTTCCACGTCGCCGCTCCGGCACGCACCGGCCCCTTGCGCGCGAATGTGCCGCGTCCGTTCTTGCGGATTTCAGCCTCCCTTTTGACGAGGGCGCTGTAGATGGGCGACTTCTGGCGTGGCGTGATCTCGACGAGCTTCATTAGCGCCCCCATGGGCTGGATGATCAGAACGCCTTGAAGGTGATGATGGTGCGCGTGTCCTGAATGCCGGGAATCGTCTGGACCTTCTCGTTCACGAAATGACCTATGTCGGTCTTGTCCTCGACATAGAACTTTACCAGCAGATCGAAATCTCCGGCGGTCGAGTAGATTTCCGAGGCGATCTCGGCGTCCGCGAGCTTGTTTGCCACTTCGTAGGATTGGCCGAGCTGACACTTGATCTGGACGAAGAAAGGGACCATCCCGGACCTCCGGCCGCCATGAGTTGGCTCCACGCAATCCAGCAAAATCGCGTCGCGTTGACAAGGCGCGTGGAGGCGCAACCCGGCCGGGCGCCTACCCGGCCGCCCGGCATTCGGTGGGAACTCGCAACGAGCACCTCACCCTTCGTCGAGCGACATTGCCTCGCTTCGTGCGACCTTTGCGGGCGACATGCAACGAGGGAATGCCGGCCCTTGTCACATGCACCGGGCCCCCTTAGATGTGTGTCGCTATCTCAATGGGGTGTCCGGCGGACGCGCGGCCGGGCTGAGAGGCCACAGGCCAACCCATCGAACCTGATCCGGATCATGCCGGCGGAGGGAGCTTGAGATGCACGCGCTCACATCAGATCAGCTCACTCGCGACCTGCCGGCTATTGCAGCCGATATTCTTTCACGCATACGCAGCAGGAGCCCGCGCGTCCACTGCATGACCAATTCCGTGGCGCAAAATTTCACGGCCAATGTCCTGCTGGCGGCGGGCGCACTACCCTCGATGACGGTGACGCCCGAGGAAATCGCGGAATTCGTCGCGCGCTCGGATGCATTGCTGGTCAATCTCGGCACGCTCGATGGTGCGCGGCGGGAAGCCGCCGAGATTGCAATCGAAAAGGCAACCGATGAGCAGCATCCCTGGGTGCTCGATCCGGTCTTTGTGGACCGCTCGCGGGCGCGCAGCGATTTCGCCAGGATGCTGATGGGCAAGACCCCGAGGGCCGTGCGGCTCAATGGCGCGGAATTCGCTGCGATTGCAGGTGCCGATCCGGCCGAGGAAGCACTCAGGCGCTACGCTCTCGACCAGCTCTGTGTGGTCGCCCTGACCGGGGTCACGGATGCTGTCACCGACGGCGCGCGCATGGCGAAAATCGAGAACGGCGACCCTCTCATGGGTCGGGTGACCGCCATGGGCTGCGCGGGAACGGCGCTTGTGGCCGCTTGTCTCGCTGTCGAAGCGGATCCCTGGCTTGCCACTTCCGCGGGCCTGTTGGCCTTCGCGATCGCAGGAGAATATGCAGCCGCACGTGCGCGCGGGCCCGGCAGCTTGTCCGTCGAAATTCTCGATGGTTTGGCGAGCCTCGACCGCGAGACCTTGCTCGCGCGGGCGAAGGTGCGGTGATGGCGGTCGATCTTCGCCTTTATGCGCTGATCGACCCCGAGCACGCGGGCGGGCACGATGTCGTCGAGCTTGCGCGGCTGGTGGCGCAGGGCGGAGCAACGCTGGTGCAGCTTCGGGACAAGCGCAGCGCAACTCGCCTCATGGTGGAGCGCGCGCGCGATATCAGGACCGCCCTTGCGGCATTCGAAGTGCCGCTTCTGATCAACGACCGCGTCGACGTTGCGCTTGCGTGCGGCGCCGTCGGCGTGCATGTGGGCCAGGACGACATGGCGGTCGAGGACGCGCGCAGGCTTCTCGGCCGCCAGTCGATCATCGGGCTCTCGGTCAAGACGGCTGCGCAAGCGCAGGTCGCGCCCCTCGATATTGTCGATTATGTCGGCGTTGGTGGAGTATTCGCGACTTCCTCGAAGGACAATCCTGCGCCGCCGGTCGGCATCGCCGGCTTGGCGCGCATTGCCGACATCGTTCGCCGCCGTGCCCCGAGGTTTCCGCTCTGCGGCATTGCCGGCATCACCGTCGATAACGCGGCGCATGTCATCGCGGCCGGAGCCGACGGCGTCGCTGTGATCTCGGCGCTCTCGCTCGATAGGGATCCGCAAGCTGCCGCGAGCAGGATGCGCGCCGTCGTCGACGCGGCGCTCGCCGAGCGGGGATCCGATGACCCCAATCGCGGTCACCATCGGGGGGTCGGATGCGGGCGGCGGTGCCGGCATCCAGGCCGATCTCAAGACGTTTTCCGCGCTGGGAGTCTACGGAGCGTCGGTCATCACCGCGATCACGGCACAGAACACCAAGGGCGTGTCGCGCGATCCACGGCGTGCCGGCGCAGTTCGTCGCAGCACAAATCGACGCTGTCTTCTCCGATCTCGATGTAGGCGCGGTCAAGATCGGGATGGTGTGGCAGCGCGACATCATCGAAGCCATTGCGGATCGGACTGGCGCGCTGGGGGCAGAGCAAGGTCGTGCTCGATCCGGTCATGGTCGCGAGCTCAGGCGATGCGCTGCTTGCACCCGAGGCGCGCGAGGCACTCAAGCGCGATGCTTTGCCCCCGCGCGCTCGTCATCACGCCCAATCTGGCGGAAGCGGCGGCACTGCTCGATGCACCGATCGCGCGCACGGAGGGGGAGATGCGGGAGCATGGGGAGCGCTTGCTTGCGCTCGGGCCGCAGGCGGTGCTCGTCAAGGGCGGACATGGCGACGGCGCGCAAAGCGTCGATCTCCTGGTCGAGCCGAAGCGATGCACGCGCTTTGCAGCTGATCGCATCGCGGCGCGCAATAACCATGGCACCGGCTGCACTCTCGCCTCGGCGGTCGCGGCCGGCCTCGCGAAGGGGCTCGAGCTTGTCGAGGCGGTTCGCGCCGGTAAGGACTTTGTGACGGCCGCGCTCGCCGCAGCAGATACGATCAAGATCGGATCGGGACGAGGACCTGTGCACCATTTCCACGCCGTGTGGTGAGCGGAAAGTGAAACAAGGCGAACAGGAGGAGCCGATGATCACACGCCGAATGCTTGCACGCGGTGGCGCGTTGGGCCTTGCCGGAGCGATCGCGGCGCCCCGCATCGCCCGCGGGGAGACGCGGCGCTGGCGAATGGTCACCTCTTGGCCCCGGCGCCTGCCTGGCCCGGGAATGTCGGCTGAGCGCGTCGCGGAGCGTATCTCGACGCTTTCCGGCGGGCGGTTGCAAATCACGGTGCATGCCGCGGGCGAGGTGGTGCCCGCGTTCGAGGTGCTCGATGCGGTCGGATCCGGCGTTGCCGAAATGGGCCATACGGCCGCGTTCTTCTGGCAGGGCAAGCAGCCGGCCTGCGTGTTCTATACGACGGTGCCGTTCGGTCTCACGCCGCAGGAGCATGTCGCCTGGATCGATGCCGGCGGCGGCCAGGCGTTGTGGGACGAGCTCTACGCGCCCGTTCGGTGCAAAGCCTTTCATGGGCGGCAATACCGGGATCTGCATGGGCGGCTGGTTCCGGCGCGAGCTCCAGGGCGCGGACGATCTCAAGGGTCTCAAGATCAGGTCGCTGGGGCTGGGCGGCGAGATCTACCGCCGCCTGGGTGCCACTCCGCAGACAACGTCACCGGGGGAGATCCTCACCAGCATGCAATCGGGTCTCATCGATGGCGCCGAATTTGTAGGGCCCGGCTCCGACATTGCGCTCGGGCTCTACCGCGTCGCCACGTTCTACTACGCGCCTGGCTTCAATAAGCCGAATGGCACCGGAGAATGCATTGTTTCGCTCAAGGCCTGGGAGACCCTCGATTCCGAGAT
Organism: uncultured Alphaproteobacteria bacterium; assembly: GCA_963820365.1. Classification (GTDB taxonomy): domain Bacteria; phylum Pseudomonadota; class Alphaproteobacteria; order Rhizobiales; family Xanthobacteraceae; genus VAZQ01. The sequence goes on along the minus strand of CAWFZR010000016.1, from coordinate 18,303 downwards.
GAAGGCCATTGTGCAACACGCCTGCGGCTTCGAGGCGGCCTTCGCGCTTGCTGAAATGGAACGCCTCAATGCCGAGGCCCTGGCTGCGCTTTCCGGACAGCATGGCGTCAAGCTGCGGATATTTCCGCAAAGTCTCGTCCTTGCCGCTCGTCGGCAAGGCAATGATGTGATCGGTGAAGTCGGATCGAGGAGCGCGATCGCGCGCAGGATCCACGACTCCTACCTATCATTTCGAGAGCGCACTGCTGCGTGGTCGCGCATCTCCATCAAGGCAGTGTTGGAAGCGCGCGAGGGATAAGAGGCTCGATGCGGTTGCCCGGCGGGCGACCGTCACGCCTTGAATTTCACCACCTTCTGCCGCTGCTCGCCGAGGCCGTCGATTCCGAGCGTCACCACATCGCCCGCCTTGAGGAATTTCGGCTCCGGCTTCATGCCGAGACCGACCCCGGGCGGCGTGCCGGTGATGATCACGTCTCCTGGTTCCATGACGAAATATTGCGAGCAGCACCACACGATGTATCTGCAGTCGAAGATCATGGTCATGGTGTTGCCACGCTGGCGCTTCTCGCCGTTGACGTCGAGCCACATGGCGAGATTCTGCGGGTCCTTGATCTCGTCCTTGGTGACCAGCCAAGGCCCCAGCGGACCGAAGGTCTCGCAGCCTTTGCCCTTGGTCCACTGACCCGCGCGCTCGATCTGGAATACGCGCTCGGATACGTCGTTGGCGAGACAATATCCGGCCACCACGTCCAGCGCCTTGTCCTTCGAAAGGTAACGCGCGCGTTGGCCGATCACGATGCCGAGCTCGACCTCCCAGTCGAGCTTGCTCGATCCCTTTGGAATCATGGTGTCATCGTTTGGTCCGCAGATGCAGGACGCCGCCTTGTTGAAGATGATCGGCTCCTTGGGAATTGGCATTCCCGCTTCCGCGGCGTGATCCGAATAGTTCAATCCGATGGCAATGAAATTGCCGACCCGGCCGACGCACGCTCCCAGTCGCGGATTGCCTGCAACGAGGGGGAGCTTGTCGCTCGGGTGCTTGCGGATCTTGGCAAGACTTTTCGGCGACAGCGCCTCACCGGCGAGGTCGGGGACCAGCCCGGACAGATCGCGAATTCGGCCCTTGGCGTCGACGATTCCAGGCTTTTCACGGCCGCGCGGGCCGAAGCGAACGAGCTTCATTGCAAAGACTTCTCCGGGTTGGCAGGGGGACGGAAGCGGACCCTTGGGACGTCGCGCACGGGCGCAGAGTGCACCGCCCGCAATGCACGCCCTCACTCTATGCGCAGTTTTCGCGCGGAGGCAAAACCGGCGGCGAAACATCCCCAATGCAATTGCCGCATGCGGCGGTTGCCGTGCCTTTCGCTCCTCAATCTCGCAACTACCAGCAGTTGTGAACGGTGTGTCAATTAGCGCACCCGGCGTCGGGACCGGTGTTGCCAGGGGGCAACGCCCGCAAACATATCGCTGGGCGCGCGTGTTTACGAAGCATTAACGTTTGCAATCCGACCCGGTCACCTACAGGATCAAATCATGCACCTGAACTCGTGCGCCGAGCTGCAAGCGATGCGGGTCTTGGGGGCGACACGATGGCAAGCCAGTTCCTCGGGGTCTTGCCGGCGAATCCAATCAATTTACGGGGGGTGCGACGGGGCCGGCGTAAGCCGGCCTTGTTCGCTTTCTGCACCAACCGCCTTCACATTGCACCCGGAAACGCCCCGCCATCGATAAGAATATTCTGTCCGGTGATGTATCCGGCGTGGGCGGAACAGAGGAAGGCACAGGCTGCGCCGAATTCGTCGGGATGGCCAAATCGCTTTGCCGGCACGGTCGCCATGCGCTCGGCTTTCGCCAGATCAAGGGAAATGCCTCTGTTCTTGGCGTTCGCCGCGATGTTGGACTGCAGGCGTTCGGTGTCGAAGGTGCCGGGCAACAGGAAGTTGATGGTCACGTTCGACGCGGCGACCGAGCGTGCAATTCCGGCAAGAAAGGCGGTGAGGCCCGCGCGCGCGCCAGAGGAAAGGTCGAGGCCGGCGAGCGGCATTTTCACGGAGCCTGAGGTGATGTTGACCACTCGGCCGAATTTCCTGGCGACCATGGAATCGATCACTTTCTGGGTGAGCTCGATGGCAACGATCATGTTTGCAATGACGCCGTCGATCATCTGTGCCCGCGTAAGCTGGCGGAAATCACGAAACGGGGGTCCCGCATTGTTGTTCACGAGAATGTCCGGCGCCGGACACGCTTCGAACAGTGCCGCCTGACCGGCGGCCGTGGCGACATCGGCCTGGATCGGCACGATCTTGGCGCCGGCCGCCTTGCGCAACTCGTCGGCAGCCGTAGCGAGCGCCTGGCGGTCGCGGCCATTGATCACGACCTCGCAGCCCGCGTGCGCGAGTGCCAATGCGCAAGCTCGGCCCAGCCCGCGGCTGGAAGCGCATACGATGGCCTTGCGTCCGGCAAGTTCCAGGTCCATCGGGGCTCTCCTTGAGGCAAATTTTACATCTCGTTAAGCATATCTATCCGTATTTTACAGATATCGCAAACAACCCGTAAGTCATAACAGCAATGGAAATCTGAATAATTTCAATGTAGTTCCCCGAAATACATCAACCTTTACATGTGTGGGGCGCCGGACTTGGAAGATGGACCGATCGGCGATCAGGAGCCAGGGATCAGGAGATCGGGGCAGGGGGCTGAGGCGGCATCTTGGCCGGTCCGGATGCTTGGTCCGGCGTGGGCATGCGCAGTTTCTGACGCTGACCCCTGCGCCCCAGATACCTGCGACCACTTGCAGCGTGGGGTATTGCGGGGCTAGCGTCCTGCGCGATGACTCCCCGATCGCCGCATGAGTCACTCCCGACCGCCGCGGATGTTGACGTCGCCGCGCGGCGGCTGGAAGGCGTTGCCTTGCGCACGCCGCTGGTGACGTCCCCGGTGCTCGACGCGCTCGTGCAGGCGCGCATATTCTTGAAGGCGGAGATTCTGCAACGCACCGGCTCGTTCAAGTTCCGCGGCGCCTACAACAAGCTGTCGTCAATTTCGCCGGATGAACGTGCGCGCGGGGTGGTTGCGTATTCCTCGGGGAACCATGCCCAAGGGGTTGCCGCGGCGGCGCGTCTTCTCGGCATGCCGGCGGTCATTGTCATGCCGGCGGATGCACCGGCTCCGAAACGTGAGCGAACCGCGGCCCTTGGTGCCGAAGTCGTGCTGTACGACCGGGCTCGCGAGGACCGCGAGGCGATCGCGCGCGATATTGCCGCGAAACGCGCAGCGGCGCTGGTCCCGCCCTATGACGATCCCCTGGTCATTGCCGGGCAAGGCACCACCGGCCGCGAGATTGTCGAGGATCTTGCCGCTCAGGGGCTGGTTCCTGATGTGGTCGTTGTCACCGCTTCCGGCGGAGGTCTCACGGCAGGAATTGCGCTCGCGGTTAAGGCACGCGTGCCGCAGGCGCGGCTCTATACCGCTGAGCCCGAAGGTTTCGATGACCACGCCCGTTCATTCAGAAGCGGGCAACGAGAAAAGAATTCCGCACTCACCGGTACCATTTGCGATGCGTTGATGGCGCAGACCCCGGGGGAGCTCACCTTCGCCATCAATCGCGCTCTGGTTGCCGAGGGATCCGCAGTAAGCGATCAGGAGGTGGCCGCTGCCGTCGCGTTTGCCTTCCGCGAGCTCAAGCTCGTGGTCGAGCCCGGTGGTGCAGCCGCCCTCGCGGCGCTGCTGTCGGGAAAGATCGACGTCAAGGGAAAGATCGGGGTTGCGGTGCTCTCCGGCGGCAACGTCGATCCCGAGCTGTTCTACCGGCTGGTGGCATAGCGGCTGCAAAGAATCCGGTCTTTTTTATCAGGTGAAAAGTGCGATCCGCTCCTCAGGGGTCATCGCCTTGAGCGCTGCGAGGGGATCAGTGGGAGCGGCGCGCGGTATCGGTCGTACCATCGGCCGGGGCAGGGCGGCGGAAGCTGCCGCCGCGGGGGTTTGCGCCGTCATTGACGCATGCGCAATCTGCTCGACCGGCGTCGCAACGGTTGCGTTGACTGGAGAACCGGGTCGCGGCGGTGAAACCGCGGACGGCGTCGCTCGAAAGCGCCGGGACACTATTTCATCAGACGGGAATTCGATCGGCTCAGGAGCAAACAGCTCCCGCTCGATGTCCCAGATCGGATCGAGCGACGGCTCCGTCGATGTGTCCGATGGTGCAGCGGGTAGGGGCTGTCCGCCCCAAATGTCGAGCGTCGATTGCGCCAGGAGATCATCGTCCGTCGCATGCAGGAGGTGCAGGCGGCGAGGTGGCCACGCAGCCGCGGGCTCGACCGGAGGTTCCGCTGAGCTCTCTGTCTGATCCTCGTCCGCAATCGTTGCGGGGGAATCGAAGGTGGCGCTCGATTGCTCCGCCTGCGATGGAATTGGAGTCGCAATCAGCAAGCACAGTTGCGGGCTGACCGCTTCGCAGCATTGGTCGGCTGACGGTACACCAGTGGCGGATACCAGCGGCTCTACTTCCAACGGATCGACGGTCATGGCAGCAGATCCCCGGGTCCAATCGAACACCACGGTCGCTCCCGTCATCGTCGGAATGGTCTCGAGGGACCGCGTCGGCTCAACGATCGCAAGCTCAACCGCCGGAATCAGGTTTGCAGTGGGTCCTCCTCGTGGCTCAGCATCGGACAGGGAGGGGGCCTCGTTCGTCACGACCGGGATTGAGGCGTGCATTGCCATAGCTCCAGCCGGTGGCTCCATGACGATCGGATCCGGCTGCAACTCGGCGGACGGATCCATTGTCGGCGCGGCAGCGGCAATCGCGGGTATCGAGAAGGATCTGAGCTCTGCCCCGGCGTCGGCTGGCGACTCACCCGATTCGGAATTTCTCCTTTCGCCTGCATCGTGGGGTGCGACGCCGAGCGCTTGCGCGCCGGCATCGAGCATGCTGCTAATCCGACGCTCGAGATATTGCAGCACTTCTTTGAGCTTCTGCGCCCGCTGGTCTGCTGGATCTTGCAACGACGAAGCCGCGAGAATCGAGGACGCAAGCGTCTCGATCTCTTCGCAGATGCGGGGGTCGAGGCCACACTCGCGCATGGTCCATGCAACATCGTGCAGGCGCTCGGCAGTTGCAAAAATCTCCAAGCGGGGTTGCGGCTTTTTCGTATGGCGCGCCGCCGCGGAATCCCGAGCGCCGGCCTCCGATTCACCAGCGATCTCAGCGCGCGTTTGGGCGATCGTTCTCGCCATTTCGAGAAGGTCGGAACGAAAGCCGCGATCGGCCTGCGGGCTGCGGTCACTGCGGATGAGGCGGTCGATGCGCTCAATTGCGGCGAGCACGAGCCTTGTGTCGGCATTTCGGTTGCGACGCGCATATTCCTCGAGGAACCAGCGCCCGCGAGCGCTTTCCATCACGGTGGCGCAAATGGTGTCGTAATCGCTCTCCTCCTCCAGGGAGGAAGGCGAGATTGTTGATAACGCGAAAGGTTCTTTCGACATGGTGCCAGGAAGCTAAAGTTGGTGCGGTGGATTTGCAGCTCCAGCTGCTGTTGCGGCAAGCCCGCATAGGAGCTTCAAATCCAGCCACCACACGAGGATCATGATTTTGCCGGTATCCCTTTGATCACGAAGCTCGTATCAGGATGTGCGGGCAAACGAGCTTCGGATCGGGACCCTAGCTGATTCTACGGTCAGCACGATCGAGCATGAAGCGCAATCGACGGGATGCCACCTAATCCCCAGATACCCACAGGCGCGGCTTTTGCGGGGCGGCTCGCATTTTTTTATTCTGCGCTCTGCGCGGCGCTGGGGCTCCAAATGCCGTTCTTGCCGGTCTGGTTCGCAGCCAAGGGGCTGGATGCGACCTCCGTCGGTGTCGTGCTCGCGATCCCGTTGGTCGTGCGGGTGGTAGCGATTCCCATCGCGACGCGCATTGCCGACCGGTACGACGCGGCGCGCGCGGTAATCATGGCGGGCGCCGCGGCCTCGCTCCTCGGGTATATTGCGGTCGCCCTCGTGCCTTCGCCCGGCGCCATCATGGCAGCCGTCGCCCTCGCATCCTCGTTCTACACCCCGCTCATGCCTCTCGCCGATGCCTACGCGCTGCGCGGCCTTGGCCTGCATGGACGCAGCTACGGTGCCGTGCGCTCATGGGGTTCTGCGGCATTCATCGCCGGCACCATAGGCGGCGGCCTGCTGCTCGACATTATCGCCCAGCGCGACCTCATCTGGGTCGTGGTTGCAGCGCTGGGTGTGAACGCGGCGGCAGCGTGCATCCTTGCACCGCTCGGCGAGAAGACATCCGGTGCGCCTGCACAGCTCACGTCCACCGGCACGCTGCTGCGCGATCCGCGCTTTCTGATCGTGGCTGCCGCGGCGGCCCTCATCCAGGCCAGTCACGCGCTTTATTACGGGTTCTCGACCCTGCAATGGCAAGCCGCCGGGTTCGGCGGCGCGATGATCGGAACCCTGTGGGCGGTTGGGGTCGTCGCAGAAATCGGCCTCTTTGCAATTTCTGCGCGGCTCGCACTGGAGCCGACTGCGCTGCTCTTTGCCGGTGCGGCAGGCGCAGTCGTCCGCTGGGCCGCCATGGCATTCGACCCACCGCCGATGCTGTTGTGGATGCTGCAATGCCTCCACGCACTATCATTCGGCGCGACCCATCTTGGAGCGCTTGCCTTCGTAGCGCGCGTGGCGCCGGCCGGACTGGGCGCCTCGGGCCAGGGTTATCTCGCCGTCGCGCTCGCCCTTGTCATGGCGGCAGCAATGCCAATCTCGGGGGGGCTCTACGGGCGCTGGCATAGCCACGCCTATGCGGCAATGGCTCTGCTGGCTGCCTTAGGAGGAATGATCCTGCTGATTGGACGCGCCTGGAGATCGAGGACGGGCAGCCCGGACAGCGACCATAGTCGATAGTAGATCAGTGCGCCTTCGCCTCGCAGGTAGGATACATGGCGGCGAGCTCGCGGCCGCTGAGATACATCATCCGAGGAGAAAGGCCGCCGCGCTCCTTGATCCAGCTGCGCACCCGCTCGGGGTAAATATCCATCAACAGCTGGGTGGCGGCCTTGCTGGTCACCGGCCGGCCATTGTCCCCAGGATTCCAGGCCGCATGGAAACCAAGTTTGGCGCGTGGCGTGACGCAGATGCGCTCGTGCGGGATTACTCCCAGCACCATGGTGCAGGCCGATAAGCAGGGGCCGTCGATAATGACCCGCTCGCCGGATTTCCGCAGAGCGGTGAGATTTTCAAGGTATGGGCCGATCTGACCGCCCGGGTCTGCAACTATTCGGACCGCCGACTGCGCAGCCGTCACCGTCAGCGCTGCCATGATGGCGCCGACCAGAACCGCAGCGATTCGCATGCGTGCCCCCGCCCCTTGCGATCTGCCCGCGCCGTCGTTCCCCACACAAGCGCGGCCCCGTACCAATATTTGGAAAGCAAATGTGTGATAAATGTGGAATTCCGAACGAATGCCGCATCACCCGACGGTATCGATTTTATCCAGAGATATCAGTGGGTTTGTCGTGACGACTGTGATCGTTGCCACAACCGGGAGGGGGTTCACTCGACCTTGATATTCGCCGCCTTGACCACCTGGAGCCATTTTTGCCTCTCCGCAGCGAGGAAATCGGCAAAATCCTGGGGTGAACCGGGCCGTATCTCGGCACCGAGCTTGGCGAACGCCGCCGCCACCTCCGGCGACATCAGGCTGTCATTGATTCGAGCATTGAGCATGCCGACTACGCTCGGCGGGGTGCCGGCCGGAGCGACCACGCCGATATAGGTCAACATCACGTAATCGGGCACTCCGCTCTCGATCATGGTGGCCACGTCGGGCACAAGCGGGTTGCGCTTCTCGCTCGAAATGGCAAGCGCTCGAAGCCCTCCCTCGCGCAAAAGCGGAAGCACGCCGCCAATATCCCCGAAGAACATCTCGACCTGTCGGCCCAGGACGCCGGTGACGGCCTCGGCGGCTCCCTTGTAAGGAACATGTACAATGTCGATGCCGGTCCGCAGCTTGAACAATTCGGCCGCCAGGTGCGTGGCATTTCCGTGTCCGGCCGATCCATAATTGAGCTTGCCCGGATTGGCTCTGGCATAGGCGATGAGCTGCGAAACCGATCTCGCCGCAAATTCGGGATGAACGACCAGCACCTCGTGATTCTGTGAAATCTTCGCCACTGGAATGAAATGCCTGGTCGGCTCGTAGTCACGATTGTTGGTTACGGCGGGCAGGACCACCAGAGTACTGATATTGCCGCACAGCAGCGTATAGCCGTCGGGATCCGCGCTCGCGACCGCCTTTGCTCCGAGACTGCCTGCGGCACCTGCGCGGTTCTCAATGATGACGCTTTGGCCAAGCATTCGCGGCAAGTGCTGGCCGATGAGCCGGGCGGTGACATCGACCGGTCCTCCCGGCGGGAACGGCACAATCATCTTGATCGGACGCGTGGGAAACGACTGTGCGCCTGCCGGGCCGCACGGGCACAGCCCGCAGGCAACTATGAGGACCCAAACGACGCAGCGGATCATTCGCCGTGGCTCCGCGACGCAGGCGCAATCGATCTTGCAGCGGCCGCGTTGTGAGGTCTATCCCCACAGGCCGCTCGCGGGTGGGTGAACCAGGCTGCCTTCATAGCGCAGTCCCTGCGGCCGGTCGCGCACCAGAAGGAGGGGTCCGTCGAGATCAACGATCCGCGCGCGTTGCGCAACGAGCATTGCCGGGGCCATGGCGAGCGAGGTTGCGACCATGCAGCCGACCATGACCACGAAACCGAGTTGTTCGGCTTGCCTCGCCAGTGCGAGCGCTTCCGTCAGACCGCCGGCCTTGTCGAGCTTGATGTTGACGGCGTCATACTTGCCGATGAGCGCGGAGAGGGAATTGCTTTCATGCACGCTCTCGTCGGCACAAATCGGAATTGGCCGCTCGATCCGCGTGAGCGCTTGGTCGCAACCGGCCGGTAAAGGTTGCTCGATCAGCGTGACCCCCGCTTGCGCGCAGGCGGAGAGATTTCGTTCGAGCTCATCGGGTATCCAGCCTTCGTTGGCGTCGACAATGAGCTCGGACCGCGGTGCTGCACACCGTACCGCTGCTATCCGCGCGGGATCACCCGCGCCGCCCAGCTTGACCTTGAGCAGCGCGCGGCCGGAGGCTTTGGCGGCATTCTCGGCCATCGCTTCCGGCGTTGCAAATGAGATCGTGTAGGCGGTGGTAAGAGGCCTTGGTGCGGGCTCGCCGAGAAGGGCATGCACCGGTCGCCCGGCACGTTTGGCGGCAAGGTCCCAGAACGCGCAGTCAAGCGCGTTGCGCGCCGCGCCTGCCGGCATGGCATTCTGCAGACCAGCTCGATCGAGACCGCGGGCGACATTGGCCGCCATCGCATCGATCGCGGCGGCGACTCCTGCGGCCGTCTCGCCGTAGCGGGCATAGGGGACGCATTCGCCGCGTCCCCGATAGGTGCCATCCGACAATTCGGCGACCACAACCACAGCTTCGGTTTTGGCGCCGCGACTGATGGCGAATGATGCCGCAATCGGCCAGCGCTCGACATCCACCGCCAGAGTGAGAGCAGGACGATGCATCGGCCACCCGTCTCGGCTGCGTTTTCGAAACCTTGCAATCATTGGCCAATCGAAGCCAATCGTGAAGAGCGGTAGACGATGCAAGGCTCACGGTATTCCCATGGGCTTAGGCAAGAACTGAAGCCGATGGGCAAACTTGAGCGAATACAATAGGTCATAGAACCGAAGAACGTAGCTTCGTCGAGCGCAAGCCACGGAAAGAGCGGCCATAGAGCAGGAGCAATGACGATGTTGCGAGCTCAAGCTGCCGTAACGGCGGCATTCTTCGCGATTGTCACCCTCGCGTTTTTCCCGACGTTGGGGCACGCACAAAAGGCGAACGCCGACGATCCCTTGATCTATTCCTATCGTGGCGCCGATCGCGAGCAGAAGCTGGTCGCCAAAGCACGCGAAGAGGGCACGCTCACTCTGTATACCTCGATGGCGACGACCGAGTCCGCGCCGCTCGCGCAGGCATTCGAAAAGAAGTACGGGGTCAAGGTCCAGCTCTGGCGAGCCTTGAGCGAGAACGTGCTGCAACGCGCGTTGACGGAAGCGCGCGGACAACGGCGGAGCATGGACGTGGTGGAGACCAACGCCCCGGAAGTCGAGGCGCTGGCGCGCGAGCAGGTGGTCGCGCAGTTCGAGAGTCCGTATCTTGCGGATTTGCCCTCCTGGGCTGTTCCCTTGCATCGGCGCTGGTTCAGCGATCGCGTCAATCTGTGGGTCACCGGCTACAACACCGTCAAGGTCAAGCGTGAAGAGCTCCCCCACACGATTGAAGGGTTCGCTGATCCGGCCTGGAAGGGCCGCCTGTCGCTCGAGGCGACCGACAATGACTGGATGTACGGGGTGATCAATTACATGGGCGAGGAGCGCGGTCGGGAATTCTTCCGCAAGCTGTCGGCGCTCAGGCCCGAAATGCGCAAGGGGCACATCCTGGTGGCACAGCTTGTGGCCGCCGGCGAGCTTTCCATATGTCTGACCATCTACAGCGGCAACGCGGAATTGATCAAAAGCAAAGGCGGTCCTATCGATTGGCTGCCGATCGAGCCGTTGGTCGGACGCCCACAAGCGCTGGCGCTGGCGAGGAACGCGCCGCATCCACATGCGGCGTTGCTGTTTGCAGACTTTATTTTGTCGCCCGAAGGCATGACGCTGCTCAACAATCTAGGCCGCGTGCCATCGAGCCGAACGCAGAAGACGCTGCTCGATCGGCACAAGTACGTCATGATCGATCCGGTCAAATGGACCGACGAGGCGCCGCGATGGGAGAAGATCTGGAACGAGCTGTTCTTGCGGTGAGATCAGATATCAGGACCTCTGATATCCGACCTCTGACCTCGGATCTGACCTCTGGCATCCGCTTAATCTTAATCGAACCGTCCGGCCGCATGAGCGAGCATGGTGTAGACCTTCCCAGTCTCCGACGTGAGATAGGTGCGCGCCACGACCTGGCCGCGGTCGTCCCGCGAGACTTCCTCGAGCAGCCGCTCGAACTCGCCGATATAGCGGTCCACGGTCCGCATGAAGTCGCGGTCGCTACGATACTTCCTGCGGATCTCCTCGAACGCCTTCTGTCCCTGCGTGGTGTAAAGCTTGCGCGAGAACACGTTGGGTTCGCCGCGGTTGTAACGGTCCCATAGTTCTGCCGCGGCGTCATGGTCGATCATGCGGGCGATATCGACCGCAAGCGAATTCGAGTGAATCGATGGTGTTGCGCTCGCCGCGGTTACCCTCCTGCGCAGGTTCATGCAGGGGTGCCTGCGGCTCGCGCGCCGCAGCATCCGGTTCCTGCGACGCGCGTGTCAGCAGATCGGACAACCAGCCCGCACGCCCCCCGCCCGCCGCCTGAGCGGGACTGAGCGCGGGCGCTTCGCCGCGCCGGCCCGCAATGGACGGCGCATTCATGCCGGTGATGTCCGCGCGCGCGCGGGACGGCTCCGCTCGCGCGCCGCCATTGGTGAGGGGCGGCTCATCGCGCGTCACGCGGCGGGGACCCGCATCCATGGCCTCGACCCGGCGGGGGGCCGGCTCGACCGCGTCCATCCCGCGGCCATGGCGGGCGACGATCCGATTAAGCTCGGCCAAGGCCTCGATCTGATCGACGATGACGCGACGCATCTGCGCCGCGCTGTCGGCGGTCTCCTGTGGCAATTCCAGAATGCCTCGCCGCAACTCGCTGCGCGTCGTCTCGAGCTCGTGCTGCATCTCCGAGGCCATGCTTTTCAAGCCCTGAAGCACATCGGAGAAACGCTCGGCCGCCTGCGCGAACATCGCATTCGACTCTTGAGTCGCCTCTTCATAGATGCCGTGCAGGGCTTCGGCCATGCGCTTGCGCTCCTCCTCCGCGTTGCTGCGCACCGCCTCGAAGCTTTCGGCAATGGTCTTGGCGCCGCCGGAGGTTGCATCGGCGGTGAGGCGCGCGATCTCACGCGCCCGTTCAGTCGCCCCTTCCAGAGATTTGTCGAGCACCCCGGCAAAACGCGCAAGCCGCTGCTCGAGATCGTTGCTCTTTTCCTCGAGCGTAGCCACCAGCTGCTCGAGCGAGTTGCGGCGCTCGGTGACCGTACCCTCAGTTCGCCGATTGCTGGTATCGATCAGCGCCACGGCCTCCGCAAGCGAACGCCCATGAGCATCGAACTGGCTCGCGAGCTGAGTGAGATCGCCGATGGTTTGCGTGGCCATCGTTTGGAAGCCGGTGATGTTGCGCTCGACCTCGCTGTTTGCCGCGCCGGTCTTTTGCGCGACCTCGTTCATGGCCGACACGAAATCGGAAACGCGCGTGACCAGCGTGCTCTCGATCTCGCTCATATTCTCGTGCGCGCCGCTCAGAACCTCTTGCAGGAGAATATTGGCTTCACGCAGCCGCTCGAATAGCGCCGTGGTATCCGACCGCAGCATGTTCTGGGTTTCCAGAATCTCGGAGACCGCGGCGGAAGCACTCTGCTTGGAGCTCTCGACCGCGGCTTGCGTCGAGTTCCTGCAGCTCCCGCAGCGTCCGCGCTATCGTCTTCGACGCGCCTTGGGTGGCTATTTCGCCAGTTTCGCGCAGCTCCTTGATCGATCGAATGACCGCTTCGCTCGCCGCCTCGGCTGACGTGGTGTGGCTGCTCTGCAGATGCTGGAGCGACTGATTGACGGCACCGGTCGCGGTGTCGCTCGCCTCGTTGATGAGGCGCGCGATTTGCTCGCTATTGTCCATCATCGTCTGAGTGAAGTTGAAGCCTTTGGCCTCGATGGCCTTCACCGCGTGTTCGGTGACCCGGCTCACTTCACTGGCGAACTCCTGACTCTTGGCGCTAAGCGCAGTGAGCAGACCGCTCGACTTGTCATCGACGATCCGCGTCATCTCGGCGGCACGCTGGCTCACTGCAGTCGAAATCTCATCAGCCTTACCGACGAAGGTTCGCGCCACCTCTGCGCTGACCGACAACAGCGTGCGTTCCACTTCGCTGGCGTTCTGCTTGAGGACATTGCTGACCCCGGTTGACATTCCACTGATCAGGCGTTCCGCGTCATGCGAGCTGGAGCGAATCGCGGCTGTCGTATTGGTGGTGACCTGAGCGAGCAATCGCTCGGCCTCGCTGGCATCGGTCTTGATGGCTTCGCTCAGTTGCTGGAGTTCGGCTGCCGATAAGGTCGGATGCGGAAGCGGTCAGATTTCCGATGGAGCGCTCGGTTTCGGTCGTGGTCGTCTTGATGATATTGCCGAATTGCTCGACCCGCGCGCTGATTGCTTGCGTCGATGCGGCGGTCAGCCGGTCGAGCGCCTGCGCAGCCTCGTCGGCGCTGGTCTTGATCGTGCCGCTGAGATGCTCTGTCCGTGCGCTGAGCAATTCCGCGGCGGACTGGCTGCGGGTCTCGATTTCCTTGGTCACGGTCTCGGCTCGTCCGATCAGCAGCTGCTCGAAGCGGCCGATGCGCGTGTCCAGGCTGTCGGCGACTTCCATCGCATGGACGCCGAGCGCCTTGTCAATGTCGTCGATCTTGGCGCCGATGCTTTCGGCGAGCTTCGCGCCTCGCACATTGATGACGGCGGTCACGTCGGCGATGCGCTTGTCGAGCGCCCCGACCACCTCCTTGCCGCCCTCGGCCATGGTCTTGGCGATGTCCATGACGCGCGAGCCGAGCGCTTCGTTGAGTGTCTGCGTGCGGCCGTCGAGCGCATCCCGGAAGCGGGTGAATTGCTGGTCGAGGCTCGCGGTAACCTCGGCCGATTTTGTCGTGATCCGGGTGTCGAAATTATCGAGATAGTCGCGCATCGCGCTCGAAATATCCTGCGTGCGCTCGCCGAGCCGTTCGACCATTTCACCGCCGTAGGTCTTCACGGTTCGGTCGAACTCGGCGAGATGGCGGGTAATGAGATTACCGAGGGTGGTGGAATCCCGGGCGATCCTTTCGGCGAGCTCGGCGCCGCCGTGATTGAACATGTCCTCGAACGATTGCAGCCGCGCGGCAAGCATTTCGCGCACCGCATCCCCGCGATTGCCGATCACGTCGCCGAGCGATTCCACGCTTTCGTGGAACTGATCGGTGACCCGCTGGCTACGCTGCACGATCGAGTCGGTGATGCGCGTGCCTGTCTGCTCGAGCTTGGTCACGACATCACCGCCGCGCAGGCTCAGGTCGAGCACGAGCGAATCGCCCGTGTTCTTGAGCGTGGTGTTCACTTCCTCGATCCGGTTGGAGATCGTCTCGGACAGCTGGTTTCCCGTATCGATCACGAGGTCGGTCATCTCCTGCGAGCGATTGCTCATCATTTCCAGGATTGCCGCGGACTTCTGGGCAAAGCCCTCGGTGACGCGGTCGAGCCGGACCGACATCATGTGCTGCAGGTTGGCCGTGATCTCGGTGAATTCATCGCCGATATGGTCGGTCTTGAAATTGAGTGTCGAGGTCAAGCGATCGCTGGCGGATGCGATCGCTTGCGTGGTGTCCTGGCTGGTGGCTTCCAGACGGTCGAGCAAGTCGCCCCCGCGCTCGCCCAGTGTTTGGATCATCGTGTCGCCGGCATGCCCGAGGGCGCGGGTGATGTGCTCGCCCTTTTCGGCGAGCGTATGCGTGATCCGTCGCGATGCCTCGTTGACCTGCTCGGAAACGAGTTCGCTGATCTGAGAAATGTCGTGACTCAGATCGAGGTGGACGCTGTTGATGGCATCGCGAATCTGTCCGGCCTGACCGACGAGCGTATCACGCTGGCTGCCCAAATCCTGGAGCAGCGCCCGGATGCGCACTTCATTGTCGTTATAGGCATGTTCGAGGGCCGAGACTTCGTTCGCTACCAGCGTCTCCAGCTCGGCGGCACGCGCCAGGGCGCGCTCGATGCCGTCGCCCATGGCGGCGACTTCTCGCCGGATCGCCTGGCCCACGGTGACGATCGATTTGCGCGCGACTGTCTCGGGCTCCGCCAATCGCATCGCGACTTCAGCCATGGACTGAGTGATGAGCCGCAATTCTTGCGACCGCCATGCCATGTGAGCGAGCACGTAGAAGAAGATGACGGGCGCAAGGAAAATCGCGCCAAGCACCGCCAACAGCGGCGCCGTCAGCCCGGTCGGAGTAAGCGTGGCCTGCAATTGCGGAAGATACATCCAGCCAAGCACCAGCCCGGCAAATATCCAAGCAACGGCGAAGACGGTCGCGATGATGTAGGATGTTCTCGCCGGACGGCGCTGGAGCGTGCGCAGGATTTGACCGATGGATTCGCGGTCGTCGTTGGCGGGTCGGCGTAATAACCCCTGCTCTTCGGGCCGGCGGACCTCTTCATCGAATGCCTCACTCTCAGGCGAGGGGGAGCGCACGCTGCGCCATGGCGGCTCGAAATGCGTCTGCTCGACGGGAGCGGCTGCGTCGATCTCAGGCGGGGAGGGACTTTCGGATTCGGACTTAGGCGCAACCTCCCGAATGGAAAGCGCGTCCTGGATGGCCGACAAGGCCGCTTCGGCGAGATCAGAGCGAGCGGGGACCCGGGCTACAAGGCGACCGCCGTCATGCTCGGCGAGAGTGCGCTCGCGTTGGCGCTCGATGAGGAACGGTTGCCGAGACGGCGGGCTTCCTGACGCCCGCGACGGCGATGGGCTTGGTGCTCACCGAGCGGTTGCGGCTCGCCGGGCAGACCTACGACGTGCACAGCGCGTAGCTGCCGGCCGCCCGCAGGTCACGCCGACGCGTCGCCGGTGGGACGCGGGCCGCTGCAGATCACGCGCAGCCAGGCGATCTGACCGTCGCGCTCGCGCAGATAGGCCTGCTGCTCGAACGTCTGCGGTCCCTCGGCGTTCCTCACGTGAACGCGCCAGCCGACGCGCAGCGTGTCCTCGACGGCGCCGGGCTCGGTGGCCTCGATGCGGCTGACCTCCTCCTCCGGGTCGGCCAGCCAGTTGCGCAGGTGAGCCTCGACGTCCGACGGACCGTCCGCCTCCCAGATCCTGCGCGGCGTCATCGCCCGGAAGTCGACCTCCTCGTGCAGGAGGCTGCGCGCCTGCGCGAAGTCGCGGCTTGATCACCGCATCGACGAAGGCGTCGGCAAGGGCCGTCATGCACGCAGTGTCCTGCACGCGTACCGCAGCGCGCAAACGCCGTCCGGTGGCCCATGAGAACTACAGTCCCGACCGGATGAGCGCTCCGCATGGCATGGTCGCGGCGGACACCCGCAGACCGCGGAGGTCGGCGCGGAGGTACTGCGCGGCGGCGGCAACGCGGTCGACGCGGCCGTCGCGGCGGTGCTCGCCTCGTGGGTCTGCGAGCCGCTCCTGACCGGACCGGGGGCCGGCGGCTACATGCTCGTGGCCGGCGCCGGCGAGAAACCGACGCTGCTCGATTTCTTCGTCGCCGCGCCCGGAGCCGGCGCGGGCCAGAAGCGCCGCCGACCTGGTTCCGCTGGAGGTCGATTTCGGCGGCGCGAGGCAGGTCTTCAATCGCGGCGCCGCATCGTGCGGTGTGCCGGGGATGGCGACTGGGCTGGAGGCGGCGATCAGGCGCTGGGGGACGGCGCCGCTGGCGGACCTCGCCGCGCCCGCCGCGCGGCTGGCTCGCGCCGGCGTGCCGATGAACGTCCCGCAGGCCTACGTATTCCAGTGCTGGGCGCGTGCTCGTCGACAGTCCGGAGGCGCGCGCGGAGTACGCGCACGGCGGCCATCCTCTGCGTGCCGGGGAGCCGTTCCGTTCGCCGCTGCTGGCCGAGACGATCGAGCGCCTGGGTTCCGACGGCTCGGAGCCGTTCGCGCGCGGCGACCTGGCGGACGCGATCACCGGCCACGTCGCCGAGCACGGCGGGCTGCTCAACGCCGCCGACCTGGCGGCCTACGAGGCCGTGGAGCGGGAGCCGGCGCCCGCCTCTACCGCGGGCGGCGGATCCTCACGAACCCGCCGCCATCAGCCGGGGGCGTGCTGCTCGCGCTGGCCTTCGACCTGCTCGAGGAGCGCGCCAGCGGCGCGGCGCCGGATTCGGCCGCGCTGGCCGAGGTGATGGAAGAGGTGCAGGCGCTGCGCACGCCGCAGTTCGTCGCCGGCCTCGACGAGCCCGGGTTCCTGAAGCGCTTCCTCGGCGACCGGCTGGGCTCGACCACCCACGTCTCGGTGCTCGACGCAGAGGGGCGCGCCTGCTCGGTCACCTGCACGAACGGCACCGGCTCCGGCGTCGTCGTGCCCGGCACCGGCATCCACCTCAACAACATCATGGGCGAGGAGGACCTCAACCCGCTCGGCTTCTTCCGCAGCCCGCCGGGCCGGCGCATGCCCTCGATGATGTCGCCGACCGTCGTGCTCGACGCGCAGGGCCAGGTCGAGCTCTCGTCGGCAGCGCGGGCTCCAACCGCATCCGCTCGGCGATCCTCCAGGTCGTCGTGAACGTCGTCGATCGCGGGCTCAGTGCCGGCGAAGCCGTCGACGCGCCGCGGCTGCACGTCGAGGACGGCATCGTCTACGCCGAGCCGGGGGTCGACGTCGACGCGATCGAGCGCGCCGGGCGCGCCCGTCATGCGCTTCAGCGAGCGCAACCTCTTCTTCGGCGGTGCGCAGGCCGTGGAGCGCGACCGCCACAGCGGGACGCTTTCGGGCGGCGGCGACCCGCGCCGCGACGGCGCCGCGGTGGCGGGGTGAGGCGCGCGGCCGCGGCGCTACTGTCGCTGTGCTCGGCGGCGCCTTCGCTCGGCTGCGGCGGGCCGCAGGCGGACCTGTTCCTCGTCGAGCGTGCGGGATCGGTGCCCGGCGCGCGGCTCACGCTGCTCGTCAGCGACGGCGGCACCGCGCGCTGCAACCGCGGCGAGGAGCTGCCGATCACGAGCGCGCAGCTGATCGACGCGCGTGAGATCGCGCGTGAGCTGAACGGCCCCGAGGACGAGCGTGACGGACCCGCAGACGAGGGCGTGCGCCTCGACCCCGCACCGGGATCGGTCCTGACCTACGACGTGCGCGTCGAGGACGGCAGCGTCGCCTTCAGCGACAACTCGCGCGGCCAGCCGCCGGTCTTCTACGAGGTCGCGAAGCTGACGCGCGACATCGCCAAGGAGGTCTGCGGGCTACCGCGCTGAGATGTCGTTACGTGCCTTAAGGCATTAGCCCAGCTGATGGCTCGGGCAAGCATCCTTGAGCGAGACTGCCTCACGAACCTGCCAGCCTGTTCGCTGAACCGATGATGACGCGACGCTCCTGGACCCTCATGGTCGCCCTCGCTGCGCTGTGGGGGGCGTCGTACATGTTCATCAGCATCGCGATCGACGACGGCGTCCCTGCGCCGGTGATCGTCTGGGTGCG
>CAWFZR010000015.1:0-83793 GCA_963820365.1 uncultured Alphaproteobacteria bacterium | reverse complement strand
CTTGGTGTTCGACTTATGGTTGGCCAAGGTCTTCGGCACCCAGTCGAGCGGCACATGATGCAGCGCCGCCATCCGCGCGCGGATGGCGCTATAGCGCGCCGGAATAAGCTCGATCGGCTGATCAAAGGCCTTGGCGATCCCGGCCAATGACGAGCACCAGTGCCGGCGGGTTTGCGGCGACAGGTCGCTCGCCGCGGTGATTGCCGTGATGGCATCGGCGAAGGTGGGCTCCAGGGTGGCGTGTTCATTGGTCATTAGGACGGCTCCTTCCAACCCCATCGATCATCGGGATGGCTGTAAGTAGATATTGTAGTAATTTAGGAATACGTCAATGGTATATATCGAAGATATACTTCTATGACTGTTCCTAATCTACGTTCTACTTGATTGATACTGTTGTATATTCCTGTACTGCGATGGACGGTTATTCCAGGCTCGGGTGCCAGGACTTGGCCAGGCTGGCGCGCTTTCGCCAGCCCTTCCACGCGACCGGCGGTCATGATTACTGCTCGCTCGTCGACAGGCGCTGCCGTCCCTTCATCCACTGGATGAGAGCAGCTTCGGAGTAGCGAATGGCTCTGCTGCCGACCTTGATGAACGGCGGCCCATCCCCCCGCATGCGGGCCTTGGCGAGCCAGGAGAGGCTGACTTTCAGGAGCTTTGCCGCTTCCTTGGGGGTGAGCAGCACGAAGCTCGGCGTCACAGGCTTTTGGCGCGCTGGGACGCCAGTGGATGCAGGAATTACAGTCATGGGTCACCTTCAGTTGCTGAAAACCGGAGGGACCTTCGGTCGTCCGAGAGATAGATATCTGCGCGAATTTCTAACTTTTCCAAAGCCCCGGAGGCCCGGATTGGAGCAGATGTTCTACCGTCAGCCGGGGGTTTGGCTCGGCCAATATCTGTTCAACAAGGGTATCAAATGGCTTTCGGGCGCCCGCGCCTAGCGAGCGCTGTTCGATTCCGCCAGGCGGTCACGGTGGAGCCTGTCACCTGTTGCTCCGCTATGCCAGGCCACTTGCTCACGTGCCGAGCGACCATGTCCGCAGCAGCATCCCTCTTTCTCTTGTGGTCATCCCAAATGCTAGAGCTTCGCGGCGTGAGTTTCACCAGAACCTCTAGAGCGCCAGCTGCGAGCATGTGAATGTGCTTCCGCTCCGGTGAACGCTCCCTCTCTTTCTCGGGGACTGATTTCTTCGAGAAGAGCCTCGGCTTGCCTCCTCGCTCAAGCACTCTGAATGCCTCCGCGATCTGCAGGAATGGGCCTGCAAGCTCAGCGCCGCCACGTCTCTGGTAAATAAATCTTGCGACTGCTCTGCAAGCTAAAATTGATCCCTGGAAGCGGCCATCCTTCTCCTTTTCGAATATGTAAGCCGCCAGTCGCAAATTCTCCGCAAATTCTTGCTCGACCTGGTCTGGGCCAGTCCGCCCCGAATCGGAACTCTTGCCATCCATGCACCTCCAAGGTCGGGGCCCATTCCCACCAAGAACGTGTCGACACGCGCACTGGCCTTTCTGACGAGTGCGTAGCTCACAACATGTCGACAACTCAACGACCCGCTTCCGTTCCATGTAGTTAGGATGCATTCTTCAGTCCGGAAGATCGGCAGGGCACATGCCGGCTCGACCCATTGAGCCACTGCCGCACCTGTGAATTATGCAGAAGTCTTCGGCAACCATGGCTCAACCCGCCATGCCGATCTGCCGTGAGATGGGCGGACCGGGGCGCAGCCATTCGCCCAGCTTCGACCACCGCCGCCGACCCGAGACGTTGCGCACCGCGATGGCGACGGCCTTCTTCTGCCCGACCAGCACGACCAGCCGCTTGCCGCGGGTGACGCCGGTGTAGAGCAGGTTCCGCTGCAGCATGGCGTAGTGCTGCGTCATGCACCGGGATGACCACGGCGGGGTATTCCGAGCCCTGGCTTTTGTGGATGGTCGCGGCGTAGGCCGGCACCAGCATGTCGAGTTCGCCAAACCCGTAAGTGACGGAGCGGCCGTCGAAGCTCGCAACGATCTCGCCGGCATCGGGGTCGACGTCGTCGATATAACCGATATCGCCGTTGTAGACCTCCTTGTCGTAATCGTTCTCGATCTGCATGACCTTGTCGCCGGGGGCGAAGGTCCAGCCGAACCGCTCGACCTTGCGATCGCCGGCGGGATTGAACGCCGCCTGCAGTTCGATGTTCAACGAGCGCGCGCCCACGCCGCCGCGATTCATCGGGCAGAGCACCTGGATGTCGCGGATGGGATCGAGGCCGAAGCGCTTGGGGATCCGTGTCTTCACCAGCTCGATGATGCGCGGCACGGCGGTTTCGGGATCGTCCGCCTGCACGAAGTAGAAGTCGCTATCGGCTCCGGGCGGGCTGAGATCGGGGATCGAGCCCTGGTTGATGCGATGGGCGCTGGTGATGATGCGGCTCTGCGCGGCCTGCCGGAACACCTCGGTGAGGCGCACCACCGGCACGGCGCCGGATGAGATGACGTCGGCCAGCACCTGGCCGGGCCCAACCGAAGGAAGCTGGTCGATGTCGCCCACGATCAAGAGGGCGGCCCTGTCCGGCACCGCCTTCATGAGCGCCTGCATCAGCATGACATCGACCATGGAGGTCTCGTCGACAACCAGCAGGTCACAGTCGAGCGGGTTGTCGTCGCCGCGCTTGAAGCCGCCGCCCTTGGGGTCGACCTCCAGCAGCCGGTGGATGGTCTTGGCCTCGAAGCCGGTCGCCTCGGTCATGCGCTTGGCGGCGCGGCCGGTCGGCGCGCATAGCAGAAGGCTCACCCCCTTCGCGGCGAGGATGCGCAGAATCGCTTTGACGATGGTGGTCTTGCCGACGCCGGGTCCGCCGGTCATGACCAGCACCTTGGACATCAGTGCGAGCCGGATCGCGGCTACCTGGCTTTCGGCAAGGGCAAGCCCGATACGCTTCTCGACCCACGGCAAGGCCTTGTCCGGATCGATCCAGGGCCAGGGCAGCGTGCCATTTGCCAGCCGCATCAGCCGCTCGGCGATGGTGCGCTCCGCCCGATGCAGACCGGCCAGAAATACACAGGGCGTTTCGCCAACCCGGTCGGCAATCACCGTGCCCTCCTGCAGCTCGAGATCGAGCGCGGTGCGGACGAGCTCCTGCGGCACCTCGAGCAGCTTCTCGGCCAGCGGCATCAGCTCTTCCGTCGGCAGCCCGCAATGTCCCTCGTCCATGGCCTCGGTCAGCGCGTAGGAGATGCCGGCGCGCACCCGGATCATCGCGGTCTTCTCGATGCCGAGCCTCATCGCGATCGCGTCGGCGGTCTTGAACCCGATGCCACGGATGTCGCGCGCCAGGCGATACGGGTTCTCGGTCATGACCTGGATGGCGTCGGCGCCGTAGGTCTTGAAAATCCGCACCGCCCGCGCCGTGCCGACACCATGGCTGTGCAGGAACACCATGATTTCCCGCACCGCCTTCTGCTCGGCCCAGGCGGCGAGGATGCTGGCGGCGCGAACCGGCCCGATGCCGTCGACCTCGCGCAGCCGGTCCGGCGTCGCCTCGATGACGTCGAACACCTTCTCGCCGAAGGCGCGCACGAGCTTTTTGGCGTAGACCGGCCCGATGCCCCGGATCATGCCGGACGAGAGGTACTTCTCGATGCCGTCGGCCGAAGTCGGGGGCGACGTCCGCAGGAACCGCGCCTTGAACTGCTGGCCATGGGTGCGGTCGTTGACCCATTCGCCCGAGGCGGTGATCCACTCACCGGCCGCAATCGTCGCCGCATGGCCGACCACCGTCACGACATCACGATGCCCGCGCGCCTTGGCGCGCAGAACGCAGAAGCCGTTCTCGGCATTGTGGTAGGTGACGCGCTCGACGAGGCCCGCCAGCACTTCCTGGGTCGATGATTCCGGCTGTGGCTTCATGTCGATGTCCCATCGCCATAATCAACGATCCTTCTTTGCTGCGCTCGTGCTGCTTACCTGTAGCTTCGCTGAAAAGGTGGCGTGGAATATTGATTATCGCAAAGCGCCGTCGCTCTTCCGCAGGAGGCGCCAGATTCGAGGCCTTAGGCGGCTTTCGTCCGATGGCTTCGGCGATCGCTTGAGGCGTCGGTTAGAATTTTGCGGACATATGCCCCCCACCGTTCAAGTGCGTCTTTGCGCTCAGCAAGAAAATCGTGGCGCTGGTATACGGCGGCAACGCCAGAGATCGTCCCGGCTTGGTGGTTGAGAATCTTGTCCGCGATATGAGGCGGGATACCTAGCCGAGCCATCCCCGACACGCATGTCCGCCGCAGATCGTGCAGTCGCCAGCCCTTCACCCCTGATAGCTCGTCAAGCTCTCGCTTAGCCCGGCTGAATTCTTGAAATGGCTTCGCTCCAACGAGCGAGAATACGAACGCTCCGGTCTTGTTTGCCCTGTTTAGAACAACAATTGCCTCATTGGACAAATGCACGGTGTGCGGTTTGCCATTCTTTGTACGCGATTTCGGCAGCGTCCAAATTCGCTGCTCAATGTCGAATTCGTCGGATGATGCGCGCGCCACTTCCTCTCGCCGTTGCGCAGTCAAAGCTAACAACTCAACGATCCCGCCATATGGGCCGCCAATCTTCCTAGCCGCAATGATCACCCGAGCGAGCTCGTCATCGACCAGAACCCGGTCCCGAGAAATCTCCTTTGCCGGCAAAGGAATTCCGTCCGCTGGCGACTGATCCAGCACTGCACGACCTACACACCAGCGCAAGAAGGTCTTGAGTGTCTTTAGTGTCTTGTTCGCTGCAATCGGAGCGCCACGCTGTTCAATTGCGGTGATCACCTCAACGACATCACGTTTGGTAATCTCGTGGATGCTCCTGCTGCCCCACACCTTTCCGATCTCCCGTCGAATAAACGCGATATTTCGCCGCCCGAGCGTCTTTGAGAAACATGCTGGGCAATGTAAGCCTCCAAAAGATCGTCCACTCGATCGGCAACGATTCTCCTCTTCGCCTCCCGCTTTTCACCGGCAGGATCACGGCCCTCCAGCTTGGCCGTAAAGACCTTCTGTGCCGCTACTTGGGCCTGATGGAGGGTCACACGGCCATAAGGTCCGATTGTGTACTTGCGCAATCGTGAGCCGGCTCCGCCGGTGCGATAAAGGACGACGAACACCTTGCGGCCTTTGGGTGTGACCTTCACGCCGAAGCCGGGACGACCGATGTCCCAGTAGACGACATCCGCCTTGCCAATCGGCAGTCCGTCGATATTACTCTTGGTCATTTTGATACGTGGCATAGAAGAAAGCTCCTGTCCGGCATGCTACCTTCACTTCGAATAGGTAGCGCCACAAATGAAACGACAGGAGCGAACGTGATACTGCGTCCGCATTGACGCAAGGGAAATCAAACAGTTATGAACCACCAGCCATCAACTTCCATCTCCAGGAAACGTCACCCCGAGAACCGGCGGGGAGAGGTCGATCCAGCCCGCTGCATGATCTGAGTGCAGCTCGATAGACGGTGCGGCGAGCAGCGGGTCGATCGTCTTGAGCGGTCGTCTACGTTAAGGCACCTGTTGCCGGGACGCGGGGCTTCACGCCGCTTTCGAGCGCGAAGTCGAGATCAAGATCCTATGCTGTCGATCCTCAATGGCGCGCAAGATCGCGAAGGCAGGGAATCGTAGGTGCTCCAAGCGCGCCCCGCTCGCCCGGCGGTCCGGATCGGCGGCAGGATAGTGCCGACCGACGACATCCGCAGCGCACTCCTATCCGAGGTCGTATCTGCGAATATGAAAACTGTGGTGCAGCGAAGCTGCGTTACGGGTCCGCAACGGCGCACCGCCAAGCATGGCTGATGATTGCAAAATGTGCCCGGGCGCGCTGTGACTCCCATCACAACATGTCGTTTTGCCTTGGAAACGAAGCCGTGAGTGTTTTCATCAGAGCAGTTTCATGGAATCGATGGGTTAGGCCACGATGATCAATCCGACAACTTCCGACGAAAGGACGCAGGATGAGCCAGGAGCTGCTGTATGAGGTCGAGGACAAGATCGCAACCATCACGTTCAACCGGCCGGAGCGGATGAATGCGCTCACGCACGATCTCGAAGCCGAGCTGCACCGGCGCTTCGACGAGGCCGACGCCGACCGCTCCGTCCGCGTCATCATCCTGACCGGCGCCGGGCGCGCGTTCTGCTCCGGCTACGATCAGGGCCAGACCGGAAAGTCCGGCAAGCGTCATTCCGACCCCAAGGGAAAGTCGCACGCCGAGTTCATCGAGTTCTGGCAGCGCACCGATGCCAGCCGCGTCACGTACTGGACGCACATGTGGGGGTTGGCCAAGCCGATCATCGCTGCGGTCAACGGCTGGGCGATGGGAGGCGGGTTCTGGTATCAGCTCGCCGCCGACATCACCATCGCCTCCGAGCAGGCGGTGTTCGCGCAGCCGGAAGTCCGCCACATCTCGAACTCGACGTTCCTGTTCGGAGCCCTTTGCGGCTGGAAGGCGGCCAATCGCTGGGCGCTCACCGGCGACCACTTCGACGCCCATGAGGCGCTGCGCCTCGGGATGGTCAACGAGGTGGTGGCGCACGATGAGCTCATGGACACGGCGCGCGCGCTGGCACAGCGCATCGCGCTGGTGCCGGAGCCGGCGGTGCGGCTCAACAAGTCCATCACGATGCTGGGCATCCAGGCCGCGGGGGTCTATTCCGGACTGCTGCTGGAAGGCGCGCTCGGCGCGCTCGCCCATTCGTCGCACAACGAGTTCCGCGAGCAGCTGTTCGAGGCGCAACGCACGCACGGGCTCAAGGGCTACCTCGACATGCGCGACGGGCCGTTCCAGCCCGAGCCGATGGGCCCGCGTTCCACCAAAGGACGGCAGAAGAAGGCGGAAAAGTGAAAAGTGCACTCATTCCAAAGAGGGCCGGGCGCAAGCAGGTGGCAAGCTATTGCGTCGAGCACTCGCGGATCGCCACGAGGCGCGGACCGAGCCAGGCCGCATCGTGCCGGAAACCTGCTTTCTCGTTCTCGGCCAGGGCCGCAATGCATTCACAGGGCACTCGGCGGATGCAAGGCAGGCAGTGGCTGGACATGGCGCTGCAGCGACTGCATTGTTTTGCTTACCGCCCAGCACCTTCTCCAACGACAACAAACGGCGCCCAGTACGCGGGGTAGGCATTGCGCGGATCGGAGGCGTCATCGATGTAGGCGAGCATGGCGCGGCGCAGCGCCTCGGCGCGGCCGAGATTTGGATCGGACTTCATCACGTCGAAGGTCGCGGTCGTGAGGCGGGCCGCCGCGTTCGTCTCGACTGCCCAGTGCGAGACCAGCAGCGCGCGGGCACCGGCATAGAAGAAGGCGCGGGCAAGCCCGGAGAGCGCTTCCGCGCCGGGTTTGTCACCGGCGATGGTGTTGCAGGCGGAAAGCACCACCCAGTCCGCATTGAGCTTGAGCTGCGCCACCTCGCTGGCGGTGAGCAGCCCATCGTCGAAATCGCTCGGCTGCGTCGGGAGCGTGAGCGCGAGTGAGGGCTCGGCCAGCCCCTTGATCTCGCCGGCAACCAGGCCGTGCGTCGCAAAGTAGATCACGCGGTAATCACCAAGCGCTGCGCGCTTGACAGTGGCCTCGCTCGCCGCCTGGCGTAAATGAATGCTGTCTTCGGGCGCGCCGAGATTTTTCGCAACGGCGCGCAATTCGGCTGCTGTTTCGGGCAGCCGTTGCAGCGATCGGCTGAGCAAGACGCGGTCGGCGCCTGCGCCTTTCCAGAACTCGCTGTAGGAACGCATGGCAGCCACCGTTTTACTCTCCGCGCTCGCCCAGCCCTCCTCCTCGAGATTGAAAACGGGATCGCCGAATCCGATCAGCGGTTTTGCGCCCTGGTCCCTGCGCGCGACTGCGCGCAATGCTTTCAGGCTCGCCACCGACGGCAACACGCTCACGGCGTGGCGCCTGAGCAACCAGGCCGCACTGCGGTAGACCGCAAGATCGCGCGGCCACTTGACTTGCGGCGTGGACACCGCGGGTTTCTCCGTGACCAGCAGGTGGAACGGCAATGCCGTGAGCGCGCCCGAGGGTACGACAATGAGATGACGCTTGCTCCTGGTCAGCGCGGCGATCGGAGCAATCAGCGTGCCGTAAAGCTCGTGTGCGAGCGCGAGATCGAACAGCTCGCGCTCCGGCGGCGGTTTGCACTCGATGCGCCCGAGCCCGCGCCCTTCCGCGGCCTGAGCACACTCCTTGCTCAAAGCCTGGCCGCACTCGTTTCGCGACAGCCCGCGCTTGTCCGCCTCCACCTGCGTGCACTCCAACCGGCCAAGTCCGCGCCACACGGCGTCCACATCGAGCCCGCGACGGAACTGCGCCACCTTTTGCTCAATCGCGGCGCCGCTGACCGGAATTGTCTTCCACTCGAACCCATCGGTCGTCAGCGCGAAGACGTAGCTCTCTTTTTCACTGAGCATCCAGGACACGAGAACCTCGTCGGCGGCGATAAGCGCACGCGTGTCGGCAATGGACAGCGGCTTGGGATTGGAGAGCACGGCATAGTCGGGAAACTCTTGCGCGAGGCGCGCGTCGATGTCGGCGAACCGGCCTTCCAGGCCGCTCAATTCCCTTCGCAGCTCGGATGCGAGCTTGACGTCGCCGCGGGCGATTGCGGTATTGAGCCGCTCATCAGCTGCATGCCACTGGTGCTCGAGATCCTGTCGTGCACGCACCGCCTTTGCCAACTTCCCTTCGCCCCGGGCTTGCCGCGCCGCCATCTGCGCGAGCGCCGAGGCGGCTGAGGAATGCACCGCCCATTGCGCGGCCTCGAAGCCCTCGCGCGCGAGCTCGGTTTTGGAGGCGATGCCCTGCCGCGCGGCGGCGTAGACAATGCCGACATGGCTGCGGAAGTAGCCGGTACGCTGCTCGATCAGGCCTTGGGCGCTGCTTTTTTGTCGGGCTGCTGTTGCCTCGATCCGCGCATGGGCGACCACCGCCGCCACAGCCCTGCGCGAGTAGGCGAGCGCTTCCGCGTACCTCCCCTGTGCCCTATACCCGATGGTCAGGTTCTGAAGCGTCTGTGCCACGTGCGGATGGTACTTGCCGAGCTTCTCCTCCTGGATCGCCAACGCACGCTTGAGATTCGCTTCCACGTCTGCGGGCTTGCCCCGCAACTGCTGCACGTCCGCCAGATTGGCGATCGTCGCCGCCACGTCGGGGTAATTCTTCCCGAGCGTGCGCTCCCTGATCGCCAGCGCGCGCTTGAAATTGGCCTCGGCGTCGGCGTGCTCGCCCAGGTCCCGTTGCACAATGGCCAGGTTGTTGAGGGTGGTGGCCACATCGGGGTGGTCCTTGCCGAGCTTCCCCTCCCGGATCGCCAGCGCGCGTCGATATTGAGCCTGCGCGTCGGCGTATCTGCCCTGGTCGCGGTAGACGACGCCCAAGTTGTTCAGGGTGATGGCCACATCGGGGTGGTCCTTGCCGAGGTTTTCCTCCCAGATCGCCAGCGCACGTTTGTAATGCGCCTCCGCGTCCGCATGCTTGCCCTGATCGCGGTACACGATCGCGAGGTTGTTGACGGACTGCGCCACGTCGGGGTGATTCTTGCCGAGCTTCTCCTCCCAGATCGCCAGCGCGCGCTTATAGTGCGCCTCCGCATCTGCGTATTTGGCCTGCGTCCAGTACATGTTGGCCAGATTGTTGAGAACCTTCGCCACCTCGGGGTGACCGTGGCCGAGCTTTTTCTCCCGGATCGCCAGCACGCGCTTGAAGTTGGCCTCGACGTCGGCCTGCTTGCCCTGCGTCCAGTTCACGATGGCGAGATTGTTGAGGGCTGCCGCCGCGTCGATGTGGTCCTTGCCGACCTTTTCCTCCCAGATTGCCAGCGCGCCCTTGTAGTGCGCCTCCGCCTCGTCGTACTTGCTCTGCGCCCAGTACACGTTTGCCAGCGAGTTCAATGCAGCCGCGTAGTTGACGTGATCGGTCCCGAATTGCTCCTTGATGCGCGCTTGCGCCTTCTGCGCCTGGGCCAGCGCCTCCTCGTAGTTGCCCGCCCTGTAGAGCTCTTCGACGCGCTTGAAAGCCGCATCGGTCTCGGTTTGCTGTATCAGGGCGGGGGCCAAGGCAATCACGATGAGAGCCGCGCCCGCAGCAACAAGGTATCGCCACAGCGAGGCGAAAGCAGCAAATACGGCAAGGCGCATTGTCTGCTCCTGCATCCAAATTTTTTCACTCGCACCTTGCCGCAGCGGTGAAGTGCGGCGGCCACCCCACCCGGCAGCATTGGCGGTATTCGTCGACAGCGAGTGGAATTGAGCCTAAGGAGGGGGAGCTCGCGCCGATGTGATGGCCATCACAAAGTATCGCTTTCCGCGAAGGTAACCCGCGAACCGCCTTTCTATGACTGATGTGGGCGGCGCAGAAGGAAGTGAACTTGCCTGAGGGTCGAGGCGAGAGGCCCGCCCCTGCAAACCCTCGAACGTGCCGCCCCTACGAACACCCGAAGTCGAGCACCCCCTTGGGAATTCGCGAGGCGAGCAGGATGCCCGAGGCGCGATGCTCGAGCATGGATCGTATCAGATCGACCGCCCGCGCCGCGGCATCCTGCGCCGTCATGCCGGCGGCGTGAATGTTGGAAATGCAGTTGCGCTCGCTGTCCAGCCGGCCGCGGCACGGCGCAAAGGTCAAATACATGCCCAGCGAATTGGCCGCGCTCAGTCCTGGCCGCTCGCCGATCAGCATGACGGAGAGCTTCGCTTGCAGAAGCTCGCCGATCTCGTCTGCAAGCGCGACGCGCGCCTGGGTCGCCACGACGATGGGCGCCAGCCGCAATCCGATGTCGGCAAGCCGCTTGCAGAGGAGCTCGAGCACCGCCATGGCATTGCGCTCCACCGCCACGCTGCTCAAGCCGTCGCCGACGACGATCACCACGTCCGGCGCCACCATGGGCTCCGACAAGCGGGCCTTGCTTTGCGCGGCGAGCGCGCGCCCGAGATCCGGCATGCGCAAGAAGGCTTGCCGGCTCTCAGCCGCGCTCGCCACGCGGATTGCCGGCCAGCCGTGGGCGGCGATGTCGTGCACGGTCGCGGCTGCGTCCAGCTCGGCGTGGACGGCGTCGCGCGCGCGTGCGTGTGCGGCCTGGAAATCGAGATAGGCCCTGGTGGGGAGCCCGAAGCCGGCCCGCCCGATGGCGATGCGCGCCGGCGTGTGCCGGCGCAGGGCAGCCCAGCTCGCTTGCACCGGGGGTGCGACCGGGCTGGGAGACGGACGGTCGGTCACGAGGCCGCGCTCTTAGAGCGGGATGATTTTTCTGTGCATCTCATCCCGCTCTACTTCGTTGTTTGAGCATGATCTCTTCCGAAAACCGGTATCCCCCCCGGATCAAGCCCGGGGCAGGCTTTTTCGGGATCATGCTGCAGCGCCGACAGCGACCGAATGACGCGTTCCGGCGCGCGTGCGTGCAGGCGGCCGGTTGCGTCGGTGATCCCCACGGCGGCGAGCCACGCCTCGAATTCCGGGGCCGGCCGCAGCCCGAGCAGATGCCGCACGTAGAGCGCATCATGAAACGACGTGCTCTGGTAATTGAGCATGACGTCGTCGGCGCCCGGCACCCCCATGATGAAGGTGCAGCCGGCGAGCGCCAGCAGGGTCAAGAGCGCGTCCATGTCGTCCTGATCCGCCTCGGCATGGTTGGTGTAACAGATGTCGCACCCCATGGGCAGGCCGAGCAATTTTCCGCAGAAATGGTCCTCGAGACCGGCGCGCGCGATCTCCTTGCCGTTGTAGAGATATTCCGGCCCGATGAACCCAACCACGGAGTTCACCAGCAGCGGGTTGAATTGGCGCGCCACGGCATAGCAGCGCGCTTCCAGCGTCTGTTGATCGACGCCTTCGTGGCTTCCCGACGAAAGCTCGCTGCCCTGCCCGGTCTCGAAATACATGACGTTCGTTCCGACCGTCCCACGGTGAAGCGCGCTCGCGGCAGCGCGGGCCTCGGTGAGGAGATCGAGCGAAATCCCGAACGCCCGGTTGGCGGATTGCGTGCCGGCGATCGATTGAAACACGAGATCGACCGGCGCGGATTTTTCCATGGCGGCGATGGTCGTCGTCACATGAGCGAGCACACAGGACTGGATCGGGGCGTCCAGCCGCAGTCGCATCTCGTCGAGCATCGCGAGCAGCTTCGTCACGCCGCCCACGTCATCCGAGACCGGATTGATGCCGATGACCGCGTCGCCCGCGCCATACAGGAGGCCGTCGACGATGCTGGCGGCGATGCCGGCGGGATCATCGGTCGGATGGTTGGGCTGCAAGCGCGTGGACAGCCGGCCAGGCAGACCGATGGTGCAGCGGAACGCCGTCGTTATCCGGCATTTCGCCGCGACCGCAATGAGATCCTGAAGCCGCATGATCTTGCACACGGCCGCCGCCATTTCAGGGGTCAGACCGGGCGCGAGCCGGCCGAGCGCCTGCGCGTCGGCCTCCTCGCTCAACAGCCATTCGCGGAAGTCGCCGACGTTCATGCTGCCGACGGGGGCGAAGGCGAGGCGATCGTGGCCATCGACGATCAGCCGCGTCACCTCGTCCGACTCGTAGGGAACCACCGCATCATTGAGGAATTCCCGCAGCGGCACGTCCGCCAAGGCCATTTGCGCGGCCACCCGCTCGGCGCCGCTGGCCGCGGCAATGCCGGCAAGCTCGTCGCCCGATCGCCGCGGTGACGCCTTGGCGAGCAAGGTCTTGAGGTCCGCAAATCTGTAGGTCGTGCCGTCGAGTGTGTGCGCGAAACCCATTGCTCGAAGCTCGTCATCCGCCCGGCTGGATCATCCCGTCGGCACCGCGCGTCGCCCATCCGGTCATCCTGCGCTCAAGGAAAGCGGTGACCAGATACATGCCGATGCCCATGATGCTGGTCATGAGCAGGCCGGCGAATGCCAGCGGAACCTCGAAGCGCGACGAGGCGACCAGCATGAGATTGCCGATGCCCTTGTTGGCAGCAACCGTCTCCGCGACGATGGTGCCGACGAATGCGAAGGTGATCGCCATCTTCAACGAGGCAAAGAAATAGGGCATCGAGCGCGGAAGCCCGACTTTCTTGATCACCTGCCACCGGTTCGCGCCCAATGCCCGCAACACGTCTTGCAGCTCCGGCTCCACGGTCGCGATGCCCACCGCCACGTTCACCAGGATGGGAAAAAAGGCGATCAGGAAGGCCGTGATGATCGCAGGTACCGTTCCCACTCCGAACCAGATGACAAGAATGGGAACCACGGCCACCTTGGGAATCGTGTTGAACCCGATGAGGGCGGGATAGAAGCCGTCATACACGAGCGTCGACGAGCCGATGGCAATGCCCGCCGCCAAGCCGATGACCACCGCGATCGCAAACCCGACCACCGTGGTCATGAAGGTCTGCCAGGCATTGTCGAGAATGGGCCAGCGCCATTGCCATCCCGAGGCGAAGATCGCGGACGGCGACGGCAGCACGAATTGCTCGATGCCGAAAACGCGTACCACGATCTCCCAGAGCAGGAAGAGGCCGATGATCACGACCCACGGCAGGACGAGACGCAGAGTCCTGCGCCGCTGCCAGAACGGCTTGCGTGGCCGCAACGGAAGATCATCGATGAGCTCGGTCGTGGTCACCCGGTTTCCCTCAACGTAATCGCATACGGAGCAACAGACTCGGATACCTCCCCCTGCAAGGGGAAGGTCGACCATCTTGGCTTCGCACGGCGAAGCCAAGATGGTCGGGTGGGGGTCGCCTCAACATGAGAGATGGTTGCGGTTGGCCCCCACCCGGCCGCCTTCGACGGCCACCCTCCCCCTTCGGGGGAGGGAAATCGAGTTTGCTGCTTGGCATATGCGATTGCCCTGCGGCTTGGCCTTTGTCCTTTTGCATCAAGGCCTGCTCGCGCGACCGGCGCTGATACGTTCGCGCAGCGCATGGACCAGCGCCACGGAATAGGGCTCGTAGGTGACGTCGAGCTTGCGCGGCCGCGGCAGGTCGACGACGCGCTCATCGATGATGCGGCCGGGCCGTGCACTCATCACCAGCACCCGGTCGGAAAGGAAGACCGCCTCGCGCAGATCGTGGGTGACCAGAATGACGGTCGGCTTGCGCGCGAGCCAGAGGTCCTGCAGCGCAAGCCACAGCTCCTCGCGCGTGAACATGTCGAGCGACGCGAACGGCTCGTCGAGCATCAGCAGCGACGGATCGTGGATCAGCGCGCGGCAAAGGGAAGTGCGCTGCTGCATGCCGCCTGACAGCTGCCACGGAAAGTGATCCTCGAATCCGGCAAGGCCGACGAGCGCCAATAGCTCGCGCACCTTCGCCTCGTAGGCCGCCCGCTCGCGCCGCAGCCTGGTGCAATGCGGGCGCACGATCTCGAGCGGCAGCATCACATTGCCGAGCGTCGTGCGCCAGGGCAGCAGCGTCGCATTCTGGAACGCCATGCCGGCGATGCTCAGCGGCGCGGTCACCTCCCGGCCGCTGACGAGAACCGCTCCCGCCGAGGCCGGCCACAGCCCGGTGACCACCTTCATGAGAGTGGATTTGCCGCAGCCCGAGGGGCCGACGACCGCAACGAATTCGCCCTCGCCCACATGCAGCGTCGTCCCGTGCAAGGCGAGCGTGCCGGTTTCATCCTCGCCATAGCGCAGCGACACGCGATCGAGGTCGACGAAATTCATTGCGCTCCTCTCTGTCGCTCGCGCGATCATGGCGCCGGCATTTCGCGCATGCGCGTGTCTCGCTCAACTCCCCGGCACGAGCCCTTTCGGAAGCGAGAAGCAGTATTTCGCGATATCGCCGGCGCGCGTGTACCAGACCCGATCCTTCTGCTTGTGCTCGACGCAATGCTTGACGGCCTGTCGCACCGGACGCAGCCGAAACGGCTGGCCGACGATGAAGCCGTGCAACGACAGGGCGAAAACGAGCGGCTGGCGCTCGGATTGCTCGAGCATCTCCTCGAACTGATCAACGATCATCTCGCCGAACTGCCGGCCGGTGTGATCGCGGTGCGCCTGCGCACCCGCATCGTTCAATTCCATGGGATAGGGGACCGACAGCAGCGGGCCCGCACGCGTCTGCATCCATATCGGCTGGTCGTCGAGCGGCCAATCGAGGAGATGCGTGTAGCCCGCCTCCTTCAGAAGATCGGGCGTGACGGCGGATTCGAGCGCGCCCGGCCCCATCCATCCGGTGGGCCGCACGCCGACATTCTTCTCGATCACCGCCGTGCACTCCTCGATGGCGCGCGCCTCGTCCTGCTCCCACATCGGCCGCAGGAGCTCGGCGTTGGTGCGTCCGTGGCCGAGGACGTCGTCGCCGCGCGCTTTGATCTTCTCGACGATCTCCGGGTAATTGTAGCAGACGCTGCTGTTCAACAGGATGGTGGCGGGCAAATTGAGCGCATCGAGCATCTCGAACAGCCGCCAGTTGCCGACGCGGTTGCCGTAATCGCGCCAGGCGAAGTTTCGCGTCGTCTGCTGTCCGCTGCGATTGGAAGGGTCCATTCCAAGACCGGCGCCGAACGCGAAATGCTCGATATTGAGCGCCACGTAGAAGGCGAGACGCTTCCCGCCGGGCCAATCATAGAGCGGCCGCTTGACGATCGGCGAATACCCGTAGCGCGCATGGCCCGGAAGCTTAAGCATTGCCGTTTCTCCTGATCGATGCCGGCGCATCACGTCCGTCAACGTGTGGACCCCGGCATGTCACCGGAATGCTAGCCATCGTTGACCATGATGCCAAGCACGACTAGGCTTGCGCCTGCATATCGATCACGACGATCGTTTGCTCGCAAGGAGTCGATTTGCAATGCGCGGCGGCGTCTGCGACGGCGATGCACGGACATTCCGGGATTTTTCCGCTCTCGTGGGCGGGTTCCTCGCATCGCTCGTTCTGATGCTCTGCTCCGCCGGGACTGCCGCGGCGCAGACCAAGAACGTCAGGATCATGCTGGATTGGATCATCCAGGGCACCCACGCGCCGTTCTTCGTGGCGCAGGAGCAGGGGTATTTCAAGGCCGCGGGCGTCGCGGTCGATACGATCGACGCCGGCAAGGGCGCAACCAACGTCGCGGTCAGCGTTGCCGGCGGCGTCTACCATTTCGGATGGGTCGACCTGCCGTCGATGATCCGGTTCAACGCGCAAAATCCGGCGGCGCCGTTGATCGCGGTCTACATGAGTTTCGATGCCTCCCCGCTCGCGGTGATCACGCGCAAGGACGCGGGAATCCGCAAGCCCTCCGATCTCGACGGCAGGAAGATCGCCGGCGGCCCCGGCACCGCCGTGCATGACACGATCTCGATCCTGCTCAAGGCGGCGAACGCCGAGAACGTCAAGATCAACTGGGTGGCGGTGCAGCCGCAGCTGTTCGGCCCCATGCTCAAGCGCGGCGAGGTCGACGGCACCGGCGGCTTCACCAACTCGAACATTCCCGCGGCGCTCGAGCTCGGCTTCACCCTGGACGAGCTGTTCGTGCTCAAATATTCCGATTTCGGCGCCGACATGTACGGGCTGGCGCTGGTGACCACCAAGAAATTCGCCGACGAAAATCCGGCCGCCGTGCGCGGCGTCGTCAAGGCGCTCAATCAGGGGACCAAGGACACCATCGCATCCCCGCAAAAAGCGCTGGACCTTCTCAAGTCGCGCGATCCCATGATGAAGCTGGAGATCGAGAAGGTGCGCCTCGACATCGCGCTCGGGCTCACCAACACGGCGCACACCGCGAGCAACGGGCTGAGCTCAGTCACCGCGGAAAAACTGAAAAAGACCATCGATGCGATGGTGACTGCCTATCGGCTGCCTGCCGGCCCCGATCCGGCGACGGTCTATACCGACGCGTTCCTGCCTCCGGCGGCCGAGCGCATGGTGCCGAAGACCACGAACTAATTCCGATGCGGCCCGCGCGAGATTGTTGCAGCCGACCCCACCCGGCTCGCTCTGCTCGCCGACCTCCCCTTTCAGGACCCCTTTCAGGGGAGTATTGCGTCAACCAATTGCACTCAAACCCGTTGCGCGGGCGCATGCGGGTGCTCATTATGAGGCGTCGTCAGGTGTCGAGTAGGCGTGATGAAGGCTATCATCGTCGGGGGCGGGATCGGCGGGCTCACGACTGCGCTCATGCTGCATGCGCGCGGGATCGATTGCGAGCTCTACGAGCAGGCGGAGACGGTCCGCGAGCTCGGCGTCGGCATCAACACGCTCCCGCATGCCATCAAGGAGCTGGCCGAACTGGGTCTGCTCGCGCGGCTCGACGCCGTCGGCATCCGCACCTACGAGCTGTTCTACACCAACCGCTTCGGACAGGAGATCTGGCGCGAGCCGCGCGGCACCGATGCCGGCTACGAGTATCCGCAATTCTCCATCCATCGCGGCCGGTTGCAGGGCGTCATCCATAATGCCGTGCGAGCGCGCCTCGGCAAGTCCCGCATCCATGCCGGTCATCGCCTCGGCGCCTTTGCCCAGGACGACGGCGGCGTCACCGCCTACTTCTTCGACCGTGACGGCTCGCATCGCGCAACCGCGCGCGGCGACGTTCTCATCGGCGCCGACGGGATTCATTCCGCCGTGCGCGAGGCGCTTTACCCGAATGAAGGCCCGGCGCGCTGGAACGGATCGATGCTCTGGCGCGGCGCAATCGAGTGGCCGCAATTTCTGACCGGGCGCTCCATGGTGATCGCGGGAGGCATGGCGGCGAAGCTCGTGATCTACCCGATTGGTGAAGGCACCCGAGCGAACCGTCCGCTCACCAACTGGGCGGTGCTGGTGAAGATCGCCGAGGGCGGCGCGCCGCCGCGCAAGGAAGACTGGTCGCGGCCCGGCCGGTTCGAGGAGCTCATCCCGCACGTACAGCGCTTTCGCATCCCCTATGTGGACGCCAAGGCTTTGATCGAAGCGACGCCGGAGTTCTGGGAATATCCGATGTGCGATCGCGATCCGTTGCCGCGCTGGTCGCACGGGCGCGTGACAGTGCTGGGAGACGCAGCCCATCCTATGTATCCGGTGGGATCGAACGGCGCGTCGCAGGCCATTCTCGATGCGCGCGCGCTCGCCGACCGCCTGCGCGGCGCCGAGCATCCGGCGCACGGGCTTTGGATGTACGAGCAGGAGCGTCTGCCCATGACCGCCCAGGTCGTGCAGATGAACCGCCGCGGAGGCCCGGAAGGGGTCATCGACGCGGTCGAAGAACGCGCTCCCGACGGATTCAACAATGTCGACGACGTGCTCTCGTTCGAGCAGCGCAAGGCCATTGTGCGCGGATACGCGTCGACCGCCGGCTTTGCGCGCGAGCAGGTCAACAAGGCGGCCTGATCATTGGCCGGGCGGCGGCAGGAACATGACTTCGTGCTTCGCCGAGAGCGCGACCACGTCAGGAGGAGACTGCTCTTTCATGCTGTGGATCGCCCAGAACAGGTCGTAGAGCTTGCGCGTCGGCGTGACCCAGAAGAAGCATTTCACGCTCTGGTCGGCTCTTGTTGAAGATGCCGTGGGAGATGTTCATCGGCAATCGGATCAGGTCGCCTGAGCTCGCCACGTAATCGTGCCCATCCAGCAGGAGATCGAATCGTCCCTCGAGCATGTAGATGAACTCGTCCTGCGTCGGATGGATATGGGGCGGCACCGCAGTCCCGGGCGGGAAAGTGGCATGCCAGGCAAACGAGCTCTCGCTGAGCTGCTTGGGCACATAGGTTTGACCGAGAATATTCCAGGTGATCCCATCGAGGCCGGTGCCGGCCTTGGTGATGCCGGCGGTAAGAGGCTGCATCGAGCGCACTCCGTCGTTCGTTTCGCTCGCGTCCATCCAACCATAAACAAAAACACCGGATAGACAATGCCGGGAGCAACGCGAGAAGGCAAAGCGTCCTGCGCCTCGAGCGGGCGCGCATTGCAATGTGCACAGGGGCATGACGACGCGGAGAAATTCCTCTAAATGTCGCGCGGCGGCTCCTTTCTCGGAGTAGTCTTCCAAGGCTTTCGCCACACCGTCGTCAGCCGGAGGCAGGCATGAAAATCGTGTACCGGACGCTCGCAGTTGCCGGCATGATGGCGCTCGCGATCTCTGCGGCGCGGGCGCAGGACAAGCTCAAAGTCGGGCTGATCGCAACGCTCTCCGGCCCGCCCGCGACCCTCGGCCAGCAGCTGCGCAATGGATTTGCTCTCGCGGTCAAGGACCTCGGCGGCAAGCTCGGCGGACGCGACGTCGAGGTCATCGTCGCGGACGACGAGCTCAAGCCCGACGTCGCCGTCACCAAGGTCAAGGCGCTGGTGGAGCGAGACAAGGTCGAATTCGTCGTCGGCCCGATCTTTTCCAACATCCTGCAGGCCATCATGAAGCCCGCGACCGACGGCGGCGCGATCCTGATCAGCCCCAATGCCGGGACCTCCAATTTCGCCGGCAAGGACTGCAATCCGAGCTTCTTCGTGACGTCCTACCAGAACGATCAGGTTTTTGCCGTCTCGGGCAAGCACGCCCAGGACAGCGGCATCAAGAAGGCGTTCCTGATCGCGCCCAATTATCAGGCCGGCCGCGACGCGCTCGCCGGGTTCAAGATCAGCATTCAAGGGCGAGATCGCCGACGAAGTTTACGTCCCGCTCAACCAGCTCGACTACGCCGCCGAGCTGTCGAGGATCGCCGCGGCCAAGCCGGACGCAGTCTACGTGTTTCTCCCTGGTGGCATGGGCATCAATTTCGTCAAGCAGTTTCGACAGGCCGGGCTTGCCGATGCGATCACGTTCCTCTCCGCCTTCACGGTCGATGAATCGACCTTGCCGGCGCAGCAGGATGCGGCGCTCGGCTTCTTCGGCGGCGCCAATTGGGCGCCCGATCTCGACACGCCGCAGAACAAGGCATTCGTGGCCGGCTATGAAAAGGAGTTCGGCGCGGTGCCGGCAACCTACGCGTTCCAGGCCTACGATGCCGCGCTCCTGATCGACAGCGCGGTTCGGCAACTGCAGGGCAATCCGAGCAACAAAGAGGCGCTGCGCGCCGCGCTGACCAAGGCGGATTTCAAGTCCCTGCGCGGCAATTTCAAGTTCAATACCAATCACTATCCGATTCAGGATTTCTACCTGGTCAAGGTCGCCAAGCGAGCCGACGGCAAGTACCAGACGCAGATCGTGAAAAAGGTGTTCGAGAGCGACGCCGATCCGCACGCCAAGGATTGTCCGATGAAGTGAGCCATCCCGGCGCGCGAGAGGAGCCTCTATCTCTCGACGAAATATGTCGGCGTCATTCCGCGGCGCCTTTGTGGCGCTCCGGAATGACGAGCTCCATGAGCGTCGTTCATGGAATCAACTCGCGGCAAGGGCGGTGAAGAAAGAGCATGAGCGCCGCCCTCCTCATCGTCCAGGTTCTCAACGGCCTTCAGCTCGGCGTCCTTCTCTTTCTGATTGCGGCCGGCCTCACGCTGGTGTTCGGCGTGATGAACTTCATCAATCTCGCACACGGCGTCCAATACATGCTGGGCGCCTACCTGGCCGTGACGTTCTACGCGCTGACGGGACATTTTCTGCTCGCGACGGTCGCTCGCGCTCCTGGCGGCGCTGGCACTTCGGCCTGCTGCTCGAGCTTGCGGTGTTCCGTCAACTCTATGATCGCGACCACCTCGACCACGTCATTGCGACCTTCGGGATCATCATCTTCCTCAACCACGGCGTGAAGGTGGTCTGGGGAGCGGCGCCGCTGAGCCTGCCGATTCCCGACATGTTCGCCGGCTCGGTGCGACTTGCCGATGGATTGCTGTATCCAGCGTGGCGGCTCGTCATCATCGCGGCCGGCCTCGCGACCGCGGGCCTGCTCTATGTGCTGATCACGCATACACGCGTCGGCATGCTGATCCGCGCCGGCGCCTCCCATGCCGCCATGGTCTCCGCGCTCGGCGTGAACATTCGCCGTCTGTTCACGATCGTGTTCGGCCTCGGTGCCATGTTGGCGGGCTTCGCCGGCATCATGATCGCTCCCATCCTGTCGGTGGAGCCCGGAATGGGCGATACCGTCCTCATCCTTGCATTCGTGGTCATCGTGGTCGGGGGCATCGGATCGATACGCGGCGCGTTCCTGGCGGCGCTCGCCATCGGCCTCATTGATACGCTGGGACGCTCTTTCTCCGTCGATATCCTGCGACTCGCAGTGGGACCGTCCCCTGCCCGGACCATCGGGCCGGCGATTGCATCCATGCTGATCTACCTGCTGATGGCGTTCGTGCTGTATTTCCGGCCGACCGGCCTTTTCCCGGCGAAGGGTGGTTGAATGCGGCCGGCCATGGTCGCGCCGGCGAGGCGGGCGCTTGCGCGTGAAATCCTGCCCGCCGTCATCTTCCTGTTTTTTGCGCTCATCCCCATCGTCGCGCACCTCATGGGCGACGGATACCTCCTGACCCTGTGCGGACGGGTGATGATCTTCGCTATTGCAGCGGTGTCGCTCGACCTCCTGGTCGGCTGCGGTGCGCTCATCTCATTTGGCCATGCGGCCTTCATCGGGCTTGGTGCCTATGCCGTCGGCATCCTGTCGGCACATGGCATGCGCGACGCACTGCTTTCGCTGCCGGTCGCGCTCTCGGTCTCGGCGATGTTCGCGCTCCTGACCGGCTTCGTCTGCCTGCGGACGAAGGGGGTCTATTTCATCATGATCACGCTCGCCTTCGGGCAGATGGCGTTCTTCACGGCAAGCTCGCTTGCGCCGTATGGCGGCGACGACGGCCTCACCATTGCCGCGCGCAGCACCGTTTTCGGCTTTGCCGTGCTTCGAAACGAGTGGGTCTTCTATTATCTCGTGCTGGGCTGTCTGCTCGGCACGTATCTGTTCTGCCGGGTGCTGGTCGGCTCGCGCTTCGGAAGAGTTTTCCGGGGCGCGAAGGAGAATGCCGCGCGCATGGAGACCATCGGCTTCGACGTCTACCGCTTTCAGCTCACGGGCTATGTCGTCGCCGGGGCGCTGGCCGGGCTCTCCGGGTTCCTGCTTGCCAATGCGACCGAATTTGTGAGCCCCGCCTACATGTCGTGGCAGCGTTCGGGCGAGCTCATCATCATGATCATCCTCGGCGGCCTGGGCTCCCTGCATGGGGCCATTGTCGGAACGGCCGCCTACCTATTGCTCGAGGAATGGCTCTCCGGCTTCACCGAGAACTGGAAGGTGATCTTCGGACCGTTGCTCGTCCTGGTCGTCCTGTTTGCGCGCGGCGGATTGCTCGGCGCAGGCAACGAGCTTGCGCGCAGGCTAGGTAGTGCGGTGAATTTGCGTCATGGCTGAACCGGTGCTGCGCCTGGAAAAGCTCGGTAAGAGGTTCGGCGGACTCGTGGCCACCGACGACGTGACCATGGATGTCATGCCGGGCGAACTCCACGCCATCATCGGGCCGAACGGAGCGGGAAAGACAACGCTGATCAACCAGATCTCGGGCCTGCTGACATCTGACGCCGGCCGAATCTGGTTCTCCGGTCGCGATATCACGCGCTTGCCCGCGCACCAGCGCGCCCGGCTTGGGTTGGCCCGATCGTTCCAGGTCACTTCGATTCTGTCCGGCTTCTCCGTTCTTGAAAACGTCGCGCTTGCGGTGCAATCGCGGTGCGGCTCGAGCTTTCGTTTCACCGGCCGGGTGGCCGCGGAAGCCCGCCTGAACGAGCCGGCGCTTGCCGTGCTGGCGCAAGTCGAACTCGCCGACCTTGCCGCGATTGCCGCGGGGCGCCTCTCGCACGGGGACAGACGCGCGCTCGAATTCGCCATTGCGCTTGCGATGGAACCGAAGCTCCTGCTGCTGGATGAGCCGATGGCGGGAACCGGGCACGAGGAGGCGGCGCGGCTTCTGCAGGTGTTGCGGGCGCTGAAAGGCCGTTTCCCGATCGTGCTGATCGAGCATGACATGGCCACCGTCTTTGCGCTCGCGGACCGCATCTCCGTGTTGATCTACGGGCGTATTCTGGCGAGCGGGCCGCCCGAGCAGATCCGGGCGGATGCGCGGGTGGTCGCCGCCTATCTCGGCGACGAGATCGAATGACGGCCATGCTGCAAGTCGATGGGCTTGCCGCCGGCTATGGGCCGGCGCAGGTGCTGTTCGACGTGAGCCTGCAAGTCGATGCCGGCGAAGTCGTCACCCTGCTTGGCCGCAACGGCATGGGGAAGACCACCACGATCAGCACCATCATGGGCCTCCTCCCGGCGCGCGCGGGCATGGCGAGCTTCGAGGGTCGCGCGCTGATCGGCCTTCCTCCCTACCTGATCGCCCAAGCCGGCATTGGTCTCGTGCCTGAAGGCCGGCAGATCTTTCCCGCCCTCACGGTCGAAGAGAACCTCATTGCGACGGCGGCGGCGCGCTTCGGCGGCGACGATCCATGGACGCTCGATCGGGTCTATGACCTCTTTCCCAAATTGATCGAGCGCCGCGGACACATGGGCGAACAGCTGTCCGGCGGCGAGCAGCAGATGCTGGCGATCGGCCGGGCGCTGATGACCAATCCCAAGCTCCTCATTCTCGATGAAGCGACGGAGGGACTGGCACCACTGATCCGCGGCGAGATATGGCAGTGCCTTGCGCGCCTCAAGCGCGCGGGCCAATCGATCCTCATCGTCGACAAGCATCTTCGCGCGCTGGTCAAGCTCGCGGACCGCCACGTGATCCTGGAGAAAGGCCATGTGGTATGGTCAGGTACCTCCACCGCCCTCGTCGCGGATTCACAGATCGCGCAGCGCTATCTTCACGTGTGACGAGCCTTAATGCGAGCTCTTAATGCGGCGGCAGCCGGTGCAGCATTTCCAGGCTCCACCAGATGAAATATGTGCCGATCGCTGCTCCAAGCCCGATCTTGATCAGTTGTATGACCAGCTCACCCTTCGTCATCGGGTGACAGTAGCAGGGCCGGCAGGATTGGCGAAGGCTGTCTCGCGGGCGCCGCACCTCGCCGACCATGCCCAACCGCTGGTATCGACGCCCTGTCGAGGCCATGAAGGGGCCAGGCGTCGCCGGAGCTCGCGATCGGGCGGGAATTTGGCCTTGAAATCGAATTTTTTGTGACTGCTGTCACTGCTTCAGACCCCGAAGCAACGTAGGGAACAGAGGCGATCTCGGCGTTCATACCAGCGCTTGGGATGCCGAAGTAGGAATTGAGGCAACGGCTGCCTGCCAAGCTTGAGCCCATGTGGAAAGGAAGCGGTCATGACGACGTTGGAGTTCCCAGCTGATGTGCGCGAGAACGGCGGGCGGCCGCAGGGCGCCAATGCAGCGGCTGCGGGCCCTGCAGCGCCAACCGATTTGCCAGCCAAGGACGAGCTCTATGAACGGCTTCGTCTGGACAAG
This sequence comes from uncultured Alphaproteobacteria bacterium, assembly GCA_963820365.1. Lineage (GTDB taxonomy): Bacteria > Pseudomonadota > Alphaproteobacteria > Rhizobiales > Xanthobacteraceae > VAZQ01. The sequence continues at coordinate 59,561 of CAWFZR010000015.1, read as the reverse complement.
AAATACGTGCGTACCGATGGCTGCTACATCTACGACGCCGAGGGGGTTCGTTATGCGGATTTTGCGCAGTCCGGCGCCCTTCCGCTGGCGAGCGTCGACGAGCTGACCCACGACGAGCAGCGACTGGTGCGCCAAGCAGCGAACTCGGCGAGCGGCTCCGGCACGGGCTGGAAGAGCTGCAGCGCGAGTTCCCCATGCTTGTCGCAGATGTCCGCGGACACGGCCTGACGTTCGCACTCGACTTCGCGTTCGATCATATTGAGAAGACCCAGGGCGGCATGCTCGCCATCAGCCAGAACCACGGCATGCTGCTCGACGTTGTGCTCAGCTACCTGTTGAATGTCGCGCATGTCCGCGTTGCTCCTTCCTGCGAGGACGATGGCATTCGTATCCAGCTTCCGCGCACGGCCGAGGCGGCAATATGCGACCGGCTGACGAGCGCATTGCGCAAGGTGCTCAATGCGTTGCACCGCGGCGACGCGGGTGTTCTGCTTGCACATCTCATGGCCGGGCGCGGTCGCAATGCGGTCAAGAGGCTGTTGGATGTATTTCAACGCCACGGTGCGAAGGTGCTGATGGCACATTTCGCTGAGCGAACCGGTTTCGCCAGATCATCTGCTCGGTACAACGGGCACAACGGGCGCAAAGCCGCGAATGCGGCAACCCGGATTCCCCCAGCGAGAGCCGGTGCAATCGCTTTGCCTATGTCGTTCATCTCCTCGGCCCGGGCGACATGCGTCGCTTCGATCCAAGCCTGGAGCGGTTTACCCATGTGCAGGTGGAGGAGTTCAGGAAGAGCATGGCCGGCTTCCTCAAGCCATTCCCGCTGGACAACCTTGTTGTTCATCGCCCTGACGGCTCCTTCGCTGAAGGCGAGCTGATCGTGATGCCGCATGTACCTGCCGAGCTGCTCGCCAAATTGGGGAGGGAGGCCGTCGATCTCGTGCAAAGCGCCGTGGATCTAGGTATCGCGCGCGGCGCCCGCGTCGTCGGTCTCGGGGGCTTCAGCTCGATCATCTCCTACGGCGGCAATGCGCTGGAGGAGCGACCTGGTGTTACCGTGACCAGCGGCAACAGTCTGACCACTTGGGCAGCGCTGCGTTCCGTCGAGCTTGCCTGCGCCGAGGAAGGCCGCAAACTGGCGCAGTCCACTCTTGCCGTTGTCGGTGCGAACGGCGCCATCGGTCACGCACTCAGCAAGTTTTTCGCGGAACGGGCAGGAGAGCTCATCCTGGTGGGCAATCCCCGCAATCCCGAAGCGAGCTTGCGAAAGCTCCAACGCGTCGCAAAGGACTGCAGGCGGCACGTGGCTCGCCTCGCCGCGGCAGGCCGCGAATTCCCGCCCGGAAGCCTGGCGGCCGAGCTGGCAGCGCTGCCGGACGACGCCGATCTGGGATCGTTGATCACGCTCACGACTGATATCGATCAGCATCTGCCCAGGGCGGATATCATCGTGACGGCGACCAAAGAGGTGCTGCCGTTCATCAAGTCGAGCCATCTGCGTGAACGCGCGCTGGTCTGCGACATTTCGCGACCCTTCAACGTTGCTCCTGAAGTCATCCGCCGGCGTAAGGACGTGCGACTGGTCGGTGGCGGCGGTCTCATCAAGGCTCCCGACTCTTCTGTTCTGGGGTACATCGAAGAGAGTGATCGACCCAAAGTGCTGCTATCCTGCGCGGCTGAGACAATCATGCTTGCGCTTTCGGGATACCAGAGCAAGCATCTCTGCGGTCATCTCGATACCGAGACCATCGAGAAGATTGGCGGGCAAGCCGAGAGCTTCGGCTTCTCGGTCGTGCACTGATGGCGTCTCGCGGGGAGGACGAAACGGGGCCTACCATTGCCTCCGGGGAGAATGCCACGTGCAGAATGAAATCAAGCACGCCGGCTTCTTCCGGGTCGCAGCTCGCGAGATGGGCAGGCGGGTGAAGCTCTAATACCTCGCACTGCAGCAAGCCCCCTGACTTGATCCTCGCCAATCCGTTATGCTGTCACGGACCTGCAGGGCAGCGAATGTATTTCGATCAATTGAAACGCCGCGAATTCATCACGCTTCTTGGCGGCGCTGGGATGGCGTGGCCGCTCCCAGCTCGTGCGCAGCAGGACAAGCGGATGCGGCGTATTGGCGTGCTGATGCCGTTGGCCGCGGACGATCCCGAAGCACAGATCCGACTTGGGGCCTTCCTGCAGGGGCTGCAGCAGTTGGGCTGGGCAATCGGGCGCAACCTGCGGGTCGATTTCCGCTGGGGTGCAGGCAATGTCGGAGCCATGCGGAAATATGCGGCCGAATTGGTTGCACTCACACCCGACGTGCTGCTCGGTCCAGGCACCACTCCGGTCGGGCCATTGCTTGAAGCAACCCGCACCGTTCCCGTCGTGTTCGTACATGTTGTCGATCCGGTCGGCGCCGGCTTCGTCGCCAGTCTGGCGCGGCCGGGCGGCAACGCCACCGGATTTGTTCAGTTCGAGTACGGCATCAGCGGCAAATGGCTGGAGCTGCTGAAGCAGATCGCCCCGGGTCTGACGCGCGCTGCAGTCATTCGGGATGCCTCCGTATCGTCCGGGATCGGTCAGTTCGGCGCCATCCAGTCCGCGGCGCCGTCGCTCCGGGTGGAGGTGAGCCCGATGAATGTGCGCGACGATAGCGAGATCGAACACGACCTTTCCGCTTTCGCGCGATCATCGAATGGCGGGCTGATCGTGACGGCAAGTGCGGCAGCGGCGGTTCACAAGGATTTCATCGTCACGGCGGCTGCTCGGCATAAGCTCCCCGCGGTCTACTATGACCGCAACTTCGCTGCCGCTGGCGGCCTGATCTCCTACGGCCCTGATCTCGTCGATCAGTACCGGCACGCTGCGGGCTACGTCGGTCGTATCCTTAAGGGCGAGAAACCGGCCGACCTGCCGGTGCAGGCGCCAACCAAATATGATCTGGTCATCAACCGGAAAACCGCGAAGGCGCTTGGCCTCGAAATCCCACCTACGTTGCTCGCGATAGCCGACGAGGCGATCGAGTAGAGAACTCCGTTTGCTGCAATGCATGAGTCCGGTTCTGGCGGCACCAAGTGTGGGTGTGTCCCTATGTCTGCTACAGCGCCGCTTTCAGGGGTTCAGCGGATATGACGTGGACATCGCGGTACCACCGTCCTTGACCCACTGCAGAAGTTGGGTGGCCAAAATTGCTGTGATGCACAACACGGCGTTCTTTCAACGATGTGGTAGGGTGTGATCCTCAGCCTGAGGGAGAGGACATGAGAAGGCGCGAGTTCATCACGCTTATCGGCGGCGTGGCGTCTTGGCCGGTGGCGGCTCGCGCGCAGCACGCGGGCGAGCGCATGCGCCGCATCGGCGTGCTGCTGCCTGCAGCCGCGGACGATGCGGAATTTCAGGCTTGGGTCGGGGCGTTCCTGCAGGCGCTGGCGCAATTGGGCTGGACCATCGGCAACAACGTGCGCATCGACACCCGCTGGGCCACGACCAATGCCGCGGATATTCGCAGACACGCGGCTGAATTGGCCGCGCTCGCGCCGGACGTCATCCTGGCCTCTGGCACTTCGACGGTGGGGCCGTTGCTGCAGGCGACCCGCACCGTGCCGGTCGTGTTCCCGGTCGTCGTCGATCCGGTCGGTGCCGGCTTCGTCGACAGTCTGGCGCGGCCGGGCGGCAACGCTACCGGTTTCCTGTTGTTCGAATACAGCCTGAGCGGCAAATGGCTGGAGCTGCTCAAAGAGATCGCGCCGGGCGTAACACGAGTGGCGGTGCTTCGGGATCCCGCCACACCCACCGGAATCGGCCAGTTCGGCGTCATCCAGGCCGTGGCGCCGTCGCTCAGGGTGGAGGTTAGCCCGCTTAATGTGCGCGATGCCGGCGAGATCGAGCGCGGCGTCGCGGCCTTCGCGCGCTCGTCGAATGGCGGTCTGATTCTGTCGGGGGGCAACAGGGCTATACTTCATCGCGATCTGATCATCACCCTGGCGGCTCGGCACAAACTGCCCGCGGTCTACGCGGACCGCTTCTTCATCGCGGCCGGCGGCCTGATCTCCTATGGGCCGGATCGAATTGACCAGTACCGGCGCGCGGCCGGCTACGTCGACCGCATCCTCAGGGGCGAGAAGCCGGCCGACCTGCCAGTACAGGCGCCGACCAAGTATGAAATGGTCATCAACTTGAAAGCCGCAAAAATGCTGGGGCTCGATGTGCCTGCGACCGTGCTTGCCCGCGCCGACGAGGTGATCGAGTAAAGCTGGCTTTACGCATGCAATGTTGCTGCAATTGCTCGCGACCGGTTAGGGCACCAAGTGTGGGTGGTACCATGTCTGCCATAGCGCCGCTTTCAGGGGTTCAGCGGATATGACGTAAAGAAGCGGTTCTCACTTTCGGCGGATAATCTAAGACGACTTGGATCGTAGAAAGGTTTTTGTTGAACGCAGGCATCCGAGGGAGCTTGTCGGCACTTTCGCCAGTTCACTGCGATGCTGCAAGTCGTCCGTCATTTAAAGTGCTGCGGGCTTGAAGTCCGGTTGTCGTGCTCCTGAGCCTGGGAGAGGCAATGAGACGGCGTGATTTCATCAAAGGGATTGGGGGCACGGCGGCAGCGTGGCCGCTGGCGGTGCGCGCCCGGCAGGCGGCAATGCCGGTGATTGGTTTCCTCAGCGCCACCTGGGCTGCTACTCGAGTGCACCGCGTGACGGCATTTCGACAAGGCTTGAGCGAAACCGGTTACATCGAGGGCAAGAATGCGGCGATTGAATATCGCTGGGCTGAAGGTCAACTCGATCGCCTGCCGGCGCTTGCGGCCGATTTGGTCGGCCGTCAAGTGGCGGTGATCGCTACGTCCGACACCCCGTCGGCAATTGCGGCCAAGGCGGCAACTTTGACGATACCGATCGTCTTTGCGCTCGGTAGCGACCCGGTCAAACTCGGCCTCGTTGCCAGCCTCAATCGGCCAGGTGGCAACATCACGGGCGCGAGCTTTGTTATTGCAAGCCTCGCGGCGAAATTGCTCGGCCTTTTGCGCGAGTTGCTGCCGGGAACCGTACGTATTGCCGTGCTCGTCGATCCCAACAGCCCGGGCATCACTGAGCCCTTTGTCTCGGACTTACGGGCTTCGGCTGCGGCCATTCGACAACAAATCGAAGTCTTCCACGCTGGCAACAGTGGTGAGATCGATACGGTCTTTGCTGGCTTTGCGCAAAAGCCGGTCGACGCTCTCTTGATAAGTCCTGGCACGTTTTTCGACCGTCGCGTGCAACTCGTCACGCTGGCAGCGTTCCATAGGGTACCTGCGATCTATCCCTGGCGTGAAGCCACCGAAATCGGTGGCCTGATGAGCTATGGAGCGAGCGGTACCGACGCGCATCGTCTGGTCGGCGTTTACTCCGGCCGGATTCTCAAGGGTGAGAAGCCCGGCGATCTGCCGGTCGTGCAGCCAACCAAGTTCGAGTTTGTCATCAACCTGAACACTGCTAGGGCATTCGGCCTCACCGTGCCGCCGACGCTGCTCGCCACCGCCGACGAGGTGATCGAATAAGGCTGCTTCTTGCTGCACTGCATGAGTTCGTTCGTGGTCGATATTGTTGCAAGAGCCCAAATTGCCCGGTGATAATTTTCCCGCCGCAAGACGAACCAACCGACGAGCGGCGATCGTGCACCCTCACTCACGTTACCGAGGTCGCCCGTGAGTTTATCGTGCAATGTGCTAGTACAGGTCAGCGGAAGTTTTGACTCTATCGGCCCCTACACGGCTTTAGGATGGCTAGCTCGATCGGCTGCTAGGTCAAATGAGTCCCGAACATTCGCTCAGCTGTACTAGGGTCTTGGCCCTCGACCTGCGGGGGAAAGCCATGAGGCGACGGGAGTTCAATCGCGAGTTCGTCATGGCCGGCGGCCTGATGAGCTATGGAGGCAGTGTTACCGAGCTGTACCGCCTGGTCGGTGTCTACACCGGCCGCATCCTCAAGGGCGACGTGGTCCAGCTCCCCATACAGCCATGCCGCGATGTGATAGTCTTTGCCGGAGGAAGCGATGTGTTCAGTCTTGAGGGGGTAGAACCTGCCAAACGATGGCGAAGTCGGATCAGACAAGCGACAAGGATGCGCCTCTGCGTTACGACATACGGCTTCTCGGCCGCATCCTCGGGGAAACAGTGCGCGCCCAGGAAGGCGATCAAGTCTTCGGAATTATCGAGCGCATCCGCCAGACCTCGCTGCGGTTCCATCGCGACGGCGAGGCGGCGGCGCGTCATGAGCTCCAGACGATCATCAGCAACCTCCCCGACGACCAGGCCATCCGCATCATCCGCGCGGTTGGCTATTTCTCGCATTTGGCCAACATCGCCGAGGACCAGCACCACATCCGGCGGACCCGGGCATACGCAATGGCGAATGCATCACCGCGCGCGGGGACGATGGCTTATGCGCTGGCCCGCGCCAAGGACGCACGCCTGTCACGGGCGTCTTTGCAAGCATTTTTCGAGTGCGGTGGCTCGGTGGGCCGCGGCGGCGGGCCGAGCTACCAAGCGATCCTTGCGCAACCCGCGGGTGCCATGCAGGGCGCCATCCGCATCACCGAACAGGGTGAAGTGATTGCCGCCAAGTATTCCAATGCCGAGGTCGGTCGGCGCAATCTGGAGGCTCTTGCCGCGGCGACGCTGGAGGCGACGTTGCTGGACTCGCGCCGTCCAGGCCCACGAGCTGAGTACCTGGCGGCAATGGATGAGCTCTCGAGCCATGCCTACCGCGAATATCGCGGCTTGGTGTATGAAATGGAAGACTTCGACCGCTACTTTCGCGAAGCAACCGTCATTGGCGAGATTGCCAATCTCAACATTGGCAGTCGGCCGGCCTCGCGCACGGGCTCTCCGCGCATCGAGGACCTGCGGGCAATTCCTTGGGTCTTCAGCTGGTCCCAATGCCGCCTGATGCTGCCAGGCTGGTATGGATTCGGGACCGCGGTCAATAACTGGGTGAATGCGCATCCAGACGATGGCATGGCAACGCTCCAGGCCATGTACAGGAACTGGCCGTTCTTCACGACCATGTTGTCGAACATGGACATGGTCATGGCCAAGAGCGACAGCGCCATTGCGTCCCGCTACGCCGAGCTGGTGTCCGATCCGGCGCTGCGCGAGGCGATCTTCGGCCGCCTTCGCGCCGAGTGGGGCGCGTCGGTCCAGGCGTTGCTGGCCATCACGGAACAAAAGACGCTGCTTGAGCAAAATCCCTTGCTTGCGCGTTCAATACGCAACCGCTTTCCCTATATCGACCCGCTCAATCATATTCAAATCGAGTTGCTCCAGCGCCTTCGCGGCGGCGCAACCGATGAGCGGGTCGTGCAGGGAATCCATCTCACGATCAACGGCATTGCTGCCGGTCTTCGCAATAGCGGCTAGGGGTTCTTTGCTGCACGAAACATATCGCTTCTCGGCGGCGCGGCTTTCGCGTGCCCGCGCCTCGCGGGAGCGCAATAACGCGACCGCATGCGGCGAACCGGCCCCCCAAATCATTTGGCGGGCGCGCGGTTCCGGATCATCGGGCGATGTGGCAAACTGTGCCACCGACGATGCTTGCGACCCTGGAGCTTGCAATTGCGCCCTGCCGTAGCCGCTGCTTGCCCCCTGGCATTGCGCTGCCTCGGTGTCCTCCTGGGCACAACTTTGCTCGTCATCATCGCCGTGGCGCCGGCCGCTGCACAGCGGGGCGATACCGACGCGATCTTGAAGCGATACAACGAATTTTTTGATGCCGACAACTATCCCGCGGCGCTCGTGGAGGCGGAGAAGTGGGAGGCCGCCGTCAAGGCTCGCTTCGGAACCAATCACGTGAACTACGGCGCCGCGCTCAACAACGTGGCCAATGTGCACCACATGCAAGGCAAGTACGCCGATGCCGAGGAGCTGTATCGGCGCGCGCTGGCGATCCGCGAGAAGGCGCTCGGCGTCGGCCACCTCGACGTGGCTCAGACCCTCTACAACCTTGCTCTCACGTACTGGAAGAACGGCAAACATGCCGACGCCGTGGGACTCTACAAGCGCGCGCTTGCGATCCGCGAGAAGAGGCTCGGCGCCAGCCACCTCGACGTGGCCCAGACCCTCAATGAGCTGGCCAACGTGTACCATCATCAAGGCAAGTATGCCGACGCCGAGGGGCTTCACAAGCGCGCGCTGGCGATCCGCGAGAAGGCGCTCGGCGCCAGCCACCCCGACATGGCTCAGACCCTCGAAAACCTGGCCAGAGTGTAGCCACGCTCAAGGCAAGTACGCCGACGCCGAGGCGCTCCACAAGCGCGCGCTGGCAATCTTCGAGAAAGCCAGGCCACCCCGATGTGGCCGAAACCCTCAGCAACCTAGCCCTCGTGTACGATGATCAAGGCAAGCACGCCGACGCCGAGGCGCTCCTCAAGCGCGCGCTGGCGATCCGCGAGATGGCGCTCGGCGCAGAACACCCCGACGTGGCTTGGGTTCTCAACACCCTGGCCGGCGTGTACCATTCCAAGGCAAGCATGCCGATGCCGAGGCGCTTCACAAGCGCGCGCTGGCGATCCGCGAGAAGGCGCTCAGCCACGATCACCCCGAAGTGGCGCGGACCCTCAACAACCTGGCCGTCGTGTACGAGAAGCAAGGCAAGCATGTCGAGGCCGAGGGGCTCTACAAGCGCGCGCTGGCGATCTGGGAGAAGACGCTCGGCCAAGACCACCCCAACGTGGCGTGGGCGCTCAACAACCTGGCCGTTGTGTACGAGAAGCAAGGCAAGCATGCCGACGCCGAGGGTCTCTTCAAGCGCACGCTGGCAATCTGGGAGAAGGCGCTCGGCCAAGACCATCCCAACGTGGCGTTGGCGCTCGACAACCTGGCCGACGTCTCCGCCAGCAGCGGCAGCAGCGAGAATGCGCTTGCCTATTCGCGCAAAGCGACAGCGTCCGTCATCGCGCATGCCACCACCGAGGCGACCGGTACGCAGCACAAGGAAGGCGCGGGCGCTCTCGTCGAGCGGCGCACGGAATACTTTGTCCGTCATGTCGCCAACCTTGCGGCGGCGGCGCAGAAGCGGCTGGAGCCCGAGGCGGCGCTCGGCCGCGAAGCTCTCGCCATGGCGCAATGGGCGAAGCACTCGTCTGCCGGCGCGGCGGTCCAGCAAATGGGCCTGCGCTTTGCCGCCGGCAGCGATGCGCTCGCAGCGCTGGTGCGCGAGCGTCAGGACCTCTCCGGCTGGTGGCGCGACCGCAACAACGCCCTGGTGGAGGCGGTGTCGAAGCCGGAAGGCCAGCGCAATCAACTCCTGATCGACAATATCCGCAAGCAAATCACCGAGACCGAGAGCAGGCTCGCGGCCAACGCGGCGCGGCTGCAACGGGAGTTCCCCGAATACGCTGCGCTGGCGAGCCCGCAGCCGCTGCAGGTGGAGGAAGGGCAGCTTTTGCTGGGCGCCCACGAGGGGCTCGTCTTCTGGCTCGCCGGCGAGAAGGAAAGTTACGTCTTTGCACTGACGCGCGAGAGCTTCGCGTGGAAGACGATTCCCCTCGGCGCGGACGCGCTGGCACAGCAGGTGGCAGCCTTCCGGCGCGGGCTCGATGTGGATGCGCTGCGGCGCGGATTGCAACGCGTGGAGTGCACGCAGGCCGAGGCAGACAAGCGCGGCCTGTCGCGGATCGAGTGCGGGGTAGCCGCGAAGGAGTGCGAAGAAGCCGAGCGCCGTGGGCTGGTGCGCGCCGACTGCACCCCGGCGCAAGGGACGCGCGAGCTGTTCGACCTCGGCCTCGCGCATGAGCTTTACATCGCGCTGATCGGGCCGGTCGAGGCGCTGATCCGGGACAAGCGGCATCTCATGGTCGTGCCCTCGGGCGCGCTCACGGCGCTGCCGTTCCATCTGCTGGTGACGCAGAAGCCGGCCGTGGCGGTGCCACAGGTGAACGCGCCGCGCGATCTCGCGGCCTATCGCGATGCCGCCTGGCTGCTCAGGCGCCACGCCGTGAGCGTGCTGCCGTCGGTCGCGAGCTTGAAGGCGCTGCGCTGTTCGCGCGCAAGGATGAGGCGGGCAAGCCGCTGATCGGGTTCGGCGACCCCGTCTTCGGTCCCGAAGCTGAGCCGGAGGCGTCGCAGCGCACGGCTCAGGCGCGAGCGGTCGTCACGCGCTCCTACACGGACTATTGGCAAGGCGCCGGCGTCGATCGCACCAGGCTCGCACAAGCCTTGCCGCGGCTGGCGGACACCTCCGACGAACTCAAGGCGGTGGCGCAAAATCTCGGAGCAACTCCCAGCAGCATCCATTTGCGACAGACCGCGAGCGAGACGACGGTGAAGCGATCAGCGCTTTCCGATTACCGCGTGGTCTATTTTGCGACCCATGGACTCGTTGCCGGCGAGGTTAAGGGATTGGCCGAGCCGTCGCTTGCGCTCACCTTGCCGAAGCAGCCGAGCGAAACCGATGACGGTCTCCTCACCGCGAGCGAGGTGGCGCAGCTCAAGCTCAACGCGGACTGGGTGGTGCTCTCCGCCTGCAACACAATTGCCGGCGACAAGCCGGGAGCGGAGGCGCTCTCGGGGCTTGCGCGCGCCTTCTTCTACGCCGGGGCCCGTGCGCTGCTCGTGTCGCACTGGGCGGTCGAGAGCACCGCGGCGATGCGACTTACTACCTCGACATTCGATGTAATGAAGACCGATCCGTCCCTCGGACGTGCTGAGGCGCTGCGTAAGGCGATGCTCGCTTATATCGACGACACCTCCGATCCGCGCAATGCCTACCCCGCCTACTGGGCGCCGTTCGTCGTCGTCGGAGAAGGTGCCGCGAGGTGAGATTTCTTCGTGGCTATCGTCACCCTTGAGTGGGTAGGGGGCCACCATTGTTGATTCCGCCTCGCTTGCTATTGGGGTCACTGCGGACATTGAGGGACTTGCCGCGTTGACTGTCTCTGTCGAAAATGACCCGAAGCCGACATAAGCTGGATTGAAATCCCGCAGCGCAGCAGTCTCCTGCCGTACGGAGGTGTGCTATCCTTTCGTTAGAAGCACGGAGGAACCGGGCAGTGAACCGACGCGACTTCATCACGCTGCTTGGTGGCGGGGCGGCCGCATGGCCGCTCGCAGCGCATGCGCAGCAGCCGGCGATGCCGGTGATTGGATTTCTCGACACCAGATCGCCTCACACAATCCCGGATCAACTGCGTGCATTTCGCCAAGGCCTGAAAGACGCCGGCTATGTCGAGGGCGAGAACGTGGCGATCGAGCACCGCTGGGCGGAGGATCAATTTGACCGGCTACCGGCGCTGGCGGCCGAGCTGGTTCGCCGACGGGTCGCCGTGATCGCAACGAACGGAGGTCCCGCTGCGGCGTTTGCAGCCAAAACGGCAACCCCCACGGTCCCCATCGTCTTCGTCGTCGCCAAGACCCGGCCAAGCTTGGGCTTGTCGCCAGCCTTGCCCGGCCGGGCGGCAACCTGACGGGTGTCAATTTAGTCGTTGGCGAGTTGACCGCAAAGCGGCTGGGACTCCTGCGCGAGCTTGTGCCCGAAGCCGCTCGCGTTGCCGTGCTTGTCAATCCGGCCAATGCTGCGAATGCAGAGACCACGTTGCGAGACGTGGAACCGGCTGCTCGCGCCATGGGACTGCAAATCCAGATTCTCAAAGCCAGCACCAGCCCGGAGATCGAAGCGACCTTCGCAACTTTCGTGCGCGAGCGGCCCGACGCCCTGTTCGTTGGCAATGACGCCTTTCTCACCAGCCGGCGGGTCCAATTGGTCCACTTGGCGACACTCCACAAGATCCCCGCGACGTATACGGTGCGTGACTTTGCCGAAGTCGGCGGGCTGATGAGCTACGGAGTCGACATTCCCGATGCGCTTCGGCAGGTTGGCGTCTATGCCGGCCGCATCCTCAAGGGCGCCAAGCCGGCGGACCTGCCGGTCGTGCAGTCGAGCAAGTTCGAGCTGGTCATCAACGCCGTGACTGCCAGGATGCTCGGCCTCACCGTGCCGCCGACGCTGCTCGCCAGCGCCGACGAGGTGATCGAATGACGAAGTTCTTTGCTGCGGTGCATGAGTCCGGTCCTGTGCAGGTTTTCGGACGCCGGCAACGATGATCTAACGACACGCTCTGGCGGCCGGCGTCCGAAAAGCGCCAAGGCACGAAATCGCGTCGGGAGGTAGTGCGCCGGCGGTGCCGCAGGGGAGCGGTGCCGCAAAAAGGCTATGGGGATTTGGTCGCGGGACGGGACTTCCGGTGATTTGGGTCGGCTATCCGGCTCGAACAGGGATGCAACTTAAACGTTCCGGCACGAATGTTGCTAAATGGGGATTTCACGTTTTGTCCCATCAGGGATTTCAACGGCTTAGCAGGCAAGCGGCAGCACACTCGACAACTTCTGCGCGATAAGCTTCACGACGAGCTTTGGCCGACAGCATAGAGCGTCTTGATTCCATAGCACTTCGAGGCTCTCGGTTTGCCGAGCCGAAACTGTTTTGATCTTCTCGTCAAGATAATTGTCGTTCTGTCGCAGGTGATCACATCTGCTCATGCTGCAGTCGTGCCGGAGTTTTTGGTGTGAAGCTGCGGATCGTCATGTGTCCAATCATTCGTGGTGCAGTTATGTTCGATGACGGTCAACGACGGCTTGATCCTCAAGACAGGCCACCACCCTCACTACCCACGATCTCTCCCCTGAGGGTAGCGCTCAGGACGAGCCCACCTCGCCACTATCGCGCAAGCGATTTAGTGCTGTGGCACATCGCTACAGGGACCGGCGCATGGACTTTACAGTAGCTATTGGGCTCACTGCGGACATTGAGAGACTTGCCGTCCTTGGGTGTCTCTGTCGAGAATTGACCCGGACCCGACATGAGCGACCCGGTCTTGCTGCGATGCGCGGCGCCTGACCTGCTATACTTAGCCGGCGATTCTTGACTTATCGGGTGATCCTTGGCCTTGGGGTACTCCGCATGAGGCGGCGCGAATTTATCACCCTGCTGGGTGGTGCGGCGGCAACCTGGCCGCTTCCGGTGCGCGCGCAGCAGCCCGGCGGTGTGCGGCGCATCGGCGTGCTGATGCACTTGGTTGCGGACGATCTGGAAGGACAGGCTCGCTTCACGGCATTCATGCAGGCGTTGGCGCAATTGGGCTGGACCGATGGTCGCAACGTGCGGATCGACACGCTCTGGGGCGCTAACGATGCCGACCGCCGCAGATACGCGGGAGAATTGGTCGCGCTTGTCCCGGACGTCATCCTGGCGTCTGCCACCCCGGCTACGTTGGCGTTGCAACAGGCGACCCGCACCATGCCCATCGTGTTCGCAAACGTCGCCGATCCGGTCGGCGCCGGCATCGTCGAGAGCCTGGCGCGGCCGGGCGGCAATGTCACCGGGTTTGCCCTGTTCGAATATAGCCTGAGCGTGAAATGGCTGGAGCTGCTCAAAGAGATCGCGCCGCGTGTGACGCGAGCGGCGGTCATTCGGGATGCAGCCAACCCTGCTGCAATTGGCCAGTTCGGCGTAATCCAATCCGCGGCGCCGTCATTTGGGGTGGAGTTGAGCCCGGTCGTCGCGCGTGACAGCGGCGACATCGAGCGCGCTGTCACGGCCTTAGCGCGTTCCCCAAATAGCGGTTTGATCGTGCTGGGGAGCGCATTGGGGGCGTTTCAAAGCGATCTCATCGTCATGCTTGCGGCCCAGCACCGACTCCCCGCGGTGTATCCCTTCCGCTACTTCGTCATCGGCGGCGGCTTGATCTCCTACGGGCCCAATTCGATCGACCAGTACCGGCAGGCGGCCGGCTATGTCGACCGCATCCTGAAGGGCGAGAAACCGGCCGACCTGCCGGTGCAGGCGCCAACGAAGTACGAACTCGTCATCAATCTCAAGACCGCCAAGGCGCTCGGCCTCGAAATCCCGCCCATGCTGCTCGCACGCGCCGACGAGGTGATTGAATAAACGGGCCGGCTATGTCCGGTTCTGGTCGTGCGTCTCTAACACATAGAACGGCGCCACGACGACCGATTCAATATGAGCGGGAACCGCTCTAGCGCGGAAGATGCCCCTCGAATGAGTAGCAAACGCACAGCGCGAGGCTGGCCCAGACCGCCACACTAAAATAAAGCGACATCCAGGCGATCTCGTCCTTCCACTCAGCAATGTCGTGCGTCACGACCCAACAAACGCTCGCGTCACGGAGACCCTCCAGAGGCCTCAGAGGCCTAGACTAGAGGCCTGATGCTATCGACCCTCTCGGCCTGCCATCTCGCAAGATACATCGGGACGTCGATGGTCGCCAGAAACCCCAAATAGCCTGCAATCCCGGTGATCGCGATGACGAGGACCACAACCACCGGACCGTCAAACTCCGGCAGCAACCGGCAAAGGCCAATCCCAACTATGAGGAAAGAAGCCGCCCATATGGAATTTTCGATGGCGTTGCCCAAGTAGTTCTTGGTCAGCACTGCATACCATGAGAAGCATTCCGCGATAAGTATCAATGGCACAATCACCCACGCAGCGCTCAAGGTGGTGTGCGCTCCCGTCATCGTACCCAGCTGGTGCAGAATGATCGCCCACTGCGCCGCGAAGCAGATCTCGGCCACGGTTGCCACCGACCGGCCGACCGTTACGCTCGACAGCCACGTGTCGAACAAGCAGATCCGCTGAATATCCGCGCGCGGCAGGAACGACCTGAATGCGCAGCCAAAGACATATGCTGCCGAGAGAAAGAGCATTAGCTCGATATCGGCCGTTCTGTCGAGACTGCCAGTCCGCGGTTCCTGGAGATAGCGGTACAGCAAGAACCAAACTGCGATATTTGCGCCGCTCACCAGCGCTAACAGACCCCACCACCAGGCTAGGCGATTTGACCAGGCCAGGGAACTTGACCGCGCCGGCCATTCCAAACTCATGGGTCGCTCCGCGTGTAACCGAACTGACATTCCCGCAATAATTCTGTCACAAACTGGTTCCGATCACGACAAAAAAGTGCGCGCGGCAGCTTGCGGGATGAACGTGGGGTTGAGGTGTGCGGCGTCAGTGGCACTTGCCTCGCCTGCGAAGCTGCGAAACAGCGCAGGCTGGTGCCGTGGAGGGAATACAATTGCCGCCATATAGCGTTGATAAAGCTAGGTATTTTTCGCTATTTGGCGAAGTGAATACCAACAAGAACACCAGCACTCGTTGGCAGTGGACGCCCTGGATCGATCCCTCCGCCCCCGTTACGGCCAACCGACTAAGTGCTATGGTCCATCATTGATCGGGGAGGCGTTACGCGGAGGAAGCATTCATGCGCACGATCCCGCTCATTGCGGTCACATTCGCCGCGTTGTCTCTGTCCATTATCGGAGCACGTGCTGAGGGTACATGGTGCGCCCATTATGGTGGCAGGGGGGGTGGCGGAACTAACTGTGGTTTCTATTCGTTCCAGCAATGTGAAGCCGCACGTTCAGGCAATGGCGGATGGTGCCACCCCAATCCATTCAGAGCTGGCTCAGCCTACGGCTCCGCAAGCGAACCGCGAAGGCGCTATCGGCGCGACAATTAGAAACAGAACGCCGACAGCGCAACTGGCGTTACAGGCAGCCTTCCCAGCTCAGGTGTGAGCGCGGCCGTCGGCTAGCGGATGTCTGCACCCGGCGCAAGCCGACATTCAGGGCATCATTGACTCCTTCCGCACGAAATGAAAAAGCCGCCCGGTGGTTAACCGAGCGGCTCTTTGATTTTCACGGCAGTTCGGATGCCTGTCAGAAATCATCACTCATCGTCATCATCGTCGTCTTCCTCTTCGTCTCGGAGGTTCGCGGCGCTTTTCAGCACGCCAACGACACGCCTGCCCAAAAGCCGCATTCTCTCTTTCTGATCCGAATTCAAACTCTGCCAGAGTGGTTGCCCAGCATCGACTAGCTTCTTGAGCTCAGCTCCCCTCTGAGCCAAG
Organism: uncultured Alphaproteobacteria bacterium; assembly: GCA_963820365.1. Lineage (GTDB taxonomy): Bacteria > Pseudomonadota > Alphaproteobacteria > Rhizobiales > Xanthobacteraceae > VAZQ01. The sequence goes on along the minus strand of CAWFZR010000015.1, from coordinate 43,667 downwards.
TTGTCGGCCCGTTCGCGGAGGAGCTGGAACGGGTCCACATCGCGCTGACGTATATGTTCGCGCAAAACTGCCAATCTCTTTTGCCGGCCCTCTGACCTGGCCCCAAGAGCCTCCTCGAAAGCGGCCCAATATTTCTCCTGTTCGGGCGTAAGTTGCAAAGCACCCTTCACGATGCCGACTCGCAGACCAGTCGAACGTTTCACGTCTTGTAAACTGCGGGCCGGCGCGTTCGCCGCCGGCTGATCCGGAACTCTAGTCGTTTGGCCATGAGCCAGCGAGGTGAAGCCGATCAAACCGGCTGAAACTATTCCAGCTACACCTTTCCACATCATACTCTCCTACTTGGGGTTGCGGGACATGCTGCCTGCCGCCCGGGCGTCATGTCGCCGGGCTGCATTCGGTCGACCAAAGACTGCGATGAAGGATGATCGGCGCTGCTCGCTTCATTCCGTTGGCCCCTCGACTCTGCCGGCCGTGCCGCCACCTTCTCCCACCATTGCGCAGAATACTTCGCAGTCATTGACTTGGCTCCCCTGCCTCGCACGCTTCGACCGATCGAGTCTGGATCGGCACCGTGGCGAGACTATGCACATTTCACTGCCCGCGCCTGTACATAACTAGCGGGCGGGTGCCCACGCCGATCCCAGCGGCAGGACGCGACCTCGCGTTCTGCGTCACGATCAATTCGACTATCAAGATGCCGTTCTTGGCGGCGAGCGCGATCAGCACGACCAGACCGATCTGGGCATACAGATTGTTGTCGAGCTCAAACAGCCAGAGCGCGGCCATGGCGCCGAGCACGCCGACCGATGCCGACAGCAGCACCGAGATGGGGATTGACTTGCGGGTAATTAATCAGCGTCGCTGAGAGCGAGCAGCTGCCTCCCAGAGGATACGAGGAATGCGGGTGCGCAAGCCGAACCTTGCGCGAATGCGCTATGGTAAGACACCATGGAGCATGACAGCAGGCCGAGGCAGCGGTGAACTGGAGCGGCGCGGGCAACCGACCACTGATTGCGCTCACCGGGGCGACCGGGTTCATTGGGCAATACCTGCTGCGCGAGCTGCCCAAGCGCGGCTACCGCCTGCGCGTTCTGCTGCGCCGCCCGAGCGTCATACCGATGGAATCGGCGAGCGCGGTGGTCGGCGATCTGGCGCGGCCGCAAAACATGGCGGCTGCACTCGCCGACATCGATGCCGTCATCCATTCGGCCGGCATCGCCCATGCCATGTCCGGATTGCCGGAAGACGATTATCGGATGCTCAACACGCAGGCGACAATCCGACTGGCGCAGGCGGCACAACGCGCCGGCGTCAGACGGTTCGTTTTTCTTTCCTCGATCCGCGCGCAATCGGGACCGACCGCCGATCGCGTGCTGACCGAAGCGCTCGCGCCGCAACCGACCGACGCCTATGGGCGCTCGAAGCTTGCCGCCGAGCAGGAACTGGCGCAGCTTGACCTCGACTGGGTCGCGTTGCGGCTCACGCTGGTCTATGGACCGGGGATGAAGGGCAACATGGAAGAGTTGGTGCGGCTCGCGCGTTCCCCCTATCCATTGCCGCTCGCGCGTTTCCATGCCAGGCGATCGCTGCTCTCGCTCGAGAACCTGGCGGCGGCGATCGAGACCGTGCTCGCCGTCCCGCAGCGGCTGGCGCGCGCATTCATCGTCGCCGACGAGGAGACGCTGACAATCCCGGAAATGATCACCAGCCTGCGCCGCGGGCTCGGGCGCAGGCCCGGACTTGTGCCAGTACCGCCGCGCCTCATCGAGCTGGCATTGCGGGCGGCCGGCCGCGGGAGATCTACCAGCGTCTGGCGGGATCATTGGTCGCAGACCCGTCCGCCTTGAAGGCATTAGGCTGGACCCCCCACATCACAACGACGCAGGGCCTTCGCGCGCTGGTGCAACGCTGATTGTCTTCTTTAGCGCGTGAGCACCACGAAGTCCGTTCCTCTGCCGGTCTCGGGGCCGAGACCCTGATCGGAGATGATCAGCGAGGCGCCTGCCGACATCAGCTCGGAAACTCGATCGATGGCATCCTGCGGAATGGCGACGCGCGCGAGCGCCTCCGCCGCAGTTGAGGGCTTGCCGACCGCCGCCAGCTCCCCTTCTTTTGCCTTCCCCACCGGCCCGCTCAACCCGGTCGGCAGCGTGACCGCGTTCCAACGAAAGTTGTCGTCGTCATTCAGCGCAAGCGCCGTGAAAACATGGGTGCCGAGCGGACGATCAGGCTGCTCGAACTTCACCCGCACATTGAATACGGGCTCGAAACCCTTGCGCACGAACAGCTTGCCTTCCTTGCGGCTGATGAACATTGAAACCGGCCCCGGCTTGAGCGCCCGGACCTCGGCCACTCCCGCGCCGGCGGGCAAGGACCTGCGGCGGGCAGTCGACAGATCGAAGCTGTCATAAGCGGATCTCACCACCTCCGAAGAGGTGGCGGGTTCGCGCTCTTTCCCCCCTGCATAGGCCATGGCATCGAGCGCGGGATCGCCAGGCTTGGAGGACTTTTCAGGCGTGCGCTTGCGAGCGGCCGCGGCGCCCAATGCATTGTAGGCGGAACTCCACGACCTGGGCCGAAGTTTGGACCGGCTCGCCTTTTGTCTCGAGCGGCTCGGCCCTGCGGGTGAGCAGGCGCTTGCTGGCGATCGCTGTCGGCGCGACCTCGCCGCGGGTGATGATGACGCGCGCGCCGACCCTGGTCATGCCCCATAATTGCCGGGCGAAGGCCTCGGGCAGGCGGATGCCGCCTTGCGGCACCGGCTGGTTTGCAGCAGCGGCCTGGTGCATGGCGACGCCTGACCAGGTGATCCGCTGCATGTACTGCATCGGCGCGTCGCCGGACTGATTCGGCCGGTGCAATCGATCCTTCTGGATGATGCTGAACACGCCGGTTGGCGTCTGGTGCCCGGTCGAGACGGACGAGCGCGCAATTGCTGCTCCATCCGAATAGACCGTCAACCGCTGCTTATCGAGCGAAATGGCGATGGTGAGCACCCCCGGTGCCTTTGCGGCAACATCGCCCGGGGTTTCCTTCGTCGCCGGCTTGTCCTTCTCGTTCGCGGTGGAGTTCTCGCGGACCTGCGCGGGGTCCGCCGGCTTCGTGACCGCGGGCCTCGCAGGCCGCGGCGCGGTCGCGCGTGGCCGAGAGACATGAGGTTGCGGATACGGGTTCCACGGCCAATTGAAAAAGGCCTCGGCCGAGGTAAGCCCGGCGAGCAGGGCAATACCCGCAGTCATCGCCACCAAGGCTTTCTTGCGGTGCAAAAGCACGGATCGACCCGTTGCGGGTCGCGCATCGATCGGCACCGGGGCCCCCTTTGTACCATAGTGGAGCAGACCCGCCCTGTCGGGTCCGAACTGGGCTCAGAAGGTTAGTCGCTCACCGGCTGCAAAAGGTTCGACCGGCCGGGACGCTTCAATTTTCAAGAGATTGCAGCCGCGACGGCAGCACGGGAGCGGCGCATGAAAATGCCGCACCTGACAGGCTGGCGCCCGATCCGATCGCCGCCGGAGATCAGGGACGAGCCTCGGACTCGATCGCAGCGTCCTTGCACCCGGCTCGCGACCCCGACCGCAGCCCATCGAGCGCCCACCCGCCGGCGCCGCGTGCAAACAGCACGAGCAGCCCGCCCGCGATCGCCAAATCCTTCTCGAAATGCAGAAGCTCGTTGCGAATGCCGAGCCTGGCGTGGAACACAACAGCGGTGGCCACGCAGAAGCCCGCGAGCAGGAGCGCGGCCGCGCGCGTGTGATAGCCGAGCAGGATCAGAAGTCCGCACCCCGCCTCGACCGCGATCGCAAGCGGCATGAGCTGTCCCGGAATACCGAACGCCTGCGCATAGGCAACCGCCGCCGGATAGGCCGTGAGCTTGCTCCAGGCCTCGTGCATGAACAGCGCGGCAAGCAGGAGGCGTCCCGCAAGCGCGGCCGCCTCCTTCACCAGGAGCACCATCGCGGCGTCAGTTCACTTTTGGTCCGGCTGCGCTGATGGCATTTTCAAGGTCGGCAAGCTCCTCGCAGCCGGACGGGCACAGCTGCTTCAAGCGTACGACATTTTCCTTTGCCTTATCGATCTGCCCGGTTTCGACGTAGAGTTCGCCCAGATATTCGAGCGCGCCCTTGTGATCGGGATCGAAGTCGAGCGCCTTGCGATAGAAGGTATAGGCCTGCTTGTAGTCTCCGGTTTTGCGCAGGCTAAAGCCCATGAGGTTGTAGACGTCGGCGTGCTGATGAGTCGCGAGCATGGGAGTGAGCTCCGCCAAGGCCGCCTTGAAGTCCTTCGCCTTGATCTTGGCGCGGACCGAGGTGAGATCGGGCGCTTCGAGGGAGCTGACATTGTCGACCGCGAGCGCGCCGGTCGCACCGGGAGCGGCTGCGGCGACAATGGTCGAAAGCAGCAGACAAAGCGCAGACGGTCTCATGACGATCTCCCTTCGTTTGCGCGGCGGGTGAAACCCCGACAATCGCTATTCAAGCCTTAATGACGGACAGCGCGTAGCCGGCGCCGTCCTTTTCGATGCGACCTGCCCCCGGGAACGGGAAATGGTAGCCGCAGATCAGCGCCTCGTCGGCAACGACGCGATCGAGCAGCTTGCGGCGCGAAGCCTCGGCCGTGTTCGCATCCTGATCGTAGGCTCCGTGCCAGCCGGGGTTGGCAGCCACCAGCGCCGGCACGTAGGCGGTGTCGTTCGAGATCATGAGCTGGCTCGCGCCCGACGACAGATGGAACGCGCGGTGGCCGGGCGTGTGGCCGGGCGCGCTCACGAGGCGGATGCCGGGTGCGACTTCGGGTTCGCCTTCCACCTGGCGGATGTTCTTCCAGGTCGGAAGCACCGCCTGGATGCGACGGGCCAATCCCTTTCTGGCCTCGGGCAGCCGGTGGATGACGGCCGGGTCGGTCCAGAACTTGTATTCGACATCCGACACGATGATCTCGACGTTCGGATAGACCGGCTTGTTGGTGTCTTTTTCCATCAGTCCGAAAATGTGGTCGGGATGGAGGTGCGAGATGAGAATGGTATCGATCTTGGTCGGATCGATGCCGGCGGCTTTCATATTGGTCATCAGCTTTCCGGCTGTGGGCTGCACCTGGCCACCGGTGCCGCTGTCGCACAGGATGGTCTTGCCGCCGTTCTTGATCGCCACGACGGTGAACGGGATGGAAACGAAATCGGCCGGCAATCCCGCCTTCACCATTGCGGCCCTGACGTCCTCGACCGAGGCATTGACGATGAAGGCCGGATCGTGGGGCTTCTCCCAGATCCCGTCGTACATCGCGGTCACCTCGGCGGAGCCGACCTTGTAGGTCACGAATCCCTGCGCGGGATCCGGGGTTTTCTGGGCAAATGCCGGCACCACGAGCCTCGCATTGAGGCCGAGCGCGGCCGCAAATCCGGTTGATACGACGAAATCGCGACGCGATAGGTTGCGCATTGCTCCCTCCAAATGAATGAAGCTGACGCCGGCACGCCCGGTGTCGGCAAACGTCAAGACCCGCGGGGTCGACGATTTATTCCCGGCCGCGTTTTTCGCAGGGGAAGCGTGGCCTGCCGCTAGTAAAAGGCCCACGCACCGTAGCCCACGACCCGCTCGCGGTCGCCGGCGGTATCTGCGGAATTACACAACGCGAGACATTGCACCTCGAGGCCGCAGCGCGCAGTCTCGACCAGCAGCCCGGAGATGGGCAGAAAGCCGCATGCATTGCCCGAGCCGAGCTCGGTCCAGTCGCCGCGCTCGATCGAGCCGGCGGTTGCAGCATCCATGAGCTTGGCGGTCTCGTAATCGTGATAGTGTGACAGATCGGAGCTGATCACGATCAGCGTCTCGGTGCCGCCCCACAGGCGAGCGAGGACCTGCGCCACTTCCTTCGGCGCCGCATCGCCGACGAGGAGCGGAACCAGTTGGAACCGGGCGAGCACGGTCTGCAAGAAAGGCAGCTCGACCTCGAGTGCGTGCTCGGGAGCATGCGCTGCATCATTGGCCCGCACGAATGGAAGATCGGCCAGCAGCGCGAGCGCTTCTTGGTCGACCGATACCGGGCCGAGCGGCGTCGCGAAGGCCTCGACCGTGGGAACAGCAATCCCGCGCAGCGCGAGATAGTGCGCGGGGCCGATCACCACCACCCGCGTGATGTCCCGCGCTCGCTCGCGCAACGCTGCAAACGCCGTCGCCGCAACCTTGCCGGAATAGACATAGCCGGCATGGGGGGCGATCAGCGCCTTGAGCGCACGTGCGCCGAATGCGGGGGCATCGGCGAGCAGGCGGTCGATTTCCGCCCGCAACCGGCGCGGATTGCCGGAGTAGAACGAGCCTGCCACCGCAGGCGGCCGGACTTTCGCGCCTTGCATCGCGCCCTTCTACCGATTGTTCCCTCACGTGCCGATATCCAGATAAGGACCATTATAATAGATTTGCATTGGACTTGCGTATCGGATGTCAGACGGCGGATGATGGATCATTCCGTTCTCGGTCGTCTGTCCTCCGTCATCCGGACGCAACCATGGCTCAAGAGATGATCGAAGGCGTGCCGGGCCGCTACTGGCATCGGCTCGACGACGGGCGGATTGCCTGCGATCTCTGCCCGCGCTATTGCAAGCTCCATGACGGCCAGCGCGGCCTGTGCTTCGTGCGCGCCCGCGCGCATGACCAGATGGTGCTCACGACCTATGGCCGCTCGTCCGGCTTCTGCATCGACCCGATCGAGAAGAAGCCGCTCAACCATTTCCTGCCCGGCACGCCGGTGCTCTCCTTCGGCACCGCCGGCTGCAATCTCACCTGCAAGTTCTGCCAGAACTGGAGCATCTCCAAGGCGCGCGCGCTCGACCGCGTGCAAGAGCGCGCATCGCCCGAGGCGATCGCAGAGGCGGCGGTGACCAGCGGCTGCCGGTCGGTGGCTTTTACCTACAACGATCCCGTGATCTTCCTCGAATATGCGGTGGACGTAGCGGCCGCCTGTCGTGCGCGGGGGATCAAGACGGTGGCAGTGAGCGCGGGCTACATATGCGCGGAGCCGCGGCGCGAATTGTTCCGCCAGATGGACGCGGCGAATATCGATCTCAAGGGCTTCACCGAGAATTTTTACAAGAACCTTTGCTCGGGAAAGCTCGCGCCCGTGCTCGAGACGCTCGTCTATCTCAAGCATGAGACGAAGGTCTGGTTCGAGATTACGACGCTCCTCATCCCCGGCGAAAACGACACGGCCACCGAGATCGACGCTCTATGCGGCTGGGTGATGGAGCATTTGGGTGCTGATGTCCCATTGCATTTCACCGCCTTTCATCCGGACTGGAAGATGCGCGAGACGCCGACGACGCCGCCCGCCACGCTGCGCATGGCACGTCGCATCGGCAAGGACCACGGCCTGCGCTACGTCTATACCGGCAACATTCACGATCCCACGGGACAGAGCACGTATTGTCACGCCTGCGACGCCGTGCTGGTCGAGCGCGATTGGTACGACCTCGCCGGCTGGTATCTCACGGCGGGTGGCCGTTGCGCCAGCTGCGGAGCGGCTTGCGCCGGCGTCTTCGAGCCTTCCCCCGGACGCTGGGGCCGGCGACGGGCAGGCGTGCGCGTTGCGGCCATTGCGCGGCCAGCGTAAATACAGGTTTCCTAGAAGCGCGTTCCGATGAAGTGCGATCAGCGCGAGCGGAAAACTCGGCCAGCTCCCTCCCCCCTTGCGGGTCCCCTTGCGGGGGAGGGCTGGGGAGGGGCCCCTCCCCACAAGGGGGAGGGAAGCACGCCGAGTGCGCGGCGCATTTGTGGTTCAAATACAATGGAACACGCTTTAGTGCGGTGAATTTGAAGTCCTGACGCCAAAGCGACCAAGACCCAATGACCAGCAAAAAGAAAGCCCCACCGGCCAAGCGCAAAAAGCCACGCGGTGAACAACTGCTCGACCGGATCGACAGGGACGCGAACGACAGGGAAGCGTGGAATGAGCTTGCGCGTGGCTCGCCAACAACGACGGCAAAAAAGAAAAGGCCCGCCCGGCAAGAGACGAGATAGCATCACCTGGTGACCCAAGCCTGCCCTTACCGCAAGGCTCGCATTCAAACGATGGCGAATCTGGCATCAGAGTGCCTCGATGTCTCGAGCGGTTGGCATAACCAGCGGAGCGAAAAGCGATGGCGCTCAGGAAAAGACGGGCGACCAAGCGGCGGGTCTGGAACAAGGGCCTTGTGGTTGGGCAAAAGGGCGCGTTCACGCCGGCTCAAGTGAAGCGAATTCGACAAGTCCTCGCGGACCGCGGGGTCCCGGGGCTCAGAGATCTGGCTCTCTTCTCGGTGGCGATCGACACCATGCTGCACGGGCCGGAACTGCTCGGTCTGACCGTCAAGGACGTGCAGCTTCGTAACGGTACGGTTCGCTCACTTATTGAGGTCGCGCGCACGGGGAGGCCAGCGGTCCGATGCGCCTTGTCCAAGGCAACAGCAAAGGCACTCGAAAAATGGATCGCCGTGTCCGGCAAGAAACGTGCGGATTTTGTTTTCCCCGGCCGTGGCGCCCGGCATCCCCGTCCGATGACGGTCCGGCAAATGAACCGTCTGCTGAAATTCTGGGTTGCCGAGGCGGGGCTCGATCCCAAGAAGTACGGCAACGAATCCTTGCGACGCACTAAGGCTCTTCACATCCTCCTCGGCACCGGCGATTTGGAGACCGTCCGGGTACTCTTGGGCCACGCGAAGCTCCATTCCACGTCGAGATTTCTACGTATTGCCAAAAAGTCCGACCCGATCGCAATTAGTCACGCCTTCGCGATCTGACGCAGTCGCGGATATCGAGGAGCGGCGGCACAATTGACGATCGCTGGCTCAGAGGGGAACCGAGCAGCGCTCGGGCAGCCTCGCGGAAGCTTCACATCGGCTTGAACGCGCGGTCGAGCTCCACATCGATGAGCATCGGGCCGGCGCCCTTAAGCGCCTGCGCAGCAGATCGGTCGCCTCGTGCACGGTCCGGGCGCGGCCGCCTTGATGCCGAGCGAGCCTGCCAATCCCGACGAAATCGATCTTGGGATCGAGGAGCTCCATGCCGACATAGCTGTCGGCCTGCTCGGCGAGACCGCGCATGGCGTGCAGGCGCTGCTTGAGAATGCGGTAGGACGTGTTGTTCAAGATCACGAACACGGCGTCGATGTGATAGTGCGCCGCTGTCCACAGCCCCTGGCAGGTATACATGGCGCTGCCATCGCCGATGAGCCCCACCACCGGCCGATCCGGCAAGGCTACTTTCACGCCCATGGTGGCGGGCAATCCCCAGCCGATGCCGCCGCCGCGCAGGCCGAAATAGCTCTGCGGATCGTCGCTGCGGATGAGCTGGCGGATGCCGGGCGCCGACGAGAGCGCCTCCTCGATGACGACGGCGTCCTTCGGCAGCGTCTCCGCGATCGCGTGCAGCAGCGCCAGCGGCTGCACCGGGGTCGCACCGGCAAGCGCGCGCGCTTTTGCCTGGAGCGCCTCGCGCTCGGCGGCAATCGCCGTGCTCGCGCTCGCCAGCCGCTCGCGCGCGATGCCGCGTGCGCCGCTGGTCATGCGCTCGCGCACGGCCGCGGTGATTTCCGGCAATGTCGCCTTCGGATCGCCGAGAATGGCGGCGCGGGCGGGTAGTTCTTGCCGAGCTCCCACGCATCGATGTCGAGATGGATAAGCGTGATGCCGGGCGGCATGGGATCGATGTCGGAAGGCAGTGACAGCGTAAAAAGATCGCTGCCGACCGAGAACAGCACATCGTATTGATCCAGCACCTTGCGCACCTCCGGCGCGAGCCGGATCATTGAACCGCGAAACAGCGGATGCGAGGAGGGAAACGAGGCGGTACTCGGTACGAATTCGGTGTAGACCGGCGCGCCCAGAAGCTCGGCGAGCTCGACCAGCTCCGCGTGTGCTCGGCTCTGCGCCACCGCGTCGCCCGCCATGATCACCGGGCGCTTGGCGCTTGCAAGCAGCGATGCTGCGACCTCGATGGCCGCCCGATCGCCGCGCAGCCGCGGCGCGACCCGCGTCGGGGCGAGCAGATCGATGTCGCCGTCGACTCTCAAGATGTCGCCGGGAAGCGAGAGGAACACCGGCCCGGTCGGCGGCGCGAGCGCGGTCTTGGCGGCGCGGTGCACGAGCCGCGGCAGATCGGCGAGCCGATGCACTTCCGACGACCACTTGACCAGCGGGCGCGCGATGGTCGGAAGGTCCGCCCACAGGATGGGCTCCGTGGCGCTGAAGCTCTGCTCGTGCTGGCCGGCGGTGACGAGAATGGGCGAGCCCGCCTTCTGCGCATCGTAGAGCATGCCCATGGCGTTTCCGAGACCCGGCGCAACGTGCAAATTGACGACGGCGAGCTTGCCCGAGGCCTGCGCGTAGCCGTCCGCCATCGCGATGACCGCCGCCTCCTGCAGGCCGAGCATGTAGCGCAGCTCGTTTTCCGTCGCGAAGGCATCCATCAGCGGCAATTCCGTGGTCCCGGGATTGCCGAACATGACCTCGACGCCTTCCTGCTTGAGCAAGTCGAGGAAAGCTTGCTTTCCGGACATCACGGGCAATCGGTCCTCCCATCACTGATGATGCGTCCGCGGAATGTCGCATCTCGCCTGCCGCCGGGAAAGCGGGAACCGCAAAGCTCCTTAATGTGCGATCGGCAATGTGCGACCGGCGGAATGACTGCGGATGGCCGCCGGCTTGTCCGGGAAATAGTCGAGGCGATGCCCGCTCAATTTGCTAGGATGCCGCCGAATGACCGCATCCGCGTCTCCATCGCAAGAGCTGCGCGACGAACCTGCGTGAAATATCCCAAGAAATATCCCATGGCGCTGGCCATGCTCGCGGGCACCGCGGCGGCGCTCGCGGCCGCGACCCAGCTTGCGGCGCAGGCGGCGCTTGACAGCCTCGCCGGCAAGTCGGTGCACATGATCATCGGCTTCGGACCCGGTGGGGGCTACGACCTCTGGGGCCGCACGGTCGGACGTCACATCGGCAGGCATCTTCCAGGCCGTCCGGCCGTCGTTGCGCAGAACATGCCGGGCGCCGGCAGCTACGCCGCCGCCGGCTATATATTCCACATCGCGCCTAAGGACGGCACGGTGCTGGGCATCATCGCCCGCGACGCCGCGCTCGGGCCGCTCTCGGGGGCCACCGGGGCACGCTTCGATCCGACCAGGTTTGCATGGATCGGAACGCCGACCAGGGAAACCAATGTCTGCATTGCCTATCACACTGCGCGGGTCAAAACGGTACGCGACCTCTTCGACCAGCCATTGATACTGGGCGATACCGGCCCCGGCACCGGAACCCGCTCCTATCCGAAGGCGCTCAACGAGCTGCTTGGAATGAAATTCAAGCTCGTGGGCGGATTTCCGGCCTCTTCCGATGTCTTCCTGGCCATGGAGCGCGGAGAGGTCGAAGGCATCTGCGAAAGCCTCGACAGCATCAAGATCCGCCGTCCGGACTGGATTGCGCAAGGGCAGGTGTCGATCCTTTTTCAGGGCGGCGCCGCGCCGCATCCGGAGCTCAAGCAAGTTCCGTTCGTGCTCGACTTTGCGCGCAGCCGCGAGGAGAGGCAAGCGCTCGAGTTTCTCTACGCCGGGCAGGGCATTGGACGGCCGTTCGTGGCGCCGCCGGGAATGCCGGCCGAGCGCGTGGACATGCTGCGCGGTGCCTTCGATGCGACCATGACAGACGCGGCCTTCCTCGCCGAGACCAGGCAATCCAAGCTCGAGCTCGAGCCGCAGGACGGCAAGGCGCTCGCGGCTCTGATCGCGAAAATCTACGCGACGCCGAAACCGATCGTGGATAAAATCTCGGCCCTGATCAAATAGCATCCCCGAGGGAGGCCCGGCACGCCATGAAATACAGCAAGAAGGATGCCAAGAACTATGCCCGCGAGAATTTCAAGGGCATCTGGGCGGCAGCGCTCACTCCATTCGCGCGCGATGGCGCGATCGACGAAGCCGGCTGGCGCCGGAACCTGCGGCATTGGGTCGATGACCTCGGCATCGACGGCGTTTTCGTGTGTGGCAAGCAGGGCGAGTTCTTCTCGATGTCGCTTGCCGAACGCAAGCGCCTGTTCGCAATTGCCGTCGACGAGTTGGGCGGCCATCGCACCGTCCTGTCGTGCTCCGACCAGAACCTCGACGTGGTCATCGATCTCGCCTGCCATGCCCAGGCGATCGGCGCCGACTACATCGTGGTGCATGCGCCGGTGCTGCACTTCTTGAGCGAGCGGGACGAGACGCTGTGCGAATACTACCGCACCATCAGCGAGCATGTGGATATCGGCATGGCCCTGTGGAGCCATCCCGACAGCGGCTATCTGATGAGCCCGGAGCTGTGCGCCCGCATCGCGGAAATCCCCAATGTCGTGGCGATCAAATACAGCGTGCCGCGAGAGATGTACGCGCGACTGACGCAGCTTGCCGCCGACAAGATCCTGGTCAGCAGCGCATCCGAGGAGGAGTGGCTCGACAATATCGTCGAGCTGGGATGGCGGCTCTATCTGTGCTCGTCTCCGCCCTTTCTGCTGCAGAGCAGTGCGGACCGCCGCATGCGCGAATACACCGACCTTGCGGTGCGCGGCGACCTGGCGCGCGCACGGGCCGTGCGCGACAGCCTCGATCCCGTGCGCGACGCCATCAAGCGCACGCGGCCGGCGGAAAAATTCCATGCGCATTCGAAATATTGGCAGGACCTGCTGGGCCAGTGCGGCGGCGCCGTGCGCCGGCCGATGCTCGAGCTCACGCAAGCGGAGAAGGAGCTTGTCCGCCGCGCCTTCGCGTCCTGTGGCCTCAAGACTGGCAGCGGCGACCTCGAAGCGAACGTCCGCTCGTCGGCGGCGTGACCAAAGGAGCTCGTGATGACCACAGCAAAACCAGCGGCGCGAAGGCTCCAGGCGTTCGACTTCCAGAACTGGATCAAAGAGAACCGGCATCTGCTCAAGCCGCCGGTCGGCAACAAGAAGGTGTTCGAGGACGGCGAGATGACGGTGCAAGTCGTCGGCGGTCCGAATGAGCGCACCGATTACCACGATGATCCCGTTGAAGAGTTCTTTTATCAGCTCAAAGGCAACATGGTCCTCAAGGTCGTCGACAACGGGGAATTCTATGACGTGCCGATCCGAGAGGGCGAAGTGTTCCTGCTGCCGCCGCATGTGCGCCATTCGCCGCAACGGCCGCAGGACTCGATCGGCCTGGTGGTCGAGGCCGCGCGGCCCGCCGAGCTCGATGCCTTCGAGTGGTACTGCTTCGAATGCGGTGCGCTCGTCCACCGTATCGAGGTGAAGGTGCAGCATCTGGTGAAGGATCTGCCGCCGCTCTACGAATCCTTCTACAAGAATGACGCGGCCCGCATATGCAAAAAGTGCGGCGCCGTGCATCCCGGCAAGAAGCCGCCGCCGGGATGGGCCAAGATTTGACGGCGCGGATTTGACGGCACCGACCGTAGGGGCGAGGCATCCCTCGCCCCTACGGGTAAATCCGATATCGCTCCACCGCCTTGCGGTTCCAGGTCAGTCCATTGCCCGGCCGGTCGGGCACCACCGCAAAGCCGTCGACGATCTCCAGCGGCTGCTCCACGATCTGATCCGCCCAATCGACATATTCGAGGAAATGACAGGTCGGGGTGGCGGCGAGAAGATGCGCGCTCACTTCGGGGTACAGATGCGATGACATCTTGATGCGGTTGACGGCGGCGAGCGCGGCTGCGCGCTGCCAGCCCGTCACGCCGCCGATGCGCTCGAGATCGGGCATGACGTAGCCGGCAGCGCCCGCCGCCAGCGCCGCCGCCATGGCGGAGCTCTCGGAAAAATTCTCCCCGATCTGGATCGGCGTCTTGAGCTCGTGCACCAGCGTGGCACATCCGCCATAGTCGTCGTGGCGGATAGGCTCCTCGAGCCAATAGATGTCTTCCTGATCGAGGGCGCGCCCGCGCTCGCGCGCCTCGGCAAGATCGAGCGCCTGGTTGTAGTCGACCATCACGGCGACCCCCGTCCCGATGCGCTTCTTCACCGCGCGCAAGGCGGCGAGATCCTCGTGCAAGGTCGGATAACCGAGGCGCAGCTTGACCGCGCGGAAGCCGCGGGCGACGAGCTGCTCGGCCTCGTCCGCCACGTCATCCGGCGACTTCATCAGACCGAGCCCGCATGAATTGTAGGCGGGAATGCGCTTGGCTCCGCCGCCGATCAGACGCGCCAGCGGCAATCCCGCGGCAATCGCGAGCGCGTCCCAGGCCGCGACATCGAATCCCGCCATCGCCATGCGCACGATGCCTTGCACTCCCATGAGGGCGAAGCGCGCGGCGAGCCGGTCCCAGAGGTAGAGTGGCGCCAGCGGCGCCCCCTTGGTGACGCGCTCGACCTCCTCGATGAGCTTGGCGATTGCCGGAATTGCCGCCGCAAAGTAGCACCAGAGATAGGAGCTGCCGGTGACGCCTTCGTCGGTCTCGAGGTCGATGAGCAGGAGCGGCGCCTTGGTGATGGCGCCGCGGCTGGTGCCGAGAGCGTAGGTCATCGGCACCTCAACGCCGACGCAATGGATGGCGCGGATGGCGAGAAGCGGCGCAGGTGAACCGGGTTTGGCGGTCATCCCGGGGATGCTAATACAGCTGGTCTGGAGGATGAAGCATGCAGGGCAAGGTCACGCTCGAGGATCATTTTGCGATCGAAGCCACGCTCGGAGATTCACAACCGTTCGGCGCCCATGTCTGGCCCGAGCTTCGCCACCGTCTGTTGGACTTTCACGATCAGCGGCTGCGGCTGATGGATGCAAGCGGCGTCGAGATCATGATCGTGTCCCTCAACGCTCCGGCCATTCAGGCCATCGCGAATGACGCGCAGGCCGCCGAGGTGGCGCGGCGCGCAAACGACGTGCTGGCGCTGGAAGTCGCGAAGCGTCCGGATCGGTTCGCGGCGCTCGCGGCACTCCCGATGCAGGACCCGGATCTCGCAACGTCCGAGCTGCAACGCTGCGTCAGAGATCTTGGGTTCAAAGGCGTGCTGGTGAACGGCTACTCGCAGGCGCCCGACCCCCGCACGCCCATTCACTACGATTTGCCGCAATATCGCCCGTTCTGGCGCGCGCTTGCTCGGCTCGACGTCCCCTTCTATCTCCATCCGCGTCCGCCCATGCCCGGCGTGTCGCCGCTTTACGACGGGCATCCCTGGCTCTTCGGTCCGAGCTGGAGCTTCGCGGCCGAGACGTCACTGCACGCGCTGCGGCTGATAGGCAGCGGCCTGTTCGATGAGCTTCCGCGGTTGAAGATCGTCCTCGGACATCTGGGCGAAGGACTGCCGTTCTATCTGTGGCGCATCGACAACAGGAACGGTTGGATGAAGGCGCCGCACAAATATGCGGCGCAAAACCGCGTGGCCGATTATTTCCGCTCCAATTTCCATCTCACGACATCCGGCCATTTCAGCACGCCCGCGCTGATCGACACCATTGCCGAGATCGGAGCCGACCGCGTCATGTTCTCGGTGGATTACCCGTTCGAGGATTTCAGCGACGCCGCCGACTGGTTCGACCACGCCGAGATCAGCGAAGCGGATCGTGTCGCCATCGGACGCACCAATGCGATGAAGCTGTTCAGGCTGGGAATTGCCTGAGGCTGCGGGCCGCCTACGCCGACTAAAGCGAATTCCGATGACATTGAACCGCGACGTAGATGGGGTAAGGCGCGCCCGCGCTCTATCCGCGTGGGCAAAATCGCACGCAGACACCTTTCCGCACTGCACTGCGCGGCCGGACCGCGCCCTCGTTCTCCGGCGTTCTTGAAGCCTTAACCTCGCCCCCCCATATTGGAGGACGGCCGTCCGGCGCAATGCGGATTTCGGACGGTCGTGGAGGGTGCCGCAAGGACCCCATCAAAGTCGCTTGCGAGGGCTTTGAGACATGTCGCGAGTTCCGTCTTTGTCCAGCCCGTTCCTGCTTGGATTTGACGAAATCGAGCGTGCACTCGATCGCGTCTCGAAGGCTGCCGACGGATATCCGCCGTACAACATCGAGCGGATTGCCCGCGAGGACGGCGAGCCGGAGCGCTTGCGGATCACGTTGGCGGTTGCGGGCTTTACTCGCGATCAACTCGACGTGACGGTCGAGGAAAACCAGCTGGTCATCCGTGGTCGCCAGCACGAGGACAAGCCGCGCCACTATCTCCACCGCGGCATTGCCGCGCGCCAGTTTCAGCGCTGCTTTGTATTGGCCGACGGCATGGAGGTTCTCAGTGCGGACTTAAAGAACGGACTGTTGTCGATCGATCTCGCCCGTCCCGAACCGGAACGGATCGTGAAGACGATCAACATCAGTGACAGTGAGTGAACCCAACCGGGCTCGACGCGTTATCGGAAAGGAGTCGAGTGCCATGACAAGCAATAATATCACCTCCAGACCATATCCCATCTCGCCCGAGGCGCTGGCGCTGCTCGGAGGCGGCAAGATCGCCTACGTCAAGACCATCCGATCCGAGGACGTGCAGCGGCAATTCCCGCAAGCTCCCGAGCTTGCGCCGGGGACGTTGCTCTACGCGCTGCATGCGGCCGACGGCACGCCCATCCTGCTGACTGACAGCCGCGAGGCTGCCGTCGCGAACGCCTGGAGCCAGGAGCTCGAGACCGTCAGCGTGCACTAGGGATCACGCTGCGCTTGCCGACGGCATTGCCAGCACGGCATAGAGCGCCTCCGCATCACGTAAATCGCGCAATTTGCGGGCGACATCGGCATCGCGCAGCAGCCGCGCCACCCGTGCAAGCGCCTTGAGGTGATCGGCCCCCGCGGCTTCCGGCGCCAACAGCAGAAACACGAGATCGACCGGCTGGCCGTCGAGCGCCTCGAAATCGACAGGCCGCTCGAGGCGGGCAAAAAGACCAAACAACTTGTTGAGCTTGGGCAGCTTGCCGTGAGGAATAGCGATGCCGCTGCCAACGCCGGTCGAGCCAAGTTTCTCGCGCTGCTGCAAAGTCTCCATGATGGTGCGTTCGTTCTGGCCGCAGAGCTGAGCCGCCTTGGCCGCGAGCTCCTGCAGAAGCTGCTTCTTGTTGTGGACCTTCAACGCCGGAATGATGGCGTTGGGCGCGACGACATCGGTGAGCGGCATGGACCTTTTCCAGACATCCGGAAGCTCAGCGGGGCCTCATGCATGATCCGGAAAAGTTGCAGACTCTTCGGGTAAGAACCATGCATCAAAACAGAAGTTCAGAGCATGATCCCCGAGAAGTTGCAAACTCTTCCGATACGATCATGCGTCGAAACTCAAGCTTAGAACGAAGTCGCGATGCAATCTGAAGCGACCTCTGGCGTCGCAAAGGCGGCGGACGATAGGTACCCGCTGGAAACCAGTCAATGGGCGTCCCTTTGATCGCCGGCACGACGGTAAACCGGTCGGGGGAGATGTCCAGCTTGACGGAGGTCGCAAGCAGGGGCGCAGCGATTTGCATATCCGGCGATTGCCTCCCGGGCACATGGCGTCAGCGCGGTCCGGGACGATCCTTGAGGCGGCGCTTGTAGCGGCGCAGCCGCTTTTCGATGCGCAGCGCCGCTTGATCGGCGCTGGCATAGGCATCGGGCGCGAACGCGTCAGCCTCGAGCACAATGCCGGAATCGAGATGGATGACGCATTCCGTGCGAAAGCCGAAGCCGTCCTTGCCGACGGTGGCGTGACCGGAAAACCCGCCGTCGAAATATTTGGCTGTGGCTTCCGATATCCGCGAATGGATGCGCGCACGCAACGCTTCGCCGAGGTCGATGTTCTTGCCCGACACGCGAAACGGCATCATGATCTCCGCTTGATCGACGCAGCCGGCGCGAGCCTGGCCGCACCAGGGGAAAGGCTAACGCGCGTTCGATTTGATGGAATAGTACCCGGTTTGGCAAATGCCCGAACTCGTGTCCCGGATGCAGTGCAGCGCGCCTGCTAAGGCGAGTGTCGATGAGATTGATCCATAACGGCGCACATGCTCGGCCGGACTCCCTCTCCCCGTTTGGGGAGAGGGTGGGGGTGAGGGGTTCCCGGAGTACTGATAGATCATGTAGGGAGACCGAAACCCCTCACCCCACCTCTCCCTACGGGGCCCTACGGGAGAGGGAGCAGGCCGCAGCCGTGGCATCGCTTTGGTTCAATTTCACCGGCACGCGCTTTAGCGGTTTGGCGCGCGGTTGTAAGACCGGCAGCGCGGTGCACTGCTGATCTTCGAGTTTTGTGCGGTCTCCTCTCGCGTCAGGAAGCGGTCTCCTCTCGCGTCAGAAATGAGCGCTCGAGCTGGACTGCTTTTCCCGCCTTCGCTGCACCGATGAAGGAATTCGCATTGCCTCACGATATTTCGCGACCGTTCGCCGCGCAATGTCGATGCCGGCGGCGTGCAGCCTTTCCACGATCGTGTCGTCGGACAGCACACGCTCGGGAGCCTCGTCATTGATCAGTTGACGGATGCGATAGCGTACCGCTTCCGCCGAGTGCGCTTCGCCACCGTCCGCCGCCGCGATGGCGGAGGTGAAGAAATATTTCAGCTCGAAAATGCCCCGGTTCGTGGCCATGTATTTGTTGGCCGTGACGCGGGAGACCGTCGATTCGTGCATGCCGATGGCGTCGGCTATGGTTCGCAGGTTGAGCGGGCGCAGGTGCTGGACGCCGTGCGCGAAAAATCCATCCTGTTGGCGCACAATCTCGGTCGCCACTTTCAGGATGGTCTTGGCGCGCTGATCGAGTGCGCGCACGAGCCAGGTCGCGGTCTGCAGGCAGTCTGCGAGATAGGTCTTGTCCTTGTCGTTTCTCGCGGTCCTGACGATCTCGGCATGATAGGTTTGGTTCACCAGCACCTTGGGCAGCGTGTCGGAATTGAGCTCGATGACGAATCCGCCGTCGGGCCCGGGGCGCACGAATACATCAGGAACGATCGGCTGGACGATCACGGATCCGAATGCAAGACCGGGCTTGGGATTGAGCTGGCGGACTTCACCCACCATGTCGGCAAGGTCCTCCTCGCTGACGCCGCAGATTTTCCGCAGCGCTGAAAGCTCACGCTTTGCGAGCAGGTCGAGATGCTCGACCATCGCCTGCATCGCGGGATCGAAGCGATCGCGTTCCTTGAGCTGAATCGCGAGGCATTCCGCGAGGTTGCGGGCGCACACCCCGGGTGGATCGAAGCCCTGCAGGAGCGACACCACGGCCTCGATCTCGGCGGGCGGGGCACCGAGCTTCTCGGCCACCGCGGTGAGATCGCCGCTGAGATAGCCGGCTTCATCGACGAGATCGATGAGGTATTGCCCGATCATGCGCCGTGCCGGATCGGTGACGGCGAGAGACAGCTGCTCGGCAAGATGGTCGGCGAGCGTCATCTCGGCCGAGACAAAGGCTTCCAGATTGTAGTCGTCCCCATCCCGGCGGCCGGGACCTGCGCCCGCCCATTCGGAATAGCGCGGTGCGTCCTCGCCGTTGGAGCGCGAGGCGGCGGCATTGGCATCGGCGGGCGGAACATCGTCGAGGTCGGAGGCAGGCCTTTCCGGAGTTGCATCCGCTCGCTCGAAGCTGGCCTCCCCCCAAGCGGACTGCGGGCTCTCCGCAACGGGCAGGGCGGCGGCCGCGGGGCCGTCCGCTTCCGAACTCGCCCTCGCCGGCAGGCTCCAGCAGTGGGTTGCGTTCGAGCTCTCCCTCGACGTACGCGGCAAGATCGAGATTGGAGAGCTCCAGCAGCTTGATGGCCTGCATCAGCTGCGGCGTCATGACGAGCGCGTGGCTCTGGCGGATTTCTAGCCGTTGGGTCAGCGCCATATGGGAACGCGCTCGCACTCTCTCGCGTGAGCACGGCTTCCCGCCAATGGCACCCCGCCTGGCCAAGCCGTACTTGATCTCAACTGGTCCGATTCTTGCTTACCGGGTTCTGGCCCCGGTGTATACGGCTTGCATGCCGCCGTCGTTAATATCGGGGAAAGGACGCAGCGGTGTTGCGCGCTTCCGGCGGTTGCGAGCGGTCTCGGCGGTGACGCGGGAAATGTCGGTCGTTCGGAGGGCTGCGTATTACAGCATGATCCCGAAGAGTGGATACCGGTTTTCGGAAGAGTCATGCCCGCTCTAGACCCGGAAGTCCTCGCCGAGATAAAGCCGGCGCACTTCGGGATCGTTGACGATGTCGTCCTTGCGGCCCTCCATCAAGACCTCGCCGGAATAGATGATGTAGGACCGGTCGGTCAGAGCGAGGGTCTCGCGCACATTGTGGTCGGTAATGAGGACGCCGATGCCGCGGGTGGTCAGACGCCGAACCAGCCTTTAAATCTCGACCACCGCCTTGGGATCGATGCCCGCGAACGGCTCGTCGAGCAGCATGTAATTCGGCCGGCTGGCGAGCGCGCGGGCGATCTCCACGCGGCGGCGCTCCCCGCCCGACAGGGCGATCGACGGGCGTCTTGCGATGGCGCGTGATCTCGAACTCGTCGAGCAATGCCTTGAGATCGGCTTCGCGCCGGCGACGGTTCGGCTCCACCACCTCGAGCACGGCGCGGATATTGTCCTCCACGTTGAGGCCGCGAAAAATCGATGCTTCCTGTGGCAGATAGCCGATGCCCAGCCGCGCGCGCTGGTACATCGGAAGATGGGTCACGTCGTGGCCGTCGAGCTCGATTTGACCGCGGTCGGCCTTGATCAGGCCGGTGATGGTGTAGAAGGCGGTCGTCTTGCCGGCGCCATTGGGTCCGAGCAGACCTACCGCCTCGCCGCGCCGGACATAGAGGCTTACGCCGTTCACCACCATGCGGCCGCCATAGCTCTTTTGCAGGCCATGCGCCGCCAGATAGCCCTGGTGGGCGTCCCGCCCGCCCGCGGGTTGCTCTCGCCGCTTGCGCGGTCCGCTTGGAGATGGCTTGGCCGCCGACCCGCGCACCGTCGTGGTCGGCTCGATGTCCTGCCAGCCCCCGTTGCCGCTCTCTTGCCGGACTTGACTGCGTCGAGGCGGACGGCGGTGTCGAAACAGCGCAAGGATGTTGAGCACGCCTGCCTCGCAGGCCCCGGTTCAGTCCACTCGCTGGGCCGCCGCCCGCAACCATCCGCACCGGCGCTCCCGAACCCCGTTGTTCTCACCGAAGCCTTCGGATTCGCAACACGCCCGCGCAGGTGCCGCCGCGGCAGTGCCGCACGCGCTTCGCCTCACGGCCTCATTTCTTCTCGGCGTTGCGCGGGCCCGATTGAAACAGCCCCTCGACGCGGCCCTGATCCATTTTCGACACGCCGCTCGTCAGATCGACGACCAGCCGCTGGCCGCGCAGAACGTCCTGGCCGCGGGTCACCACCACGTTGCCCGTCAGAGTCACGGTATTCTCGCGCATGTTGAAGATGGCGGTATCCCCGGTTGCGTTCTGATCCTTCTGAACGACAAGGACGCCGCCCTTTGCCTCGATCCGACGAATCTCCGCTGGCCGCCCGGGCCGGGCTCGGCGGCCTTCATGCCGCGGCTGCCGGCCTCCTCGTCATAGAACACGATCAACGAGTTTGCAGCGCATCTCGGTGTCGCCCTGAAACACCTGCACGTCACCGCTGAAGGTCGCGATCTTGTCCTTCTCGCGAACCTCGAAGGAGGCGGCCTGGATCTTCACCGGCTGATCGCGGTTCTGCGAGAAGCCTTGCAGCGCGTTCGGGCGGCCCCGGATTCTTCTGCGCGGCCGCGTGGGCTGCGCAGAATGCCGATGGCGAGCGCGATGGTTGCGGCGGCGGCGAGGCCATGCAGCCGATGCGGAGCGCGCTCATCGGCGCGCCGCCTTGCTACCGGCGCACGCCGCTTTCCGGCAACAGCAGCACGGTCACCCCGCGATCGAAACGCATGAAGTCACCGCTCGTCGGCGACCTCCAGTCGGTTCGCGTTGATGTTCCACGTCGACGTCTTCACCTCGACCGGCTTTTCGGAAACGATCTTGCCGGCGCGGATGTCGAGCACCGCCTCGCTCAGCAGGGCCTCATATCCGTTCGTGGATGTGACCACGATGTTGTTGCTCAGCGTGAGCATTTCCGTCTTGCTGTTGTAAAGGCCGTTCTGCGCCGTCATTTCGAATACGGCGTTGTCCTGCATCTCCATGGTGGCGTGGATCCCCTGCAGCTCGACCATGTCGGGCTTGGTGATGTCCTGGCCGGCCGCCCGGGCGGTCAGTTCGTAGCGACGGTTATCGCGGGTGAACCCGGCAATGCGCGGCTGCTGCATCATGATCTTGGTGCCGGACACGACCACGAGCCGATGTCCACCGGAATTTTCGAAAGCGCGCGCAATGGGTTGACCAGGACCGGAAATCCGATCGCGCCGACCACGACGAGGACGACGGCCGCGGGAACCGCGATGCGCAGGATGCGCACGTGCCGGCTGTGGCGCACGGCCGCGCGGAACGCGCGATCGCCGTCCGCAGCGCCCGCACGCGTGAAACGCGCGCCGCTTGCTGGATCGATGTCGGAAATAGCGGTCAATGATCGCATCCCCAGCTCCCCCCGCCCGCGAGAGAATCAGGCGGTCCCCGTGCCATCTTAGCCCGTCAGCGCCCGATAGTCGCCCCCAAATGTGGCCCAGCCGCGGCACGCCGGCGGCTTGCTCGGACTCGCAGGAACAGCCCGACTGACGCAGAGGGTCAGGAATGGGCGAAAATATCCTCGGCGGCCCAGCCGGCGAGATCGAGCCGGGCGCGGTCGGGCAGGAACCGGAAGCAGGCCGCCGCCAAGATCCCCCGCCCCTCGCGCGCCAGCATGGCGTCGAGCTTCTCCTCGCAGCGCATGCAGATGCAGCACGTCGGATGCCGCATAGGCGACCTGCGCGTCCGTGAGCGCTTCGGCGCCCCAATCGGACAGCTGCTGCTGCTTCGAAAGGTCGATGCCGAGCACCTCGCGGACGAGATCCTTGAGGCCGTGCTTGTCGGTATAGGTGCGGGCGAGCCGCGAGGCGATCTTGGTGCAGTAGACCGGCGCCGGCATGACGCCGAAACGCCTTGCAGAGCGCGGCGAGATCGAAGCGGGCGAAATGAAAGATCTTCAGAATTGCGGGATCGGCGAGAATGTTTGGTCAGATTGGGCGCGCTGCGCGGCGCCGTCCCGGAATCTGCACCACGTCGGCAGACCCGCCGCCGGGCGACAGCTGCACCACGCACAGCCGGTCACGATGCGGATCGAGCCCCATGGTCTCGGTGTCGATCGCCACTGCGGCGACCTGGTAATGCGTCAGATCGGGCAGATCGCCGCGATGCAGGCGGATGGTCATTGCGGCTCCGGGAGCAGCGGCGACGTGAATTTGAGTACCCGAGGCACCTGACGGACTCCTGGTATACTGACAAAGCAGCGAAACTTACAAGGTTCGCGACCGGCGCCGGCCGCGATTCAATCGCGGCCTCTCTCTCCTGCCAGCGCTTCACAGGTCGATCGTTTCCGGGTCGCGCGCCGTATTCCAGAACGAAAGGATATCGACCGTGCGGGCGTCCTCGTCGACGGTGTAGACGATCCAATATTGGGTGCGCCGGCCGACGCGGAAGAGATAACCGCGATAGGGTACGCCGGTGAGAGGGAAGTAGCTCCAAGTGAGCGGTGATTCTCCGAGATTGAGGCGCAGGATGCGATCTAGGCGCTCGATCTGCTCGATCGCGAAGCCTTCGCTGTAGTCCCGGAGATAAGTGGCGAATTGATCGATTTGACGCAGTGCGACCGGATCGATGCGCACGCGGTATGTCATAGAATGCTATCGTTTCGCGCCTCGGTAGATGCCGACAAGCCGCTCCTTGAAGGTCTTCGGATCATAGTTGATGGCCTTGCCGGCCCTGACGCGGGCCTCGGCCTCCCTGAAGGAGGTCGTCAACTGCGCCCGCTCCTTCTCGGACAGCACAGGGATTTCCTCCATGGTCGTGACCGGCACCGTGGTGGTGCGGCGGCGCTTGTGTTTGGTCGCGGCCTTGCTTGCCATACGAACACCATAGCACGCCGGCTGACAATTCGACAGTCCGCGCGGGCGTTTTCGCTCCCTGTTCTAGCCTTGTATAGACGCGCGCGGCGGACACCAAGAACGCCGACCAATGCATTTCGATTTCGGCGAAATATTCCGAATTTCCGAGGTCAGTCATGCTTTGAAAGGCGCGGTCGAATTCGACAGCCAACTCTAACGCCTTCTTGTCCATGCCTAATCATCCAATGAGATCGGAGGAGGCTGCCGCCGTCACGGCAGGGGTGAGCATTCCGCCCGCAATCCCCTCCAAAACGTTCCGCAACGATTTGCCAGCCTCTTGGACTATCAACCCTGATGGCGTGGGCTTCGCAAGCTGCGACTTGATCGTCTGCACGTCTGCCATCAATTCGGCGACTTTCGGCGACGGTAGCTCTGCGCTTGTGACGGCAGTCTCGAACGCCGCCAATGCACTTTGACCGCGTGAATCTCCAACTTGAATTCAACCGCCTGGTTTGCGCCGGGACTGCCCTGTTGGACCGCGCTACCCGTCATGTTGCCGATGGTGATGGAATTGTTGGTCACATGTCGGGACCTCCGGTTCGCGAGGATTGAAAAACCCAACATCGAATTGACGCACCGAAAACTGTAGATGCTGATCGAGCGCGACTGATTGCTCATCGAGGTACCGTCCCATTCCCATACGCGCCGATTCCGGCGTGCGGGCGAGGCCTTACATGCATTGGCAAAATTCTCCAGCCTCTGCACGGCAGCCTGCCGAACGTCGGATCGATCAAGTTTCGTGGTCCGAAGGACGCGCTTCAATTCCCCGATCATGGCCTCAACGCCCACATCGAATTCCGCTCGAACGGCCTCGACGCAGGAAATAACGGCCCGGCTCGCGTTTGGTTTTCGACATGCGCAGGCTGCACGAATCCTTGACGCTCTACCCGGCGAAAACCATGACGCACGCAACGAGTGGACTGCGTCCCTCCGACGAGGAAGTCTGGCAGTTTGACACCCGATTGGCACCAAAGCACGACTTGCGCTCGCGCCTTTACTTTATTACGGGCTTGCGCCGGTCCGACATCGGCCGCGTTGGCACAGACCCGAGATTGACGTGGCCGATTGGCGTGTGCATCGCAGCAGTCGAGATGATGTTGATTTGCGTGGGGACGGGGACCAATCCTCGTCCATCGCGGAGCCGAATAGCTACGCGCCGTTCGGTTAACGCTGCCGATAGGTCGTGGGCCGCTAATCGGGAGTGCCAATGGTCTCCGAGCCCTTGTTCTTACGCGAGGGGAATTAAGACGATGGCAACCTCCGCGGACAACAAGAACTTGGGCGAACTCTTCGAGCTCATTCAGAAGTTCCTTGACGACCCAATTCTCAAGGAGATGCTCAAGAACATGAACGATAAAATAAAGGAAGAGCAGAGGAAGTTGGGGAAGGTGAACATCCTGATCGCTGGCAAGGCAGGTGTGGGGAAGAGCACGCTCGTGAATGCCGTTTTTGGGAAAACAGTTGCAACCACCGGCACGGGCCGGTCCTGTTACCGATGAGATCAGATGGTACGAGCCCGAGGGCCTCCCTGTGCGGCTCTGTGGCACGAAGGGTCTTGAACTGGCGGGTTTCAATAAAATTCTAGCCGACTTAGAAGCCGAGATCGAACGTGGCATCTCCTCTGGAAAGATTGAAGACCGGGTCCACATTCTCTGGCTATGCATCGCTGAACCGGGCGGCCGCGTGGAGGAGGGTGAAGAGCAACTCATCGACGTGTGCGAACGCCACCGCATACCGGCCATCGTCGTTCTCACCAAGGCAATCGGCCCTGACTCGTTCGAAGCTACTGTCAAGGAACTGCTTCCCCGCGCGAAGAACGTAATCCGAGTCCTCGCCGAAAAGTGGGGTGACCACCACCCACCATTTGGGTTGCTAGAACTCATCCCAGCGACTTATGATTTGTTGCCTGAGGCAACAAAAAACGCTTTCGATGCTGCTCAGCGGATCGATCTAGAACGGAAGCGCGGTCGCGCACTCCAGGCGGTTACCGCCGCTGCAGCCACCGCGGCCGCCGCAGCGGCAGTGCCTGTTCCAGGTGTCGATGCGATCACCTCGGCGATTGCCGCTACGACGACCTACGGCCTGGGTTCGTCTACACAGAGTTTTTGTGCAGGTTCCACGGGGATGAAAAGCGAATGCCCGATGGGGAGGAGATCAAGGCCGGTTTCCGCAAGTTTTGGGAGGATTGGAAAGACAACGATTTTTCCAAGCTTCCCCTGCCATCGAAAAACACATGAACAAGAATTGAGACCGGGGGGAAAGGGGATCGTCCCAAATCAGAGGCTAGGTCCTGTTGACATTTCATCGGAGCCAGATCATGGCGCCGACCAGGAATAGCATGGATGCGAATGAGAGCGCAGTTTTCTCGTAACGGGTTGCGATGCGGCGAAAATGCTTGATTTTGTTGATGAATCGCTCGACCAGATTGCGTCTCCTGTAGATGTGCTTGTCATACGGGATAGCTTGTGATCGAGAGCGGCTCGATGGGATCACGGCTTCAGCGCCCGCCTTCTGCGATTTGGGTGCGAAAGCGATCGGAGTCATAGCCCATATCAGCGAGCAACTTCTCGAACGAAATACCGCTGATCAGGTCCTCGGCCTGGAGGATATCGTTCACCTGGCCGGCGGTAAGGATGAAGCGAACGGGATTGCCGAGAGCATCCACGCTAATGTTGATCTTCGTGCTCAGGCCGCCGCGCGAACGCCCGATCGCCTCATCTTCGCTCCCCCTTTTTGGCACCGGCCGCATGCTGGTGGGCCCGCACAATGGTGGAGTCGATGATCAGGTACTCGAAATCTGGATCTTCTACCAACGCATTGAAAATACTCTTCCAAACGTCCTTCTTTGCCCACCGCCGGAAGCGCTGGAACACGCTATTCCAGTTGCCAAACTCACTCGGCAGATCGCGCCAAGGCGCTCCGGCACGAGCCAACCAAAGCACAGCATCCACGAACAATCGATGTCCTCGCCGTGGCGCCCTCTGTCACCTTCCTTACCCGGAACAAGCGGCTCGATGCGCCGCCATTGCGCATTCGTAAGTGTTCGCCGAATCAAGATCGACCTCCTCAGTTTCGATCTTGAATCACATTCGCGAGTCCGAGGGAATCCCCTATATGTCAACGGGACCTAAAGCCCATGCAAAGCAAATTGCCCATGCACCTCAGCCCCCGGGTGCGGGGCGCGAACCCGCAGAGGGACACCATGCAAGTCACCAGCAATGCCAAACGGCCGGTGCCGGATGCATGGCGGTCGATCACCGGGGGCTCCAAAGGGTAACCAGAACGCCCTGAAGAGCGGGTACTATTCAGCACAGTCAATTGCAGAGCGGCGCGAGCTGTCGTTGCTTCTTCGGGCTATGAAGGTGCTCGCGAAGGAAGTCTCAAGGCTAAAGCTCGGGAGGCTGAGCAGGCGTTGGATAAACACGATCAGCGAAAGCGCGGCAGCCTTAGTCAAAATGCTAATTCAAACAAACTCTTGAGTCGAAACATTAACTATTTGATTCAACTGCACTTTTTTATTGCGGACTGAATGACTACCGCGTATGCTGAAAGATGTCGGGGCGGCTCCGTCGCCGTAAACGGAGCCGCCCCCAAGACCGGGGCTGGAATTGAACCAGCGTCCTCAGACTTTCCGGGCCTGACGCATCACCATTCTGCCACCCGGTCACAAACTAACTGGCGCGTCCGGCAGGATTCGGACCTGCGACCTCGGGATTACAAATCCCGTGCTCTCTCCACTGAGCTACGGACGCGCCTTTCGCCCCGCTGGTTAGAGCGGGGCGAAAACTTTTTAGTTGTCGTGTTCAGTCGTTCGTGTTGTCCCGTCATCGCTGATTTCCTCTGCGACATCCAATGCGGCGCCGAGATCTCGAACGAGATAGCGACCTCGGGAAATCCGCTGCAAACGCCCTGTTTTTGCGAAATAGTTGATCGTGTTGTAGATCGCCTTGACCGTCTTAGGATCGAGTGCTTGTCCTTTTTCACCGAGAGCATCTTGGATTTCCGGGATGCTCCATTCTTTGCGGCCGGCGCGTCTGAAAAGCTCGATTACGTTCCCGTATACTTCGCCACCGCGGCTATCGGCCGAGCTACCGCCACCGCGAACTTCGTCAAGGCGTCGCCGGTATTCATCCTGTTCGCCAGCAGGAAGGCTGCCTAACAGCAGTTCAAGCGTATCGGCGAGACGGTTCACCAGCCCGGCAGCGGCATCGCGTTCATTTTTGGCGCGCTCGATTTCCGTCCACAGGCGGACGGCAGCTAGAACTGCCTTCGAGGTATCAGCGTGGGGGCGAGGGCCGGATTCGCTAATATTCATTCTGATATTCTGACATGAAGATCAGAGAGAGTCGAATCTGGAATAAATATCAGATATATCAATATTTTATGCCTCCCGGGCGGGCGACGCAATCCCGGCAGGTGGTATAATGCCCGCCTCATTGCGCAGCACAGTACCAATATCCGAGCCGCCCGGCTCGTCGGCTAACGCCGTACCCGTAAGCGCCCCACCGGCCGGACTCCACGCAGAAATGTAGGAACAAACCGTCTGGCCGCTCTTCCACACGGCCGCACCGAGTGAGGCAAGGCTGATCGAATCCGGGCTCACCTTCGACCGGCGACGTGGGCTTGAACAGCGGCGAGAGCAGGTCGATGTGCTCGAATAGCGCCTCGGCCATTTCGCGATCTTTTTCATTGGCGGCGTTCAAAGCCAGTGAGCCAGATTGAGAGTTAGCGGTGCCGTCGTGGGTCGCCCGGAATGTGCGGACCGAGGTCTGCGAGATCGCAATCTAGTTCAGATCAGACGGCTGGCGGCCCGCGACATGGACGGGTGCGGTCCAGGTAGTCGGCCAGCGACAGCTTCTCGCCAGCCTCGGAACGCTCGATGATCTCCCCGCGGACCTCATCAGGAGTTGATGGAGCAGCGAGCAAATAGAGACCGGAGCCGCTCCTTAAAGGTCTTCGGATCATAGTTGATGCCACATGCTCGGGACGGCAGAACAAAACAACACAGAATCGTGTCCCACCGAAGGGGCCGGTGAGAACTCTCCGGCAAAAAAGCCAGGCCGGGTCAAAACCGAAGTTTTGGGATGGTGCCCAGGAGAGGACTCGAACCTCCACGGCTCTCACCGCTAGTACCTGAAACTAGTGCGTCTACCAATTCCGCCACCTGGGCTTTGCGGCGATAGGTATTGAGCGCACTGGTGCTTGTCAAATGTGGTTTCGGCCAGTCGGATCGGGTAAGCACGACCCTATACAGCGTCGCGGCGATCCTGTATCGGCGGTCGAAGCAATTCGCGCGAGCGCTGCATGACCGCCATTCCTCTGGAGACATTGGTTACCGTTTTCGGCGGCTCCGGTTTTCTCGGCCGCCATGTGGTGCGTGCGCTTGCCAAGGTCGGTTACCGCATCCGCATCGCAGTCCGCCGTCCCGGTCTTGCCGGGCACCTGCAGCCGCTCGGACGCGTCGGCCAAATCCACGCGGTGCAGGCCGATCTGCGCTATCCTGGCTCGGTCGAGGCCGCAGCCCGCGACTCCGACGTGGTGATCAACCTGGTCGGCATCCTGTTCGAGCGCGGCCGACAACGATTCGATACCGTGCACGCTTTCGGAGCCGAGACCGTTGCGCTCGCCGCAGCAGCCTTCGGATCGCGCATGGTCCATGTGTCGGCGATCGGCGCCGACGACCAGGCGACATCGCACTATGCGCGCTCCAAAGCGACCGGGGAGAAGCTGGTCCTTGCCGCCGCTCCCTCGGCCGTCATCCTGCGTCCCTCGGTCCTGTTCGGTCCTGAAGACGAATTCTTCAACAAGTTCGCTGCGATCGCCCGCATGTCGCCGGCGCTACCACTGATCGGCGGCGGCCATACGCTGTTTCAGCCGGTCTTCGCCGGCGATGTCGCAGGCGCCATCCTCGCGGCGATCGAGAGCCGGGCCGCAGCAGGGACAATCTTCGAGCTCGGCGGCCCCGAGGTGAAAAGCTTCAAGGAGCTGATGCATTTCATGCTGGCGACGATCGAGCGCCGCCGCCTGCTCGTTCCCATCCCGTTCGCACTCGCCAGGTTTCAGGCCTCGTTGCTGCAGTTCATGCCCAAGCCGCTGTTGACGCCCGATCAGGTCGAGCTGCTGCGCCGCGACAATGTCGTGTCGGCATGCCGAGAGCGAAGGGCGCACGCTCGAAGCGCTCGGCATCGATCCCGTCGCGATCGCCGCCGTCGTTCCCTCCTATCTGTGGCGGTTCCGCAAGCCGGGACAATTCGCGAAGCGGACGACGGAGGGCCGGATGACAGAGGACAGGCGACGGACGACGGACGACGGACGAAGGGAAGAGCTGTAGCCATATCTGTTGTCTGTCCTCTGTTGTCTGTCATCCGAATCCCAGCGCCAGCGCGATCAACCCGAGCGAGCCCACGATGACCCGCCACCAGGCGAACAGCGCAAAGCCATGGCGCTGACGTAACCGAGCAAAGTACGTCACCACGATCCAGGCGCACACCAACGAGACCACGAAGCCGAACGCGATCAACGATCGCGTTGTCGCGTGCTCAACAGCCCATGGCTCTTGTAGAGATCGATAGACGAACGCGCCCGCCATTGTCGGCATCGCCAGAAAGAATGAGAATTCCGCCGCCGAGCGCTTGTCCGCCCCGAGCAGCATGGCGGAAACGATTGTCGCTCCGGCGCGCGAGGCTCCGGGGATCATCGACAAGGCACTGCGCCAGCCCGATGACCAAATACATCGGCAACGAGAATTGCGTTGCGTCGTGGTAACGCGTCTTCAGGTTCATGCGATCGACCCACAACAGGATGGCGCCGCCGACGATGAGGCATGAAGCAGACGATCCAGACGTTGAACAACACCGACTTTATGAAGTCGTGGGCGAGCGCGCCGATGATCGGCCGCCGGCAAGAACGCAATCAGCACGCCGATGACGAAGCGGCGTGCCGCAGGATCATTGAACATGCCGGCTGCGATGCTGCCAGAGGCGGACAAAATAGACGATCAGCAGCGCCAGGATGGCACCGAACTGGATCAGCACCACGAAGGTCTTGCCGAAATCATCGTCATCGAAACCGAAGAAACGCTCCATCAGCAGCAAATGGCCGGTCGAGGACACCGGCAGGAACTCGGTCAACCCTCGACGACGCCGAGGACGAAGGCCTTGAAAAGGTCGAAAACATTACAGGCTCCACGGAGAGAAACCAGAACGGCGGCCGCCGCCGTCGAACGCGGAAGCTCCGATACCAGCGCCGTCAGTACCAAAGCCGTCGGCAGGACCGCTTTTCACGCATCGTTAACCCCGGAGCAACGGGCACGCGGCGAACATTGCACAGCTTGCTCCGCGACCCCTCTATCCATATGGTCGGCCGACCCTACCATGACAGCGGTGTGCGGTCGTCGCTCTCCTCGCGGATCGCCGGCACACGCCCTCAAGCCGCATGCTGACGCTGTTTCATCATCCGTTCTGTCCCCATTCCCGTTTCGTGCGGCTGGCGCTCGGCGAGCACGGGATTTCGGTCGCGCGGTGGAAGAGCGTGGTGTGGGAGCGCCGCGAGGAGTTCCTTGCCCTCAACCCGGCCTGCACCACGCCGGTGCTGGTGGAGGAAGGTCAGCCCGCGGTTCCCGGCGCGGCATCATCGCCGAATATCTCGATGAAACCAGCGGGGCCGAGCTCGGCGACCTGCGGCTGTTGCCGCTCGAATCCCGGGCGCGGGTCGAAGTGCGCCGGCTCATGAGCTGGTTCAACGACAAGTTCTTTGCCGAGGTCAGCGGCCCGCTCACCATGGAGCGGCTATATAAGCGCCATATGCCGGTGAGCGCCGGAGGCGGATCGCCGGAAACCGAGGTGCTGCGCGCCGCACGGCACAACGTGCGCTACCATCTGGCCTATATCGGCTGGCTGGTGCGCACGCGCGATTGGCTTGCCGGCCAACCGCATGAGCTATGCCGATCTTGCCGCCGCCGCGCATTTGTCGGCGACCGATTATCTGGGCGACGTGCCATGGAACGAAGACGAGACCGCAAAGACCTGGTACGCGCGGGTCAAGTCGCGACCGTCGTTCCGTCCGATGCTGACCGAGACGCTGGCCGGCATACCGCCGTCGCAGACCTACGCCGATCTCGACTTCTGAGCGATCCGGCGGCGTGAAAGCGGCATTCGCGGAGCGCCGCGCGCGACATCGGCTTCGATGTCGTCGGCGTCACGCTGCCCGGACGCGATCCCGCAGGCATTGCCACGGCTGCGGCAGTTCCTCGCCGAGGGCGCCCACGGCGACATGGATTGGATGGCGGACAACGGCCGAGCGGCGCGGCGACCCGCGCATGTTATGGCCGCAGGTGCGCTCCGTCATCATGCTCGGGCTCAATTACGCACCAGGCAGTCGACGCGCGACGCCGCGCGCGACCCGCCGCTCGCGATCCTGCGACGGCGCGACCGCGGCGCGATCTCGGTCTATGCGCAGGGCGACGACTACCACGACGTCATCAAGCCGCGGCTCGAGGCTGCTGGCCCGCTGGCTGACTCGCAAGGCCGGGGCGAGGCAAGAGTTTTCGTGGATACCGCGGCTGTGATGGAGAAACCGCTCGCTGCCGCCGCCGGCCTCGGCTGGCAGGGCAAGCACACCAACCTGGTCTCGCGCCAATTCGGCTCATGGCTGTTCCTGGGCGCGATCTTCACCACGCTCGATCTGCCGCCCGACGGCGCCGGAAGCCGACCACTGCGGCAACTGCCGCGCCTGCCTCGATATCTGCCCGACGAAGGCATTTCCAGCCCCGTATCGGCTCGATGCGCGCCGATGCATTTCCTATCTCACGATCGAGCACAAAGGACCGATTCCGCGCGAATTGCGCGCCGCGATCGGCAACCGCATCTATGGCTGCGACGATTGCCTGGCGGTTTGCCCCTGGAACAAGTTCGCGCAGATCGACCCGCGACGCCAAGCTTGCGTGCGCGCGAGAGCTCGAGGCGCCTCGCCTTGTCGATCTGGTCCGCCTCGACGACGCAACTTTCAGGAAGCTGTTCGCGAAATCGCCGGTCAAACGTACCGGGCGCAATCGTTTCGTGCGCAACGTGCTGATCGCGATCGGCAATTCAGCGGATGCGACGCTCGCGCCCGAGGCCGAGCGGCTGCTTGCCGACGCTTCCCCGCTGGTGCGCGGTGCTGCGGTATGGGCATTCGGGCGGCTCTACCGCGGAAGGCTTGCTCGCATCGCGACGACGCAGCGCGCCGATCCGAGGATCGATCCGAACTGGTGCAGGAGGAATGGGACCGCGGCAGCTGGCGCGAGATGTTCAGAATTCCGCGACGGCCGCGATCAGGCGCTCGATGTCCTCGGGCCGCGACAGGCGGTGATCGCCGTCCTTGACCAGGTCAGCACGACGTCGTCTTGCGCAAAGCGCGCGGTCAGCTCGACGGCGTGCTGCCAGGGCACGTCCGGATCCTGCACGCCCTGCAGAATGCGGACCGGGCAGCCGGTCTCGATCATGCCGCCGAGCAGAAGGTGCCGGCGCCCGTCCTCGATCAGTCCGCGGGTGATCAGGTAGGGCTCCTCCGAATACGGCGAGGGTCGTGCCCAGCCGCCGTTCTGCTCGATCTCGCGTCTTCGACCTCGGGTGGGAACCGCTTCCACATCAGCTCCTCGGTGAAATCGACCGCGGGCGCGATCAGCACCAGGCCCGCCACGTCGGCGGACGGCTCGCGGCGCCGCGCCGTCTCGCGCGTGAGCAAGAGCGCCAGCCACGCCGCCCATCGAAGAGCCGATCACGACCTGCGGCCCGCGGCAGAATCGCATCGAGCACAGCCAGGCTTTCCTCGAGCCATCGGCTGATCGTTCCCTCGGCGAAATTGCCGCCCGATTCGCCATGGCCCGGAATAGTCGAAGCGGGTCATGCCGCGGCCGGCTTCGCGCGCCCAGCGGTCGAGCGCCTCGGCCTTGGTGCCCTTCATGTCGGACTTGAAGCCGCCGAGCCAACCAAGGCGGGCGGTCCCGCCCCGGCGCGCAGCCGCACGGCGATGCGGCGGGACGCTATACCGGTTCCAACCTCGAGAAATTTCAGGCAAGGATCGTTCATTTGGGTCCGGCCGGAGAGACGCGCCGCATCGGCTGGGCCTACCGTGTTTCACCATGAATGCAAGTGCGCCGTGCGCGGAATGGCCCGCTGGCGCCGGTGGGGGAAGGGGTCGAGTGAGCAACCAGTCACGGCGACAGCCATCGTCTCCCCGCGCACATTGGCCGGCGCAACGATTCTGCAGATCGTGCCGGCGCTGCGCGAGGAGCCGGTGGCCCGCACGGCGATGAATGTCGCCTATGCGCTGCTGCAGTCGGGCGCGCGGGCACTGATAGCGGCCGAGGATGGCCCGCTCGCCGACGAGCTCAGGCCTTTGGCGGCGAATGGGTTCCGCTCGCGAACGCCACCCGTCAACCCGTTCAAGCTTCGCAGCGCTGCGCGCACGCGTTGGAGCGCCTGATCGCATCCGAACGGGTCGATATCGTGCACGCGCAAAGCATCGGCGGCGCCTGGGCGCCAACATGGCGGCATCGCAGATTGCGGTTTGGCTGGTCACCACGCTTGCGGACGTGCCGCCGGCCTCGGGGCTGCGCGCCTATTGGGCCGGTGCGCTTGCGCGCGGCGACCGCGTCATCACGCCATCCAATTTCGCCGCCGCGCCGGTCATGAAACGCTTTGCCCTGCCGCGCGAGCGGCTCACGGTCATTCCGCGCAGCATCGACACCGACACATTCGATCCTGCGGCCGTGAATGCCGCCCGCGTCGACGCGCTGCGCCAGTCCTGGCAGATTTCCCCGGACGATCGCGTCTTCTGGTGCCCGGCCGGGTCGCGCCGTGGAACGGGCAGATCATTCTTGCCGGACATCGCATGCATGCTGTTCGACAGCGGCATAGACGGGTTCGTTCTTCGTTTTCGCCGGCGAGCATCGGAGCTTTCGCAAATATGCCCGCTTCATCTCCGAGCAGGCAAAAGCCAAAGGAATTGCAGGCGCTCATTCGCTTCGCCGGGCATTGTCGCGATATGCCTGCTGCCTTCGCCGCCGCCGATATCGTCCTCGTGCCCGCGATCGAGCCGCCGGTGCTCGGCCGCGTCGTTGCGGAAGCACAAGCGATGGGTCGGCCGGTCGTCACTTCCAATATCGGCATTCTGCCCGAGCACGTGGTGACGCCGCCGGAATTGCCGGAAGACGTCCGCACGGGATGGCTGTGTCGAGCCGGGGGATGCAGCCGGATTTTGCCCGTGCGCTCGCCAGCGGCATTCTCGCTCGACGACACCGCTTACCGCGCGATGGCCGCACGCGCGCGCCAATTCGCCGAATACATGTTTTCTCCCCGCAGCGTCGCGGTCGCCACCCGGGCGGTCTATACCTCGCTGCTGGCGCGCGACACTTAGGGCAAATTCCTATGAGATTAAATCATTTTCGCTCATGGTATTGAATCGCGTCAAGGGTGGGCCAAGGCGCGCCCGCGCTCTCATCCGCGTGGGCAAAAATCGCACGCAGACAATCCAATTCGATACCGAGGAATGTGACCTGCTCGACACTGTTGCGTTATGTTGCGCCAAGTCTCTTCGCCTCCCCTTCAACTCGGCCTTAAATCCGGCCGATTAGCCGTTGACTTATGAGCGGTTTGTCCTGATCCTTTATGGGCCTGCGGCCGGCAGGCTCGTTGTAACGACAAGAGGAGAGCAGAGCCATTCGTCGACCGATGCGACCCGCGCAGCCCGCTCCCGAAGGACGGCCCGCGCATCAACGAGGAGATCCGCGTTCGCGAAGTCCAATTGATCGACCAGACCGGCCACAATCATGGCCCCGTCGAAATCCAGATCGCTTTGGACAAGGCGCAGGAAGCCGGGCTTGATCTCGTCGAGATCGCTCCCAATTCGTCCCCTCCCGTGTGCAAGATTCTCGATTACGGCAAATTCAAGTATCAAGCGCAGAAAAAGGCTGCGGAGGCCCGCAAGAAACAAAAGGTCGTCGAGGTCAAGGAGATCAAGCTGCGGCCCATGATCGACGACCACGATTACGACGTGAAGATGCGCTCGATGCAGCGGTTTTTCGAGGAAGGCGACAAGGTCAAGGTCACGCTGCGCTTCCGTGGGCGCGAGATGGCGCATCAGGAGCTCGGCTACCAGCTTCTCAACCGCGTCAAGGACGACACCTTGAAGATTGCCAAGGTCGAGCAGGAACCGCGCTTCGAGGGACGGCAGGTGGTGATGGTGTTGGCGCCGCGCTAGCGCACGTTTCGATCAGGTGTGATCAGCGCTGCAACAAGCTCAGTGTGCTCCCTCCCCCCTTGCGGTCCCCTTGTGGGGAGGGGCTAGGTCCTGTTGACATTTCATCGGAGCCAGATCATGGCCCCGACCAGGAATAGCATGGATGCAAATGAGAGCGCAGTTTTCTCGTAACGGGTTGCGATGCGGCGAAAATGCTTGATTTTGTTGATGAACCGCTCGACCAGATTGCGTTCCTGGTAGATGTGCTTGTCATACGGGATGGCTTGTGATCGAGAGCGGCTCGATGGGATCACAGCTTCCGCCCCGCCTTCTGCTATACGGGTGCGAAAGCGATCGGAGTTAAAACCCATATCAGCGAGCAACTTCTCGAAAGAAAAACCGCTGATCAGGTCTTCGGCCTGGAGGATGTCGTGCACCTGGCCTGCGGTAAGGATGAAGCGGACGGGATTGCCGAGAGCATCCACGCTAATGTTGATCTTCGTACTCAGGCCGCCGCGCGAACGCCCGATCGCCTCATCTTCGCTCCCCCCTTTTTGGCACCGGCCGCATGTTGGTGCGCCCGCACAATGGTGGAGTTGATGATGAGGTACTCGAAGTCTGGATCTTCAACCAACGCATTGAAAATACTCTGCCAAACGTCCTTCTTTGCCCACCGACGGAAGCGCTGGAACACACTATTCCAGTTGCCAAACTCACTCGGCAGATCGCGCCAAGGTGCTCCGGCACGAGCCAACCAAAGCACAGCATCCACGAACAATCGATTGTCCTCGCCGTGGCGCCCTCTGTCACCTTCCTTACCCGGAACAAGCGGCTCGATGCGCCGCCATTGCGCATTCGTAAGTGTTCGCCGAATCAAGATCGACCTCCTCAGTTTCGATCTTGAATCACATTCGCGAGTCCGAGGGAATCCCCTATATGTCAACGGGACCTAGGGGTGGGGTGGTAGTTTTTGACACACCTCGCGCAACAACTGCCACCCCCTCCCCGACCCTCCCCCACAAGGGGGAGGGAGCACATCCGTCGTGTGGCATCGTTGTGAATCAACTTCACCGGAACCTGCTCTAAGTTGAAATCCGGCGTGACCTCTGCCATAAGGCTCGCCTTCCGCCGCCCGGCCGTGAGGGCTGCCGTGGCGACGGCGGAGTGCTCAGCAGCAGCTCCAACGTGCAAAAATCCGGCCAGCCGGGCTCATGCCCATGTTTTTTTAACAGAATTGGCTGTGCCGCAAAGGAGAGCCAAATGCCCAAAATCAAGACCAAGTCCGGGGCCAAGAAGCAATTCAAGGTCACCGGCGGCGGGAAGGTGCTGTATCAGCAATCCCGCAAGCGCCATGGCATGATCAAGCGCACCAAGAAGCAGATACGCCAACTGCGCGGCACGAATGTGCTGTTCAAGACCGACGGTGACAACGTCAAGAAATATTTCCTGCCCAACGGCTAAGGGCCATGCCGGCCACCGTCGGATCGGCGTGTTGAACGACATTATCACAGGAGATCAGTCATGGCACGCGTCAAGCGGGGCGTCACCAGTCATGCCAAGCACAAGAAGGTGCTCAAGGCGGCAAAGGGCTTTCACGGCCGGCGCAAGAACACCATCCGCATCGCCAAGCAGGCGGTCGAGAAGGCGAACCAGTACGCCTACCGCGACCGCAAGCGGAGAAAACGCACCTTCCGCGCGCTCTGGATTCAACGTCTCAATGCCGCCGTGCGGCCGTTCGGATTGACCTACAGCCGCTTCATCAATGGCCTGGGCAAGGCCGGAGTCCTGGTCGACCGCAAGGTCCTTTCCGATCTTGCGATCCGCGAGCCGGCGGCGTTTGAGGCTATTGTCGAGAAGGCAAGAGCGGCTATGGCGGCATAACCCGCTCGGGCGGCTGCGGCATCAATCTTCTGCGATAGCGGGGGCGCGCGCATCTCGGGACGAGCCCATGCAGGATCTCAAGGCCGAACTGCTGCGCGGGCTATGGTATGTCGCGCTCATCGGCACCGATTTGCCGCCCGGGCGTCTGCTGCACAAGACGCTGCTCGGGGAACCTGTTCTGCTCGGTCGCGAACGGGACGGACGCGTGTTTGCCTTGCGCGATATCTGCCCGCACCGCGGTATCCCGCTGCATTACGGTCATTTCGACGGCAAGACCATCGCCTGCTGCTATCATGGCTGGCGCTTCGACGCGGCCGGCGGGTGCGTCGAGATTCCTTCGCTGCGCGAAGGGCAGGAAGTCGATCTATCGAGGATACGCTGCGAAGCATATCCCTGCGTCGAGCAGCAAGGCTTGGTCTGGATCCATTTTCGACGCGGCAACCAGGCACCCGACCCGGTCGAGCCGGAGCAGCCGCCGCGCATGCCGGTCTTTTCCGACGAGAGCAAGCCAGCCGCCGCGATCATGTTGCCGTTTCCCTGCTCGACCGATCATGCTGCTTTCGGTCTCATGGATCCGACACACGCCGCGTTCGTGCACACGTCGTGGTGGTTCAGGCATGAAGCGAGAAGGCTGCGCCCTGAAGGAGAAGGCATTCGAGCCGATCGAATTGGGATGGCGGATGGTGCGGCATCGGCTGCCGCCGCAAACCCTCGCCTACAAGCTCCTCGGCAGGTACGTGGAGACGGAAATATCCTATAAGTTGCCGGGATTGCGTATCGAGGAGGTCCACGGCGACCGGCGCGCCGTGGTAGGCCTTACGGCGATCACGCCGATTACGGACGAGGACACGGAAGTGTACCAGATCTTCTGGGCGTCGTCGGCCTGGGCATCCCTGCTGTCACCGCTGCTGAAAGTCTTCATGCGCATTTTTCTGAATCAGGATCGCCAGGTGGTGGTGTGGCAGCGCGAAGGGCTTGTGCACCGGCCGCGGCTCATGCTCATCAACGATGCGGATACGCAAGCGCGGTGGTGGATGCGCATCAAGGACGAGTGGCTCGCGGCTCAGGCGCAAGGACGCCCGTTCGTCAACCCGCTCGAGGCCAAGACCCTGCGCTGGCGCAGCTGAGGCAGTTTAGAAACGGCCATGACGACGAGCATGCCGATGAACGACCTCGGCGCCCTCGAGAAACAGCTGCTCGGTGAGATTGCCGCCGCCAAGGACGAATCGGCAATCGAGACGATCCGCATTGCCGCCCTGGGCAAAAGCGGATCGATTTCCGCCTTGCTCAAGACCCTGGGCTCGATGACCCCGGAGCAGCGAAGAGACCAAGGCCCCCGCATCAATGGGCTCAAGGAGAGCGTGAGCGCGGCGATCTCCGCACGCAAGGAGGAGTTAAGGACTGCCGCAGTCGATGTGCGCCTGAACACCGAGACGGTGGACGTCACGCTGCCGGTGCGCGAGCCGCCCGCCGAGATCGGGCGCATCCACCCCATCAGCCAAGTCACGGAGGAATTGGTCGCGATCTTCGCGGACATGGGATTTTCGGTCGCGGAGGGGCCAGACATCGAGACCGACGACTACAATTTCGGCAAGCTGAATTTTCCCGAAGGCCATCCTGCCCGCGACATGCACGACACGTTCTATTTCAATCCGAAGCCCGACGGGTCGCGCCTTCTTCTGCGCACACATACCTCGCCGGTGCAGATCCGGACCATGCTCGCCAAGCCGCCGCCCATTCGCGTCATCATCCCGGGCCGGACGTATCGCAGCGACAGCGACCAGACCCACACCCCGATGTTCCATCAGGTCGAAGGCCTGGTCATCGACAAGCACTCGCATCTCGGACATCTGAAATGGATCCTGCAGGAATTCTGCAAAGCGTTCTTCGAAGTCGATCAAGTCAAGATGCGGTTTCGCCCGTCGTTCTTCCCCTTCACCGAGCCATCGCTCGAGGTCGACATCCAATGCCGGCGCGACAAGGGCGAGATCCGCTTCGGCGAGGGTGAGGACTGGCTGGAGATCCTCGGCTGCGGCATGGTGCATCCGAATGTGCTGCGCAATTGCGGGCTCGATCCGGACGAATATCAAGGCTTCGCCTGGGGCATGGGCATCGACCGGATCGCCATGCTCAAATATGGGATGCCGGACCTGCGCGCCTTCTTCGAGGCAGACATACGCTGGCTCGCTCATTACGGCTTCCGGCCGCTCGATTTTCCCAGCCTGGCAGGAGGATTGAGCGGGTGAGTTGAAATTCACGCTCGGCTGGCTCAAGGAGCATCTCGATACCGATGCTCCGCTCGCCGCCGTCGTCGACAAGCTCACCATGATCGGACTCGAGGTCGAGACCGTCGCCGACCGCGGCAAGGTGCTTGCACCGTTTACCATCGCCCGAGTGATCTCCGCCGAGCGCCATCCGAACGCGGATCGGCTGCGCGTGTGCATGGTCGATACCGGCGCCGGCGATCCGGTGCAGGTCGTGTGCGGGGCGCCGAATGCCCGCGCCGGGATAAAGGGGGTCTTCGTCCGGCCCGGCGCATTCATTCCCGGCAAGAACATGACGCTCGGCATCGGCAAGATTTGCGGCGTCGAAAGCCGCGGAATGCTGGTGTCGGAGCTCGAGCTGCAAATCTCCGATGAGCACGAGGGCATCATCGAGCTCCCGACCAGGCGCCCGTCGGCGTGAACTATGCGCACTGGGCCGGACTGGATGATCCGGTCATCGAGATCAACCTGACCCCGAACCGCGCCGATTGCACGGGGGTGAACGGTGTCGCGCGCGACCTTGCGGCCGCCGAAATGGGAAAATTCAACGACCGCCCAATTGCGCCCGTTCCAGGTCGCTTTCCCTGCCCGACCAGGGTCACGCTCGAATTCGGACCGACACCCTCGCTCTGTCCGGCCTTCGGGCTGCGCCTCGTTCGCGGAGTGAAGAACGGCCCCTCGCCGGAATGGCTGGCGCGTCGTCTCACCGCAATCGGGCTGCGCCCCATCAATGCGCTCGTCGACATCACCAATTTCGTCACCTATGACCGCGCGCGGCCGCTGCACGTGTTCGATGCCGCCAAGGTCAAGGGCAATCTGACGGTCCGCCGTGCGCGAGCGAGTGAGAAACTGATCGCGCTGGACGGCAAGTGCTACGAGCTCGATGAGACGATCTGCGTGATTGCGGACGAGCAAGGTGTGGAATCGCTCGCCGGGATCATGGGCGGCGAAGCAACGGGATGCTCGCAGGCAACGACCGATGTCCTGATCGAATTCGGCGCTCTGGGATGCGACCAACATCGCGCATACCGGCCGCAAGCTCGGCGTCAATTCCGATGCCCGCTACCGTTTCGAGCGCGGCGTCGATCCCGCTTTCATGCTGCCCGGCCTCGAGCTCGCCAGCAGGATGGTGCTCGATTTGTGCGGAGGTGAGCCGTCGGAGATCACGGTTGCAGGCAGGGTGGAGGTGCCCAAGCGCAGCATTGATTTTCCGCCCGGTGAAGTCGCGCGGCTCACCGGCCTCGTTCTCGGCGCTGCCGAGATCACGCAGGTCCTCGGCCGCCTCGGCTTTGCAGCCGCCTCCCGCGGCAGCAGCCTCCAGGTCGGGGTGCCGTCCTGGCGCGCAGACGTCATTGACAAGGCCGATATCGTCGAGGAGATCGTGCGCATCATCGGAGTCGATCGGGTCCTCGCGACGCCGTTCGACCGCGGCGAGGCACCGCGCAAGCCGGTGCTCACCGCATTGCAGGTGCGCAGACGCAAGGCCGCGCGCGCGCTCGCTGCCCGCGGCATGGTCGAGGCGGTCACCTGGTCCTTTATTGCCAGAGACCAGGCGCAACTGTTCGGCGGCGGAAACCCCGAGCTTGCACTTCGCAACCCGATCGCTTCGGACCTCTCCGACATGCGTCCCAGCCTGATCCCGGGGCTGGCGGCAGCTGCCCAAAGGAATGCCGATCGCGGCTCCGCGGATGTCGCCCTGTTCGAAGTGGGGCAGATTTTCAAGGGCGACCGGCCGGAGAACCAGCTCACCGCCGCCGCCGGCGTGCGCACGCGGCTCGCAAAGGCGCTGGCAGCGGTCGCCACTGGTCGACGCCAGCCGCGCAAGTGGATGCATTCGATGCCAAGACCGATGCGCTGGCGGTCCTCGCGGCGGCGGGCGCACCGGCGCACGCGCTGCAGGTTGTGCCCGGCGGTCCCGCCTGGTTCCATCCCGGCCGCAGCGGCACCATTCAAATCGGCCCGCAGAGCGTGCTCGGCCATTTCGGCGAGCTGCATCCCCGCGCGCTCGACGCGCTCGATGCCCAAGGTCCCGTTGTCGCCTTCGAAGTGTTTCTGGAAAATGTCCCCGAGCCGAAGCCGAAAGCCACGCGGGCAAGGCCCGCGCTGGAGCTTTCGCCCTTGCAGCCGGTAGAGCGCGACTTTGCTTTCGTGGTCGACCGCTCGGTCAGGGGCGGCGACATTGTGCGTGCGGCTCACAGCGCCGATCGCAAGCTGATCAGCAAAGTCACCGTGTTCGACGTTTACGAGGGCGCCGGCATCGAGCCCGGCAAGAAATCGATCGCCATATCGGTCACGCTGCAGCCGCGAGAGAAGACGATGACCGACCAGGAGATCGAGGCGCTCGCCGGGAGGATCGTCGCCGAGGTCGGCAAACGCACCGGTGCGGTCTTGCGGGCGTGACTGCTTTCAGGGTCAGCGCCGCCCACCGAAGAGCCTGAGCGCAGCATCCGCGCCCGCTCGCCCGATTCCCACGCACCGCCGAGCGTTCCCCATAGGGTCTCGTGCACGGCCTCGCCCGCGAAGAAGATACGGTCTCGCACAGGCTCCATCATCACCTTGCGCGCGGACTGCCCTCCCGGCGCGGCAACGGACGCGGCGCCGAGCACCCATGGCTCGTGGTTCCACCGCGTGGCGTGCTGGCGCCTGATGCTGCTCCTGATGTCGGTGCCGTATAATCCGGCCAGCCAAGCGACGGCGAAATCCACCATCGCCGCTTGGCCCTTGGCGGCAAGCTCGCGGCCGAAATTCCCAGCCACGTCGATGATGCAAACGGTGGAGCCGTATGCGTTTGCGAAAATCGCGGCGGTCTGCCTGCTTTCGCTCTTCTCGAATACGATCTCGTCGGCTCGCAGCCCGAGGGGATTGCCCGTCAGCTCCACCGCCACGTGATCGCGACTGCCGAGCGTGAGCTTGTTGGCGGCATCGAGATGCCGTTTGTACAGATCGAATTTGATCTTGCCGGAGACCAGAACATTGGTCGAGACGGTCACAATGGCTGCCGGTGCCCGGAACTGGCCCTTGGGTGTTTCGACCTCGATGATGCAGCGCCCCCCCAGTCGATGCGCGTGGCGGGGGTGGCGAGCAGAGCTGCTCCCGCCGGCGCCAGCTTCGCAAGCAGCGTACCCAATCCCTGTCGACAGAACGCGCCATTGTCGCGTTCCGCCGAGCGGGAGAGATCAATGGTCGAGACTTCGGCGAGATCCTTGCCGCAGCCGTAGGGCCCCAATACGAAATCAATCGTCGATCGCCATTCACCGAGGTCTTTCGGCAGCGCCTGCGCACAGGCGGGATCGCTCTTGCGCGCCGCCTCCGCAATGGCGGTGTTGGCGCGGACCAGGCTCGCCAGGAAATCCTCCATCTCTCCTTCGCGCGCGTA
>CAWFZR010000014.1:0-90548 GCA_963820365.1 uncultured Alphaproteobacteria bacterium | reverse complement strand
CCGGTTTGCCGAGCTCGGGCCTGAACCGCAACTCGTCCGGTCGCTGACGCTTGACTACGACGATCTCGACTACAGCACGTCACCGGACCCGATTGCGGAGCTGTCCCATCCAGGCAGCACGCGGCTCAGCTCGTTCCTGCGACGGGTCATATCGACGGGCTACTCCGACACCGGATTCCAGAAATCGGCGCCGCCTCTGGAGCTCGGTTATTCGCGCCCGCAGATCAGCGACGAGATCCGCGTGCTCGAAGACGGTAGCTCCGAGCACCTTCCAATCGGTGTCGACGGGCAGAAATATCGTTGGCTCGATCTCAACAGCGAAGGCCTCACCGGCGTGCTCACCGAGCAGGGCGGAGCGTGGTGGTACAAGCCGAATCTCGGCGACGGCCGCCTCGGTCCGCAGGAGCTCGTGGCAGAGAGACCGGCTGCAGACATTGCCACCGGGGTGCAGTTCGTCGATCTCGCCGGAGACGGTCTGCTGGA
The DNA here is from genome assembly GCA_963820365.1 of uncultured Alphaproteobacteria bacterium. Classification (GTDB taxonomy): domain Bacteria; phylum Pseudomonadota; class Alphaproteobacteria; order Rhizobiales; family Xanthobacteraceae; genus VAZQ01. The sequence continues at coordinate 90,065 of CAWFZR010000014.1, read as the reverse complement.
TATCGTTCAGCTCAAGGCACCTGTCGCCGGATTCTTCGAGCGTACCGCCGAGGATCGATGGGCACCGTTCACACCGTTCTCGAATTACCCGAACATCGCGTGGGACAACCCAAATCTGCGGTTCGTCGATCTGACCGGCGACGGCCACGCCGACGTAATGATCACGGAGGACGATGTCATCGCCTGGCATCCGTCGCTGGCCGAGGAAGGCTACGGGCCGCGCCAGTCGATGAGAATGGCCAGCGACGAATCGCAGGGGCCAAAGCTCGTATTCGCCGACACAACCGACACGATTTTCCTCGCGGACATGACCGGCGACGGCCTCTCGGATCTGGTGCGCATCCGCAACGGCGAGGTCTGTTACTGGCCCAATGTCGGTTATGGGAGATTTGGACCAAAGGTCACGATGGATGACGCCCCCGTCTTCGATTCGCCGGATCTGTTCGAGCCGCATCGACTTCGGCTGAGCGACATTGACGGTTCAGGTGTCGCCGACATTCTGTATCTTGCGAGCGACGGCGTGCGCCTGTACTTCAACCGATCCGGCAATAGCTGGACTGCGCTGCGCCGTCTTTCCAGTCTTCCGCAGATAGACAACGTCGTCGACGTCACGATCGCCGATCTGCTCGGCAACGGCACAACGTGCATTGTCTGGTCGTCTGCGCTTCCTCGTGATGCGGATTCCAGGCTGTTCTTCATCGATTTGATGGGCGGCACCAAGCCTCACCTGCTGACCAGCGTCGCAAACAACCTCGGCGTCGAAACCACGATCAGCTACAGGTCGTCTACGCACTTCTACGTGAAGGATCTCGAGGCGGGGCACCCCTGGATTACGCGCCTGCCGTTTCCGGTCCACGTCGTGGAATTCGTGGAGACACTCGATCGGATCAGTCGCAATCGCTTCGTGACGCGACGTGCTTACCACCACGGGTACTTCGACGGCGTGGAGCGCGAGTTCCGCGGGTTTGGAATGGTGGAGCAGTTCGATACGGAGGAATTCGCAGCCCTCAACGCGAACCAGGAGCTCGAGCCTGCGACGAACATCGAAGCTTCCTCGCACGTGCCTCCGGTGCTCATGCGCACGTGGTTCCATACAGGCGCCCAGATCCACCGCGATCACATCTCCGATTTCTTCGCGGGTTTTGTTGATGACAACGACGTCGGCGAGTACTACCGCGAGCCTGGTGCGACCGACGAGGAGGCGCGGGCGGTGCTGCTCGACGACACGGTGTTGCCCGAAGGACTCAGCGCGGAAGAAGAACGGGAGGCATGCCGTGCGCTGAAGGGAATGATGCTCCGCCGGGAGGTGTACGCGCTCGACGGCACCGACAAGCAACCGTTTCCGTACGTGGTCAGCGAGCAGAACTTTCAAGTCAGGCTGTTGCAGCCACAGGGCGAGAACCCGCATGCCGCGTTCTTCGCGCACCCGCGGGGAATCGATTGCCTACCAGTACGAGCGCAGTGCCAACGACCCGCGTGTGTTTCATAGTGTCACGATCGACGTCGATGCATTCGGCAACGTGCTCAAATCGGCAACGGTTACCTATGGCCGTCGCCTTCCGGATGCGGCGCTCGAAGGCCGCGACCAGCAGCGGCAATCGGAGCTCCACATCATCTATGGAGAGAACGGCGTTACCAACGCATTGGACGACGAGGATACGTATCGCACGCCGGTTCCGTTTGAATCGAGGAGATACGAGCTGACCGGCCTCCATCTGCCGGTGGGCCACATCCGAATTCGGCCCGGACGAGCTGCAGACCGCCGGATCGGCAGCGTCGGTCATCGATTTCGAGCAGGAACCGCATCCCGGTGGGCTGCAGAAGCGTTTGATCGAGCGCACCCGCATGCTCTACCGCCGCGACGATCTGACGGGCCCATCGCCGCCCGGTGAGGTGCAATCGCTCGCGCTTCCGTTCGAGAGCTACAGGCTCGCGTTCACGCAAGGGCTGGTGACCAGCATTTATGGAGGCCGCGTCAGCGAGGACATGCTCGCCGTCGAGGGCCGCTATGTCCATAGCGATGGCGACGCGGATTGGTGGGTCCCCTCCGGCCAAATCTTCTACTCGACCGGATCTGACGATGACGCGCCGACGGAACTGAATTATGCGAAGGCGCACTTTTTCGTGCCCTGCCGATACCGCGATCCGTTCCACGCACCCGGCACCAGCACGGAGAGTCGGGCTCGTTTCGACGCGTACGACCTCCTGCTCCTGGAAACGAGCAATGCGCTCGGGCACCGCGTGACGGCGGGCGAGCGAGACGAGAATGGGCAGTTGACCGCGCCGGCGAACGACTATCGGGTGCTGCGTCCCCGATTGTTGATGGACGAGAACCGGAATCGCAACGAGGTTGCCTTCGACGCGCTGGGGATTGTTGTCGGGACGGCGGTCATGGGCAAGCCGTTGCCGGCGCCCGTTGAGGGCGATTCGCTGGAGGGCTTCGAGGCCGATCTGCCCGAGCCTGTAATTCTCCAGCATCTCGCCGATCCGCTCGCGGATCCGCACGCCGTACTCGGCCGCGCCACATCACGAATCATCTACGACGCGAACGCGTACCTTCGGACCCGGAATGAGGATCATCCGACGCCAGTCGTGGCGTACGCGCTGGCGCGCGAAACGCATGCGGCCGAGCTGGCGCCGGCCGAGCAGCCGCGCGTTCAGCACGTTTTCTCGTACTCGGACGGGTTCGGCCGCGAGATCCAGCGCAAGCAGCGCGCGGAACCCGGCCCCGCGCCTGTTCGCGACACAAACGGGAACATCGTTGTGGGCGCGGATGGTGACCCGGTCCTGACGTCAAACGACATCAGCCCGCGATGGGTGGGTAGTGGCTGGACGGTCTTCAACAACAAGGGCAATCCGATCCGCCAATACGAGCCGTTCTTCACCGACCGTCACGCGTTCGAGCTCGATGTGCGCGTCGGGGTGAGCCCCGTGCTGTTCTACGATCCGCTCGATCGTGTTGTCGGCAGACTTCGTCCCGACCATACCTGGGAGAAGGCAGTCTTCGACGCCTGGCGGCAGGAGACCTGGGACCTCAACGATACCATCCTGACGGCCGACCCCGCGCTCGATCCGCACCTTGGCGGCTTCTTCAACCGCTTGCCGGGGGACGAATATCGGCCGACGTGGTTTGCCGAACGCGACAGCGGGCTGCTCGGCCCGCAGGAACAGGCGGCGGCCCGCAAGGCATCGATACACGCGGGAACGCCGACGGTTGCACACGCCGATTCTCTCGGCCGCGCGTTCTTGAGCACCGCGCACAACAAATTCAAGTTCGGCCACGCGCCGGACGCCGATCCTCCCAGCGAAGAGCTCTATCGGACCCGGGTCGTGTACGATATCCAGGGCAACCGTCGCGAGGTGATCGACGCCAAGGATCGCGTCGTGCTGCGCTGCGACTACAACATCGTCGGCGCGCAAATTCATCTCCGGAGCATGGACGCCGGCGAGCGCTGGCTGCTCGCCAACATCCTGAGTCGCCCCATCTATTCATGGGACAACAGGGATCACCGATTCCGCATGTCCTACGACACCATTGCGCGACCCACCGACACGTTCCTGCTGGACGGGACGAGTGCTGAATCGTTGGTTCGGCGCACGGTCTACGGCGAACAGCCGGGCGCCGAAGCAGCGAACCTGCGCGCGAAGGCGGTGCAGGTGTTCGATCAAACGGGCACTCTCAGCAGCATACGATACGACTTCAAGGGGAATCTGCTCGCAGGCGAACGGCAGCTCACTCGTGCTTTCAAGAGCACGATTGACTGGTCTGCGGCGCCGGCCCTCGACCCGCAGATCTATGAAAGCACGCTGACGTACGACGCGCTCAATCGACCGCTTTCCGTTACGGCTCCCGACCAGAGCATCTACCGCGCGACGTTCAACGAGGCCAATCTCCTCGAACGAATCGAGGTCAACCTGCAAGGCGCGTCAATCGCCACGCCTTTCGTTCTCGATATCGATTACGACGCCAAGGCTCAGCGCGTGCGCATCGAATACGCCAATGGCGTGGAGACTGAGTACTCGCGTAACCGGCGGACGCAGAGGTTGACCGGCCTCAAAACGACGAGATCGACAGATGCAGCACGGCTGCAGGACCTGCACTACACTTACGACCCGGTCGGCAATGTCACGCACATTCAAGACGACGCGCAGCAGACGATCTACTTCGCCAACCAGGCCGTCGAGGCCGACGGCGACTACACCTACGACGCGATTTACCGGCTGATCACGGCTGACGGTCGCGAGCACATCGGCCAGGTGTCGCAGCCCGAGACCTCCGCGGACGACAGGTTCCGCGTGAACCTGCCGCATCCCGGCGACGGACAAGCGATGCGGCGCTACAGCGAACGGTTCGAGTACGACGCCGTCGGCAATTTCCTGCGGATCGTTCACAGCGCGATCACGGGCAACTGGACGCGGAGCTACACCTACAACGAGGCGAGCACGATCGAAGCGAGCCAAACCGCCGATCGCCTGAGCAGCACCACGATCGGCAGCAGCACCGAGGCGTACTCGTATGACGCGCACGGCAACACGACCGCGCTGCCCCACCTGCCGCTCATGGAATGGGACGCATGGGATCAGCTCCACGCCACCTCGCGGCAGGCCGTCACCTCCGGCACGCCGGAGACCACCTACTACGCGTACGACGCCGGCGGACAGCGCATCAGAAAGACCACGGTACGACAGAACGGCAGCCGCAAGAGCGAACGGATTTACCTCGCCGGATTCGAGCTCTATCGCGAGTTCGACGGCAGCGGCGAGACCGTCGTGCTGGAGCGACAGACGGTACACGTCATGGACGATCGTCAGCGCGTTGCGCTCGTCGAAACCCGAACGCACGGAGTCGACGCTGCACTGGGCGAGCTCACGCGCTACCAGCTTGGCAATCACCTCGGATCGGTCAGCCTGGAGCTCAATGCCGGCGCGGAGATCGTTTCCTACGAGGAATACACGGCATACGGCAGCACGTCGTATCAGGCGGTGCGCAGTCAAACGGAAACGCCCAAGCGCTACCGCTACTCTGCCATGGAGCGCGACGAAGAGAGCGGCTTCGGATATCACAACGCGAGGTACTACTTGCCCTGGTTGGGCAGGTGGCTGAACGCCGATCCCGCAGGGATCCGATCCAATACCGATCTCTACGTGTTCTGCCACTCGAATCCGCTGAAGTTCATCGATGTCAACGGACGCGACCCGGTATCGGTTGGCGAGCCGGGTGATCTGCCTGCCACGGCGACGCTCGAGGAGATAACCGCCTACGCGAACGCAAGAGGTTACGACTACTCGGATGCGAACAACCAGCGTCACTACGAGAATACCCCCGAGGGCGGCAGATGGAGAGGCGGCACGCTTACGAAGCGGGTCTACGACCCGGCCGCCGATCACTCGACCGGCTTTGGGAACTCGTCGAGCAACAAGAGCTATGCGGAGAATACCGGCACCATCCCGTCCGGTTCTTACAGCACCAATTCGAGCTCCGGAGCAGACTACGACCCGTTCGCGCCCAAGACGCCAAAAAATCCTGGCAAGGGAAACGGCAGGGACAAGCCCTCAACGGGTGGAAGCCCCGGCGGAAAGGCCACAGGGTCGAACAAGAAAATCCCGGCATCACTGCGGCAACAGGCACCGGCAATGATGCTGGTACACAAACGACAGGGGGCGGTGGCGGCAGCACCGGAACTAGCGATGGGTCCGGTCCCGGACAGGATGGCTGGCTGCCTGAGATCATCGGCACCATCCTCACGGTGATTCTCGTCGTGGTCGCGTGCTTTACGATCGTGTCCGCGATATCCGCGTTCATGACCTATTTCTCGTTTTCTGTGAGCGGGTTCGTGTTGGCCAGTCAGGCAGCTGCCATCGAAGCGACACCGTTCCTGGCGGGCATGGCAGGAATCACCGTCGCGGGATCGGGGCGGCAGGGACTTCCCCCGGGCACCAGAGTTTCATCTGTCTTCAATCACGACGGCTACGACTATGTGGTCGTCCAAACCTCGCTTGGAAGACAAGGATTCTACAGATCAACCGGGGTGAACAGCGGCATGCGCGGTCAATGGCTTCCGTTCGATGAGATCTCCGGCGGCTGGATCAACAAGACGCAGTATGTCCAGCCACCCGGACCGGGACGCACGCCGCTTCACAGGTTCGGCAGCGATGAGCTCAGAGACATTTCCAATGCTCTGACGGCAGAGAACCTGCCGCGCGGGAACCCGCTCCAAAGCGATGAACACGTGAATCAGATCCTCGATTTTTTCGGTGCACGCCTGACTCCGTCGAACGTGCTCAGGCCGGTACCGGATCCGGAGGACCGTTCTGGACCTGGCCGCCGCCCGGAGGGAACAACAGATGACCCGTCTCAATCTAAGAACTGCAAACAGCCGCCAGAAACGGAACTGACGATGACGATTCGCATCGCTGTCAAGACACTGTCGCAAGGCACGCAGGGTCCCGACGTCGCCCAGGTCCATCGCGCGCTGACCGCGCTTGGCAGGAGCGTGCCGCCAGACGAGCGGGAAAGCCGTGTTTATGGTCCCCGCACCGTGGAAGCAATTCGCGCGCTGCAAGCGGATCTCGACAGACCCGCTACCGGCGTGGTGGACGACGCCACTGTAAGGGTCATCAACGCAAGCCTCGCGAAACGAAACGCGCAGGAACGCGCGGTCCGCGGCTCGGTTCGTTTGGCCACCGGCGCGCCCGCGAGTGCGGACGTTTACAGCGTGAGGGCCTGGCAGAAGGACCGCCTCCAGGAACACCTCCTCGGCGAGAGTCGGCTCGATCAGGAGGGCACGTTCGAGGTGCGGTTCGCGCCGAGCGCCGACGCGCAAAGGCGGAATCGAATCGACCTGCGGGTCGAAGTCGTCCTGCGCACCGGGGCCGCGCCGGCCCCGGTGGAAACGATGCCTGGCGGACGCGCGATCATCCAGGACGCCGATCTGCTAGAGGTCGTCAACTTCGTCGTCGTCCAGGCCGATCAGCAGCCGCAGTCGGAGTACGACCAGATCCTCAGCGATGTCACTGCGGCCGTCGGCGATACCGGCACGCTGGATCGCATCGCGGGCGATCAATTGCACCTGCTGGCGGAAGAGCTTGATTACCCGGTCGGACACCTGGCGGCGTTCGTGACCGCTCGGCGCATGGCCGGCACGACGCAACTTCCCGCCCCCGTCTTCTACGCGGCGATCAGGCAGGGACTGCCCGCGGACCTGGCGGGACTCCTCGCGGTGAATCGGGACGTTCGGAGCGCTGCGATCACGCAGGCGGTAAAGGACAGGGTCGTCGCGGATCAAGTCGATGGCCGGCCGACCACGGACTTCGTGAAGGATTTGCCGGGACGCGCCGTCAACCTCGCCGGCGTGCCGCCGCGGCCGGGAGCATCCTCGTTCCGGGACCTCGCACGCCTGGTTCTGACGGATGCGGAAACTGACGCGTTTCTGCAGAAGTACGTGGAAGCCAACGGTGACCTTGAAGGCTTCTGGTCCACGATGGGGACACACCCGAAGGCCGCGGCCTTCCGGAACGTCATCGAGCTAGGCGGTTTGACGCACAACCATCTGCCGCTTGTGCATGCCATTCTCGGATTGCAGCTCCAGAACACGTCGGAGCTCGCCGGTCTTCCGATCGACAAATGGAACCAGCTGCTGGCGCAGAGCGGAACGCCGGCCGACACGCCTGGTGCAACCGATGCGGAGCGGGCGGCGAACTATCGCAAAGCCGTGCTCGGCAGGGTGGAGGCTGCGCACTTCCGGCCGTTCTTCGCGGCGCGACTGCATGAGGCGCAAGCGCCACCCGCCGTCGTCCAGTTCCTCAGGCAACAGGTGTCGTTCGATCCAAAGAAGACGCACGTCGAGCGGTTCCTGCGTCTTCACCCCGGTACCGGGCTGAATGATGCGCAGAAGGAGGAGGTCAAGACGTATCAGCGGCTGCTGAAGGTAGCGGGAAACGCGGCCGATACAGTTGCACTCAGAGCACACCTGCAGTCGGCACAGCAGATTGTTGCAATGGGCCCAAAGGCACTGAGCGAGAAGGTCCCCGCGCTGGGAGCGGTGCGCGCACGCGAAATTTACGATCGCGCCCGACAAACCAACGCCGCAGCGTTGGCGCTGTGGAGCGAGAACGCCCCCGCGCTCAGCCGCACGGACATGGCGGCGCTGCCGCGGATCAACCAGGACACGATCCTGAAGGTGGCGGTCGGCGACGAGCAGCATCCGGGATTGATTCCGGATTGGGAAACGCTGTTCGGTTCATTCGATCTGTGCGCGTGCGACCACTGCAATTCGGTGCAGGGGCCCGCGGCGTACTTTGTGGACGTGCTGCAGTTCCTGAAAGCGCGCGAGGTCCTCGACAGGCTGCTGACCCGTCGTCCGGATCTTGCGGAGATCGAGCTCAGTTGCGAGAACAGCGCGACCGTTCTCCCTTACATCGATCTGGTCAACGAGGTTCTCGAGGATCAGGTCGCACGTCCGGCGCCGTTCGCCGAGCTGACGCTCGCTGGAGTTTCGGCAGCGGATTTCGCGGGGCCGCTCGCAACCGAGGCACTGCGGAACGCGTTCGTACCGGCGTTGCAGACTGGGACGTCCGTGGAGGTGCTGGAGAACGATGCAAGCTGGCGGGTCGTCGACCAGCAGTTCGCCTACCACGTGACGCTGCAGGGCGGCGTCTTCAAAGCTGTCACGCGCAGCCGTCAAACGACAGGATCAACGGAAGAACGCCGGGCCTACCCGCAATATCGCAACGCCCAGGCTTACGAAACGCTGAACGGCGTGTTTCGTCCGTGGACGCTCCCGTTTGATCGCGACCAGGCAGAGGCGTCGGTTTTTCTGAAACATCTCGGCGTTTCGAGGCGGGCGCTGATCGCGGCGCTGCGCGCGACGGCAGAACCGCTCGACATCGCGTCGCCGGTGAGCGTGCGGCTTGCGACGGAACGACTGCAGCTCACCGACCGCGAGCGCAGAATTCTGATTGGCGAACTGGCTGCGGACAGGGCTGATTTCTGGAGCGGCGCGCCAATCGCGAACGTGCAGGACCTGCTGGACGGATCAGGTCTCAGTTTCGAGCAATTGGTCTCGGTGCTCGCGACGTGGTTCGTGAATCCAGATGCAAGCCTGCATCTGGAGCCGTCCAACTCGTGCAATACGAAAGAGTTGACCGTCGCCGGGCTGACCGACGCGTCGTTGTCGCGCCTTCATCGTTTTGTCCGCCTCTGGCGAAAGCTCGAATGGACGATGGCGGAGGTCGATAAGGCCGTTCATGCGCTCGCCGCCAATGCCAGTACGCCGGCGCTCACGAATGAGCTGCTCGTGCGCCTGGCACACATTGTTGAGCTGCACGAGGGCTTGAAGCTGCCAGTTCTGGAAGTTCTCTCCCTCTTCGGGCCAATCGACACCGCTGAGCCATATGCGCTCTACAGCCGGCTTTTCCAGCACGAGAAGTTCTCGAAATCGGTGCGGGAGATCTTTCGACTGCGAGCCGATGGGCACGAGCTGAACGATCTCACGCATTCGCTGACCGATCAGGCGGCGACGCTGCAGACCGTGCTTCGTGTCAACGCCATCACCTTCTCGCAGCTCGTCGCGCAGACGGATGGCGCATTGAATCTTGCCAATCTCGGTTTCCTGTTCAGGCGCGGGAGGCTGATCCAGGCTTTCGGTCTCACGTTCGAAGATCTGCTCATCGCCACGGCGCTCACCGGCATCGATCCGTTCGAGAGCTCGCAATCGACGCTGAGGTTCGTCGCCATAGCGAAATCGGTGAGGAGCTCAGGATTCGGATGGCTGGAGCTCGATTATGTCCTCCGCCATCGCTTCCAGCCGCCGGTGCCCTTCGTTCCATCCGACCAGACCCTGGCCGCGACGCTGACCGACGTGCGCGCACGACTGCTGCAACTCGATCCGCAGGCGCCGGATACCCAGGTGCAAAATCTCTTGCTCGATCGCATCACGGCTGCTCTCGGCGTTCCGGGCGCGCTGACCGGCAGGCTCTTGGTCGGTGAGCCCGCGATGGACACGTTGCTTGCGGTGCGGTCGGTTCCCCCGGACCAGACGCCTAGCAGGGCCAACGCGGAATCGCAGTTCAAGCTGCTGGAACGGCTGTTCGCGATCGCCCTCGTGGTCAATCACCTGAAGCTGCCCGGCACCCAATGGGACCGCCTGGTGGGCGCTGGCGCATGGGTGAACCTGCTCGAAATCCCGACGACAGCTACGGACGTCTCGCCGATTGCGTTCACCACCTGGTATCAACTCGTGCAATTTGAGCAGCTGCGCCGCGACCTCGTTGTGGAGGACGGCGCGCTCGAGGCCATATTGGCGCAGGCGAACGCGGTGGCCGCAGCTGCTGACGACTCCGCGAGGGTATCGGCAAAAACCGGGTTCATCTCGACTCTGTCGCAGTGGCTCGGCTGGGATGCTTCAGATGTCGAGTCGTTGATAGGCAAAGGTGACGACCTCGCGGATCGAGGGCTCCTCGGCGCACAGGTGCCCGATGATTATCGCAGTCCGGAGCTGTTGCTCCGCCTTTCGCGCGCCGTCTCCATCGTCAAGCGGCTTGGTGTTCGTGTTGCGCAGGCCAACGCGTGGTGTGAAGCTGCGATCAGCGCCGATGACGCGCGCGCGATCCGCAGTGCCGCGATGGCGCGGCACGACGAGCAGGCGTGGCTTCAGGTGGCACGGCCGCTGCAGGACGCGTTGCGCAACGCGCAGCGCACGGCACTGGTGAGCTATCTCGTCGCGCGGCCGGATCAATGGCAGCCGGCTGGTCCGACGGGTCGGGTCGAATTCGAACGATCTCCTGGATCATCTGTTGATCGACCCGGAAATGGACGCGTGTCAGATCACGTCGCGGCTCGTGCAGGCCACGGGGTCGATCCAGCTGTTCGCGCAACGATGTCTCATCGGCCTCGAAGGCGTTTCCGTAGACGACGAGCAGTGGCTGCAGTGGAAGTGGATGAAGAACTACCGCGTGTGGGAAGCCAACAGGAGGATCTGGCTATACCCGGAGAACTGGATTGAGCCGGAACTGCGCGACGACAAGACACCGTTTTTCAAAGAGCTTGAAACCGAGCTCCTGCAGGGCGAGATCACCGATACGGCGGCGGAGCAGGCGGTCATTCACTACCTGGAAAATCTCGATCAGGTGGGACGCCTGGAGATCAGCGGGGCGTACGAAGACGACGAGGCAAAAGTGCTTCACGTATTCGGCCGCACGTTCAACACTCCGCACGTCTACTTCTACCGCCGCGCGAACGTCATCGACGCGGTTCCGCAGCGGTTTGGCGGTTGGACGCCATGGGAGAAGCTGGAGCTCGACATCGAAGGCGATCATCTCATCCCGGTGGTGCGAAACGGAAAGCTGATGCTGCTCTGGCCGGTGTTCTCGGAGAAGCAGGAGGAAAAGCCGGTCAGCATGCCGCAGGCCAATGGGGTTCTGACGCCGGCAGATCGCTATTTGGATATTCAGCTGGCCTGGAGCGAGTACCAGAACGGACGATGGACAGCGAAGAACCTGTCAAAGGGCGTGGCGGTGAAGGCGTATCAGGGCAGGGACAACGTGCTGTTCGGCAAAGCAACTCGTCCTCCGGAATTCGCGGCGCACGTGATCTTCAGGTGCAACGACCCGAACAACGAGGGATGTCCGCCTCCGGATCCCTTCGACGATGTGGATCCGCCGCCTCCGACGACCGGGAGCTCAGGGACGTCGGGCGGTGGGGTAACGCCGCCGCCGCCTCCGCTCGTGGACAAGAGTCTCTTCTCTTTCAAGGCATTCGCGGCCGGCGACCTGGTGGTCGTGCGCGGTTATCTCAGTCTCGAGTACGCAGCGTCGCCCGATCCTGAAGTCTCCGCGGCATTCGGAGAGTTCCACATCTCCGGTTGCAGGAGCTTCGTCACGTCGCATGATCGATCGTCGATTCAGTCACGGACGCTGCCCCTTGCACCGACCGGTACCCGCTTCGATTACATGGGATTCGAGCAGCGCTCGTCGGGTCTGCGGCTCCTGGATGGCAACCTGCCGTTCCACCAAGACCTGCTTGGCGGCGTGAGAGCGTCGGCGAACGTGCCGAGTCCGCTGTTCGACGGGCTGCCAACCGTCGCGTCGATGAAGGCGAACAAGATCGACATCGACGTGTTACGGCGATCGGGCTCAACGTTTCGACTCCTTCCGCCGCACCAGGATGTGCAATTCAAGGGCGACCGTCCGTTCTTCTTCATGGATCACGAACGGACATTGCTGGTGACGTCAACGGGCGCGTCTGGAGAGACGAAGCGGCCGGACTTGTCCGATTGGATCCGCGGTGATCTCGGCGGCGTGTGGACGGCGGACTATTTCGGATCGCAGCAGGATTCGGGGCCATCGATCATCCCGGGGCAGGAGCCGGCGCCCTTCGTGGTTTTGAAGCGTGGCGCGGACGGCCGGCGAATCGCCCGGATGCTCGCGCCGCCGGATCTGACCCCGCAATCGACGCGTATGCGGTCGATCCCTCAATTCTGGACCACGCGACGGTACCGTTTCCTTCCGTTTCAGCATCCGTTCACCTGCGACTTCCTCACCAATGTGGAGAGAACACACCTGCGTGGCTTGCTCTCGCTGGAGACCCAGGCGCAGGTGACATCGTTTTTCGATGGCTACGATCCCATTCCCGAACGCGTTCAGGAAGGTACCGCACCCGTCGACGAGATCGATTTCAGATACGGCGACCCCTACGCCATTTACAACTGGGAGCTCTTTTTTCACATTCCTCTGCTAATTGCGGACAGCCTGACGAAGAACCAGCGATTCGAAGAGGCGCTCCGCTGGTATCCACTTCATCTTCGATCCCACCGGCTCGTCCGGAGGTGACGCGCCGCAACGCTACTGGCGCACGCTGCCTTTCAACCGCAGGCTCGTGCACGGCGACGGCGACGAGAGTTACGAGGCGCAGTCGGTAGTCGCGATCGAGAAGGCTCTTGCGGAGGGTCTTCCCTCCGACTGGTTGAACGCCGTGGACGAGTGGCGGACGCACCCTTTCGATCCGCATGCGGTTGCAAGGCTCCGGACGACCGCCTACCAGAAGACGGTCGTGATGAAGTACATCGACAACCTGATCGCCTGGGGCGATCAGCTCTTCCGTCGAGAGACGCTCGAGTCGCTGAACGAAGCGACGCAGTTGTACGTGCTCGCGGCGGAAATACTCGGGCAGGCGGCCGGAGGTCATCGCGCGTCGGAAGCCGCGGCGACTGGAGACCTTTCACAGCCTCAGCGCCAGATTCGACGCCTCGGGCCTCTCAGCAATGCCGAACAGCTGGTGCCCGAAGTCGACCCGGGCGCCGCAACCGACGACCCTGACGCGCCGGAGCCGCCGTCGAGCGCCAGCCTGTATTTCTGCGTGCCTGAAAACGACAAGCTTCTCGGCTACTGGAGCACCGTGGAAGATCGTCTGTTCAAGCTGCGCCACTGCATGGATATCGAAGGCCGGGTGCGAGAGCTTCCGCTGCTCGAGCCGCAGATCGATCCGGCGCTTCTCGTGCGCGCACAAGCCGCGGGCCTCAGCCCCAACGAGATTCTGAGCGCGCTTACCGATGGTCCCCTGAACTATCGATTCTCGGTGATGCTCCAGAAGGCAAACGAGCTCACAGCAGAAACGCGCAATCTCGGAATGGCACTCCTGTCAACGCTGGAGAAACGTGACGCGCGAGGCGCTGGCATTGCTGCGCTCGACGCAAGAGATGGCGCTGCAGGCAGCGGTTCGAGACAACCGGCAGCAGCAGATGGCCGACGCTGAAGAGCAGGTGCGGGCGCTCGAGGAGGGCCGCAGGATCGCGGAAGCGCGCAAACAGTATTTCGAGAGCCGCGTGTTCCAGAATGCGGAGGAAACGACGTCACTCGAGCTCTCCTCAGCCAGCATGCGTCTGATGGTGAAGAGCAACGCGCTCCGCTATCTCGCCGGGAAGCTTGCGGCTATTGGAGCGCTGAAGCTTGGTTCGCCGACCACCTCCGGTCTCGAAATTGGGCCCGACTACGCGGCGAAATCGCTCGAGGCGGATGCGGGCGCGCTCGACGCGCTCGCCAATCACAGGGGCCTTCAGTCGCAGCGCGCCGCCCGGACCGGGGAGTTCCAGCGGCGCAAGGACGATTGGGACTTTCAGGCGGCGACGGCGGAAACCGAGGTGAAGCAGATCGATCGGCAGCTGGCCGCTGCCAACATTCGTTTCGCGATCGCGCAGCGTGAGCTCGCGAACCACGATCTGCAGACCCAGCAGGCTCGCGATGTCGATCGGTTCATGCGCGACAAGTTCACGAGCGCGGATCTTTTCGGCTGGATGCTTGGACAAGCCTCGGCGCTGTATTTCCAGACCTACCAGCTGGCATTTGACGCGGCCAGAAGGGCGGAACGATGCCTTCAGCTCGAATTAGGCCGGCAGGACACCGCTGACGCACGCTACATCCGGTTTGGGTACTGGGATTCGCTGAAGAAGGGTCTATTGGCCGGCGATCAGCTCGCGCACGACTTGAGACGGCTGGAGCGGGCTTACCTCGATGACAACGTTCGAGAATATGAGCTGACCAAGCACGTCTCGCTCGCTACGCTCGATCCCGTCGCATTCATTGAGCTCAAGGAAACGGGCAAGTGCGAACGTGTGACGATCCCGGAGTCGTTGTTCGACCTCGACACGCCCGGCGATTACCTGCGCAGGCTCAAGGTCGTGAGCGTGACGATTCCGTGCGTCACGGGACCGTACACGAGCGTACACTGCAAGCTGCGCCTCCTTAGCAACGAAATACGGTGGGATCGCACCGCGCCGGCAACATCCGACGATTACCACCGCACGGGTCCCGACGACCCGCGGTTCATCGTCGATCGACGGACGCTCGACACCATCGTCACAAGCAACGCGCAGAACGACAGCGGTCTGTTTGATCCAAACCTGCGCGACGAGCGCTACCTGCCGTTTGAAGGCGCAGGCGTCGTGAGCACATGGAGCCTCGAACTGCCTGCGGCGTTCAGATCGTTCGATTACAACACTATCTCGGACGTAATCCTCCATCTTCGCTATACCGCGCGCGACGGCGGCGATGCTTTGAAGGGCTTGGCCGTTCAGGCAACCTTGGCCCTCATCGAAAACGGGCTTCTGGCTGAAGGACCCGATGCCGCTGACAACCGGCCGCTTGCAAGGCTTGTGAGCTTGCGCCACGAGTTCCCGTCGGAATGGTATCGCTTCGCCAACAGCAGTGGCGCCGGCTTGCATGCGATCACCGTCGATATCCCGAAAACGCGCTTCCCGTACTTCGTTCAGGACCGGGACATCATCGTGAAAAAGGCGACGGTTGTCGTCAGAGCGAAGACTCCGGATTCAATAGCGGTCGGAATCGTTCCCGGACGGACCGCCTCCGCCACTGCATCGAGCCCGTGGGAAGGCCAGGCCGTGCCTGGCTTCTGGACGCTGTCGACGACCTCGTCGCCTGATGCGATCGTGGACGTGTTTGTGATCATGGAATACAGCGCGAGCTGACAACTCACCCCGAGAACCTGCGGGGAGAGTTGACGCATGACTGTGAGCGAGCGCAAATGATTCAATCTCATCAGAATGTGCTATAGACCCATCCATGGCTGCCACGACCAACCGCGCCGTCATTCTCATCAGGAATGGTCGTGTCTATGACCATGCCGGCGACGTCGACATGCCGCCGGTCGCCGACCTGCTCATCATTGACGGCGTGATCGCGGCCATTCGTGCCGGCCTCGGTCGCGCCGTTGACCGCGGCGAGACCATCGCCGAGCTTGGCGCGCGCGCCATCGATCAAACGATCGACGCCAGCGACAAGCTGCTGCTGCCGGGCTTCGTCAACGCGCATTACCACTCCCATGATGTTCTCCTGAAAGGCTGCTTCGAGACCATCCCGCTCGAGCTCTGGTTGCTCAACGCCCTTCCCCCGGCCTACCCGAAACGAAGCACCGCCGAGATTCGCGCGCGCACGCTGCTTGGCGCGCTTGAATGCCTGCGCAGCGGGATGACGACCGTTCAGGATCTCGCGACCATCTACCCGTTCGACGAGGAGCATCTCGAGGCAATTCTTCAGGCGTACGAGGACATTGGAATCCGCTGCGTCTTCGCCCTGCAGTTTGCCGATATGCCCGGCGCACAAGCCGTCCCGTTCTGGGAGGAGGTGGTGCCGCCGGAGCACCGCGGCGCGCTCTCGGGATCGGTCGAGCCGTTCCAGGGGGTCGATCTGCCGCGGCTGCTGCGCGACATCGTGGTATCGCAGAAGCATCGCCATCCGCGCATCACGCTCGCGCTCGGTCCGACCAGCCCGGAGCGATGCACGCCGGAGCTTTTGACCAGGCTTGCGGACTTGTCCGGCAGCGAACAGGTCCCCGTCTATACCCACATCTACGAGTCGCGCGCGATGACGCTGATCGCGCGGCAGACCCACACGTCGGACGCCGGTTCCCTGATCAATTATCTCCGCCGAGTAGGACTTCTTACGCCGAGAATGAACCTTGCGCACAGCGTCTGGATGTCGCCGGCGGAGGTCGACCTGATCGCGCAAGCCGGGACCAACGTCGTCCTCAATCCGGTCGGCAATCTCAAGACCCGCAGCGGCGTTGCGCCGATCCGCACCTATTTGCGGAAGGGTGTCCGGGTTGCGCTGGGCTGCGACAATTGCAGCTGCAGCGATGCGCAGAACATGTTCCAGTCGATGAAGCTGTTCGCCGCTCTCGCCGGCGTCACGCATCCCGAGCCGGGCCCGCCGACCGCGGCCGACGCCATCTGGTCGGCGACCATCGGTGGTGCCCGCACCGCAGGACTGGAAGGGCGGATCGGCGCGTTGCGAGCCGGCATGGCCGCGGACCTGTCCATCATCGATCTGACCGATCCTTCCTTCGTTCCGCTCAACAGCGTCGCCCGCCAGGTCGTGTTCACCGAAGGCGGACGCGGCGTGGAAACGGTCATCGTCGACGGGCGCGTCGTCATCGCGGACCGCAAGATCACCACCATCGACGAACGCGCCCTGCGGGAGGAGGTGGCCGGCCTCATGAAGGTGCTGAGAAAAGACATCGAAAGCGTGACCCAGCGCACCAGCGCCATGCTGCCCTACCTGATGGAGGCGCAGCGGCGAATGTGGGAGGTCGATATCGGTCTCAATCGCTACGTCGGCGATGCAAGCGATTGAATATGGGAGGAAACGGCCGTAGAGCGACATCCGGTCTTCCCTTGCCAGCACCACATTCCGCGGCGTCCTGCCCGCGCAGGCGGGCACCCAGTATCCCGGAAGATGCAGCTGAATCTCGGTCGCCGACCACCGAGCGGATCACGCAATGCGTGGAGGTTTGCTGGATCGCCCGCCTGAAACGGGCGATGACGGCTGTGAATGGGATGGGGCGTGCGCCTTGGCACGCTGTGTGCATAATGTCGTGATGCGCCGGTGCGAAGTGAACGCGCCAGAGAGGAGGATTGCAACATGAGAACTTCGTCAATCGCATTGCTCGCACTGACCATGTTCGCGACGGACTTTGGCCCTGCCTTCGCGCAGGACACCTACAACCTCAAGATTGCCTGCGTGCTCGAACTCGCAGCATCCGATTCTGATCGGTGCGCGCCGCATGGCGGAGGTCGCCGAGAAGGAGAGCGGCGGCCGCATGAAGATCAGCGTGTATCCGTCGAGCCAGCTTGGAGGACAGCGCGAGGTCCTGCAGAACGTGCAATCCGGCGTCGTCGACGGCGTCATCGACGCGACCGCCACGCTGACCAATTTCGTGCCGCAGCTTGGCGTCGTCGATCTGCCCTATCTGGCGAAGGACACCGCCGCGGCCTTCCGGCTGTTCGACGCGCCCGTCTTCGAGCAGGAGCTTGGCCGTCCCGCGGCGGCGGCCGGCTTTCATATCGTGCAGGTCTGGGAGGTCACATTCCGCAACGTCTATACGCGCAGCCGGCCGATCAACGCCGTGGCCGATCTGAAGGGTCAGAAGATCAGGGTCATCCCGAGCCTCTCCTACATCGCGCTCTTCCGCGCGCTGGGAGCGGCCCCCACGCCCATGGCGTTCGGCGAAGTCTATACCGCGCTCCAGCAAGGGGTCATCGACGGCGCCGAGAATGATTCCGTCACCTACCAGACGACGAAGCACATGGAAGTCGCCCGCAACCTCGCCCTGACCAGCCACATGATGCTCGCGAACACGCTCTACATCAGCGAACGCGTCTGGCAGCGCCTGCCGGACGACCTCAAGGCGGTAATGGGGAAGGCCTCGCTCGAGGCGCGGGCGACGGTGACCGCCGAGCGCGCCACCCGCGACGCCAAGGCGCTGGGCGACATTCGCGCCGCCGGCATCAACGTCACGCAGCCGGATCTCGCTCCTTTCACGGCGGTCGGACAGCAGACCTACAAGGAGCTCTCGGAACGTCTCGGCCCGGACCTGGTCGGCCGCATCGTCGAGGCCGCGAAGTGAGCAGGCTGCACGCCGTCGCAACCGGCCTCGATCGCGCGGTCGCCGGGATGGAGGCAGCCTTCATTGCCGTTCTCGTGACGCTTCTGACGGCAATCACGTTTGCGCAGGTTGCCGCGCGCTATGTCCTGGGCGATCCGCTGATCTGGTCGGAGGAGGCGTCGCGCTATCTCTTCGTCTGGGTATCCATGATCGGGGCCGCCCTCGCAATCCGCGAGGGCGGTCATTTCGGCCTCGACCTGCTCATCCGCCGCGCGCCGGCATTGAAACCGGTGCTGGGGCCGCTGGTCACGGCCGTCGTGTCGGTTTTCCTCGTGATCCTGCTGAAGACCGGCATCGACGAGACGAATTTGGCCGCGATGCAATTTGCGATGACCTTCCCGATGCGGATGCAGTGGGCCTACCTGGCGCTGCCGATCGGCGCCGGGCTGATGCTCTTCCACATTGCCGTTCATGTCATCCGCTCGCCCGGCATGCACCTTCTGGATGTCCGCGAGAAGGCGGAGTGACGCCGTCGCTCGTCCTCTTCGTCGCCTTCATCATAGCGGGCGTCCCGATTGCGTTCGCGCTCGGCGCGGCTGCGCTGGTGGGGCTGTGGCTCTTCGAGGGCGCACCGCTGCGGATCGTGGCCAGCCGGATCTTCGGAGGCATCGATAATTTCTCGCTGCTTGCGATTCCGTTCTTTCTTCTCGCCGGCGAGCTGATGGAGACCGGCGGCATCTCGCGCCGGCTGGTGAATCTTGCGCGCGTGCTGGTCGGTCATATCCGCGGCGGCCTGGGCAACGTCGTGTTGATTGCGATGATCTTCTTTTCCGGCATATCGGGCTCGACCAACGCCGACGCCGCGGCCATCGGCTCGGTCATGATCCCGCCCATGAAACGGCAGGGATTTGGCGCCGGCCATGCAGGCGCCATCGTGGCCGCTTCCGCCGGAATGGGCATCCTGGTGCCGCCCTGCCTGACCATGGTCGTCTACGGCAGCATGACCAACACCTCGATCGCCACCTTGTTTGCCGCAGGATTTCTGCCGGCTTTCATCATGACCGCCGCCCTGATGATTCACCTGCGCATCGACGCCAAACGCCTGGGCCTCAAGCCCGATCCTCGCGCGCCCTGGAGCGAGCGGGCAAAAGCGATGAGGGACGCGCTGTGGGCGCTGCTGCTGCCCATCATCATCTTCGGGGGCATCTTGGGCGGGGTATTCACGCCGACGGAGGCCGCGGTCGTCGCGGTCATCTACGCGGTCATCATCGGCATGCTGGTCTACCGCGAGGTGACGCTCCGCTTTCTCATTCGTTCGCTCGTGCGCACCGGCGTCACTTCCGGCATCGTCATGCTCATGATCGGAAGCGCAAACATCTTCGCCTGGCTGATGACCGTGAGCGGCGTGCCGGCCGCCATCGCGGAGGCGATCCAGTCCATCGGCGGCGGCAAGACGGTCTTCCTGCTCATGTCGATCATCGTGTTCCTGCCGCTATTTGCTCTGCTCGACGGCCTGCCCGGGATGCTCATGATCATGCCGGTGTTCGTGCCGATCGCCCAGCAGCTCGGCGTGGACCTCGTCCATTACGGGATTCTGATGACCGCCGTGATGGGAATTGCGCTGTTCCTGCCGCCGGTGGGCGTCGGCCTCTACATCGTGCTCGGGCTCTCGGGGGCCACTCTGGGAGAGATCAGCCGCCACCTGTTCCCGTACCTCGCCACCATGACGGCCGTGGCGGCCGTCATCGCGTTCGTGCCGTGGATCGTGTATCTCGTCCCCTACGTCTTCGTCCTCTACGCGCCGGTCCTTCCAAAACCGTAGAGCGGGTTATAATAACAAGAGCCAAAACGCGGCTCTTGCGGGCCGCCCTGGTCTAAGCCACGGCAGGCGTCGTTGGCGCGTTACTTGTAGTAGCCGACGGCGCACCCCAGGTCGCCAACCTTGGTGACGAGGCTTACATGAGTGACTGCCTCGGTTTCGCCCGGTCGCGGGAACATGTAGCTCACTTCGTTGATCTTTCCATCCTGCGCAGCCTTGTAGATTTCTTCGCCGAACGCCTTGCCGGTTGAATCTTTCAAAGTTCTCGCATCCTTGCCCCTGACCGCGGTCGAGCCGGCGGTAATGACACCATCGGCGACGTTGAAACAGAAGAGATTGCGGTCCTCGAAGCCGTCAGTACCCGCATTGAACGAGGCAAGGGCTTTGGTTTTGTTGGCTTTCACTGCGGCTACGGCTTTTTCGAGCATTGCTTTCGCCTCAGCGGCAGTGCTGGATTGGTGCTGCGCGAAGGCGGTAGTTGATAATGCAAATGTTGCACCCGCGATCGTCCCAATCATGAATTTGCGAAGCATGGTTTCCTCCCAGTTGGTTGGAGGTGCAAATGCACACACAGTAGACCGGCGACAGCCAATTGGGAAAGCTTAGGCGTGTTTTTCGCGCCGTAACTCGCCGCCGCGCCATGGCTCTCGGCGGATTACGCTGACGCTAATCCGCCCTACGGATAGCGTGGATGCACGCGGCACTGATCATACGAGCCTGCGGCTGTTGAGGAAGGCGCGCTCCGCGATGTCGCTCCAATCCATGATCGAGGCGCGGAACTGCTGGTAGCTTGCGTAGATTTTCCGGGAAAGCTCGTCGCCGGACCCGGCCTCGGCGACGACGTCCTTGCTGATGGCGAGAAAGGCTTTCAGCACGGAGTCGTCGAACTTCAGAATCTTGACACTGCCTTCGTCGCGCAGCTTGCGCAGAGATAGCGCGTTGTTCGCGTTGAACTCCGCCAGGGAACGCGCGTATTCGCAGGCGGCCACGGCCTCGATCACCCGCTGGTCACTCGCGTCGAAGCTCTCCCACACGGTCTTGTTGATCCCGACCGCTGTGCCGGTGCCCGGCTCATGGAAGCCTGGGTAGTAGTAATGGCGGGTCGCCTTGTGCAGGCCCATTGCCATGTCGAGCCACGGGCCGACCCATTCGCTGGCGTCGATGGCGCCGGATTTGAGCGCCGGCACGATCTCACCGCCCGGCAGAGTCACGGCGATGGCGCCGAGCCGCCGGAGCACCTCGGCGCCGAGCCCGGGCATCCGGTAGCGCAGCCCCTTGAACCCTTCCGGCGAGGTAATCTCGCGGGTGAACCACCCACCCATCTGGGTACCGGTGTTGAGGCAGAGGAGCGGCTTGACGTTGAACTGCCCGCTGAGCGCATCCCACAGTTCCTGGCCGCCACCATGCTGGACCCACGCGAACAATTCGTCTGCCGTGAAGCCGAAGGGCACGGCCGAGAAAAAATTGAACGCCGGCGACTTCTTTTCGAAGTAGTACTCGTCCGAGTGATACATGTCGGCGACACCGGCGCTCACTGCATCGTAGGTCTCGAAGGGGCGAACGAGCGCGCCGGAAGGATACACCTCGATCTTGATGCGTCCGCCGGTCGCCGCGGCGACCGTCTGCGCGAAGCGAACCGCACCGGTCTGAAGTCCCGGCATGCCTTCGGGCCAGTCGGTCACCATCTTGAGCTGCCGGGTGCTCTGCGCAATCGCGGGCGCGGGGAAGCTCATAGCCGCTCCCGTGACCGACGCACCCGCTCCAGCCAGAACATCCCTCCGCCTCATAACGCCACCCTTCTTGTATTCAGCTCTCGTCCTATCTCTCGTCGGGCGGGTTAGGCGCGAGTTTCGCGCCGTAACCCGCCGCAGCAGCGCGGTCCCGCGGCGGATTACGCTGACGCTAATCCGCCCTACGGGCTGACCGCATCATACGTGAAATTGGATGTAGGGGCGGGTTTGAAACCCGCCCCTACAGAAACATGCGCGCCCGCGATACCCCGCCGTCGGTGAAGCACTGATCATACAAGTCGGCGGCTGTTGAGGAAGGCGCGCTCGGCGATGTCGCTCCAGTCCATGGTCGACGCGCGGAACTGCTGATAGCTCGCATAGATTTTCCTGGAAAGCTCGTCGCCGGCGCCGATCTCGGCGACGACTTCGGTGCTGAGCGTCCGAAAGGCCTTCAGCAGGGCGTCGTCGAACTTCAGGATCTTGACCGTGCCTTCGTCACGCAGCTTGCGCAGCCACAGTGCGTTGTTCGCGTTGAACTCGGCCAGGGAGCGCGCGTATTCGCACGCGGCCATTGCCTCGATGACCTGCCGGTCGCCGGCGTCGAAGCTTTCCCACACGCCCTTGTTGATGCCGACCGCCAGATTGGTTCCCGGCTCGTGAAACCCCGGATAATAGTAATAGCCCGCCGCCTTGTGCAGGCCGAACGCCATGTCGAGCCATGGGCCATTCCATTCGCTGGCGTCGATGGCGCCAGACTTGAGCGCCTGCACGATCTCCCCACCCGGCAGGAGGACCACGATGGCGCCGAGCCGCCGGAGCACCTCGGCGCCAGGGCCGGGCATGCGATAGCGCAGCCCCCTGAAACTCTCCGGGGAGGTGATCTCGCGGGTGAACCACCCACCCATCTGGGACCCGGTGCTGGAGCAGAGGAGCGACTTGACGTTGAATTGACCGCTGAGCGCGTCCCACAGCTCCTGGCCGCCGCCGTAGTGGATCCAGGCGAACAGCTCGTCGGCGGTGAAGCCAAAGGGTATGCCCGCAAAGAAATCGAACGCCGGCGACTTCTTTTCGAAGTAGGCTTCGTAAGTGTGATACATGTCGGCGACGCCGGCGCCCACTGCGTCGAAGGTTTCTAACGGCCGGACCAGCGCGCCGGCCGGAAAAACTTCGATCCTGATGCGTCCGCCTGTGGCGTCACCGATCGTCTGCGCGAAACGAACCGTCATGGGGTGAATACCTGGCGTCGTCTCAGGCCAGTCGGTCACCATCTTCAACTGCCGGATTCCCTGCGCAATCGCGGGCGCGGGGAAGCTCGCGGCCGCTCCCGCGGCCAATGATCCCGCGCCCGTCAGAATGTCCCGCCGCCGCATAATGCCACCCTTCGTGTATTCAGCTCTCGTCCACCCGCTCGAGTCGCGCCCTTAGCGCGGGCGGTTTGAGGATGTAGGGGAGGGTTTCAAACCCGCCCCTACCAAAACATACGCGCAGTCGGATGCAAGGGTCATCAAGCAAGTCGGCGGCTGTTGAGAAAGGCGCGCTCCGCGATGTCGCTCCAGTCCATGGTCGACGTGCGGAACTGGTCATAGCTTGCGTAGGTTTTCCTGGACAGCTCGTCACCGGCACCGATCTCAGCGACCACATCCCTGCTGATCGTGAGCAGGGCTCTCAGCAACGAGTTGTCGAACTTCAAAATCTTGACGGTGCCTTCGTCGCGCAGCTTGCCCAGCGACTGCGCATTGTTGGCGTTGAACTCCGCCAGGGAGCGCGCGTATTCGCCCGCGGCCACGGCTTCGATGACCCGCCGGTCGCTCGCGTCGAAGCTTTCCCATACGGCTTTGTTGATGCCGAGCGAGAAGCCGGAGCCAGGCTCATGGAAGGCGGGGTAGTAGTAAAAGGCTGCCACCTTGTGCAGGCCGATTGCCATGTCGAGCCACGGCCCGATCCACTCGCTCGCGTGAATCGCGCCTGATTGGAGGGCCGGCATGATCTCGCCGCCCGGCAGAGTCACCACTGTCGCGCCCATCCGGCGGAGCACCTCGGCGCCGAGCCCGCCCATCCGGTAGCGTAACCCCTTGTAGTCCTCCGGCGAGCTGACCTCGCGGACGAACCACCCTCCCATCTGGCAACCGGTACTGGTGCACAGAAGCGGCTTGACGTTGAACTGGCTGCTGAGCGCGTCCCACAGCTCCTGGCCGCCGCCATACTGGACCCACGCGAACAGTTCGTCCGCGGTGAAGCCGAAGGGGATGGCAGCGAAGAAATGCAACGCCTTCGACGTCTTCTCGAAGTAACCTTCGAACGAATGGTACATGTCCGCGATGCCCGCGCCGACCGCGTCAAACGTCTCGAACGGGCGCACAAGCGCGCCGGCGGGAAATACCTCGACTTTGATGCGTCCGCCGGTCGCGGCGCCGACCGTCTGTGCGAAGCGGACCGCACTGGTGTGGAGGCCCGGCATACCTTCCGGCCAGTCGGTCACCATCTTGAGCTGCCGGATGCCCTGCGCGATCGCGGGCGCCGGGAAGCCTGAGGTCGCTCCCACGGCCACCAAGCCCGCTCCGGTCAGAACATCCCGACGCCTCATGGCTGTTTCCTTCCTCGAAGCATGGCGTGCAGGCCTCATTCTAAAGCCGTCATCGCCCTCTTTGGCGGGCGCCAGTAATCACCGCCCTTGCCCTTGATCCGCCAGGGGATCGGCTCCACTGAGATCCACCCGCACTGGCCGGGATTACTGGGTGCTCCGCATGCGCGGGGCATGACACTTGAGAATGTGCTCGGACAAACGTGATGACTTGGCCTGCGTTGCGCTGTCATTGTCATTGCCCACTGATCAACCGAGCCTGCGGCTGTTGAGGAAGGCGCGTTCGGCGATGTCGCTCCAGTCCATGATCGACGCGCGGAACTGCTGGTAGCTTGCGTAGATTTTCCTGGAAAGCTCGTCGCCGGAGCCGATCTCGGCGACGACATCCTTGCTGATCGCGAAAAACGCCTTCAGCAGCGAGTCATCAAATTTCAGAATTTTGACGGTGCCTTCGTCCCGCAGCTTGCGCAGCGCCAGGGCGTTGTTGGCGTTGAACTCGGCGAGGGAGCGTGCGCATTCGCCCGCGGCCACGGCCTCGACAACCCGTCGGTCACTTTCGCTGAAGCTTTCCCACACGCCCTTGTTGATGCCAAACGCCTGGCCGCCGCCCGGTTCATGGAAGCCGGGATAATAGTAATAGCCCGCCACTTTGTGCAGGCCGAACGCCATGTCGAGCCACGGACCAACCCATTCGCTGGCGTCGATGGCGCCGGACTTGAGCGCCGGCATGATCTCGCCGGGCGGGAGAGTTACCACGATGGCGCCCAGCCGCCGAAGCACCTCGGCGCCGGGCCCGGCCATCCGGTAGCGCAGGCCCTTGAACCCTTCCGGCGAGGTAATTTCGCGGGTGAACCAGCCGCCCATCTGGCAACCGCTATTGCCGCAGAGGAGCGACTTGATGTTGAACTGGCCGCTGAGCGCGTCCCACAGGTCCTGACCGCCGCCGTGCTGGACCCAAGCAAACAGCTCATCGGCGGTGAAGCCAAAAGGCACTGTGGCGAAGAACTGAAACGCGGGCGACTTCTTTTCGAAGAATCCGATGTACGTATGATACATATCGGCGACGCCAGCCGTCACCGCGTCGAAGGTTTCGAACGGGCGCACGAGCGTGCCGGCCGGAAATACCTCGATCTTGATGCGGCCACCGGTCGCAACGCCGATCGTCTGCGCGAGACGAACCGCGCCGGTGTGAAAGCCCGGTGTCCCGTCGGGCCAGTCGGTCACCATCTTCAGCTGCCGGATGCCCTGGGCGATCGCGGGCGCGGGGAACCCTGAGGTCGCTCCCGCGGCCAATGATCCCGCGCCAGCCAGAACATCCCGCCGTCTCATAATGCCAACCCTTCTCGTATTCAGCTCTCGTCCTATCCCTCGCAGGGCGGGACAGGCGCGAGTTTCGCGCCGCAACCCGCCGCAGCGTCGCCGTCCCGCGGCGGATTACGCTGACGCCAATCCGACCTACGGGCTGACCGCATCATACGTGTAATTGGATGCAGGGGCGGGTTTCAAACCCGCCCCTACCAAAATATGCGCGCCGTAGGAGGTAAGGGTCACCAAACGAGCCTGCGGTTGTTGAGGAAGGCAAGGTTACTGCAACAATCAATTCTCGTGCTACTATGGGACTTTACCGAGCTGCTGGTGGCCCGTGACGGCATTAGAAGCGAAAACCACGAACGATACAACACGCTGGGCCTGGAAACTCGGAGTCCGCGCGCGGCTCCTGCTTGCATTCTTCGGGATCAGCGGCTTTGCCGTGCTGGCTGCGGCCGCTGGCATCTACGCGTTTCGCGAGGTCGGGGAGCGGCTCGAGCTGATCGATGCCCGCGTGCCGCAGGTCGTCAGCTCGCTTGAGATCTCGCGCGCAGCCGATCGCCTCATCGCGTCGGCGCCGGCGCTCCTCGCCGCCACGACGGCCAAGGAACGGGACGAAGTATCGAGCCGGATGCGGCCGGAAGCGGATCGGCTCATCACCGGGCTGATCGACGTCGGACGCGGCGGCTCGGCCGGCGAGGCGGCGATCGCAATCCAGCTGCTGGTCACCTCCTTGCGATCCAATCTGGCGGAGCTCGAGAACCTGGTGGGACTGCGCCTCAAGACCAGGGAGCGGCTTGCTGGACTGTTGCAAGCGGCATTCCAAGCCAACCAGGAGGCGCAGCGGCTGTTTGCGCCCTGGCTGCAGGTCATGGAGATGCAGATCAACCGCTCGCTCGACGAGGTACGCAAGCAAAGCGTCGAATTGGGCAGCCAGGCCGGACGCGATCTCGGAACATCGATCGTTCTCGACCGGTCGGCGCAAGCCGCGCAGCGCGGTTTCTCCGCCGTTGTCGACCAGCTGGTGCAGACGGCGACCATCGGCGAAAAGCCGCGCCTGCCGGTGGTCGGTTTCCAGCTCCGCCGGAACCTGGACGATCTCGATGCCAAGGCGAAAGACCTCGACCCGAAGCTGCGTACCCTCTTCAGCGATCTGTTGGGACGTGTCCGCGCGCTCGCCATCGGTCCCGATGCAATGCTGGCCGTGCGCGGCCAGGAGCTCGATCTGATCGGCAACGCCGAGAAGCTGATTGCAGAAAATGCGGATTTGGCCGTGCGCCTCACCGCCGCGGTCGACCGCCTGGTGGCGGAGGCAGAGACCGATGTGAGCTCGTCGGCCCGCGGCGCCCTCTCCGTCCAGCGCCTGAGCGCGCGCATCCTGCTCGCGTTCGCGATCCTGAGCTTGCTCAGCTCGATCCTGATCGTGTGGCTCTATGTCAGCCGCAACCTCATCCGCCGTCTCATGCATCTGAGCAGCGGCATGCTCGCCATTGCCGAGGGCAGCCACCACCGCCCGATCAACATTTCCGGCAGCGACGAGGTCGCCGAAATGGGGCGTGTGGTCGAGGTCTTCCGCAGGAACACTCTGGAACGCGACGAGTTGCTGGCGGAGAAGGCGCAGGCCGCCGACCGGCTGGAGCAGCAGGTCAAGGAGCGCACGGCCCAGCTGGCACAATCGGTCGAGGAGCTTCGCGCTCTCGGCGACGTGAGCGCAGCCGTCAACTCGACCATCGACCTCCGGACCGTGCTGTCCACCATCGTCACCAAGGCGGTCCAGCTTTCGGGCACCGAGGCCGGAACGATCTTTGTATTCGACGA
The DNA here is from genome assembly GCA_963820365.1 of uncultured Alphaproteobacteria bacterium. Taxonomy (GTDB): domain Bacteria; phylum Pseudomonadota; class Alphaproteobacteria; order Rhizobiales; family Xanthobacteraceae; genus VAZQ01. The sequence goes on along the minus strand of CAWFZR010000014.1, from coordinate 62,415 downwards.
GGCCAGCCAGGAATTCCGGATGCACGCGAGCTACGGCATGGACGATGCCCTGGTCGCGGCCGTCAGAGGCCAGCACATCCGCATGGGCGAGACGGTCGTTGGCCGGGCGGTGCTGCAGCGCAAACCGGTGCAGATTTACGACCTGCAGGACGATCCGACGTCGCCCGTCCTCGATGTCATCCTGCGCGCCGGCTTCCGCGGCCATTTGACCATTCCTCTGCTCGGCGCAGACGAGATCGTCGGCGCGCTGGTGGTGCGGCGCAAGGCGCCGGGCGAGTTCCCCCAGAGCACGGTCGATCTGCTGCAGACTTTCGGAGCACAGTCGGTGCTGGCGATCCAGAACGCACGCCTGTTTCACGAGATCGAGGACAAGAGCCGGCAGCTCGAAGAGGCAAGCAGGCACAAGTCGCAGTTCCTCGCCAACATGAGTCACGAGCTGCGCACGCCGCTCAATGCCATCCTCGGCTACACCGAGTTGATCCTCGACAGCATCTACGGCGAATTGCCGGACAAGGCGCGCGACGTGCTCGATCGCGTGCAGCGCAATGGCCGGCACCTCCTCGGCCTGATCAACGATGTGCTCGACCTGTCGAAGATCGAGGCCGGCCAGCTCACGCTCTCGCTCGCGGATTACTCCCTCAGGAGCGTCATCCAGAGCGTCTTCAGCGCGATCGAGCCATTGGCGAGCGAGAAAAAAATCGCGCTGAAGGTCGATGTGGCGCCCGAGCTGCCGCCAGGGCACGGCGACGAGCGGCGGCTCACCCAGGTTCTGCTCAATCTCGTCGGCAATGCGATCAAGTTCACTGATACCGGCGAAGTATCGATCAAAGGCTCCTCGGCCAACGGGTCGTTCAATGTCGCGGTGCGCGATACCGGCCCGGGGATTTCCGCGGCCGACCAGGCCAGGCTGTTCCAGGAGTTTCAGCAGGCCGACAATTCGATCACCCGCACGAAGGGCGGCACCGGGCTTGGGCTTGCCATTTCAAAGCGGATCATCGAGTTGCACGGCGGCCGCATCTGGGTGGAGTCGAGCCCCGGTCACGGCTCGACCTTCGAATTCACGCTTCCCGTCTCAGTCGCGCAGCCGGCAAGCCCGGGAATAGTGCGGCTGGCCTAGCTATTTCAGAGCAGCCGACTTCGGTGCCAGCAACAGCGTGTAGCAGGCATCCACGAGCGCGGAGCTCGGGTACGTTTCACCCGGAAGGGTCACGAATTCCTTGGGGAACTCGTCCCGGCGCTTCCACGAATTGACCTTCGACAGCGTGACCTTCTTCGCCTCGGCATCGGGAAGCGCACGGAATTTCTCGGCGCACACCGGTGCCAGCGCCGCTACGACCGCGCGGTCTGAGCGTTCTTTTGCCATCTTGTCAGCGGTGCTGCCGAGCGACCAGCCACCCCAGTAAAAGCCGACGAACATTGTAGCAACGGCACCGGCAGCTGCGCCTTGCAGCAGGCGGGTCAACGATTCTCCTTGCAGGATTGGCGGTAATTGCACGGTATTTCCTTTCGCCCGACTTGTTTCGGAGCGAGGCCACGGACACCCGTATGGGTTCCGGTTCACAAGTTGAATGGAAGGGCGAACGCTTTGCGATGGCGTATCGATTAGCTATTGGCTTACGCCTTTGTCCGTCTCGGGTCCAGCAAAATAGCTCACCGCCATTGCGCTTGTGATAATCAGAAATGATCAGATCGGCACCGCGATCGCTTCGAAGGCGCTGTCGCAGTTGATGAGGTCGACCCGTTTCTGCACGATGCGCAAGATGCCGCCTTCGCGCCGAAGCCGGTGGTGCTGCCGGCCGGCGAAGATGCGCTGTTGCTCGTCGCGGTATTCGACCATGATCACGGTCGAGCCGACGACGCATTCGCCGTTGCCTTCATCCGCCGTTTCGATGAGCGCATTGCCGACGAGATGCGCGGTGCGCGAGGGCGGCGTCTGCACCTGGATGCGCGGATGCTCGAGCCGCTCGATCCGCGTCTGCATGAGGTCGCGGTCATCGTAGAACAGCGAAGCCTCATTGAACGGGCTCTCCTGATTCGGCGCCGCCGGCACCCAGTAGGTGCCGTCGTCGGCGAACAGCCCCATCCATTCGCGGAAGCGCCGCTCATCCAGAGGCCGGGCCTCGTGCATCAGAAACGCCTCCGCCTCCGCGCGAGCGATGCTCATGGCGATACGCTGCGCGCCGGCGCACCCATCAGGCGGCCTCGCACATGTAACCGAGCCAGGCCTTGTATTGCGCGCGTACCACCATCCAGCTCGAAAATGTCCGGGTCGGTATAAACGCCGCGATGCACGCGCCCGGGCTCGACCAGCCGGGCAACGTGTTCGGCATGCCCGTCCCGCATGGATGCCGAGCTACTCCGCCGCCTGATGGGCGTAGCTCTGCACCTCCATGTTGACGAGTTGCAGCGGCGAGGCGGTTTCCTCCAGCATGCCCCAGCTCTTGAGCCAGTCGTAGGTGCGCTGCATCTCGTCGAGCGGGATCGGCGCCGGATCGCAAACCACCAGCCGGCTCTCGCGCAGGTCTTCCACTTTGAGCGCGGCGATCTCCGGATCGCTCTTGCCGTGGTAGTCGATGAAATAATGCAGATAGGCGCGCTTGTCGGCGTTGATGCGCCGCACCGCCTCGCGCACCGCGCGATTGAACGCGGCATAGGTCTCCGCATCGACCCGATCGGACGCGACCTCGGTGCCGTGGAAGAACGCCGAGCAGATGATGCGGCAGCCTTTCTTCTCCGCGAGCGTGATGTGCGGCTCGGTGAGCGTCGTGGCCTCGAGCTCGCCCGCATCAGCGCGGCGAGCCGATAGCGCGAGCCGTTGGGCGCGCGGCAGAGCTTGATCATCGTCGCGCGGCAGGAAGCCCTCCAGCATGTGCAGCGCGATATAGTGGGTGCCGAAATAGAACGGCACGCCGATGGTGCGGCCGGCGAGCTGTTGCGGCGTGAAGACCGGCGAATCCGGCGCCACCACCAGCGCCGAATAGGTCACGATGGCACGGCGGCCGAGCTGGCGGCTGCCCGCGCTGGTGTCCTGCACGCGGCAGTAGTTACCCCACTCGCAGGCATTGTACATGTCCGCCTTGCCCTGCTCGAACAGCTTGCCGTGGCTGGCGAAGGGATCGACCCCTTTCGGGCTGGTGACGTGGGTCTCGACCTTCTTCTCGACGCCCTGCTCGCGGTCGGCCCACTCGATGGTCAGGCCCTCCTTCTCGAACAGGCCCTCGTCATAGGCGACCAGCTCCGGCAGTCCCTGGAACGGCGCCGTGGTTTCCAACACCAGCTTCTTCATGGGGCTTCTCCCGGTCGATGCAGGTTGCGCAGGGGCGAGGCATGCCTCGCCCCTGCGAATCGGCGATCTGAAGCTGAATGCGATTGCCGTCCCGCTCATCACGCCCGCGGGCGCAGCCGCTGGATCTGCAGCTGCGCCAGAAACGGCACCAGCGGATGCGCGCCCATCTTCACGATCGACGGCAGGTCGAGCTTGATCAGCGCCTCGCGCTGATCGGGCGGCAGCTGGAACTTGTCGGCGAATGCCGGCGCGTCGGCCAGGTATTGCGCCCGCAGCTGCGGCGTCATGGGCGAGCCCGTGCAGCGCCGAGGTCAATTCGACCAGCTCCGGCTTGATCGACGGGATAGTGCGCGGCTTGCTGGCGCTCGCCGCTGCCCGCCGGTCCAGGCGAGCGAGGCGTAGTTGTGATGCCAGCTCGGATCCATGGACACGACGTCGGGCTTGCGCTCGCCCAGCGCGCCGGCCGCGCAGGCCCAGCAGCGCAGCTCGATATTGCCGGTATCGTCGAGCTCGGTCTCGTCGTAGCCGATCAGCGATTTCAGGTTTCCGGCCTTGAGCTTCTCCAGCACGCGGTTGTCCCAGCTCAGTTCGGGATTGGAATAGCGGTCGGTGCCGGGAAAATGCGACATGCCGCCGCTCGACAGCACCACGGTCTTGAGCCCGAGCGCGGTGACGGTGCGCGCGACCGCCTGCGCCGAACGAGTAGCAGCGCTCCATGGTGGGCTGCGGCGGCAGGTAGGCATTCACGTAGATCGGCAGCACCGGATCGGTGTGGCCGATATGGGTCAGCGGAATCCCGATCGCATAGTCGATCTTGGCCGTGCTGGTGAAGGCGGGATCGAAGTTCTGCCGGTAGAGCTGGCGCACGATCTCGAAGCCGATCTCGCTCGGAATCTTCCAGTGAAACTTGCGGCCGGCGAAATCGCCGCTCGCCTCGCCGCCGACATGGACCGTGAACGGCGGCGCCGCGTTGTGGAAGAACTGCTCGGCGTGATCGTTGGAGAAGATGATCCAGAGATCGGGCTTGAGCGCCCTGAGCTTCTTGCCGATATCGGCGGCCACCTCCCGCACGTGCTCGACGTTCTTCTTGTCCTCGGTCTCCGGCATGGTGAAGAATTGCGGCGCATGGGGCAGCATGGCCCCGCCGAGCACGGTCGACATCATGGTCGTTACTCCTTCGCCTGCCGCGCTCCGACCTCATCCGCAGGACGGCTGTCGCAGCAAGCCGATCTCCAAGCGCTGGCGCGCTCCACGGCGCGAGGCGGACCATGGCTCAACGACACAGGCGTCCGCGGGACGTATCGTCGCTTCGAAAATATCGCGCAACTGAGAGCCCGACAAGCCACGCCATGAGGAGCCGCCATGGTTGAGGTGCCGATCACGATTGCGTGCGGCAATTACGACCGCACCCGCGCGATCAGGGACGGCCGCGTCAGGGTGGAAGGCTGCGCGGTCACCTATCTGCCGCTCTATCCCGGAGGAGATTTTCTTTCGCGCGTTCCGCTATCAGGAATTCGACGTCTCCGAGCTGTCGTTCTCGAGCTATATCCGCACCGTGGCGGCGGGGAATTCGGCCTATGTCGGCATCCCCGCCTTCGTGTCGCGGCTGTTCCGGCATTCCGGCATCTATGTCCGCGCCGATTCCGGCATCGCCGCGCCGGCCGACCTGCGCGGAAAGCGCATCGGGCTGCCGGAATATCAGATCACCGCCGTGGTCTGGATGCGCGGGATGATGCAGCACGAATACGGCGTGCTGCCGACCGAGATCCATTGGCGCAGCGGCGGCCAGGAGGAGCCCGGGCGCGACGAGCGCACGCCGCTCAAGCCGATCCCCGGCCTCGACCTCCAGCCGATCGGCAAGGAGCAGACCCTGGTCGGCATGCTGCGCGACGGCGAGCTCGATGCGCTTGTTCACGGCGCGCGCGCCCTCGTCGTTCCTGCGCGGGGAGCCGCACATCAAACGACTGTTTCCCAATACGCGCGAGGCGGAGCAGGCCTATTACAAGAAGACCCGCATGTTCCCGCTCATGCATCTCGTCGGCATCCGCAAGGAGCTGGTGGAGAAATATCCCTGGCTGCCGACCAGCGTCTACAAGGCGTTCTGCGAGGCCAAGGCGCTCGCGATGATCGACCTTCTCGACGTCAACGCGCTGATGGTGACGCTGCCCTGGCTGATGCCGGAGACGCAGGAAACCATGGCGCTCATGGGCAAGGACTTCTGGGCCTACGGCATCCAGGAGAACATGCGCGAGATCACGGCGCTTGCGCAATACCTGCACGAGCAGGGACTGGTCGACCGCAAGGTCACCATCGCGGAGCTGTTCCACCCCGCGATGTTCGAAATCTCGAAAGTCTGACGCCCGACCCGCTGCATGTGCAGCGAGCGCGGTTCACCTCTCCCCGGCGGGGCCCCAGCGGGGAGAGGTCGATCCAGCCCGCTGCATGATCTGAGTGCAAACTCACGCTTCAACGATAGTGGGGACCAGTGCCGACTATCATTGAAAGGTGAGTCGCGTTTGGGTTTGAGCCAATGAAGCGTCGGCAAGCTCCGCTCGGCTCCCTCTCCCATTGGGAGAGGGATGGGGTGAGGGGTTTCGGTCTCCGATAAGTGACCCCCTCACCCCAACCCTCTCCCCGACGGGGAGAGGGAGCGCACCGCGACTGCGGCAACTTCGACGAATCCGACGACTAAGCATAACTCCGTATCACCGAATTATGATTCCGAGGACCAGCTCGAACCGAAACCCGGTTGACATCAACGATGGATGACGACCCTGCCCCATGCATGGCATGGTTACACCATGGACGTCGTCGTCGAGGATGCTGCGCAGGTCAGGCTTGGCCAAGCCGCGCTCCGGCACTTCTTCTGCTGTTGTCTGGCGGCGGGAATGAGCGTTCTCGCCGCGCTCGTTGGCATCGACCGGGCCCGCGCCGCCGACCTCGTGCGCGTCGGCGAAGGAGCCTCAACCTTCGGCGGCGCCTTCTACATCGCGCGCGACAAGGGCTATTTCAAGAAGGCCAATCTGGAGATCGAAACCAGGCGTTTCGGGGACGGCGCGCTTGCCGTGGCTTCGATCATCGCCGGCGAGCTCGATTTCACGCTGCTGCCCGCCAATGCGGCGCTGTTCAACAGCGTCGCCAAGGGAGCCCCCCTTGTGGTCGTTCTCGACGGCGGCAACAACCGTCGCGGCTCCGGCGCCACCGTCATCAACGTGACGCAGGCGCTCTACGACGAGGGCATGCGTGCCGTCGCTGATTTCGTCAACCTCAAGGGCAAGAAGTTCGGCGTCGCCGCACTCGGCAGCGTCAACCATTTCAACGCCGCGAAGGCGCTGCTCAAGGCGCGGCTCGATCCCGCCAAGGACGTGCAGTGGATCGCGGATGTGCCGCAAGGCGATCTGGCACAGATGCTCGGACGCAATGAGGTGGACGCCGCCGACCTCGACTACCAGTTCGGCGTCCTCGCGCAGAACAACAAATGGGGACCGATCATCCTCAACGACGACCAGATCGTCCCCGACGCGGAACTCGCGATCTTCGCGGTGCGCAGGGATTTTCTGGCGAAGAACCGCGGCGCGGCCGTGCGCTTCGCCATGGCCTATCTGCGCGGCGTGAAGGACTTCAACGCCGCAGCCCGGCATCCCGGCGCGCATCCCGACATCGTCGACATCCTCGCGCAGAACACCGCGCTTGGCCAACCGGACCTGGTTCGGGCAATTGCGCCGAACTGGTCCTACATCGCCGACGATGGAGTGCCGCTGGTCGATTCGATCATGGAGATGCAGGACTTCTGGAGCGGGAAATATTTCAGCTTCGTGAAAAAGAAGGTGTCGCGCCAGCAGCTCTTCGACCTAAACGTCGCAAAGGAAGCAAAGGCACGGCTGCAGAAGGAGAAGCCGTTCGGAGATTGATTAGGCCGGCCACGACGCCGAAGTCGTGCGTCAATCTCGACCGCTATCCGCTTTATTTCAACGCATCTCCCCACCTTTCCTCGATCGCCCGCACCTCTTCGAGCGAGAGCGCCGAGGTCGGGGGAAACTTGGCGAGCCAGGAGAACGGCCGGCACGCTTCGATGATCACCTTGGAATGCGCGGTCATGCCGCGCAGCTTCTGGTCCTCCGGGATGCGCGGGTCGAGCGCGGAGCTCCAGGCATTGCGGATGATGTCAATCTGCTCCGACGGCTCGCAACGGGTGGCAACCGCCCACATGACGTCATTGAGGCTCGATGGATCGACGTCGTCGTCCACCACCACCACGATGCGGGCCATGTAGCTGTGGGCGGCGGCGACCAGCGCGGCGCGCTTGGCGTGACCATCGTAGCGCTGCTTGAGCGCCACCACGGTCATGAGCTGGGAGACGTGCTGCCACGCGCCAACCACATCCGTGACACCGGCGGCATCGAGATTCTGCCAGATGGTCGCTGCCCGCAATGGCAGCCCGAAATGAAAGCGCGGCGGCTTCATCGGCGGCGAGCCGAGCAGGATCGGATCGCGGCGATGATGGATCGCCGTCACCTGCATGACCGGCGCCGGCCGCGCCTGCGAGGCGTAATAGCCCGTGAACTCGCCGAAGGGCCCTTCCGGCAGCGTCGTCTCGCTCATCGGCAGGAGCTCGCCTTCGAGCACGATTTCCGCATGCGCGGGAAGCGGCAAGCCGGTGTGCGGGCCGGCATGCACCTCGATCGGCGCGCCCTTGATGGCGCCCGCGAACTCGTATTCCGACTGTCCCGTCGGCAAGTATTCAAAGCCGGCGACGAACAAGGCCGGGTCCTCGCCATTGACCACCGCGAGCGGGCAGGCCTTTCCGTGCTCCCAGTATTTCTTCGCAATGATGGCGCCGTGCCGCCCGGCATGGTCGAATTGCACCGTGACCCGGCGCCGATCTGAACCTGGACTCGGTAGATCGAGGCGTTGATCCAGCCGCCGTCGGGATCGCGCATGACGACGAGCGAGCCCGAGCCGATGAAGGGGCCGCCATCCTGCTGATGCCACAGGGGCGCGGGGAGCTGCCGCAAATCGACCGCGTCCCCTGCATCGTGTTCTGCAGAAAGCTGGCATCCTGCACGGCGACAGGCGCATGCGGCTTGAGCGTCTTGCGCTTGTCGATCCAGGCCTTGAGCGCGTCGAGCGGGCGCAGGCTCGGACCGATGCCGAGCGCGAGCGCCGCGCGCTGCGGACTGGTGACGGCATTGGTGAAGATACGGAACCCGCGCGGGAACCCGGGGATGCCATCGAACAGGAGAGCCGGCCCGCCGGGAAGGCCAGCGGCCACTTCGGTGATCCCCCCGATCTCGAAGCGCAGATCGGCGCCGTCGATGCGCCGCAGCGCATGAAGCTTGTCGACGAGCTCGATGAATTCGCGCAAATCCTTGTACATTCGTATCCTTGAAACCGCCCGGTCCTGCCGGCCGCGCGGCGTGAAGGGTATCAGGCGGCGCGGCTTGTGGTGAGACGCGGTTGGCCGCTATTGTGCACCATCCGAGCCATACAACAACAAGGACAGATATCATGGCCAAGCTTCGCCACATCGCGCTGATCGTCCCGGACCCGGAAAAATCCGCCAAATTCTTCGAGGACGCTTTCGAGCTGAAGGTCGCGGGCAAGGCGCGGCGCGGGGTGTACGTTTCCGACGGCACATGAACGTCGCGCTTCTCAAGCAGGAGGGGGACGAAAAAGTCGGCATCTATCATTTCGGGATGTGGGTGGATGATCTCGATGAAGCCGAGAAGAAGGTGGTGAATGCCGGTGGCTCCTATCTCGCCGGCCGTCCGACTCCGCCGCAATCCTTCTACGAGGCCAAATACCAGGACCCGCTCGGCATCGTGTTCGACCTCACCCATAACGGCTGGGTCGGCGCCGTGAAGGACGTGGTGGCGAAAAATTAGCGCATCGGAGCGCGTGATCATCGTCGGCGCCGGGCCGGTCGGGCTCTGTCTCGCGCTTGCGCTGGCGCAGGAAGGAAGTGCACGTCGCCCTGATCGAGGCGCTCGGCGACGACAATTTCCTCGAGCAAGTTCCCCGCGCGGGAACCAATCATCCCGCGACCTTGGAGCTGCTCGATCGCATCGGGCTGTACCGCAAGATCGAGCCGCGCGGCATCATTGCGCCCCTGTTCCACTATTGGGACCGCCGTGAGCAGAAACTGATCGCGGAATTCGACCACCGCCATCTCAAGGACGACACACGCTTTCCCTACGTTCTGCAATGCGAGCGCATCAAGATCGTGGAAGAGGCACTCAAGCTGGCGAAGGCGCATCCCGACATCGATGTGCGCCTTGCCACGACGTTCACTTCGTTCGCGCAGGATGCCGATAGCGTGACCGCATCCGTGACAAATCCCGCCGGCGAAACGGAGAGCTTGCGCGGCGCCTATCTCGTCGGTTGCGAAGGCGCGCGCAGCGTCGTGCGCAAGGACCTCGGCATCGAGTTCGAAGGCTTCACCTATCCTGATCGCACGTTGAATATCGAAGTCGCTTATGATTTCCGGCGGCACGGCTATACCGAGCGCAACTACATTTCCGATCCCGACGAATGGTCGAACCTGTTCCATTGGAAAGGCCCTCCCGAGCGCTGGCGCGTTCATTTTCCGACCGCGCCGCACGAGACCGAGGCGGCGCTGATGCGCCCGGAGGCGCTGCAAGGGCGGCTTGCCCGCTTGCTGCCGACCGGGCAGGAGTTCGACATCGTCGGCAGCAATCTCTATGTCGTGCACCAGCGGGTGGCGAAAAAATTCCGGCTTGGGCGCGCGATCCTGGCGGGGATCTCCGCCCATGTGAACAGTCCGATCGGCGCCATGGGGATGAACAGCGGAATCCACGACGCCTTCAATCTGGCGGAGAAGCTCGTGCGCGTCCTGCGCGGCGAAGACGGCGACGACGTGCTCGATCGCTACGAGCGCCAGCGCCGGCACGTCGCAGTCCAGCACACCCAGGTGCAGACCATCCGCAACAAGCGCCTGCTGGCGGAAAAGGACCCCGCCATCCGCGCAAGAAATCACCACGAATTGCGCCGCACGGCGGAAGATCCCGGGCTCGCGCGTGACTTCCTGCTGCGCAGCTCGCTGATCGCAAGCTTGCGCGAAGCCGAGCAGATTGCGTGAACTCGGCGGTGGACTATTTAGAAAGAGGCATATGATGCGTTTTGCCGTGGCGCTGTTGCTCGGTCTGCACGCAGCTTTCAGCGCCCAGGCACAGCCGCGCAACCATGAAATGCGCTGGCCGGAGCGGCCGGTCCGGCTGGTCGTCCCGTTCACTCCGGGCAGCAGCTCCGACATCGTCGCCCGTCTGGTCGCACACAAGCTCGGGGAACGTTTGCACCAGCAGCTTTTTGTCGAGAACCGGGTCGGAGCAAGCGGCAATGTCGGCTCCGAGGCGATCGCGCGCGCCGAGCCCGACGGCTACACGCTGGGCCTTGCCAACACCAGCACGCATGCAGTGGCGGCTGCGCTCGGGACGAGCGCCTACGATCCGATCAGGGATTTTGCAGCGGTCTCCATGCTCGGCCACTCGCCCTTCGTGCTCGCGCTCTTTCCGGGCTTGCCGACAGAGAACCTGCACGATCTGGTTGCGCTCGCAAAAGCCAGGCCGCGGGCTCTCAACTATGCCTCCGCCGGCCCCGCAACGCTTGCGCATCTTGCCGGCGCACTGTTCGAGAAGATGGCCGACATCGAGCTCACCCACGTGCCCTATCGCGGCACCGCCCAGTCCACGGTCGATCTCATCGAGGGTCGCGTCGAGATGTCGTTCGCAACCATCCCGCCGACGCTCACGCATATCCGGGCCGGCAAGCTGCGCGCGCTCGCGGTGACGGGCTCGGCCCGCAGTCCGGCGCTGCCGCAGGTGCCCACCATCGCCGAGCAGGGATTGCCCGGCTACGAATGCTCGCTGTGGCAGGCGATTGTCGCGCCCGCCGGCACCCCGGCCTTCGTCGTCGCGCGCCTGAACCAGGAATTGACCGCCATTCTTCGAGATGCCGAGATTGTCGCGGCGTTTGCCAGGCATGGGGTCGAGCCGGATCCTGGCTCGGCGGCAGCGCTCGGGCAGCGCATCGGCGAAGACATCAAGAAATGGCGCGACGTCATCGCCAGCGCCGGCATCCGGCATAACTGATCTCTCAGGTCAGTCCGCGCGCGCCCCCGACGCGCGGATGACGTCGGCCCATTTGCGGGTCTCCTGCGCCAGGAACATCCCGAAATCCTTGCCGAAGACGGTGCCCGGCTCCGAACCGAGCTCGTGGATGCGCGCGGTGATGTCCGGCGACCTGGTCGCCTTGGCGACCGCTGCGGTGAGCTTGGCCAGGACCGGTGCCGGCGTCGCAGTGGGCGCCACCAGACCAAGCCATGAGGACGCATCGAAGCCGGGCAAACCTTGCTCCGCAATGGTCGCGAGGCTCGCGAGGGCGGCAGGTCGCCGCGCTCCTGCGTTCGCCAGTGCGCGCACCTTGCCGGCCTTGATCTGCGGCAGGCTCGACGGCAGGAGATCGAAGAACATCTCGACATGCCCGCCGATGAGATCGTTCATGGCCGGTCCCGCGCCGCGATAAGGCACATGCACGATGTCGATCTTTGCCATGCTCTTGAACAGCTCGGCGGAGAGATGATTGGTCGTGCCGTTGCCGGCAGACGCGAAGTTGATCTTTCCCGGGTTCTTCCTGGCGAGTGCAATCAACTCCGCAACGTTGGTCGCCGGTACGGCCGGATGCACCATCAGCACGATCGGGGCAACGGCGAAGAGCGCGATGGGCGCGAAGTCCCTTTCCGGATCGAAGGCGAGCTTGCTGTAGAGCGTCTGATTGACCGTGAGCGGTCCCGGTGCGGTGAATAGAAGCGTGTAGCCGTCGGGATCCGACTTCGCCACCGCCTCGCTGCCGGTATTGCCGCCGCCGCCGGAGCGGTTCTCCACAATGAATTGCTGGCCGAGATCTTCCGAGAGCTTCTGCGCCAGGATGCGCGCCATGACGTCGACCGACCCGCCCGGCGGGTATGGATTGACGATGTGCACCACGCGCTCGGGATAGGTCTGCGCGGCAACCCCGGCAGTGAGGCCAACGAGCGAGCTGCAAATGATGATGGACCGACGCAGGACATCCCACGCGACCTTCGACAGTACATTCGACATCCGCTCGGCTCCGTCAGCTTGTGCCCACGGGTGGACTTATGTCATTTCGCGCAGCGTGATCCAATGCACCGCGGCATCTTGTACCGCAGGCGCAGGGTCATAATGGTGCCACTCCTCACGGCCGGCCTCGCTTGACAGCCCATCGCGGTCGCGAGAGCGTGCAATCCGACCGTCGAGGAAGAACCCGGGATGAGCAAGCTGCGTCTGACCTTCGCCTGCGGGCCCTATGACCGCACGCTCGCGCTGCGCGACGGCACGATCGCCCCGGAGGGCATTGATCTCAACTACATCGCCTCCCAGCCGCCCGACATATTCTGGCGCATGCTCCAGTTCAAGGAGTTCGAAATCTCCGAGATGTCGCTGTCAAATCACGCAACTCTCGTGAGCACGGGGGAGGCGCCGTTCGTCGCTATTCCGGTGTTTCCCTCGCGCGTCTTTCGTCACGGCTACTTTTTCATCAACCCCGACAAGCACATCAACAGTCCGAGCGACCTCAAGGGCAAGCGCGGCGGCGTGCCCGAATACTCCATGACCGCCGCGGTCTACATGCGCGGTCTCCTGCAGCACGAATACGGCGTCAGGCCGAGCGACATCGAATGGGTGCAGGGCCGCGCCGACCGTCTCGGCCGCAAGCTGCCGCCCGATATCCGCCTGAGCCAGGCGCCGTCCGGTCGCGAGCTCGGCGATCTGCTCGAGCGCGGCGAGATCGATTTCATGATGACGGCCAACAACCCGGTGGCGTTCCGGCGCGGCTCCCCGAAGTTGAAGAGGCTGTTTCCCAATTACGCCGAGGTCGAGAAGGACTATTACCGCCGCACCAGGATCTACCCGATCATGCACACCGTGGTGATCCGCCGCGACGTCCACGAGCGTGATCCCTGGGTGGCCTTGAGCATGTACAAGGCCCTCTGCCGCGCCAAGGAGCATGCCTATGGGCTGTTGGCCGACATGGGCTCACCCAAGGTTTCCTCGGCATGGCTGCAGCCGCTGATCGAGGAAGAGAAGGCGATCATCGGAGCGGATTGGTACCCCTACGGCATCGAGCCCAACCGGCCGTCGCTGGAGGCGCTGCTGCAATACACCCACGAGCATGGGCTCACCGACCGCCGGGTGAAGCTCGAGGAACTGTTCGCGCCGAGCACGCTGCGCGACATCCCGCTCAGCGAAGGCCAGCACGTTTAGGATCGAGGAGACGCGCCGATGACCATACCGCAGCTCATGCCGTGGATCGGCGGAGCCACAAAGTTCGACGCCCAATTTTCCGCCCTGGTGTGCCCGATCGACGACACCGTCGCCTCCGAGATCATCGAATCCGATGCGAAGGTGATCGACGCCGCGGTCAAGCACGCGCACGCGGCGTTCCTGAAGCATCGCGACGCCACGATCGCCAAGCGCGTCGAATGGCTGCTCGCGGCTGCCGATGCCATCGACAAGATCGAGGACGAGCTTGTCCGCTCGCTCATTCGGTTCATCGGCAAGCCGCGGCGCGCCGCGACCTTCGAAGCCAAGCGTGTCGGCACGTTCATCCGCGCCTGCGCCGCGCAGGTGCCGCACCTCATGGGCGAAGTTCTCCCCCTCGACGCGACCGCGGCCGGTGCCGGCCGTTTCGGCTTCACCACGCGCGTGCCTTACGGGGTGGTGGCGGCGGTGACTCCGTTCAACGGACCCGCCAACCTGCTCATCCAGAAGGTCGCGCCGGCGATCGCCGTGGGCAATGCCGTCGTGGTCAAGCCTTCCCCTCCCGGCACCGAAGTCGCGCTGCTGCTCGCGCAGGCGGTGAAGAAGGCCGGCATCCCGGATGGGCTGTTCAACGTCGTGCCGGGCGGACGCGAAACGGCGAAGCTGCTTGCCGCCCATCCGCTTGTCGCCGCGCTCACGGTCACCGGCAGCACCGCCGCCGGCAACGAGCTGGCGCGCGCGGCGGGAGCAAAGAAATTCGTCGGCGAGCTCGGCTCCAATGCAGCGAACATCGTGTGCGCCGACGCCGATCTCGCCGACGCGGCGACGCGCATCGCGGGCGCCGCTTTCGAGGCGAGCGGCCAGCAATGCATCTCGGCGCAGCGCGTGATCGTCGAGCAAGCGGTGTTCGATCGCTTCCTCGATCTGTTCGTCGCGGCGGCAAGGAAGCTCAAGGTCGGCGATCCCGAGGATGCCGCAACCGACATCGGTCCGATGGTGAGCAGCGCGGCTGCCGACCGGGTTGCGCAGATGATCGACGACGCCGTCGCCAAGGGCGCCAAGCTCGTGCTCAAGCCCGAGCGCCGGCGTGCCGTGCTCGGCCCCGCCATCGTGGCGAATGCCCCGGCGCAAGCGCGGCTCATGCGCGAGGAGGCGTTCGGCCCGGTCGTGGTGGTGCAGAGCGTGGCGGACGTGGATGCCGCGCTCGAACTCGCCAATTCATCCGAGTTCGGCTTGCAGGGCGCCTGCTTCACCGCCAGCCTGGAGACCGCCTTCAAGGTGTCCCGCAAGCTGCGGGTGGGCTCGCTGTGGATCAATGATGCCAGCCGCTTCCGGCTCGACACCTATCCCTTCGGCGGTGTCGGCGCCAGCGGCTTCGGGCGCGAAGGCGTGCGTTACGCCATGGAAGAGCTGTCGCAATGGAAGTTCACGGGCATGCGGCTCAACCCGCAATGACATGACATGACACCGGTCGGGCTGATCGGCTGCGGCGGCATCGCTCAGGACGTGGTGGCAGCGCTGCGGGGGCAAAGCGTGCCGAATGACGTGCAGATCGTGGGCGCGCTCGCCCGCCCCGGGCGCTCGGACGCTGCGCGGCAGAAATTGCCCGACGTCGACATCTTCGAGGCGCTCGAGGACATCGCGAGCCGACGCCCCGGGATCATCGCCGAGGTCGCAAGCCAGCAGGCGGTGGCCGAGCATGGCGAGCAGGTCTTGCGCAGCGGCATTGATCTCCTGGTGATCTCGGTCGGCGCGCTCGCGGACGCGCAGCTGTTCGATCGACTCCAATCGTCAGCAGAAGCCGGCAACAGCCGCCTGCTCGTTCCGGCGGGCGCGATCGGCGGTCTCGATGCGATCGCGGCGATGCGCCTCGGCGGGCTCGCTTTCGTGCGCTACCGGTCGCGCAAGCCGCCGGCCGCCTGGCGCGGATCGCCGGCAGAGAAGGTCGTCGACCTCGGCAAGCTCGCAACGCCCACGGTGCTCTACGCCGGCAGTGCGCGCGAAGCCGCCTTGCTCTATCCGCAGAACGCCAATGTCGCCGCGGCCGTGGCGCTTGCCGGGCTCGGATTCGAGCGCACCCAGGTCGAGCTGGTGGCCGATCCGGGCGCCCCCGGCAACGTGCACGAGATCGAGGTCGAAGGCAGCGCCGGACGCTTTGCCATCCAGCTGGCGGGAAAGCCGTCGCTCACGAACCCGAAAACCTCGGCATTGGCGGCGCTCAGCGTCGCGCGGGCGCTCATCAACGATCAAGCCGCCATCGTCATCTGACATGGATCGCAAGCGCGCGACCAACGCCCTGATCGGAAGCCCGGTCGAACGTATCGAGGACTTTCGGTTTCTGACCGGGCGCGGGCAATACGTCGATGATCTGGCCTGCGAGGACACCCTGCATGCCGTGATCGTGCGCAGCCCGCTCGCGCACGGGCTCTTGCGCTCCATTGACAAGAGTGCCGCGCTGGCATGCGCCGGCGTGCGTGCCGTCATCACCGCGGCGGATATCGGCCCGTCGATTCCGGCGATTCCGCTGCGGCAGGAACTCTTCGCCTGAGTTCAAGGCATTCGAGCAGCCCGTCATTGCCCACGACAAGGTGCGCTATGTCGGCGAGCCGGTCGCCGTCGTGCTGGCGGAAGCCCAGGCGGCGGCCGAGGACGCGCTCGACGCGATGGTTCTTGATATCGTCGCCCTGCCGGCCGTGGTCGACAGCGCCACGGCGGCAAAAGCCGATGTTCTCCTGTTCGAGAGCGCGGGTCGCAATCTCGCGCTCACGCTGAGCGGCGTCCGCGGCGATGCCGACGTCGCGTTCAAGGACGCAGCCTACACTCGCCGCGAGCAGTTCAAGGTGCATCGTCACGGCGCCGTGCCGATGGAGCCGCGCGGGCTGCTTGCCCACTGGGACGCCGAGCACGGTCGGCTGACCGTCTACGGCGCGGCCAAGGTGGCCTTTGTCAACCGCCGCATCCTGGCAACGCAGATGGGTTTGCCGGAAAGCTCGGTCCGCATGGTGGAGAACGACGTCGGCGGCGGCTTCGGCGCGCGCGGCGAATTCTATCCCGAGGATTACCTCATCCCGTTTGCCGCGCAACTCACCGGCCGTCCGGTCAAGTGGATCGAGGACCGCAGGGAGCATCTCCTCGCCACCAATCACGCCCGCGAGGCCGAGTGCGAGCTGGAGATCGCCTGCGATCGCAGCGGCACCATCCTCGCCTTGCGCGGCCACGCCGTGACCGACCAGGGCGCCTATATCCGCACCAACGGCCCGACGGCGGCGCGCAACATCGCGCAGGTCCTCACCGGACCCTACCGCATCCCCGGTGTCCGCATCGATGTCTCGCTGATGATGACCAACAAGACCCCGGCCGGAACCTATCGCGGTCCGGGCCGCTATGAGGCCGACTTCTTTCGCGAGCGCCTGATCGACATCGCGGCCGAGGAGCTGTGCATCGACCGGGCGGAATTCCGCCGCCGCAATCTGATCTCGGAAGCCGAGATGCCCTATCGGCTTGCGACCGTCGAGCCGCTCAACATCGGATCGGAGACCGACAGCGGCAACTACCGCAGCACGCTCGAGCGCTGCCTCGAAGAGATCGATTGGACGGCCAAGGCAGCGATACAGGGCAAGCTGATCGACGGGCGCTACCGCGGCACCGCGGTTGGCTGCTATCTCGAGGGCGGAGCCTCCGGCCCGAAGGAGAGTGCCCGCCTCGTGCTCGAAGGCGACGGCAAGGTCTCCGTCCATGTCGGATCCTCTTCCATCGGTCAGGGACTGGAGACGGTCTGCGCGCAGATCGCCGCCGACGCGCTCGAGCTTCCGCTCGACGCCATCAAAGGCGTGTTCCACGGTTCGACCGATGACGTCGCGCAAGGCTACGGCTCCTACAGCTCGCGTTCCGTGGTGATGGGCGGGAATGCGATCGTCGCCGCTGCCGGGGAGCTGCGCCAAGCCATCCGCACGACGGCCGCCGAAAAGTTCAACTGTGCCGCAAGGGACATCGCGCTCGATGCCGGCATGGTGCTCGGCCCTGACGGCCAATCGCTTGCTCTCGCGGCGCTGGCCGACGTCTCGGCGGAGGCGAGCTTCGCCAGCGACAAGCGCACCTACAGCTACGGCGCGCATGCCGCTCACGTCGCCGTCGACCCCAAGACCGGCCACGTCGAGCTGGTCGACTATGTCGCGGTCGAGGATGTCGGCCGCATCATCAACCCATTGACGCTGCATGGCCAGGTTGTCGGTTCGATTGTGCAGGGGCTCGGCGGGGCGTTCCTGGAGCATTTCGTCTATGACGAGGACGGCCAATTGCTGACCGGCTCGTTCGCGGACTATCTGCTGCCGACGGCGAGCGACTTCCCCAACATCAGGGCGCTGGCGCTCGAGGAAAGGCCGTCGCCCAACAATCCGCTCGGCGCCAAGGGCGCGGGCGAGGGCGGGATCATCCCGGTCGCAGGCGTGATCGCCAATGCGGTCGCCGCCGCGCTCGGCCCGCTGGGAGTCGAGCCGCGCGAATTGCCGCTTTCTCCCTCGCGCCTGTGGGAGCTGATCAAAGGCACAAGGTTTCACCCATCCTGACGCATCATGCCCCGTGGCGCGCGGCGTTTCACTTAGCCTAGTTTTAGTGTGCGCGTGCATTGACAGGACGGCATGCTCAGGCTCGGCGCTCTTGGACGGTTGTCAACTTGCTTAATCGAAGAGCAAGGTGAACCGAGGTCTCCAGCCTCATCCTCCTCAACAGGAGCCCTCTTGTGGCAGTAGAGTGTCGGCTAACGGTCCGCCTGTTCTCAGCGTGAGGTCGACGTTGCGATTGCCGGCCATAGGTTGCCCAGCGAGACCCACACGTTGGGGTTGGATTGTGATTGGCGCTTGACAAAAAGGTACCCGGTCTTCCACCAGGGAAGAATGTCCTCATTCTGATTGTCGAGGACGTAGTCGCCCTGGTCGGTGGTCACGGTCAGCACAGCATGACCCTCGCCCTTCTTGTCGCGCACCACGGTCACGAGAAGCGCTTCGCGCGGCCAGCCGGATTGGATCAGCATCCGCCGCTTGAGCAGAACGTAGTCCTCGCAATCGCCATAGCCGTCATCGGGATAGGACCAACGCTCGACCACACCCCAATGTTCAAGATCGCTCAGCGGTTTGATCGTCTGGTTGACCCGCTTGTTGACACGCATTAGGTCTCTCCAGGCCTCCGATGTGAGAGCAAACTCGCGCGGTGCCGGTGCACCGCCGGCACAGTCGCCCGGTTGTCGCTCGCAGAACTCGATCCACCCGGGTGGCGGCTGCGTGACCTCGGAAATCCAAACATCGGTGAGCCGCTCCGGTCCGGCATCAGCCGGAAGCGCATCGATGGCACCCGCCGCGAGTGCCGCGATCAATACTGCTGCCGATTTCGCGCTCAAGGTGAACATGGTCGCCACCATTATCGAGATTATCGAAAGCTCTGACGCGGCTTCAGCCTACGACGCTCAGCACTACGTGATGTGGCCGCGCTCGGCCGCCCACCGCCGAGACACTGATGGTGTGCCAAATCGCAGTGGGCTACGCCAGGCTATAGTTAAAAAAGGGTAAATGGTGCCGCCGCGGCCAAAACTTGCGCGCCACGACAGTCACAACGTGTCAGCGCAAAATCGCGAGCGGAGCGAGTGCGTTATGCCACGCGGCAGGTGACACGGCCGTTAACGTTAACAGATGGTTTATTACCACGATCCAACCGGACGCCAAGGCAACGATCTTGAACGCAAGCCACGGACGTTGCGGAGCTCTGCTCCGTGGCGAGTTTACTCTGATGATCTGCCTCAATGCCGCGGGGTCAAAAAACGCTGAGGTGATTAGCGTTCGGTGCTGAGCAGTTCAGCAGTCGCTGCCTTCGCGTGCTGCGGCTCCGTGACGCGCGCCGCAAGGAGCCAAGTGATCCACAGGAATAAGAAATAGAGTGTGAGGAACACGATGAGGTTGCTGACCGAACTCGCGTTCGGAAATGAGACCTATGAAGTATCAAGTCGCATAAAATTGGGCAAAAATGCGACACCACGCTGGGTCGCGACACGGCGCGACACAGGCGACACACCCGCGCACGGATTAGGGGATGGAAAACTGAACCGTTGCAAATCTTGGCTAGCACCCCTTCCGTAACACGAAGAAGACAGTGCTGCAGCCCCCCGATTTACGCCTCTGTAACTGGTTATCCGCGATGGTCGCGGGGGCGGAACCCTAAGCCGGCAATGGAAACGAACGATGCAACATGCTTTGGGCGCAGCGTCAATTGCGGCAGTAATTGTTTTATCCTTACTATTGGTCTGGCTGCTCTATGATGCCATCGCCGAATGTTCAGCTCGCCGTCGATTTGCAAGGTTGCGAGCGTTAAAAAACATCTGGCTCAGAGATTTGGATCGTGTAACTGGCGCAGCCCCGACGGCGAGACAAGCATCACCTAAACTCAGACAACGAACGCGCGCATCTTCAATCCACCACATCTCGTCGGCAATTCCTCCAGACCGCAGCCGCGGTCGCGCCCACCCAACAAGATGATCGCGCTCGATGAGCTATGGGACAAGTATCCGCGAGGCTTATCGCCAGGCCGGTGTCTATACAGGAGCAATCCTCAAAGGCGAACCTCAAGACCGCGAGAACGCTCGGCTCGACGTGCCGCCGACGTTGCTCGCCCGTGCCGACGAGGCGATCGAGCAGCGGAGCCTCGTTAACCCAACAGAGCGTTTCCGGTGAACTTTGAAACCTCGTTAGGGATTGCGGCCCTAGCCTGCTCAGCGTTCAGGGATCGGGGGAACCGGGGGAGGGAAACGTCGCTCACCGGCTGCCGCCCAGGGGGCTCTGAGCAAGGGCGCTCCGGCCATGCCCCCCAAGCTGAAACCGGAGCGCCCACATCTCACGAAAATGGTCATGAGTTGGCAAGCGGCACTTCTCGCCCATAGCCTAATGCGACGGCATGTCCGCAGCCGCCGAAAGCTGACGTTTTCCCTAGCGCAACGCCAATGCGGGGAATCGCGCCGTGCAGCCTACCTGGACTCCGACGCTCGCAGCATGCGCCTCTGTCAGAATCACGTAAACTGAATTAAGGTGACTGCCAGCCGGTTATCCGCCCCAGAAGGGCGATGAACCGATGCCGTCCCGCAAATTCAAGGTCGGAGATATCGTTGCCATCACACACCGGCAATCAGTCGGTTTGCGCCAAGTGGTGTTGCACACGTCGCGGTAGCTTACTACCTGACAACATCCTTATTTTACCGCGCCGCATTTGATCGTGTGATTTTAGCAACGTCTGAGACTTTTTTGGTGAAGACCATGATGTGTCTCAAATTTGTTGTTCCGATGTTACGCGGCTACAACATGGAGGGGGTAATGAGTTCTCTGATTGTGAAGCGATCCGTCATCCTAGGAGCCTGTCCAGATTATCGTGGTTGGTAGATGTAGCCCAGACCGGAGTTTGATTGGCGGGCGTCACTTGCTGTGACGCCCGCTATCCAGCGGGCGCCAGCAACACTTTCGATAGAGTTCCGCCTGTGGGCGAGCTTCAGAAGATTGTGGACGGTGCAGACGATCGCCCACTCGGCGCGCACCTTCTCGAAGCCGCGCAGCAAGAACTGGCGGAAGCCGCGAGCCTGTTTGATCTGCCCGAACACCGGCTCCGGAAGTTGCTTGCGCAGCCGGTAAGGGCTTTCGTGGCCGCCGGCCTTGATCTTGGCGCGCATCGCCTCGACGCGCGTCGGGATGGCCTCCTCCGAGCCGGCCGGCGTTGCGGCGCTGGCCTCGCCTTTGACGGTGCCGGCGACAGCATCCCTGGCCCGGCCAGTCGCTACGTAGGCATCGATGTTGCGGTTCTCCAATGCCTCGATATTGGCCTCCGAGCAGTAGCCGGCATCCGCCGATAGCTGCTCGGGCTTGCGGCCGAGATTGGTCTCGATCGCATCGGTCATCGGCACCAGCTGGGCGCAATCGACCGCGCTCTGCGTCACGTCTTGCGCCACGATGATCTGCGCTTCTGCGTCGACGGCGGCCTGGGCGTTGTAGGCCTGCACGAATCCGTCCTTGCTCTTCATGATCCGGCTCTGCGGATCGGTGAATTTCTTCTGAGCTTTGGCATCCGGCTCGGTGGAGGGCGCAGCCGCTTGCCGTCCGGGTTTGCGGCGCCCCTCAGCCTCTCGCTTCTCTGCCGCTTCGGCCTCTGCCTTGAGCTTGGCCTCGGCAGCCGCCTTCGCCTCCGCCTCCAGTTCGGCCTTGGCCTCGCGGATTCTCTCGGCACGCAGCTTCTTGTCGGCGATCCAATCCGGCATCTCGTCGCCGGTCTTGTCGCGGCCGTATAGCTCGTCTTCCTCAGCATCCGCCGCCGCAGCCGTGCCGAGCCACTTGGCAACCTCGGCTTCCAGTTCGGACGCGCGATTCTCCATGCGCTCGTAGCTCATCGCCTTGTGCTTCGACGCGTTGGCTTTGATCTTGGTTCCATCGAGCGCCACATGCCCGAGCTTCACAAGGCCGGCCGTCTCGCACAGATGCAGGATTTGCCCGAACAGTCCGCCAAGCGCCTTCAAGTGCCGCTTACGGAAATCCGAGATGGTGCGAAAATCCGGCGCATCAAGCCCCACAATGCTCATGAAATCCACCCGCTCGCGACACGCCTTGGCGATCCGACGTGAGGAGTAGATGCCGCAGCAGTAGGAATACAACAGCAGCGCCGTCATCATGGTCGGATCGAACGGCGGCTGGCCCCGTTCGCTGCCATAGGTACCAGTGATCTCGACAAGGTCGACGTCGTCTCTCACCAAGCTCAGCACAAAGCGGGCGAGATGGCCCTTGGCCACAAAGTCCTGCACCATTGGCGGCAGCAACAGTGGATCATCGATCTTCCAAGGGCGAAATGTCTTGCTCATGCGCACAGACAGAATCCGACTCGCCCTTCTTTTGCCAGCAAAATCCCCCTATTACTCGGACAGGCTCCTAGGAGGCCACAAGACGAGCGTCAGTCTTGAAGACGCGTTTTGGGAATCGCTCAAAGAGATCGCTAAGCGCCGTCATTTGACGCTATCGGCCTTGCTTGCGGCGATCGATGGGGGGCGTCAACACGACAATCTGTCATCGGCTCTTCGTCTCTTCGTGCTCAACTTCTATCGTGCTCAACACGACGAGGATGCGCGAGAGGCCGTGGGGTTCAAGTGCAGTGGCGCTGGTTTAGGTAGTATTCTTCCGGTGTAAGGATTGCATCTTGTTCTGAGTCTTACGCGTGCTTGCCTCGGCCTTCATCTACAGCCGGTCACGCCGCACCTCATCTTTATTCCAGCTCTGCCAAAAGCAGCTTCTCCGTATCGGCAGGCACGGCAACACGCCTTGCGATGCGCGGCCACAGATCGATAGGCGGCAAGTCGATGAGCGCAGGGTCTAGCGTAACGATCTGGAGATCGTCGTTGAGGTGTTGCCGCTTGCCGCAGTTGCGCGCCCGGCAAGATGCTCTGTCTGACCCACACCCTTGAGACGGCGGCCAATTCGGGCAAGGGGGGCCAGATCCATGCTGCCATCGATGGACACCAGCACATCGGCATCTTTCGGGATGGGTTTGTCCGTGACGAGCGAGCCGACGAGCGCAATCCGCAGGATTCCGGGACACGAGCTCGCCACGCGCACAAACGCGAGCACGGCCTGAAGCAAGTGCCGCCGCGGATCAGGAATGGATGGTTGAGGTCCGAATGGACGCCTCTTTGGATACCGCCTCATGGAGCACTCATATGCGCACCGGGGTGCGCGCGTCTAAGCAAGATGATCGAACTTGCGCGATGGATCGCCGCACCAATCAAATCTACGCTCGCGGGAGCCGGATAAGCGAGCCCCAAAATGACGCCGGAACAACCCGCCGGGGTGATCCTGGACGGATGGCGCTTGCGCTAATCCTCCCTGCGGGCTTTATCTCTTGCACTGGAGACCCAGCGGGCGGGTTGGGCATCTTCGCGCTGACCCACCGACCGACCTCGCAGGGCGGCTGACGTCTGCGCTGTCCGCCCGATTGCATCGAAAGACGCGTCAAGAATGAAAATGCCGCCCTTCGACTATGCCTGCCCAACGACGCTGTCCGAAGCCGTCGCGCTCCTTGCCTCGCGCGATGGCGATGCCAAGGCGCTTGCCGGCGGACAAAGCCTGGTCCCGATGCTCGCGTTCCGGCTGGCGCAGCCGGCGCTGCTGGTCGATCTGCGCAAGCTCGCGGACCTGCGCGGGATCAAGATTTCCGCCGACGGCGTGCGGCTTGGCGCCATGGTGCGCTGGCGCGACATCCTGGACGACCGGCGCCTTTCTGCCGCACACCCCCTGCTCCAGGCGGCGGTGGCGGAAGTCGCGCACTACCAGATCCGCAACCGCGGCACCGTCGGCGGCAGCATCGCGCATGCCGATCCGGCGGCCGAGATGCCGGGGATTGCCGTGACCTGCGAGGCGGAGATTTCCGTTCTCGGAAAGTCCGGCGCGCGCGTGATCAAGGCGGCGGAGTTCTTTCACGGCCCGCTGATGACCGCGCTTGCTGCCGACGAGATCATTGTGGATGTGCGGCTGCCGGCATGGCCGGCTCGCCGGCGCTGGGGATTTCGGGAGTTTGCCCGCCGCCGCGGCGATTTTGCGCTGGCCGCGGCCGCCGTCTTCTATGACGAGGACGCGGACGGCAAGGCCCGCAACGCGCATGTCGGCGCCGTCGGCGTCGCCGATCGGCCGTTGCGGTTGCATGCGGTGGAGGCCGTCCTCAATGGCCAATCCATCGACGAGGCGAGCATCGCGAAAGCCGATGCGGCGGCGTCCGGCGCTGTCGACCCGCAGGACGACATTCACGCCAGCGGCGCCTATCGCCGCGCGCTCATCGGAACGATGGTCGAGCGCGCGCTGCGGGCGGCGCGCGCGTCATGACGCAGGTTCATCCCATGAGGCATCGCCGCGCAAGAACATGTAGGGGCGACGCATTCGTGGCCCGGCCAACAGGGGCGAGGCGTGCCTCGCCCCTGCAAATGCGCAATGATCTGCACCCCCATGCCAGTCCGATTTGAAGTCAACGGCAAGGATGTCGAAGTCGAGGTCGAGCCGCGGCTCACCCTGGCGGATTGCCTTCGCCATTCGCTCCGTCTCACGGGAACTCATGTCGGCTGCGAGCATGGCGTGTGCGGCGCCTGCACCATCATCGTCGACGGCGCGGCGGTGCGGTCCTGCCTGATGCTCGCCGTGCAGGCCGAGGGCAGCAGGATCGTGACGGTGGAAGGACTTTCCAACGACGGCGACCTCACGCCGCTGCAGAAATCGTTCCGCAAGCATCACGCGCTGCAATGCGGCTTCTGCACCCCGGGCATGATCACGACCGCGCACGCGCTCCTGAGCGAGGAGCCGGATTGCGATGCCGCGCGCGTGCGCGAGGTGCTGTCCGGCAACCTCTGCCGCTGCACCGGCTATATCTCGATTGTGGAAGCCGTGCTCGACGCGCGCACCGCATACCAGCCGAAGGACCGCGCATCCGGCGCGGCAGGGAAGGAATGAGAACGGTCAATCGATTGATCGGCAGCCCGATCGAGCGGGTGGAGGACCTGCGCTTTCTGCGCGGCCGCGGAGAGTACGTCGATGATCTCGCCCGCGAGAACCTCCTGCATGCGGCGATCCTGCGCAGCTCGGTGGCGCATGGCCGCATCCGCTCCATCGATGTCGCGGGCGCGCGCGCGCTTGCGGGCGTGCATTCAATCATCACTGCCGAGGAGATACGCGCCGGGCAGCCGGACAAGCGCGTGCCGCGCGTCCCCATGCGGCTGCAGCCCTTGCCGGAGCTCGAGCCGGTCGGACAACCGGTCATGGCGCAATCCAAGGTCCGCTATGTCGGCGAGGCGCTCGCCGTCGTGCTCGCCGAGACTCCCGCCATTGCCGAGGATGCGTTGGGATTGATCGAGGTCGACATCGAAGCGCTTCCCGCGGTCGCCGACCGCCGCATGTCCGCACGCGGCACGGCGCTCCTGTTCGAGGACAAGGGCAGCAATCTTGCGATCAAGTTCCGGGCAGTGCGCGGAGATGCCACGGCCGCGTTCAAGAATGCGCCCTATGTCAGGCGCGAGAGCTTTCGCACCCAGCGTCACATGGCGCTGCCCATGGAGCCGCGCGGGCTGCTGGCGGAATGGGACGCCGCGCGCGGAAAGCTCACGCTCTCCGGCGCCGCCAAGGTGCTGTTCTTCAACCGCCGCACGCTCGCCGGGCAAATGGCCCTGCCCGAAAGCGCAATCGAGCTGGTCGAGAACGACGTCGGCGGCGGGTTCGGAGCGCGCGGCGAATTCTATCCGGAGGATTTTCTCATCCCGTTCGCGGCGCGCCACAGCGGACGGCCGGTGAAATGGACGGAAGACCGACGCGAGCATCTCATGACCGTGAACCATGCGCGCGAGGCGGAGTGCGACGTGGAGATCGCCTGCACGCGCGACGGCGCCATCCTCGGCCTGCGCGGGCATGCCTATGTCGACGTCGGCGCCTACATGCGCACCAACGGGGCGGTGGGCGCACGCAATGTCGCGCAATTCATGTCCGGGCCTTATCGCATCGAGAATATCGACATCGACGTTTCGCTGCTGCTGACCAACAAGACGCCGGTCGGCACCTACCGCGGGCCCGGCCGCTTCGAGACCGATTTCTTCCGCGAGCGGCTCCTCGACATCGTGGCGCGCGACCTCGGCATCGATCGGGTCGAGCTGCGCCGCCGCAACCTTGTCCCGCACAAGGCGATGCCATATCCCATCGCCACCATCACCCCCTACGAGAGCAAGGACGAGCTCGACAGCGGCGACTATCACGTCACGCTCGAGCGCTGCCTGAGCGAGATCAAGTGGCAGGAGAAGTCGAAGCTCCAGGGCAGGCTCATCGACGGCCGCTATCACGGCCTGGCCATCGGCTGCTTCATCGAGGGCGGCGCGGCGGGGCCGAAGGAGAGCGCGCGCATGGTGCTCGAGCCGGATGGGCGTTTCTCGGTCTATGTCGGTTCCTCCGCCATCGGACAGGGCCTGGAAACGGCGTTTGCGCAGATCGCGGCCGATGCCCTCGAAGTCCCCATGGACCGCATCCGCGGTGTCTTTCACGGCACCACGTCGTACGTGAGCGACGGCTATGGCGCCTATCACTCGCGCTCCGTCGTGATGGGCGGCTCGGCCATGCTGGCGGCGGCGGACAATCTGCGCGAGGCCATTCGCGCACAGGCGGCCAATCATCTCCAGTGCGAGGCCGCCGAGGTGGAGATCGTCGACGGCGAGAAGGCGGTGGGACCCGGCGGCAAATCCGTCGCCTTGGCCGGGCTAGCGGCCGAGGGCATCTCGGCCGAAGGCGCTTTCCTCAACAAGAAGCACACCTATACCTACGGCGCGCATGCCGCCCACGTCACCGTCGATCCCAAGCTCGGTCATGTCGAGTTGATCGACTACGTGGTGGTTGAGGACTGCGGGCGCATCATCAATCCGCGCACCGTGCATGGACAGACCATCGGCTCGGTCGTGCAGGGTCTCGGCGGCGCCGTCATGGAGCATCTGCAATACGACGAGGAGGGCCAGCTCCTCACCGGCTCGCTTGCCGACTATCTCATTCCCACCGCCAGCGACTTTCCCAACATCCGCGCGCTGGTGCTGGAGGAGCATCCCTCGCCCATCAATCCGCTCGGTGCCAAGGGTGCCGGCGAGGGCGGCATCATCGCCGCCGGCGGCGTCATGGCGAACGCCATCGCCAATGCGCTGAGCGAGCTCGGGGTGGAGCCGCGCGAGCTGCCGCTCTCGCCGCACCGCATCTGGGAGCTCGTGCAGGCAGCGCGCAAGACTGACCAGCCGAATTGAAGCGGTCGCATCCCGCGCGCCGGGGCCGAAGCGATCACTTGCCGAGCGTCTCCTTCACAATGTGCGGATTGCGCGAAAGCATGGCCAACAATACGCGCGCCGGCCCCTCCGGCGCGCGGCGCCCTTGCTCCCAATTGCGCAATGTCGCGGCAGAAACGCCGATTTGACGCGAGAATGCGGCCTGTGACAGCCCCGTCCTGTGGCGAACTGCCGATACGTTGACTGTGTCCGGAACACGAATTTGGAGCCCGGCCACTTTTTTGCCTTTCGCATGAGCCGCGGCTTCGCGCAATCCCTGAAGAATCCGGCGAGATGCCTTTTTCATTGTGTTCTCCGTTGCCAATATCCTGCAATTTCGCTTGTCAGTTTCCGAAACTCCGCGATTTCCGCCGCGCTGAAATTGCTGCGGTCGCGTTTGCTGAGAATAGCGATGAGATAAACGGGCACCTCAGGCCCGAAATAGCCGGTTATGACGCGGTACCCGCCGCTCTTGCCTTTGCCATGGGCGGCAAAACGTACTTTCCGCAGCCCGCCCGATCCGCGAATCACATCCCCCTGTCGAGGATTTCTTGCGATTGTTTCGACGATCGCCGTGCGCTCTTTCTCCAACAAACCAAACGCCTCCGCATCACGGATGAACTGCGGCAGTTCGGCCACCGCTTGCAGCGAGGATGGCATTTCGTCGAAATACGCCAATGGCGTATAAGATTCAATAGTCTATGCAGGGGTCGGCACCGCAGGTTTTGGGCACGTTGACGGGCCAAGCACGGCAAGAATAGATTGCGGGCAGATCAATCCGTCATTTTCAGGAGGCTTCCCCATGAGCGTTGCACGCCATCCGCGTCTCCCCGAGCTGGTCGGTGTTCCGATCGAGGACATCATGCATAAATATGTCGGCCGCTTCCGCGAGAAAAAGCCGGACTGGGCCGCGTTCGAGGACGCCAAGATCGAAGGCTACAAGCGCGCGCAGCACCGTTTCATCGGCGCCGGCGGCTCCGGCAAGCACAGCGATCCGACCGTCATCCCGGCGAAGAATTTCACGCTCTCGATCATGTATGTGGAACCCGGCCAGGGCAATGCCGCCCATACCCACGAGGTGGAGGAGTGCTTCTTCGTGCTGCAGGGTTTTCTCGACGTGTTCGTCGAGGACGAGAGCGGCAAGCGTCTCACCACCCGGCTCGGGCCGTGGGAATGCATCTCATGCCCGGCCGGCGTGATCCACGGTTACCAGAACGACAGCCTCGCGCCGGCCTATTTCCAGGTGATGCTGGGCTGCGCCAAGCCCGACACCATGGGCTACGCGGACGAGGACCTCTACCAGCGGCGCGATTCCCACCTCAAGGCGGTGTGAGCCGCGGAGTGGGGCGGCGGCGGAGGACAGTGGAGTAATCTCCAGTATCCGGTTTCGCTAATGCTGGACTCGTGCCCCGGATGCAGTGCAGCGCGCCTGCTGTCGGTCCGGCGTGCGATTGCAAGACCGGCAGCGCGGTGCACTGCTGATCCGGAACCGCGGCAAGGTCGAAGTCTTGTACGGTCACCCTACTTCGCGACGTGCGCCGGCCATGGCGAGCCGTATCATTCCGCTGCCGATGCACGGTGCGAAGGATAGAAGCGGTCCCCGTTCATCCATTCCTGGATGCCTCGATCCAATATCCATTCCGCAAGCTTGTCATGGCGCACGATCCACACATCCGAAAATCCGCGAATGTATTTTAGAATTCTGTCGAATTGCGCGGCGATCAACGGCCGGCCGCCAAAATGGCAATGCACGGTAATGTTCAGATAAGACGTCGGCTCGTTGTGATAGAGGTAGTCGAACGTGTCCTTGTAGACATCGTACCAGTCCCTCGGATTTCCCCGCAGAACCCGGTGATCGGCAAAATCGGAGTGCGGTAGCGCCACGACGGTGCGTGATCCGGCCTGCACGCAGAACGGCAAGTCGATGTGGTTGTAGTCGCCGTACCAAAGAAAACCTTCTTCGGCGACGATTGTTTCGGTATGTGGTGTCGATGCAAGAACCGGGCTGATCCAGCCCTTTGGCTGCTGGCCTGAAACCGCCTTGATGACATCCTTGGTCTTGCGAATGACCGCCCGCTCCTCCTCGGGCGACAGGTAGGCGAGAATCGTGTCCTGCAGATAGGAGTGGGCGCAGATTTCGTGACCCGACTTGATGATCTGCCTGGCGGCAGCCGGGTTGAGCTCGAGCGAGCGGGCATTTGCGGCGAACGTCGCCGGGACCTTGTTGTCATCGAGGATTTTCAGCAGCCGCCAGACCCCGGCGCGTACGCCGTAGGTGCCCCACGTCATTGCCGCTCGGTCCGGGGTGCCGGGCTTCAAGGCCGTAGTCTGTACGCTGAACGGGGGGCCATTGCCCTGCGACCAGCTCTCCAACAGGCACGTCACCACGACCGCCGTTCGGGCCTGGTTCGGCCACTGGAAGCCGGATCGACCTTGGGCCTGTGTCATGGGCTCCTTGCTCCTATTTCGCCCAAAGCCGTTTGCTCGCAATGCGGGCACCTTCAACCAGCGATGCGAATTTCGCCCAAACGATCGAAGGATGCACCTCGTTCGATCCGGCAAATGAGGCAAACCCGCAGTCGGCACTCGCGATGACGCGTTCGCGTCCCACGACAGCGGCAAATCGCGCGATGCGCTGTGCGACCAGCTCCGGATGCTCGACCAGCACGGTCGATTGAGTGATGACGCCCGGAAGCAACACCTTGTCGTCAGGCAGCTTGATCCGCTTCCATTCCCCCCATTCGTGCTCGTGTCGCGGGTTCGCGGCCTCGAATGTGTAGCCGCCGGCACGGACCTCAAGGATGATGTCAATGATATCCTTGAGCTGCATGTCATGCACGCGCGGGCCCATATTGACGCTGTAGCAGGTGTGGAAGCGGATACGGTCGGACGGGATTCCAGCAATTGCCGCGTTCAGCGCTTCCACACGCAGTGCCGCCCACTTGCGGCACTCGGCAACGCCGAGGTCCGGCCGCGTGATGTAGTAGGTTACAAGGAATGGGTCGTCGATCTGGAGCAGGAATCCGGCATCTACGATTGCCAGGTACTCCTCGCGCATCGCCTCCGCGACCGCGAACACATAGGCCTCGGCGGTCGAGTAGTACTCGTTCGGGGTAGTCGTCTCGACGTTCGACGGCGCAATGGCCGGCACGAAAGCCTCGGTCCCGGTGGCGCCTTCTAATGCTGACTTCAGCAGGTCGAGCTCGGCTCGCAATTGCTGTTGGCCTTTGTATTTGATGGGGCCGGTGCAGACCATGAGCGCGCGCCGGCGGCGAGCGCTCACTTGTTCCGCCATGGCCGACTGGTAATATTCGGGAAAATCCTTGGTCTCGCGCGTATTGGAGAAGGGACTGGGACGCACGCCCTCGCGCTTTTCCAAGCCGCTGAGTCGCTGCGCGGCGTACGTGATGAAGCTGGGCTTGCCCATCTCGCCATCGCTCACCACGTCAAGACCTGCGGCTATCTGCTGCTTCACGCTGTCTTCGACGGCCTTTCGTACGCGCGCTGCGTAGACGGCTTCATCGACGGGTGCTCCGTCCATTTTGGAAAGCATCATTTCGAACAGGTCGTCAGGTCGCGGCAGGCTGCCGACATGCGTCGTCAGGATACGATCAGTGCTGAGCTTCATCATCCATTCCAATTACGCCTTATCGACGAGGCGCTGCGTACCCCCCCACCCGGCCTCGCTCTGCGAGGCCACGCTCCCCCGCGAAGGCGCGGGAAAGGGATGGAGCTAGATGCTGCAATTTCAATCGGTCAAGATCACGGTGCAGAGACACTAGCCGGGAAGGAGAAGCCATGACGACAAGAATGCTCCGGGTGCTCCTTTGCCTATGCGCAGCTTCGCTCCCGGTCTTGCTCGCCAAGCCTGTCCATGCGCAGGACGATTTTCCATCGCGCCCGGTCAAACTGATCGTTCCATTTCCTGCCGGCGGCGGCATCGATGTGACGGCGCGGATCGCCGCACAAGCGCTGGGCAACGTGCTCGGCCAGCAGATCGTCATACAGAATGAAGGCGGCGCGGGCGGCGCGATCGCAACGGATTCGGTGGTGAAGTCGGATCCGGATGGATACACCCTGCTTTATCACTCAACGACCGGCATCGTCCATGCAGCGGTGACGGAAAAGCTGCCTTACGACTGGCTGCGCGATTTGGCGCCGGTCTCGATTATCACGCGGTTCGCGCCGGTGATGATCGTATCGCCGACTCTCCCCGTCAAAGATCTGAGCGAATTCATCGCGCTCTTGAAAGACAATCCGGGGAAATACAAACTTCGCGTCGTCGGGCACCGGTACGGCGGTACATCTGGCCGAGGAGATGTTCAAGCAGAAGGCCGGGGTGGACATCGTCCATATTCCCTACAGGGGTACGGCCGCCGCCATGCCCGACCTGCTGACGGGACGGATCGCCATGATGATCGATGGGGTCCCGGTTCAGACCCAAAACATCCGAAATGGCACCGTACGTGCCCTGGCCGTAACGACCAGCACACGCTCACTGTCCATTCCCGATGTGCCGACGATGAAAGAAGCGGGCCTTGACTACGAGGTTCCGTTCTGGACCGCGATGTACGCGCCGATCCGCACGCCCAAGCCGATCGTGGATAAGCTTGCTGCGGCAATGGGCAAAGTCATGCGCGAGCCCGGTGTGACCACACGTCTCGCCGACGTCGGCACCGAAGCCGTGGGCTCCAGCTCCGCTGAGCTCGACGCTCTGACCCGTGCGCAGTTCGAGCTCTATCGCGCGATCGTGCAGAACAATAGATCGCTCTTGGGCGCGCAGTAGCGCAGCTTGGCTTGTTCATGGTGACTGAATCCCGCATACCGTGGGGTCACGGCGTGCTATCGTTTCAATATTGCGAGCATGCGCCCTGGCCTGGGAGCTGGTCATGAGACGACGCGAATTCATAGCGCTATTCGGTGGTGCGGCTGCCGCTTGGCCGGTTGCGGCGCGGGCGCAGCAATCTGAGCGGTTGCAGCGGATCGGCGTGCTGGTTGCCGGCACTCCGGATCCAGCGTTCTTCTTGAAGACCTTCAACGAGGGACTGCGCGATCTTGGATATATCGAAGGCAATAACATTGTCATCGAGTTCCGCTCCGCGGAGGGAAAACGGGAGCGGTTGCCTGAATTGGCGATGCAACTGGTTTCCCTCAACACTGATGTGATCGTCGCGTGGCAGACGCCCGTAGTGCTGGCCGCGAAGCAAGCGACACGTCAAATACCGATCGTTATGGCCGGAGCTGGTGATCCGGTCGCCACCGGTCTGGTCGCGAGCTTGGCGCGGCCTGGCGGAAACATAACCGGATTATCCGGCGGATTGACCGAAACGGCGGCCAGAGTTTGCAAGTCATCCAGGACCTGCTGCCGTTGGCGCGCCGCGTGGGCGTATTGGCGAACCCAGCTGATCCATTCCACAAGCCCTTCCTCACACAAATACAGGGCGCAGGGTCCACGCTAGGAATTGAGATCATCCCTGTCATGGTCCACGCCCCCGAGCAGCTCGAGACCGCCTTTGCGCAGGTTGCTCGTGAAAAGGTCGCGGCTGTCATCGTACAACCAAGTTTGCCGCTCGAGCCCGCCGCAGAACTGGCGCTGAAGCATCATCTTCCCGCGGTTGCCGGCAGTCGGCCGTTTGCTGTGGCGGGTGGCCTTCTGTTCTACGGTGCGAACGCCGCCGACCAATATCGCAAGGCTGCGACCTACGTGGACAAGATTCTCAAGGGCGCGAGCCCTGCGGATCTGCCGGTGGAGCAGCCGACCAAGTTCGAGCTGGTGATCAATCTCAAGACTGCCAAGACGCTCGGCCTTACGCTGCCCGTGATCATACAAATGACCGCCACGGATGTGATCGAATAGATGAACGCGTTGGCAGATTGCTCGCCTGCGCAAAGTGACGGAAACGGACGGCACGCAGCGCCGATCGCTCAAGCCCGGATCAGACTCGCCAAGCAGCTAAAGGCCAAAGGCGAGCAACGCTGACTCACCCCAAAGGCTGTCAGCAAACGCGTAAGCACCGAGCAGGATGGTTCTGGGTTTGCCACGGTCGCGGACATGCGGGCTTTCAACCCTGGAGGGTCCCAAGCGCGAGCGCGGCTCAGTGACACGAACGGCAACGCGCCAAGTCAGCCAGATCATCACGAAAAAGCAACCGATGAAGGTCACGAGACCCGTATACGGGGTGGTATGACGTTCTACCAGCAACCCGATGCCGACCGAGATGGACTGACCAACTATCGAGCTTAGGAGGAATGCAACAAGCAGCCCCATGACCGTGATTCCTTTGCATTTGATGCCAAGAAGCCTCTGCCGGGACCGGCCAGGGATCAATCGCAGCGAGACGATCCGTCGCGCCTGCGGCGGCTGGCACAATGTCGCAGCGCCGCGTTGTCGCAGATGATCCCCGCGCAAAAGCCGGCTTCGTAGGCGCTTTTTGCAATCTTCCCGCAGCTTGATCGTTTGTAGCCGTCAGTGAACCGAGATTCTGAACGGGGCCTGAACGCCGGGCACGTCGGATGAAAAAAAAATTCGATCCGCTCTAGCGGTGCCAGACCGCCACTCTCACATGCGGCCCGCCGTGGCGCGGGCCCACCACGCGAGGAGGGACGGATGGAAGCGACGCGAACCGCGTTTGACGAAGCCGTTACGCTGCGTCAGGCCAAGAAGCTCATCCAGTGCATGGCGCACGAGCAGAGCTTCCTGCTGCTCTCGGCGCCCGGGATGGGCAAGTCCGAGATGGTCTACGAGGCAGCGCGCGAAGCCGGCTTGCCGTGCCGCTCGCTGCTCGGCACCCAAATCGCCCCCGAGGACGTGAGCGGCATACCTCGCATCATCGGCGAGCGGTCGGTGTTCTGCCCGCCGCGCATTCTCCTGCCGGAACGGCCCGAG
Organism: uncultured Alphaproteobacteria bacterium; assembly: GCA_963820365.1. GTDB lineage: Bacteria > Pseudomonadota > Alphaproteobacteria > Rhizobiales > Xanthobacteraceae > VAZQ01. The sequence goes on along the minus strand of CAWFZR010000014.1, from coordinate 28,117 downwards.
CCGTTCTGCCTGTTCCTCGACGAGCTGCCGGCCTGCGCGCCGGACGTGCAGAAGGCGTTCTACTCGCTGCTGCTCGAACGCCGCCTCGGCGAGCACGCGCTCCCGCCAGGGACCTGGGTGGTCGCTGCCGGCAATCGTCTGCAGGACCGCGCTCTGGTGCGCGCGATGAGCTCCGCGCTCGTCAATCGCGTCACCATCTTGCAATTGCGCATCGACACCGCCGAATGGCTCGCCTGGGCGCAGCGTGCCGGCATCCGGAACGAAATCCGCAGCTTCATCGCCACCATTCCCGACGCCTTGATGCGTCCGGTGCCGGCGGAGCCCGTGCCGTTCTCGACGCCGCGCGCCTGGGCGCTGCTCTCGCGTGCGTTCGACATGGCGGAAAAGTCCGGCCTCCTGAACAACGAGACGCGGCGGGCGCTGGCCTTCGGGCGACTGTCGCCGGAGGACGCGGCGGTGTTCTGCGCGCTCGCCGAAGAGGCGATCGGTGCCGTGCGGCCGCTCGAAGAGTATTTCCGCAAGCCCGATCTCCTGCCGAAGGGCGATTCCGCGCGCTGGTTCATCCTCGACTGCATCCGGCAGTTCGTGCGCGACGGCAAGGCCGACGGCTTCAAGCCGCAGGTCATCAATCGCTTCCTGCGCAGCCTGTCGTCCGAGCATCAGCTGACGCTGCTGACCGATATGGTCGAGAAATGGGGGTCCCTCGGCGCCGATCGCGCGATGTTCGACCTTTTGCGCAAGGTCGCCGCGGCATGAGCGGCGCCTCGCAAGCGACGCCGGTCGATCGCGCCACCGCTCTCCCGTATCACGAGGGCGTTGCGGATGGTCACCGTGCCGTTGCCGCACCTTGCTGGCCTTGCCGCAGCGGTGCGTGTCGATCTCGACGATCGCGTGCCGACAATGGGCATTTTCGCGTCCGGCCGCTTGGTTGCAAATCCGGCCTTTACGGCCCGGCTCTCCGGCGACGATCTCGTGTTCGTGCTCGCGCACGAGCTGCTGCACCTGGCCTTGCGGACTCATGACCGGGCCAGAGGCAGCGGCCGGCTCGAATTCAACTACGCGCACGACTACATCATCAATGACATGCTGCGGCACGCGCTCGGGCGTCACCGCGATCCCCGCAGGCGGCCTCGACATGCCCGGCGCCCGCGAGAAATCGGCCGAGGAAATCGTCCTGGAGATGCGCAGGACCAGCAACAACGCGTCCTCGCGGACCCAGGTCTGGGAAGGCATGGTCACGACGCTCGACCAGGTGCTCGGAGCGGCTCGGCAGGCGCGCTCCGGGAAGCATGGGCGACGTGCTCGACGCGCTGCGCGAGCGCGAGTTGTTTCCGGACGACAGCGCGGACCAGGTCGAGCGCGCCCGTGCGATCCGCGATCTCGCCACCCGGGGCATGGCGCTCGCCAAGGCCGTGGGCGCGATGCGCGGCCGTGGCGCCGAAGCGGGCTCTTCGCAACAGAAGGTCAAGGCGATGCGCGGGGTCTACCGCACGCCTTGGCAGCTGGCGCTCCAGATCTGGCTCGAAGGCGCGGCTCCAGGCGAGCGGACGTTCACGCGCGCCTCGCGCCGCGGAAACGATCGCAGCGATGTCGTGATGCCCGGGCGCAAGCGCTATTCCTGGATGCTCAATGTCGTCCTCGATACCAGTGCCTCGATGAGCGACGAGATTCCGTTTGCACTCGGGGCCATCGCCGATTTTTGCGACGTGTCGGGCGTTGACGAAATTCGCCTCGTCCAATGCGACACAGTGGTGACATCGGACGAAGTGCTCTCGCCGAGCGAGCTCGCCGACTATCAGGTGAGCGGATATGGCGGCAGCGATCTGACGCCGGCCTTGATGGCACTGGCGGAGGATCCCCGCGTGACCGCCACGGTGGTCATCACCGACGGTGACATCAGCTACCCCAGCGAGCCCGTTCCCTATGCGGTGCTCTGGGCCTTGCCGCACAGCAAGACCACATTCCAGCCGCCCTACGGTCGGGTCATTACCATGCATCGAGAGAACGCGCTATGAAAGTCGTCCAAGAGCTTGTCGCGTATTTCGACCGGCGCGGAAAGCTGTCACGGCGGCAGCTGCGCAGGCTGCTCGAACAGAACCAGGTCGCCTCCGACGCGCCGACGAACATGCACGGTCTGTGCGAGACGGTTGGCGCCACCTACTATTTCCGCGTCACGGGCGTAATCGAGGGGCAGCTGTGGGGCACCGATATCTACAGCGGCGATTTGACGATCGGGGCCGCCGCCGTACATGCCGGCCTGTTGAAGCCCGGAAAGACGGACGTTCTCAGGGTGACTGTGGTCACGCCGCCAGAAAAATTCCCTGGCACGGCCAGGAATGGCGTGACCAGCACGGAATACGGGCGTTATCAGTATGCCTGGAGGCTATCGACGATTTGATCGGGCGCGGCGCGACCAATCCCCCGGCATACGAGCGGGTCTCCGATTGCCGGCGCCCGAAAACCTTGTGGGCTAAGGCGCGCCCGCGCTCTATCCGCGTGGGCAAAACTTGTCCCCGGCTGCGACCGGGGATCGCGCGCGCCGAGCCCACATTCACGATCACGGCGATTTTGCCCTACAAACCCCCGCATCAAATCGATCGGAATTGGCTAGTTGGCAGCGAAGCAGTAGAAATAGCCATTGCCTCCAGTGCCTCTCAGATCGCTCTGGCTGCAGCCGCCATCAGGCCCGCGCGAAGGATGCGACGAATTCCATGACTTGGATGGGGCGTCGTCGCGCAAGCCCTTGCGATCGCTATGGCCGACCATCGCGGCGCCTTGCGTGCTGCTGGTCCAGTTGCCGCAGGTCCTGTCCTCGCCCGGCGGAAAGGCCCGGCCGTCAGCCTGCGAGCCAGTCAGAATGTCATGAGCGTTCGGTACGTGGTCGACACCGGCGACCGTGGCGCCGCGCCGTTCGGACAGGGCCGTCTGCTGGGTGAGCTTGTTGTTGTCGCTGTGCAAATCGTCGACGTTTTGCGCGATGACCTCGCCCTTAAAATTCTGCCAGGGGCCGCGTCCGATGCGATCGCGGGCATTGACTGCCTGCGCACCACCCACAGCCTGGGTGCTGAGATAGGCACGCCAGGTCTTGCTGCCCGCACCCACCCTCTCCGCCAATGTCTGACAATGACGATCTGCTCCCTCCAGACCTCCGAGGTCGGCGCCCTTGCCGGGCCCGATGCTGGTGATGAAAAAGGTCATGTTGGGTGACTGCGGCAGCGGCGGCGGCGCCGCCTGTTGCGCATGACCGGAGGTCGGACCGAGTGACCCGAAAACAACTGACGCAACAATTGCAATGCACGTCTGCGTGGACATCCATATCCTCCCGTTTGAGCCGGTGAACTGTTTTCAGTGCACCTTGGGCAGCGTAGGACACTACCATGGAACACAGCAGAGTATAAGCCGCGAACGAGCGTTCCGCGATGTCCGCGCATCGCTTATGGCCCTGCCCTTGCCGTATCGCGATGCCGCGCTCCAGCAGAAACCCTTCCCTCTCACCGGCATCAGCTACTTGTGGCATTCGGCTCCAATTTTTTGGCGGCTGCGGTTTCCAGCTTTTTGAAGGTTATGGCAGACTGCAACGCGACGATGCTTTCGGCACGGAGCTTCCTATGCGCATTGCTGCAGCCGCTGCCTGCGCCGTGATATTGCGCTGCCTCGGCGTCCTCCCAGCCACAATGCCGTTTCTCGCAGCCGTGGCCATCGCGCCGGCCGCCGCGCAGCAGGCGGACGATCTCAACGCGATCATGCGGCGTGTCGATGAGCTTTTCGATGCAGGCAATTATCCCGCCGCGCTCGCCGAGGCGCAGAGACTGGAAGCCGCGACCAAGGCGCGATTCGGAACAAATCATCCGAACTACGCGATCGCGCTCAACATCCTGGGCATCGCGTACTGGAAGCACGGCAAGCACGCGGACGCGGAGACGCAATTCAAGCGCGCGCTCGCGATCCGGCAAGAGAGGCTCGGCAACGATCACCCCGCCGTGGCGGCGATCCTCAAGAATCTGGCCATCATCTACTCGGAACAAGGCAAGTACGCGGAGGCGGAGGGGCAATTCAAGCGCGCCTTGGCGATCGAGGAGCAGAAGCTCGGCAGGGACGACCTGGCAACGGGGCGAACCGTGGGCAATCTCGCCGGCGTCTACAAGGAGCAGGGCAAGTACGCAGAGGCCGAGGCGCAGTACAAGCGCGCGCTCGCAGTGTTTGAGGAGAAGCTTGACAAGAGTGATATCGACGTTGCGCAGACCCTCGACAACCTGGCCAGCGTGTACGCGCACCAAGGCAGATACGGCGAGGCCGAAGCGCACTACAAGCGCGCATTGGCAATCAAGGAGACGAAGCTCGGCAAGGATCACCCGGCGGTGGCGACCACGCTCAACAATCTTGCCGGGGTTTATGAATCGCAGGCGAGGTACCTGGAGGCGGAGGCGCAGTTCAAGCGTGCACTGGCGATTCTGCAAGATAAGCTCGGCAAAGGGCATCCCTATGTGGCCAATGCCCTCAACAATCTGGCTGCCGTGTATGAGGCACAGGGCAAGTACGCCGAGGCGGAGGCGCACTACAAGCACGCGCTGGCGATCAAGGAGGACAAGCTCGGCAAGGACCATCCGGCGGTGGCGGCAACCCTCAACAATCTGGGCACCGTGCATCGGGCGCAGGGCAAGTACGTCGAGGCGGAGGTGCACTACAAGCGCGCGCTGGCGATCAAGGAGGACAAGCTCGGCAAGGACCATCCCGACGTGGCGCGGAGCATCATCGCCCTGGCCAATCTGCATGACGCGCAAGGCAAGTACGCAGAGGCGGAGGGCTACTACAAGCGCGCCCTGACCATCCGGGAGCAGAAGCTCGGCAAAAATCATCCCGACGTGGCACTCACCCTCAACAATCTGGCCATCGTGTACCAGAAGCAGGGCAGATATGCGGATGCGGAAGCAGGCTACCGGCGCGCGCTGGCGATCAAGGAGGACAAGCTCGGCAAGGACCACCCCGACGTGGCGCAGACCCTTAACAATCTCGCGCTCCTGTACAAGCAGTACGGCAAGTACGCGGAGGCGGAGGCGCACTTGAAGCGCGCCCTGGCGATCAAGGAGGAGAAACTCGGCAGGGACCATCCCGAGGTGGCGCGGAGCATCAACAATCTGGCCGGAGTGTACCAGGATCAGGGCAGGCACGCGGAGGCGGAGACCCACTTGAAGCACGCGCTGGCGGTCAGGGAAGAGAAGCTCGGCAAGCATCACCCCGACGTGGCGCTGAACCTCAATAACCTGGCAATCGTCTATAAGGAGCAGGAGAAGCACGCGGACGCGCTCGCCTGGGTGCAAGGGCTTCCGCCGCGGTCATCGCCCATGCGCAGATCGAAGCGACCGGTGCGCAGCAACGGGGCGGCGCCAGGGGATTGGTCGAGCAACGTGCCGACTATTTCCGCAATCATGTCGCCATCCTTTCGGTTGCGGGGCGGTCCGGCATCGAGTCCGAAGCCGCGCGCGGGCGTGAGGGCTTTGAGATCGCGCAATGGGCGGTGCAATCCTCGGCCGCCGCGGCGCTCACGCAGATGACGGCCCGGCAAGCCAAAGGCGACGGCGCGCTGGCGCGGATCGTGCGCGACCGTCAGGACCTCGAGCTTCAGTGGCAAGCGGCCGACGAGCGGCTGAACACTGCCGTCGCTCACGCAAATCTCGGTGTCGCGACCGAGCTGCGACGTGACTTGAGCAGCCTCGACACCAAGCTCGCAGGTATCGATGCGCGTCTTGCGCGCGAGTTTCCGAACTATGCCGAGCTGTCAAATCCCAAGCCGCTGTCCATTGCTGCCGCGCAAGCGCTGCTCGGCACCGACGAAGCCATCGTCTTCTTTCTCACCGGCGAGAAGGAGAGCTACGTCTTCGCGCTGACGCGCGATGCCTTCGAGTGGAAGACGATTGCGCTCGGCGCCGAGGCGTTGACGCAGAACGTTGCGGTCTTCCGCCGCGGGCTGGATGTCGCCGCGCTGCGGCGGGGATTGGAACGGGCTGATTGCACGCAGGCCGAAGCGAACAAGCGCGGCCTCGCGCGGGTGGAATGCGGCCGGGTCGTTGCGAAGGAGTGCGAAGAGGCTGAAAGGCGCGGCCTGGTGCGCGCCGATTGCATGCCGGCACAAGGCCCGCGCGAGCTGTTCGATCTAGGCCTGGCGCACGAGCTCTACGTCACGCTCATTGGTCCGGTTGAGGCACTGATCAAGGACAAGCGTCACCTCATCGTGGTGCCCTCGGGCGCGCTCACCGCCTTGCCCTTCCATTTGCTGACTAGACAGAAACCCGCGGTCGCGGTGCCGCAAGTCAGGACGCCGCGCGACCTCGCGATCTATCGCGACGCCGCCTGGTTGCTCAGACGCCATGCCGTGAGCGTGCTGCCCTCGGTGGGGAGCCTGAAGGCATTGCGGGTTCTTGCCCGCAAGGATCAGGGCGCCAAGCCGCTCATTGGCTTCGGCGACCCCGTGTTCGGGCCTGAAACCGAGCCTGAACCCATTGCAGGGGCGAGGCATGCCTCGCCCCTGCCGCAGCGCACCGCGCAAACGGCGGCCACGCGCTCCTATACCGAGTTCTGGCAGGGGTCCGGCGCCGATCGCACCGTGCTCAGCCGCGCGCTGCAGCGTCTGCCCGAGACGGCGGTGGAGCTGCAGGCGGTGGCGAAGAATCTCGGCGCGGCACAAAGCAGCATCCATCTGCGGCAGGCCGCGAGCGAGACCGCGGTGAAGCGATCCGCGCTTGCGGATTATCGCGTCGTCTATTTCGCGACCCATGGTCTCGTGGCCGGCGAGATCAAAGGATTGGCGGAGCCGTCGCTGGCGCTGACGTTGCCGAAGGAGCCGAGCGATGCCGACGATGGCCTTCTGACCGCCAGCGAAGTCGCACAGCTCAAGCTCAATGCGGACTGGGTGGTCCTCTCCGCCTGCAACACCATCGCCGGCGACAAGCCTGGTGCCGAAGCCCTGTCAGGACTGGCGCGTGCGTTCTTCTACGCCGGCGCCCGCGCGCTCCTTGTTTCGCACTGGGCGGTGGAGACCAATGCGGCGATGCGACTGACCACCTCGACCTTCGACGTGATGAAGGCCGATCCGTCGCTCGGCCGCGCCGAGGCGCTGCGCCGCGCCATGCTCGCCTACATCGACGACACCTCCGATCCGCGCAATGCGTACCCTGCGTATTGGGCACCATTTGTGGTCGTCGGCGAAGGCGCTGCGCGATAAGCGATGGAGAATCGAGCCTCTAGTCACCGCCGAGGATAGCAGGCTGCGACCCTTTTCCGGACCAGACCTGGCCGAGACGCACGGCTTGCAATGTCGTCGACTGAGCGTTCGGTCTGACGAGCTCGTATTTGACAACGCTTGCGTCCGTACCCCCCGCCGCAACACCGCTGACCAGCAGGTTGGCGCCCGTCGTCGTACTGGTCGTGGCGACCCGCGTGCCGGCAGAGCCATCGAATGGCCTGAAGTGGGCGATCTCGCGGAACTCGGCGCCGTGGCCGTGGTGCAAGGGGCTCTGCAGATATACCGACGGCCCCCCGTCCAGTGCGGAGCCGCTCGAAAAGATCTTTACCGAACCGCTGTCCGCGAGCTGGCTGACGATAATTCGCTTGGCGCCGCCGAGCGAGCCGGCCAGCCAGCCCGTCGCGAGGGAAACGCCGCCGCGATAATCCTTGCCGAACGGAATGAACGAGGCGGTGCTCACGGGTTGATCGGTCCCCGCCGCTTGCGTGCCACGCCTGACCTGCCTTGCCGATGGGCTTCAACAGCGGGAAGGCGAACACCTTGACCTCGGCCGAGCTGCCGGCGCCGGGCGCGGTGACGATGCTGTCGCGGCCCGTCGAAAAATCCACGAAGCCGGTGGCGATGCTCACCCCGGACCGATCCTCGCCGTACGGTTTGAACGTCGAGAAGAGCGGCGGCACGGCACCGGGCGATGACGGCAGCGCGGATCGATAGACCTTCACTTCACTCGGGATGCCGGGACCCGATCCCACGATGATGTTGTCGGACGGCGTCCCATCGATCTGCGCGGCCGCCACGCTGACACCGCCACGCGCATCGGCAGCGAACGCCTGAAAGCGCGCCAGCTCCGTCCCGAAGGCGCCTCTTGCCACCCCTGCGCTGCGCCGGCATAGGCGACAACTTCCGGCGCATGGTCCTTGCCGGCGCCGACGATCAGGTCCAGCACGCCGTCGCCATCGATATCTCCCATGGCGACATTGACGCTGCCTTCAAAACCGGGAAACGGAATGACCGTGGCGACGAACCGATCGCCGTTGCCGTCGTACAGACGGACCTCGGCAGGTTTGCCGCGGGCGCCCGGAACCGCCACCGCATAAATGGAGACGGCCGGTATGACGTTGATGAGCCCCATCAGCCCGTTGTCTTCGTGGTTGAGGCGATGGCAATGCATCACGTAGAGACCGGTGAATTCCTCGAACCGGGTGCGGATCGCGAGGATGCCGGGTTGGATCACGCTCTCGTCGATCAGCATGGTCGGTGCCGGCGCATTGGCATTGTCGACCGCAAACTTGTCGGGGCCGGTGCGCAGACCGGTCGTGGGATCGAAGTACTCGATCACCTGGAAGTCATTGACGTGGATGTGGATCGGATGCTCGTCGTTGTTGTGGTTGACGAACCTCCACTCCTCGACCGAGTTGAGCCGGGGCTGGATCAACGGCACGTTGGGGAATGCACCGCCATCGAACGCATAGACGAACGCTTTCGGATCGTCGGTGCTCGCCATGTTGTTGAGAAATCCGCCGGATATCAGGATCTGCCGCTTGACGTCCGGCATCGTGTTGGCAAGGTCGACAAAGGCCGTGTAGGCACCGAGCGACTGACCTTCGACGAAGGCGGTCGTCACGCCGCCACCTTGCGAGGGCGTGGCTTTCGCCAGCACCTGGGTTGGAAAGACGAAGAACCCGTCGGCATAGCTGATGGCGGAGGGCAGGACGCTGAGGCTCCCCAGCACAGCTGGAGGATTGTCCGTTCCATTGTTGGTGTAGAGCACGCCGGGGGCGCTGATCGTCTTTGCGCCGCCTCCGCGCTCCGGCATCTCGAGAACGAGCTCGCCCTCGGCCGGTATCGTCACCGCAATCGCGAACCGGCTCGCCGGTGGAATGAGCAGCCGGGTGCCGTTGTCGGTTGGCGGATAGTGGACGGTGGTATAGGGGTTTCCATCCTGGCCGACGATGGCGATCGGCGGATGCCGTCCCGTCGCGGTTTCCGTGAGCTGGACGTTCATGTAGGCAAAGTCGCTCACATTCGCGAGCACCCAGATCTCGGTCTGGCCGGCCTTGCTCTTGATGACCGGCTGGAACTGGCCGTTGACCGTGAATTGCACATCCCGTTGGTAATCGGGGAGCGACGGATCCGCCGGCACATCGCTGTCGGCTTTGCCGTCCGCCGCGGTGAAGCGCTGCAGATTGCTGGGAATGAACTGGAAGCTGCCCGCGGGTATTGTGGATCGAGAGCGGCCCCGCATACCAGACCGTAGGTACTTCGTTCCCGGCTTCGATCGGTTGAAGTTGACCGGCGCGAGCAATGGACGGTAGGTGCCGTTCGCCAGCTCGTCGCCCTTCGGCGGCGTTATCGAGCTGACCCACTGCGGCCAGTTCGGATTGTTGAGTTGCGCCAGGCCGCCGGCACGGTCGAAGACGAAGTTGTACTGAAGCGCCATGTTCCGGATGGGAATGTTTTTCTCCGTGACGAGCGGCAGGTTGCCGTCCGTTCGTCCGATGGCAAGCAGGCCGACGAGACCCGTATAGACGTGCGCCGACGTGAGCCCGTGAAGATGGCTGTGATACCAGTACGCTCCCTGCGGCATGTTCCTGGGGATGTCGTAGGTGTAGGTGTTCGACATCCCCGGAGGGATGTGCAGCAACACGTTGTCGGCATTTCCCTTCGGGCTGATGTGAAGTCCGTGGGTGTGGAGATTTAACGGGGACGAGGTCATCTGCTCCGGGTAGATCGGGACGGGCTGACCCTTGGGCGTGTATTGCGGATTGAAGTAATCGCGGATGGTCAGGCCGGCGAGGTCGTTCCCGAAGTGGACGATCAGCCTTTCGCCGGGAAACACCTGCAGAGTCGGCGCCGGATAGAGATTGCCGCCCGACGTCTCGCCGTCCGACGCCGTGCCGCGGATCACCTCATAGTCGAAAAGGAGGAAGTTCTGGACAGGCGTGGCCACCGTATCGAGCGTGGCCTGGCCCTGCCGCGCGGTGAGCCGGACTTCGAGGACGCCTTCCTTGCTCGCCAGCGTTACGGGCTCCCGGAACTCCGGTCGAATTGCGGGATCTGTTCTTCTCTCGGCAGTCTGCGCCCAGGCAGTCGCGCCGGGACATGCAAGCGCCACCAGGACAGCGACGGCACCGGTCGTCAGCAAGCGAAGCAAGCGACCTGCCTGCAGCGCGTCGTCGAATGAAAGCTTGTACATGAAATAGATTCCTAGGCGTCGCGTTTCTCGTTGTCGCAGAAACGAAGACCCGCTGCAGCACATTGCCGCGTAACGCGCAGCAAACACTGGAATGAAAGCAGCCGCGGATACCCTGGCAGTCAAGTTAACGGTCGCTAGGACAGGCAGCAAGCCGTTTTGGTGAAGCGTCCCCGGCGCATTCGGTTTCGTAGAAAATATATGGACTTCCCGTCCGGAGATGTCGCGGTAAGCTCAGGCACATGAGCATGCCATCGCCACCGACCTTACCGCCGCGTCAAACAGGTCGAGAAGCAATTCTCGAGCGAGCCCGGTCCATGGTTTCGACGCTGCGCAAACAGGCGCTTCAGGCGGAACGAGACCGCCTCATTCCGCATGAGACTCACAAGGACTTCCAGAACGCTGGCTTCTATCGGCTGCTTCAGCCGGCGCGCTATGGCGGCTATGAAATGCCCATCAGCATGATGGTCGAGGTGGCAGCCGAAATTGGACGAGGTTGCGGCTCCAGCGCGTGGATCTTTACCAATCTCGCGGTGCAAAACTGGATCATCGGCATGCACCACCCACAAGCGCAGGACGATGTGTGGGGGAAGAAACACTATGCGCTCGCGGCCTCCTCGTTTCCAACTCAGGGCGGCACAGGGCGCTATGTCGACGGCGGGCTTGTGCTCGATGGCATCTGGAGCTTCGCGAGCGGCATCGACTTTGCCGACTGGGAAAATCTGCAGTGCTTCATCCCGAAGCAGAATGGGCCGCCGGACCATCGTTTCGTGCTGGCCCCCAAGAGCGACTTCACGATCAAGGACGACTGGGTTTCAACCGGGCTTGCCGGGACGGGGAGCAAGTCGATCATCTTCAAGAACGTTTTCGTCCCCGAGCATCGCGTACTCAATACTCAGCTCATTGGCGGCGGCCCCTCGCCGGGAAGTGCGGTCAACCCGCATGCGCTCTATAAGATCCCACCCTGGTCGGTGGGAACGAAGGTGTTCTCTGGACCGGCGCTCGGGATGGCGCGCGGGGCGCTCGAGCTGATCATCGAGGAGATGCGCGTGCGCCACTCCGTCGGCGGGGTGAAAATGTCGGATATCCCGACCGTGCAGGCGCGCGTCGCCGAGGCCCTGGCGGAGACCGAGGCAGCCACTGCATTGTTACTCAGGGACTGCGACGATGCCATGAGGTTCGGCGAGACAGGCGACAGGGCGCCAATCGAGCTGCGGGCCCGCTGGCGGCTCAATAATGCGTTTGCCGGCCAGCTCTGCCTTCGAGCGATCGAGCGGCTACACCCATTGATCGGCGCGCGCGGTATCAACGATCCGGAAAATCTCTTCTTGCTGGCGTGGCGCGACATCCATGCTGCCGTCTCGCAGATCACGATGGCCTGGGACATCCAGGCAGTGAATGCCGGGCGCATCATGTTCGGGCTGCCGTCGCTTGACCCGCGTTTGTAGTCGGTCCCCGGATCGCGCCGGCGCTATCGCAGATCGAGAGCAACAAACTCGGTGTACCTCCCCTTTCAGGGGAGCATAGGCGGCCATCGGCCGCCGTTCTTAGCGCCAAGAACGCCGACGCGGAAGCGTCGGCTATGCGCCGGAGCAAAGCGACAGGCGGTCGGGTGGGGTCGCTTCAACGCGCGAGATTGTTGCAGCCCGACCCCACCCGGCTCGCTCTTTGCTCGCCGACCTCCCCTTTCAGGGGACCTTTCAGAGGAGGTATTGCGGCGCTTGCTGAACGGCCATACGCGATAGCCCTTCGGATTGCGCCGCCGCTATCCGGACCACGACGGCAGCGGAAATCCGTACAGCGTACAGGCGCTGGCGAGGGGCTCGCCCCCGGTTTTCCGGCTTATGCCGGCCCCAGGCGCGTCGCTGTTGCCCGTCGAATCGTTTCGAAGTGAAACATGTGCGACATCAATGTCACAGTCGGCAAAATCATACTGGCCGAAATAACTGTTCTGATTGCGGTTTGCTCAGCTTGCTGGCAGTTATTGCGAAAGCACGCGTTAACCAAAAAAAGCGTCACGCGGATGGCTGCGGCCGCCGACATGAGGGCGCGTCCAGTGATTGTGGCTGCGCAGCCATTTATCTGGAACGGGTTTTATATCGGCGGCAACCTCGGCTACGGGATCAGCGAGGACCCTACGACAATGACCACCACGGCTGGTCCCGGGGCGATCGTTGTTCCGGCGGGGACCGGGATCTATGGTTCGCCGCAAACCTTCAACCTGGGTTCCAGAGGTTGGAACGGCGGCGGCCAGATTGGATACAATTTGCAGTTCACCCCCAATTGGGTGGTGGGCTTCGAGACCGACATCCAGGGGGCTGACCAGCGCTATCGCCAGAATTGCATCGTGCCGTGTGGGACGAACGTCGCACTGGCACCCGGGATCATACCGGCTATCTTCCCGGTGCACTTCTCGGATAATTCCGTGGAGCACAGGTTGCGCTGGTTCGGCACGGTTCGCGGCCGGCTCGGTTATGCCGTGGGCTCTGCCCTGTGGTATGTCACCGGCGGATTGGCCTACGCGGAAATCGAGCGCAGCGGCAGCGTCGCCGGGACGACGAGCATCCTGGGCTTGGTTACCATCAATTCCTTTTCCGGCGCATTCAACACCAGCAATATCCGCACTGGCGGAACCGTCGGCGCCGGCATTGAGGCTCAGCTGGGCGGCGGCTTCTCGGTCAAGAGCGAATATCTGTACATGGATTTCGGCCGGACCACCGATACGTTCAATACCGTCATCAACGCCGGTGTCGGGGCGGGCCTGGTTGGGGCGACCAGGACGATCGACACCGAGACTCGCGAGCATGTCTTCCGCATCGGGGTGAACTATGCGTTCTCCGGGGTGGCTGCGGCTTCATTCCTCAGAAAGTAAAGTCTCAGCTCGATTGGGGCCTGCTGAAATCCAAGCGAGCGGTTGATCAGAAGGGCTTCGGGAGCATGACCCGGAGCCCTTCGCATTTCGAATGTAGAGAGAAACCCCTCACCCCACCCCTCTCCCTACGGGCACCCTACGGGCCCTACGGAAGAGGGAGCACGCCGCAGCTGTGGCATCGCTTTGGTTCAATTTCACCGGCACGTGCTGTAGTGCCGAGAAAGATGCCGTATGTGGTACGATTGGATCAAAGCATTTCATATCATCGCGGTGATCGCCTGGATGGCCGGGATGCTCTATCTGCCGCGCCTTTTCGTTTACCACTGCGCGGCGGAGGTCGGCTCGAAGCAATCCGACACCTTCAAGCTTATGGAGCACCGTCTTCTCAAGGTCATCATCAACCCCGCCATGGCGGTGACCTGGATTCTGGGTCTGTGGCTTGCATGGAGCGGGACTTGGTACGCCTCGGCCTGGCTACAGGTCAAAATTGCCCTTTTTCTGGTACTGGCCGGCCTGCATTCATTCCTGGTGCGCTGCCTGCGGGCGTTCGACCGTGATCAAAATCGGCACTCCGCAGGAGTCTTCAGGCTTATCAATGGAACGACAACGGCATTGATGATCGCGATTGTAATTCTGGTGGCTGTCAAGCCGTTCTGAAAACCGCAGCGCACCGGCTCGCGACGCGTGTCCGGCAAGTCACTCTGCGCCTGACCCGCCCGCGCTCTTTTCGATTCCTCGGCAGATGCATTGTGGCGCGGCGTTTTCGGATTAGACCACGGCCTTGCGCGAAACGGTCATTCCGCCGCCACGCGGCCGGCCTGCTGCGGCGACCGGGCGCGGAAATGCGGGAGCACTTCTTGCGCGATCGCGGTCATGTTCGCGCGCGTCATGTCGTCCGGCAGCGTGCCGAACTGGGTCTTGGTGAGCGAGGTGCCGAAGCCTGCGAGATCCTGATATTCCGCAAGCTTCTCGCGCACGGTCGCGGGGCTGCCGACCATCACGACGCCATTCTTGATGACGTCCTCGATCGACTGCGGCTTGCCCGTGATCTTTGCCGCGCGCACCCGTTTCATGGAAACGCATCGGTGTAGCCCGGCGGCAGCAGCATCTCGGTCGGCATTTTCAGGAAATAGTTCAGAAGGGCTTCGAGATGAGGACGCGCCTCGCGCACCGCCTGCTCGTCGGTCTCGGCGACATAGATGGTGTTCGACCAGGCAAGCTGATCAGGGGAGGCCTGATAGCCCGCCTTCTCCGCCTCCTCGCGATACATCTGGAAGAAGCGTGCCACCGCCGCGATCGGGCTCAGCGTCTGGCAGTAGGTGTAGCGCATGCGCGCGGCCCAGCGGATGGTCGAGCCCGAACCTTGCGAGGGTATCCAGATCGGCGGATGCGGGGACTGGTAGGGCCGCGGCCACGGATTGACGTATCTGAACTGATAGTGCTTGCCGAGAAATGAGAACGGCCCGGGCTCGGTCCACGCGCGCACGATGAGGTCATGCGCCTCGGCATAGCGCTCCTGCGAATAAGCCGGATTGATGCCCATGGCATGATATTCGGCGCCGATGCCGCGCACGAAGCCCGCGATCAGCCGCCCGCGCGTGAGGTTGTCGAGAATGGCGTATTCCTCGGCGATCATCAGCGGATTGTTGACGAGCGGCAGCGCGCGCCCGAGAACGGCGAGCTTGGCGCGCTTGACGCTGCGCGCGAGAGCCCCGGCGAGCACGCCGGGAATCGGCATCATGCCGTAGGCGGTCTGGTGATGCTCGTTGAGG
Organism: uncultured Alphaproteobacteria bacterium; assembly: GCA_963820365.1. Classification (GTDB taxonomy): domain Bacteria; phylum Pseudomonadota; class Alphaproteobacteria; order Rhizobiales; family Xanthobacteraceae; genus VAZQ01. Next base: position 13,040 of record CAWFZR010000014.1, on the reverse strand, counting down.
CATACGCCGTCGAAGCCGAGCCTGTCGGCAAGCTCCATCTGGTCGAGATAATCGTGATAGAGCTCGGCGCCCTTTTCCGGATCATAGTGGCGGTTGGAGAAGGTGACCCAGGCGGAGCCGTTCTTCGCAATGGCATCGAGGTCCGCGTGCCGGTAAGGCATGAGGTGAAAATTGAAGAATTTCATGCTGCGGTCCTCATGCTGCGGTTTTTTGTGCGGTCCCGGGTCCGCGGCGCACCACTTCGTGCTGCGCTGCGCCCAGGACACACACTAAGGTCTGCGGCTTTTCAGTATCATGCATTGGCGCCGATGAATGCTTCGAGTTCGGCGGCGAAGGCATCGGCCTTCTCCACGTGCGGAAGATGTCCGCAGTCCGCAATGATGACGGCTCTCGAACCCGCGATGAGCCGCTCATAGGCGAAGGCATGCTCCTTCGGAAACAGCCGGTCGTGCTCGCCCCAGATCAGAAGCGTCGGCACATCGATGCGGTGCAGCCATTTTTGCAGCTGCGGGTCGTAGCTGCGCGGCTGCCAGACGAGCCTGGCCGTGATCGCCCGGTTCTTGAGCACGACATCTTCCGCCTCGGGCCGGGCGCGGGCGATCGCCTCGTCGGCGAGCGCCTGATCGTGAAACAGGTCGCGAACTCTCTGCTCGTCGTTGCTCAGGAAGGTATCGACCTGCTCGACGCCGACGACCTGGATGCCGGCGGAACCGACCAGCACGAGCGAGGCAAGGCGTGCCCGGTCGCGCACGGCAAGATCGGCGGCAATCCAGCCGCCGAGGGAATGTCCAACGAGGTGAACGCGATCGAGATCAAGCGCGTCGAGAAAATCGAGATAGAAGTTCGCGAGGTCGGCAACGGTGTCGAGCCAGGCTGGCGTGTCCGATTGGCCGAAGCCCGGATGCTCGGGAACGATCAGGTCGAATTTCGCGGCGAGCCGGGCCATGAACGGAAGCCAGGATGGCGCGCCTCCTCCGCCGTGCAGGAACAGCACGGGGCAGCCGGAACCCGCGCGCATGAGCCGGATGCGGCAATTCCTGATCGTCACAATGGAGTTGGAGTGATCAACCATTGTTGACCGGTCTGTGCTCGTTCCAGTCGCCCTCCCCGCTGCCGGATTGCAGGCAGTTGCGGTCCCTGCCGCGGATAATTTCTGCGCGCGCCGGGTTTCCCTCGGCTTGCGCGAAAACAGTCACTCCGGCGCAACGCGGCCGGCATGCTGCGGTGCCCGCCGACGGCTATGCGCTCCGACTATTCGGCGGCGACGTCATGTCCCCCAGCGGGCCGCGCCGAGGCGACCACCCGGTTTCGACCAGCGGATTTCGCTTGGTACAGCGCCCGGTCGGCTGCCCGCAACATCGCATCCATGCCGGCCATGCTCAACGTGGCCTGCGCAATCCCAACACTTACAGTGACCAGCATGTGGGTGTCGCTACAGGCAATTGGCCGCGCCGCAACCGCTTGACGCAAGCGATCAGCTGCCATTCGCGCTTGGTCAAGATCAGTCTCGGGCAGCAGCACCGCAAACTTATCTCCTCCAACCCGAGCGACGACGTCGGAGGTTCGCCGGTCCTGTCGACAAACCTCAGCCAAGAATGCGAGCGCTTGGTCGCCGACCGCGTTTCCGAATTGATCATTGATGAACTTGAAATGGTCGATGTCGAAGAGCATGAGGGACAATGGTCTATGATAGCGCTGGAACCGACTCCATTCCGTTTCCGCCAGTGACATGAAGCGGCGGCGGTTCAACAAATTGGTTAGGACATCCGTGGTTGCCAAGCGCGTTTGCTCCTCGGCGCTCCGCACCAGGTCGGTCACATCAGTGTAGGTCAATATGCGGCCGCCCCACGGTAACCCTGCGCATTGCGAACGGACAATGCGGCCGTCGCTGACACGCATATCCATTGGCGCCGAGTTGCCAGCCTGCACCAGGGCGATGCGACGCGCGATGAAATCATCGAGTTCCTCGGGAGGTACTCCGTAAGCCTTGCTCAGTCTCGTCTCTCCCACCAATTCGGCGTACGGCGGCCTTCGCTCGGCCTGCTCGTCGGGCACTTTCCAAAGTTGCCGTACCGCACGATTCATGAACTGTGCGTTGAGGTGCGAATCGAGAAGGATTATGCCGTCCTTCACATTGTCCAAGCCCGCGCGCAGAAGCTGCAATTCGTCCGACTGCCTGACGATGTCGGTGACATAGGTGTAGCTGAGCATCCGCCCCCCGCTGGCAGGACGGTGCACTGAAACCGGAGCACTTCGCCATTGGTCAGCCTGATGTCGATTGGCGCTGGATCACCGCTTTTGACGTGCGCGACCCTTTTCCCGACATATGCTTCCAGGTCGCTTTCCGGTATCTCGTAAATACGGATGTCACGCCCGTGATACATCAGAGCGACGAACGGCGGCTTGCTGTCCGCCTTTGCATCCGTCACCAGGAACATCTTGCGGAACGCCCGATTGAGGAACTGCGCCCGAAGCTCATCATCGAGCAGCACCACGCCGAACGGCACTTCATCAAGCGCCGCCTTTAGCCTGAGCAGCTCATTGCGCACGAGGTCAGAGCCTGGACGCTGATCCATGCAAGCCTCCTGCATGCGCGCGGCGCTTTCGCGAGGCGACGACGCGTGATCCGGCTGCGATCGCTGGCGAAACGAAACGCCGACCCTATTGCCGGATTGCCAGACCACTCGACACACACCCGGTCTTCCTCTTCACCGGAGATTTGCAGGTCGAATAGGGGCGGAATGTCGCGAACGCTGGTAACCTCCAGGCATGCGCCACCGCGCGACAGATTTCGGACGCTGCAATCGATAACGGAGCTTTTGTTGTTCAGCAACATCCTGCCAGCACGCAGGACGCGGTAACGCTGATCGTGTCGGTGGTCATCCATGTCGCTGCTCCTTCGGCTCGGAGCCGTGCTCGTGACCACTACATTGTTCACTCGTTCTTATCCGACGGTTGATTTCGGCCAGTCGATCTTAACTTTTAGGAAGGTAGATAAAGGCTTCGTTACCTGGTCGCAGCTGGCGCGCCATTTGCCCGAGGTAATATCTTGCCGCGCGGGCCTTTGCCTGATCATGCCTCTCGAATACCGCGCACGGATACACTAATCTGTGGTCCATCAATTGCGAGGCGGGGCGCGCCGGCTGCCGCGCCCGTCATCGCAATATCTCGGCATTTCGAGGAAGACCTGGATGTACGCGCCCGCCGGAGTGAGAACCAACGCCGATTACCCCATCCCGGAGACGATGAAGGCCTGGGTGCTCGGTGATCCCGGCGAGCTTGCATTGCGGGAGAAGCCCGTACCGGTGCCGAAGCAGGCCGAGGTGCTGCTTCGCATCGACGCGGTGGCGATCTGCGCGACCGATCTCGAGGTCATCTATCACGGCCCGCCCGCCTTGATCCGCGGCGGCATGCCGCACAACAAGAATTTCACGCCCGGCCACGAATACATGGGCACGGTGGCGGCGCTGGGACCCGGCGTCGACGAGTACCGGATCGGCCAGCGCGTGACGGTGGAGATCCACGCCGGTTGCGGCCAGTGCAAGCGCTGCCGCGAGGGCATGTACACCGCCTGTCACAACTATGGGCTCAATTACGGCGAGGTCGACAAGGGTCACCGCGCCAACGGCTTCACCACCGACGGCGGCTTCTGCGAGTATCAGGTCAACAACATCAACACCCTGGTTGCCATCCCCGACGCGATGTCGGACGAGGAGGCAACCCTGGTCGTCACCGCCGGCACCGCCATGTACGGGCTCACCGAGCTCGGCGGGCTGGTGGCCGGGGAGAGCGTCGTCGTCACCGGCCCCGGCCCCATCGGTCTCCTCGCCGTCGCGGTCGCCAAGGCGATGGGCGCCCATCCCGTCATTCTCACCGGCACCCGCGACAATCGCCTCGCGATCGGCCGCGAGCTCGGCGCCGATCACGTCGTGAACGTACGCGACCAGGATGCGGTCGAGGCGGTGCACCGGCTCAACGGCGGCAAGGGGGTCGATTATGTGGTCGAGTGCGCCGGCGCCGCCAACGCCGTCAATGAAGCCGTCCGCATGGTGAACCGCGGCGGCAAGGTCTGCCTCGCCGCCTTCCCGCACGAAGCGACGCCGGTCGACGTCGCGCATATCGTGCGCAACAACATCTACGTCTACGGCATCCGCGGCGAAGGCAAGAGCGCGACCCACCGAGCCCAGGCCTTCATGGCGCAGAAGCGCTTCGACGCGACCAAGATCCACACCCACACGTTTTCCCTCGAGGATCTGCCAACCGCGATCCGCTACGCCAAGGACCGGGTGGAAGATGCGATCAAGGTGGTGGTGAAGGCGCGCGGCGTCTCGAGCGCGCACAAGATCGCGGCGGAGTAGCGCTCTAATACCTCGACATGCGCTCACGAGAGGACCTTGGGAATGCGGCAGCCGAAGACGGTTCGCGACCTGCTCTGCCTGGCGGCGCTTGCATGCTGCGCCGTGCCGCCGAGCGCCTACGCGCAAGCCTATCCGTCACGTTCGGTCACGGTGGTGGTGCCGTTCCCCGCCGGCGGCCCAAGCGATGTCGTGGCGCGCATCGTGACCGACCATATGGGCCGGGCGCTCGGACACCTGCTGGTGATCGAGAATGTCGCAGGCGCCGGCGGCACGCTCGGCAGCGCGCGGGTGGCGGCGGCATCGCCCGACGGCTACACCCTGCTCGCCGGCAGCATGGGATCCCATGTCGCGGCGCCGGTGCTCACGCCGAACCTGAAATATGATCCCTCGCGCGACTTCGAGCCGATCGGGTTCACCGCGAATTCCCCCGCCGTCATCGCGGCGCGCAGGGATTTTCCCGCCGCGAACGCGACCGAATTCATCGCCTATCTCAAGCGCCATGGCGATGCGGTCAAGCAGGCGCACGGCGGCATCGGCGCGTCCTCGCACATGGCTTGCCTGCTGTTCAATTCGGCGCTCGGCATCAAGCCCACCCTCGTCGCCTACCGCGGCACGGGTCCGGCGGTGAACGACCTCGTCGGCGGGCACGTCGATTTCCTGTGCGAGCAGTCCGTGAGCGTGGCCGAGCAGATCAATGCAGGCGCGCTCAAGGGCTACCTGGTCTCGGCCGCCGAGCGCCTGCCGGCGCTGCCCAACATCCCCTCCGCAAAGGAGGTCGGGATCAACTACGACATGAACATCTGGGCCGGTATCTTCGCGCCCAAGGGCGTGCCGAGGGAAGTCGTGGGCAAGCTCGCCGCGGCGCTCGACAGCGCGCTCGACGACCCCGGCGTTGCAAAACGTCTGGCCGATCTCGGAGCCTCGATCCCGGTCAAGGCGGAGCGCAACCCGGCTGCATTCGATGCTCTGGTGAAGGCGGAAATCGCGCGCTGGTCACCCATTCTCAAGGCAGCGTCGGCAAGCGCGCAGTGACGTGCGCTTGAACACAGTCCGGCGAGATGCAACCGCCGCTCTTTACCCTTCCCCGCTGGGGAAAGGTCGGAATGGGCGCGGTTTGCGCGCACGGCTTGTCGCTATGGATGAGCGCGCATGAATGAACTTCCATTGCGGGTGGCTGCGCTTGGAATGGGCTGGTGGTCGGATGTGCTGGCCGATGCAGCCAAGCGCTCCGGCGCGATCGAGATCGTCGCCTGCTTCTCGCGCTCCGCCGACAAGCGGCGCGCATTTGCGCAGAAGTACGGCTGCCGGGCGGTGGACAGCTACCAGGCGATCCTGCAGGACAAGTCGGTCGAGGCCATCATCAACACCACGCCCAACAGCGTGCATCTCGAGACCACCCGCATGGCGGCCCAGGCGGGCAAGCACGTCTTCCTCGACAAGCCGATCGCCAACACCGTCGCCGAAGGCGCCGAGATCGCGCGCGTCTGCGAGCAGGCCGGCATCGTTCTCGCACTCGGATACCAGCGCCGGCGCGAAAGCCAGTTTCGCTGGATCAAGACCGAGATCGATGCCGGCCGCTTTGGCAAGCTGGTGCAGGCGGAAGGCAATATCAGTCGCGACCGGCTCGGCCAGATCGACCTCTCCTCGTGGCGCTATCAGGCGGCCGGCATGCCCGGCGGCGTCATGCTGCAGATCGGGATCCACTATGTCGACGTGCTGGAAATGCTGCTGGGTCCGGTCGCGCGCGTTGCCGGCATGCTCGCGCAGCTCGTGCTTCCGGGCGACAATCCCGACGTCGCGAGCCTCATGCTGGAGCACGAAAATGGCGCCATCTCGAACCTGACCGCGTCCTATGCCTCGGCGTCCGAGTACTACATGTTGAACGTCTACGGAAAGGAGGCGAGCGCCTATTACGACTTGTTCTCCGGCTTGCGCCATCTCAAGCGCGGCGAGAGCCATGCACGCCCGATCGCGAGCGCAAGGAACGACACCATTCGCGAGGAGCTGGAAGAATTCGTCCATTGCGTCCGCAGCGGGGCGAAGCCGGAGACGGGCGGCCATTGGGCAACCCGCAACCTCGCGGTCATCACGGCCGGCGTCGTCAGCGCACGCGAGGGCCGCATTGTCGACGTTGCCGAAGCGCTGGCGCCGGGCGGGGGCAGTTTTCGTAGCCTGGGTTGAGCGCAGCGAAACCCAGGGCTGCTCCCGGATTGCGCACAGCGCAATCCGGGCTGCGCAGCTTTTCGGCAGCATGCATGAGGCGCGCGCAAATGCCCAGGATCGACATCGGCGAATTGTCGCTCAACGTGGAGGAGCGCGGCGCGGGTCCGGCTTTCCTGTTCATTCCCGGCCTCGTCGGCCTGCTCAATGCGTGGGAATTCCAGATGGCGGAATTTTCCGCGCGCTACCGCTGCATCGCGTTCGATCACCGCGGCACCGGCGACAGCGACAAGCCGAGAGCCAGCTATGCAACCGGGCTGATCGCGCGCGACGCGATCGCGCTCCTCGATAGGCTCGGCATCGACAAGGCGCACATCGCCGGAACCTCGACCGGCGGCTGCGTGCTGCAGAACATCGCGATCGACCATCCCGACCGGGTGCGCTGCTGCATCTTCTCCAACACCTGGGTGAAGGCCGACGAATACATCAGGCGCGTGCAAATGACGCGCAAGCGCATTGCGCTTTCCTACGGGGCGCAGGAATACGTCGAGCTCTCCTCCCTGTTCACCAACGGCGCCATGGCGTTCCGCTACGATCTCGACAGGGTGATGGAGATCGAGCGCCGCGCGCTGGCAACCGTGGCGCCGGTCGACGTGCTTGCAGGCCGGCTCGACATGACCCTCGAGCACGATCGCAGCTCCGACCTGCACAGGATCCGCAACCCCTCGCTGATCGTCGGGACGCGCGACGACGCCACCGTGCCGTTCTATCAATCCGAGGACCTGCACAAGGCAGTCCCGGGATCCCGGCTCGTGATCGTCGAGGAAGGCGGGCACTATTCGTACCGCCGCCATTGGCAGGAGTGGAACCGGATCGCCGACGCCTTCCTGCGTGAGACCGAAGCTCATGCGTAGGGGTACTGAGATGAGCGCAACGCGGGCAGTTGGTGCGACAATGTGCAGCGCACGCACCGACGTGCAGCAGCGCCCTTGCACGACGGTCATCCGCAAGCTGCGAGCGTATGTTGCGCGACCGGCAAGGCGCCCAGCGCGCCGCGACGGCGGTGGCCGATGGCATGACTTTTGCGTTATAGTTGCCGGCATTTCGTATCGCGCCAGCCGCGGGAATTTGCATGTCCTCGTCCGTCCCGAAGCTTCACGTCGACAATCTGAGCATGACGTTCAAGACCCCGGCGGGTGGCTTCGTGGCGCTGGCGCCCATCAGCGTTTCCATTCCGCAAGGTCGGTTCGTGAGCCTGATCGGGCCCTCGGGCTGCGGCAAGAGCACGATCTTCAACATCATCGCCGGCCTGCTGGAGCCGACCGGCGGGCGGGTGCTGATCGACGGCGTCGATGCCACCGGCACCATCGGCCGTGTCGGATACATGCTGCAGAAGGACCTGTTGCTGCCCTGGCGCACCGTCCTCGACAACGTCATCCTGGGAATGGAGATCCAGCACGTGCCGTTGCGCAACGCGCGCGAGCGCGCGCTGCCGCTGCTGCATCGCTACGGATTGTCGGGTTTCGAGTTTCTCTATCCGAGCGCGCTCTCGGGCGGGATGCGGCAGCGAGCGGCGCTGTTGCGGACGCTGTTGTTCGATACCGACGTCATCCTGCTGGACGAGCCGTTCGGGGCGCTCGACGCGCAGACCAAATTGCAGATGCAGGAATGGCTCATGGCGCTGTGGAGCGATTTCGGCAAGACCGTTCTATTCGTCACCCATGACGTCGAGGAAGCGATCTATCTGTCCGATGAGCTGCATGTGATGGGCACCCGTCCGGGCCGCATCATCGCGACCATCCCGGTCCACCTGCCCCGTCCGCGCGTGCGCACCAGCGCGCTTACGCCCGAGTTCCTGAAAATCAAGGAACGCTGCCTGGAGTTGCTGGATGTGAATGTCGCATCATCCGCACCCGCTGACGAAGCGGCCTGAGGAACGATCGATGACGGTTCCGGACACCCACCACCGCTGGCCCGCCTGCCGCAGGCCTCGGTTTGGCGCAGCAGCAGCCCGCAGGAGCGCAACCGCCCTCCCGCTCCATCCGCCGCCTGCCGGTGCAAAAGGACTGGCCGGCCTGGGCGCTCGTCGCCGCGCAGATCGGCATCCTGGTCGGCATGCTCGCGTTCTGGGAAATCGGGGCACGCGCCGGCTGGATCGATGCCTTCTTCTGGTCGCAGCCGAGCGCGATCGCCAATACCATGGCAATCTTCTTTGCCACCGGCGATGCCTGGACCGATATCAGCTTCACTTTCCGCTCGACCATCTTCGGCTTTCTCCTGGGAACGGTCGGCGGGCTCGCTGCTGGGTCTCTCGTTCTGGTGGTCGCGCAATTATGCCGCCGTCGTCCAGCCCTACGTCATCTGCCTGGAGTTGATCCCGAAGCTCGCGCTGGCGCCGCTCATCATCCTGGTGTTCGGCATCGGCCTCGTATCCAAGGTCGCGGTCGCGACCGCGCTCACCCTCGTGGTCTCGACGCTGACCGCCTATGCCGGCGTGAAGGCGCTCGACGCCGACGGCGAGAAGCTGTTCTATTCGCTCGGCGCCACGCGCTTGCAGGTGTTCCGCAAGCTCGTCGTTCCGTTCTGCCTGCCCTGGATCATCTCGGTGCTGCGGGTGAATATCGGGCTTGCCTTGACCGGCGCGATCGTCGGCGAGTTCATCGCGTCCCAGCATGGGCTGGGCCGGGCGATCCTGTATGCCGGCCAGACCTATGACATCGCGCTCGTCTGGGTCGCGGTGCTTGTGCTCTCCGCCTTGGCCATGGTGATGTATGCGACGGTATCCTGGCTCGAAAGGGTGCTGCGCAAAGGCGTGCGGCAGTGATGACAATCCCCGACCACGCAACAAGACACACAGCGAGGACCTCATGAACAGGCGCAAATTCCTGAAATCGACCGCGACCATCGGCCTCGCCCTTGCGTCTCCGCCGCTCATTGCGCGCGCCGCGAGCAAGGAGCTTCTGGTGGCGGAGCCCGTCCACAGCATCGGCTATCTGCCGATGTACATCGCCATGGCGAACGATTATTTCGCCGAGTCCGACATCGTCGTGAAGATCGTGACCATCGAGACCGGCTCCGGCCACACCAACGCGGTGCTGTCGGGCCAGGCTTTCGCCTTCATCGGCGGCCCTGAGCACAATGCGTTCGCCAAGGCCAAGGGCGCGGAGCTGCGCGCGGTCGTGCACTGCGTCGACCGCGGCAATGTCTACATCTGCGCGGTCAAGGGGCAGGACCCGAAGGACTCCAACTGGCCGGCTTATTTCAAGGGCAGATCGATCGCGCTTGGCCCCTACAGCGGCACGCCGAATTCGATCATCCGTTATCTGCTCGCCAAGTGGAAGCTCGACGCCAAGCGCGACGTCACGCTGATCGAGGTGCCGAACTCGGCCGTCCCTGCTGCCGTGAAGGGCGGACAAGCCACCATCGGCGTGAGCACCGAGCCCATGATCACGCAGGGCATCCGCGCCGGATTCTGGAGCGAGCCGTTCTTCAATGTCCCGAAGGAGCTCGGCCCCTATGCCTATTCCACCATCAATGTCCGCTTCGAAACCATCCAGAAAGAGCCGGAAGTGGTCAAAGGCTTCGTCAAGGGCATGGTGAAGGGCCTCAAGTTTCTTTACGCCAATCCCGAACGAATCCGCCGAGATCGCGAAGAAGCAATTCCCGACCATGGCGCTCGAGGACCTCAAGGCCACCCTCGACCGCTCCTTCAAGGACGAGATGTGGAGCAAGGACGGGATGATCAGCAAGCAAGCCTGGGCGACCGGCAGCGCCGTCGTGCGCGAGGCCGGCATCCTCAAGACCGACGTCAAGTATGAGGAGATCATCGACATGAGCTTCGTCGAAAGCGTGCGCGCGAGCCTGTAAAATCGAGTAGGCTAGGCAAAATCGTCTGGCCGATCCCGTCGCAGCCGGAAAGTTTTGACGAAAACAGAGACGCGCGCCTTTGCCCACCCTACGAAATCCTTAAGGACCCACATTAGGGAGAGCCAAAAATGTCAGAGCCCATCTGGAACAAGTTCCTCACCGAGCGCGACAAGGCGGTGTTTGCGGCGTCCGGCTATGGCGCACGCGGCGGCTTCGGCAAGCGGCCGGCGCTGCTCGTCATCGACGTCAACTACGCCTTCTGCGACGAGCGGCCGATGCCCATCCTCAAATTGATCAAGCGCTGGCGCAACTCCTGCGGCGAGGACGCGTGGGTCGCCATGCCCTATCTCAAGTCGCTGATCGAGAAGTGCCGCGCGAAGGGCGTGCCGGTGATCTACACCACCGGCGTGCGACGCGCCGACAATTGGGACAGCGGCAGCTGGATCTGGAAGAACGGGCGCTCCGACGAGGACATGGCCAGTCGGCCGGCCACCAATGTCGACGGCAACGAGATCGTTGCCGAAATCGCGCCAGCGCCGCAGGACATCGTGGTGTTGAAGCAGAAGCCGTCCGGCTTCTTCGGCACCAATATGGCGAGCTACCTGACGCTTCTCGGCTGCGACAGCGTCATCGTCACCGGCACCACCACTTCGGGCTGCGTGCGCGCGACCGTGCTCGATGCATTCAGCCTCAACTATCGCATTGCGCTCGCCGAGGAGGGCTGCTTCGATCGCTCGCAAGCAAGCCACGCCATCAATCTCTGCGACATGAACGCGAAATATGCCGACGTGGTGAAAACCTCGGAGGTTCTGGCATTTCTCGATAGCCTGCCGAGCGGGATGTTCGATCTGCCGTCCGGCGCCGCGGCTGCCGCACCCGCGCCCAGGCGCTCCGCGAATTTTTGAGCGGGCGCGCGCCGCCCGGTCCTGCCTTCAGTCAGCCCTTCAGATACTTCTTCTTTCGCGCACTCAGGTCCCGGGGCAAGCCATCCACTGAACCGATAAGCTCGCTGATCGCAGCGAGCGGCGCAGGCTGTCGACGGCGGGAACCGGGAACCTGCAAACGCTCTCGGACCACTTCAGATTTTGAAAGCCTGCGCTCGCGCGATTCGGCCTCTATCTCGGCCGCAAGCGCATCGGGCAATCGCACCGTAATCGTCTTCATGCGGATCGTATTACATTCCTGGCAAATACAAGAAACTCCAGACCGGAGCGCATGGACAAGAACTACTCCGCGGTGATGCCGAGCTTCTTGAGCTCCGGGCCCCAATAGTCGAACTCGCGCTCGATCCGGGTCTTGAAGGCGTGGGCGCCCAAGGTGCCGCGAATGCCACCCGCGGCGAGACGCTCCGCCACCAGCGGCACCTTCACGATCTCGAGCACCGCCTGCTCCAGCGCGGTTTGCTGCGCCGGCGCAGCGCCGGCCGGCACGAACAAGCCATACCAGTTCTCCATGATCACGTCGGGATAGCCGAGCTCGGCGCTGGTCGGAAGGTCGGGCAGCAGCGGCGTGCGCTCGCGCGCGCACAGCACCAGCGCCCGCGCCTTGCCGGCCTCCACGATCGGCAACAGCACGGGCAGATCAGCGTTCATGGTGTCGATGTGGCCGCCCAGGAGGTCGTTGATGGCGGGACCCGCGCCTCGGTAAGGAACGTGGGCGATCGAGGTTCCGGCCGCGGCATTGAGCTTTTCCGCCGCGATGTGCATGGTCGTGCCGGCGCCGGCGGAAGCGTAGCTCATGCGTGCGCCCTGCTTCGCCTGGGCGATCAGCTCGGCAAGGCTGCGCGCGGGGTGATCCGACCGCACTACGAACAGCGACGGCGCCGACCCGATGAGCGCGATCGGCGCGAACGCCTTGCGCGGTTCGTATGCCGTTGGCGGCCGCAGCACCGCAGTGATCACGAAAGCGCCGTGGCTCGCTAGGTAGAGCGTCTTGCCATCGGCGGGCGCGCGCGCGACCTCGGCGCCCGCGATCGCGCCACCGGCGCCGCCGCGGTTCTCGACGACGACATCGGCGTTGAGCCGCGGGGTGAGCTCCTGGGCGAGCAGACGTGCGACCATGTCGACCGGACCACCGGCGGCAAAGGGGACGACGAGGCGCACGCTATCGGCCGCGGCCGGCACCGCCGACCCCAGCATAGCCGCAGCGGCAAGCGCTGCGCACAGACGATGCATCTTGAGCAATGGAAAGCTCCCCATCGTGGTTTGAACCGTACGGGTGCGCCCTATTTCCGTGCGCTGCGTCAGGGTAGTGATGCCAATGCACCACCAGCTTGCCCGATTTGCCGGCGGCAAGCGACCGCCAATCCCGATGTTCCGCAGGCCTCTGGGATCACGGCGGCTCGAGCCCCTTCGCCGCCAGCAACGGGCGGGAGGCCGTGGCAAGGAACTCCACCAGCGCCTGCGCGGCGCGCGGGTCCTCCGCCGCCGCCGGCACGCCGACCGAGAACGTCGTGATCTTCTGCAACGGCGCCGGCAACGGTCCGACGATCTCGATGCCGGCAACCGGCAAGAGCTCGCTGATCTGTTGGACGCCGATGTCGGCTTCGCCCGCAGCCGCGATCTCGCCGATGGGAGTGCCGGTCTCCGGCACGACGAGCTTTCCCTTCATCTGCTCGGCGATGCCGAGCCGCTCCAGCACCTTGGGGAAGTAGAT
>CAWFZR010000013.1:0-127151 GCA_963820365.1 uncultured Alphaproteobacteria bacterium | reverse complement strand
AGGTGATGGATGGTCCTCTTGCCGAACAGGTAGTCCTTGAGATCCTCCGCGCCGGCGCGCAGCGCAAAGTTTTCCGGAGAGACGAACACCCAGAGCGCGCCGCGCTTTTGGCAGAGCGAGCAGTTGCAGGCCATCACGCTGGAGATATCTGCCGTCACCTCGAACGCACCCCCCGCAGTGGCAGCCGCCGGTGTAATTCTTGGTATCAGCCATTCTCGTCTCCGTTCGAATTCGGATTTGGCGTCGGATTGTCCACCTATTTGTCCGTCCACCTAGTTGTCCTGGAACTCGATGCGCCGGTCCGCCCCCTCGAGGTCGACGTGCAAAGCCTCGCACAGGCAATTCGAGTAGTTCCACATCCCGCAGAATATGGTGAGCTCCACGATCTGCTTGTCGTTGAAATTGACGTTCTTGAGCCGGATCGCTTCGTTCAGCAGCATCCAGCCCGCGAGCGCTGCCGGCTGATGCGCCAGCGCCTGCGAAAAATTGCTGATCCGGCCCCATTGCTCGACGACGCCCTGATAGACCTTGCGGGTTTCCGCATCGGCCTCCTCCGGCGTGATCATCTTTACGCGCGCCACTACGACCTCCTTGCCAATTGCACGACAATTTAGCGAAAGTGGCGCCGCTGCGAGCCGGCTCCGCAAACCCCGCCGCGGAAGCTGGTCTGCCCTCATGACTTGCAATCGGCCTCACCCCCATGGACGATCCGCCGCATATCGAGGCCGCCGCCTTCTGCCATAGAGGCCTGCTGCGAGAAAACAACGAGGACAGCATCACCGTTGCCGGATGGGTGGCCGGTGTCGAGATGTCGGCTCCGCGCCGATCGCGCCACGCGCTCGCCGAGCCGCTCCTTTTCGCGGTTGCCGATGGCATGGGCGGGCACGCCGGCGGCGAGGTCGCAAGCCGCTACGCGATCAAGCGTCTTGCCGCGGAACGAGTGGGCGCAGGGGCCGCCGACATCGTCGCACGCCTGGCCTTGATCAATGCCGAGCTTTACCGGACCATGAAGGCCGTTCCTGCTCTGCGCGGCATGGGCACGACCGTGGCAGGCCTGTTGCTCACCGCGAAGCGCGCCGCGTGGTTCAATGTCGGCGATAGCCGGATTTACCGTCAGCGCAACGGGCGGCTCGAGCAGCTGAGCATCGACGACGTTCCGCCGGGGGCGCGCAGCGGGATCATCACGCAGACGCTCGGCGGTGCCAGCACCCTCGTCCCGATCACGCCGCATGTCGACGAGGAGGATTTGGTGCTTCCGTCACGCTGGCTCATCTGCAGCGACGGGCTGACCGACATGCTCGACGATGGCGAGATCGAATGCGCGATGGCGGCAAGCGACGAGGAGGCGCTGCGTGCTCTGTTCACGGCGGCGATGGCCGCCGGCGGCGCGGACAACATCTCGATCGTGCTGGTGAGCGCCACACGCTAGAACGTCACCACGCGGGTGTCGGCCTCCTTGCCGGCGGCGTGGAACTCATTCATGCCGCCGAGCTGGACGCGCTTGTCGAGGGAGGAAGCCGTGAGGCCGCGCGCATCCACGCACGGCTTGCACGCCCAAAGCTTGACGGCTTGATGGCCCGTGACCTCCTCGTAGCGATTGGGCGGGCCCACCGGCACGAGCTTTGCGGCCGCGCCTTCGACCGCCAGCAGCACGGCGTCATGGAACAGCATCAGGGTGACGCGATCGCCGGCCTGGAGCGCCGAGGCTGCGAAGATGAAGGGGAGCATCGCGCGCGTCGGATCGGTCGGTCCCCAGGTCGAGGAGATGGCAAAATGCATGTGGCTACATCCTGCTGCGCAGCCCGGCCGCTACGCCGCGCGCGTGCCGGGCGGCTTCGGCGTTGAAATTTCCGCAGCGAGAAACACCAGGCGAGAGCGTCAGAGCCAGCGGCGGCCACTGACACCCGGGTCGGTGACGGTTCTGTTTTTCACCAGCTGATGCCAGATGAACAGCACGATCACCGCGCCGACGGTTGCGCCGATCAAACCGGCGCCCTGGTCGAGACGATACCACCCGATCGCCTGGCCGATGAAGGTGGCGACGAATGCCCCGGCGATGCCGATGAGCGTGGTCACAATGAAGCCGGTCGGATTGTTGGGTCCGGGAAGGAGGAAGCGCGCGATCACGCCCGCAAGGAAGCCTATGATGATGGTCCAAAGGATGTACACGGTCATCTCCCCAGGGCAGGGTTTGCGAGTTAACGGTGGTCGCCAGCCCGGATTCCATACGCGAGCCCGGCGAAACTGTCCATCCCGCGGCGGGGCTACCGCGCGTCGCTTGTTGTCCGCTCCGGTACCGGGGTTTGGATCACGATCCACATCGTCATGTCCCAGGCATTGCGAAGTCCTGCAAGCAGAAGAATGATCAGGCCGGCGGCGAGCACATCCAGGCCCGACGCCGATTGCACCAGCAACAACAATGCCGACGTGAGCAGGAGCAGATAGCCGAGTACCGGGATGAGCGCGTAGAACATCCGGTCCACGACATCGACGTCGAAGCTGCGGCGGACGAAGAGTTGCACCCAGACTCTCGCCGAATAGACAATCATTAGCGCGGCAAATGGCAGCGCGGCCGAGACCAAGTTAAGGGTGGCCATGGACAGGAACGGAAAGAAGGAAATCGCCGCGCGTCGCCCTGCGCGGGCACCGACGCATCCGGGCGCGATTCTGCGCGAAGATGTCATGCCGGCGATCGGCGAGGCGGTTGCCAGCGCCGCTCTTAAGCTTGGAGTGACGCGCCAGCACCTCTACCGTGTTCTCGCCGAGAAGGCCCCGGTCAGTCCCGAGATGGCGATCCGCCTCGGCAAGTTCTGCGGCAACGGTCCGGAGCTTTGGCTTCGTCTGCAGCAGGCATATGATCTATGGCACGCGCAGCGCGCGCTCAAAGCGGAGATCGCGAGAATTCCGACGGTGAAAGCACGGGCGGCGTGATGTCTCTGTCCTCGGCCGTTTCAGAAACTTTGCTACCGCAGTCCGGCTTTTTCAGCCCAGCGACCGTCGCCTTCGGCAGAAGAAACTACGAGCACCCCGTCGTGCCGCCGCAGGTGTCGCATTTCAGGCAGGTGCCGTTGCGCACCAGCGTGAAATTGCCGCATTCGCCGCAGGCTTCGCCTTCGTAGCCCTTGGCCTTGGCCTCGGCGCGCTTGCCGGCGGCGGCGGCGCGCGCCTGCGCGCGCTCCTCGCTCCTGGCGGCGGGCAGAGACTGCTGCTCCAATTGCTCCGCCGGCGAGAGCTTCTGCTCGGGCTCCGTTTTGAGCGCGGCAGCCCCGAAAATTTCGGCGCGTGCTTCACGCGTGCCGAAGGAGGTGACGTTTGTCCCTGCACCGCGACCCTCCCCCGATACGGGGGAGGGAGAAAGAGCAGTTCCCGCACCGCCCGCCAAAACCGAGAGCTTGTCCGTGCGCGAGCGCGTGAGCCCGCGCGAGACGTATTTCGTCGAGGCCGGCGAGGGCCTGCCTTCCTCAACTCCCTTGCCGAGCGCATCGAAGCCGCTTTCGCTCGGATCGATATGGGCGAGGTCGAAGCGCTCAAGATAGCTCACCGCCAGCTCGCGGAAGACATAATCGAAAATCGACGTCGCGTATTTGATCGAGTCGTTGCCCTGCACGGGACCGGACGGCTCGAAGCGCGTGAAGGTGAAGGCGTCGACATACTCATCGAGCGGCACGCCGTATTGCAGGCCGAGCGAGACCGCGATCGCGAAATTGTTGAGGAGCGATCGCAGCGCCGCGCCCTCCTTGTGCATGTCGATGAAGATTTCGCCCAGCCGGCCGTCGTCGTATTCGCCCGTGCGCAGATAGACCTTGTGGCCGCCCACGACCGCCTTCTGCGTATAGCCTTTGCGCCGGTCGGGCATGCGTTCGCGCTCGCGCATGACCACGATGCGTTCGACCACCTTTTCCACCACCTTTTCCGCCAGCGCGCTGGCGCGCGCCGCGCTCGGCTTCTCGATGAAAGCCTCGATGACGTGGTCGTCGTCCTCGTCATCGGCGATGAGCTGCGATTGCAGCGGCTGCGAAAGCTTCGAGCCGTCGCGGTAGAGCGCATTGGCCTTGAGCGCGAGCTTCCATGACAGCAGATAGGCGGCCTTGCAGTCCGCCACCGTGGCGTCATTCGGCATGTTGATGGTTTTCGAGATTGCACCCGAGATGAAAGGCTGCGCCGCCGCCATCATGCGGATGTGGCTCTCGACCGAGAGATAGCGCTTGCCGTTGCGCCCGCAGGGATTGGCGCAGTCGAACACCGCATAATGCTCGGCCTTGAGGTGCGGGGCACCTTCGATCGTCATGGCGCCGCAGACATGGACGTTGGCTGCCTCGATCTCGCGCCTGGTGAAGCCGAGCGCGGAGAGGAAGTCGACGCGCGGATCGGCGAGCTTCTCGGGCGCGATGCCGAGCTTCGCCACGAAATCCTCGCCCAGCGTCCACTTGTTGAACACGAACTTGATGTCGAAAGCAGTCGGCAGCGCTTTCTCGACCTTCTCGATCGCCTCGGTGGTGAAGCCCTTCTGCTTCAGCGTCGCGGGATTGATGGCGGGGGCGCGTTCGAGGCTGCCGTGACCGACGGCATAGGTCTCGATCTCGGCGATCTGTGAAGGTGAATAGCCGAGCACCCGCAGAGCCTCCGGCACCGCGCGGTTGATGATCTTGAAATAGCCGCCGCCGGCGAGCTTCTTGAACTTGACCAGCGCGAAATCAGGCTCGATGCCGGTGGTGTCGCAATCCATCACCAGGCCGATGGTGCCGGTTGGCGCGATCACGGAGACCTGCGCGTTGCGGAAGCCGTGCTGCTCGCCGAGCGCAAGCGCGCGGTCCCACGCCCGCTCGGCATGCTCGACCATGCGCGGGTCCGGACAGGCTTTGTGATCGAGCGGAACCGGGGGGGTTGCGACCTTCTCATAGCTGGTGCGCTCCCCGTGCGCCGCGCGGCGGTGGTTGCGGATGACGCGCAGCATGTGCTCGCGGTTCTTCTTGTAGCCGGGGAAGGCGCCGAGCATATGCGCCATCTCCGCCGAGGTGGCGTAGCTTGTCCCGGTCATGATGGCGGTGAGCGCGCCCGCAATCTGTCGCCCGGCATCCGAATTGTAGGAGATCCCCGACGACATGAGCAGTCCGCCGAGATTGGCATAGCCGAGGCCGAGCGTGCGGAACTCGTAGGAGAGCAGCGCAATCTCGCGCGAGGGGAACTGCGCCATCAGGACCGAAATTTCGAGCACGACCGTCCACAGCCGCACCGCATGCTCATAGCCGTCGAGGTCGAATTGCCCCTTGCCGGCACCTTTCTCGCTCGCCGGGGAGGGAAGGGCGGCGGATTGAGCGTGGAAGGCGAGCAGGTTCATCGAGGCGAGATTGCAGGCAGTGTCGTCGAGGAACATGTATTCCGAGCACGGATTGGAGGCGCGGATTGGCCCTGCCGCCGGGCAGGTATGCCAGTCATTGATGGTGGTGTGATATTGCAGGCCCGGATCGGCGCAGGCCCAGGCGGCGTGTCCGATCTTCTCCCACAACTCGCGTGCCTTCACCGTTCTTGCGATCTTGCTCGGCTTGGTGCGCCAGGTGAGGTCCCAGTCGCTGTCGGCCTCCACCGCCTTGAGAAACTCATCGGTGACGCGCACGGAGTTGTTGGAGTTCTGCCCGGAGACGGTGAGATAGGCGTCGGAATCCCAGTCGGTGTCGTAGACCGGAAAATCGATGTCGGTGTAGCCCTGCTTGGCGAACTGGACGACACGCTGGATGTAATTGTCGGGAACGTGGTCCCTGCGCGCGCTCTTGATCTCGCGCCGGAGCACCGGATTCTTGTCCGGGTCGAAGCAATCGTCGCCCGATCCTTCGCACAGGACGCAGGCCCTCATGATCGCCTTGAGGTGCTTCTGGTTGATCTTCGAGCCGGTGACCAACGAGGCGACTTTCTGCTCCTCGATCACCTTCCAGCTGATGAACTGCTCGATGTCGGGGTGGTCGGTATCGACGATCACCATCTTGGCGGCGCGCCGCGTGGTGCCGCCCGACTTGATGGCGCCGGCGGCGCGGTCGCCGATTTTCAGGAAGCTCATCAGGCCGGAGGATTTGCCCCCGCCGGCCAGGCGCTCGCCTTCCCCCCGCAGCTTCGAGAAGTTCGATCCGGTGCCGGAGCCGTATTTGAACAGCCGCGCTTCCCGCACCCATAAATCCATGATGCCGCCTTCGTTCACGAGGTCATCGGCAATCGACTGGATGAAGCAGGCGTGCGGCTGGGGATGCTCGTAGGCCGATTTCGACCTGGTGAGCTTGCCGGTCGCAAAGTCGACGTAGAAATGTCCCTGGCTGGGACCATCGATGCCATAGGCCCAGAACAGGCCGGTGTTGAACCATTGCGGCGAGTTCGGCGCCGCCATCTGCATGGCGAGCATGTAGGCGAGCTCGTCGAAGAAGGCGCGCGCATCCGATTCCGAATCGAAATAGCCGCCCTTCCACCCCCAATAGGTCCAGGTGCCGGCGAGCCGCTCGAACACCTGCTTTGCGGACTGCTCGCCGGTGCTGCGCTCCTTCTCCGGCAGCACCTCCAGAGCCTCGTGATCGGGGGTCGAGCGCCATAGCCAGGACGGAACGCTCTCTTCCTCGACCTTTTTCAGGCGGGCCGGGACCCCGGCCTTGCGGAAATATTTTTGCGCCAAGACGTCGGCGGCGACCTGCGACCAGGAGGCGGGTACCTCGACATTCTCGGCTCGGAACACCACCGATCCGTCTGGATTGCGTATCTCGCTCGCGGTCAGCCGGAAGGCGATATCCGCGTAGGGGGATTGTCCTTCTTTGGTGTAGCGCCGCTCAATCCGCATCTCTTGCCCCTTTATCGTTGGCGCGGCGGCCCTGCGGGGAGACCCCCGCTCATATAGGAAAGCCGCCGCGATGTTTCCGGGACGCGACCCTGGCCTCCGGCCGCGTACGAGCTGGCTCGTTGAAAATCCGCTTAACGCCCTGTCCCGGCGGCCCTGATACCTAAACTTGTGGCGGCCCCGGATTTTGTACGGCACGCGCGTTTCCCCTGACGACACGACGCAGCCGCCTTCCGGCGCCGTTGCGGCGGACGGGAGCGGTTTACGCAGACCCCTTCAGGAGAGCGCCCGGCGGGACTTCGAACCACTCGCGCCGAACCACTCGAACGTAAGACGCCACGCCGCCGTTCGTCAAGACTTAGTATGACGGGGGTGAAGGAACTCTAAATCTAGTGGGAAACTGTGAAATCCGGGGGAGACTCAGGTGCAATGCGCCAAGTATCGGATATTGCCTGCGGATTTGGAAGGCTCCGTCCACAGGCGGCGTCACCAGCCTGCCGGGAAAGCTGTCAAGGGACAAAAAATATTGCCTCGCATGACGGGCCCCGCGTCGCGCGGCGGAATCACCTTGCGCGCTTCCCATTGGTCTTGCGCGATTTCGCCGATGTTTCTCCCGAAGTCCGCGAATCTCGGTTTGCCGTGAGGCGATAATTGCTCCCGATTCGTCCCGGCCCCCTCAACGCGCAACCCCCACGTAAGAATGACTTTGTCGCTCTTCCCCCGTTCATTTCAAGACCAGGTCGATCTGCAGGATCTCGTTGAACGGCACCGCCGAGTGCTCGATGCCGTTGCCGGCGGACTGGCCGTCGCCGCTCACGGCGTAGAAGCGATTGCCAATGACACCGGCGGCCAACCCGTGCCGTGGGCGCTGCATGGAAGGAAGCACCTGCCACCGATTGAGCGCGGCATCATAGGCTTCCACCGCCTTGAACGCGGCAAGGAAGCGCTGATCCTGTCCTTCGCCCCCGGCCACCAGGATGTGCGTGTTGTAGAGGCCGGCGCCGACCGCGCTGCGCGCGGTCGGCATCCGCGCCCGCGGCGACCAGAGATCGGATGCCGGATCGTACATCTCGACCAGGTCGACGTTGTTGCTGGCGCTGGAGATGAATCGCGCCGCCGATGCGGCCGCCGATGACATAGACCTTGTCGCCGGCGCCCACCGCCACGTGGTGATTGCGTGCGACCAGGAGCGGCCGCACCGCTTTCCAGCTGTTGGTCGCGGGGCTGTATTCCTCGACTGTCGGCACCACGTTGTGCGGGCGGGCGGGATGGACGCCGTGCTCGGTCACGCCGTGAAGCGAGTTGACGCCGCCGGTTACGTAAATCTTGCCGTTCGCGACGCCTGCCGCCGCCGCTCCCCGCTTCGTCGGCATGGGCGCGAGCTCTTTCCATTCATCTGCGGCCGGATCGTATTCCCAGGCATTGTTCACCGGGCTCCAGGCTGCCGGGCCGGATTCGGGAAGGGTGAAGCCGCCGAATGCATAGATCTTGTTGTCGAGGGTCGCGAACGCAACATGGTGCGAGGCAAGCCGCATGGGCCGCTTCCTGGTCCACGCGTTGGACGCGGGATCGTATTCGAAGACCAGCGCCTTCGGCTTCCAGCCCGGCGCCAGCCCGGCAAAGACATAGAGCTTGCCGCCTGCGGTCGCGCCGAGCACTTCCTCCGACGGGTCCGGGAACGGTGCGCCCTGAAACCAGGGGTTGGCCACGGTCGGCGCCGGCGTCGCGGGGGCCTGGCCGAAAGCCGCGGGGCGAGCCGGCTGCGCCGGCAAGCATGATCGTGCTCAGCGCGGCGAGCGCGATGCGCCGTGAATTCATGCATGGCGAATCCATGTTCTCCTCCCTTTGGCAAATTCCGAGACGCCTCAATCCCCCGGCTTGATGCCCAGCTCGCGCATCAGCTTGGCGGTCGCGAGCACGTCTTCGCGAAAATATTTTCCGAATTCATCTGCGCTCATTGACATGGGCTCGGCACCCGCCTTGGCGAGGCGCTCCTGCACCGCCGCGGTCTGCAGGGCCTTTTGCGTCTCCTCGTAGAGCCGCACAAGGATGTCGCGCGGCGTTTTTGCCGGAGCGAAGATCCCGGTCCAGAACAGGTAGGTCGAATCCTTCAGTCCCAGCTCGGATGTCGTCGGCACTTCGGGCAACGCGCCGGCGCGCGTATCGGTGCTCACGGCGAGCGCGGTGAGTGTACCTTCCTTCAGGAGCGGCAGCGCCGGCGCGAGCGGCAAAAAATAGAAATCGATCCGTCCGGCGATGAGCTCGGTGAAGGCTTCGTTCGGTCCCCGGAACGGCACATGCTGGGCCTCGATCCCGGCGCTCAGGCGAAAGCGCTCGGCGGCAAGATGCGACACCGAGCCGATGCCGGCGGACGCGAAGTTCATGACGCCCGGCTTGGCCTTGGCCGCGGTGATCAGGTCGCCCGCCGTCTTGAATCCTTTCGCCGGCGCGCTCACCAGCACGGTCGGCGTCTTTGCAAGCGCAATCACCGCCGCGAAATCATTGAGCGTGTCGTAGGGGAGGGTCTTGTAGAGCGAGTAGGCGGCGCTGAAGGAGGACGAGTGCACCAGGATGGTGTAGCCGTTCGGCTGCGCCTTGGCGACCGCATTGGCGCCGGTGGTGCCGCCGGCGCCCGGCCTGTTCTCGATCACGACCGGCTGGTTGATCTGCTTCGACACCTGCTCGAGGACGATGCGCCCGGCGATGTCGTTTGCGGCGCCGGCGCTGAACGGCACGATGGCCTGGATCGGGCGCTCCGGCCAAACGTGCGCGGGCGTGGGAGCGGGCGCCTGCGCGAGCCCTGATTGCGGGGCAAGCAAAAATGCCGCGCAGACGGCGAACCGCGCACGCAATGCCGTCATCACCGCCTCCTTCAAAGCATATTCCGAAAGGTACAGGTTCTTCGGATAGACATTACATGCGTCAAGAAAAATGTTGAGCAAAGCCGCAATTCCATGAACCACTCGTTTGTCGGCGTATTGGGAGGTTGACATGGTCTTTTGCGTAAATGTTTGTGTCTGAACAAGTAATATCCATCGGGTTTATGGACGTGGGCCGCATCTCGGCGACGTTCTCCATATCGCTCCCGCCTGGGATGGTGGACGAGCTCGAGCGTGTAAGGAAGGCAGAGCACCGCACGCGCTCCGAGCTCGTGCGCGAAGCGCTGCGCCAGTACATGGTAAGGGGGACGGAGCTGCGCCGGCTCAAGAAGCGCATTGCCGAGCTTGCGGAGGAGGAGGCAAGCGCTGACGAGGTCGATGCGATCGAGGAGGGCCGCCGGGCGTTTCGTCAAGGAAAATTTGTCACGCTAGATCAATTGCGCCATGAAATGGCACGTCGTCCTCAGCAACCGCGCCGAAAAAAATCTCCGGCGCGTTCCGGCCGCTGATCGCGCGCGGCTGCTCGCGGCGCCGGTGGATCTGGACTCCCTCCCTTCGCGGTGGCATCACCGCGGCTGCGTCCATTCCCGGCGAGGCCGCAGCGCCCATGAAAACGTTTCTCCTGCGGTTCTTCACCTGGTGGAACGGGCAGACATTCGGCACCCAGTTCTGGACCTGGCGGCACGGCGAGCTCGTCGGCGAGGACGAATTCGGCAACCGCTATTTCCGCACCAAGGGCGGCAGGATCGACCCGGTGCTTCACTTCGAGCGTCGCTGGGTGATCTACAACGGCGTGGCCGAAGCCTCGACCGTGCCGCCCTCCTGGCACGGCTGGCTGCATCACACCGTCGACATTCCGCCGACGCTGGAGCAGGTCACGCCGCAGCCCATGGTGGAAGCCGCACCGGCCCAATCTCACCGGCACGCCCGGGGCGCATCGTCCGACCGGTTCGATTCTCGCGCAGGGCCGCCGCCCGAAGGCGACCGGCGATTACAAGGCCTGGACGCCTGAGGGGTGAGCGGCTGATCCTGTGAGCGCGCAAGATTCGCCTGCCGTGCGGTCGGTCCCAGCGTTTCCTTCTACGCAGCTTTCGCCGGGACGAGGAGACGTGACGAGGACTCGGGTCCCGACGCAGATGAGATCGATTTCGCCCCCCGAACGAACAATAACCGTTTGAGACACTTGTCCAGGAGACCATCCATGCGGTCCTCGAGCGCCAGGCTGCTCATCAAGTATGCATCGTGGGGGTCCGAGCTCTCATCGCGAAACGCCGCAAGGTTTTGCTTGCGCCAAATCAAGCGCGCCATGGTGCCGACGATATCTTTCTCGAACGCTCCACTGGGATCGAATTCCGCAATCAGGGCTCGATGCAATTCCTCGAATTCCGCGGCATTTTCTCCGGGAAGAAGAGTTTCGGCGTAAATTCCGTGCCTCAGCGCAGGCGGCGCGCTATCGCGGCGGTGATCATTGCATTGCTGGTCATCGCAGTGGTCAGCCATGGGAACCCGCACTGATTACGCCATCGGTTTTGTTCTTGTTTTGTTCTTACTTGAGTCGTGACCTGATATCAAGCGTGAGAAATTGCCGGTAGTAGACTGCGCCGAGGGGGATGCACGCAGAGCATGACCGAATCCTTCTTCGAAAGACCGATCCTCAACTCGCCGTACCAAGCCCCAAAGCTCCACCATGCCCTGGACAAGGACGGCCAGCCGACGGACGAGCCCCCTGTTGACTGCCGGCGCATCGGAGCTGATCACCTCGGTCCCCAAGCCGCGGAAATTCGTCTACTAGGTTGTATAATATCTTGATACACACGTAAAAGTAGCAGTTTTACGAATTAAGATTCCAACGCAGCATCCTCTGCTATCGCGTTGTTTGTAAGTTAGTTTTGCGATATGCGGAGAGACGCTCGATCGCAAGCGGGGCAACCCTGGGCACGGCAAGGCGGGACGGCTTCATCACTTGGCCCCGGAAATCACTTCCCCCCTCCGTGAGTTCCGGAGGGCGGCTCCCCATGCGGCTCGCTCCGACAAACTCGGCCTTCCAGCCCGCCCTTTCGCCGCCGCATTCCAAGTGTTAACCGGATCGGCCAGACCGGCGGGGCGCGCCGGCGCAGACGATTGGAAAAACCGGACACTCGTCGATGGCCCGATCGCTTTGCTCCCTCCGTGTCGCCGCCGCGTTCCTCGCAGCAGGAAGCGTCCTTGCCGGCGCTCCGGCGCAAGCGCAATTCTTCAATCCCTTCGAGGCCCTGTTCGGTCCGCCGCCACGCCCGCCATCGGCCGTGCCGAGCAGCCGTCAGCAGGCGCCGCAGCAAGACTATCCTGGGTATCCCGATCAGCGATACGAACAGCGTGATCCGCGCTATCAGGAGCAACCGTATCCAGGTGGGGCCAATCTTCCGCGCCGGGGGCCGCCCGCGGGCGGGATTCGAATCGGAGCCCCTGCCTCCGCCGCCCGGCGGGACGACGGCCTCGGTCGATCCCTATGCGCCGAGCGGGCAGCCGGGCCAGCGCCCGCCGCGCGCCATGCCGCAATCTGGGGATACCTCGCCGCAGCCCGGAGACGAGATCATCGCCGAGCCGCCGTCGCAGAAAATCGAGAACAAGGGCGCGCTGTTCTCCGGGCTCGACAAGATCACCGGGCGCATCATCAATTTCGACGCGGCGGTCGGCGAGACGGTGCAGTTCGGTGCTCTGCAGGTGACGCCGCGCATCTGCTTCACCCGGCCGCCGACGGAAACCCCCAATACCGACGCCTTCATCGAGGTCGATGAGATCACGCTGCAAGGCGAGGTCAAGCGCATCTTCACCGGATGGGTCTTTGCATCGAGCCCGGGGCTGCACGCGGTCGAGCATCCGATCTACGATGTCTGGCTCACCGACTGCAAAAATCCCGTGGTCGCCGCGGTTGCCCTGCCCGAGCCGGCGACGGCGTCTACGCCGCCGCCCGCAAGACCGGCCGCGGCCGCAGCCCCACCGCGGCGCCCGGCCCAACAGCAGCCGCAGCAGCCGCAGCAGCCGCAGCAGCAGCAATCGGGCTTCGGACAGCGCTGGATGCCGCCACCACCGCCGCGCTGAATTGGAAGGTCACGCGTTCCCAAGCTCCTGCACGATGCCCTCGACGATTTCGCGCGGATGCGGAACGATTGAGATCACGATGGGATGCTCGTCCGCTTGCGGCTCCTCGAGGGCTGCGAACTGGCTGTCGAGCAGCGCGGCCGGCATGAAGTGCCCATCACGCGCCGACAGCCGGCGTGCGATCAGCTCGCGATCGCCCTTGAGATAAACGATCCGTACGTCCCGCCGCGGGCCGACGAGAATGTCGCGGTAGGCGCGCTTGAGCGTCGAGCAGGCAATCACGCCGTGATTGCCGACGCGTCGCGTCGCATCGATCCAGGCAGCGATGGCGTGAAGCCAGGGCCAGCGGTCCTCATCGGTGAGCGGCTCGCCGCCATGCATCTTCTCGATGTTGGACCTGGGATGAAACCAGTCGCCATCCTCATAGGTCCAATGCAGCCGGTGGGCGAGCATGGATGCAATCGTGCTCTTTCCGCTGCCGGACACTCCCATCACCACGGCGACGCTCGGTTGCGCGGCCGGCGCGTCAGGCCGCATGAGGGTTCTCCGGCGCCGCGGCGCGATCGACCAGCCACACCAACTCGCCGTCCGACCGGGCACGACCGGCAGGCAGGTCCTCGCCGGCGAGCACCCGCGCCAGGATGCCGTGCTTGTCCGCGCCGGTCACCAGGAACAGCATCTCGCGGGTCGATGCGAGCGCGGGAAAGGTCAGCGTGACGCGGGGCACGAACGGCGCGAGGCCGGCCTTCTCGACCCCGAGCACCCAGCGCCCTTGCTCACGCAGCGCCGGGGCGTTCGGGAACAGCGAGGCGGTGTGTCCGTCCGCGCCGAGACCCATCAGCACGAGCTCGAACAGCGGACGCGCTGGATCGAGCCGGTCGCGGCCATAAAAGCGCTTGAGCTCGTCCTCGTAGCCGCCCGCCGCCGCATCCGGGCTGCCGGCGCCGGTTGCGATCGGGTGGATGTTCTCGGCGGGGACGTCGACGCGATCGAGAAACAGGCGCCGCGCCATGCCGAAGTTGCTGAGCGCGTCGTCGGCGGGCACGAAGCGGTCGTCGCCGACGAACCAATGCGCGCGATTCCAGGGCAGCCTGCTGCGGTACGGCTCGCGCGCAAGCAGCTCATAAAGACGCTCGGGACTCGATCCGCCGGTGAGACAGATTGCTGCCGGGCCGCTCGCTTGCGCGATCCGGGCGAGCAGCCGCTCGGCTGCGATCTCGGCGATCGCTTCGGCATCCGCGGCAACGACGATCCTGCGTTCATTCGCCGGCATGGCTAAACCCTCAATCCATTAGCCGCCAGCGGCGGCGGTGGCGGGAGACAAGCAACCCGCTGCTCGTCGGATGGCAGTCGCGAGCGCAGAACGTCCGCTCTCCAAAACCTTCGCGACCCGGCCACGTTCCCTCAGATTTCAACGTCCTCGCTGCTCGGCGGGTTTTTCCTCATGGCTGAGATTATGCGCCGTATTGACGAGCGAGATATGAGAAAACGCCTGAGGAAAATTGCCCAGCAGGCGTTTTTGCCGCGGGTCATATTCTTCGGACAGCAGCCCGACATCGTTGCGCAAGTCCAGCAGCCGCTCGAACAGCCGTTCCGCCTCTTGCGTACGGCCGAGCAGATACCAGGCATCCGCCAGCCAGAAGCTGCAGGCGAGGAAGACGCCTTCGCCGGGCGGCAACCCGTCATCGGAGCTGGCCGTGCGATAGCGATGCACCAGACCATCGACGAGGAGATGGTGCTCGACCGCTTCCACCGTTGCGCGCACCCGCGCGTCGGTGGGCGGGAGGAACCCGATGGCCGCAATCAGCAACAGGCTGGCATCGAGCTCCTTCGTTCCGTAGGCCTGAACGAAGCATCCGAGCTCCGCATCAAATCCATTGCGGCAGACGTCATCATGTATCTCCGCTCGCAGCTGCAGCCACACGTCCACCGGTCCGGGCAGTCCAAATTCCTGGGCGCTCTTGATGGCGCGATCGAACGCCACCCACGCCATCATTTTAGAATGGGTGAAATGGCGGCGGGGACCGCGCATTTCCCAAAGGCCATTATCCGGCTCCCGCCAGATCGACTGCAGGTGCCCCAGCAGCGCGCGCTCGACCGCCCAGGCCGGCTCGGACATGGGAAGTCCCACGCGACGTGCCTGGTAGAGCGCATCCATCATCTCGCCGAAGACGTCGAGCTGCAGCTGCGCATGCGCGGCATTGCCGATGCGCACCGGTTTCGACGCTTCATATCCATCCAGCCACGGGACTTCCCATTCCCAAAGCCGGCGTTCGCCGGCGATGCCGTACATGATCTGCAACTGCTCCGGACTGCCGGCGACGGCGCGCACCAGCCAATCGCGCCATGCTCTCGCCTCCTCGAAATAGCCGGCGCCCATGAGCGCGAGCAACGTCAGCGTCGCATCGCGCACCCAACAGAAACGATAATCCCAATTTCGGGGACCGCCGATCTTCTCCGGCAACGACGAGGTCGGTGCCGCGACCATCCCGCCGGTCGGCGCGAATGTGAGCGCCTTGAGCGTGATCAAGGAACGCAGGACCGGCTTCGACCAGCGGCCGGCTTCCTTGCATGTCGCCGACCAGTCGGCCCAAAACCATTCCGTGTCGTCGAGCGCCGCGAAGGGATCAGGCAAGGCGGGCGGGGGCAAATGCGAGGGCGCGTGAACTCAAGACAAAGGGAACGCGCTGGCCTGGCTCGACGCTGAACTCGCTGATCGTCGTCAGGTCCTCGCCACGCAGCGCCGCCGGCGTCTTGAGCAGAAGCATTTGCGGCCCGGCGATGGCGCGCAGCGTGCCGTCATCAAGCCGGGTGACCCATGGAACGGTGGACCCGTAATCGAATCGCAGGATGATCTCGCTGCGCATGCGCACCCGGCCCTCGATCCCGAGCACAATTCGCACGACCTCGCAACCTCTGCCCTTCGGCGGCATGAAGTCGACCAGGAGAACCGTTCCCTCGTCGGTCTTGAAGGTCGTCTCCAGGATCAGGGTGTCGCCGCGATACCGCCTCGAGACATTTGCAGCCTGCTCGGGCGCGATCATCCAACGGCCGTTGTTCGGATTGCCGAGCAGGGCGGCAAAGCACGCATCGGAATCGAATCGCGGCAGGCACAACCAATCCATCGAGCCGTCCCGCCCGACGAGGGCGGCCGTTTCACAATCGCCTATCAGCGCGTAGTCTTCGATTGGAAGGGGCACGGGTGTGGCTCAGGGTGTGGGTGATAAGATCGCTGCGGGTTGGGGCATGCGCGATTATTTCCGCCGCTCCGGGCCGACAAATCCGACAGTCTACGATGCCAGCTCCAAATCCGACCTGAGCGCCACGAGAAAGCGCGCCGCCTCTCCGCCGGTGACCACGCGGTGATCGAAGGTGAGCGAGAGCGGGAGCACGCGCCGCACGGCCGGCTGTCCCTGGTGCGCCCGCACCGCCGGGGCGATGCGGCCGGCCCCCACGATCGCGACCTGGGGTGGCACGACCACGAGGTTTGCAAAACGTCCCCCGATCATGCCGAAGTTCGATAACGTGATGGTGGCGCCGCGCAGTTCCTCCGGCGGAATCGATCGCGCTGCGGCGTCAGCGCGCATCCGGTCAAGCCCCGCGCGCAAATCCTTTGCGTCACGCTCGCCGACATTGCGCAATACCGGCACGATCAAGCCCCCCTCGATATCGACCGCGATGCCGATGTCGATGCGGTTGATGAGGCGGCGCTCGCCTGCCTGCGCATTGTACCAGACATTGAGCGAGGGTTCGGACTTGGCAGCCGCCGCGATGGCACGCACCAGCCGGATGGTGATATCGTCACCCTTTCTCCAGGGGTCGATATCGGCTTCATCGGTCACCGTCGTTCTGGCCACTTCGGCGTGCGCTGCCGCCATGCGCTGGGCCATTGCCCGGCGCATGCCTCGCAACGGCTCGGCCGGGCCGGCATCGACCAGACTCTTGGCGGCGCGCTCGACGTCCGCCCGTGTGATGGATTCCGCCGGGTCCAGTCGCCTGCACCAGGTTGAGATCGACGTCGAGCTTGCGAGCGAGGGCGCGAATGGCCGGAAGGACTTGCAGCGTGCGCGCCTGCGCCGGGGCGGCGCTCGCTTCGGAGCCTGATGGCGCTCGCTCGCCGCGGTCGATCTCGCCGACCACCGTGCCGGCATCCTCTTGCACGCCTTCGGCAAACTCGACGAGCGGCGCGCCCACCTTGACCAGGTCGCCCTTGGCGCCGAACAGCCGCGCGATGCGGCCGTTCTGCGGTGAAGGGACCTCGACCACGGCCTTGTCGGTCTCGACCGACACGAGTGGCTGATCGGCGACGACGTGATCGCCCTCGTTGACGTACCAGGCGACGATTTCCGCCTCCTCAAGACCTTCGCCAAGATCGGGCAAATCGAACCGTTGCATTTGGAAATTCCGATCAGCCAAAGTGGCAGGCATTGCGCGCGGCGGCGACGATTCGGCCAACCGAAGGCAGGTAACGCTGCTCGAGGCGCGGAAGGGGAATGATCGTATCATAGCCGGTGACGCGCGCCACCGGAGCGAGCAGGGAGAGGAGCGCCCGCTCGGCGATCAGCGCAGCAACCTCGGCGCCAAACCCGCCGGTGCGCGCGGCCTCGTGCACGATGATGCAGCGTCCTGTTTTCGTGACCGAAGCCAGCACGGTATCCTCGTCGTACGGCTTGAGCGTGGCGAGATCGATCACTTCGGCGTCGATGCCGCCGGCGGCGAGCTCGTCAGCGGCGGCAGATGTCTCCTTCACCATCGCGCCCCAGCTGATGAGCGTGACGTCGCGGCCTTCCCGCAGAATGAAGGCGACATCGAGCGGCAGCGCCTCGCCATCGTCTTCCACCTCGCCTTTCACCGCCCGGTAGATGCGGGTGGGTTCCAGGAACACCACCGGGTCAGGATCGCGGATCGCCGCGAGCAGCAGTCCGTAGGCGCGCTCCGGCGAGGATGGCGTGACCACCCGCAGGCCCGGGATGTGGGCGAGCATGGCCTCGGTGCTCTCCGAGTGGTGCTCGGGCGCACGAATGCCGGCTCCATAGGGTGTACGCAGCACCATCGGGCAGCTCAGCCGCCCCTGGGTTCGGTTGCGCAGCCGGGATGCGTGGTTCACCAGCTGGTCGATGCAGGGATAGAGAAATCCCATGAACTGGATCTCGCCGATGGGCCGCAGGCCTTGCGCAGCCATGCCGACGCACAGTCCGCTGATCAGGAGCTCGGCGAGCGGCGTGTCGATCACGCGATCACGGCCGAATCGCTGCTGCAAGCCGACGGTAGCGCGGAAGACGCCGCCGTTGACGCCGACGTCCTCGCCGAGCACGACGACGTTGGGGTCCTCCTGCATGGCGCGGGCCAGCGCCAGGTTGACGGCTTCGACCAGCGTGATCTCAGCCATGCAACGCGCCCTTGAGCTCATCGCGCTGTCCGACATACGCCTTGGGAAGCTCGGCATAGAGGTGATCGAACATGGTCTCCGGCTTCCGCGGCCCGGTTGCGAGATAGCGCTCGACCGCCGCATCGACACGTTGCTGGCACTCAGCGGCAAGCTTTTCCTCGTCCGACTTGCCCCATCTGTTTTGACCGACGAGATAGGACCGCAGGCGCGCGATCGGCTCCTCCTTCCAGCGCGCCTGGACCTCCTCGGCCGCACGGTAGCGCCCGGCGTCATCCGCGGTGGTGTGGTCGCTGAGCCGATAGGTCAGAGCCTCGAGCAAGCGCGGTCCCTTGCCGGCGCGCGCATGCTCGATTGCGTCATCGGCAGCGGCGCGCACGGCGATGACGTCATTGCCGTCCACCTGCTCGCCGGCAAAACCGGCTGCAATGGCCTTCTGGGCAAGCGTCTGCGATGCCGTTTGCAGCTCGAGCGGCACCGAAATGGCCCACTGATTGTTGTTGGCGACGAACACGACCGGTAGTTTCCACACACCGGCAAAGTTCATCGCCTCCCACACGTCGCCCTTGGATGTGGCGCCGTCGCCGAACAAGCAGACCGCGACTTGCGGCTCCTTTCGCAATTTGAACGCATAGGCTACTCCCGCGGCATGCGGCGCCTGCGATCCGACCGGAATGCAGTAGGGGAAATCGTGCGCCGGCCCCGAGGAGCGATTGCCGCGCTCGTCGCCGCCCCAAAACAGCAGGATCTCCTCCATCTTCATGCCGCGCCAAAGGAGCGCGCCATTGTCTCTGTAGGAAGGGATGATGACGTCCTCCTCGCGCATGGCGCTGGCCACCCCGACCGAGACCGCCTCCTGGCCGAGCGAGACGGCGTAGGTGCCGAGCCGTCCCGTGCGTTGGAGCGAGACCGCCTTGAGATCAAACGCGCGCGTGAGCACCATGCCCCGGTAGAGGGAAAGGAGCAGATTCGCATCCGCGGCGAATGCCGGCAGCCGCCGCAGCACGGTTGCGTCCGCTGCCAGATACGAGCGGCGGCGCACCTCGAATCGCGCAATCACCGCAAGCTCCTCCTGCGCGGTCGGTTGTTCGGTCATGCTCGCACCCCTTGGGTCTGGATCGGCAAATTAGGACGGACCGGTACGGTCAAGCCGACGAATGATACTGCGCGGGCCGCCCTTGGCAGGAGCGCTTTTCGCGGTGGAGTTGCGGTGCTGAATGATCCGGAAGCCGGGGATCGGCTGCCCCAGGCCGAGAAATCGCACTTTGCATCAAGCAAAGAAGTACAACCAGAGCCCGGCCAAGACGACGATCACGCCGACCAAGCTTATCGTCAGCACGTATCGCACATTGTGACCGGTCACGCCCTCGCGTGCTTCCGTCGCGCTTTTTACGATCGGTCGATCATGTTCAGTCATTGAAACCTCGCAGCCATGATCCCTCAGCTCCCGAGCTCGCGATTGAATAGTCGATCGATTCTGCCGGCCATGATGAAATCGTTTTCATGCAAGCCCTTGATCTTGTTGGTCTGCAGCGAGACCGTGGCGTAGCCCAACCGAAGCTGATATCGGGATGATGGCCTCGCGCCTCCGCGAGCTCGCCGACGTGCTGGACGAAAATAAGCGCCTCGCCAAAATTGCGCAGCCGGAAGTGTCTCTCGATCCGGCGAGCGTCATCGCGCAGCTCCCACTGCGGCGCCTGCGCCTGGAAGCGCTCGGCTTCCTCTCGCGTCAACGGTGGGACACCGCCGCGGCAGGGGGTGCAGGTTCTATCAGCAAGAGCATCCATCGATCATCGGCGCGACCGGAAATTGCCGTTCGCCACGTGGGCTTGCCTTGCCATGGCAGTAGCACTATCCGGTTT
Organism: uncultured Alphaproteobacteria bacterium; assembly: GCA_963820365.1. GTDB lineage: Bacteria > Pseudomonadota > Alphaproteobacteria > Rhizobiales > Xanthobacteraceae > VAZQ01. The sequence continues at coordinate 107,132 of CAWFZR010000013.1, read as the reverse complement.
TTTCGCCCTCCACTCGTCTGCCTGACCATCCCCGACCGCCTTGAGGTCACTGGGCCTCGCGGCATCTCCACCTCGGGAACCTTCCAGGACGAGCTGAGTTCCCGATCTTCGATCGGGATTTTGGCCTTCCAAGGAATTCCGACGCAATCCCTCCCGCGCGCGGACGTGGCGCGGCCGATTCCATGTGAAATCCATTCGAGCGACGGGAACACATCCGACGCGAAGGGATTGAATCAACAGGTCCGAAATTCGAAACCTTGAAAAAAATTGAAGAGTAGGACCCAGGGAGCCTCTGGCCAAAAGAGACCGGAGGCTCTCGAAATTCGTGCCCCGGGGTGGAGGCATTTCCTGCGGGGGAGGAATTCGTCGCGGCTCAGGTCCGAGCAAAGTGCGGCATCACCTCGCGTGCAAAAAGCTGCATCGAGGCCGCGGCGTCGGCCAGGCTGATCATGCCGAAATTGACCTGTAAGGACGCGGACTCGAAGCCGCCGACCTCGCGGTCGTAAGCGGTAATTGCGCTGCGTATCTCGTCCGGCGTGCCGATCCAAGCCGAGCCTTTTTCGACCTGCAATTCGAACGTCTCTGCGGAGATCAGCTCTATCGTCTTCTGGTAGTTGGGGTAATCCCGCGAGGAAACGCCCGACAACCATCCCGACGCTGCATCCACGATGGATTTGAGGTACTGGTTGAGCGGCTCGCGTGCAACGGCCGCCGCCCTCTCCCTCGTATTCGCGCAATACATGTGGAACGCGAGCATGACCTTGCCGCGGCCGGGATGCCGGGCAGCTTGCCATGCCTCGCGGTAGGCCTGAAGCAGGCTCGACATGTGCGCTCCCCCGAGCGGAATGCCCATGATGAAGTGGCCGAGCGTGCCGGCATTCTCGAAGGATTCCTTGGTGGACAATGCGGCAATCCAGAACGGTGGCCTTGGTTTCTGCGTCGGCCGCGGCAGCGATGTTGCGTCCTCGAAGCTGTGAAAATGGCCGCGAGCCGTAACCCGCTCCTCCTCGAGCAAGCGCCGGACTTGCTCCAGTCCCTCGTCGAACCTGGCGCGGCTCTCGTCCATGGAAATGCCGAAGCGGGCAAACTCGTGCGGCAGGAAGGCGCGGGCAAAGCCGACCTCCAGGCGGCCGCCGGAGATCGCATCCACCATGCCGATCTGACCGGCGAGCTTGAGCGGATGATTGAACACCGGGAGCACGGCGCCGGTGACGAGCCGGATCGAGCGCGTCACCGCCGCCGCGGCGCTCAGAAAGATGAGCGGGTCCGGACTGTAGCCGCCATAGGATAGAAAATAATGCTCGACCGTTCGGACATTCGTGAATCCCAATTGCTCGGCCAGCTGCGTAAGCTCGATCGCCTCGCGCCAGTATTGGTCGGCGGGCTTGCGCTCGGGACCCACGGCTGGAAAGAACTGAATGCCGAACTCCATCGGTGACCTCGCACGGACGTCGCTCCTGCCGGCTCATTGTCCGATGATTGGAGCCTCATTGTAAGGGCCGGCAAACAAATGAATTCCGGCGCGGGACGGGGCGCATTTGCGTATTCAATTGCATATGAAGGCAGGAACCACGACCGTACCATGCGGATTGGAAACCGGGGGTGCACTCGAATAACGGAGCGTGAGGCCATGCAGACCAGCGAAGTTCATGAGTACGCGCGGCAGCTGTTGGAAGCGCAGGGATTGAAGGCGATCGCCGAGGCTGCTCAAAAAGCCCGCACCTGCGATGAACAAGGCGACGGCGAACAGGCGCGAACCTGGAGGCGAATTGAAGCGGCGCTCATGCAAATGCGCGGGCCGCACGAAAGCTGAGCATGTTGGGGGTATCCGCGCATTGACGCAGCTTCGGAAAATCGCGGTCTTCGGCGGCACCGGCTTCCTCGGCCGACGCATCGTGGGTCACTTGCTCGATCACGGATTTGCGGGTCGTTTCCCGACACCCGGAACGAGCGGAGCGGATTTTTCGCGATAAGGCGACCGCGCTCGAAATCAATCCGCGCGAACGTGAACGACAATGCGTCGGTTCTCGCCGCCGTGACGGACGTTTTCGCTGTGATCAATGCCGTCAGCCTCTACCTGGAGAGCAGCAATCAAACCTTCCATTCCGTGCACGTCGAAGCCGCCGGAATGCTGGCGAAGCTTGCGCGACAGTCAGGCGTGGAGGGGTTCGCGCATGTCTCCGGAATCGGTGCCGATGCCGCCTCAGCGTCGCGCTACATTCGCAGCCGCGGCCAAGGCGAAGACGCCGTGCGCAGCGCGTTTCCGAGTGCGACCATCATTCGCCCCGCGGTCATGTTCGGGCCGGATGACGCATTTCTCAACCCGATCATGCGACTTTTGCGCACCCTTCCGGTCTTTCCGATGTTCGGACGCGGGCAGACGGCGTTGCAGCCGTCATATGTGGAGGATGTTGCGGAGGCGATTGTGCGAGCCTTGGAGGCTCCGCAGCCGCGAGTTGCGTATGAGCTTGGCGGTCCTCGCATCTACACGTACGAAAATCTGCTTCGAGCGGTCGGCGAGCATCTCGGCTTCAGGCCGATCCTGGCACCAGTGCCTTTCGAGCTTTGGCGTGCACTGGCGTTTATGGCCGAGAAGATGCCGAATCCGCCTGTGACCCGCAATCAGATCGAGCTCATGGAGATCGACTGCGTCGCCTCCCCCGGTTGTCCCGGCTTCGGATTTGTCGCCATCGACCCGCACGGAATTCGAGTTCCTGCTTTCAACCGTACGGAAAACGGGCTGAACGCGCGGCAGCCTTCCACGGCCTGGCGGTCGCTCGCAGGAAAACCGGCCTGAGCGACCTGGCTCCCAATCGGCGAACCGTCTTATCCGAGCGAGGCCCAGTCCGGTCCTGCGAACACTGCGGCGGGGTGAGTGCCGTCGAACGTCATTGCGCGCGCGAAGCGTCCGGCCAGATCTGAGCGAGCGCCTGCGCTCCCGTGATCGGGCGTTTCACATCGAGGGCGGCGAAATCGCCTTCACCCGACAGCGCCGCTTCCAGGAGCTTGTGATATTGCCGCCGCGGCACTTCGATGGCGCCGAATGTCCTGAGATGATCGGTGACGAATTGAGTGTCCAAGAGCTTGAAGCCGCCGGCTTTGAGCCGGGCAACCAGATGGACGAGCGCGACCTTGGAGGCATCGCGTGCCCGGTGAAACATGCTCTCGCCGAAGAATGCGCGACCGAGCGTGACCCCATAAAGTCCGCCGACCAAGGCGTCGCCGTCGTAGACTTCCAGACTGTGACAATGGCGGCGCTCGTGGAGCTTGCGGTAAAGGATGCGGATGCGGGCATTGATCCAGGTACGGGGACGACCGGGCCAGGATTGCGAGCAGCCCTCCAGGACGGCGTCGAAATCGCGGTCGACGGTGACGGTGAAACGGTCCGAGCGCACGGTGCGGGCCAACCGCGTAGGCATGCAAAAGCGATCGAGCGGAATGACGCCGCGCTTCTCCGGCTCGATCCAGAACAGCGCCGGATCTTCCGCGCTTTCGGCCATCGGGAAGATGCCGCAGGCATAGGCCTTGAGCAGGACTTCCGGCGTAATCTCGATCAGAGCTGATTCACGGTTTGCCATTCGCATTCCGTCCCTGGCGCACGCAGACGATGGGGCGTGCTAAGGTGCCACGCGCGAGGTTCTCGTGCCAACCGGATTTGCCATGCATTCGTTGCGGGCGACAATGTCGCCTGTCGTTCATGCCTTGAGCCTGGAGAGTCCAAAATGCTTCGCGAGCTCGTTCTCGGCGCCGCCGGCGCCCTCTGCCTGGCCTCTATCGCGACCGCACATGTCACATTGGAAAGTGCGCAAGCCCCGGTCGGTGCGCCCTACAAGGCGGTGTTGCGTGTCTCGCACGGCTGCGAGGGGACCGCAACCATCGCATTGCGAATCCGTATTCCCGACGGGATGATTGCGGTCAAGCCGATGCCCAAGCCGGGCTGGAAGATTGAAACCGTCAACGGCAAGTATCCCAAGACCTACAATTTCTTTCATGGTGCGAAACTCTCGGAAGGAGTGGTCGAGATCAGCTTCAGCGGGGGAAACCTTCCCGATGCCTTCTACGACGAGTTTATCTTCACCGGCTTTCTCGCCGACGATCTCCAAGCCGGTAAGATGCTTTATGTACCGGTCGTGCAGGAGTGCGAGAAAGGTGTCCATCGCTGGATCGAGATACCGGCGGCCGGCAAATCGTCGCACGACTATCCCGAACCCGCTCCGGCATTGAAGCTGATGCCGAAGAGGTGAGGCGGCTGTGCTCGCGCGCTGTGCGGCTTGCGCCTGCGCACTCGTAATGCTGCTGACGTGGAGCGCATGCGCTTTCGCGCATGCCGCGCTGGTGAAGGCTGAACCCGCGGACGGTGCGGTTGTCCGTGAGGCGCCGGCCGCGCTGAGTCTGACGTTCAACGAGCCGGTCTCGCCCCTCGTCATTCGCCTTCTCGGCCCCGACGGCGAGCCGATCGCATTGGGTGCGACAGCCGCGCGCAACGCGATGATCTCCATCCCTGTATCAAGCCTGCGGCGCGGGACGCACGTCTTGAGCTGGCGTGTGATCTCGGCCGACGGCCATCCCGTCGGCGAGATCCGTGATTTTCTCCATAGGGGCCCCCAGCGCGCCGAGCGAGGTCGAGGCCCAAACAGTCACGAATAGCGGCGTTGCTATTTCTCTCTGGACGGTCAGGGTGCTCGTCTATGTCGGTCTGTTCGTGGGCATCGGCGGCGCGTTCTTTCGAAATTGGATCGCCGATCCACCCACGACAGCCGGATCGTTGCGGCCGGGATTGCCGGCGTGGCTGCTCTCGACGATGCTTTTGGGCCTGTTCGCGGCGGTCGCTTCGGTCGGCCTGCAGGGACTCGATGCGCTCGGTCTCCCGCTCACGGAATTGCTCAGGAAATTCGCATGGCAAACGGGGGTCGGGACTTCCTATGGCCTTACCGCAATCACGGCTGGTTGCGCCTTGTTGGCTGGCCTTTTTTCCTTGTCCGCCAGATCCCTGCGGGTCGCGCGCGCGCTGTCGCTTGCGGGCCTGCTCGGCGCGGCGTTGGCCCTTTCATTGAGCGGTCATGCCAGTACGGCGAAACCGCAGCTTGTGAACCGCCCGGCGCTGTTCCTGCATGTTGCGTGCATTGGTTTCTGGATCGGCTCGCTGTTGCCGCTTTACAAGGGTCTGCGCGGGGTGCAACGGGCCACGCCAGAGCTCGAATTGTTCACGCGTGTGATCCCGCTACCGGTCGCGATGGTGGCGGCGAGCGGCCTTTGGCTGGCTTTCGTTCAGCTCGATCATCTCGCTGCGCTGTGGACCACGCGCTACGGGCAGGTGCTGCTGTGCAAGCTCGCCGCCGTCGCCGCGTTGCTCTCGCTGGCTGCGGCGAACCGATATCGCCTGGTCCCGAAACTTGCATCCGGGGAGGTTGCCGCGGCGCGGCCGCTGGCAATTTCCATCGCGATCGAGCTTGCTCTTGCGCTCGCAATCCTGGCGCTGGTGGCGCTCTGGCGGTTTACGCCGCCGCCGCGTGCCCTGGTCGCCACCGCGCCGATCTTGATCCATTTGCACGGCGAGAAGGCGATGGCCGAGGTCGGGATCGAGCGCGCGGGCAAAGACGCTGGTCGGGCCAACGTGATCGTGCTCGACGGCGAATTCCGGCCGCTAGCAGTGAAGGAGGTCACGTTGGTCCTTGCCAATCCCTCAGCCGGCATCGAATTCCGTGCGCCGGCAGGCGGCACGTACGGAAGATCATGCGTGGCGCGTCGAGGACGTGCGGGTTCCCCTTGCCGGGCGTTGGAACCTGCGGATCGAGATCCTGATCGGCGACTTCGAGAAGGTGGTGCTGGAGGACGTGATCGCGCTGCCGCAGTTGCCGTAGGACGCGCCCGCCGATGGAACGAACGCGCCGCATCGACGTTGGGGACGCGTTGCAACAGAGCCGTTGGAGGGAAAGGCGATGATCGCGGGGACCGAGTTGCTGGAAGCCTTGCCCGTCGCCGTCTACACCACCGATGCCGAGGGGAGGATCACGTATTACAATGACGCCGCTGCGGAGCTCTGGGGTCACCGTCCGCAGCTGGGGACCGATCGCTGGTGCGGCTCGTGGCGCCTGTATTGGCCGGATGGCCGCCCGCTTCCCCATGACGAATGCCCCATGGCCCTCACCCTCAAGCAAGGAAAAGCGGTCCGCGGGATGGCGGCTATCGCCGAACGGGAGGATGGAACTCGGGTACGTGTTCCTTCCCTATCCGACACCTCTCAGGGATGGTCGCGGGCGGCTTACCGGAGCCATCAACCTCCTGATGGACCTGACTGAGCGCGAGCAGGCGGAGCTGCAATCAGCACGGCTGGCGGCCATCGTTGCGTCATCGGACGACGCGATCGTCAGCAAGACCCTCGCGGGAAAGGTCACCTCGTGGAATGCGGGCGCGACCAGAATATTCGGCTACGAGGCGGACGAGATGATCAATCATTCGATCACTCGCATCATTCCACCCGAGCTGCACGGCGAAGAGAAGGATATTCTTGCGCGCCTGCGCCGCGGCGAGCACATTCGACATTACGAGACGGTGCGGGTCGCCAAGGACGGCCGGCGCATCAACATCTCGGTCACCGTATCGCCGCTACGCGACAAATCAGGACGTGTGATCGGCGCATCAAAGGTCGCCCGCGACATTACGGAACGCAAGCAGGCGGAGCAATTGCAGCGTCTTCTCACCGAGGAATTGAATCATCGGGTCAAGAACACGCTGGCAACCGTGCAGGCCATTGCAAACCAATCATTGCGTCGTTCCCGGGGTACCGGCGAATTTGTGGAGAGCTTCTCCGGGCGCGTGCAAGCATTGGCTCGGGCCCACGACCTGTTCACCCAAACCAAGATGCGCGGCGCGCAGGTCACGGAGCTTGTGCGCGAGCAGGTGCTGCTCGGGGGTGTGGACGATCGTCGCATCGCCAGCTCGGGACCCGGGATCACGCTCGACGCGGAATCGACCCTTCATTTGGCCCTCGTGCTGCACGAGCTTGCCACCAATGCCCGCAAGCATGGCGCATTGTCGGTGCCGGAGGGACGCTTGTCCGTGAGCTGGCAGGTGTGCGCGAATGGCGGCCGCAATCTTCTGCTGGAATGGCGAGAGAGCGGTGGGCCGCCGGTCAAAGCACCGAAACAGTGCGGGTTCGGCACTACATTGATCGCGCGAACACTCGAGGTGCACGGAGGTGAAGCTTCCATGCTTTACGCCTCCGACGGGATCACCAGCCGAATCAGGCTGCCTCTGCCGGAGCAGTGCAACCCCGGTGTCGGGACGTTTCCTCCCATGTCCGAGAACACGTTCAAGTCCGGCAGCAAGGCTTTCGCGTTCGAGCAGATGAAACAAGCAGGTTTGCATGGCAAGCGCGTGATCATCATCGAGGACGAGCCACTCGTGTCGATGGATTTGGAATTGAGCTTGACGGACATGGGCTGTGAGGTGCCAGGTCACGCCGGAACACTGGAGGAAGCAAGATCGCTGATCGCAGAGACGAGCTGCGACGCTGCCCTCCTGGATGCCAATCTCGCTGGCGAACCCGTTGACGAGCTGGCGGCGGCCTTGACCCAGAAGGATATTCCGTTCGCGTTCGTCACCGGCTACGGGCGGGGTGCGTTGCCGGCCGCATTCCGTGATGCAGTCGTGCTCGGCAAGCCATTCAACAATGATCAGCTGCGAGCGGCGCTGGAGCAATTGCTTAATCGCGGCGGTGACGTGGTCCGATTGCGGCAGAAAACTTAGAGCAAGATCCCCGAAAAGTGGATACCGGCTTTCGGGAAAGATCATGCTCAAACAAAGAATTAGAGTGGGATGGCAGGATCAGGCATTCATGCCTCCACCACCCAGAAATTCTTCCAGCCAGCGGATGTGATAATCACCGTCGATGATCTCCTTTTCGCGGACGAGCGCGCGGAACAGCGGCAAGGTGGTCTCGATGCCGTCGATGACGAACTCGTCCAGCGCACGCTTGAGCCGCATCAAGCATTCACCGCGGGTCTTCCCGTGCACGATGAGCTTGCCGACCAGCGAATTGTAGAAGGGGGGGATGGAATAACCGTGATAGACGGCGGAATCCACGCGTACCCCGAGGCCGCCTGGAGGGTGATAGTGCACGATCTTGCCCGGAGATGCGCGGAACGAGACCGGATTTTCCGCATTGATGCGGCACTCGATGGCGTGGCCGTGAAACGTCACGTCGCGCTGGGAGAGGTCGAGATCGCCGCCGGCCGCGACGCGAATTTGCTCCAGCACGAGATCGATGTCCGTGATCATCTCGGTTACCGGGTGCTCGACCTGGATGCGCGTGTTCATCTCGATGAAATAGAATTTTCCGTCTTCGTAGAGAAACTCGACCGTGCCGACGCCGAGATATCCAAGCTCCCGCATCGCCTTTGCCGCCGTCTCGCCGATTGAGTTGCGCGCCACTTCATTGAGCGCAGGGGAGGGACCTTCCTCCCAGACCTTCTGGTAGCGGCGCTGCAAGGAGCAATCGCGCTCGCCCAGATGGATGGCATGGCCGTGACCGTCCCCCAACACCTGGATTTCGATGTGACGCGGTCGCGCAAGATATTTTTCGATGTAGACCGCATCCTCGCCGAATGCCGCCTTGGACTCGGCGCGCGCGAGCGAGAGCGTCGTGGCAAGCTCCTCCTCCCGGTGCGCAACCTTCATGCCGCGACCCCCGCCGCCGGCCGCAGCCTTTATCAGCACCGGAAATCCCACCGAGCGTGCGACTGAAATCGCTTCCTGCTCGGATGAAAGCGGGCCGTCCGACCCCGGCACTACGGGAATTCCGAGGCGAATGGCAGTGCGCTTGGCTTCGATCTTGTCGCCCATCAGGCGAATATGCGCGGGCTTCGGTCCGATGAACTGGATGTTGTGCTCTTGCAGGATTTCGGCAAAGCGCGCGTTCTCGGACAGAAAGCCGTAACCCGGATGCACCGCGTCGGCACCGGTAATCTCGCATGCCGCCAGCAGCGCCGGAATATTGAGATAGCTCGCGCGTGCCGCCGGCGGGCCGATGCATACGCTCTCGTCGGCCAGCCGCACATGCATGGCATCCTCGTCCGCGGTCGAATGCACGGCGACCGTGGGAATGCCGAGCTCCTTGCAGGCCCGCAGCACGCGAAGCGCTATCTCGCCGCGGTTTGCAATCAGGATTTTGTCGAACATTGCGACGTGCGCCCCGTCAACGGGCCTCATCCCACGATATTATTCGATGATCATCAGCGGTTCGCCGAATTCGACCGGCTGGCCGTCCTCGATCAGGACCTGGATCACGGTTCCCGCACGTGGGGCCGGAATCTGGTTCATGGTTTTCATTGCTTCGACGATCAGCAGCGTATCGCCCGCCCGCACACGACTGCCGACCTCGACGAAGGGTCGGGCACCGGGCTCGGGGGCTAGATAGGCGGTGCCCACCATGGGCGAGGTGATCGCGCCCGGATGCTTGGCAGGATCGGCCGAGCCGGCCCCGATCGCATGCACCGCGACGTCGGTGGGAACGGCGGGCAGAGAATGAGGGATGGCACCGATCGGATGCGTCTGGCGCGCAACCCGGACGCGATGTCCGTCGCGTTCGAATTCGATTTCGGTAAGCCCGGTCTCATCGAGGAGCTGCGCCAGCTCGCGGATGAGCTCGTGATCGACCATGGGCTTTGGTTTCGCCGCGTCCTTCGTCTTGCGCTCCCCGCTCATGGTTTCGGCTCTTGCTGTTGCGCGGCCAGGAGGCTCGCCAATCCTTCGATTGCGAGTGCATAGCCTCCCGTTCCGAAGCCGCACAGGCTCGCCTTGGCGACCGGAGCGATGTGCGATTGATGACGGAAGCTCTCCCGCGCGAAGATATTGCTGATGTGGACTTCAACGACCGGCAGCTCCGCCGCCGCAATGGCGTCACGGATCGCAACCGACGTATGGGTATAGGCACCCGGGTTGATGATGATGCCTGCGGCCTTCTTGGCCGCAGCTTCATGGACAGATTCCACGATTTCCCCCTCGTGGTTCGACTGGCGGAATTCGATTGAGAGCCGGTGGCGCTTTGCCGCCGCGCGGCAAAGCTTCTTAACATCGACAAGGGTGGCATGGCCGTAGGTCTTGGGCTCACGCCTGCCGAGAAGATTGAGATTGGGTCCGTTGAGAACGTATACGGTATTCGCCATGGAACGGTCCCCCTGCCGTGACCAAGGGTATCCCGCTATATAAAGGACCTCGCGCGGAAAGGGAAAGTCGGGGTCGAGGGCCGCATGAGCCGAGCCAGGGACCATAGCCCGGCGAACCTGTTCCCGCGAGGGGGGGGCTTAGGGCATCAGCACGTCGCCTTGCCGCAACGGGCGGTGTTCACCTTCTCCTTGAGCGCAGGCAGGCCGACAGCGCCGACCACGACGTCGTTGCCGATCACATAGCTCGGCGTCCCATTGAGACCTAGCGCGTCGGCAAGCTTGAAGCTTTCCTCGAGTTGCGCCTTTACCTCGTCGCCCGCCATGTCCTTTTCGATGCGGGCCACGTCGAGGCCGACCTCCTTGGCAACCGCGAGCGCACGCGCCTTGTCGACCTGACCGCGACCGCTCAGCAGTTTCTGATGGAATTCCAGATATTTCTTTCCGCTCTTGTCCTGCATGCGAACTGCAGCCGCGACCTGGGCGGCCTGTACCGAGCTTTCGCCCAGCACTGGAAACTCCTTGAGCACGAATTTGAGCTTGGCGTCGGCTTTGAGAAGCTCAAGCATGTCATTCATCGCGCGCTTGCAGTAGCCGCAATTGTAGTCGAAGAACTCGACCACAGTGACGTCCCCTTGCATGTTGCCGAGCGTGACCTGGCGCGGAGAGGCGAAGATGGCGGCACTGTATTCCTTGACGGCGGCGCGATGCTTTTCGGTGTCGGCGACGGTTTGACGCTTCTCGAGCTCGGCCATCACGTCCTGCAGCAATTCGGGATGGCTCAACAGATATTCTTTGACGATCCGCTCGATGTCGCTGCGCTGGTCGGGGGTAAATGATTGCGCCCGCACTGGAGCGGCGGCCGGCAACGCCAGGAAGACTGCGAGAAGTCCGGCAGCGAATGAGCAAAGGTCAAGCTTCATGGTCGTTCGTCCTTGTATCATTGATGCTGCAAGGCGCTTTGCGGCGGCTTGTAGCTGGCGATGTCGTCGGCTTTCACCCAGCCGGGCGAACCGACCGGGAATCGCGTCTTGGCGCGCGCGGCAATCTCCCGCGCGGTCTTGATGTCGCCGCGCATGAAGGCCGCCTGTGCCGACGCCAGGTCCGCACGCGCGAGGTCGTTCTTCCGCCCATAGGCCATCGCGAGCTGGCCATAGCCTTCCGAGAATTCCGGTTCCCGGGTCAACGCAGCCTGCAGGATGGACACTGCCTCATCGAGGTGCGCACGATCCTGCGAGGCCACCAGCGCCTGTCCGAGCATGATCTGGATAAGCGCCGGGTTGGGCGCAAGCTGGACGGCCTGTCGCAGCGGCGCGATCGCCTCGGCCGGCCTGCCGGCCTCCAGGAGCATCTGGCCCTTGAGCTCGTGGAAATACGGATTTTGCGGGTGGGCATGGATGAGCGCGTCGATCTGGGCCTGAGCAGCGCGCGGGTCGGCGAAGCGAACGGCGGAGATCGCACGCGCGTAGCGCGCCGCGAGGCTGCCCTCGCCCGGTGGGTAGCGCCGTGCCACGGCATCCGGCCGCTCGATAAAGCCGAAAAGCTTGGCCCGCACGAGGTCATGCCGCGCCTGCAGCGCTGGCGAATCTTTCGTATTCCAATAGGGGCTCGCCTTTGCCAGCCCCTCAAGTGCGCCAACGCGTTCGCTCGGCAGCGGATGCGACTGCATATACTTGTTGAGGTATTGCGTCTGATAAAGCATCTGATCGGCAAGCCGTTTGAACGTCTCATACATGCCTTTTGCCGACTGGCCGCTTGCAGTGAGAAACTTGACGGCGGCACGATCCGCCTGATCTTCCTGCGCCCGCAGATAGGCGAAGAGGGAGTTCTGGATCGCCTGCCCCGGCCCGGACAGTGCCGCCATGCCTCCTTGACTCAATCCGGAATTGCCGCTGCGGCCGCCGGCCACCATGGCGCCGACGCCGAGGATCATGGCGATAATCGACTGGGTCGACGCTGCCGCCAGCTGCTCGCGCAGCCGTGCCAGGTGCCCACCGGCAATGTGACCGGTCTCGTGCGCGAGCACGCCGATGATCTGATTGGGAGTTTCCGCCTCCAGGAGAGCGCCGCCATTGACGAAGATGCGGCGGCCGTCCGCGACGAAAGCATTGAATGAGCGGTCATTGATGATGACAACCTGGATATTCTGCTGCGTGAGGCCCGCAACCCGCAGAATCGGCTGGGTATATTCCTTGAGCAGTTGCTCGATCTCCGCATCGCGGATGATCGGCGGACCCTTTTGCGCCTGTGCCGGCAGGCTTGTGCCGACGAGCGCGCCTGCGGTCACAAGAGCGACCATGCGTGCTGCTGGTGCCGTCGCTCGCGTCCTGATAGGCCTCTCCGATAGGGTCATGTCCGCTGGGCTTGATGACATTTTCCCGCGCAACCTGGCCGTGGCCAGAAACATGTCAACGCGGCCAGGATCACCCACTATGGCGGGACTTCGAGCCAGCGTCTCAGTTCCGAAGCTCGCAAGCACTCGCTGCACCTCTGATGCGAACTTCGGGTTCAAAGGACGCTGGCAACGTCATGATCCTAGTGCGGTTTTGGAGTTGAAGTTCCTGTACGGGCTCGCCGCAGACTGATAAGGAACTTCAATCCACCGCACCATTGAAATGTTCGCATAAATACGGCGACAGCGGGGCGGGATGCACGCCTCGGCAAAGGGCAAAATGCAGTGCTGGATAGAGCTAGACGGCTGATCACGCCCTCGCTGCGCAGCGATGTTCCCGCCTTCATGGTGATGGACGTGATGGCGGCCGCCGCGCGCATTGAAGAGGAGGGCGGCCGCGTCATCCATATGGAGGTCGGGCAGCCGGCCGCGCCGGCGCCGAGCAGCGCCATCGCCGCGGCGCGTGCCGCGCTCGCCTCGGGCCGCCTGGGTTATACCGAGACGCTCGGCATTGCGCCGCTGCGCGCACGCATCGCGCGGCACTACCGCGATTGCTACGGCATCGACGTCGATCCGCAGCGTGTGGCGGTCACCACAGGATCATCGGCTGCCTTCATCTTGGCATTTCTCGCGCTGTTCGAGGCGGGCGATCGGGTCGCCGTCGCGCTGCCGGGCTATCCGCCCTATCGACACATTCTGCGCGCGCTTGGCTGCGTGCCGGTGATGATCGAAACCACAGCGGCGACGCGGTGGGCGATCACGCCGGAAATGCTGATCGCCGAGCATCGCAAAGCCCCGCTCAAGGGCGTGCTGATCGCGAGTCCCGCCAATCCGACCGGCACGATGATGTCGGCCAAGGCGTTGCGCGATCTCGTCGCCGCCGCCGACGGCGAGGGGATCCGTTTCATCTCCGACGAGATTTATCACGGTCTCGACTATGCGTTTTCGGCCGAGACCGCCGCGAAGCTTTCCGACAACGTCGTGGTCATCAACTCGTTCTCGAAATATTTTTGCATGACCGGCTGGCGCATCGGATGGATGGTGCTTCCGGTGGCGCTCATTCGCACGGTCGATCGGTTGCAAGGCAATCTTGCGATCTCGGTTCCGGCGCTCTCGCAGATCGCGGCCTTGGCCGCCTTTGACGGGCGCGCGGAAATGGAAGCGGTCAAGCACGGCTACGAGGAAAACAGGCGGATTCTGCTCATGAGCCTGCCGAAGATCGGCTTTGATCAAATTCTGCCGGTCGATGGCGCCTTCTATCTCTATGCGGAGGTGTCGCGTTTCTGCGATGACAGCTATGAATTCGCCAAGCGCATGCTCAACCAGACGCACGTGGCGGTCACGCCCGGCGTCGATTTTGATCCGCTGGAGGGCAGGCGGTTCATTCGCCTGTGCTATGCCGGCGCGCGCGCCGAGATGCAGGAGGCGATAGAGCGCATCGGGGGCTGGCTCGGGCAATAGATCGGGAAGCAGACGCGCGTACCTCCTGCTGCCAGGGCCTTCTCAGGGGTGGATCAGCGCATGGCGGCCGCGATATTGCCGCCGTCGACGGTGGTGACATCACCGGTGGTTTTCAATTCCAGCGCCTGGTGCAGGAATGCCTGGGCGACGTCATCGGCGGTGACCTCGCGGCCGAGTAGATTCCCCCTCAGATAATCCTGCTCGCTCACGCCTCGGGCCCTCGATCGCGCCGCGATGAATGCCTGCGTCATGAGACCCGAGCGGATGCGGTCGGCATTGACGGCATTGGCACGGATGCCGTCGCGGCCATGGTCGAGAGCATATTGGCGCACCAGGAAGAGGGTCGCGGCCTTCGGCAGCCCGTAGGGCCCGAAATCAGGTCCCGGGCTGACCGCCTGCTTCGAAACATTGAACAGCAGGCAGCCGCCGGTATCCTGCGCTGACATGATCCTGACGCCGGCCTGGGCCACCCGCTGGTGAGCAAAGAAATTGAGCTCGAAGCTCTTTCGCAATGTCGCCTCGTCGACCTGGCCGATCCTGCCCTGCCAAGCTGCGCCCGCATTTGAAACCACGATATCGACTCCGCCGAATGCTGCTACCAGCTGCTCGAAGGCATTTGTCACCGAAGCGGCATCGGTCACGTCGCATTTGAGCGCGAGCGCCGCACCGCCGATCGACCTCGCGACATCCTGCGTGGCGATCTCATCGAGATCGAGCAGCGCCAGTTCCGCGCCCGCCGCCGCAAAGGCTTTCGCGGTCGCTGCCCCGATTGTCCCCGCCGCCCCGGTAATGGCGGCAATCTGGCCCGTCAGCGGCAACTGCTTCGTGGTGCCGAGCTTTGCCTGCTCGAGCGACCAGTATTCCATGTCGAACATCTGCGCTTCCGAGATGGATTCGAAGCGACCGATTGCTTCGGCATCGGTGATGGTCGTCACGGCACTGAGCGCGAGATCGGCGGCGACCCTGGCTTCCTTTTTTGACCGACCCAGCCCGAACAGTCCCAGTCCCGGAACCAGCGCGACGCGCGGCATCGGATCGAGCATCGTCTTGCTTCCCCCGACGCGCGCATTGTGACGCGCGAAATAAGCCTTGTAGCTTTCGATGAACCTGTCGACCGCCGCGCGCGAGCTGCGCTTGAACTCGGCCTCTTTGCCGTCCTGCGGCGCCTCAACGACGAGCGGCCAGTTCTTGGTGCGAATGGTATGATCGGGCGTGATGACGCCGGCCTGGCTGTAGCGCGCAAGCTCGGCGCCGTTGACGAAGTTGAGGATCGCCGAATTGGTGCGGAAGTCGAGAATCATACGGCGCCATGCGCCTTCGTTGTGGTCGTCCCGAAGACTGCAGGCTCCGCGCAGGATCGGTGCGACCACCGCGAGCGGGGCAATCGCCTGGGGCTGCCGCGCGGTCGAGAAAACCGTCTTGCGATTTTTCTTCAGGTATTCTTCTGCGCGGGTGACGAGCGCGATCATGCGCTCGTAGGATTCCCGCGCACTTTCCCCGAAGCTGAAGATTCCATGCTTGTGGAGGATGAGCCCCTCGACGGCGGGCTTGGCCGCATACACGTCCGCAGCCAGCCTGGCGAGCGAGAAACCCGGCATGACATATTCGACAACGCCAATTCGATCGTCATAGACCTCGGCGCAGATGGCTTCGCCATGCGGCTGGTCAATCAGGCTCAAAATGGCATTGGCATGAGTATGGTCGACGTACCTGTGAGGCAGGAATGCATGCAACAAGGTCTCGACCGACGGAGTTGGCGCCATCGGATCGAGCAGATTCTGGCGCTGCACGCGCACCATCTCCTCGTCCGTGAGGGTCGCGCGCGTGCGCAGCTTGCGTAGGCGATCGAGCCGCAGCGCGGGAAGTCCCGCCGGCTCGATGGCCGCCATATCCGCTCCGGAGCCTTTGACGCAGATGGCCTCGACCTCTTCGCCGAGAAGATCGAGCATGGTTGTCTTCACGGACGTGTTGCCGCCACCATGCAGCACCAGCTCGGGCTCGCGGCCGAGCAAGCGGGTCGTGTAGATGCGAAGTGCGAGATCGCCTCCGATCTGTTCTCGCGCATACCGGTCGATCGCCGCCTGCGCCTCGCCATCGAGCCAGCCGCTTTTCATCGGCGAATCCTGTCAGCGGACCGCAAAAAAATGCGGACGCGATGGCGCGCTCGCGACGCCATCAGCTCACAAGCGCGGATCAATGTCCGCCGAGCACGCGTTTGCTCCACCACCCCGATCGGCGTGGGCGATCGGCGGCGTCGCTCTCTGCCGAGTTCGAGACAACCGGCTCCGTTGCTGCGGGACGCGCGGAGTGGGAAGGCGCCGGTTCGGCCGCTTGATCGTGCAACGCCGCGAGCGCGGGCTCGCGCACGGTCGAGCGCCGCCGCACCGGCTCGGTCGTCATGGCCGCAGACACGCTCGTCTCGGCGGCCTGTGAAGCATGCTCTTGCGGGCGAGCCTCGCCGTTCGCGGGCAGATCAGGTCGGGCCTCGGTGACAGCTTGGGGCGGTTGCGTATCGAGGACAGATGTGGGTTCGGCATCCAGGTCGAATGGGGCGCCTGCGACCTCCGGTTCCAGCACCTCGGTCTCGGGTGGGGTCACATCGCCTTCGCGCTCACGACGATTTCGCCGTCCGCCGCGCCGTCCGCGTCGCCGTCGTCGTCTCTCGCTCTCGCCGTTCGACTCTGCGGTGAGCTCGGCGCCCGCCGCACCGCCGGCGTCAGTCGCTGTCGGCTCGATAAACTCGCCGCCGGCGTCGTGCTCGTTCGCCGCGGCATCGGACGGCTGCTCGGGTAGGGAGGCAGCAGCGGAGGGCTCGCGCTGAATGGCGCCGTCATCGCGTCCCTCGCCGCTGCGTCGTCCCCGTCTGCGCCGGCGCCGCTTGCGACCTTGACCCTGCTCCTGACCTTCCGCTTGAACCTGGCCGTCATCGTGATGTTGGCTCTGCGGGGCGAGAGCCAGCGCCGCTTCGTCGAATGGGAGCGCCGCGACATCTTCAAACTCAGCCGCCTCGTCTTCGTCCTCGAAACGATCCTGATCCTCCTGATCAACCGCAGCGGCGGCGGGTGCTTGCGCGGCCAATGTCTTCGCCTGCTCCAGGCTGTGCACCTGTTCGCCTCGCTCGATGAGAAAAGTGACCTGTCCGCCTATTGCGGAATCCGCGTTGACCACGATTGCAATGCGGAATCTTTCCTCAAGCGCGCGCAGATGGGCACGTTTGTGGTTGAGGAGATAAAGCGCGATTTCCGAGCGCGTGCGCACGGTGAGATTGTGAGTTGCGCCCTTGAGCAGCATCTCCTCGAGCGAGCGCAACAGCTGCAGGGCAACCGAGGCAACCGACCGCACATGCCCGGTACCGCCGCAATGCGGGCATTTCTCGGTGGAGCTCTCCAACACACTCGAGCGAATGCGCTGACGCGACATCTCGAGCAACCCAAAATGCGAGATATGTCCAACCTGGATGCGCGCGCGGTCGTGCCGCAGGCATTCCTTCAATCGGCGCTCGACCGCGCGGTTGTTACGCTTCTCATCCATGTCGATGAAATCGATGACGATGAGACCGGCAAGATCGCGCAAGCGCAATTGCCGTGCGATCTCTTCGGCGGCCTCCAGGTTGGTCTTGAGGGCCGTGTCCTCGATATGGTGCTCGCGCGTGGCGCGGCCGGAATTGACGTCGATCGCGACCAGGGCCTCCGCCTGATTGAGCACGATGTAGCCGCCGGAGCGCAGCTGCATGACCGGCGTGAACATGGCGTCGAGCTGGCTCTCGATTCCATTTCGGGTGAAGATCGGCAGCCCATCGCGGTAGGGCTTCACGTTCTTGGCATGGCTCGGCATGAGCATGCGCATGAAGTCTTTGGCTTCCTGGTAGGCCGCCTCGCCTGCAACTAGAATCTCGTCGATGTCCTTGTTGTAGAGATCGCGGATCGAACGCTTGACCAGGGAACCTTCCTCGTAGACAAGCTTTGGCGCCGTCGATTTGAGCGTGAGATCGCGAACCGTCTCCCACAACCGCAGCAGATATTCGAAATCCCGCTTGACCTCGGTTTTGGTGCGGCTCGCACCGGCGGTGCGCAGGATCACGCCCATGCCCTCGGGCACTTCCAGCTCCTGGGCGATCTCCTTGAGCCGTCTGCGATCATCGGCGCTGGTGATCTTGCGGCTGATGCCGCCGCCACGCGCAGTGTTCGGCATCAATACCGAATACCGCCCGGCGAGCGACAGATAGGTGGTGAGTGCCGCGCCCTTGGTGCCGCGCTCCTCCTTGACCACCTGCACCAGCATGACTTGGCGGCGCTTGATGACCTCTTGGATCTTGTATTGGCGCCGCAGCCGCGGCATGCGCTCAGGCACTTCCTCCATGGCATCGGCGCCGCCGACCGATTCGACGACTTCCTCCTCGCCCTCGATGCCGTTCACTTCGGTGATATTGGCCGCGGACGCAACCGGGTGGATCTCATTCGGATCGGCGTCTGCCCGTTCCGCCGGAGCAGTGATGTCATGTCCTGCTTCGACATGTTCAACGCTTCGGGGCTCCTCGGCGTTCTCGTTCGGAATTGGCTCGCCGGCGCTGCTCGCTTCGAGCTGGGTAAGCTCGATCGGGATTTCGCCGCCGACCGGGCCGGAGGCGGCGGCTTCCCCGCCCACGGCCGCGGGGCTCTCGGTGGCCATTTCCGCAGCCGCCGGCGCATGGGCGTCTGGGCTTTCGGCGAGGTCGGCTTGCGGCGCCATCAGCTCGGAGCAGGCCGCCATGGCAATGGTATTGTCCTCGGCGTCGAGCTCCTCGATTTCGCTTTCGACCTCGATCGGCTCGCTCTTTATCTCGTCACGCGCCGAGTGGCTCCCGCGCTGACGGCGGGCGACACGATGGTCAGCCTCGGCGTCGGCGGCGCGCTGGGCACGTTCGTCCTCGGCGATCAATGCCTGCCGGTCCGCAACCGGAATCTGATAGTAGTCCGGATGAATTTCGCTGAAGGCGAGAAAGCCGTGGCGGTTGCCGCCGTAGTCGACGAAAGCGGCTTGCAGCGAAGGCTCGACGCGCGTCACCTTGGCCAGATAGATGTTGCCGCGCAGCTGCTTACGGCTGGCCGACTCGAAGTCGAACTCCTCCACACGTTGACCACGCAGGACGACCACCCGGGTCTCCTCCGGATGAGTCGCGTCGATGAGCATCTTGTTGGGCATTGAACAATCTCTTGCTAACCGGTTGGCGCGCGGCCGCGCTTTGTCGCCACACGAGCGACGCAGAGCGGGGCGACCAGCGACCGGACTGACTGGGGATGAAGGGTTGGGCTCTTTGAGAGCGCGCGAGAAGCGCGACGAAAGCGGCGTCGTTTCGCGACGCGATATTGCTTCGGCGGCGATAGGAATGGATCTCGACGTACGGTCGCAGCATGACCTTCTGGCCCGTGACGGGGCGGCAGCGCTCAGCGCACGGCCGCGGGTTCTTGGCTGACGATCCTTCGACTCGAAGCGGACATGAAAGCATAGGCCGCTGCCCGTTGCGGGGGGCACTTGCCACACGCAACGCCGGCTGTCGTCCACAAGAACATCCGCCTCGGTGGTCCGTGGGCGCCTAGCGATGCAGCGCCGCGAACCCACCGCCCGCAAAATGCGGGTGCGGGCTGCCGGATGTCCGAACGTGGCACAACCGGAACACAAAAATCGTCAACGACTCCTTATTAAGGCTGGCAACGTGTCATGGCAAGGGAGAGCCAACAACTTGAAGAGCCAGCACCTTGATAAGGCAGTGGAGTCCTGAAAAGCCGACGAGTTCTTGCCCTGTTTGCCGCTCTCCTGGCCAATTCGTCCCGCATGCTGGCGCAGCCTTCCCCGTTAAGTTCCAAGTACCATCCCGGCCTAATACCTTAAGAAGAAGCCGAAAAGGGCTTGAAAAACATGGCGCTGCGCGCGACCAGCCTGGCGATTTTCTTGTTATGCGCAGTCGTTTCCACCAGCACCGGCGCTGCCGAGCGCACTGGCGCGGCCGGCTTGTCCAGCCCGGCGGCCAACGATTTTCCGGTCGCGAGCGACGTCCGCTTGGGCGGCGACGACGCGCAGACCCGCATGGTCGTCGATTTCACTCAAAAGGTCGAGATCCGCGCCTTCACGCTCGCCGATCCTTACCGGGTCGTGATCGACATGCCGCAGGTCGCATTTCAGTTCCGGCCCAAGGCCGGGGAGACTGGACGCGGCCTGATCAAGGCGTTCCGCTTTGGCTTGGTCATGCCCGGGGGTTCGCGCATCGTCATCGATCTCGCTCGTCCCGCGCGGATCGATAAAGCCTTGGTGCTTGATGCCGCCAATGATCAGCCCGCCCGCCTCGTGCTCGACCTCACGGCAATCGATCGCGAGGCATTCATGCGCTTGGCTGCGTTGGATGGCCGAGTGCCGGAGCATCGCAGAACCGAGGCGCCGGAAACCAAGGCTGGCGACCCTCGCCCGCTCATTGTGATCGATCCCGGACATGGCGGCATTGACAACGGGACCAGGGCGGCGACCGGAGAGATGGAGAAGACCATCGTCCTCGAGTTCTCGCTGATGCTGCGCGACAAGCTCGAAAAGATCGGCAAGTACCGGGCGGTCATGACTCGCACCGACGATAGTTTCGTGGCGTTGGGTGACCGGGTTGCGCTCGCGCGGGCGCGCCAAGCCTCGCTTTTCATCTCAATTCATGCCGACGCGCTCGCACGCGGGGAGGGCGACGCCCAAGGCGCCACCGTCTACACCCTCTCGGAGCGTGCATCCGACGCGCGCGCCGCGCGCCTCGCGGAGGCCGAGAACCAGGCCGATGTCATCGCGGGCCTCGACCTCTCTTCCGAGCCCAAGGATGTCGCGGGTATCCTCATCGATCTCGCCCGGCGCGAAACCAAGACATTCTCGGTGCAATTCGCGCAGACCGTCGTCAGCTCGATGAAGGCCTCGGCCCGACTCCACCAACACCCGTTGAAGTCCGCGAGCTTCGTCGTCCTCAAGGCCCCGGATGTGCCTTCCGTCCTGGTCGAGCTTGGCTTTGTTTCGAACAAGTCGGATCTTAAGTCGCTGATCTCATTGGAATGGCGTGAGCGGACCGCGGATTCGATCGTTCACGCGATCGATACCTATTTCAACACGCGCCTGGCGGTTACCGGTCAGGATTGAGAGGTTATTCAGCCTCAGTTTCAACATAAAACAGCGCGACCTAGACGTTCGGGCAAAGAACGCGGCGGGGGTGGAGGCGTTGCGAGGCAATCCGCCGAGTTCGTGGGGTGGTCGGTCAGCGTCGCGGCCGCCGGGGCTCGCGCAGGGGGGATGTCGGCGATGAGATTGTTGCTGCGCTTCTTCGGCCTGTTGTTCGCAGCCGGAACCATCATATTCATCGTCGCTGTTGCCGGGGCAGCAGGTTTTCTGTGGCATTATTCCAAGGCGCTCCCGGATTACTCGCAATTGCAGGATTACGAGCCCGCGGTCATGACGCGGGTGCATGCCTCGGACGGTTCGTTGCTTGCGGAATATGCGCGCGAGCGGCGTCTCCACATTCCCATTCAGGCAGTTCCCAAGCTCGTCATCAACGCCTTTATCGCGGCGGAGGACAAGAATTTCTACGAGCACGGCGGGATCGACTTCTCGGGCATCGCGCGTGCGACCGTGCTCTATGTCCAGCAATACGGCAGTGGTCGGCGCCCACAGGGCGCCTCCACCATCACGCAGCAAGTAGCCAAGAACTTCCTGCTGACCAACGAAGTGTCCTTCTCGCGCAAGATCAAGGAAGCCCTGCTGGCGATGAAGATCGAGCGCGCCTTCACGAAGGAAAAAATCCTCGAGCTCTATCTCAACGAAATCTATCTCGGCATGGGTGCCTATGGAGTTGCGGCCGCATCGCTGCTCTATTTCGACAAATCCGTGCACGAATTGTCGATCGCGGAGGCCGCCTATCTCGCGGCTCTGCCAAAAGCCCCGAATAATTATCACCCGTTCCGGCAGCGCGAGCGGGCGCTCGAACGACGCAATTATGTCATCGAACGGATGTTGGAGGACCGTTACGTCACCGCGCAGGAGGCGGAGAAGGCCAAGAAGGGGCCGCTCAAGGTCACCCAGCGTGCGACTGGCGCCCATATCTTCGCGGCGGAATATTTCGCCGAGGAGGTCCGCCGATATATTTACGACAATTACACCGAGAAGAAGCTCTACGAGGGCGGCCTGTCGGTGCGCACCACGCTTGATCCCAAGATGCAGGTTTTGGCGCGCAAGGTGCTGGTCGAAGGCTTCGTGCATTTCGACGAGCAGCAGGGCTATCGGGGCGCGACGAGCAAGCTCGACATGGCCGGGGACTGGGGGGTCAAGCTGGCCGAGGTAAAGGCGCTCTCCGATGTGGCGCCGTGGCGGCTGGCGGTGGTGCTCGAATCCGGCGAAGCGTCGGCGCGCATCGGATTTCAGCCACCGCGCGAACCGGGAGGCGCCGTCTCGAAGGCGCGCGAGACCAGCACCATTGCGCTCGAAGGAGTGAAATGGGCAAGGCCGATAAGCGGCCCTGCCAAGGGCAAGGCGCCCACCAAGGTCTCGCAGATACTCGAGCCGGGCGACGTCATTTATGTCGAGCCGATGGCCGGCAAGGACGATCAGTTCCGGTTGCGCCAGGTGCCTGAGGTGTCAGGTGCCCTCGTCGCGATGGACCCGCAGACCGGGCGCGTGCTGGCGATGGTCGGCGGCTTCTCCTACGACCAAAGCCAGTTCAATCGCGCGACCCAGGCGCTGCGCCAACCGGGCTCATCGTTCAAGCCCTTGGTCTATGCCGCCGCTCTCGACAATGGCTACACGCCCTCGACGGTGGTCATGGATGCGCCGCTCGAGATCGACACCGGCACCGGAATCTGGGCACCGGAGAACTATACGCGCAAGTTCTATGGGCCATCGACCTTGCGCTTCGGCATCGAGCAATCGCGCAATGTGATGACGGTACGACTTGCCCAGGATGTCGGCATGCCGCTGATCGGCGAATACGCCAAGCGGTTCGGCGTCTATGACAGCTTGCCGCCTTATCTTTCCTTTGCCCTCGGCGCCGGCGAAACAACGCTGCTGCGGATGGTGGGCGCCTACGCGATGTTCGACAATGGCGGCAGGAAGATTCAACCAACTCTGATCGACCGCATCCAGGACCGCTACGGCCGAACCATCTACAAGCACGATTCGCGTGAGTGCCGAGGCTGCGGGGCGGAGAAGTGGGCGAACCAGAGCGAGCCGGTTCTCATCGACAAGCGAGAGCGCGTGCTCGACCCCATGACGGCCTACCAGATCACCTCGATGATGGAAGGGGTGGTGCAGCGCGGCACCGCGACGGTGGTCAAGGAAGTCGGCAAGCCGATCGCGGGCAAGACCGGCACCACCAACGACGAGAAGGACGCCTGGTTCATCGGCTTTTCGCCCGATCTCGTGGTCGGCGTCTATTTGGGTTATGACAAACCGCGCCATCTTGGCAAGGGAGCGACCGGCGGCGTGCTCGCGGCCCCCGTGGTTCGGGATTTCATGAAGGTCGCGCTTGCCGACAAGCCGGCAGTACCGTTTCGCGTGCCCGCCGGTATCAAGCTCATCCGCATCGATCCGAAGACGGGAATGCGCGCAGGTCCCGGCGACCAACGCGTCATCCTGGAAGCCTTCAAGCCCGGCACGGCGCCGCCCGACAATTATTCGATCATCGGCGTGACTGACGCCGATGGCCGGCCGCTCGGCGTTTCGCCCGAGGCCGACCGCGCCGTTCGCACCGGAACCGGCGGGCTCTACTGAGGCGCAGGCTCGTCCAGCCGTTCCCCCACGTTCTTCTCCCACATCATGGTGCGCACGCTCATCGCGCCGGTGAGCGGATCGCGCGATGGCGGCGATATCGTCGGTCGGTCGGACGAGCGGCGTTGCTGCAACCGGCGGCTGCGGTATCGCGCGCAATTGTCGTACCGGGGACTCCGTGCGCCGACCTCGGCGCGCTGAGATGCGGATTCATATAAGCAGCGATGGCTTCGCCGTCCGAGCGCCCGAATTTTTGTGCGACTTTCTGGGCGAAGATATCTGAACGTGGAACTGCTCCGCACGTCACCGAAGATCGTCATACCGCCGCCACCGCCGCCCGTGGACAAGTATTTGCGTCTGGTACTACGTCCCGGTGCATGCTTCACGATTGCCTCGCGCATCGGAGGGATGATATTTTCATGTTGCGTCCGGGCGCCCCGGTCCCTAAATCCGATACGCCATTCCAGCTTGGAAGAGAACGCCCATGCGCGCGGAGGTCCAGCGTACAGTCGACCAGATCAAGCAGTCGGTCACGCTGCTGAGGAGGCATCTTTGACTTCGACAAGGCGCGTGCGCGTCTTGCCGAGCTCAACCGGTTCGCCGAGGATCCCAATCTCTGGAACGATCAGCAGCGCGCGCAACGCGTGATGCAGGAGCGCACGGCGCTCGAGGATCAGCTCACGTCCATCGGACGGATCGAGCAGGAACTCGACGATCAGATCACCATGATCGAACTCGGCGAAGCCGAGAAGGATCAGAAGACCGTCGACGATGCGCAAGCCGCGCTTGAGAAGCTCAAAGCGGAAGTCGCGCGACGCGAAATGGAGGCACTGCTTTCGGGCGAGGCCGACGCCAATGACAGCTATGTCGAAGTCCATGCCGGTGCCGGCGGCACCGAGAGTCAGGACTGGGCGAACATGCTGCTTCGCATGTACGCCCGCTGGGCTGAGCAACATGGCTACAAGATCGAATATCTCGAGGAGACCGAAGGAGAGGAGGCGGGCATCAAGTCCGCAACCGTCATGGTCAAGGGCCGCAATGCCTATGGCTGGCTCAAGACCGAGAACGGCGTGCACCGTCTTGTTCGCATTTCGCCGTTCGATTCAAATGCGCGCCGCCACACGTCCTTTGCGAGCGTCAACGTCTATCCGGTGATCGACGACCGCATCCAGGTCGACATCCAGGAAGCCGACGTGCGCGTCGATACGTTGCGGGCGAGCGGCGCCGGCGGCCAGCACGTCAACAAGACCGAGTCGGCGATCCGGCTCACCCATGTCCCCACCAATATCGTGGTGTATTGCCAGAACGACCGCTCGCAACATCGCAATCGGGCACAGGCTTGGCAGATGCTGCGCGCGAGGCTCTATGAAATGGAGCTCAAGAAGCGTGAGGTGAAGGCCGCCGCCGAGCAGGCCGCGAAGACCGACATCGGCTGGGGTCATCAAATTCGCTCCTACGTGCTGCAGCCCTATCAGATGGTCAAGGATTTGCGCACAGGCGTCTCTACGTCGAACACCGGCGGGGTGCTCGACGGGGATCTCGATCAGTTCATGGAGGCAGCGCTCGCGCAAAAGGCGTTCGGCAAGGAGGCGTTGCAGGTGGAGGACGTCGACTAAGTTCAAATGCCGCCGTCGAGTCTCACTCCGGCGCGCAGGAACTTCTGCGGATCGACCGGTTCGCCGCGGAGCCGAGTTTCGTAGTGCAGGTGTGGCCCGGTGGAGCGGCCGGTCGATCCTACCTTGCCCACGATCTGTCCTGTCTTGACCGATTGGCCGACGCGCACCTCGATTGCGGACAAATGTGCATAGCGCGTGGAAAATCCGTTACCGTGATCGACGTCGACGACCCGCCCGTAACCGCCGCTCCAGCCGGCAGCCGTCACCGTTCCATCCGCGGAGGCACGCACCGGATTTCCGATCTCGGCGTGGATATCAAGCCCGGGGTGCATCGCCGGCGAGCCGGTGAATGGATCCTGTCGGACACCGAAGCCCGATGCCAAGTCAATCTCGCCTTCCAGAGGTTTGCGAACGGGCACACTTTGCAGCGTACGCGTGAGCCTATGGATTTGAACGCGCGCGACACTGATGCGGTGAACCTGACGCTCGAAGCCGTTGGCGTCCTTGGGTACCCGCGGCGGGACGAAGGGGCCGCCCATGGCGCCGGCATGGTCGGCGCTCGCGGTCTTGCCGGCGTCGATGCCCAGTTCCTTGAGCACGCTGCGGATTCGTCGCTCCCTCGTCAGGTAATTCTCCTCGATTGAATCGAGTGCGGCCGCTTGCCGTTGCTCGAGCCGATCGAGTGACGTGTGGAGGTGAGCAATGGCTCCGCTCACGCCGCTGCTCTTGATGACGTTGATGCGGGGATCGGCCGCCAAGTCGCTGCCCCGCGGCAGCAGAAAAGCTCCTTTGCCGTTGATCGGCGAGGGCTTGAATTGTGTTGTCCCTGAATCGCCTGCTCCGCCCGTACGCGCGGGCTGCCTGATGGAGGAGGTCACGTCGCCCAGGCCGCCCAGCGTGTTGGCTCGCAATTCCAGCGCCGTCTGCCGGCGGAGAATTTGATCGAGCTTTTGCTCGTACTGCTCCTGGTCGAGCAATTGCCGGCTTGAGATGCGGTCAACCTGCGCGCGCAGCTCGGCAATGCGGTCCTCATAACCGAATTGCATTTCCGCTTGCCGGGCGATTAGGCGGGTGAGCACGTCCTCGCGGAAAGCGAAATAGCTAGCGGTGGTGATGGTCCACGCCGCCATGACCGCCAGCGTGCCGAGGACCAACCAGAACGCAAGCGGTCCGATCCGAAGCTGGCGTCCGCGATGGGTAAGCGTGTAGGCGCTGACGCCGAATCCGCGCACGCCCGGATGGCTTCGGCCATCGCTCGCGGGTACGGCATGGCTCGATTGGTGGTGGTATCGCAACGACCGCGAAGACATTCACGCATCCCCGCCGGTCCCTTACGTCACATGACATTACACCGGCGCTAACTCGCGCCAATTGAGCCGATTATGGTTAATTTTGCGGAAATGGCTTGCTCCCGGCCTTCCGAATGGCAGGCTCCGATCTTCAGAGCGGCGGCGCTGCCGCAATAGCTGCCACCGAATCGGCGCAGACCGCGGCTAGCTTGCGTCCCTTGAAATCGGCGCTTGAAATGTGCCCTCTCCATCGCGGGGGGCAGGAAAAAAGGCGCCTTTGAGCCTACAGCCGGGGCTCGCCATCGATGCGCCTTCCTTTGGTCCCTTTTTTCGGATCAATGGGACGTTCAAGGATACGGGCGAAAGTGCTGCAAGGCCGATGATTTCGGGAGTTCGTCGGCCGCGGTGAGGGGGATCGATCCGCCCGGCGCATAGCGGGCGATCGGTGGTCGAGGGGACGCCAAGTCGGGGCATGGCGCGTCAACAATCTTATCCTACGCTCGAGACGCTCCGAAAACTGGAGGCGAGTCTCTACGAGGAACCGCGTCCGCATCACGCATGGATGTCGGAGCCCGCCGCCGCCGCCGACTTGTCATTGCGGCGGTCGATCTTGCGACTTTCGTGGCTCGATTTCTTCCGCGCACGATGGCAACTGCTCGCGTGCTGGCCGCGCCTGCGCAAGGTCGCCTTGTTCGGGAGCGCTCTCGGCGCGCTTGTGCTGGTCGCGATGGTTGCTCTGTGGTGGCGCCTGTCCAGCGGTCCGATTGAGCTGGATATCGCAACGCCTTGGCTCAGCGCAGCGATAAAGCAGAATTTCGGCAGCGGACACGAGGTCGAGATCGGCGGCACTCAGCTTGAGCGGGATGCGAACGGACGAACGTCGCTGCGCATTCGCGATATAGTCGTGCGCGATGGGGACGGCACTGTTGTGGCGAGTGCGCCGAAAGCCGAGGTCGGTATCTCCGGTTGGAGCCTTTTCATCGGTCGGATGCGGGCAGAGCGCCTGAGCCTGGTGGGCGCCGAGATGGCGGTGCGCATCGAGCTCGACAGCAAGCTCACCGTTTTTGCCGGCGGCAACAAACGTCCCTTCGTCACCGCATCGGCGCTGTCCGCTCCCCTTGCCACCGGCTCCACGCCGGCAAAGGCGATCGCCCTCGTAGCCGCGCTCCCGGCAACGACTGCGCCTGCGGCTCCAACCTCTCGAACGGGGGGTCCCGATTTTGCCGCGCTGCTTGCCTGGATCGAAAGTCTCGACGCCAGCGGGTTAGATGGTCGCGAGCTGACGGAGATCGGTCTCAAAGGCGGCAATCTCAGCGTTGACGATCAGCGCAACGGCAAGCAGTGGACGTTCACGAATATTGATCTGAGCGTGACACGACCAAAAGGCGGCGGCATTGCCGTCAAGCTCGGTTCCGAGGGGGTCGAACGACCTTGGCAGATGCGGGCGGCGATCACGCCCGGCCAACATGGGCATCGCATCGTCGACATCGACACCCAAAAGGTCTCGGCCAAGGATTTGATGCTCGCCATGCGATGGGGAGAGGGACTCTACGAACCCGATCTGCCGCTCACGGCGCGCGTTCGCGCCGACATCGGGCCCGACGGCATGCCACGTATGATCGACGGCCGGGTTGTCGTCGAAAGGGGATTCGTCATCGATGCGGACGATCCGCTCGTGCGCATCCCTATCGATCGCGCCGAGATCAGCCTGGATTGGGACGCAACGCGCCAGGCATTGGTCATGCCGTTCCAGATCATCTCCGGGGGCAATCGCATCACGCTGCAGGCGCAGTTCGACGCACCGCGTGAGGGAGACGGCACATGGGGCTTCAAAGTGTCCGGTGGCTCCATCGTGCTCGCCTCGTCCGCGCCGCTCGAATCGAACCCGCTCGTTCTCAATCGAGTCCTGCTGCGCACGCGCATCGATCCGAGCAAGCGCCGCCTGGACATCGAGCAGGGTGAGATCGGCAACTCGGAGATCGGAGTTGCGCTTTCCGGCGGAGTGGATTGCTCGGGCGACGATCCCAGGCTGGCCGTGGGCATCGCCGGCACGCGCATGTCAGTCGCGGCCATGAAGCGGCTGTGGCCGGTTTTCGCCGCTCCGAAAGTGCGCGCTTGGGTCGAAGAGCATGTGCAGGCAGGGGTTGTCGAGCGGCTGGAGGTCGCGACCAACGCTCCGATGTCGACGCTCAAGGAGAGCGGGCCGCCTGTCCCGGAGGAAGGCTTGGCGATCAGGATCGTGGGCCACAGCGCCGAGATCAGACCGGTGGAAGGCTTGCCGTCGATCCGCGATGCCGACATTGACGTGCGCATCACCGGTCGCACGGCTGTCATCAATCTCGGGCGCGGCAATGTGGAGATATCGCAGGGCCGCAAGCTTTCGATCACCAACGGCGTCTTCGAAGTGCCCGATACCTTTCCCAAGGCGCCGCCAGCGAAAGCACGCTTCCGCCTGGATGGCTCGATACCGGCGGCCGCCGAATTGTTGGCGATAGAACGATTGCGCGAATTTTCCGGCGCACCGTTGGATCCTGCAACCAGTCGCGGCACGCTGACCGCTCAGGTATCGCTCGGCCTGCCGCTCAAGGAGAATCTCGCGGATGGATCAACGACCTACACGATCAACATGGATGTTGCGAATTTCTCCGCCGAACGCATGGTGATGGGCCAGAAGGTCGAAGCCGCTATGCTGAAAGTGAGTGCCAACAACCAGGGCCACTGGATTAGAGGCGACGTCAAGCTCAACGGTCTTCCCGCCGCTCTCGATTTGCGCAAGCCACGCGATGGGGATTCCGAGATCCGCGTTCAAGCTACGCTCGATGAGAGCGCGCGCAATAAATTGGGTTTTGATCTCGGCGGGTACCTCTTCGGGCCGGTACCGATCAAGCTCAATGGCCGGGTTCCGCGCGAGGGCGACAGCCGCCTTGCAGTTGAAGCTGACCTCACTCAGGCCAAGGTCGACAATCTGTTGCCGGGATGGTCGAAGGCTCCCGGCGAGGCGGCGCGCGCAACCTTTACGCTCGTCAACAGATCGCAGGCGACGCGCTTCGAGGATATGGTGATCGAGGCGCCGAATGCTTCCGTCAAGGGCATGGTCGAGGTCGATTCTTCGGGTGAAGTTGTTTCTGCAAATTTTCCGGTCTTTAGCCTTGCGAACCGGGACAAAGCGACGCTCAAGGCAGAGCGAGCGCCCGATGGAACGCTGCGTGTGACCTTGCGTGGAGACGTCTATGACGGGCGCGGATTCGTCAAATCGGCGATGGCGGGCCCCGCTAATGGCAAGCAGCAACCGGACAAGGACATCGATCTCGACGTCAAGCTCGGCACCGTGGCTGGATTTCACGGCGAGACACTGCGCGGCCTCGATCTGCGCGTATCGCGGCGCGGCGGCATCATCACGAACTTCGCATTGAGCGCCAAGCTCGGGCGCGACACGCCGCTCGTCGGTGACCTGCGCGGACGCGGCACCAACGGCCGGCAGATCGTGTTCATGGAAACAAACGATGCCGGCGCCTTCTTCCGCTTCACCGACATCTATCCCAAGATTGTCGGAGGCGAGAT
This sequence comes from uncultured Alphaproteobacteria bacterium, assembly GCA_963820365.1. GTDB lineage: Bacteria > Pseudomonadota > Alphaproteobacteria > Rhizobiales > Xanthobacteraceae > VAZQ01. The sequence continues at coordinate 76,897 of CAWFZR010000013.1, read as the reverse complement.
GTGGGTGGCGCTCGATCCCCAAAGCGCGGACAAGGCGCCGCAGGAGGGCATGCTCAACATTCGCGATTTCTCCGTGCGCGGCGAAGCGACGCTCGAGCGCGTGGCCGCAGCTCCGGCGCCGCAACATCCCGGCGCCCCCTCGCCGGGCGTGGAGTTCTCGCGTCTGCGCGTCGATTTCACCCGCTCGCTCGGGCGCTTCATCATTCGTGACGGTCTCGTGAAGGGTCCGGCAATCGGCGCCACCGTCGATGGATACATCGATTACATGCGCGGTGAGGTGCGCATGCGCGGAACTTTCGTCCCGCTCTATGGCCTCAACAATATGTTCGGGCAGATTCCGATTGTCGGACTGTTCCTGGGCGGCAGCAACGAGGGCTTGATCGGCGTCACTTATGAAGTCGTCGGTCCGCCAAGCGCGCCGACCTTGCGGGTCAATCCCATATCCGCGGTGGCGCCGGGTCTGTTGCGCAAGTTCTTCGAGTTTCCGGGCGGCACCGCCACCATGCCTCAGAGCGCCACCATGCCTCAGAGCTACGCCGAGCCGCGATAAGCCGCACGACGAACGACCGACAGCGTCTCTTTCCTCGATCGTGCCTGCTCCGTCCTCCGATTCACACCGGCTTGAGCAGGACATGTCGCTTCTTGCCGAGCGAGAGCTTGATCACCCCCTGAGGGGTGAGATCGCGCGGGGTGAGCACCATCTTCTCGTCGGCAACGGTGACGTCGTTCGCCTTAAGTCCCCCTCCCTTGATCTGCCGGCGTGCCTCTCCGTTCGATGACACGAGGCCAACTTCCACAAAGGCGGCAAGCACACCCAGACCGGGTTCGAGCTTGGCGCGGGCAATTTCAATGGTCGGAAGCGTTTCGGCGAGCGCACCTTCCTCAAAAGTGCGCCGGGCAGTCTCGGCGGCCTGATCGGAAGCCTCGCGGCCGTGCAAGAGCGCGGTTGCTTCAGTTGCCAGAATCTTTTTCGCTTCGTTGAGCTCCTGCCCCTTGAGCGCGGTGAGACGACCGATCTCATCGAGCGGCAGCTCAGTGAACAGCTTGAGCAGCCGGCCGACATCGCCATCCTCGCAATTGCGCCAGAACTGCCAGTAATCGTAGGGACTCATCATATCGGCGTTGAGCCAGACCGCGCCGGTTTCGGTCTTGCCCATCTTGGCGCCCGAGGAGGTCGTCAACAGCGGCGTGGTCAATGCGAATAATTCGGCATTGAGGAGGCGGCGGCCGAGGTCGATTCCACTGATGATATTGCCCCACTGGTCCGACCCGCCCATCTGCAGAATGCAGCCATGGCGCCTGCTGAGCTCCACGAAATCGTAAGCCTGCAGGATCATGTAGTTGAATTCGAGGAACGTCAGCGGTTGCTCACGGTCCAACCGAAGCTTGACCGAGTTGAAGGTCAGCATCTTGTTGATGGTGAAATGGCGCCCGATGTCGCGCAGGAAGGGAATGTAATGCAATTGATCGAGCCAATCGGCATTGTTCGCCATGATCGCGCCGGCGTCGAAATCGAGAAAGCGCGAGAACACGCTGCGAATCGAGGCGATGTGGGCCTCGATCTGCGCGCTGGCGAGCAGCGTACGGCTGGTGTCCTTGCCCGACGGATCGCCGATCTTGCTCGTGCCGCCGCCCATGAGTGCAATCGGGCGATGGCCGGTCTTCTGCAGCCACCGCAACATCATGATGGTGAGAAGGTTGCCGATATGCAGGCTGGGCGCGGTCGCGTCGAAGCCGACATAAGCGGTGATCGGCCCGGTACTGGCCTTGGCGTCGAGGCCGTCCGCGTCGGAGACTTGATGAATGAACCCGCGCGCTGCCAGAACTTGCATAAAATCGGACGTGTAGGCGCTCATGATTTATCGTCTCTCTCGCGCCGGTGGTGTAACAGGTCCGGTTCGGGATTCAAACCGAGGACGGCTCAATGGCTTCTCTGACTGCCATCGGCCTGATGAGCGGCACTTCCTATGACGGGATCGACATCGCGTTGCTCGAGACGGATGGCGAGAAGATCGGGCGTCTCGGTCCAACCGGCTATCGTCCTTATAGCGAGCCCGAAAGGGAGCAGGTTCGCCATGCGATCGCGGCCGCTTCCAATCTCACCGATCGCTCCGAGCGGCCGAAGATTCTCCTCGATGCCGAGGAGGCCGTGACCGACATGCACGCCGAGGCGGTCGAAGCTTTTCTGGCGGCAAACGGGATGGCGGCGAGCACGGTCGGCGTGGTGGGATTCCACGGCCAGACCGTTCTGCATCGGCCGGAGCGCCGGCTCAGCGTCCAGCTCGGCGACGGGCCGGCGCTGGCCGGGCGGCTCGGTATCGGGGTCGTCTACAACTTTCGTGCCGCCGATATCGCGGCCGGAGGGCAGGGCGCCCCGATGGTGCCGATATTTCACCGCGCGATGGTGCGCATGCTCAAACGGCCACATCCGGTCGCAGTGATCAATCTGGGGGGCGTCGCCAATGTGACGTTCATCGATGGAGATGATCTCGCCGCATTCGATACCGGCCCGGGCAATGCGCTCATAGATGATTTTATTCGCCTGCGCAGCGGACAGCCGCAGGATGACGAGGGGCGTTTCGCGGCGGCGGGGCGCGTAGACGAGGACGCAGTCGCTCGCATTCTCGCGCACCCTTTTTTTTCCAGGTTGCCCCCCAAGTCGCTTGATCGAAACGCCTTCCGCTCCTGGGTAGCCGAGGAGGGGCGACTTGCCGACAAGAGCACCGACGATGGCGCCGCAACGCTGACCGCAATCACCGCAGCCGCAGTCGCGCGCTCGATCAAGGCGTTCCCGCGCGTGCCGGCGAGCTGGATCGTTGCCGGCGGCGGCACGCGCAATCCAACCTTGATGAGAATGCTCGCCGAGCGATTGGCACCCGCGAGCATCGAGACCGCAGCCGCGGTTGGATGGTCGACCGACGCGCTCGAGGCACAGGCCTTCGGCTATTTGGCGGTACGCACGGTCAACGGCTTGCCGATCACTTTCCCGCACACGACCGGGGTTGCGCGACCGCTTACGGGCGGCGTCCTGGTACATCGATGATGCTTCGGGTGAAAGCTCACGCCGCGGTGGGCTTGCGTTCGATCTTGAGCCGCTTGTCCAGATAGGTCCCGATTGATTGCATCAGCGGCTCGATCTTGCCGTCGAAAAAATGGTTGGCGCCAGAAATGACCTTCTGCTCGATGATGATGCCCTTCTGGGTCTTGAGCTTCTCGACCAGCGTGTTGACGTCCTTGTGCGGCACGACTGCGTCCTTGTCGCCATGAATGATCATGCCGGAGGACGGACAGGGAGCGAGGAAGGAAAAGTCGTAGAGATTCGCGGGCGGGGCGATGGAGATGAAGCCTTCGATCTCGGGCCGCCGCATCAGGAGCTGCATGCCGATCCACGCTCCAAAGGAGAAGCCCGCGATCCAGCAGCTGCGGGCCTCCGGATTGATCGACTGTGCCCAATCCAGCGCTGATGCCGCGTCGGAGAGCTCTCCCTGCCCGTGGTCAAATGCGCCCTGGCTTCTGCCGACGCCACGGAAATTGAAACGCAGGACGGAGAAGTTCCGATGCACGAAGGCGTAATACAGCTGATAGATGATCTGATGGTTCATCGTGCCGCCGAACTGCGGATGCGGATGCAGCACAATTCCAATGGGGGCATTCTTTTGCCGGGCTGGATGGTATCTGCCTTCGATGCGCCCGGCCGCGCCGGTAAAGATGACTTCGGGCATGAATGGCGGACCTCGGTTGGATGGGCTATCGGGATGGGCGGCGGCATCGCGCTGCGTCTCGCCGAGCGCGCTTGACGCCACAGGCTGAATGTAAGTGTCTACAACTACTCCAGATTTTGCCGAGGAGCAGCGCCGCGAGCGCTTGCGGTCGTTGACAGTTCGGCGGTTTCTAGCATGGGTGCAGGGGCAAAATGCAAGCGTTTTGAAGGGGGTTGCCGAGCCCCGCAGTTTGACGGGAAAAGGCCGGTGCGGCGGATTTGAAAGCCATGAGTGAGCGTCTTTATTTCGACTGGAATGCGACTGCACCGCTTCGACGCGAGGCGCGTGCCGCCGTTCTTGCTGCCCTTGACGTCGCCGGCAATCCGTCCTCGGTTCATGCCGAAGGCCGCAGCGCGCGCCGTCTGGTCGAGGAGGCACGCGAGCAGGTGGCGTTGCTCGTCGCCGCCGAGCCGCGCAACGTTGCATTCACATCCGGTGGCACCGAAGCCAATATGCTGGCGCTCACGCCGGCAGCCGACGCTGGCGCAACTGCCGCAAGGCTCCTCGTTTCTGCCATCGAGCACGCATCGGTTTTGGCCGGCGGGCGGTTTCCTGCTTCGGCCGTTGAGCGATTGCCGGTCACCGGCAGCGGGCAAATTGACCTGTCCACCCTCAATCGCCGCCTTGCAGAGATCGATGGCCGGGTGCTTGTTTCGCTGATGCTTGTCAATAACGAGACCGGTGTCGTTCAACCGGTCTCGCAAGTGGCGTCCCTGGTGCATCAGGCGGGCGGCCTACTGCATGTCGACGCCGTTCAGGCCCCTGGCAGAATTGTCTGTGATATCAAGGCCCTTGGGGCCGATCTTCTGACGCTTTCCGGGCACAAGATGGGAGCCCCCAAGGGGGTTGGGGCGCTGATCAGGAAAGATGCTGCCATGCCGTTTCCTGCCGCCCTCATGAAAGGCGGCGGGCAGGAGCGCGGCGCTCGGGCGGGAACCGAGAACGTTTCCGGCATTGCCGGCTTTGGCGCTGCCGCTGTGGCCACAGCGAGGGGCCTCAAGGCGGAAAGAGCGCGCCTGCTCGCGCTGCACGAGCGGTTCGAAACCGCGCTCAAGGCCCAGTCTCCGGGGGTGGTCATTTTCGGCGCCGATATGGAGCGCATCCCCAACACGACCCTCTTTGCCGTTCCCGGCATGAAGGCGGAAACCGCCGTCATTGCTTTCGATCTCGAAGGTTGCGCCGTGTCCTCGGGTGCCGCCTGCTCGTCCGGCAAGGTCCAGCCCTCCCACGTGCTGGCTGCAATGGGCATCCCGCCCGGGCTTGCGCGCGGGGCGGTACGCGTGAGCTTTGGAGCGAGCACGAGCAAATCCGAGATTGATCGGCTCATTCGAGCTTGGATTAAGGTCTCCGGGACATTACTTAAGGGGAAACCGGCGGTGGCCGCCTGAAGGGATGATCGCAAACCAGAGAAGTCGACCACAACCATAACCATAACCGACTGATCCAACCCGCGGTCCTTGAAACCGCAGCGGAGGGAAGAATGCCGGCAGTGCAAGAGACCGTCGAGAAGGTTCGCCGTATCGACGTCGACCAGTACAAGTATGGCTTCGTCACGGACGTCGAGTCCGAAAAGGCCCCCAAGGGGCTTTCCGAGGATACCGTCCGTTTCATCTCCGAGAAGAAGAGCGAGCCGGAGTGGATGCTGCGCTGGCGGCTCGATGCGTATCGCCGCTGGCTGACCATGCGCGAGCCGGCTTGGTCGCGTGTCCATTACGGACCGATCGACTATCAGGATATCTATTATTACTCCGCGCCGAAGAAGAAGCCGGGGCTCAAGTCGCTTGACGAAGTCGACCCCGAGATCCTCGCCACCTACGAGAAGCTCGGGATACCGCTGCGCGAGCGCGAGGCCCTTCTCGGCGTGCAGAGACCGGAGGGCGAGAATGGCTTCGGTCGCGTCGCAGTGGACGCGGTGTTCGATTCCGTCTCGGTCGCAACCACGTTCAAGGAGGAGCTTGCCAAGGCTGGCGTGCTGTTCATGCCGATCTCGGAGGCGCTGGCGGAGCATCCGGAGCTGGTGAAGAAATATCTCGGCACGGTCGTGCCGATTTCCGACAATTTCTTCGCCACCCTCAATTCAGCGGTGTTCTCCGACGGTTCCTTCGTGTATGTGCCGCCGGGCGTGCGCTGCCCCATGGAGCTCTCGACCTATTTCCGCATCAATGAGCGCAACACCGGCCAGTTCGAGCGCACGCTGATCATCGCGGACAAGGGCTCCTACGTGAGCTATCTCGAAGGCTGCACGGCGCCCTCGCGCGACGAGAATCAGCTGCATGCCGCGGTGGTCGAGCTCGTTGCGTTCGATGACGCCGAGATCAAATATTCGACCATCCAGAACTGGTATCCGGGCGACAAGAATGGTCGCGGCGGCGTCTACAATTTCGTCACCAAGCGCGGCGACTGCCGCGGCACCGGCTCGAAAATCTCCTGGACCCAGCTCGAGACCGGCTCCGCCATCACCTGGAAATACCCGAGCTGCATTCTGCGCGGAGACAACTCGCGCGGCGAATTCTACTCGATTGCCATCTCAAACGGCCATCAGCAGGTGGATTCAGGCACCAAGATGCTGCATCTGGGCAAGAACACGACCAGCCGGATCATCTCCAAGGGCATCGCCGCTGGCCATTCGCAGAACACCTATCGCGGCCTCGTCACTTCCCATCGCAAGGCCAAAGGCGCGCGCAACTTCACCAACTGCAACTCGCTCCTGATCGGCGACAAGTGCGGCGCGCACACGACCCCCTACATCGAGGCAAAGAACGCCTCGACCGTGTTCGAGCATGAGGCGACCACCTCGAAAATCTCCGAGGACACGCTGTTCTACTGCAGACAGCGCGGCCTCTCGGCGGAAGATGCGGTGGCCCTGGTGGTCAACGGTTTCGTCAAGGACGTTTTGCAGCAGCTCCCGATGGAGTTCGCGGTCGAGGCGCAGAAGCTGATCTCCATCAGCCTGGAGGGAAGCGTAGGGTGACAATTGCGCCGGGTCCCGAACGCGCTTGCACCACCGCCATTGCGAGAAGGCAGTCAGGACGGCGTCCGAGCGATGCCGACATGTGGAGTCAGGACAGCATCGAATGCATCTTTTGGAAGTGAAGAACCTACACGTCGAGATCGACGGCAAGAAGATCCTTAATGGCCTCGACCTGTCGGTCGGGAACGGCAGCGTGCATGCCATCATGGGCCCGAACGGCTCGGGCAAATCGACCCTGGCGCACGTCCTGGCCGGCAAGCCCGGCTATGTCGTGACACAGGGCGAGGTGTTGGTGGACGGTGAGGACATTCTGGGCCTGGCGCCGGATGAGCGTGCGGCCAAGGGGCTCTTCCTCGCGTTCCAATATCCACTGGAAATCCCCGGCGTTGCCACGATGACCTTCCTGCGGACTGCCATGAACGCGCAGCGCAAGAAGCGCGACGAGCCGGAAGTCTCCACGCCCGACTTCCTGCGGCGCGTGCGCGACGTCGCGGGCAAGCTCGGCATCGAGCCGGACATGATGCGCCGTGCGGTCAATGTCGGATTCTCCGGCGGCGAGAAGAAGCGCAATGAAATCCTGCAGATGGCTATCCTCGAGCCGCGGCTTTGCGTGCTGGACGAGACCGACTCCGGTCTCGACATCGATGCGCTCAAGATTGTCGCCGATGGCGTCAACCGCCTACGCGCACCCGGGCGCGCCTTCGTGGTCATCACGCATTATCAGCGCCTTCTCAATTACATCGTGCCCGATGTGGTGCACGTGCTCTCGAAGGGCCGCATCGTGAAAACCGGCGGCAAGGAGCTGGCGCTCGAGCTGGAGGCCGCCGGCTATGCCCAATACCGGGAAGAGGCGGCGTGAGGCTGCAATGAACGTCGATGTGCGCCCGATCAAGACTGCGGCCGAGAGCGCGCTTGCGATGAATTTCGCGGCCGCCAGGGGCAGTCTGCCGGGGGTGGATGCGGTGGCGGCGCTGCGCGAGGAGGCCTTTGCGCGCTTCGAGACCGATGGTCTGCCGAGCCGGCGGATCGAGGAGTGGAAATACACCGATTTGCGCGCGCTCATGCGCGAAGCGAAGCCGCTCGCGCCCCTGCCGGATGCCGCAGCAAAGCGGCGCGCGGGCGAGGCGGTCGCGACGCTCGCCTCCATCGAGGCACGCCGCATCGTGTTCGTCGACGGCAGTTTCAGTGCCGGAGCTTTCCGACCTCGCAGGACTGGAACCGGGTCTCACTATCCGCTCGATGGCATCCGCGCTGGCCGCGGGCGATGCGCGTGTCATGGCCCGGCTCGGACAAATCGCGCCGACGACCGACGTGGCAGTCGCGCTCAACACGGCGTTCATGGGTGATGGCGCGGTGATCGATGTCGCTCCCGGGGTTGCGCTCGCGCGCCCGATCCATCTGGTCTTCGTCAATGCCGGCAGGGAGCCGGGCGCCGTGTTCATGCGGTCGCTTGCGGCGATCGGCAAGGGGGCGCGCGCGATGCTGGTCGAAAGCCATGAGGGCTCGAACGGATTCCAAGTGAATACCGCCTTCGAGCTCGAGGTCGGCGACGAGGCCCACGTCGACCACATCAAGATTACCCGTGCGGGTGCGCTCCATGTTTCCACGCTGATGGCCGCCGTGGGCGCACATGCCCGCTTCAACGAGTTTCTGTTCACGACCGGCGGAGCACTGGTGCGCAACCAGTTGCTCGTGCGCTTCAAGGGCGAAGGGACGATCGCGGGGATCCGCGGCGCCTGCCTGCTCAAGGAGCGCCAGCACGCCGATACCACTCTGGTTGCCGATCATGTCGCCCAGGCCTGCACCAGCCGCGAAATGTTCAAATCGGTGCTTGATGAGGAAGCCAGAAGCGTGTTTCAGGGCAAGATCATCGTGCGCCCGCACGCGCAGAAGACCGACGCCAAGATGGCGACGCACGCCCTCCTTCTTTCGGAGACCGCCGAGGCCGACAACAAGCCCGAGCTCGAAATCTTTGCCGATGACGTGCAGTGCGGGCACGGCGCGACATCGGGCGACCTCGACGAGGACCTGCTGTTCTATCTCAAGGCGCGCGGCATCCCGGAGAAGCAAGCGCAGGCGCTGCTGATCCAAGCCTTCGTCGGCGAGGCCGTGGAAGGGATCGAGCACGCCGGCCTGCGCGACACGTTGATGGAGGAAGTCGCCGCATGGCTCGACCAGCGGGCATGATGCCCGGCGATGGCAGTTTCTGCGTCATTGCGCCCGGCTCGCGATGAGGTGCCGAGGTTGCATGTATTCCGATCCGGATATGCGAGCGCGGTGCGCGCACAGGACACACCGACGGCGAGGCGAGGCATGCACCCGGCCGTGACCAACGGTGCTTACGACATCGCCGCGATCCGCAAGGACTTTCCCATCCTTGCGATGCAGGTCTATGGCAAGCCGCTCGTCTATCTCGATAACGCCGCCTCGGCGCAGAAGCCCAAAGCCGTTCTCGATCGGCTCGATCATGCCTACACCGCGGAGTACGCCAACGTGCACCGCGGCTTGCATTACCTCGCCAACGCCGCCACCGAGGCCTACGAGGACGCGCGCGAAAAGGTGCGCGCCTTCCTCAATGCCGCGCGCAAGGAAGAAATCGTCTTCACGCGCAACGCCACCGAGGCCATCAACCTCGTCGCCTACACGTTCGGCCGCGAGCGCATCGGCGCGGGCGACGAGATCGTGCTTTCGATCATGGAGCACCATTCCAACATCGTGCCATGGCACTTCTTGCGCGAACGTGCGGGCGCGGTCATCAAATGGGCGCCGGTCGATGACGACGGCAATTTCCTGCTCCCGGAATTCGAGCGACTGCTCACGCCGCGCACCAGGATTGTCGCGATCACGCATATGTCGAACATGCTCGGCACCGTGGTTCCGGTGAAGGAGGTGGTGGCCCGGGCGCATGCGCGCGGCATTCCGGTCCTGCTCGACGGCGCGCAGGCTAGTGTCCACCTCGACGTCGACGTGCAGGATATCGGCTGCGACTTCTACGTGCTGACGGGACATAAGCTTTATGGCCCGACCGGTGTCGGCGTGCTTTACGGCAGGCGGGAGCATCTCGAGGCGATGCCGCCGTTCAACGGCGGCGGCGAGATGATCCGCGAAGTGTTCGAGGACCGCATCGTCTATGGCGAGCCGCCGCACAAGTTCGAGGCCGGTACGCCACCGATCGTGCAGGCGATCGGCCTCGGCGCCGCCCTCGATTATGTCAATTCGATCGGCAAGGCGCGGATCAGATCGCATGAAGAGGCCCTGCTCGGATACGCGACCGAGCGGTTGCGCGAGATCAATTCGCTGCGGATTTTCGGAGCTGCCGAGGACAAGGGCCCGATCGTTTCCTTCGAGGTCAAGGGCGCTCATCCGCACGATGTCGCGACCATCATCGATCGTTCCGGGATCGCGGTACGCGCCGGCACTCATTGCGTCATGCCGCTTCTGGCCCGCTTTGGCGTGACGGCCACGTGCCGGGCCTCGTTGGCGCTGTATAACACGCGCGAGGAGGTGGATGGCCTTGCGCAAGCTTTGATCAAGGCGCAGGATTTTTTCGCATGAGCAATGACGCAAGCGATGCTTCCAAGCTGGCCGCAGACAAGTCGGCCGCAAGCAAACCGGTTGCAGAGGAGTCGACCGCGGCCGCTTCGCACGCGGCGCCCCTCGCGCCCGGCAAAGAGCCCGGCGGCTCCGCCAACCTTCCCGACGCCGAGATTGCGCGATTGACCGACGACATCATCGCGGCGCTCAAGACCGTCTACGATCCGGAAATTCCCTCCGACATCTACGAATTGGGACTGATCTACAAGGTCGACATTGCCGATGATCGAAAGGTGGCGGTCGAAATGACGCTCACGACGCCCAATTGTCCGTCCGCGCAGGAATTGCCCAGCATGGTGGAGAATGCCGTCGCGAGCGTTCCTGGGGTGGGCGAGGTCAAGGTCGATATCGTGTGGGATCCGCCTTGGGATCCCAGCCGGATGTCGGATGAAGCTCGCGCCGTGCTCAATATGTGGTAGCCGAGGCAGGTATCGGGTGTCAGGTCTCAGGTGTCAGGCATCTGATACCTGATTCCTGATTCCTGGATCCCTGACACCCATGCTCGAGCGCGTGATCGAGAGCTGCCTCTACGTCGACGATCTGGATCGCGCGGCGAGGTTCTACGAGCAGGTCTTGGGGCTCACACCGCTCACCCGTGATGCGCGCTTTTGCGCCTATGACGTCGGCGGCAAGAGCGTGCTGTTGCTGTTTCGCCGCGGCGCAACCTTGCAGACAGTCCACCTGCCCGGCGGAACGATTCCGCCGCACGATGGACATGGGCCGCTGCATCTTGCGTTTGCCATTGCGGCAGAGACATTGCAGGAATGGGAGCAACGGCTGCGCGATCAGGGTGTCGCCATCGAAGGCCGGGCCGATTGGTCGCGCGGCGGCCACAGCATCTATTTCCGCGACCCGGACGGCCACCTGCTCGAGCTGGCGACGCCTGGGCTTTGGGCGATCTATTAAGAGGGAAACCATGAAATCAGCCGCAATGCTCGAACGGGAGCCATCCACTTGATCTTCACAAGGGAAAATTCGTTGTTATTTTAGCGGTATATTGGATTGCAGCCCGGGTGCCCGGGTGCCGTCCCGGGCAGAAGGAGAAACATAAATGGCCAATCCACGGCCGCGACCGCAGGTGATCCGACTGACCGACGCCGCCGCCGAACGCATCAAATACGTGATGGCGAATGCGGTCGAGCCGGTGGTCGGCGTGCGCGTCGGCGTCAAGAACGGCGGCTGCGCCGGCATGGCCTACACCATGGAATACGCCGAGTGCGTCGAGAAGGCGGATGAAGTGGTCGAGGACAAGGGTGTGCGCGTGCTCATTGATCCCAAGGCGGTGCTGTTCCTGCTCGGCACCGAGATGGACTACAAGACCGACAAGCTTTCCGCGCAATTCGTGTTCAACAATCCCAACCAGACGTCGGCGTGCGGCTGCGGCGAGTTGGTGCAGCTCAAGCCGGCCGCGGGCGCGCAGCAGTAAGCTCGGTCTCGAACGGCTTAGTTAGCTCGACGATGCGCCGACAGGCCCGGGTCAACACCGCTTTCATCGACGCGCTGGCCGCCTATCATACTTCTTCAACAGCCTGCTAGCTTGCGTCTCGGCGCGCGAGCCTGCGGATGCCAAGCGCGACCGCAATGCCGGCACAGGCCATCGCTGCGAACAGCACGGGCGCGCTCGACCATCCGAAGCCCTCGACCCATGTCCCCAATGCTGAAGGGCCGAGGACGTGGCCCAGGTGACTCGCTTGCACCACGATCCCTACCGTGAGCGCAAGCAGGGCCGGCTGCGGCGCGAAGCGCGGCGCGGCGGCATAGATCGACGCAGGCACGATGCCCGTGATCCCGAGACTGGCTGTCGCGAGCGCGGCTACGCCGGCGACCGGCATGGCCCGGTCGAAGATGCCGGCTGCCGCGGTACCCATGAAGGCAAAGCCGGCAGCGACCAACGCCCACAGTGCAATGCCTCGCCGCAACAGGAATCCGGCCGAGACTGCGCCAAGCCCGTTGGCGATGATGGTGACGGCGCTGAGCACGCCCGCGGCCGCCACGGAGAGCCCAAGTCGCTCGACCAGCAAGGTCGGGAGCAAGCCGGTGAGCGCGTGATACTGAAGGGAATACAAGCCGAAGGCCAGTGCGAGCAGGAGAGGGCCAGGCGCGCGCATGATGCGCCCGATGTCGGCAAGTCCGCGTCCGACGACCGCGGGCGCTTTGCGCGCAACAGGAGCCACCGACCAGACGACGACGGCATAGGCGAGCGATAGAAGGCCGGTCGAGAACCAAAGGCTGCGCCAGCCAAACGCCGCGAGCAACGGCCCCGCCAGCATCACGATCACCGAGCCGGTCGCGAAATAGACCGCCCAGCAGCCGAACACCACATCGCGGTCCTTGGACGCCGTCACCAGGCCCAGCAAGGTCGGCGTAGCGATTGCGACCATCAGGAAGCCTGTGCCTTCGAGCACGCGCGTGAGCAGCAGCGTTCGCCCGCTCGCCGCAAATGCGCCGGCGCATGAAGCGGCGCCGATCACGAGCAAGCCGATGATGAGGGAACGGCGCGCGCCCACGAAGTTGATGAGAACTCCCGCCGGCAGGCCGGCGATTGCGCCGACGACCGCATAGATGCCGATGATCAAGGACGCGAACGTGAGGCTCAGCCCGAGGTCCTGGCGTATGAGCGGGATTGCGATAGGGGCCTTGCCGACCTGGAAGGCCGCCACCACGCCCGCGAAGATGAGAGCCCAAACCAGCAGCCAGCGCGTCTGCGCGGCGTCCCCATCCTCCCTCTTCACGGTCACGGTTGCCTGCTGCATGCACCGGGCGTCATGCGGTGCCCCCCGGTCCGCAGATGACGTTCAAGAGCGCCTGGCGCCGCTGCTCCTGGACGACCGACAGGGCGCGCTCCAGTGCGCCAGGCAGCAACTCCGGATCGTCGACGCGCTCGCCGTAGCCGCCTGCGGCCTCGCAGATCTGCTCGAACGCGGGCAGCCTGGCGAGCTTGACGAAGGGCGGATCGTTGCTCCTCGACGCCAGTCCGCCGGGATACATGGCGCGCGTGCTGCGGTCCACCGCACCCCACATTGCATTGTTCATGACCACGAACAGTACGGGCAGATCGTGCAAGGCCGAGGCATGATGGACCGCGGCAGGATTGCTGAACATGTAGGCGCCGTCGCCGAGCACGGCGATGACCGGGCTCTGCGGGCGCGCAAGCTTGGCGCCGAGCGCGGCACCAGCGCCCCAACCGAGACCCGACGCGGAGCTCGAACCGAAATAGAGATCTGCAGACTCGAAGGCGCAATGCTCCGGGAACAGCGTGTATTCGTTGATGACGATGGCGTGCGCTCCCTTGGCGCGGCCGATGCAATGGCTCACCCAGGCAGGATCGAGCGGGGACTTGCGGGCGGCGGCATCGAGCGATTTCCTCCACGCGGCAGTGAGCGTCGCGCGCTCGTCCTCGACCCAGCGCCGGCGCAGTGCGAGCAATTCGGCGTCGACGCCGTCCGCGAGGGCGGCGGTCAGCGCGGCAAGAGTGGCAACGGAGGTTGCGGTGATTGCAATGTCGCAAGGAAAGCCGCGGATGGGGGTGCGCGTGAACAAGGGATCGAGCCCGCAGTGGATGACCTTGCAATCCGCGCCGGGCGCGGCTTGGCTCGGAATCCAGGGGACGTCCGTCTCGATCACAGCAATCGCATCGGCCTTTTGCACCAGCTGCGCCGGGTCAAATCCGAGATGCATGGGATGCGATGAAGGCAGCGAGAGATACCGTGGCCGATGCTGGACCACCGGTATCGCAAAGCGCTCGGTGAATTGCGCCAACGCCGCGAATGCCGCCGCATCCCTTCCGGCGTTCGCCGTCACGATCAGGGGCCGTCTCGCCTGCGCGAGCACGCGCGCGGCGGCGGCAATCGCGCTCGCATCGGGCGCCGCCGGGGCTGCGGCAGCGAGCCGTGAGGGCGATGGATGCGCGAGGCGGGAATGCGGCGCGGCGAGGACCTCGCGCGGCAAGGAGAGATACACGGGACCGCGCGGTTCGCTCGCGGCAACCGCAAGCGCCCGGTCGACCACCGTCGTCAACTGCTCGGCGTATCTGAGCTCATAATCCCATTTGACGATCTCGCGGATCATGCCCGCCTGATCGTACATTTCCTGCGCCCAGTGGATGTAGCCGTCGCGCGAGCCCGGCAAGCCGGTCTCGGTAACGGGCGACCTGCCCGCGGTGAGCAGGATCGCGACGTTCTCGCGCGCCGCGTTCATGGCCGCGCAGATCATGTTCGCGGTGCCGACGCTGACATGCACCATCACGGCCGGGATCCGCCGCGAGACCATGGCGTAGCCGTGTGCCATCGTGACGGCGAGATTCTCGTGCGTCGCGAGGATCGGGCGCGGAACGGCGAACCCGGTCTGCGCCGCCTGCGCATAGGCTTCTATGAGCGGCGCAAAATCGGTCCCGGCATTGCCGAACAAATAGTCGACGCCGCGGTCGGCCAACAAGGCGAGGTATGCTGCCGCGACGCTCCCGGCTTCCTGCTCTTTCGGTCGGCGACCAGGCTCCAAACGCGGTCCCATCAAGATCCACTCCGGTTGGTCCAAGGGTTCGGGGCCAATTGACCGGACCCAGTGATCGTTGAGGTAGGGGTGGACCCTGAACCCGCCCCTGCCTTGCCGTGCCGCCTTGTTCTCACCGGGGTCTCGTACAGAGCTCGCCCCAACCTACGCCCTGCCGCAAGCGCTGGACAAGCTGCGCTCGCAACGGATAATGACTCGGATGCCGTCGATCGAAAGGTAGCAGCATGAAACGCATTTGCATGGTACTCGGCGCATTGGCTTTATTCCCGGCTCTATTGTTGGCGCCGCTCGAGGCGGCGGCGCAAGACAAGCTGGTCGTCAGCGTATGGGGCGGCAGCTGGCGCGACATGGTCGCCAACATTATCGGCAAGAAATTTACTGCCGAGACGGGTGTCCCGGTCGAGTACATCACGGGCGGCACCATCGATCGCCTGAACAAGGAGAAGCTTGCCAAGGGCAATCCCGAGAGCGACATCACGTTCACGACTTCGCACGTCGGTTGGCTCTATGCGAACGATGGGCTCTACGACGAGCTCGATCTCAACAAGGTGCCGAACGCCAAGAATTTGGTCGCGCAGGCCAAGATCAGTCCCTATCACATCGGCACCTGGGCCTATGTCTACACCATCGGGTACCGGCCCGACCTTCTCAAAGGCGTGGCGTTCGACAGCTGGTCGGATCTCTGGAGGCCCGAGGCCAAGGGCAAGCTTGCCGCGCCCGACTTCGATCCGAGTCACCTCATCGTCGTCGCCGCCATGCTGTCGGGGGGCGACGCCGCCAGCTGGGAAAAAGGCCAAGCCAGGCTGCGGGAGCTCAAGCCGAGCTTCAAGGCGTTCTACACAAACGACGCCAACAGCCAGCAGCTCATTGCCAACGGCGAGACGCCCCTGCAGGTGATCTTGTCGATGAACGCCCATTTCATGGCCGGCGAGGGCGTGCCGATCCAGCTCGTGATTCCAAAGGAAGGCGCCGTCCTCGGCATCGACACCGTCGCCATCATGAAAGGATCCCGGAGGGCGGAACTCGCCTACAAGTTCATCAATGTGGCGCTCGATCGGCAGGTGCAGGCCGAAGTCGCCACCTTCAAGAAGGGAAGCCCGGTGGTGCTCGACGCGAAGGTCGATCCCGCCGTCGCCAGGCTGCCGGGGGTGTTCACCACGGTCGACCAGTGGAACAAGCAGGCGATCATCATCGACCACAAGCTGCGCGCGGAAAAGACCGCGGAGTGGCGCAAATGGTTCGCCGAGAACATCATGAACTGACGGCGTCAGCAGCGAGCCTCCACGAGCAGACGCGGCATACCTCCCCGACGGGGGAGGTATGCGAGCAAAGCGAGCCGGGTGGAGTTGGCAGAAACAATCTGGCGCGCCGGAGCGACCCCACCCGACCGCCTGTCGCTTTGCTCCGGCGCATAGCCGACGCTTCCGCGTCGGCGTTCCTGGCACTAAGAACGGCGGCCGATGGCCGCCTATGCTCCCCTGAAAGGGGAATACACCGAGCTTGTTGCTCGCCATATGTGATAGCTCCGCCCTTTCAGGGGAGGTACATCGAGCGTGCTGCGCGGCTCAACATGACTCCCAGGCCCTTCTTGCGCCTCTTCGTCTCGCCGGCGGTGCTGTGTGCTCTCGGCTTCACGTGCGCGCTGGCGGCGGTGATGCAATACAGCCTGCGCGCCCACGTGCCGGGCTCGCTGGAGCCGGGGGGCTTCACCTTCGCAAACTTCGCGGCACTCATGCAGCCGCTTTACGCGCGCGTCTTCCTCGAGACGGTTTGGATTTGTTTCCTCACCGCATCCGCCTCGCTCATCGTCGGATATCCGTTGGCCTATGCGCTGGTGCATGCCAGAAACGTTGCGGTCAAGTCGGCGATCCTGGTGATCACCGTCACCCCGCTGTTTCTCGGGGAAGTGGTGCGCACCTATTCGTGGATCGTCGTGCTCGGCAACAACGGGTTCCTCAACTCGATGCTGCTCAAGATCGGGCTGATCAATGAGCCCATGCAGCTCATGTTCACCCAGCTCGGGGTGATCATTGCCCTGGTCCATGTCACCCTGCCGGTGATGGTGATCATGCTGGCGGTGGCGCTCTCGCACATCGATCGCGACTACGAGCGCGCCGCCGCGAGCCTCGGGGCCGGCCCCATCCGCGGTTTTCTCACGGTGACGCTCCCGCTCTCCACCCCGGGAATCATCGCCGGCCTCACCACCGCGTTCGCCTGGACGTTCAGCGCATTCGCGACGCCGCAGCTGATCGGCGGGGGACGGGTGAACATGGTTGCGAACCTGGTCTATGCGCTTGGATTTGCGAGCTTCAACTTCCCCTTTGCTGCGAGCCTTTCGGTTGCTGCGCTCGTTCTCACCTTCGCTGTGCTGGCGCTGATGCGCACCGCCACCCGCCCGCTCGAAAGAATCGGAGCGCACTGACATGTCGCAAGCGCACCCGCACAAGCTCTCGCCGCACAAGATTCTGCGTCTCCTTGGCGGGATCGTCGTCGTCGCCATTCTCGGCTTCCTGGTCCTGCCGGCATTCGTGGTGACGCTTGCCGCGTTCAACGCGAAGGCGATCCTGTCCTTCCCGCCCGAGACCTGGTCATGGCGATGGTTCATCAAGGCGGTCGCGTACCAGGACTTCCAGACAGGCTTCCACAACGGGCTGATCGTGACCGCATGCGCGTCCTCCATTGCGCTCGTGGTCGGCGCCGCATTCGCGCTTGCGCTCGAGCGCTATGAATTTCGCTTCAAGCGTCTCATTGAGACCGTGCTGCTCGCTCCGCTCGTGGTGCCGCACTTCACCGTCGGCCTCGGTTTTCTGATTCTTGCCGCGCAGCTCGGGTTGGCGCGCGGCTATGCGGTGATCGTGGCCTGCCACGTCGTGCTCGTGCTGCCGTTCGTGCTGCGCAGCGTCTATGTCTCGCTGCGCAACCTCGATCCGCGCCTGGAGCTCGCCGCGGCGAGCCTCGGCGCGCCCCCCCACCGCGTTCTCGCCACCGTCACGCTGCCGCTGCTGCTGCCGGGCCTCGTCGGCGGCTGGCTGTTCGCTGCGATCCTGTCGTTCAACGAATTTACCGCTTCGCTCTTCGTCACCGCGCAGCGCACGCAGACGCTGCCGGTTGCGCTCTACAATTACGTGCGCGAGTACGCCGACCCCTCGATGGCTGCGGTCTCGGTCATTTATATCGTGGTGATTGCGACGCTGTTGACCTTGGCCAATGCCTTCCTCGGTCTTGCAAAGGTTCTCAACGTTGAGCACCCCCGCTGAACGTCCGCCTTGCGCTCCGCCCGCGGCCATGGCGGCCCGGCCGGACGACGCCGGCATCGCGGTGGAGCTTCACGGCGTCAGCAAGCGCTTCGGCAAGATCACCGCCCTGGAAGACGTATCGCTGGCGGTGCGCCGCGGCGAGCTCATTACGCTGCTTGGGCCGTCGGGCTGCGGCAAGACCACGCTGCTCAATCTCGTCGCCGGCTTCCTGACGCCTGAGCAAGGCGAGATTGCCATCGAGGGGCGGCGGGTCACCGACGTTCCAACCTATCGGCGCGAGATCGGCATCATGTTTCAGAGCTACGCGCTGTTCCCGCACATGAGCGTCGCGGCCAATGTTGGCTACGGCCTGAAGATGCGTCGGATCGCCAGGCCCGAGATTGCACGCCGGGTCGCCGATGCGCTGGCGCTCATCAAGCTCGCGGGCCTGGAGGACCGCAAGCCCCGCCAGCTCTCCGGCGGCCAGCAGCAGCGCGTCGCGCTCGCACGCGCGCTCGTCATCCGCCCCAAGGTGCTCCTTCTCGACGAGCCGTTCTCGGCGCTCGACCGGAACCTGCGCGCCTCGATGCAGGTCGAGCTTAAGGAAATTCAGCGCAAGCTCGGCGTGACGACGATCTTCGTCACCCACGACCAGAGCGAAGCGCTGAGCCTGTCCGACCGGATCGCCGTGATCGCGCACGGCCGCATTCGCCAGCTTGGCGCTCCGGACGAGATCTATCGCCGGCCGGTCGACCGCTTCGTCGCCTCGTTCGTGGGGGACGTCAACGTGCTGCGCGCGCGCCTCGAGCGCATCGATGGAGCAGACGCCGCGGTCGCGCTTGGTCCGGTGCGGATGCTGGTGCCGGCACGGACGCTCCAGGGCGCCGCAGTCGGCAGCATGGTTGACCTGTACGTGCGTCCGGAGGAGTTGCGTGTGGCTGCACCGGGCGCGGCTGCCGCGGCATACGGCGTCGTGGCGGCACAGATCTATCAGGGCGGGCACGTCGACCTCCACGTCGACGTGCCGGAAGCTCTCTCAGGACGCGTGCTGCTGCGTGTGGGCGGACAGGAAGGCATGTCGCGCTGGCCGGCCGGAGCGCGCATCGGCATCGCCTTCGCCGCAGATACGGCGATCGCGTTTCGACCGACGACCAACGCTGCGGACCCGATTTAGTACGCTGCTCGTGCCTCAGCCCGGGGCCATGTTCTTTTCGGCGAGCTCCTTGATCGCGCTGTCGTTCTTTGACAAATGTGAGAGCCCCATGCCGCGCAGCACGTTGGGCGCCTTGCTGAACTGGATGTTGTCGTAGCCGACGATCTCGACGCGGTTGCCCCACGGATCGCGGAAGTCGAGAAACCGGCCGGGCAGCGGCTCGATGCCGGCCGCGGCCAGCGCCTGGCGGACTGCCTCCTTGTCATCGACGACGAGGCCGAAATGACGGCCGTCATCGGCGGCTTGCGTCCGGCCCTTCTGCAGCGCGAGGAACTGGTCGCCCAAATCGATGAAGGCCGACGCGTCGCTCTTGCCGCGAAGCTCGAAGTCGAGCAGGAGGCCGTAGAAGGCCAGGGCTTCCTCGATATCCCCAACCTCGATGGCAACATGGTTGAAACCGACGGCGCGCGCCTTTCTTGCGGCAGGCATGACACTCTCCAGAAACGTTGTGAGCGGGAATATGCTCGGCTAAGCTTGCCTTCAATCGGGAGGTCTCATCGAGGATCCGACATGGATGTTGCAACCCGCACTGGGCTCGATGTCATTGCTCTTTCCAGGCACATCGGCGCTGAAATTCGCGGCGTCGATTTGCGTGCCAGGCTTGATCCGGACGTCGTGCGCGAGATTCATCAGGCATGGCTCGCTCATGCGGTGCTGGTGTTTCGCAATCAGAGCTTCTCGCAGGAGGATCTGCTGCGGGTGACCGGATATTTCGGCGAGATCGCAGCGCTGTCGCGGCCGGCAAAATTCTTTCCCAAGGGATATGCGAGGCTGCTGCCGAATATCATGATGATCTCGAACATCCGCGAGAACGGCGAGACCATCGGCGCCTTGCCCGACGGCGAGATGAATTTCCATCACGATCAGATTCACTCCGAGGTGCCGCATACGGGCACGCTTCTGTATTCGCTGGAAGTGCCGACTTATGGCGGCGATACCCTGTTCGCCAGCGGCTATGCCGCTTATGACACGCTCGACCCGGCGATCAAGAGCAAGCTCGCCGGTCGTCGCGCCCTCAACTACTACAATTACGGCGCCACCATCCGCGACGACAAGGGGGTCGGGGCTTCCAATCAGGCGGTTCATCCCGTGTTCCGGACCCACGACCAGACCGGACGCAAGGCGATCTATGTCAACCGGCTCATGACGGTGCGGATCGAGGACATGCCGGCGGCGGAGAGCGACGCGCTGCTGGGGGCCCTGTTCGATCACTCCGAGAAGCCGGAATTCATCTACCGGCACGTCTGGCGCGTCGGCGATCTCGTCGTCTGGGACAATCGCTGCTCGATGCATGCGCGCGACGATTTTCCCTCGGACCAGCGCAGGCTGATGCTGCGCACCACGGTCAAGGGCACGCAGCCGCCATATTGATCGCCCCCGGCAATCGGCGGCGCTCGTTTCGCGGTTCGGCATGCTTTGGACTGGTCTGAGCGCCAAGGCTGAGATTGAGATAGAGAGCCGCAATGAGATTTTCCCGCCGTCGCGTTCTGCGTCTTGCCGGCATTGCGGGCGCTGTTCCCGCACTCGCAGGGAAGGCACGGGCGCAAGCCTTTCCGGCACGCCCGGTGCGCCTCATCGTCGCCTATGCGCCGGGCGGCGCGACCGACGTCTTTGCCCGGCTCGTCGCCCAGAAGCTGGGCGAGCATCTCGGCCAGCAGTTCTATGTTGAAAACATCGGCGGCGGCTCGGGCAACATCGGCATGGGGCAAGCAGCAAGAGCGGCGCCGGACGGCTACACCATCCTGGTCGCTTTCAGCTCCTATGTCGTGAACCCGAGCCTCTTCGACAAGATACCCTATGACCCTTACAAGGATTTCGAGCCGGTAACGCTTGCAGTCACTTCGACGGCGGTGCTTTCGGTCAATCCTTCGGTCCCGGCAAATACCGTCGACGAGCTCGTCGCTCTCATCAAGTCCAACCCCGGCAAGTACAGCTTCGCTTCGGCGGGAAGCGGGACGCAGTCGCATCTCGCGGGCGAGCAGTTCCGTCTGTTGTTTGGTCTCGACCTTGTCCACGTCCCCTTCAATGGCGGCGGCCCGGCGGTAGCTGCGGTGGTCGCAGGCCACGTTCCAGTCAGTTTCGTGGTGCCGGCGCCGGTCGTGCCGCAGGTCAAGGCAGGCAAGTTGCGCGCGCTCGCCATCACCGGCAAAGCGCGCTCGCAGATTCTGCCGGATGTGCCGACCATGACGGAGTTCGGCTACCCCGAGATCGAGGGAGACAGCTGGGTGGGCGCCCTGGTGCCGGCCGGGACGCCGAAGGACATCATCGCCATGCTCAACCGCGAGATCGCGGCGATCATGGCGCAGCCGGACGTGCGCGAACGCCTGGCGACGCTCGGCTTCGACCCGGTTGCAAGTACCCCGGAGGAATTCGCCAAACGCATCGGGATTGAGATCGCGAGTTGGGGCAAGGTGATCCGTGCCGCCAACATCAAGCCGAATTGAATCCGCCTCAGGCCTTGATGCGGACCGGGCGCAGCAGAAAGGCCGGAAGGTGTCCGCCCTCGGCGCGCGCGACCGGCTTGTGCGCGGGTGATTTGGCGCCGGTCGGCTTCGCAACGCCCGGCTTCGCAGCCTTCGATTGTGCGGCGCGGCGGGCGCGTGCCTCATCGAGCCGCGCAACCCCGCTCGCTGGCTCTTCTCCGCTTGCAGGGGAGGGAAGGGCGGGGGTCTGCGCCCTCGGCGCGGGCGATTTGCGTGACGGCTCGCGGCGATGGCGCGCGCGGCCGGCATTGCGGTGCTCGCCGGCTGCGGGTTCATCGTGAGCTGCGCGCGGCGGCTGGCCCATCCAGGGAATGGCCTGGCCGATCAGCTTCTCGATGGCGGTGACGCTTTTCTGCTCGGCCGGCGCGACCACGGTGATGGCGGTGCCGGACCTTCCCGCGCGGCCGGTGCGGCCGATGCGATGGACGTAGTCGTCGGGATGATGCGGGACGTCGAAGTTGAAGATGTGACTGACGGCAGGAATGTCGAGCCCGCGTGCCGCGACATCGGAGGCGACCAGCAATGTCACTTCGTTCCTGCGGAATTGATCGAGCGCCGCGGTCCGCGACGACTGGTCCATGTCGCCATGCAACGCGATGGCGGAGAAGCCGTGCCGCACCAGCGAGCGGTGCAGCGCCGCGACTTCGCGCTTGCGGTTGCAGAAGATGATCGCGTTGGTCAGCCCCTCGGCCGAGCGGATGAGCGAGCGCAGCGTGTCGCGCTTCTCGTGCGGCTCGCGGCCGGTCTTGACCAGGAGCTGGGTGGTGGTCGCAAGCGGGGTGGCCGGGCGAGAAACTTCGACCTTCACCGGGTTGTGCAGGAACTGCTCGGTGATGCGCCTGATCTCGGGCGGCATGGTGGCGGTGAAGAACAGCGTCTGGCGGGTGAACGGCACGAGCTTGCAGATGCGCTCGATGTCGGGGATGAATCCCATGTCGAGCATGCGGTCGGCCTCGTCGATCACGAGCAGCTCGACCCCGGTGAGCAGCAGCCGTCCGCGCTCGAAATGGTCGAGCAGGCGGCCGGGCGTGGCGATCAGGACGTCGACGCCGCGGGTGAGCTTGGCATCCTGGTCATCGAAGGAGACCCCGCCGATCACCAGGGCGACGTTGAGCTTCTGGCCGACGCCGTACTTCTCGAAGCTTTCCTGAACCTGCGCGGCAAGCTCGCGCGTCGGCTCGAGGATGAGCGTGCGGGGCATTCGGGCGCGGGCGCGGCCATGCTCGAGCATGGTGAGCATCGGCAACGTGAACGCGGCGGTCTTGCCGGTGCCGGTCTGGGCGATGCCAAGAACATCGCGACGCGCAAGGACGTGAGGGATGGCCTGGTCTTGGATGGGGGTGGGGGTTGGATAACCGGCCGCTTTGACTGCGGCGAGAACCTTGGCCGATAGGCCGAGCTTGGAAAAGGGCATATAACCTCGAATCGGGACCGCTCCAGAGCCTAGCCGCGCCGGATAACGTGATCATGACCAGACGTGCGCGGGGGGTGGACGGTCGATGGTGCACGGTCGAACCGTTTGAGCGCAACATAGTGGCGGAATGTCGAAAGTCAATCCTGCTGCACTGCAATAAGTCGAATTCAGGCCTAATTTTTCTTGTCCGACAAGGCCATGAGGCGGTGGTGCGCGAGCCCTTGCCGATCGTGCCGGTGCCGGGGCGCAAAACGCTCGCCGCGGCTCTACCGCGACCACATTCCGCCGCTGTGGCGATTGGGCCCGGTGCAGGTCGCCGACCATGCGCGCGAGACCCCGCATAGGATGCAAAGCTTGCAAACGCTTTACTGAAAAACATGGCTTCAGTCCTCGATCTCATCGGCCGAACGCCACTCGTCGAGGTCACCCGCATCGACTGCGGGCCGTGCCGGCTCTTCCTCAAGCTCGAAAGCGCAAACCCCTCCGGCTCGATCAAGGACCGGCCGGCGCGCAGCATGATCGAGAGCGCGGAAACCGAGGGCAAGCTGCGGCCCGGCGGCATGATCGTCGAGGCGACCGCCGGCAATACCGGGCTCGGTCTCGCGCTTGTTGGCGCGCGCAAAGGCTACCGCACGCTGCTTGTGGTGCCGGACAAGATGGCGCGCGAGAAGGTGCTGCATGCCAAGGCCATGGGCGCCGAAGTCGTGATCACGCGTTCCGACGTGGGCAGGGGGCATCCCGACTATTATCAGGATCTCGCCGAGGCGATCGCGCAGCGCACGCCCAACGCGTTCTTCGTCAACCAGTTTGCCAACGTTGCCAATCCGCGCGCGCATGCGACGACCACCGGCCCGGAAATTTTTCGGCAGATGGAGGGCAAGATCGACGCCATCGTGGTCGGGGTCGGCTCCGGCGGCACCCTTACCGGGATCGGGCGCTACATGCAGCGGGCGTCCCCCGCGACCGAGATGATCCTTGCCGACCCGCAAGGCTCGGTGCTGGCGCCGTTGGTCGAGACCGGCACGATGACGCAGGCGGGAAGCTGGGCGGTCGAAGGCATCGGCGAGGACTTCGTGCCGCCCAATGCCGACCTCTCGCTCGTGCGCAAAGCCTATGTCGTTTCCGATGCGGAAAGCTTCGCAACCGCCCGCGAGCTGCTGTTGCGGGAAGGCATTCTCGCCGGCTCCTCGTCAGGCACGCTGCTCGCGGCGGCGCTGCGGCACTGCCGCGCCCAGAGCGAGCCCAGGCGCATCGTGAGCCTCGTTTGCGATTCCGGCGCCAAATATCTCTCCAAGGTCTTCAACCCCGCCTTTCTCGCGCAGGAAGGCTGGGATCATCCACGCCGGCACGGCACCGTGCGCGACGTGGTGGTGGGCAGCACCATCGAAGGCACCGCCATTGTCGTGCGTCCGCAGGACAATCTGCGCACCGTGTTCGCGCGCATGCGCTCCGCCGACGTCTCGCAGCTTCCGGTCGTCGATCAGAGCGGAGCCGTGGTCGGCCTCGTCGACGAGAGCGACGTGCTCGCCGCGCTCTTGACCGAAGGCGATTTGGGCAAGGCGTTTGCCCGCCCGGTCGAGGACGTGATGGTGACGCGGCTGGAGACGGTCTCCGCCGACGCGCCGGTTGCCGATCTCGTCCCGCTGTTTCGCCAGGACTACGTCGCCATCGTCATGGACGGCGATCGCTTCCTCGGGCTGGCCACCCGGCTCGACCTCATCAACTATTTCCGCATCGCGCCGTGAGATGCCAGGGGCGAGGCATGCCTCGCCCCTACACAGGATCGACGTTCAAATGTAGGGTGCGCAAAGGCGCGCAATTCCGACATCGCCTCGAGAAACGCGTAGGCGCGCCGTGCGCACGCGCGTCCAGGCCGGAATGGTTTTCTCTTCGAGCGTGGGCACGGCACGGCGCAGCCAGGCTTGCGCAGACTCCGTAGACTTGTCTGGGCGCGCGCCTTTGCCCACCCTCCAAATAACGAGGCCCGCAAGTGACCAAGTCGAACCAGCTCGGTTTCGCCACCCGCTGCGTGCACGCGGGGCAGGAGCCCGACCCGACCACCGGCGCCGTGATGATGCCGATCTACACCACCTCCACCTACGTCCAGCAGTCGCCCGGCGTGCACAAGGGCTACGACTATGCGCGCACCAAGAATCCCACCCGCATGGCGTTCGAGCGCTGCATCGCCGATCTCGAGGGCGGCAGCGCGGCGTTTGCGTTCGCCTCCGGCATCGCCGCCATCGCCACCACGCTCGAATGCCTCGATGCCGGCTCCCACATCATCGCGGTCGATGACCTCTACGGCGGCTCGCGCCGGCTGTTCGAGCGCGTGCGCCGACGTTCGGCGGCGCTCGACATCAGCTATCTCGATTTCACCGACCTGGCGGCGGTCGAGGCGGCGGTCCGGCCCAATACGCGCCTGTTCTGGATCGAGTCGCCGACCAACCCGTGCCTCAAGCTCGTCGATCTCGAGCGCGTGGCGGCGCTTGCCAAGCCACGCGGCATCTGGGCTGTTGCCGACAACACTTTCGCCAGCCCGTACGTCCAGCGCCCGCTCGAGCACGGCTTCGACCTGGTGGTGCATTCCACCACCAAGTATCTCAACGGCCATTCCGACATGGTGGGAGGCGTCGCCGTGGTCGGCGGCAACGACGAGCTGCGCGAGCGCATCCGGTTCCTGCAGAACGCCGTCGGCGCGATCCAGGGACCGTTCGATTCCTTTCTCGCGCTGCGCGGTCTCAAGACGCTCGCTCTGCGCATGGCGCGCCATTGCGCTTCCGCGCTCGCGATCGCCGCGTGGCTTGAGCGCCAGCCCAAGGTGCGCCGCGTGTTCTATCCCGGGCTCGCGAGCCATCCCCAGCATGCGCTCGCGAGGAGGCAGATGCATGCCTTCGGCGGCATGATCTCCGTCGACCTCGCGGGCAGCCTCGACGATGCGCGGCGCTTTCTCGAGCGCTGCCGGTTGTTCGCGCTGGCCGAGAGCCTCGGCGGGGTGGAAAGCCTGATCGAGCATCCGGCGCTGATGACGCATGCTTCGGTGCCGGCGGAGGTGCGCGCCGCGCTCGGCATCACCGACACCCTGGTGCGGCTCTCGGTCGGCATCGAGGACGCCGACGATCTCATCGCCGATATCGCGGCGGCGCTGGGGTGAATGCGGCGGCCGTCATGCCCGCGCATGCCGGCACCCAGTCATGTCGCAGGTGTGCATGAATCTCTGCGGACCTGCAGGGGTTCATCCGTGCCGGGCGGGAGCGGCTCCCTCTCGCCGTTTCCTCATCGGGGCGAGGGCATGGCGGGGCTTGCTCAGCGGAAAAGATCGGAAATACCAATCTCCTGCAGCGAGCGGTCAACATGCATTCTCCACTTGGCGCCTCGGCGGCGGGCATCCTCGATCGCGGCAGGAATGCTCTGCGGAGCGCCGACGCCAAGTGCCTCGATCAGCTGCTTGGATTGAGCGAGATTTTTCGCGCGTTTCGCCGAGCCTTCGGCGCGCACTTGCGCGACGATAAGCTTGTGAACTGCGTAACGCGCAGGTTCCGGGACCACGATCTCGACGCCTGATCCATAGAGCGCAACCGCCGGAATTGAATCGGCGATCAAATATTCGAGGTAGCGAAGCGGTTGGGCGCTGCATCGAAGTTTTGGAATGACGACGGCGCGTTCATCATCGGCGCGCCTGCGATAGCCTCTTGCCGCGAACGGTCTGCTTGAAGATCGAAGCCGGCAGGATGGTCGAGAAGGAGATGCTTTGGGCGAGATCGGCGTACAGGGTCTGCACGTTAAGCGGCAGGCGCTTCATGCACTTATTGTGGACGATTTTGCAAAATTGTCTACAAGAGACGATGCGCGCGCGCGGCTGGTCGAAGGTCAGGCTCGCGAAAGAGCTCGGCATGCCGGAGAACTCGGTGCGCCGTCTGCTCGATCTGCGTCACAGCTCGCAGATGTGGATCATCGATGCCGCTTTGGCCAAGATGAATGCCGAGTTGCCTATCGATCTTCCCAAAGCGCGGGCAACCGGGCAGGCGGCCTGAAGCGAGACGGCACCCGCCCGCCACCGATCGGCGGGCCCCCGGGTTCGTTTGGCCAAAATGGTGCCGGTCGACATGATGCTGCCGGTCGTGATGCTGCGGGGGGATTTGATGCCCCGAGCTGACCTCGGGTTCGTTTGGCCAGATCGTGCCGCGGCGACCGGAACGCGTTGGGTTCGTTCGGCCAAATTGGCGTTGCTGGGCCGCAACCGGAGCGCGTCGGGTTCGTTCGGCCAAATTGGCGTTGCTGGGCCGCGGCCGCAGCGCGTCGGGTTCGTTCGGCCAGATTGGCGTTGCTGGGCCGCGGCCGGAACGCGTTGGGTTCGTTCGGCCAAATTGGCGTTGCTGGGCCGCGGCCGCAGCGCGTCGGGTTCGTTCGGCCAGATCGTGCCGCCACAACCGGAGCGCGTCGGGTTCGTTCGGCCAAATTGCCGGCCGTCGGATGGTCCGTCCAATCCTGATCGCAGGCGCGCGGGTGGCGCAATGCCGGTCACCGGCCTTTGCGATCCGCGGGAAGGCAGCGTCGAATTGCCGGATCGCGCGCTTGCGGCGCGACAATGCGCGCCGCTCATAGCGGTCGAGCGCAACCGCCCGCATGAGCACGTCATCCTCCAAGGGCATACTGGAGAGGAGGTCGCAGCGGGCGCGCCGCACACACGCCACATCGATCTGTGCCGCCGCGATCAGGCACGCCATCCCGAAGCGTTCCCTGCCGGCGTCGGGCCCTGCAATTGCACGTGCCAATGCGCTCAATTCGTTCACCAGGGCGGGATCGAGCCGGGCCGGCCGGCTCAACCCGTGGCGCCGCGCGTTGCGCGCGGAGCGCGCCTTGCCTTCGGGTGTCTTCGGACCCCGGCTGGCGCGGCCGTTGGTCCGGCTGGCGCTTCGTCTTGCTTCGCTGCTGATCATGCCGGCTCCGGTCGACCGCTGCTCGCACCGCCTCGATCACCCTGGCGCGGTGCGCCCCTTGCTTGTTCCTGTTTTGTTCTAAAGCAAGCCGCCCGGCTTGGCAAGCGAATTATCGAGTGAGGCTCCCGCCTTTCACGTGTCGGCGCGCCTGACGCGCTCGGAGTTGCATAAATCCGAAATTGATGCTAGATCACTCCAGTATTGGAGAGCCGATGATTTCAGCCCCCGCCTATCCCGCCACCCTGTTCGAGCCGCCGGCCCTCGTCGACTTGTCGGCCAAAGCGGAACGTGAGCGGCTGAGCCCGTCTGCGATCAGGGCTTTCTTCAACATCATGGAGAAATGGCACGTGCGCGACGAAGACGGCCGCGCGCTGCTCGGCGGCATCTCCAACGGCCAGTTCTACGACATGAAAAAGACGCCGGAGCGCACGCTCGATGCGGATACGCTGACCCGGATCTCCTATCTCGTCGGCATCTTCAAGGCGCTGAATATCCTCTACTCCGAGACGCTTGCTGATGCCTGGATGCAGCGGCCCAATGCCAACCGTATCTTCGGCGGCCGCACGCCGCTCGCCTACATGATGCAGGGTGGCCTGCCGGCGATGCAGATCGTGCGCCGTCTCGTCGATGCGCGGCGGGGCGCAATGTGACGCTGCCGCGGACAAGTCTCGTCCGCCGCAACGACACGCATCGCCTCATCCCCTCGAAATACGGCGAGGGCGGCGAAAGCGTGCTGGCGCGCATCGCGGACGACGACGCGCATCTCAACGACCTGTTCGATCTCGACAACGCCACCAACGACCGGCTCGTTTCCGAGAACAATCTGCTGCCCGGGATCGGCATTCATGAGCTTGTATTCGGCGTCCCTCATTGTCGTATCGTCAATGCTGCGTTCTGCCACCCCCATCCGCTCGGCAGCCGCTTCAATGGGCCGGATCGGGGCGCGTGGTATGCGGCATTCGAGCTGGAGACCTCGCAAGCCGAGGTCGCATTCCACAAGTCGGTGGAGCTCGCCGAGGTGAGCTGGTTCGAGGAAGAGATCACCTTCGATGATTACCTTGCCGATTTCAGCGCCGGCTTCCACGATCTCCGTGAGGATGCTCAATTCGCGGACTGCCTCGCGCCGGCGAGCTACGCGGCGTCGCAGGACCTGGCGCAGCAATTGCTCGACGCAGGCTCGCTCGGCGTCATCTATCCGAGCGTCCGGCGAAAGGGAGGCACATGCGTCGCTTGCTTCCGGCCTGCGCTCGTCATGAATGTGCGCAGGGAGCGGACCTACCGGTATGCCTGGACAGGGAGGGTAGACCCGAAGATTTCAGCGCTCTGAGCCCGCGAGGCGAAAGGTCGCGATCACTGGATGCCCGCCTTCGCGGGCATGACGAGTCAGGGGTTTGTTGTCCGGCGAACGAGATCGCGCGGGCTCAGCCCCTGCTGATCCATGTGATGCTTGATGGCCTGCACGGCGTCGGGAAGGTCGACACTCGCGGCTGTCACGTGTCGGCGCGCCGGGCGTGCACCGCTTCGATGTCGCGCCGGTTGAGGAGCACGATGTGCTGCTCGCTCGCTGGCCTCGCCAGATCGCGGTGCAGTGACGTACTTTGCGATCATGAGGCGCTCGGGCATTCGGCTTGCATACACATTCGATCATCACTTGCCGTGGTGGGGTTCAGGCTTGTGACGTAGCGCCCTCCGATCGAAGCGCCTCCGCCCAGGGCGATCCCGGACACTCCGCCCCGCAGGGCGTTCTATGCCGAGATGCTTTGAGCCGCGCCTCGATGCGCTTCCGGAAAATCAGTCCGCAACTGCGATTGGAATAGGCACCGCTCCTTGATGTTCTGTATCCGATAGGATACGTATAGGGGCAATGCCTGAAGTCCGGCAGACTGAGGAGTTTGTTCGCTGGTTCACTCGCTTGCGCGACAGCCGGGCACGGGCGCGCATCAATGCTCGAATTCGGCGGATGTCGCTCGGCAATCCGGGCGACGTGAGGCCGGTGGGCGGCGGGGTGTCGGAGATGCGAATTCGACTACGGTCCGGGTTATCGCGTGTACTTCGTTCGCCGCGGCGAAACACTTGTCATCCTCGTCGCAGGGGGAGACAAGCGTACGCAGGATCAGGACATCGCAATGGCGATCAAGCTTGCGCGCTCCCCCAGGAGAATGGTCATGAGAAGGACAAAGCCTAAGCCGAAGATCAAGACCATACCCTGGGATTCCGCCTCACATCTCAGGACGGACCGGGATATCGCGCACTATCTGGAGGCGGTGTTCGAGGATGGTGACCCGGCCTTGGTGGCCGCAGCCCTGGGAGACGTCGCCCGCGCCAAGGGCATGTCGCGGATCGCACAGGCTGCCGAACTGGGCGGGAGAGCCTCTACAAGGCGCTTTCGTCGGACGGAAACCCCGAGTTCGCGACTGTGCTGAAAGTGATGCGCGCGCTTGGCCTCAAGCTGAAGGTCGCCGTGTAGGTCGCATCCACATGGCCCCTCGCGTCGACCTCCTCGCCGCCTTCGCCTCGCTCTACGTCTGGCGGCGCGACGAGACCCCGCCTGCGGAGGATAGAGTTATCGCGCAGGTGATGAGCATCGGCACCTGGGACGACATTCGGCGCTGGAAAAGGCCACAGCCGGGATGAGATGCGCGAGCTGATGCTGCGGGCGCAGCCCGGATGGATCAGCGAGCATGCCTGGGAGCTCTGGCGCGGGCGCTTGCGCGCCGCCGGCGCTGGCGCGATCCCGGAGCGTCCGCCCCGCAGGTCGTTCTATGCCGAGATGCTTTGAGCCCCGGCTTGGTGTCCTCCCACCTGCGCAGCGGGAAATCTGGCCGCAGCTCACGCCCGCGGCGGGATTTTCGTTCGTGCTTTACGCATTGGCTGAAAGCTCTCTTGCGCGAAGCGCCGCAAGATGCGGCCTGGATGAATCGGAAGCATTGGGGGGGCGTCCTCAGTGGTAATGATCTCGACCTGGTGAGTGTGGCCGGCAGGTCCAGGATTGTGACGGTCATGAAAGACTTTGACGCCGCGCATCGCTCAATGCATACGATGTCTCGGCGCCTGAAATATAGGATCGATTTTGCTCAATGGCGGGCTCTTTACGCGCGACTTCCTGATCGAAGGAATCCGCAGCACACCGGCCTGGGTCGCACTGAACGATTCCGCCATCGGGATCGTCCGTGCTCGGGTCGAGGCGCTCTTTGCCACCTTCGACAAGCTGAAGAACCCGACGGAAGCAGAGACCGAGAAGGAGCTCATCTGGCCGCTGCTCGAAGCGGTCGGCTGGACCGACATGTCGGTGCAGCAGAACCTTTCGGCCAAGGCGCGCGACGATGTGCCTGATGCGCTGCTCTTCGGGAGTGCCGGGGCGAAGGCCAAGGCCGCGCCGCTCCCGCCGTGGCAGCGGTTTGCGCACGGGCACTGCCTTGTCGAGGCGAAGCGCTGGAACCGGGTCCTTCGCGAGGAAACACGCCGCAAGGGCGAGGAGGGCGTCCCTTCACCAAATGCTGCGCTATCTGCGCCGTGTCGACGACGTGACGAAAGGCGGCTTGCGCTGGGGCATTCTGACCAACGGCCGGCAGTGGCGGCTGTATTACAAGGGTGCGCTGTCGGTCGCGGAAGATTTCCTGGAAATCGATCTCGGCAAGGTGCTTCGGCCTTAGCCGGGCTGCGAGGCCGATCTTTTGGACAAGCAGCCTGACGGCCTCGCCGATGATGCGACGTGGCGGGCGCATGTCCTCAAGCTGTTTGTGCTCATCTTCGGCCGCGCGGCCTTTCTGCCTGATCACCGTCGCGAAACTTTCCATCAGCTCGCATTGCGCGAGGGCAAGCAGTGGGAAGCTCGCGTCGCCCACGATCTGTCGGAGACCGTATTCGATTACGTGTTCCCCGCGCTCGGCCAGGCGCTTGCGATCGCCGATGGCAAGGCAGGCGCTGCGCTCGATTCCGCCGCGCTCGCCGAGGTGCGCGAGGGCGCGCTGATCCTGCTCTATCGGCTTGCTCTTCGTGCTCTATGCCGAAGACCGCAACCTCCTGCCTGACGAGAGCGGCTCCTTACGCGGATTATTCGCTGACGAAGCTTCGAACCGACGTGGCGGAGAAGAAGGCGCGCGGAGCGCCATTCTCCGACCGCATGAATGGCCTATTGGTCGCGCCTCGATGGCGTGTTCCAGGCGATCGGACGCGGCGACGACAGCCTCGGCATTCCTCCCTACAACGGCGGCCTGTTCGATCCGGCTGCCGCGCCGCTCCTTGGACGCGTGCAGCTTCCCGACTCCGTGGTGGCGGATGTCGTATTTCGACTGTCGCACATCGACATCGGCGACGGCCGCGCGCCGAAATACATCAACTATCGCGATCTCTCGGTGCAGCAGCTCGGCTCGGTCTACGAGCGCATCCTCGAGCACGGGCTGAAAGTGGAGGAAGGCCGTGTCGTGGTTGCCGAGAATGCGGCGGCGCGAAAGAGTTCCGGCAGCTACTACACTCCCGAGGAGCTCGTAGCGCTCATCATCGAACGCGCGGTCGGTCCGCTCGTCTCCGAGCGCCTCGAAGCATTCACCGACAAAGGCAACAGCGCTTGCGCACGACACACGCGCCAAGGAAGCCCGCGCTTGCGGAGCTTCTGCCGCTCGATCCGGCGACCCGGCTCCTCGAGCTTAAGGTTTGCGACCCTGCCATGGGCTCCGGCCATTTCCTCGTCAGCCTGGTCGATTGGCTGGCCGACCGTGTCCTCGATGCCATGGCCGAAGCGGCAGCCGCCGCCGCCTTCGCCGCTTACGTCTCGCCGCTGGCGAACCGTATCGAGGCGATCCGCGCCAGGATTCTGACAGAAGCGAAGACCCACGGCTGGCCGATTGCCGAGATCGCAGCTAGACGACCGTCACATCGTGCGGCGCATGGTGCTCAAGCGCGTCGTATACGGCGTCGACAAGAACCCCATGGCAGTCGAGCTCGCCAAGGTGGCGCTCTGGCTGCACTCCTTCACCGTCGGCGCGCCGCTCTCCTTCCTCGATCACCATTTGCGCTGCGGCGACAGCGTCATTGGCGCCTGGTCGCGCCCCACTGTTGAGCTCTTGAAGGCGCGCGGCGCCCTCTTCAATACCGGCGCCATTGCGAGCGTCGAACGGGTCGCGCGCGTCATGGAGAGCATCGAGGAGAAGACCGACAGCGATATCGCAGAGGTCACGGCTTCGAAGACCGCCTTCGGCATTGTGGAGGAGGCAACCGCGCCGATCGCCGCCTTTTTCTCGGTGCTGACCGCCGAGCGACTGATGGGCATATTCGACGGCGCGCCGAAGAAGGCGCCGCCGGCGCCCGAGAAGATGGTGGGCAAATCCGAAAAGCAACTCGCGACGTGGCGCGAGCAGGTGCGCGCCTTCGAGGCCGCCTCCGCATTTGGACTCGCTCTCGAAGGCACGTTCGGTGATCCGGTGAAAATCGCTGCCGGCGAGACGCAGATTGCGCCGCCGGAGCTGGTCGAGCAGCTTGCGCTGCTCCCGGCGGACGATGCCGACGCTGCAATCGAACCTTTTTCCAAAAATCGGCATCGACGACCGGCGTCGCGTATTGGCCGATCGCCTCGTGACCGAGGCCCGCACACGGGCGGCGCATCACCGTTTCTTTCATTGGGAGATCGGCTTCCCGAACGTCTGGTCGAACCTGCTCTCGGCGGAGCCGAAGGGCGGCTTCGACGCGGTGATCGGAAACCCGCCCTACGTGCGCCAGGAACTCCTTGGCGACGAGGTGAAGCGAGCCTTGAAGGCCGACTATGGGGCCTTCGACGGCATGGCCGACCTTTACGTCTATTTCTATGAACAGGGCTTGCAGCTGCTGCGCCCCGGCGGACGCTTGAGCTACGTCGTAACCAACAAATGGCTCAAGGCAGGTTACGCCGAAGCGCTCCGCGACCTCTTCGCGACCAAGGGCCAGGTCGAGTTCGTGGCCGATTTCGGCCACGCCAAGCACTTCTTTCCCGACGCGGACGTGTTCCCCTCCGTGGTTGTGGTGCGCAAGCCGACGGCCGGGCGAGGCTGCGCCTGCCGACACACAGGTTTGTGTCATCCCGCGCGATGCGGTGCCGGAGAAGGGCCTCTCGGCCGCCGTCGCAGCGGCGACCTATCCGCTGCCGCGCGCACACTTCACCAAACAGAGCTGGACGCTGGAGCCGCCGAACGTTGTGGCGCTCCTCGACAAGATCAGAAAGAACGGCATCCCGCTTGCCGACTATGCCGGCGTGAAGCCGCTCTACGGTATCAAGACCGGGCTCAACGAAGCCTTTCTTATCGACACGCCCACGCGCGACCGGCTCGTGAAGGACGATCCAGGCTGCGCCGACATCATCAAGCCCTATCTGCGCGGCCAGGACATCGAGCGGTGGTGGTCACCACCGTCCGGGCTTCATATGATCGTGCTCAAATCCAGTGGCGATCATCCCTGGCCATGGGCCGATCACCCGACGAAGCCGAAGCCGAAAAGCGCTTCAAAGCGACTTATCCGTCGCTCCACGCCTACATGAAGAGGTGGGAGTCGTTCGTTGATCCCAACACCGGCAAGACGCGCGGGCTGCGGCACCGCGAGGATCAGGGCCGCTTCTGGTGGGAGCTTCGTCCGTGCGTCTATTATGACGCGTTTCAGCGGCCGAAAACGATTTACCAAGTGATTCAGTTCTATGCTTCCTATTCGCTCGATGAAGCGGGACGCTTGCTAAATGACAAAGCCTTCTTTCTTCCGACAGCCGCTCGTAAGTTGATCGCGGTCCTGAACGCACCTGTCTTATGGTGGTTCAACTGGCGCTATCTAACCCACCTTAAAGACGAGGCCTTATCACCGATGGGCTACATGATCGAACGGCTTTCGATCGTTCCAATAGCCAATGACATTGACGGGGACGTCGATACGATCATCGCACACTCGGACGCAATAAAGTCCGCGGCGAGTACCATCCACGATTGGCTGCGACATGAGTTCGGCCTCGCGAAGATCGGTCGGTCGTTGGCCGAACCTCACAAGCTCGATGCCGATGGCTTCGTGACGGCGGTCGGTGGCGCATTGCCAAAGAGCCGCAGGTGGTCCGCCGCGGAGATAGGTCGGCTGAAGCAAGAACATGTGGACACATTGATTCCCGCCCGCAACGCGGCGGCGAGCATTCTTGCCCTCGAACGCAAGCTCTCCGACCTCGTTAACGCCGCCTATGGCCTTACGCCCGACGAGGTGGCGCTGATGTGGCGCACCGCCCCGCCGCGCATGCCGCTCGACTCGGCAGAGGAGCTTCGCCGTCTCGGCTCGCGAACGTGGGCTGCATGAAGGTTGAGCGCTCTGCCGCAACTGCAATTTCCCTTTCAACTATGATGGTTTAATGATACTGAAATTTCATGCCCCGTACCGACAAAAGCTTCCATCAGTTGCCGGGCAGCGTTTCGTCCACCCTGCTGGAGCTTGGAGGCGCCATCCGCGTCGCGCGCATCCGCCGCCGGCAGTCGGCGCAGGATTTCGCCTCCCGGCTGGCCGTGACCTTGCCGACGCTGCGCAAGCTCGAACGCGGCGATCCCGGCGTCGCCGTTGCCACCTTCGTTACCGCCCTGTGGCTCATCGGGTTGCTGGATCGCCTGCGCGATTTGGCCAAGCCGGAGAACGACGTCCTCGGCAACATTCTCGAGACCTCGCGCCTGCCGCAGCGCGTGAGAAAATCACGGCATGACGGCCTCGATCGCCTCTGACGTTTTTGTCCACGCTCGATACGTCGATGGCACAACCGCTTCCAGCCTATTGATCAGCGCCGGGCGCCGGCTCGTGCCGCCTCGGGTCAAGCATCGAGATGATGTTCGTGTCGAGTAGGTACACATCAGTCAAAATCAATGCCGAGCGGACGCTCTCTCCAAGGCCGATCGACTACGTCCTCACGAATCGTTCCTGCTCGTGCATAGCGCGCGAGCAGGGCGCCGAGCGTCGGTGCGGAGCGCAAGCGCCCTCGCCATTCCTGCTCGGAAACGATGACGACGGCCTCCTTGCCATAACGCGTCACCCGCTGCGGCTCACCGGCCAAGACCCGCTCGACCAGCTTGGAGAAATGAGCTCGTGCCCGGGTAATCGAGTGTGTCTTCACGAGAGGTGCACCTTGATCCCAATTGCCGAAATGGCGTTTAGCATTCTCATTGTTGTACAACGAAGCACAGAGCGCCAATCGTCATCGCTCCTGTCGGAAATTTGCTTTCTGTTATCTGACATCATTGCGCAGGTGATGAGCATCGGCACCTGGGACGACATTCGGCGCCTCGAAGGTGCCTACAGCCCGGATGAGTTGCGGGAATTGATGCTGCGGGCGCAGCCTGGCTGGATCAGCGAGCTGTCCTGGGCTCTGGCGAGGGCGGTTGCGCGCGGCCGGCGCCGGGCCAATACCGGAGAGCCAGCCGCGAAGGTCGTTTTATGCCGAGATGACTTGAGCGATGCCTCGATGTCGCGCCTCGCGCTTCGCCGCCCGGTCGATGACGTTTCGATCCGCCGCGGAAATGCGGATATTGATGACGCCGCTCCGCGCCGCCTCGGTCCGTGCCGCCTTGTAGGCCATCGCTCACCTCTCGCCGACAGCATATCAGTCTGTAAAGACAATGTATTATGGATGCCGGTCTGCGTAATCGCCACGGGAGCAGCATGCATGCGCGTACAAGTCGGGATCGTAGGGGCGGGGCCGGCCGGGCTGATGCTGTCGCATCTCCTGCACCTTGCGGGCATCGAGTTCGTCATCCTGGAAAACCGCAGCCGCGATTACATCGAGAGCCGCATCCGCGCCGGCCTGATCGAGCAATGGGCGAGCGACCTCCTGGTCGAGACCGGCGTGGGCGCGCGCATGCAGCGCGAGGGAATGTTTCACCATGGCGTTCATTTCGCCTTCGACGGCGCCTTGCACTACATCGATTTCCGCGACCTGGTCGGCAAGGGCGTCACCGTCTACGGCCAGCAGGAGGTGGTGAAGGACCTCATCGCACGCCGGCTCGCCGACGGCGGGCGGATCCTGTTCGAGGCTGCCGATGTCAGCATCCACGATTTCGCCGGCAAGGCGCCGAAGATCCGGTTCTGGCATGCCGGCCGGGAGCAGGAGCTCGTCTGCGACTTCATCGCCGGCTGCGACGGCTTTCACGGCATCTGCCGCCCCAGCATTCCGGCGAGCGCGCTCACCGCCTATGATCGCGAATATCCGTTCGGCTGGGTCGGCATCCTCTCGGAGTCGCCGCCGCCGGAAGACGAGCTGATCTATTCCTATCACGAGCGCGGGTTTGCGCTTTACACCATGCGCTCGCCGGTCCTGGCGCGGCTTTATCTGCAGTGCGCGCCCGATGACGACATCGAGAACTGGCCGGACGCGCGCATCTGGCAGGAGCTGCACGCGCGGCTCGGCGGAACGCGCGCGCTGGCAGAGGGCGACGCTGCTGCAAAAAGGCATCACCCCCATGCGCAGCTTCGTGGTGGAGCCGATGCAGTACGGGCGCTTGTTTCTCGCCGGCGATTCCGCCCATATCCAGCCGCCGACCGGTGCCAAGGGCATGAATCTCGCGCTCGCCGACGTGGTGGTGCTCTCGCGCGGGATCGCCGAGTTCTACCGGTCCGGCGCGGACGCGCTGCTCGAGCGCTACTCGGCAACCTGTCTGCGGCGCGTCTGGAAGGCGCAGCGCTTCTCCTGGTGGATGACGCAGCTGTTTCACCTCGATCCCAGCCACAACGCCTTCGACCGCAAGCGCCAGCTCGCCGAGCTCGACTACGTGACGAGCTCGCAGGCGGCGGCGCGCTCGCTCGCCGAGAACTACGCCGGGCTGCCGGTCGAGACGTTGAGGCGGGCAGGCGGCAATGCAGGTGCTCGTGGTCGGGGCAGGGATCGTCGGCCTTGCGTCGGCGCGCGCATTGGCCATGGCCGGCCACGAGGTGATCGTCGCGGAAGCGGCGAGCGCCATCGGCACCGGGTATCCTCGCGCAACAGCGAGGTCATCCATGCCGGGCTCTACTATCCCACCGGCTCGCTGCGCGCCTCCCACTGTCCGCGCGGCCGCCGGATGCTCTACGAGTTCTGCGCCTCCCACGGCGTGCCGCATCGCAAATGCGGCAAGCTCGTCGTTGCCACCAACGCGGGCGAGCTGACCAGGCTCGAACCTCTCCTCGAGCAGTCGCGGATCAATGGCGTGGAAGGGGTCGAGATCATCGATGCCGCAGCCGCCAGGCGGCTGGAGCCGCAGCTTGCCTGTGTCGCGGCCATGAGCTCGCCGGAAACCGGCATCATCGACAGTCACCGCTTCATGCTGGCGCTGCGCGGGGATCTCGAGGATCACGGCGGCGTGGTCGCGCTCAACACCCCGATCGTTCGCCTGGCGCGGCAGCCCGGCGGCTGGGAGGCGTTCTTCGGCGGCAGCGATGCGGCGTCGATCGTCGTCGATGCCGTCGTCAATTGCGCCGGGCTGGAGCGCAACGCCTGGCGCGCGCCACGCAGGACTATCCGCCCGAGCGCATCCCGCGGCTCGTCCTCGCCAAGGGGAATTATTTCGGCTTCGCCGGCCGGCCCGCATTCTCGCGGCTCATCTATCCGGTCCCCGTCCCCGGCGGTCTCGGCGTGCATGTGACCCTCGATCTCGCCGGTCGCATGCGCTTCGGGCCCGATGTGGAGTGGATCGACGCCGAGAGCTACGATGTCGATGCGGCGCGGGCGGCGGCGTTCTACGCCCGCATCCGCGACTATTGGCCGGCGTTGCCGGACAACTCGCTGGCGCCGGACTATGCCGGCATCCGTCCCGAAGCTGACGGCGGCCGGCGAGCCGGCGGCCGATTTCATGATCGAGGGCCCGCAGCAGCACGCCCTGCCCGGAATGGTGCACCTGTTCGGGATCGAATCGCCGGGGCTCACCTGCGCGCTCTCGCTCGCAGCGCAGATGCCGGGCTATCTGTCGGCCTGAGCCCGCTTGTTCTTGCCGGTGCGGGCCGGCGGTGCCTCCGCTTGCCGCACGGGCGGCGGCGGAGCGGCAGGCCTCTCGGTCGCGGGCGCAATCCTGGTTTCGGTGAGCTGGCGCCGCACGTCCGCCGATAATCCGGCATAGTCCCCGATGGGCGTGAAGGTCGGCGCTTTTGCCGCGCCGTTATATGCCAGGAGACCACCATTGGTCGCGACGATGTCGCCGGGGCGCAAGGTCGGATCGTCGGCAACCGGCGTGTTGACCAGCCCGAACGCGTCCCGCCCGTTGCAGGTGCAGTCAGCTACGATCTTGTCGCGGTAGACGAACGCAGTGGCGAGCTCGGCGTAGCGCTTGCCGTCGGGCGCCGTCGCGTGGTCGATGCTGCTGCCGTTGTAGATCTTGGTCGCGCTCGCCGGGCAGAACGAGCTGCAGGTCTGGGCCGCGCTGGCGCCGCCGTGGCGTTGAATCGGGAAATAACGTCCGTCGCACAGCCGCACGCAATAAGCTACGCCGCCGCTCTCGCGCGACGCTTCGGGGTTGCGCCCTGGGAACGGATCGGATCGGCATAGGCGCTCGCGCCGGGATTCCAGAGGCGTCCGAACAGTGCCTCGAAGATGTTCTGCGCGGACGCCGATCCGGCCGAGGCCGTGAGCGCCATTGCAGCAATGCCGGTAAGGATGATGAATCTGATGCCGCAGCTCAAGGCCGTCTGGCGACGAATAACCAAGGCGAAAAGCTCCCCCAAGACGCACGCCAAAATTCCCCAGGCGTGCGCCTTCCCATACCTGCGCGGCCGGGCGGAAATATGTCCCTCTGGTCGCCAGGAGTCAGGCGTCAGGCGTCAGGCATCAGGAGTTTAGGCATCAGAAGTTAACGGCAGATGCCTGCATTCCTGCATTCCTGATTCCTGATTCCTGAATTCCTGACTGCCTGATCCCTGACCCCTGATTCCCTGATCCCGCTCAGAAATATCGCCACCACACGTAGACATGGCAGATGGCGATCGAAACGGTCATCATGGGAATCCCATAAAGCGCATAGGTCGATGAAACGGAAGGGAACGCCATTGCGCTCGGAAATCCCGGCCACCGTCAAATTCGCGGAAGCGCCGATCAGGGTGCCGTTGCCGCCCAGGCACGCCCCCAGCGACAGACACCACCACAGCGGCTCGATCTTGTCGGCGCCGCCGAACGCCGGCGCCATGCTCTTGATCAGCGGGATCATGGTGGCGACGAACGGGATGTTGTCGATGATCGCCGACAGATAGGCCGAAGACCACAGGATGGCGTAGCCGGCGCTCGCCAACTGGCCGCCGGTGACCTCGACCAGCTTGTTGCCGACAAGCTGCAACAGCCCTCCGACCTCGACGCCACGCACCACGATGAAAAGCCCGATGAAGAAAAAAATCGTGATCCATTCGACGTCGCTGAAGGTCCTGTGGACGTTCTCCGACTGCTTCTCGTTGTGATGCTGCCAGTTGTCGAGGAACATCAGCACCGCTGCGCCGGCAAGCGCGATGGTCGCCGGCTCGAGATGCAGCGGCCGCGCCAGCACGAAGGCGACGATGACGATGGTGAGCACGCACAGCGACTGCGCGAGCAGCGTCCAGTCGAGGATGGCCGATCTCGCGCTCATTCCCATGACCAGCGCCTTGCGCGCCGGCGTCGACTTGAGCGACTTTCCCCAAAGAACATGGATCATCAGCGCCTGCACCGCCATGATCACGATGACGACCGGCGTCAGGTGGATGACGAAGGCATTGAAGTCGAGCCCGACGAGCGAGCCGATCATGATGTTGGGAGGGTCGCCGATCAGGGTGGCGGTGCCGCCGATGTTGGAGGCGAACACCTCGGCGAACAGGAACGGGTAGGGCGGCACATCGAGCTCCTTGGTGATCGCGAGCGTCACCGGCACGATCAGCAGCACCGTGGTCACGTTGTCGAGCAGCGCGGACACCACGGCGGTGGTGATCTGCAGCAACAGCAGGATTCCGGCGGGATGCGCCTTGGCCTTCTGCGCCGACCAGATCGCAAGGTATTGGAACATGCCGGAGCGCCGCGAGATCGACACCAGGATCATCATGCCGGTGAGGAGACCAATGGTGTTCCAGTCGATCCCCTTGAGCGCCTCGTTCTGGTCAAGCGCGCCGATGACGATCATGACCGACGCGCCGAGCAGAGCGACGATCGCGCGGTTGAGCTTGTCCCAGATGATGGTGGCGTAGGTGACGCACCAGAATGAGGGTGGACACCACCAGCGGATCGAGACCGAAGAAGAGATGCGGCATGAAATGCTGGCCGGGCATGCGTTTCCCTCTAGCGCGAGCGAGGCTCAGGTAAGCGCCATGGCCAGCTGTCAAGACGACAGGCGCGCCGCAGCGCCGAATCCGCTGACCTGGACTTGTCGGCACGGCGCGGATGATTGCCGAGTGACCGACAGGAGGATGACGCCGTGAGCCAGATCCGTTCTCAATCCGACGCGCTGCGAAGCCGCCCGGCTATACGCACGTGGTCGAGGCGACCGCGCCGGCACGCTCGTCTACATGCCGGCCAGCTCGGGTGACCGCACGGCAAGTCGGCAGCGACTTCCGCCGGCAGGCGGTGCAGAGCTTCGAAAACCTGAAGAGGCGTGGCTGCTTGGGGCAGCGTTGTGGCCGTGCGCCTTTGACCTACCCCTCGACGGAGAGCTGATCTGCGCGTCTTCGCCAGGTTCGGACATTGGTACGGCGCGAGGCATGCCGCGCCCACTACGACGGGTTGAACATGTTGTGAGTTGCCATGCTTGAGATCGAGGCAGTCGCGGTGCTGCCGGCAGCCGCGCGCAAGCAGGCGGCACGCCCTGCGCGCGGCAGGCGTTCCGCTACCAAGGCCGCGCGACGAAAAGCAAAGTAAGGAGCGCCAGGACCGGCAGCATGACGATGCCCGACCAGGCCATGTAGCCGAAGAAGCTCGGCATTTTTACGCCGCGCTCCACGGCGATGGCGTAGATCATCAAGTTCGGCGCATTGCCCAGATAGGTCAGGGCGCCCATGAAGACCGCGCCGAGAGAGATCGCCGCGAGCGTCGCAGCAAGCGGACCCATGAGATCGCGCGCCTCGCCGCCCGCCAGCTCGAAGAACACCAGATAGGTCGGCGCGTTGTCGAGCAGGGCCGAGAGGATCCCGGTCAGCCAGAAATAGGCAATCTCGTGCGGGCTTCCGTCCTGCGCGGTGACCGCGGCGAGCAGCCACGAGAAGGCGCCCGCCTTGCCGGCCTCGAGCATGGCGATGCACCGGAATGATGCAGGTGAAGATGCCGGCAAACAGAATGGCGACTTCCGCGATCGGTCCCCAGGTGAAGCCGTTCGCCTCCCGATGCTCGTTCGGCGTGAGCAAGAGCGAAAGGAGCGCAATGAGCAACAGCACCACGTCGCGCACCACGTTCTGCAGGTCGAGAACCGTGCCATAGACGTCGAAGCGCATGCCGGGCTTCCAGGTTGCCGACGCGAGGATCGCGGCGACCACGCCGGCAATGAGCACGAGGTTGATGCTGCCGCGCACCCTGAGATCGATCGGCGGCACGTTTTCGCCGACGGTCGTGATCAGGCGGTCCTGGCGGTAATACCAGAGGTCGAGCGCAACGAAGGCCGCAAGCACGAGGCCGCCGACCAATGCGGTCTGCCGCCAAAGATGCGTGGCCGTCCAGAAGAAGTCGACGCCGCGCAGGAAACCGACGAAGAGCGGCGGATCGCCGAGCGGGGAGAGCGCCCCTCCGATATTGCCGACGAGGAAGATGAAAAAGACGACGACGTGCACGTTGTGGAGGCGTGTCGCATTGGCGCGGATGAGCGGACGAATGAGGATCATGGCGGCACCGGTGGTGCCGACCACGCTCGCGATCGAGGTCCCGAGCGCAAGGATCGCCATGTTGACGAGCGGTGTGCCGCGCAGGTTGCCGGTCACCAGGATGCCGCCGGCGACCACGTAAAGCGTGAACAGGAGCACGATGAAGCTGAGGAATTCCGCCAGCATGGTGTGCACGAATGCCGCAACGGCGGTCGGCACGCCGTACAGGGCGGCGAGAGGCGCCACGGTGAACGTGCTCCAGATGAAGGCGAGCTTGCCGTAATGGTTGTGCCAGACCTTCGGGAACAGGAGCGGCCCGGTTGCGATGGTCAGGAGGATGCCGATGAAGGGGATGGCCCAAGGCCAGCGCAACGCCGCGCCGTCGAGGACGGGAGCGGCCAATGCGCGCTGCGGTGCGAGCAGGAAGACCGCAACGGCGGGAAGGATGGCCGGCCGCAGCACGTGATGGAGTGGGCGCCGCGTGGTCAGCATGCATGGACCGCAATAAGGGTGGCGCATGATCGCCTTGTGACGCATGATCGTGTCTGTGCACCTTGCAGGCCGCGCATCGTCACGACGTCGGTGTTCGAAGGAGGGGCGACATGAACCGGCGCGAGCTCGCATCGATGATCGGCGGCGCGGCGGTCATTCCGGCGCTGACACCGCATCTTCTCTTCGCCCAATCGACATATCCCGAGCGTCCGGTGCGGCTCGTCGTTCCGTTTCCTCCGGGGGGCGCGTTCGACACCGTCGGCCGGCCATGGGCGGAGAAGATGAAAACGCTGCTCGGCACGGTGGTGGTTGAGAACATCGGCGGCGGCGGCAGCTCGGTCGGCGCGGCACAGGCTGTCCGCGCGCGTCCCGACGGCTACACTATTCTGCTCGGCGGCGCGACCACCCACATCACCGAGGCGCTGCTCAAGAGCCGGCCGCTCTACGATCCGCTCAAGGACCTGGAGCCGGTCTCGGGGGTGGCGATCACGGCCTTCGCCATCGCGGTGCATCCGTCCGTGCCGGCGCACAATCTGGCCGAGCTGATTGCCTATGCCAAGGCCAATCCCGGCAAGTTGTCCTATGGGACCGCCGGCCACGGCTCGCTCAATCATCTCACCGGCGAATTGCTCAAGCTGCGCACGGGGATTGGCGAGCTCGTCCACGTGCCCTATCGCGGTGCGGGGCCGGCCATCGCGGACATTCTCGCCGGACAAATCCCCATGATCGTTCCGGCGATGACCAATCATGTGCTCGAGCTCCATCGTGCCGGCAAGCTGCGCGTGCTGGCGGTGACGCATGGAACGCGCCTGGCCGCAGCGCCCGAGCTTCCGACCGCCGTCGAGCAGGGTATGTCCGACCTCGTCGCGCCGAATTTCATCGGCATCTATGTGCCGGCCGGCACGCCCAAGCCGATCATCGAGCAGATTTCCC
Source organism: uncultured Alphaproteobacteria bacterium (assembly GCA_963820365.1). Lineage (GTDB taxonomy): Bacteria > Pseudomonadota > Alphaproteobacteria > Rhizobiales > Xanthobacteraceae > VAZQ01. Next base: position 32,612 of record CAWFZR010000013.1, on the reverse strand, counting down.
AGGCTAACCGCAACGCACTGGCCGAGCCGGCCTACCGGCAGATGTTGATTGCCGGAACCTTCGAGCCGCAGCCCGATCTCAATCCCGAGCAGTATCGGGGCTATGTCGAGGCGGAGCTTCTGCGCTGGACGCCGATCGTGCGGGCAATGGGATTGAAGCTCGACTGATTGCGCTATTCCGCGGCAACTCTGGCGGCCGGACCCGCCGGCGGCCCGACGAGATCGGCGAGCTCTTTTTCGTCCAGGGTTTCCTTTTCGAGCAGCCGGCGGGCGCTGCGCTCGAGCAGCTCGCGCCGCTCGCGCAGAATGGCGAGGGCGCGGTCCATCGCACCTTGCACGATGGCGCGAACCTCCTTGTCGATGGCGGCAGCCGTCTCCTCGGCGTAATCCTGCTCGCGCGGGGGCAGAAGGCAGACCCGGTCCGGTCAGGATAGGTGCGCGGATCGCGATCATAGGCGACGCTGCCCAGTTGCTCCGACATGCCGTAGCGCGTCACCATCGAGCGCGCGATGTCGGTGACCCTTCGCAGGTCGTCGGCCGCTCCGGTCGAGAGATGGCCGAACACCGTGAGCTCGGCGGCGCGACCGCCGAGCAGAACCGCCATCTTGCTCTCCAGCTCCTCGCGCGTCATCAGAAAGCGGTCCTCGGTCGGGCGCTGGATGGTATAGCCGAGCGCGCCGACGCCGCGCGGGATGATCGAGACCTTGTGAACGGGATCGCTGCCGGGCAGCGAGAGCGCGACCAGCGCGTGGCCCATCTCGTGATAGGCGACGATCTCGCGTTCCTTCGGATTGAGCAGCCGATTGCGTTTCTCGAGACCCGCCACGATGCGTTCGACCGCATTGGTGAAATCGGCCATGGTGACGTGGTCGGCGCCGCGGCGGGTCGCGAGCAGCGCCGCCTCGTTGACGAGATTGGCGAGGTCGGCGCCGGTGAAGCCGGGGGTGAGCGCTGCGACCTTCTCCGGATCGACGTCGGCTGCGAGCTTCGCCTTCTTGAGATGCACGCGCAGGATGTCGGCGCGTCCCTTCTTGTCCGGCCGGTCGACCAGGACCTGGCGATCGAAGCGGCCGGCGCGCAGCAGCGCCGGATCGAGAATCTCCGGGCCGGTTGGTCGCCGCCAGAATCACCAGGCCGGTCCTGGAATCGAAGCCGTCCATCTCGACCAGGAGCTGATTGAGCGTCTGCTCCTTCTCGTCGTGCCCGCCCGCATAGGGCCCGATGCCGCGCGCGCGGCCGAGCGCGTCGAGCTCGTCGATGAAGATGATGGCCGGCGCCTTTGCTCTCGCCTGCTCGAACAGGTCGCGCACGCGCGCGGCGCCGACGCCGACGAACATCTCGACGAACTCGGAGCCGGAGATCGAGAAGAACGGCACCTTCGCCTCGCCCGCCACCGCCTTCGCCAGCAGCGTCTTGCCGGTGCCGGGCGGTCCGACCAGCAGCACGCCTTTCGGCATGCGCCCGCCCAGGCGGCCATACTGCGCGGGGTTCTTGAGGAAGTCGACGATCTCGCTGCAGCTCCTCCTTCGCCTCGTCGACGCCGGCCACGTCGTCGAAACGCACCCCGGTATCGGATTCGACGTAGATCTTCGCCTTGCTCTTGCCGATCGACATCAACCCGCCGCCCAGCCCCTGCTCATGCGCCGCGCGATGAAGGTCCACAGAGCGAAGAAGAGCGCGACCGGAATGACCCACGAGAGCAGATCGCGGATGAGCGTGCTTTCCATCTGACCGGTATAGGTGACGCCGTATTTCTGCAGCTCGTCGGCAAACTGCGGATCGACCCGCGTGGTCACGAACTGGCTTTTGCCGTTCGGCAAGCGGCTCCTTGAGCTTGCCCTGGATGTAGCGGTCGGAGACGCCGATCTCGGCAATCTTGCCGTCGCGCAGCAGTTGCTGAAACTGGCTATACGGGATCGGCGCCACCTTCTGGGCAGTGACATAGAAATACTGCAGCAGCAGCATGCCGAGCACCGCGGCCACCCAGTAGCCGATATGAAAACGGGTTTGCCTATTCATGGCAGGTCGGCTCCAATCAGGGATCGATTCATGAGAACGATCGAAACTGCCGAAAGGTTTCCCAAACCCGACGGCGCCCGACCATGGCCTGCGAGCGCATCACGCAGACCGCAGGGCCGTGGACGGTCGAGGGCACGCGGCAGTAATATGCTTCGAACACTCCATGAGGAAATCAACCCATGCGGTCAATCGCTTGTTTCATCGCCGGCCTCATCGGCCTTGCGCTCACGAGCGCGCAGGCCCGCGACTACAAGGTGGGTGCCATCGCTATCGCCGATCCGTGGTCGCGCGCGACCCCGAAAGGAGCGAGCGTCGCCGCCGGCTACATGAAGGTCACCAATAAAGGCACTACCGCCGATCGGCTGATCAGCGGCTCCTCGGATATCGCACCGACTTTCGAAGTTCACGAGATGTCGATGGACAACGGCGTGGCGAAGATGCGTCCGGTCAAGGGAGGGCTCGAGATCAAGCCGGGGGAGACCATCGAGCTCAAGCCCGGCTCATTCCACGTCATGTTCGTCGGCCTGAAGAAGCCGCTGACAGCGGGTGAGCACATCACCGCGACGCTCGTGTTCGAGAAGGCGGGCACGATCAAGGTCGAATATGACGTGCGTGCGATGGGTGCGGCGCCCGGCCATGACATGCCCCGCATGCACATGCCGGGTCATTGACAGCGACGACGACGCCGTCCGGTGGACCCGCCGCGCTGATGCCAGATCCTGCGCCGGCATCGCCTTGCAGGGAAAGCGCGTGTGCGCGCGCGCTGCCATCGGGGACGGGCAGGGCGAGAAAGGATTTGTCTCCCGCATGCTCAGTCCGGCAGTCTCATTTCCGCGGCGCGCCTTTGCGATGCAATCATCGATGTCCGCAGGAGGAACTGCTTGGCCCGCGCCGGGTCTGCCGCCGTCGCCTGCAGCTCGCGGAAGAAGTGCGCCCGCTCTTGCGGGTTGCGTGCCTCCAGACGGCTCTTGTTCGCAACGCTCTGCTCTTGCACGAATTGGGTTGCAATCGTTCTGCGCTGGAGATCGTAAAGGTCGAGCAGGCGTTCGCTGGCGCGGCCGTGAAAGACATCCGCGAGCTTCTCGGCAAGATTGACAGCGTCCTGAATGCCGCCGTTGAGGCCCATGCCTCCGATCGGATTATTCACATGCGCGGCATCTCCGGCGAGCAGGATGCGACCCTTGCGGTAGGTCTCGGCGACCCGCTGATGCACGGTATAGACGTTGCGGTGAACGATATCGTAGGGCTCCTCGCGTCGATAGAATTGCTGCATCCGGGCCTGTGATGTTGCATCGTCCACGATCTCCGCTTCGCTCGCCGTGGAATTGGCTGGAAAAACCGTGCGCCACAGGCCTTTGCCGTCGTAGCCCTTGACCTTGAAGCAATTGCACCACTCATCGGGATCGGCAAAGTAGGATCGGAACGAAAACCCGGCCGCCCGCTCGAAATCGAACGTGGTCGTAAGCACCACGAACCGCTCCTCCCAGGTGTAGCCGGGAAAGGCGATCTGCGCCGATTTGCGCACCGTGCTGCGGCCGCCATCGGCGCCGATCAAATACGAGCCGCGGAAGACACGCCGCCCGTCCGGAAAGAAGACTTCTGCCGCGACCGAGTCGGCGTCGTGCTCGACCGCCTCGACCCGTGCGCCGAAATGCATCTCGGCCGCAGGCTCGCCGTCGAGTATTTCCTTCACGATCCGCGTCAGCTTGAACTGCTCGCACTGCACCACGTAGGGATGCGCGGTCTCGTCGGCCAGAACGGCATGGTCGAATTCGGCAATCCTGGCGCCGCTGACGTGGTCCCAGAACTGGAAGATGGGCGCGACCAGGCCTTGCTCCCTGACCGGCGCAATGAGGCCGAGCGGGGCCAGCAGATCGAGCGTCGCCGGGTGGGTCGTGGCGGCGCGCGGATCGTCGGGCAGATGGTCATGCGCTTCGAATATGGTCACCGGAACGCGGCGGCGCGCCAGGCTCAATGCGGCAATCAATCCGACCGGGCCGCCCCCGGCGATCAATACGCGTTCATTGCCCTTGGCGGCCATTGCAATCATCCGACCTCATCGCTGCGACATGTCTTTGTCGCGCCCGCCCGGCATTCACCGAGCACGACGGCCCGAGCGGCCGCAGCTTGCATCGGACCGCAATGGATTGCATGACGTCCCGGCGTGATTCAATATCCTTCGATATGGCGATAGCCCTGGGAGGACGACATGGCGGATCAGTCGGCATCCGAGCATGCGGGGCAATCCGGTCCGGATCGTCGCACCTTGTGCACGGCCATGGCCGCGGGCGCCGCGGTGTCGGGTGCCTCCATCGGCTCGGCGGCGCGCGCGCAACCGCAGACGGTCGCGGCGGTAGCCTCATCGGCGGACTACGCGCGCGATCCCACGCGTTGGGGCAGCCCCCAGGTGGCCGCTCTGTTCCCGGGCTTCCATCATCTCGATATGCGCACCAGCGGTGCCGTCATCCGTTTGCGTCATGGCGGCTCAGGCCCGCCGTTGCTCCTCCTGCACGGCAACCCGCAAAACCATGTCTGCTGGTACAAGGTCGCAGCGCGGCTTGCACAACGCTACCACGTCGTCCTGCCGGATTTGCGCGGTTATGGCGACAGCTCGCTGCCGGAAGCAGGTCCCAACAATATCAACTACAGCTTCCGCGCCATGGCCCAGGACATGGTGGAGGTCATGGAGCAACTCGGGTACACCCGTTATTTTGTTGCCGGCCACGATCGCGGAGCCCGCACGGCGCACCGCATGTGCCTCGATCATGCCGATCGGGTCATCAAGATCTGCCTGATGGACATCGTACCGACCTATCATGTCTGGACGAACACGACGAAGAACTGGGCGATCGGCTCCTGGCACTGGTCTTTCATGGCGCAACCGGAGCCGTTTCCGGAACGTCTCATCAGCGCCGTGCCGGCGGAGTTCTTCATCAAGAGCCGCATGGTGATCCGCGGCGGCACCGGGCTCGGTTTTCTGAGCCAGGTAGCGCTCGATGAATATATCAGGTGCTACACGTTGAAGACGATCACCGGTTCATGCCGGGATTTCCGCGCGTCGCCGACCTGCGACTTCGAGATCGATTCAGCCGACAAGGATCGCCAGATCGCGATGCCGGCACTCATCTTGTGGGGTGCGCGCGGGCAGCCGCCGGAACGAACGCGCGAGTTCGCGGAGGTCTGGCGCAAATATGCCAGCAACGTCGTGGACACCGACGCCATGCCCTGCGGTCACTACATCCCGGAGGAAATGCCCGATCACGTGCACGAGCGCTTCATCCAATTCTTCCAGGCGTAGCGCGGCAATGAAAACTTCGCGCCGCCGGTTTCTGCATCTTGCCAGTTAACGACGAGACTCGAGCTTAACGGGTGCTTAACCTTGGCGACGATTGCGTCGTGGCTCGTTACGCCGAACCATTTATGCCGCAATAGCATGTTTCCTTCCTTCAGCACACGTCGGGGGACGTGCGTTGCTGTTGGACGGTGCGCCAGAGGCGACGTGGGGTAACGAGTGGGGGCGCATTGCTTCAATTGGGGGTCCGCGCGGTTCCGTTTGGAATCGCCGCGATGTTGTTGACGTTCGTCCTCGCATCGTCAGCGACGCAGGCAGGTCCGGCAGATGTCGGATCGCCTGATTCGGGTATTTCTGTTTTTGGGACCATCCACCCGGATATTTTCAGGTTCCGAACGCCGCTTGGGTCGGGGCCTGCGGTCGGTCGCCTGCAGCTGGCGAGTGTGGCGCCGCAGGTCGGAGCCGGTCCCCCTGTCAATCGCTTCCAGGTGCTGACGGACACGTCCGTCTTGCCGTGCGGGAACGCATCGTTAGACGAGCGGTTTGCCGCCTTCGGTCGTGCCCCGTCATTCGACAATCGCGACACCTCGGCCGATGATTGTCCGGCGTCCTTCGACGAGAGGTTTAGCTCGGCCACCCCGGTTCTTTCCATTGGCTTGCGATCGCCGTCGGATCGGGATGTCCAGAACCCGCGAGCCGCTATGCCGAAACCGATCGTTGTCGCGCACCTTTCCGCAGGGCAAGCGCGCAAAGAGGTCCCGCTGCCGGGTGACGACGGCCGCACCGCGATCTACGACATCACGGCGCATACCGTCTATCTGCCGAACGGCCGCCGGCTCGAGGCCCATTCCGGCCTTGGAGACCGCATGGACAACCCACGCCATGTGCACCTTAGGATGCGGGGGTCGACGCCGCCGAATATCTACAATCTTGCTTTGCGCGAGCGAAAATTTCACGGGGTTCGCGCAATCCGCCTCAACCCGGTCGACGACGGCAGGATGCATGGTCGCGACGGCATCCTCGCCCACTCCTACATGCTGGGGGGTAACGGGCAGTCGAATGGATGCGTGGCCTTCCGCAATTATCCCGAGTTCCTGGACGCCTTCCTCAAGGGCGAAGTCAGCCGCCTCGCCGTGGTCGGCCGTCTTGAAAGCCCGCCCGGCAAGCTGGCTGCAGGACAACTGCCGGAGCCCGTCAGAGAAATGATGAAGTCGATGGATCACAGCCGTCAGTATGCCGCTGCCGGCGATCACAAAGCCAGTCGGGACCGGGCGGCGCTCGCACATTGACCAAGCAGCGCCCGTGGCGCTCGCCGGACCGCCGACGTCTCATCTTCGTGATGAGCCGGCGACGGTGATTTTCACGGCCGGCGCTGCAGCCGGCGCAGGATGTCCGTCCGTGCGGCCGTTCGCATGGGGAACGACAGCGGCAACATTGGTGCCGGGAGGGATCGACGGCGTCGGGCGGGCAACGCGCAGCAAGGCTTTGCGGGCTTCCCACCCGGTGGCGGCATCCAGCTCTTGCAGGAATTGCACCTCGCCGGCTGCGAGCAATGCGACCGCAAGGCCGTCCCGATAGAGCAGGCGGTTGCCGGTCAGCGCCGCCAGCCGCGGCCCGGGCGTGAGAATTCCGACGAGGTTGAGCGGGTCGGCGCCCGACACGGAAATCCATTCGCCGGACGCCTGCTCGCGCCGAATCTCGCGCAACGTGACGATCGCGTCGGGCAGCGCGAACTGCTCGCCTGAGAAGCCCGCGACGAAACGGCCGCCGCGAATTTCCCCTCGACTCTCGAGCTTGCGGTAGACGCGCAGCAGATCCCGCCAGGGCGGCAGCCAATCGGCCTCTCGTTCAAGCAGCCGCCAGAATACGACGCCGTAGCGGCGCAGCAGCGTGCGCGCCACGTGCTCGGCGGCCTCCGATTCAACTGTGCCCGATGCGGACCGCGCCGGCTGCGCACGACGAGCGAGTGCCCACCGACCCGCTTCCTCCATTCCGAATTTCACGGTGCGTCGCCGCCGTCGTCCGCCGGCGACGGGCCTGCGCTCGGCCGACGGCACGAGCAAGGCGCGCAGCCCTGCGAAGCTGTCGGAGCTGACAAGCCCCAGCGCGACCAGCTCGGCGAGGGCCTCCTCGACATGGGACTGCAGCTGCCCGGTTCCCTGCACCAATTCGTCGAAAAACGATGCTCCGTGCTGGCGAATGTAGTCTGCCACGGCTTGCGCTCGCGCACCCGGATGCACCGCATCCGTCTTGGTGGACAGTGACGCCCAGAGCGGCGCATGGCGGCGCGCGAGCAGCGTGATGGGAGTGGTCCGCACCGGTGCCGCTCGGCCTTCGGTGCCGTTCCCCCGCGCGTTGCGCGGCCGCAGCCTCGCCCATGCGACGTGGCCGGCGAGGCAGCGGTCATCGAGCCAGAACGGCTCGTATTCCGCGAGACGCACGGGCAGGATTTCGCTCTCCCAGGCGCCGGCCGGCGCCTCGAAGCCTTCGAGCTGAGCGACAATGGCATCGAGCGCGTCGGGCCCTTCCATCCGCGCGTCTGCCGTGACCCGCTGCCAGACCGGCAGGAAGCGCAGGAAGTCGCGCGCCGCGACCGGCTCGATCTCGGCGCGCAGGCGCTTGACCGTATAATGGTGAATCCGCGCGAGCAGCCGGCGCTCGCACCATTCCTCCGCAACCGCTGCCGGCGTAAAGCGCCCGCGCAACGCAAAGCCTTCGGCTTCGAGCGCCGCCAGAGAAGCCGTGATCTCGGTCGGCGCAAGTCCGAGCGATGACGCAAGCGCCTCGCGCGCCAGCGGCCCGTGCCCCTCCAGCCGGCCGCGCAGGATGTCGACCAGGGCGTCATCATGGGACCACTCCCGCGCGGCTTGGGCGGCAGGCGCCGTGATCGCCGGGTCGTGCTTCGCGCCAGGCCAGAGCGCCTGGAACTGGGGCAAGCGCTCGGCGGCGATCCACAGCGTGGCTTGCGGTGCATGCAGCAGCGCTACCCTCCTCTGCCGCGCGAGGTCCGACAACCAGCCATCCCAACCGGGACTGGCCTGCGCTTCGTGCGCGCCGAGGAAACCGAGCCACTCCAGGGCGTCGTGCAATTCGTCGGCATTTGCAGCCTCGGGCCAGGCTTCCGCCTGCACGCGGGCAATCGCCTCGGGGTCGAGGCGGCCGATATCGGCTGCCGCCTCCGGCGCAAGCCACCGGCGGGCCATCACCGCCTGGGTCCGCCGCTCCTCGAGCGGAGCGTCATCGAGATAGGCATAGGGTCGCGCCGACAAGACTTCGAGCGCGAGCGGGGAAGGCTGCGTGAGATCGCAGGCGACGACACGGATGTCGCCGGATTCGATTGCTCTCAGGAGGCGTTGCAGACCGGCGATGTCCATCGCCTCGTTCAGGCAGTCGGAGATGGTCTGGCGGACCAGCGGATGGTCGGGCACCTCGCGCTCGCCGACGAGGTTCTCGGCGCAGGCAATCTGGTCGGGAAACACCGCCCCGATCAGATCTTCCGCGCCCATGCGCGCGAGTTGCGGCGCCACCTTCTTGCCGCCGCGGAAACGCGGCACCGCCAATGCCACGGCCGCCACCCAGCGCCATCGGGTGGTGAACATCGGCGCATCGAGCAGCGCCTGGATCAGCAGGGGCCGGATCGTTGCGGAATGCAGATAGCGCGCCACCTCGGCGAGCTCGAAGCTGTGCGCGGTGGTGAGCGAGAGCACGATGTTGTCCTCGGTCGCCGCAGCTTGCAGCTCGAAATTGAACTTGCGGCAAAAGCGCTTGCGCAGCGCCAGGCCCCAGGCGCGGTTGATCCGGCCGCCATGGGGCGAATGGATGACGAGCTGCATGCCGCCGACTTCATCGAAGAAGCGCTCCAGCACGATGGTTTCGTGCGTCGGCAGGCAGCCCAGCGCCGCATGCGCCGAGCTCAGGTATTCGACCAGCTGCTGCGCGGCCGGTTCGGCGATGCCGATCTCGCCCGTCAACCAGCGCAAGGCGCCGTTCCCGCTCGGGTCGAGGCGCAGTCGCGCAGCGATGTCACTGCGCAGGCGGGAGACCGACTCCGACAGCTCGTCGCTGCGGCTCGGCGCCTCGCCGAGCCAGAACGGGATGGTGGGCGCCATGCCATGCGCATCCTCGACCCGCACGACGCCGCGTTCGACACGCCGGATGCGATAGCTCTTGTTGCCGAGCTGGAAGACGTCGCCGGCCAGGCTCTCGACGGCGAAATCCTCGTTCACGGTGCCGATGAAATGGTTCTCCGGCTCGAGCAGCACTTGATAGTCGGCATTGTCCGGGATCGTGCCGCCGCTCGTCAGTGCGGTCAGCCGGGCGCCGCGTCTGCCGCGCAGGACATGATTGACCGCATCGTAGTGAATGAGCGCGCCGCGCCGGCCCCGACGGGTGGTGAAGCCGTCGGCCAGCATGGTCACCAGAGCGCTGAAATTCTCCCGTGCGAGCGCACGGTAAGGCCAAGCGCGTCGTATCGCTGCAAACAGCGCATCCTCATCCCATTCCCGCGCCGCCACCTCGGCAACGATCTGCTGGGCGAGCACATCGAGCGGCTGTTGCACGATCGCCAGCCGGTCCAGCTCGCCACGGTTTACGCTGTCGAGGAGGGCACTGCACTCGACCAGCTCGTCGCGCGAGAGCGGAAACAGCCGGCCCTTGGGAACGCCGTCGACGGCGTGGCCGGAGCGTCCGACCCGTTGCAGAAAGGTCGCGATGGCGCGCGGCGAGCCGAGCTGGCATACGAGATCGACCTCGCCGATGTCGATGCCGAGCTCGAGCGAGGCGGTTGCCACCAGCGCCTTGAGCGCGCCGGATTTGAGCCGTTGCTCGGCAGCCAGCCGCTGTTCCTTCGCGAGGCTGCCGTGATGGGCAGTCACGTGGTCCTCGCCCAGCAGCGCTGACAGCTTGCCGGTCACCCGTTCGGCCAGCCGGCGGGTATTGACGAATATCAACGTGGTGCGGTGCGCCTCGACGAGCTCCGCCAGCCGCCGATAGAGCTGCTCCCAGACCTCGCCGGACATCACGGCTTCCAGCGGCGAGTCGGGAACCTCGAGGGCGATTTCGCGCTGCCGGCGGTGGCCGGTGTCGATGACCGTGCATGGGCGAGGCGACCTCCCATCTGTGCCCATGCCGACAAGAAAACGCGCAACCGTTTCGATCGGCTTCTGCGTCGCGGAGAGGCCCACGCGCTGCAGACGATCGCCGCAAAGCGCGTCCAGGCGGGCGAGCGACAGCGCCAGATGCGACCCGCGCTTGTTTGCTGCCACAGCGTGGATCTCGTCGATGATCGCAGTCCTGGTGGAGGCGAGCATCTTGCGACCCGACTCCGATCCAAGCAGGACGTAAAGCGACTCCGGTGTGGTGACGACGATATGCGGCGGACGCCGGCGCATGCGTTCGCGCTCACCCGGCGGAGTGTCCCCGGTCCGCACCCAGGTCCGGATGTCGACGTCGGCCAAACCTTGCATTCGCAACTGCTCGCGGATGCCGGCGAGCGGTGCTTCCAGATTGCGCTTGATATCGTTCGACAACGCCTTGAGCGGAGAGACGTAGACGATCTGCGTCTCGTCCCGAAGGCCTTCTGCCAACGCTTGCCGGACGAGGTCGTCGATTGCCGCCAGAAAGGCGGCGAGCGTCTTGCCCGAACCGGTCGGCGCGGCGATCAGCACGTGACGCCCCGCCTGGATGGCAGGCCAGGCCTGGCTTTGCGCCGAGGTGGGAACCTTGAAGCAAGCGTCGAACCAGGAATCAACAGCGGGATGAAACAAGCGAGCTGCATTCATGGCGGGCGCCCCAGTTTGGCAGGACTGGCACTCGGTGGCACGTCCCGGGAGTCTCCACGTGCGGGGGCGGCAAGCCGGCGATCTGCGATCGCGTTCATATGGGTCCGGTTACTCGCGGGTTCAACAGCTTGTCGTCGACGCCCGCTTCCTCAGCTCGGGGGTGGCCGGGAACCGATCCGAGGGCTACTCTGTTGTTCGTGCAAGATCGAGGTTTCCCCATGCGCGTGACATCCTCCCTCCTCCTGCAGATCGTGCTCGTCCAGCTTTGCATGTTTTCCGGCGCGCAGGCGCAAATTCGCGACCGCGCCCAGGCGCCGCTCGACTGGCGCACCTTCGTGGTTCCGCAATATGGAACGAGGGTCGATTATCCGGCCGGCGTTTTCGTTCCCGCCGGCGATCCTGAAAAAGGGATCGGTCAACGTTTCAACAGCAGTGATGGGCGGGCCTTGCTCTCAGTTTACGCTCGCCACAATGAAGCAGGGGAAACGCCGGCGACCTATCTGCGGAATAATCTGCGGCTGGGACGATCAGTGCTGGGCTACGAGCGCGTCACCCGCAATTTCTTCGCGATTTCCGTTGAGCGCGAAGGACTGATCTACTACAGCAGGTGCAACTTCTCGAGCGGGATAAGAGGGGTCATCCACTGCTTCGACCTCGTCTATCCGCAAGAGGAGAAACGGTCGTGGGATGCGGTCGTGACACGCATCAGCTTGTCGTTGCGAGCGCAGGAAGGGTGACAAGCAGGAAGGGTGAGGTTGCCTCGGGCGTGGTCTCATTGCTTCCTTTGAGTGGACGGCTGCCGCCACCGCGGAGTGCGATCACGATGTGAGAGCCCATGTGAGAGCCCATGTCGGAGCAGCTGCAAAAGTCGGCCTGGTCAGGATTCCCAACCACCTCCTCCGAGTTCACGACGGTCCTGGCGCATTACTACCGCGCCGAGATGTCCCGCATGGCGGGGTGGCGTGATCGCATCGATCGCACGTCGAACTGGGCCATCACCGTGGCTGGCGCCATGCTATCGGTATCGCTTTCCACGCCTACCGCCCATCACGGCGTCCTGCTCTTCGCGATGGTTCTGGTGCTGCTGCTGCTCGTGATCGAGTCGCGCCGCTACCGGTTCTTCGATGTCTACCGCGCCCGTGTCCGTCGCCTCGAGCGAAATTACTATGCGCAAAGTTTTCTCGCCCACGGATGAGGCGAAAGGCGATTGGAGGCATGCCTTGAGCGAGGATCTCAAAAAGCCGCTGTTCCTGATCAGCCGCGGACAGGCATTTTCACGGCGCCTGCGCCGCAATTATTGTTGGATGTTCCTGATCCTGCTGTTGGCCTGGCTGCTCAAGATAACGTCACCGCAGCTCAAGCCGGATGGCGCGCCGGCCGAGTTCGTCTTTTCGCTTCCCGAGTGGGCGCGCAACGCCGCGATCGGTCCTTTGCCGGGCTGGGTGGTGGTCGTGGCGGTCGCATCGTTTTATTGTTGGATACTCTATGCAGCTCTTCGCCGCTACAAAGGTGAAGGAGAGCTCGCTATCGGCGACGTGCACGTCTGAGTGCATTCTATTTGGTCACGTCCCGCATCCCGATTGTGCGCGGCAGGCCGCGACCTTGAGCGGGCAAGCCACCGCGGGGACGCCGTCTGCGCGTCAGGCAAGCGCAAAAAGGGCAAATGCGACGGAGGCGGGGATGCCTGCGATCATTCGATCACTTCGTCGGCCCGGGTCAGAAACGATTCCGGAATTGTCAGGCCGATGGCCCTGGCCGCCTTGAGATTGATCACAAGCTCGAATTTGGTCGGCTGCTCGACCGGCAAATCGCCCGCCTTCGCACCTTTGAAAATCCTGTCCACGAGCAGAGCGGCGCGGAAATAGAGCAGGGGATAGGGCACCGCATAGCTCATCAACCCACCGGCGTCGACAAATTCCCTGGAGCCATACACCGTGGGCAGACGGTTGCGCGCTGCGAGGTCGGCGATCAGGGATCGGTTCTCCTGCGTGACACCATCGTTCCCGACCAGCAAGGCGTCGGTCCGCTTGCTGATCGCCGTCTCGATCGCGCGGCCGAGGTCGTCACGGTTGCGCACGTCCAGAAGCTCGGCCTCGATCGCAAGCTGGCGCGCCGCAATCCGCGTCTGCTCCCATTGCGGCGGCGTGACCGGATTGCCCATGTTGTGGAGCAACGCGACGCGCGCCGCGCCCGGCAGCACTTCCCGCACGAATTCCACGCGCTTGCCCGCCAGCTCGGTCGTGAAGGCGCTCAGCCCGGTGACGTTCTCGCCCGGATGCGCGAGGCTCTCGACAACGCCGAGCGCTTCGCCAACCGCTGCCATGACGATCGGGATTGTCGAAGTGGCGGCCTTGGCCGCCCGCGCAGCCGGGGTTCCGCGCGTAACGATGAGATCCACTCGCGTCCGAACCAGGTCCTCCGCCAGGCCTGGAAATCGCTCGGCCTGACCATTGGCCGATCGGTAGTCCAGAACATAGTTTTGTCCTTCAACGTAGCCGAGCAGCGCCAAGCCCCGGCGCAGCGCTGTCAGATTGGCGGCGTTGAGCTCCGGCGCGACCGTTTCCAACATGCCGATGCGCCAGACCTTGAGCTTCTGCGCGCGTGCCGCGAGCGGCCAGGGGGCGGCCGCGCCGCCAAGCAGCGTGATGAATTCCCGTCGCCTCATGGCCGACGCCCTCCTGGCCGGGACCCAGCTTTTGTTCAGGATAGCACGCCGGCATCTCCGGGAACGGGAGATAATTGACCGTTTGCAGCCACGCCGGCGGCCCCCCCTGAGGGGAAGCCGGTCCACCCCGGCGATCATCGTCCAATGGCACTTTGCCCTGCGCCGGCGTTCGAACGCCACGTCCGCCGAAGGATGCCGAGGAGTTCCAAGAATGCAAACGATGAAGATCTAATGCGCCTCTTCCCAATTGTGCGCGGCGCGCGCGTCGACCTTTAGCGGCACCGACAACGAGAGCGCGGGCATGGGCGCCTCCTCCATCACCTTCTTGACCACCGGGAGCGTGCGCTCGACTTCACCCTCGGGTACCTCGAACACCAGCTCGTCGTGCACCTGGAGCAGCATCTGCGCCGCAAGCTTGTGGCTCGCCAGCGCCGCATCCATGCGCACCATGGCGCGGCGGATGATGTCGGCGGCGGTACCTTGCAGCCGGGCATTGATGGCGGCGCGCTCGTTGAAGGCACGGATCGAGGGGTTCGAGTTGACGATGTCGGGATAGTGGCACTTGCGGCCGAACAAGGTGAGCACGTAGCCGTTCTTTTTGGCAAACGCCTTTGTCGTCTCCATGTAGTCGCGGATGCCGGGAAAGCGCTCGAAATATTTCCTGATATAGGCGCCCGCTTCCTCGCGCTCGATGCCGAGCTGGTTCGCCAACCCGAACGCCGAGATGCCATAGATGATCCCGAAATTGATCGCCTTCGCCCGCCGGCGCACCTCCGACGGCATGCCGTTGACCGGCACGCCGAACATTTCCGAGGCGGTCATGGCGTGAATGTCGAGATTTTCCCGGAATGCTTTTCGCAGCGGCTCGATGTCTGCGATCTCCGCCAGAAGACGCAGCTCGATCTGCGAATAATCGGCAGAGGCGAGCTTGTGACCGTCGGCGGCGACGAAGGCACGCCTGATCTTGCGGCCTTCCTCGTTGCGGATCGGAATATTCTGCAGGTTCGGCTCGGAAGAGGAGAGGCGGCCGGTGGTGGTCGAAGCGAGCGAGTAGCAGGTGTGCACCCGGTGCGTCGTCGGATTGACGTAGCTCGGCAATGCGTCGGTATAGGTCGAGCGCAGCTTCGCCACCTGTCGCCAGTCGAGGATCTTGCGCGGCAACTCGTGGCCTTGCTCGGCCAGGTCATCGAGCGTGCGCGCGCCCGTCGCCCAGGCGCCGGTCTTGGTCTTCGTTCCGCCGGGGAAACCCAGCTTGCCGAACAGGAAATCACCGAGCTGCTTGGGACTGCCGGGATTGAGCGGTCCGCCGGCGAGCTTCTGGATCTCCGCCTCGAGCGCAATCGCTTTCTGGCCGAATTCGTTCGAGAGCTGCGACAGCGCCTTGCGGTCGATCGAGATCCCGCGGCGCTCCATGCGCGCCAACACCGCGACGAGCGGGCGCTCCAGGGTTTCATAGACGCTCGTCACCTGCTCGCAGGCGAGTCGAGGCTTGAGCACCTGCCACAGCCGCAGCGTGACATCGGCGTCCTCGGCGGCATATTCCGCCGCCTTTTCCACGGCGACGCAATCGAATGCGATCCTGGATTTTCCCGATCCCGTGACCTCGTTGTAATCGATGGTGGAGTGATCGAAATAGCGCTTCGACAGCGGAGCGAGCCCGTGGTCGGTGCGGCCGGCATCGAGCACATAGGACATCAGCATGGTGTCGTCATAGGGGCTGAGCTCGATGCCGCGCAGTGCCAGGATCTGCAGATCGAACTTGAGGTTCTGGCCGATCTTGAGGACGCCGGGGTCTTCCATGAGCGGCTTGAGCGCGGCGAGCGCCGCGCCCTCCTCGATCTGATCGGGCGCAAGGCCGCCGGGGAACAGCCCGCCCTTGCCGGCGTCACCGCCTAGCCGGTGGGCAAGCGGCACATAGCAGGCCTCGTTCGCCGCGAGCGCGAGCGACAAGCCGCACAGCGTCGCCTGCATGGGGTCGAGGCTGGTCGTTTCGGTATCCACGGCGACCACGCCGAGCTCCCTCGCGCGCGCGATCCAGCCGTTGAGCCGTTCGAGCGTGCGCACGATCTCGTAACGCGAGCGGTCGATCTTGGCGTGATGCGCCGCTTCGATGCGCGCGGCGACGAGCATTGCCGGTGTGAGCCCACCGGGCGCAGCGGCGATCGCTCTGTCTTCGCCCTGGCTCGGTCGGCCTCCGTCTTCCTCGCGCGGGAGCGTTCGGGAAGGGGACATCGCCTGCCTGGCGGGTTGTGCCTCCTTTCGTTCGCTGCCGCCTGCCTTGAGCCGGTCGTGCGGCTCGATCTCGGCTGCCTCGATACCTGAGAATTCCGCCACCCGCCGGGTCAGCGTGACGAATTCCATGGCCTTGAGAAAAGCGATCAGACGCTTGTAGTCGGGCTCGTGCACGGCCAGCTCGGCAAGCGGCACGTCGAGCGCCACGCGATCGTCGAGCGTGACGAGCTTTCTCGACAGTCGCGCCCTGTCCGCATTCTCGATCAGAGCCTGGCGGCGTTTCTCCTGCTTGATCTCGGCGGCGCGCGCGAGCAGCGTTTCGAGATCGCCGTACTCGCAAATCAGCTGGGCGGCAGTCTTGACGCCGATGCCGGGAACACCCGGCACGTTGTCGGTCGAATCGCCGATCAGCGCCTGCACCTCGACGACCTTCTCCGGCGGCACGCCGAATTTCTCCATCACTTCGGGGATGCCGATGCGCTTGTCCTTCATGCTGTCGTACATCACGACGCAGTCCCGCACGAGCTGCATCAAATCCTTGTCGGAGGCGACGATCATGGCGGTCGCGCCCGCCTCGCAGGCCTCGCGCACGTAGGTTGCAATCAGGTCGTCGGCCTCGAACCCCGCCTGCTCCAGGCAAGGCAGATCGAAGGCGCGCACGGCCTCGCGGATGAGCGGAAACTGCGGGCGCAAGTCGTCTGGCGGATCCGGCCGGTGCGCCTTGTAGTCCGCATACATCTCGCTGCGGAAGGTCTTCTCCGATTTGTCGAACACGACCGCAAGATGGGTCGGCCGCTCCTCCGGCTTCATGTCGCGCAGGAGCTTCCACAGCATGTTGCAGAATCCGAGCACGGCGTTGACCTGCAGGCCGTCCGACTTGCGAGTGAGCGGCGGCAGCGCGTGATAGGCGCGAAAGATGTAGGACGAGCCGTCGATCAGGTAGACGTGGTCGCCTTTTTTCAGCGGCCGGACGTTGACCGGCGAGGCGGTATCCTGGGCTCGAGCGGCTGGGGCTGGCATGCGCCCGACTTAACACCTGGAATGCGAATTCGCCACCCGCGCACGCGGTTTATCACCCGCTCCGTCATTGCCGGGCTTGACCAGGCTTGACCCGGCAATCCATCCCGCTTCGTGAGAGCTCTTTTTGCGAAGAGAATGGATGGCCGGATCAAGTCCGGCCATGACGATCGATGGTCGCTACGCTCGCGCCAGGACGAGCGGCGCTCCGGCAGCGATCCGGAAGCGATGCGGCCGCTCGAACAAGAACCGCAGGAACGTGCGGCGCACGGCCCAGAACCAGGCGAGCGCGCCGATGACGCCCATGAGCGTGACGATTGCCGAGACGGTGCCGATATCGGCGATCCAGCCGGTCTTGAGAAGGAGGGTGCGAGTCGCGGCCATGGGCAGGAAGAATGCGAGATAGATGACGATGGAATTGCGCCCGCAGTAGCGCAATGGCTTGGCGATGTCGGTTTTCGCCAGCAGGACGGAGATCGAAACCACGGCGGCGGCGCCGGCCAGTCCAAGCGTCAGCGAGACCAGCGGCAGCTCCGCGATCCCGTTGAAGACGAGGATCCCGTTGATCAGCCCCCATGTCATGAGGCCCGCGAGCGCGGTCTCGGGCTGCCCTGCCATCCTCCTCGCCAGCGCAAAGATGTGCGGGGCAAGGACGTATCCGGTGAAGAAATAGACATAGCGACTGGCAAATTCGTCGATAACCGTATAGCCGCTCGCGATCGGCGCGATCTCGAGCGCTGCCGCGACGATCCAGATCATCAGCGGCGGCAGGCGAAGGTTGTGCGCGAGCTTGGTCACCACGAAGAAGATCGGAAGGAGATAAATGAACCAGAGCGTGCTGAACGGCTCCCAAAACGACTCGACATAGAGCCACATGGTGCCCAGCGCTCCATGCTCGTGCACGAAGACCGGGGCCTTGAATGCGAACTGGATCACCGTCCACAGCAGGTAAAAATAGACGAAATGCACCACCTTGCGATCAAGATAGGTGCGCCAATCGCGGTCAATGACCCGGGCGAGGAAAAGCCCCGAGATGAGAAAGAAGTCCGGCATGCGAAACGGCTTGGCAAAGGCGACGACGGTGTGCAGCCAGCCCTCCTGGCCGGCCGCGCTTTCCACCCCCAGGGTGGAATGCATCATCACCACGAAGACGATGCAGAAGCCCTTGGCATAATCGACCCAAGCGACTCGAGCCTCGCCCGGGGCTTCGGGAGCTCGTCCCAATCGTCCCATTTCGGTTCCCATTTATCTCATATATCGACTAAAGCGTTGCAGGCCCGTTTATCAGTTCAAGAACGATGCCAACAGGAACTTAGTCCGGCATTAACCAAGATGCGTCTCGGTGATCCGCTTCCCATCGATTCCGTTCTCTCCGAGCTGACTGCTTCATTGCGTCCAGGCGCCACCGCGGTTCTCGTCGCGCCGCCCGGTGCAGGGAAGACGACGCGTGTGCCGCTCGTGCTCGCCGCCGAGGATTGGGCGAAAGGAAAGAAAATCGTGGTGATCGAGCCGCGCCGAATCGCGGCGCGCGCTGCCGCCGCGCGCATGGCCGCGACGCTGGGAGAGGGCGTCGGTGCGAGCGTCGGCTACCGTGTCCGTTTCGGCTCCTGCGTCTCGGATGCGACCCGCATCGAAGTAGTGACCGGTGGCATATTCACGCGTCACGTGCTGGAGCACCCCGAGCTCGATGACGTTGCCGCCGTTCTGTTCGACGAGTTCCACGAGCGCTCGCTCGATACCGACCTCGGTCTCGCTCTGGCCCGCGATCTGCAGCAAGGATTGCGCGAGGATCTCAAGCTCCTCGCCATGTCGGCCACCTTGGACAGCGCACGTCTCGCAAGAATTCTCGGCGATGCCCCGGTCATCGCGAGTGCCGGTCGCGCTTTCCCGGTCGAGACCCGCTATCTCGGACGCGATGCCCGCGTTCCCATCGAGCGGCAGGTGGCGCAAGCCGCGGCGCGCGCGGTGCGGGCCGACACCGGATCGCTGCTGGTGTTTCTTCCGGGTGCCGCCGAGATCCGGCGCACCGAGACATTGCTGCGCGAGCGCATCAGCGATCCATCGATCGATATCGTGGCGCTCCATGGCGCGCTCGAAGCCGAGGTCCAGGATCGAGCCATTGCGCCGGCGCCAGCCGGCCGCCGCAAGATCGTGCTTGCAACCTCGATCGCGGAAACCTCACTGACGATCGAGGGGGTCCGCGTCGTGATCGATTGCGGTCTTGCGCGGCGGCCGCGCTACGAGCCCGACGTGGGATTGACCAGGCTGGAAACGGTGCGGGTTTCGCGTGCCTCTGCCGACCAGCGGCGCGGCCGCGCCGGACGCACCGAGCGAGGCATCTGCTATCGCCTGTGGGATGAGCCGCAAACTGCGTCCCTCGAGCCCTCCAATCGGCCGGAGATCCTTGCGGCGGATCTCGCTGGCTTCGTGCTCGATCTTGCCCATTGGGGCGTATGCGATCCGTCATCGCTCGCCTTCATCGATCCCCCGCCGGCGCCGGCGCTGAAACAGGCACGCACGCTGCTGACCGAGCTCGGGGCGATCGACCGCGACGGTCGCATCACGCAGGCGGGGAAAAAGCTGCGAGCGCTGCCGCTTCCACCGCGGCTCGCGCGCATGGTGATCCATGCGGCGACCGTGGGGGAGGCCGACCGCGCAGCCGAGATCGCCTTGCTGCTCGCCGAGCCCGGCCTCGGCGGCAAGGATGTCGACCTCGGCCACCGGATCGATGGCCTGCATCGCGAGCGCTCGGCGCGCGCGTCTGAGGCTCGCGCGATGGCGAAGCGATGGACACGGATCGCCTGTTCGAATGTGCCGCGCGGGCAGGGGAAGCAAGACCGCCCGCCGTCGGCAGGCAAAGGGCAACGCTCCTCGGTCGGCTCGCTGCTCGCGCTTGCCTATCCTGACCGCATCGCGAAGCGCCGCGGGGATGGCGCCTCTTTCCTGCTCGCGAATGGCCGCGGCGCGCGCGTCGATGCGGCATCGGCTCTGGCGCGCGAGCCGTTCCTCGCGGTTGCCGAGATCAGCGGGGTTGCCGCGCAGGGCCGCATCACGTTGGCGGCGCCGCTGACGCTTGCAGAAATCGAGGCGCTGTTTGCCGAGCGCATCGAGTGCCGCGACGAGATCGCCTTCGACGACGCCAGCGCGAGCCTGCGCGCGCGCCGCGTGCGCTCGCTTGGCACCATTGCCATTGCCGAGCAGCCAATGGCGGTCGTTGCGAACGAGGTGAGCGCGCGGGCCCTGGCCGAGGCCGTCGCGCGGCTCGGGGTCGAGCGGCTGCCGTGGACGAAACCGTTGCGGCAGTGGCGCGACCGCGTCGTGTTCTTGCGTCGCGCGCAAGGCCACGAATGGCCCGATCTCTCGGACACCGCTCTGGCGCGGAGCGCGGTCGAATGGCTCTCGGCTGCCTTTGCCGGCAAGACGGCGCTCGCGCAATTGGGTACGGACGATTTGGCGCAAGCGCTTCACGCCTTTCTCCCGTTCGACCTGCGACGAAGGCTCGAAACCGAGGCGCCGGCTCATTTCACGGCGCCCTCGGGCGCATCGGTCGCGATCGATTATGCGGCGGACGAAGGGCCGAAGATCGCGGTTCGCGTCCAGGAGCTGTTCGGCCTCGACCGCCATCCCGCCGTTGCCGGAGGCAGGATCCCGCTCGTGGTCGCGCTGCTGTCCCCGGCACAGCGGCCGGTGCAGGTGACGCGCGATCTTCCCGGCTTCTGGCGCGGCAGCTACGCCGCGGTGAAGGCCGAGATGAAAGGCCGCTATCCGCGCCATCATTGGCCCGACGATCCGCTCGCGGCCCCTCCCACCGCGCGGGCCAAGCAGCGCCGGCGATAGCGTGCGCCAAGCGCTTATGAGGAGGCTTGGGAGAGCCCGCAGATGCAACGGCGCAGCAACGCCATGATGGGCGGGCGCCGTCTCTCAATTAGCAGCGATCGCCTTTACCGTTCGATCATCATGCGCAGCAAAGGACAGTGCCGAGACGGTCTTGTTAAGCGCGCGTTGTGAGCCGGCATGATGTTTGAGCGCATTCGAGAGGACGCGGCGGCTCATGGGCAGGTTCATCATTCTCGCTGCGGCGGTGCTGGCCGCCGGCGTGCTGGTCGCGCGCTGGGCCGAGCAGAGGGGAGCGGTCGGGTCGTCTCCTGCAGCCATGACAGCTGCGCCCGTCTCCTCGCCGACGAGCCCGTCGAATTCCCGCACCGTTACTCTCTCGCCCGGCAAAGACGGGCATTTCCGGGCCGAGGCCCGTGTGGATGGTCGCCGACTGGAGCTGGTCGTCGATACCGGCGCAACGCAGATCGCATTGCGCGCGGGCGATGCCGCACGCCTCGGCATTCATCCCACGCCGCGCGACTACAACGTCAAGGTATCCACGGCGAACGGCATGACGCGCGCCGCGCTTGTCCAGCTCCGGATGGTCGAGATCGGCAATATCGTGGTGCGCGACGTTCCCGCCCTCATTCATCCTGACGCGGCCTTGGGGGTGAATCTGCTCGGCATGTCCTTTCTCTCCCGCGTGCGCTGGACGCACGAACGCGGCCGCCTCATCTTGGAGCAATAGGGCCGGTCAAGGGCGTGAGCCGGAGCACTTGGCGGCAATGACGGCAACGCCGCGCCGGATTGATCATCGCTTTGCCACGAACGCCCTCGCCGCCGCGATTTCCGGTCTGACGGGATCGGCGTTCTCAGCGAGCGCGACAACAGCGGCATAGTGCTTCTGCGCCTGGGCCGCATCGCCAAGCTTCTCGGCAGCCTTGGCTGCGCCAATCGTGGCACCGAGCCGATGCGGCTCCTTCTTCAGGGTCGCCTCGAACGCGGCCAGTGCCTCCTTGGCCATGCCGCGATCCAGCAGCATCGCACCGTAAAGCTCGCGAGCGGGTGCCAGCGGTCCCGGAGTCACGGGGTGCTTTTCGGTCCTGTCTTCCGCAGCGCTGGCCGCGCTCATCGCTGCCAGCGCTTCGTCATGCTTGCCCTCCGCGAACAGGGTCCAAGCCGTCGCCACCTGGCGCTGAACGTCGACAATCTCCGACCAGTACGCGTCCTTTGCTTCGCGCAGCTTGTCGCGCAGCTCAGTGAGCTTCGCGATGTCCGGTTTGGCGGCTTCCGGCTGGCCGGAACGCGCGGCGCCGAGCGCTCGGGCGAAATGTATGATGGCATCGGCATAGGGGAGCGGGCTTGGCCGCAGCTGGAGCTCCGCGGCACCCTTCCAATCGCCGCGCTCTACGACGTAGCGCGCCTGGCTTGCAGCGTTGGCATAGAATCCGGGGAAACGCTTGTACCCTTCGGTTGCCACTATCTCGTCGACAACAGCCCGGGCAGCCTTGTCCTGTCCGAGCTGCAGATGCGCGTAAACCAGATAGTCCAACCCATGCATCCCATCGTCCCATTCCTTCTCGACCTTGGCTGCTCGAACCGAGGCGATGTTGGATGCAATTGATTCCTTCCAATAACCGACGCGCGTAAAGATGTGCGAGGGCATGTGCTGGGCGTGCGGCGCCGCCGGCGCGATGCCTGCGTAGCGTTTCGCTGCGTCAAGCCCCTTCTCTGCAATCGGCGGATAATCGTAAAGATGGATCAGATAGTGGGCGACGCCGGGGTGCCGCGGCTGGTGCTTGGCTATCTGCTCGAGGATCGCAGCGCCTTTGAGCTGATTGGCATAGGTCTTGTCGGTGGGCGAGGCCGCGACGTTCAAGGTGATGGCATACTCAATCTGCGCCTCGTCGTCGCTTGCATAGCGCTGCGCCAGCAATTCCATGGCCTTGACATAGGCCTGAACGCGCGTGCGATGGTCGAGCTTGTCGTGATCTGCGTAAAATACGAGCAGCGCATCGATATAGTCGCGTTCCCGCTGCGTCTTGGCGCCGATGGTCTTTCCTTTTTGCAGGGCAGCCAACCCGACAGGGAGATTCTCCGCCGGTGGCGGGGCATGCGGATTGTAAAGCAGGCTAAGCGCGATGCCCCAATAGGCGATTGCGCATTCAGAATCGGCGTTGAGAACCTCCTCGAAGATGGCCTTTGACTGACGATACCAGAACGAGTGCTGGTATCTCATGGCACGATCGAAACGCCGTTGCGCCACCTCCGTGCACGACGTCTGGAAGTGAACGCTGCCGAGCCGTTGATCTGATTCGTCCTGGCCAAAGGCAACGGGCCCGGATATCCCGACTGCGATCGTGCTGGCGATGGCCGCTGCAAATGATGCTTTGATCACGATCTCCTCCTGTTTCTGGCGCGCAAGCTGCAAACGCGGACGCTGCTTTGCGCTTGATGCGAGCTTCGGAATCGAGACACCAGGCTGCGCCATGGAAGAGCGGCGCATCGGGTACACGAGGGTGCAATGCCTGCCGACCGCACGCTCACTGCCCACTCGGCCACGAGGATTTCGGCATGTCCCGCTTCAAGAGGCCCGCTTGGAAAGAGTATACGACTTTTGCATTTGCCGGAGAAGGACAGGATGGCAAGAATCGCCAGTGTCCCGATTCCGAAGTTAGCATGAATATCCAGGGGCGGTTGGCGCTCTCCCCCGTCGATCCGCTTTTCTCGTCGTGGCGCGTGCGCTATGGATCGGGCCAGAGCGCGCGCATCGACGCGCTTTCCAGGATCAGCGATGTTCCCCAAGCCGAAGTTCGCGCTCGCACCTAACAGCTATGGCTATAAGTCCCAGCCGCTGGTGAAGCCCACTGGCTTTCGCGAATACGATGCGCGCTGGCTGCTGGGAGGGGAGATCAATCTCATGGGCGTGCAGGCGCTCGGCCTTGGGCTGGGCACGCTCATCCGCCAGCTCGGGGTCGAGCCGGAGATCGTCACCGGCCACGATTTCCGCGGTTATTCCGCTTCGGTCAAGGCCGCGCTCGTCTGCGGCCTGATGGGGGCAGGCTGCAAGGTGCATGACATCGGCCTTGCCCTCACGCCGATGGCATATTTCGCGCAGTTCGAGCTCGACGTGCCGTGCGTGGCGATGGTGACGGCCTCGCACAACGACAACGGTTGGACCGGCGTGAAGATGGGCACCGCCCGTCCGCTCACCTTCGGCCCCGACGAGATGCGACGTCTCAAGGACATCGTGCTCGATGCCCGCTTCGACATGCATGGCGGCGGCGCGTACGTTTTCGTCGAGGATTTTCCCGCCCGCTACATTGCCGACCTGACCAGGCGGCCGAAGCTCAAGCGCAAGCTCAAGGTCGTGTGTGCCTGCGGCAACGGCACGGCCGGAGCGTTCGCGCCGCAGGTGCTGGAGGCCGTGGGCTGCGAGGTGACCTGCCTCGACTGCGATCTCGACCACACCTTTCCGAGATACAATCCCAACACCGAGGATATGAAGATGCTGCATGCCATGCGCGAGGAGGTGTTGCGCGTGCGGGCCGATGTGGCGCTCGGCTTCGATGGCGATGGTGATCGCTGCGGCGTGGTCGACAACGAAGGAGAGGAGATTTTCGCCGACAAGGTCGAAGTCATGCTCGCGCGCGACATCTCGGCGCAGCATCCCAACGCGACATTCGTCGCCGATGTAAAGTCGACCGGCCTGTTCATGACCGATCCGATGCTGCAAAAAAACGGCGCCAAGACCGAATATTGGAAGACCGGGCACTCCTACATGAAACGGCGCGTCAACGAGATCGGCGCGCTGGCGGGGTTCGAGAAGTCCGGCCATTTCTTCTTCAACAAGCCGCTCGGCCGCGGCTATGACGACGGGCTCGTTTTCGCGCTCGCAGTGTGCGACATGCTCGACCGCAACCCCGGAAAGAGCATGGCCGATCTCAAGAATGCTCTGCCGAAGACCTGGTCGTCGCCCACCATGTCCCCGTACTGCGCGGACGAGATCAAATACCGGGTGGTCGACGATGTGGTGAAGCATTTCGAGTGCGCCAAGACGGCCGGCGAAAAGGTGGCCGGGCAGCCGATCCGTGACCTCGTCACCGTCAACGGCGTGCGCGTCACCGTCGAGGACGGCACATGGGGCCTCGTTCGCGCCTCCTCGAACAAGCCCGAGCTGGTGGTGGTGGTGGAAAGCCCGACGTCGGAAGCGCGCATGCGCGAGATGTTCAAGGCGCTCGACGCCGTGCTGCGCACTCACAAGGAAGTGGGCGAATACAACCAGACGATTTGATCCCTTCCCGATTGCAGGGCGAGGCTCCGGCCGATCATCGCGTGGCCGGTGAGGGGCCGCGCTCAATCTCGCTCGGATTCGTCGCGCGATGCGAGCGCAAGCGGCCTTTGCCGCGGACTTGTGCGGCGGCGTCACGCCCGTCCATTGGCGGTCGGCGCTTGAGGTCCCGTTGCTTCATCAGAATTTCGAGGAGAGCCTCGACCTTCGGCGAAACCGGTCCCTTGCGCCTGATGAAGACGGTCGGAGCGATACTGAAGTCCGGCGCCATTGCATGAACGCTGAGCAGCTTCACATCAGGGAACGTTTTCAGGACTATTCGCGGCACCATCGAGATCCCCATGCCCGCGACCGCGCAGCCGAGCATCGCGTTGTATGACGAAATCTCGGTGATCCGATCGGACATCTCACCGCCGCCGGCGAACCAGTCATCCATGCGCTTGCGGTAGGGACAGCCGGCCTCGAAAGCGAGCACGGAGCGGCCATTGAGATCTCGCGGCGACCTGATCGGCGGATGATTGGCATTGGCGATGATCACGAGCTCTTCGTCGTACATCGGGATTTTTTCGAAGGGTGCATCGGCGACCGGCTCCGCCACCAGGGCAGCATCGAGCTCTCCCTCGCGCACGGCCGCAGCAAGGTCACGCGGCGTGCCGGTGCGCAGCTCGAGCGTGACCTCCGGATAGCGCGACATGTATTCGTTCATCGGCACCGGCAGCCGCACCGAGGCGGTGCTTTCCATGGCGCCAAGACGCAGGAGACCGCGCGGCCTGGCGTCCTGCACCGCTTCGCGCGCCTCGTTGGCCAGATCAAGCAGCCGATCGGCGTAGTCGAGCAGGAGCTTGCCCTGCGGGGAGAGGTGGAGCTTCTTCCCCTCGCGAATGAAGAGCTGCACGCCGAGATCGGCTTCGAGCTGGCGGACGCGCGTGGTGACATTGGATTGCACGCGGTTGAGCTTCTCTGCCGCCCGCGTGATACCGCCGGCTTTCACCACCGCGCGGAAGATATCGAGATCGGCCAAGTCCATTGCTCGCTCCAATAGTTCTCATACAGAGATGATTATTATCATAATTATTCATTTTACGTGATCATCTCCTCGATGTAAAGCCCTCTGCCAAGAACGGTTTCGATGGAGACAAGCCATGCGCGCGAGCGATGAATTCTACTTTTTGAGGTTTGAGCACCGGCCGCTGACGCCCGAGCAGTGGGAGCATCTCAAGCTGCACGTGATCCGAGGTGCGCAGCGCGACCGTGCGCAGGCTCTGCGCCGCATGTTCGGAGGCATTGCGGCGTCATTGCGGGCCGTTGCAGGAGCCGCGCGCGGCCTGGCGGGCAAATTGTGGAGCGGTTACGCCAGTTGGCACGATCGCCGAGCAGCTGTCCGCGAGCTCGGCCAACTCGACGACCGCACGCTCAAGGACCTTGGGCTGCATCGCTCCCAGATCGAATCGGTGGTCTATGGCCGGAACTCGAAGCGGGTGAATGAAGGAAATATCGCGGCGACGCTGTTCCGCAAACCCTGTACCCGGCCGAGCGTCGGCCCGAAGCCGGGGCCAAGACAGCTGATCCACAGGAATGCCGCTTAGATCGGCAGAACGATGTGCGGTGTCCCGAGAGAAGCCCAGCGCTTTCTCAACCGTCACCCCGACGCGTCTCCGACCGTTTCCTCGAACGTCGCACGGAAAGGATGCGCGGGATAGACGCCGAGAATCTTCATTTCCTTGGAGTAGAAGGCAAGCTCCTCGAAGGCAAAGACCACGTTGCGATCATCGGGATGGCCTTCGACATCGGCATAGAACTGGGTTGCGAAGAAATTGCCCTCGATCATGTAGCTTTCGAGCTTCGTCATGTTGACGCCGTTGGTGGCAAAACCCCCGAGCGCCTTGTAAAGCGCCGCCGGAACGTTGCGAACCCGGAATAGAAAGGTGGTGATGACCGGGCCGCTATCGTTGCTCGCCCACTTGGCATTGCGCGAGAGCACGATGAAGCGCGTGGTATTGTGGTCCTCATCCTCGATGTCCCGAGCCAGCACATCGAGGCCGTAAATCTCAGCTGCCAGCCGAGTTGCGATCGCAGCGCGCGTCTTGTCGCCCGCTTCGGCGATCTCGCGCGCGGAGCCGGCGGTATCGGCGGCGACGATCGGTTTCATGCCGAGCCGACGGATGATCTTGCGGCACTGGCCGAGCGCGTGGACGTGGCTCTCCACCGTCTTGATGTCCGTGAGCAGCGATCCTTTGGGAGCGAGAAGTTGATGCCGGACCGGCATGAAATGCTCGGCGATGATGTGGAGGCCGGAGTCCGGCATCAGATGGTGGATGTCGGCCACCCGACCGGCAACCGAATTCTCGATTGGAATCATGCCGAGATCGGCCTCGGCGGCGCTGATTGCGGAGAACGCGTCCTCAAAGGTGGGACAAGGCACCGGCTCGTAGTCGGGATAGACCTCGCGCGAAGCGAGGTGGGAGTTCGCTCCGGGCTCTCCTTGGAAGACGATCTTCTTGCCACCAGTCATGATCGTTCGGGGTACGCACAGCGACCAGTCAAGTCAACGGTCTGAGGGTCCTTGCACGAATGACGCGAGATTTAGCCTTGCCCGAAGGCAAGGCATTGAATGCGCAGCCGCTCGCCCTTCAGGACATGGAAGGGGGAAGGATTTCACGAGCGCGTTCGAGGTCTTCGGGTGTGTCGACCCCCAACGGGATGCTGTCCACGATGGTGACGTCGATCCGCATGCCGGCCTCCAGCGCACGCAACTGCTCGAGCTTCTCGCGATGCTCGAGCGAGGAGGGAGGAAGTCCGACAAAACGGGCAAGCGCCTCACGGCGATAGGCATAAACGCCGATGTGATGAAACAGCGGTCCCGGTCCCCAAGGTGCGGTCGCACGGGTGAAATAGAGCGCGCGTAGCCTGTTCGCCGTAATCGCAGTGCCGACCACTTTCACCACATTCGGGTTTGTGCGCTCTTGCGACCGGGTGATTTCCGCTGCCAGCGTGCCGATGTCCACGGCCTGATCGCGCAGCGGCTCGATGACACGTGCGAGGTCCGAAGACGGGAGAGTGGGGAGGTCGCCCTGGAGGTTGACGACAATGCCGGCGCTGCGCTGCGGATCGGCCGTTGCCAGGGCTTCAAAGATCCGATCGGTCCCACAGACGTGATCCGCGCGGGTCATCACGGCGCGCCCGCCGGATTTCTCGACGCACGCTGCGATCACCTCCGAATTGGTTGCGACCACCACCGGTCCAATGTGGGCGGCTTGGGCTATGCGCATCACCCGGACGATCATCGGCTCGCCCGCGATATCGGCGAGCGGCTTGCCCGGGAAGTCTCGTCGAAGCCATGCGTGCCGGAATAAGGATCAGATTATCGGCCATCGGTTTGCCAGGCGCGTGCGCAAGAGCGCTTCCCATTTCAATCCGATGATTGGTGGCGTCACCGTTATACGGGTTGCCAGAGGCGAGGAAAACCGGGTAATTGTGCGCCGCCGCAGGCGCGGAGGCCGCACCGTCGGGCTGCCCGCCCTCACATTCGTCGCTGGAGCTTCGGGGCGATGGACTCCTTTGAACTCAACAAGATCCTGGGCGCCATCCTGGGAACCTGCCTTGGCGTTCTCTCCATCAATATCGCCGCGGGGGCCATCTTTGCGCCGACGAAACCGGCAAAGCCCGGCTACGAGATCGCGGTGCCCGAGCAGAAGCCAGGCGGGGAGGGCAAGCCACAGCAGCAGGAGCAGCAGCAACCGATCGAGCAGCTTCTGGCCAGTGCCGACGTCGGGCGCGGCGAGAATGCCGTGAAAAAATGCGCAGCCTGTCACACCTTCAGCAAGGGCGGCCGGCCGCTGGTGGGACCAAACCTGTGGGCCATAGTGGGCCGTTCCAAGGCCTCGGAGGCGGGATTCAACTACTCCGCCGCGCTCAAATCGAAAGGCGGTAGTTGGACGGTCGATGACCTCAATCAATTCATTAACAATCCGAAAGCTTTGATCCCAGGCACCAACATGACTTTTGCCGGCGTGCCGCGCGCAAGCGAGCGGGCAGACATCATTGCTTATCTCAATAGTCTTTCAGACAATCCCGCTCCGCTGCCAAAAGCAGCCGAGGCTTCGGGGGCGCCAAAGGCGCAGTGAACAACTTGAATTCCGAGTGATTGCCGGCCGGAACCCGTCAGGGACAACCTGCGACCCGATCGGGACACCCAGGGGACCGCTTTGCGGTCTCAGCAGCACGCACAGTGCACCGCATTGCACCTTGCGATGGCCCCGGTCCTCCTATCTGGAAAGTGATGACTTATTTGACGCACATCCCGCCCCGCGTCACACCGGCAATCTCGAATTGGGCTAAACTCCCGCATAAATACATGATCCGGTCCTTTCGCCTCTGGAGGGTTCCTTGCATCTGACCCGTCGTCTCATTGTTCGTGCCGGCGCCTTTGCCGCGTTATCCCCTGTCATCGGCCATCGGCTGCTCGCTCCCCCCGCCGCCGCTCAGGGAGGCGGCCAGGAAGGCAATTGGCGGCATGGCCTGTCATTGTTCGGAGAGCTCAAATATCCGCCCGGCTTTCGGCATTTCGATTACGTCAATCCCAATGCGCCAAAGCTCGGCGCCGTGCGGATGATCGCATTCGGCACCTTCGACAATTTCAATGAGGTCGTCGCCGGGCTGAAGGGATCGATCGCGATGGGCGCCGGAGTGATTTCCGACAGCTTGATGGTGTCCGCGCTCGACGAGGTGTCGACCGACTATGGTCTTATCGCCGAAGCTGTCAGCCATCCGGAGGATTTTGCATCGGCAACGTTTCGTTTGCGCGCTGGCGCACGTCACCACGACGGCAAGCCGGTAACCGTCGAGGACGTGATCTTTTCCATGGAGGCGTTCAAGAAGCACAGCCCCGGCCACGCGGCCTACTATCGCCACGTCGCCAAGATCGAGCAGATCGGCGAGCGCGAGGTCACCTTCATCTTCGATGCTCCGGGAAACCGCGAGATGCCGCTGATCGTGGGCCAACTCAACGTGCTGGCCAAACATTGGTGGGAGGGCACCGACCCGTCCGGCAAGAAGCGCGATGTCGGCGCGACCACGCTCGAGCCGCCGCTCGGCAACGGTGCCTACCGAATCAAGGATTTCGCGGCCGGCCGCACCGTCGTCTACGAGCGGGTGAAGGATTATTGGGGCAAGGATCTCAACGTCAACGTCGGTCGCGACAATTTCGACGAGCTGCGCTTCGAGTATTTCCGCGACGCCACGGTCGCGATCGAAGCATTCAAGGCCGATCATGTCGATTGGCGCGCGGAGAACATCGCCAAGAACTGGGCGACCGCGTACGATTTCGCCGCAGTCAGGGACAAGCGGGTGGTGCTCGAGGAATTCCCGCAGCGCAGCCGGGGGTCGATGCAAGCTTTTGCCTTCAACATCCGGCGGGACAAGTTCAAGGATGCAAGGGTGCGGCTCGCATTCAATTTTGCCTTCGATTTCGAGGAAATGAACAAGCAAATCTTCTTTGGTCAGTACAAGCGGATCGCGAGTTACTTTGACGGTACGGAGCTGGCGTCCTCGGGTGTGCCGGAAGGTCTGGAGCTCGAGATCCTGGAGAAGGTCCGAGACAAGGTACCGCCGGAGCTGTTCACCAAGCCTTATACGAATCCGGTCAGCGGCAACCGCGAGAATGTGCGCGCCAACTTGCGCGAAGCAACGCGGTTGATGAAGGAGGCGGGCTACGAGGTTCGCAACCAGAAGCTCGTTGATGCAAAGA
The DNA here is from genome assembly GCA_963820365.1 of uncultured Alphaproteobacteria bacterium. Taxonomy (GTDB): domain Bacteria; phylum Pseudomonadota; class Alphaproteobacteria; order Rhizobiales; family Xanthobacteraceae; genus VAZQ01. The sequence goes on along the minus strand of CAWFZR010000013.1, from coordinate 1,755 downwards.
CCGGCGAAGCCATGACCGTCGAGTTGCTGACCGATGAACCGAGCGTCGAGCGCATCATCCTTTTCTACAAGCCTTCGCTGGAGCGTCTTGGCGTCACCGTCAATGTGCGCACCATCGACCCCGCTCAATACGAGAATTGGCTGCGCAACTGGGATTTCGACGTGGTTGTCGCTTCCTGGGCGGAATCACTGTCTCCGGGAAACGAGCAGCGGGGCTACTGGAGCTCGCAGGCGGCCGATACGCCGGGATCGCGCAATCTTGTCGGGATCAAGAATCCGGCAGTCGATGCGCTGATCGAACGGGTGATATTCGCCAAGGACCGCGCCGAGCTTGTCGCCGCGACCAGGGCGCTCGATCGTGTGCTGCTATGGAACCATTACGTGGTCCCGCAATTCACCATCGACAGGATCCGCACCGCGCGCTGGGACCGTTTTGCCCGACCCGACCCGCTGCCCAAATACGCCGAGCCGGGATTTCCCACCGTATGGTGGTGGGATTCTGAAAAGGCCGCCAATATCGGGAATCACCGGTGACCAGGCTTCCGGAGGTTACGCGACGCGCCACGCTGGTTCTCGGCGCAGCAGCATTGGTCGCGTCCCGTTCACGCGGTACGCAGGCGCAGGAGGGGGCCGAGCGTCACGGAATATCGGGCTTCGGGGATCTCAAATATCCCGCCGACTTCAAGCAGTTCGATTACGTCCACCCGAACGCGCCGAAAGGTGGGACATTCTCTAATGTCGGCTCCACGCGCGCCTTCAACCAGAACTTTCTCACCTTCAACTCGCTCAACATCTATATTCTCAAGGGGGACGGCGCGCAGGGCATGGAGCTGACATTCGCGAGCTTGATGACCCGCGCCGAGGACGAGCCGGACGCCGTGTATGGCCTCGCCGCGCGGAGCGTGCAAATATCGCCTGACGGGCTCACCTATCGGTTCTCGCTGCGACCCGGGATCAATTCCACGACGGCAGCCCGATCACCGCGCATGATGTCGTCTTCTCGCTGCAAATGCTCAAGGAGAAGGGTCATCCGATCGCCCAGCAACTGCTTCGCGACTTCGCCGGCGCGCAGGCCTTGGACGACACGATCGTAATCGCGAGCTTTGCAATGAACCGGGCGCGTGACGTGCCGCTGTTCGTCGCCTCGCTGCCGATCCTGTCGCGCAACTATTACGCCGGGCGCCCTTTCGACGAGACCACGCTGGAGCCGCCGCTGGGCTGCGGCCCATATCGGGTCGGGAATTTCGAGCCCGGCCGCTATATCGAGTACGAGCGGGTGAAGGATTGGTGGGGCGCGGATTTGCCGGTCTCGCGCGGCAGTACATTTTGATGTCGTGCGCTATGAATATTATCGTGATCGCGACGTCGCCTTCGAAGGGTTCACCGGCAGGAGCTATCTGTTCCGGGAGGAATTCACGTCTCGGATCTGGGCTACCCGCTACGATTTTCCAGCGATACGCGACGGGCGCGTCAAGCGCGATGTGATCGCCGACCATACGCCATCAGGTGCGCAAGGCTGGTTCTTCAATACGCGACGGGAGAAATTGAAGGACCACCGCCTGCGCGAGGCATTCGTCTATGCATTCGACTTCGAATGGACCAACAAGACGATCATGTACGGGTCGTATGAACGAACCCATTCCGTCTTTCAGAATTCGGACATGATGGCGGTGGGCAAGCCGACGCCGGAGGAAATTGCGCTGCTCGATCCGTTCCGCGGCAAGATCGCGGACGAGGTGCTCGGAGAGCCTTTCGT
>CAWFZR010000012.1:0-314082 GCA_963820365.1 uncultured Alphaproteobacteria bacterium | reverse complement strand
GCCGCGGCCGGCTATACCGAGCCCAGCCTGGTCTATCTCGCGGGCACGTCGACGCGATTGACGGACGGCGCCGGCGCCGCCGATTTTCTCCGCCCTGGGCGGCTGCCGCTCGCGATCGTGGAATCGCGCCATGAGCGCGGCTTCCTGCGGCGCGCCGACGCGATTGCGTTGCGCTATGCGCCCGGACCCCGCATCGAAGGCTACAATCTCAATGGCGCGCGTTCGCTCTCGATCGCGATCTACCGTGCGGAGGGCGCGCCATGAGCGCCAGCGGCGGCCAATTGCCCAAGCACGACATGCACGCAGCCAGTCGCGGCTTACCCGGGTTTGGCGCGAACATCCGCGACGCTCTCGTCACGTTCTTCCGCGCGCCGCGGCCGGCCGGCCGCCAGCCGGCCTGGCCGCCGCATGGGCGGCTGGCGCTTGGCGCGCTGGTGGCGATCCTGATCGTCGCCGCGGCCGTCGTCATGCTCGACGCCCGCTCGGTTGCGGCCGCGCGGCAGTTGTCCGCCTTTCTGGATCTGGCTGTTCCAACACATCACCGAGTTCGGCAAGTCCGGCTGGTTCCTGTTTCCGATCGGCGCGCTGTTGCTCACGCTTGCGGCGCTGGCGCAGCCCGCCCTGCCGCGGTTGTCGCGCCTGGTGCTCGCCGCCTGGACGGTGCGGCTCGGCTTTGTGTTCACCGCGATCGCGCTGCCGGGCCTGTTCGTCACCATCGTCAAGCGGCTGATCGGCCGGGCCCGGCCGATGGTCGCCGCCAACGACGCGTTCCTACCTGCCGTTCGGCAGGTCGACTATGCGAGCCTGCCGTCCGGCCACGCCACCACGGCCTTTGCGGCGCTGTCGCAATCGGCGCGATCTTTCCGCAGGCGCGGGCGCTGATGTGGATCTACGCCGTGCTGATCGCGCTGAGCCGGGTGGTGGTGACCGCGCACTATCCGAGCGACGTGATGGCCGGCGCCATCGTCGGCGCGGCCGGCGCCTGGCTGGTGCGCAATTGGTTTGCCGCCCGGGGGCTGGGTTTTGCCGTTTCGGCCGGCGGCGCCGTGCGGCCGATGCCCGGGCCGAGCCTGCGGCGCATCGTCAAATCGCTTGCCCGCCGCTGCCTCTGCCTAGAAGCGCCACGACCCTCAACAGGCTGACGCGCACGCGGGATGAGCGAGGTTTCCACGATCCGCCCGCGGTGTCCGTCATCGTTCCGGTCCGGAACGAGGCCGGCAATATCGCGCCGCTGGTGGCGGAGATCGCCGCTGCGCTCGCCGGGCGCCGGCTTCGAGGTGATCTACGTCAACGACGGCTCGACCGACGGCACCGAGGCCGAGCTCAACGCGCTGCGGGCGGCGCATCCGTGGCTGCGTCAGGTCAGGCACGCGCATCCTGCGGGCAGTCGGCGGCGCTGCGCACCGGCATTTTTTCGGCCCGCGGCGCCCGTCATCGTCACGCTCGACGGCGACGGCCAGAACGATCCGGCATTCCTGCCCAAGTTGATCGAGGCGCTGGAGCGCGGCGGCCGCAGCATCGGCCTGATCGCGGGCCAGCGCGTCGGCCGCAAGGCCACGGGCTTCAAGAAGTTCCAGTCGCGCGTGGCCAACGCCGTACGCGGCTCGATCCTGCGCGACGGCACGCGCGACTCCGGCTGCGGCCTCAAGGCGTTTCCGCGCGATATCGGGCTGGCATTGCCTTATTTCGACGGCTTGCATCGGTTCCTGCCGGCGCTGGTCCGCCGCGAGGGCAGGGACATCGGCTATGTCGACGTGGTCGACCGGCCGCGCCAGCACGGCATGTCGAACTACGGCTTCTGGGACCGGCTGTGGATCGGAATCCTGGATCTCGCCGGAGTCTGGTGGCTGATCCGCCGCAGGAAACATGTGCCGGAAGTTTCCGAAGTCGAGCGTTAGGCCTTGCTGAGCAGCGGCGGCGGCCGCTTTGCTACCCATCTGGTCGCCTGATCGTAGGCGTGGGCGAGCTGCAGGCAGGCGAGCTCGCCGTGATTCGGGGCGACGATCTGCATGCCCATCGGCAGGCCGCGCTCGTTGAAGCCGACCGGCACGGTCAGCGCCGGACAGCTCGACATCGTGACCGGGATCATCACCTCCATCCAGCGGTGATAGGTGTCCATGGTCTTGCCGGCGATCGTCTTCGGCCAGTCGGTTGGCGTCGAACGGGAACACCTGCGCCGACGGCAGCAGGAAATAGTCGTAGCGCTCGAAGAAGCGCGCACCGCCTGATACCAGGCGGTGCGCACGCACTGAGGCGTCGTAGATGTCGTAGGCCGTGAGCTTCTGCGCCGCTCTCGACCTCGAACTGCGCCTCGGGCTTCATCAGCGCGCGCTTGGCCGGTCCTCGTAGTGCGCCTTCAGCGCCGAGCCGGACTGCCAGGCGCGCAGCCTTCGCCAGTTCTGCCAGACCCGCTCGATCGGATAGTCGGGCATGCCTCCTCGACCGTGCAGCCGAGCGCTTCGAACGTCTTCAGCGCGGACCTGCAGAGATCGAGCAGGCCCGGCTCGAACGGAATAGCCCGCCGAAATCGCCCGACCCAGGCGATGCGCGCGCCCTTGAAATCGCGTTGCAGCGCTGGCGAACTGCGCCGGGTCCTGCCGGTTCGACAGCGGCGCGCGGGATCGTAGCCGGCCTGCACCGAAAGCAGCATCGCGAGATCGGGCACGTTGCGCGCCATCGGGCCCGGCACGCCCATCAGGCGTAGAACCCGTCGAGCCCCTGCGCCGGCACGCGGCCGAACGACGGGCGGAAGCCGAACACGTTGTTGTAGGCGGCGGGATTGCGCAGCGAGCCGCCGTGGTCGGTGCCGTCGGCGACCGGCAGCATGCGCAGCGCGACCGCGACGCCGGCGCCGCCGCTCGATCCGCCCGCGGTCTTGGTCTGGTCGTAGGCGTTGAGCGTGCGTCCGAACACGTCGTTGTAGGTGTTGGAGCCGAGCCCGAACTCCGGCGTGTTGGTCTTGCCGATGATGATGCGCGCCGGCGCGCTTCATGCGCTCGACCACGATGGCGTCGGCGGCCGGCACGAAATCCTTGAAGATCGCGCGAGCCCTGCGTGGTGCGGATGCCCTTGGTCGCGGTCAGGTCCTTGATCGCCTGCGGGAAGCCGTGCATCCAGCCGCAGTACTCGCCGCGCGCAAGCTCCGCGTCGCGCGCCTTGGCCTGCCGATCAGGTCGCCGCGGTCCTGCAGCGAGACGATGGCGTTGACCTTGGGATTGAGCGCGTCGATGTGATCGAGATACGCGCTCATCACCTCGACGCAGGACACTTGCTTTGACTTGATCGCGCGCGACAGCGCGAGCGCGTCCATCATCACGATGTCGGACGTTTGTCCGCGCCATCGCGCGCCATCTACATCGCCGCGGCCAGCGCCGCAAAGCCGCGCTCGAGATCGGCGATCAGATCGCCGACGTCCTCGAGCCCGATGTGGAAGCGCACGCAGGGGCCGCCCGGCGCCCATTTCGTGGCGGTGCGGTGCGGCGTCACATCGAACGGGATGGCGAGGCTTTCGAAGCCGCCCCACGACGCGCCCATGCCGAAGAGCGTGAGCGCGTTGAGGAAGGCAAACACGGCCTTCTCCGGCACCGGCTTGAGCACCATGGCGAACAGGCCGCAGGCGCCGGTGAAGTCGCGCTTCCAGATCGCGTGGCCGGGATGGCTCGGCAATGCCGGGATGCAGCACCCTCAGCACCTCCGGCCGCTGCTCGAGCCAGCGCGCGACCGTGAGCCCGGACTGCTGATGGCGCGCCAGCCGCACGCCAAGCGTGCGCAAGCCGCGCAGCGCCAGATTCATGTCGTCGGGGCCGACGCAAAGTCCCAGTCCGAAGACCGTGTCCTTCAGCCGCGGCAGCGCCTTCTCGTTGGCCGACACCGTGCCGAGCATCAGGTCGGAATGGCCGCCGATATATTTGGTGCCGGACTGGATCGAGAGGTCGACGCCCTTCTCCAGCGCCTTGGAAATAGAGCGGGCTCGCCCAGGTGTTGTCCATCAGCACCAGCGCGCCGTGCGCGTGGGCGGCCTCGGCGATCGCCGGAATGTCCTGCATCTCGAACGACAGCGAGCCCGGCGCTTCGGTGAACACGGCGCGCGTGTTCGGCTGCATCAGCTCGGCGATGTCTCCGCCGATCAGCGGATCGTAATAGGTCGTGGTGACGCCGTAGCCGGCTGAGCACGGTGTCGCAGAACTTCCGCGTCGGGCCGTAGCAGCTGTCGGTCACCAGCACATGGTCGCCGGTCTTGAGCACCGAAAGCAGCGCGGTCGAGATCGCCGCAAGCCCCGACGGCAGCAGCGCGACGCCGGCGCAGGCCGGTCCCTCGATCTCCTGGATCGCGGTTTCCAGCGCCTCCGAGGTCGGCGTGCCGCGGCGGCCGTAGAAATATTGGCCGCGGCGGGCCGGGAAATCCTCGGCGGTGCGGTAGAGCAGCGTCGAGGCGTGATAGACCGGCGTGTTGACGTAACCGTGATGCGCGTGCGGGTTGCGGCCGCCGGTGGTGACCTTGGTGTCGGGTTTGAGTTCCGGCGCTTGCGGGCTTCGCCGCCTTCTGGCTTGGTCATCGCGATGAATTCCTCAGCCGCTTCGGCATTTACGGCGTCAGAACGCAAACCGCAACCCCTTGACCTGCTGCCACGCGCCGTTCTGAGATGGTGCAATCGAGGGGATAGAGCAGGCCGGCGACGGCGCGAACGCGCCGGCTCGCGGCCTGCATGTTTTGGGAGATTTCGAGTCATGAAACAGCGTTGTCATCCGCGTCGCGCTGGCGGCGGTTCTGGGCGTCGCCGCATCGGCCGCGGCCTCGGCCCAGACGCTCAACACGATCAAAGCAGCGCGGCGTGCTCAACTGCGGCTCGAACGGCACGCTCGCGGGCTTCGGCCTGCCGGACGCGCAAGGCCGCTGGACCGGCCTCGACGTCGATTTCTGCAAGGCGCTGGCGGCGGCGATCTTCAACGATCCGAACAAGGTCAAGTTCGTGCCGCTGACCGCGAAGGACCGCTTCACCGCGCTGCAATCGGGCGAGGTCGACGTGCTCGCCCGCAACACCACCTGGACCTCGTCGCGCGACACCTCGCTCGGGCTGAACTTCACCGGCGTCAACTACTACGACGGCCAGGGCTTCATGGTGCGCAAGGCGCTGAAGGTGAATTCGGCGCTCGAGCTCAACGACGCCGCGGTCTGCGTGCAGCAGGGCACCACCACCGAGCTCAACCTCGCCGACTACTTCCGCGCCAACAAGATGAAGCTCAAGACGGTGACGTTCGCGACCGCCGACGAGGCGATCAAGGCCTACGACGCCGGCCGCTGCGACGCCTACACCACCGACGCCTCGGGCCTCGCCGGCGAGCGGCTGCGGCTCGCCAACGTCCAACGATCACATCATCCTGCCGGAAATCATCTCCAAGGAGCCGCTCGGCCCGGTGGTCCGCCACGGCGACGACCAGTGGTTCGACATCGTGAAATGGACGCACTACGCCATGGTCAACGCCGAGGAGCTCGGCGTCACCAAGGCCAACGTCGACGATCAGCTCAAGTCCGACAATCCGGACGTCAAGCGCCTGCTCGGCAGCGAAGGCAAGCACGGCGAGGCGCTCGGGCTGACCAACGATTGGGCGGCGCGGATCATCAAGCACGTCGGCAACTACGGCGAGTTGTTCGAGCGCAACGTCGGGCAGGGCTCGCAGCTCAAGATCGCGCGCGGGCTGAACGCGCTGTGGAACAAAGGCGGGTTGCAGTACGCGCCGCCGGTCCGCTGAGCGCTTCGGCTGCTTCCGGCTGGGCGAAGCCGGAGCGCTCCGGCTGAGGGCGCGCATGAGCGCCGTCGAGACCGCGAAGCCCGAAGCCGCCGCTGATCTACAATCCGAAGGTCCGCGGCATCGCCTATCAGGCGGTGCTGTGCGCCGTGATCGCGTTCCTCGCCTGGGGCGCGATCAGCAACGCCGTGGACAATCTGGCCCGCGCCAAGATCGCCTCGGGCTTCGGCTTCTGGGACAACACCGCGGGCTTCGACATCAGCCAGACGCTGATCGAGTATTCGACCACGTCGACCTACGGCCGCGCGTTCTGGGTCGGCCTGCTCAACACGCTGCTGGTCGCGGCGCTCGGCATCGTGTTCGCGACCATCCTCGGCTTCATCATCGGCATCGCGCGGCTGTCGAAGAACTGGCTGGTGTCGCGGCTCGCGGCGGCCTACGTCGAGATCATCCGCAACCTGCCGCTGCTGCTGCAGCTGCTGTTCTGGTACAACGCCGTGCTCAAGGCGCTGCCGGCATCCGCGAGAGCATCGTGATGCCCGGCGGCGGCTTCCTCAACAACCGCGGCCTGTTCCTGCCGGAGCCGGTGTTCCAGCCGAGGCTTCGGCCTGCGTTGTTGCGGCGCTCGCCGGCGATCGTGGCCGCGATCGCCTACCGCATCTGGGCGAAGCGCCGGCAGATGCAGACCGGCCAGCAGGCGCCGGTGCTTGGGTGACGCTCGGCCTCGTTCTGATCGCGCTGCCGCTGGTCGCGCTGGCGCTGCACCGGCTTTCCGGTCGAGTTCAACTATCCCGAGGCCGGGCGCTTCAACATCCGCGGCGGCATCGAGGTGCTGCCCGAGTTCATGGCGCTGCTGTTCGGGCTTGTGATCTACACCGCGGCCTTCATCGCCGAGGTGGTGCGCGCCGGCATCCTGGCGGTCGCCAAGGGGCAGACCGAGGCGGCCTATTCGCTGGGCCTTCGCCCCGGGCCGACGCTGCGGCTCGTGGTGGTGCCGCAGGCGATGCGGGTGATCGTCCCGCCGCTGACCAGCCAGTATCTCAACCTCACCAAGAACTCGTCGCTCGCGGTCGCCATCGGCTATCCCGACCTGGTGCAGATTTTCGCCGGCACCGTGCTCAACCAGACCGGCCAGGCGGTCGAGGTCATCGCCATCACCATGGCGGTCTATCTCACCATCAGCCTCGTCACCTCGGGGCTGATGAACCTCTACAACCGCCGCGTGCCGTGGTGGAGCGCTGAGCAGATCATGCTCGAGCGAAAAGGCATGAGCGACACCGCCACCATGACGGACGCGCGCATCGCCTTCGTCCGCGCCAAGCCGTTCGATCCGCTGCCGCCGCCGCTCGCGCATCTCCGGCGCGCATCGGCTGGCTGCGGGAGAACCTGTTCTCCAGCCCGCTCAACATCGTGCTGACCCTGATCTGCGCTGCTGCTGGTCGTCTGGATCGTGCCGCCGCTGGTCAAATTCCTGATCATCGACGCGGTGTGGGACGGCGCCAGCCGCGTCGATTGCCTGCCGCGGCCGGAGCACCCGGAGGTCGGCGCCTGCTGGGCCTTCGTCATCGACCGGATCAACTTCTTCACCTACGGCTTCTATCCGATCGAGGAGCGCTGGCGGGTCGATGTGTTCTTTGCGCTGCTCGCGTTCGGCGTCGGCTGGATGGCGTGGCTCGACGCGCCGCGCCGCGACCTCGGCGTGGTCTATTTCTTCGTCGTGATGCCGGTCGCCTCGTTCGTGCTGCTGCTCGGCTTGCCGGCGATCGGGCTGTCCGCATGTCGCACCGCGCAATGGGGCGGCGTGCTGGTCACCATCGTGGTCGCCGCGGTCGGCATCGTCGCCTCGCTGCCGCTCGGCATCCTGCTGGCGCTCGGCCGCCGCTCGCAAATGCCCGCGGTGCGGCTGTTCTCGGTGATCTTCATCGAGTTCGTGCGCGGCGTGCCGCTGATCACCGTGCTGTTCATGGCGAGCGTCATGCTGCCGCTGTTCGTGCCCGACACCTGGTCGCCGGACAAGCTGCTGCGCGCGCTGGTCGGCGTGGCGCTGTTCGCCTCGGCCTACATGGCCGAGGTGGTGCGCGCCGGCCTGCAGGCGATCCCCAAGGGCCAGTACGAGGCCGCGATGGCGGTCGGCCTGAGCTACTGGCAGTCCATGCGGCTGATCATCCTGCCGCAGGCGCTGCAAGATCACCATCCCGAACATCGTCAACACCTACATCGGGCTGTTCAAGGACACGACGCTGGTGTTCGTCGTCGGCATCTTCGATTTCCTGAAGACCATCGAGGCCGGCGCGCGTCGATCCGAACTGGGCGACGCCGGTGACCAGCACCACCGGCTATGCCTTTGCCGCGATCTTCTATCTGATCTTCTGCTACGCCATGTCGCGCTATGCGCGCATGTCGAAGCCCGCCTCGCGGCGGGCGACAGGCGATGAGGATGACGCATGGAGAACGAACGCACGCAACCAGGTTGAAGCCCGCGCCGCTCAAGACCGGCGTCGCGGTCGAGCTGGTCGGCGTCCACAAGTGGTACGGCGATTTCCACGTGCTGCGCGACATCAACCTGCGGGTCACCAAGGGCGAGCGCATCGTGATCTGCGGGCCGTCGGGCTCCGGCAAATCGACCATGATCCGCTGCATCAACCGGCTCGAGGAGCACCAGCAGGGCCGCATCGTGGTCGACGGCATCGAGCTGACCAACGACGTCAAGAAGATCGACGAGGTGCGCCGCGACGTCGGCATGGTGTTCCAGCACTTCAACCTGTTCCCGCATCTGACCGTGCTGGAGAACCTGACGCTGGCGCCGATCTGGGTGCGCAAGATGCCGAAGAAGGACGCCGAGGAGATCGCGATGCACTATCTCAAGCGCGTCAAGATCCCCGAGCAGGCCGCCAAATATCCCGGGCCAGCTCTCCGGCGGCCAGCAGCAGCGCGTCGCGATCGCGCGCGCGCTCTGCATGAACCCGAAGATCATGCTGTTCGACGAGCCGACCTCGGCGCTCGACCCGGAGATGGTCAAGGAGGTGCTCGACACCATGAACTGGACGGCTCAAGCGCTCGAAGGTGCCGTTGCTGCGGCGGAACGTGGGCTGCGTGTTCCAGGACTTCAAGCTTCTGCGGGATCGCACCGCCTTCGAGAACGTCGGCTATGCGCTCCGGGTTCAGGGAGAGTCGACGGCCTCGATCCGCAAGAAGGTGCCGGAGGTGCTCAATCTCGTCGGTCTCGCGCACAAGACCGGCTCGCGGCCCGACGAGCTTTCAGGCGGCGAGCAGCAGCGCGTCTCGATCGCCCGCGCAGTGGTCAACCATCCGCCGCTTCTGATCTGCGACGAGCCGACCGGCAACCTCGACCCGGACACCTCGGTCGGGATCATGCAGCTTCTGCACCGGATCAACACGGCCGGTGGAACGACGATCCTGATGGTCACCCACGATCGCGAGATGGTCGACAAGATGCGCAAGCGGGTGATCGCGCTCGACTCGGGCAAGGTCGTCCGCGACGAGCGCCGCGGCGGGTACGAGACGGAATGAACCGCTTCAAGCTCATGGGGTCGGAGGCGCTGCGCTCGATCGGCGCCAATCTGTCGACGTCCTTCGCCGCCACCATGACCGTGCTGATCGGCATGTGCCTCCTCGGCCTGTTCATCGCGCTCGGCAGCTGGGTCGTGTCGTGGTCGGACCACGTCAAGAGCCAGCTCGAGGTGAAGGTGTTCTTCGTCGACGAGGTGCGGCCGAAGCAGGTGACACGGTGCGCCTGTTTCTCGAGACAGATCAGCGGGTGAAGGGGTTCCAGTTCGTCACCAAGCGCGAAGCGCTCGAGCGCATGCGCAAGAAGTACCCGGAGCTCACCGCGAACCTTCCCTCGAACCCGCTTGCCTGCTTCGTACGAGGTGACCCCCGTCCGGGCCGAGGAGGTGAAGCTGCTCTCGGCCGACATCCGCAAGCAGAAGTTCGCCCGGAGTGGAGCGGTGAAGGACGGCCAGCAGACCTCCAAGCGGATCTTGCAGGTCGCGCGCGTGATCGAGGTGGTCTTCCTCGTCGCCGTGATCGTGCTCCTCGTCGCGTCGGTGTTGTTGATCGCGAACACGATCAGGCTCTCGATCTTCGCGCGCCGGCGAGAGATCGAGGTGATGAAGCTCGTCGGGGCGACGAACTGGTTCGTGCGTGGCCCGTTCATGCTCGAAGGGCTTCTCTGCGGCGGTCTCGGCGCGCTCGGCGCCGTCGTGCTGCTCCTGCTCGGGCAAGGAGCTTGCGCTACCGGCGATCCTGCCGACGACCTCAACGGGACTCGTCGGACGACGTGCAGGCGCTCGGCTTCGCGCTCATGGCGCTCATCCTCCTCGGCGTCGGCCTCGGCGTCGGGGCGCTCGGCTCGGGGATGACGCTGCGACGCTACCTGCGCGTGTAGGGGCCGGATACATCCGGCGCGCGGCTACCGTTCGCCGTGCCACCACGACGACGAGCGCGGCCGCCGAAGCGGCCGAGCCGCTCGCAGCGCCACGCTCGCGCGAGCGACGCCTACCGGCGCGCAGCGGTCAAGCGCGCCGAGCAGCTCGTCGAGATCCGGCTGCCCGAGCGTCGCAGCGAGCCCGAGAGCGTCGTCGCGCACCTCGGCCCGACGAACTCGGGCAAGACCTATCACGCGCTCGAGTTCCTCGCCGAGCAGGGACGCGGGGTCTACGCGGGGCCGCTGCGCATGCTCGCGCAGGAGGCGCACCGCCGCCTGTCGGCCAAGCTGGGGGCGGAGCAGGTCGGGCTCGTGACCGGCGAGGAGCGCGTCAACGACGGTGCGCCGATCATCTGCTCGACGGTCGAGATGGCGCCCTCGAGCGGCGACGTGCTCGTCCTCGACGAGGTGCAGTGGGCGGATGACGAGGAGCGCGGCTCGGCCTGGACGCGCCTCCTGCTCGCCGGCGAGTACCGGCACATTCGCGTGCTCGGCGCGCTCGACGCACTGCCCCTCGTCGAGCACGCATTTCCCGCAGGCGGAGATCCGCGTCTTCGAGCGCAAGCTGCCGCTCGAGTGGGTCGGCGAGCGGGTGCTGCGTTCGCTGACGCCGGGCACCGTGGTCGTCGCCTTCAGCCGCAAGGCGGTGCTCGCGCTGGCAGGCGAGGTGCACCGCCTCCAGCCCGGGCGGGTGGCGGTCCTCTACGGCGCGATGCCGCTCGCGTCGCGGCGCGAGGAGATCGACCGCTTCGTCGACGGCGGCGCCGACGTCTGCGTCGCCACCGACGTGCTCGGTCACGGCGTCAACCTGCCCTGCGAGACGCTGCTCTTCGCCGAGACGACGAAGTTCGACGGCCAGGAGCGGCGCGACCTCGAGCCGTGGGAGCTGGCCCAGATCGCGGGCCGGGCGGGCCGCTTCGGGCTCGTCGAGCGCGGCCACGTCGGCGTGCTGGCCGGCGTCCCGTGGGCGAACGCCGATCCCGACCTCGTGCGGGACGCGCTCGAGCCCCACGTCGAGCTGCCGCACGGGCATCGCGGCTACCGCATCGTCGACGAGGCACGCATCGGGCCCCGGCTGTCGGATCTCAACGTCGACGATCCTCGCGACCTCGACGCGGCGCTCGCCGCCTGGCATCGCGTCGCGGTGCGCCAGTGGGCGCATGAGGGCTGGCTGGCGGTCGAGTCGCTCGTGCCGATCCGCGGCCGGCTGGCCGTCGTGCAGCGCCAGCTGATGCAGAAGAGCCGCCGGCTCTCGCTCGACGACACCTGGCGCTTGATCAACGCGCCGATCGACGAGGACGGCGCCGAGATCCTCGGCGTCTTCGCGCTCGCCATCGCCGGCGACGCGTCGCAACGGCCGCTGCTCCAGTGGCTCCTCGACACGTCGCGTCTGCGCGACGCATCTCTCGAGGATGCAGAGGCGGCCGGTCGAGTGGCGGGCATCCTGCGCTGGTTCGCGCTCCAGTACCCGGGGGTGGCGGGTGTCACGATCGAGCGTGCAGCGGCGCTCGAGGAGGCCGCCGCCGCGCGCGTCGTCCAGCGGCTCGAGGCGGAGGTGAGGGACGGCAGGATCGGACGCTGCCGCTCGTGCGGGCGCACCTGCCCGCCGTGGTTCCCGCTCTGCGACCGCTGTGCGAGAGGGCGCTGATACAGGCGAGACGGCCCTGTCCTAGGCAGGCGACGTTCGGTAGCGGAGGACGACCGCGGTCGTGGCCGCGTAGGCGGTCAGCGCAACCGTGTTCGAGACGATCAGGGCTGCATTGCCGAGCGCGATGCCGTACGCGAGCCAGAGCACGAAGCCGACCAGAAGCACCGCGAGAAAGGCGACGGAGACATCGTCGGATGAGCCTCGCGCGAGCACGGTGCGCATCTGCAGGATCGGGGAGAGCCCCATGGCGACGCCGAACACGGTGGCGGCGACGCTCGAGGGCGGTGGTGGCGGTCATCGAGCCTCCTTCGACGGGGACAGACGGGAGCCGGTGGCTCGGCGCCGGTCAGTCGCGGAGGTCGCCGCGCTCTCGATCCTCGCCGTACAGGGGCAACGGGAAGGATGAGCACGTGGTCACGAAGGCAGCGTACACGGCCGTCCCTACACTGCCGTGGTGGCCGACACGACCGGAACGAAGCTGATCGCCGACAACCGCCGCGCACGGTTCGACTACGACCTCACCGACCGCTTCGAGGCGGGCCTCGTGCTGACCGGCACCGAGGTGAAGTCGCTGCGCGACGGGAAGGTGCAGCTCGGTCAGGCGTACGCGGACCTGCGCGACGGCGAGGCCTGGCTCGTCGGCGCGTCGATCGACGAGTATCCGGGTGGCAACCGGCAGAACCACGTCCCCGACCGCGACCGCAAGCTGCTCCTCCACCGGCGCGAGATCGACTCGCTGAGCGGGAAGGTGCGCGAGAAAGGGCTCACGGTCGTGCCGACGCGCCTGTACTTCAAGGACGGCCGGGTCAAGGTCGAGCTCGCGCTGGCGCGCGGCCGCGAGAAGGCCGACAAGCGCCGCGTCATCGCAGAGCGCGACGCGAAGCGGGACATCGAGCGCGCGCTACGGCGGAGGCGGTAGCTCTCGGACGGGTAACGCCGGTGTGCCTGAAGGCAGTCACCGTCTCCAGGGGTGCCCGGCTGCGCCGGGCCGCTCATCTCAGTCCGGCCCGGAGAGCGCGGTGGAGAGCACGATGCGGCCCGGCTCGGGCCGGTAGCCGTAGCGCTCGTTGAGGTGGCGGATCGGCGCGTTCCGCTCCTCGTTCATCGTCGTCAGCCTGAGGTAGCCCTGCTGCTTCGCCCAGCGGATCTGCGCCCGCTTGAGCGCCGAGGCGATACCGCGTCCACGCCAGGCGCGCTTGACACCGGTCAGGTCGTGCCAGGCCGTGCCGGTCCACTCGGCCGGCAGCGCCAGCTTCGCGAACCCGACGACCTCGTCCCCGGCGAGCGCCACGAACACGGCCTCGGGACGGTCCGAGACGCCCTGCATGTCGTCCGACAGCCACTCCTCGTACCCCGGCACCTCGACGCCGTCCGAGCCGGGAATGTCCGGGCTGGCCTCGACGAAGACGTCGTACATCCCGCGTGCCAGCTCGGGCCGCTCGGACCAGGGGACGACCTCGATCCCGGACGGCGGGTCGATCTCGGGCGCCTCGATCTCCGCCAGGTCGAGCGTCACGCGCAGCTCTCGCCCGATCTCACGGAAGCCACGCTTGTCCGCCCATGCGAGGCTGGCCGGGTCGTCCTCGGAGACGGAGGTCTGCACCTCGACGCAGGCGCGCTCCGCCGCCCAGTGCAGCAGCTCGGCGTAGAGCGCGTGGCCGACACCACGCCCGCGCGCCTGCGGCAGCGTCCACGCCTCGACCGTCGCCGTGCCCGGCTTCGAGTGCCAGCCGACGAGCCCGATCCCGGCGCCGACGTCGGCGCCGTCGTCGGCGGCGACGAGCCAGGCCATGTCCCCGGCCTGCTTGCGCCAGTCCTCGAAGTCGGCCACGTTGGCGGGGTCTCCGGGACGCAGGGCGTTCCGGACTGCGAGCAGACGTTCCAGGTCAGGCACGTCGACGTGCTCCACGGTGACCATCGCGTCAGCGTACCCCGCTTGGAGTGGCCGCATGCGGAGGAGTAGGCTCGAACCGCTGCTTCTGCCCACCGAAGGAGGCGACGTTGTCACACGTGACGCTGACCGTGAACGGGACCGCCCACGCGGTGGAGATCGAGCCGCGTGAGCTGCTGGTCTACGTGCTGCGCGAGCGGCTGGGGCTGACCGGGACGAATGTCGGCTGCGACACGTCGTCGTGCGGCGCCTGCACCGTGCTGCTCGACGGCGAGTCCGTGAAGTCGTGCACGGTGCTCGGTGTCCAGGCGGACGGCGCGGCGATCACCACGATCGAGGGTCTTGCGGGGCCGATGGCTCGCTGCATCCCGTGCAACAGGCGTTTCACGAGCACCACGCCCTCCAGTGCGGGTTCTGCACGCCGGGCATGGTGATGGCGGCGGTCTCCCTCATCGAAAGCGGCGAGGCCGGGAGCGAAGAGCAGATTCGGGCAGGGCTCGAGGGCAACCTCTGCCGCTGCACCGGGTACCACAACATCGTCAAGGCCGTTGCGGCGGCCGCGGAGGCCACGTCATGAGCACCACCGAGACGAAGTACGTCGGCGCCTCCGTCCTCCGCCGTGAGGACGGGCCGCTGCTCAACGGGCGAGGGACGTTCGTCGACAACATCCAGCTGCCCGGGCATGGTGCACATGGTCGTCGTCGCGGAGCCCGTACGCCCACGCGCGGATCCGCAGCGTGAACCTCGACGCCGCGCGCGCGGCCGAAGGGGTCGTCGCGGCGTTCGCCGCCGGCGACCTGCAGGACGAATGGAAGGCGCCGATGCCGTGTGCCTGGCCGGTGACGGAGGACATGAAGTAATCCGCCGCACTACCCGCTCGCGGCCGACGAGGCGTGCTTCCAGGGCGACGGGGTCGCGGTCGTGCTGGCCACGAGCCGCGCGCTCGCGAAGGACGCGGCGGAGCTGGTCGAGGTGGACTACGAGCCGCTCCCCGCTGCGGTGGATGTCTGGGCTGCGGCCCAGGACGGCGCACCGCTCGCCCGTGAGGGTCTCGAGTCGAACGTGTCCTACGTGTGGAAGCTCGCCACGGACGACGTCGACAAGGTGTTCTCCGATGCCGACGTCACCGTCAAGCGGCGCTACGTCCAGCCGCGCCTGATCCCCAACGCCATGGAGACCCGGGCGGTGGTCGCACAGGTCGGAGCCGAACGGCGACATGACCATGTGGTCGACGACGCAGATCCCGCACATCCTCAAGGCGCTTCGCGTCGGCGACGATCGGGCTGAGCGAGGCCAAGGCGCGCGTCGATCGCGCCCGACGTGGGTGGCGGATTCGGCTCGAAGGCTCGACGTGTACGCGGAGGAGCTCCTCGTCCTGGCGCTCGCCCGCCGGCTGGGCGTGCCGGTGAAGTGGGCCGAGGAGCGCTCGGAGGGCTACACGTCGACGATCCACGGACGCGACTTCGTCACCGAGATGGAGTTCGCGGCGACGAAGGACGGGACGATCACTCGGCGTGCCGGGCGAACGTGACCGCGGCGATGGGCGGCTACCTGCAGCTCATCACGCCGGGCATCCCGCTCCTCGGAGCGTGGATCTACTCGGGCCCGTACGCGATCCCGAACTACAGCTTCACGTGCACGGGTGTGTTCACGAACACGACCCCGACCGACGCCTACCGCGGTGCGGGCCGGCCGGAGGCGACCTACGTGATCGAGCGCACGATCGATGCCCTCGCGGCGGAGCTCGGCATGGACGTTCTCGAGCTGCGGCGGAAGAACTTCATCACGGAGTTCCCGGCGCACCTCGCCTCCGGTCTCACGATCGACTCCGGTGACTACGCCGGCGCGCTCGACAAGCTCCTCGAGCGTCTCGGCCTCGACGACCTGCGCGCCGAGCAGGCGGCCAGGCGCGAGCGGGGCGACGTCAAGCAGCTCGGCGTCGGGTTCTCGACCTACACCGAGATGTGCGGCATCGCGCCCTCGCGGATCCTCGGCGCGATCCGCTTCGGTGCCGGCGGCTGGGAATCGGCCACCGTGCGCGCACTGCCGCACCGGCTCGCTCCAGGTGGTGACGGGCACGTCGCCGCACGGCCAGGGTCACGAGACCGCCTGGGCGCAGATCGCCGCCGACCAGCTCGGCTACGACATCTCGGAGATCGAGGTGCTGCACGGCGACACGGCGATCGCCCCGCTACGGTCTCGACACGTACGGGAGCCGTAGCCTGCCGATCGGCGGCGCGGCGCTCGTCTTCGCGGCGCGAGAAGGTGATCGAGAAGGCGCGCCAGCTCGTCGCGCACCAGATGGAGGTCGTCCGCCGACGACCTCGACTTCGCGAACGGGCTGTTCTCCGTGAAGGGCTCGCCAGACCGGGCGATGCACATCAAGGAGGCGGCCTGGGCCGCGTTCGCGGCGCACAACCTCCCGGACGGGATGGAGCCGTACCTGCAGGCGACGGCGACCTACGACGCCGTCGAACTTCTCGTGGCCGGGCGGCGCGCACGCCGCGGTCGTCGAGGTCGACACCGAGACCGGCGATGCGCGTCTCGTCAGGTACGTCGCCGTCGACGAGGTCGGCGCCGTCGTGAACCCGATGATCGTCGACGGGCAGGTGCACGGCGGCGTGACGCAGGGCATCGCGACCGCCCTCTTCGAGGAGGGCGTGTACGACGAGGACGGCAACCTGATGACGTCGACGCTCGCCACCTACCTCGTGCCTTCGGCGGCCGAGCTGCCTTCGTTCGAGCTCGACCGTGTCGAGGCGAAGAGCCCGAACCATCCGCTGGGGGCGAAGGGAGCGGGGGAGACGGGCACGATCGCCTCGGCGCCCGCGGTGATCAACGCGGTCGTCGATGCGCTCTCGCACCTCGGTGTGACCGATGTCCAGATGCCGGCCAGCCCCGAGCGGGTCTGGCGCGCGATCCAGGAGGCGAAGCAATGATCCCGGCACGGTTCGACTACGAGGTGGCGCAGAGCGTCGAGCACGCGGTCGAGCTGCTCGGCGCCGACCCCGAGGCGAAGCTGCTCGCGGGTGGGCACTCGCTCGTGCCGGCGATGAAGTTTCGCCTGGCGCGGCCGTCGAAGCTCATCGATCTCGGCCGGCTCTCGGATCTGTCCTACGTCCGCGACGCCGGAGAGCACATCGCGATCGGCGCGCTCACGCGTCACAAGGAGGTGGCCGGCGCGGCGCTGCTGCAGGAGCATTGCCCGCTCGTGAGTACCACCGCCGCGCAGGTCGGCGACCCGCAGGTGCGGCATCGCGGCACGATCGGCGGCTCGCTGGCGCACGGCGACCCGGCCTCGGACCTGCCGACGGTGATCCTCGCGCTCGGCGGCAGAGCTCGTCGCGCGCGGGGCGGGCGGGGAGCGGGTGATCCCGGCCGAGGCGTTCTTCACCGGCGTGTTCCAGACCGCGCTCGAGCCGGACGGAGGTGCTGGTCGAGGTCCGCGTGCCGAAGCTGGCGGCCTCGTCGGGCTCGGCCTACGTGAAGGCGCATCGCCGCGCGCAGGACTGGGCCACCGTGGCCGTCGCTGCGGTGGTGCACCGGTCGAACGGCGGTATCGACTCGGCGTCGGTGACGCTCACCAACATGGGCGCGACGCCGCTGCGCGCGCGAGGCGTGGAGGAGGCGCTGGCCGGCGGCGCATCGGTGTCCGACGCCGCCGCCCGCGCGGCCGACGGCACCGTCGCCGCCGAGCGATCACGCCGGGAGCTCGGAGTACCGCACCGCGCTGGTGCAGGTGCTCTGCGCCCGGGCGCTCGAGCAGGCGACGGCCTGATCTCCGTCGAGTCGGGCCGGACGTGATCCGGCTCGACGACGCCGGCGAGCCGTCTACGGCGCGGGAACGAGCGCCAGCGTCTTGCGCAGCGCCTCGGCGGGGGTCGTCTCCCCGTTCTTGCAGATGAGGCGGTGACGGAGCACGTTGGGCGCCATTGCCCGCACGTCGTGGATCGAGACCGCGTCCCGCCCCTCGAGGCGGGCGTTCGCCTTCGCCGCGCTGAGGAGGTGGATCGCCGCGCGGGAGCTGGCGCCGAGCTCGACGCCTTCGATCTCGCGGGTGCAGCGCACCAGCCGGACGATGTAGCGGGCGACCGTCTTCGGGCACCTCGGTCGTGTCGAGCTCGTGGCGAGCCTTGTCGAGGCCGACGATGCCGAGCAGCGGCCGAATCTCGCCGAGCATGTCCGGCGTGACGCCGGTGTGCGGCAGCCGCAGCATCTCGACCTCGCTCTCGGCGTCGCAGTAGTCGAGGTCGATCTTGAAGAGGAAGCGGTCGAGCTGCGACTCGGGGAGCACGTGGATGCCCTCGTGCTCGTACGGGTTCTGCGTGGCGATCACGAGGAACGGATCCGGCAGGCGGTGGGTCTGCCCGTCGACGGTGACGGTGCGCTCCTGCATCGCCTCGAGCAGCGCCGCCTGCGTGCGCGGCGGCGTGCGGTTGATCTCGTCCGCCAGGAGGACGTTCGCGAACACGACGCCCTTGACGAAGACGAGCTCGCCGGCGCGCTTCTCGTAGTGGCCGGTGATCTCGCTCGGGGTCGTGTCCGGCGTGAACTGCATGCGCCGGAACTCGGCGCCGAAGACGTACGCCATCGCGCGACCGAGAAGCGTCTTGGCGCTGCCCGGCGGCCCCTCGAGGAGCACGTGGCCGTGCGCGAGCGCAGCCACGAGCAGCAGGTCGATCGCGTCTTCCTGGCCGACGACGACGCGCGCGACCTCGGCCTTCGCCTGCTCGCGCAACGACGTCAGGTCGAAGTATGCCGGCTGTGCTGTGAGCGACACCGCTTGATCCCTTCCCGTTTGCTTCCCCGTCTCTGACGATACCCGGGCAGAGCCGTCGCTGTCGCCCCCGCCGTCGGCTCCTAGACTCGCGCCATGGGTGCACGCTCCGTGCTGCTCGGCCTGGCGATCGGGATGGCGCTCGCCGATTCGTCGGTCGTCACGCTCGCGCTGCCGGACGTGCTGCGCGAGTTCGACGTCGGGATCACGACGGTGGCGTGGGTGCTGACGTCGTACAACCTCGTGCTCGCGCTGCTGGCCGTGCCGGCCGCGATCGTGGCCCGGCGCCGGCCCGTCGTCGCGTTCGTCGTCGGGACGCTGGTCTTCGCCGCCGCCTCGCTGGCCTGTGGGCTGGCGCCGTCCTTCGAGACGCTCGTTGCGGCGCGCTGCGTGCAGGCGGCCGGCGGCGCTCTCGTGATCACCGCGGCGCTCGATCTCCTGCGGGCGACGGAGGGGAGCGCCGCCCGCGCGATCCGCATCTGGGTGGCGGCCGGTGTGCTCGGCGCCGCGATCGGGCCCGCCGTCGGCGGCGTGCTCACGCAGACGATCGGCTGGGAGTGGATCTTCCTGCTCCAGGCGCCGCTTGCGCTCGTCCCGCTGGTGGCGGCGCGTGGCGCCGTCGGGCACCTCGGTGGCGTTCCCGCCCAGACGGCCGAACGTCGCCGCCAACCTCGGGCTGCTGTTCCTGTCGGGCGGGCTCGTCGCGGCGCTGTTTCTCATCGTGCTGCTGCTCGTGGACGGCTGGGGGATGTCGCCGGCGGCCGCAGGTCTCGTCGTGACGGTGATGCCTGCAGCGGCGATCGTCGCCTCGAGGCTCGCGCCGCGGGTGGGGAGCGTCGCGCTGCGCACGGCGACGGGCGTGGTGCTCGTCGCCGGAGGCCTCGCCGCGCTGGCGTTGCTGCCCGGCGCGGGGTGGGGTTGGACGATCCCGCCGCAGATCCTGATCGGCACCGGCCTCGGGCTTGCGGTTGCGTCGCTGACCGAATGGGCGCTCGCCGATCATCCCGAGCAGGTGATCCAGGGCGGCTGGACGATCGCCTCGCGCCACGCCGGCGTGGTCGTCGGGCTGCTCCTGCTCGCCCCGGTACTCACCTCCGCGCTCGACCGCAACAAGCAGGACGCGATCTACGCGGGGGCGGCCGCGGTGCTCGACAGCAAGATCCCGCCGCTCGACAAGCTGCGCGTCGCGCAGGACGTGCTCGTCCAGGTCGACGAGGCCAAGGGTGAGCTGCCCGACGTGGCGGTCGTGTTCGAGGACCGCCCGGACACCGACGAGTACCGGTCGCTGCTCGCGACGCTGGAGGACCAGCTCGACCGTGCCGTCACGGACGCGTTCTCGGGGCCGTTCGCGCTGGCGGCGGTGCTGGCGCTCGCGGCGCTCGTGTCGGTCGGGCTCGGGGCGAGGCGATCCGCGTGAGGCAGGCGAAGCCCGCTGCTGCTTGCGCTCGCCGCGTCGCTGGCGCTCGCTGGTCGCCTACGTCGCGCTCGGCGGTGGGCGGTACGAGCCTGCGGCCGTCGCGGACCCGTGCGAGACGCGCGAGTGGAGGGATCCCGGCGGTCTGCAGGAGGCGCTCGAGCAGGTCGTGCTCTCCGGGCTGGACGGGGCTGCATGCGAGCTCGGGGTGCCGCGCGAGGAGCTCGTGCTCGCGCTGCGAAACGACGACACGCTCGACGCGTTCGCAGACCGGCACGACATCTCCACGGACGACGCCGAGGCGGCGATCGGAGAGGCGCTCGGTCGCTCCATCGACGACGCGGAGGAGGCCGGCGTGCTCCCCGGCTTCGTGGCGCGCCTGGTGCGCGGCTTCACCGAGCGGCTGCCGCCGCGCCTGCTGCTCGACCTGCTCGAGCGTCTTCAGGGCGTGCTCTCCTGACACCGCAGCGCGTGGCGGTGTGTATCCGCGCTCCCACGAACGAGATGGCTGGCTATCCTGTGCGGTGAACATACGGGGGCGATCAGGTTTCGACGTGGTCGGTTCTCCGGTCGAGCTGCGAGCCGAGGTCCCCGGTCGGCCTCGTAAAACAACCGGGAACAACGCAAGTGCGAAGAACGATCTCGCACTCGCCGCCTAGTCAACGCTAGGTAAGGCGACGTCCCGCCGGGTTCGGCCCGAGGCCCGGGTCGGGGCGCCAACGATCGGGCTCGGCGCCGAGGGAGAGCCAATCGCCCGAGGCGCGACACTCTAGGATGGCTGGCCCGTCGGGTGGTCGTCCGGGAACCGTCCCGGCGGGCGAGATCGAAGCCCGGACTACGCTCGTAGACGTTCGCCCGGTGCGTCCGCGGACGCGGGTTCGATTCCCGCCGCCTCCATCAACGGCTCGGCCGCAGCTTGCCGGGCGGTCGCTTGAGCGTTCGAGTCGGCCGGCGCGTGTTCGGTCGCTCGGGCGCGCGGCGCGGCTCAACCGATGCGTCGAGCGTCGTAGGCGACGGCTCGCCAGTGGGCGTCGGCGGCGGGGCCATGTTCAGCGGCTGCGTCGAGCGCCGTGCGTTCGGCACGGGTGAGCTCGCGGACAAGGCAGAACTCGTTTCCGAACGGATCCTGCATCACCGCCCAATCGATCAGCGGACGTGCACCCTCATAGGCGTGCGGTACGGGGAACACGGTCGGCGGGTACTTCAGGCGGCCGCCGATCCTCTCGACCTGCTCGATCGCCGTGTCGACGTCATCGACGCCGATGTCGATGTGGGCGCGATTCGCGGCCGGGTCGATGCGTCGAGCGACGTCGACTGCATCCGGGTCCGACTGTTTCGTCGTTTCGACCCGGTGAAGGATGATCTCGTGCCGCCAGCTCGTCTCGTCCTCGTACCCCAGGTAGGCAAAGTGGTCGGGCCAAGGCGACGAGATGCGCGGAATCCCGGTCAGCTCCGACCAAAAGGACGCACCGACCTCGAGATCCTCGACGTCTATCGCGAAGCAGCGAAGCGTCCCGATCGCCATGCACCCTATCTTGCCGCGCTGAGCGCTTGGAGGCGTTGTCGAAGCGCCCGGCTGCGGTTGCCGGGGAAGGGGACGTCAACCGTCGGCGTGGGCGGCCACCAAGCCCGGATCCGGGCTGGGGTGGCTCGTCGTGCCAGATCCACCACTCGTACGGCGGGGTCTGGGGATAGCCCTCCGGCGAGTCCTCCCATTCCTCTTGGCGACCGAGCGCAGTCATGTCGAGGTAGCTCCAGGTGCTCCCCATCGCCTCGTCGCCGCGGGCGTCGATGAAGTAGGTGCGGAACATCCGGTCACCGTCACGGATGAACGCGTTCGTGCCGTGCCACTCGTCCACGCCGAAGTCGGCGTCGAAGTCGTCGGTGATGGTGTACCACGGCATCTCCCAGCCCATCCGCGCCTTCACGCGCTCGATGTCCGCCTGCGGTGCACGCGAGGCGAACACGAGGGTCGTGTCGCGGGCGTTCAGGTGGGCGACGTGGGCGACCTGATCGGCCACCATGGAGCAGCCGATGCACGCATGCTCGGGCCAGCCGGACACGCCTGGCTCGAAGAACGCCCGGTAGACGATCAGCTGACGCCGACCGTCGAACAGGTCGAGCAGGCTGGCCCTACCCTCCGGCCCGTCGAACTCGTACTCCTTCTCCACAGCCAGCCACGGCATCCGTCGACGTTGGGCCGCCAGCGCGTCACGGGCGTGCGTGAACTCCTTCTCCTTCACGAGCAGTTGCTCCCGTGCGGTGTCCCATTCCTCCGGCGACACGATCGGGGGCGTGTCCATCGCAGCACCTCCTTGCTCTGTACCAGTCGGTTCCCCAGCTGGTGCCGGTCAAACCCAAGGCCGCCGGACGATCGATCTTAGTGCGTGGATCTTCGCCCTCTTTCGAGCCCATCGTCTGTGCACCCGCGTCTCGTCGAGTGCCAAGAATGTCATTTGTGAAACAAATGATTGTCGGTGCGGAGTAAGTGTGCGAAGATCACCGGATGCCCCCGAATCCCTCCCCAGAGATCGAGGTCGCCGAGTTCGCCGGCCAGCTGTTCTTCCGGCTCTGGCGGGCCTCGCATACCCAGACCGCCACGGCGCTGCAATCGATCGGCCTCACGCCGGCGCTCTTCGCGGTGCTCAACTATCTGCAGGCGCACGAGGGCGCCATCCAGCAGCGGATCGGCTCGGCAATGGGGATCGACCCGAGCACGATGGTCTCGCTGGTCGACCAGCTCGAGAGCGCCGGGCTGGCCAAGCGGCGGCCGCCATCCGCAGGATCGCCGCGCCCGCGAGGTTCTGACCACGCCGAAGGGGCGACAGACGTTGAAACGGGCGCGGGGGCTGGCGGAGGAGGTCGAAGGAGACGTCCTTCAGGGCCTGTCGCCCGCCGAACGCCGCCGGCTGGTCACGCTCCTTCGAAAGGCGCTAGCAGGGGCGCCACCGCAGCTGCCGTGGAGCTCCGAGGAGGGTGACTAGGGCCGTGGAGCTCCGGAGGAGGGTGACTAGGGCCGCCGACGCTGCCGGCTCGGGGACGGGCGGATCGACGCCGGGCTTCCTGGCCGACCCGCCGAGCACACGATCGACACACGTGGACTCGGCCTTCGCGTCGTGAAAGTGCTCGCTCCCGATCCCGATCCCGGCTCAAGGAACTTCTCCCTGCTTACAATCACCGTCACCGACCATGAAGCAGAGGAAGAGCGACTCGAAGGAAGGAAAAGGAGGAGACTCTCCCTCTCGGCTGATCGATGCGCGAATCGAGGAGCTGAGCGATTGGCGGGGCGAGACGCTCGCTCGGGTCCGAACGCTCATCAAGCAGGCCGATCCCGAAGTGGTCGAGGAGTGGAAGTGGAGCGGGGTTCCGGTGTGGTCGCACGCCGGCATCATCTGCACCGGTGAGACGTACAAGAACGTCGTGAAGATGACCTTCGCCAAGGGCGCCTCGCTGGAGGACCCTTCGGGCCTCTTCAACTCCAGCCTCGAAGGCAACACCCGGCGCGCCATCGATTTCCACGAGGGCGACAAGATCGATGAAAAGGCGCTGAAGGCGCTCATTCGCGCCGCCGTGGCACTGAACACGTTCTCAGCCGCCAAGCGGCGCGGGACGAGAGCCTAGACGACCGAGAGGGGTCTGTTCCGAGGGGGGAGTCGGGGGGTCGCCTACTTCCTCGACCCGGTGCAGCTCCCGCAGCCGTCCTGCGGTAGCCGGAACGCCACGGTGAGCCGGTGCACGGTGATGTGGGTCGGGCGCCTCGCCCGCGGCCGGCCGCTGCTGTACGGTCGTCCGATGAGTCCGCAACGCCTGCGGGCGCCATGGTCACAGCGGTGCTCGGCGCTCGCCGCCGTCACGGCCATCATCCTGCTGGCCGCACCCGCCGGCGCGAAGGCGTTCGACACCGGCCCGCACACCGACCTCACGCGCGACGCGATGGCCGCGGAGGGTTTCGGGCGACGGCGACGGACGTCGTCGTCGTCAACAACTGGCTGACCGACCTCTACTTCAACTCCAAGAAGATCCCGCAGTCCGGCCACGCGGGGCTGAAGATCGGGATCATCGGGTCGCTGCTCGGCCCGCGCGAGAACTGGCCGAAGAAGGTGACCGATGGCGCCGAGCGGATGCACTTCGACGCGTCGATCTGGGACGTCTTCGACGTGCGCCAGGCGCAGCGCGAGTTCGAGCGCCTACAGCGCGCGACGACCCAGGCGATCCGCAGCGTCAAGGCGGACGGCGGGCCCAGGCGTGATGCGCGGCTGCTCGCGGTGATCGGGATCGTCCTGCACTCGCTGCAGGACTTCTACGCGCACTCGAACTGGGTCGAGCAGCCGCGCGTCAACGGGGCCGACGGCCCGGACTGGCCGGGGCTCAAGTTCGGCCACACGCCGACCTTCTTCGATGTCCCGGAGGCCGACCGCAACAGGCTCAACGTCTACATCGGCGACTCGACCTTCCACGACGACCGCACGCACGGCGGGTGGAACACGAAGCTCAACAAGACGATGGAGGCCGGCGTCAACAAGGACTGGCCGGGCCGGCTCGGCTACACCAGTGCCTACATCGCCGCCTACTTCGCCACGCGGCCAGTGGCTGCGCGCGCTGCGGCCGGTCATCGGCGACGAGCGCTCGTGGCGTCGCCTGCAGCGCTACTCCGACCGGCGCCGGGGCGCGCTCGACTACGACCTCAGGGGCGCCCTCAAGATCGGGATGATGACCGGCCACTGGCAGGGCCAGGGCGAGCCGTGCGACCTGAAGATCACGTTCAACGTCTGCGGCGACCGCAACGGGCACGGCGGCGACCTGATCGGCGCGCGCAACGCGTCTGCGTGACTACTTCGACCCGGCATCGTCAGCCGGCCACGACCGCTTCCGCACGACCTTCCGATCCGAATCGTTGATCCCGCTGTTCGGCGAGCCCAAGCCGACCGGCGACCTGTTCCCGCTCGACTCGAGCCAGCCGCTCCAGCGCACGACGAAGTTCGTGCAGCTGCGGGTCACCTCGATGAAGGGCGTCACCCTGCTGCGCGCGCTCGGCGACCCGACCCCGATCGACCGTGCCGACATGTTCTCGCGCGCGACGATCGCCGGGCAGGAGTTCCAGTCGGGCGAGATCAACGGCCGCGACAGCTTCTCGTTCCCTGACCCGTACGAGCCGTTCACGTTCATCAAGGCGATCCCCAACGGCGGCACCTACCCCGAGCCGGTGAGGAACATGACGGTCGAGATCCGCACCAGCTCGTCCGCCTTCTCCGGGACCGACGACGACGTCTACCTACGGTGTCGTCCGAGTCGGCGGTTCTCGCTCGACAAGCGCCTCTACAACGACTTCGAGCGCGGCGACCGCGACACCTACAGCGTCCCGATCGACGACGCGGTCCTGGCCGGGCTGAGCGTCGGCGACTCTCGCGCGTGCAGATCGAGAAGTCGTCGGACGGCGTCGGCGGCGGCTGGAAGCTGCGCGGCGTCAAGCTCGTCGTCAACGGCCGCACGCTGTACCGCCGCGACGGCATCGAGCGCTGGCTCGAGGACAACCGCCGGACGTGGCGCGCGCCGGACTTCCGGCGCACGGTGCCCACCGGCGCGGCGCTGCCGATCACGCTCGACCTCTGGGACGAGGACTCGTTCGTCTACGGCGCCAACGACCACGGCGACATCGAGCCGTTCGACCGCCGCAAGCGGCTCGCGCTCGCCTACCCCCGGACGGGTCGTGCCCACGACGCGCGTGACCGGCGACAGCCGTCTCGGAGGTCGTATCGGCGACGGCGACTACGCCTCGGTGACGTACACGATCGAGACGCTCACGCCCACGGCCGCCCCGCCCCCTCCGCCGCCGGTGGTGCCGTCTTGCCGCCGGTCGTCGTCGAGCCGCCGCCCCCTCCGCCGCCCGTGCAGAAACCGGATCTCGTCATCAGCGACATGGGCTACAGCGATGCCGACAAGTACTACTTCACGGTCAAGAACCAAGGCAACGCGGCGCCAGCGCCGTTCAGCGTCAGCGTCACCAACGCCGGGACGTTTTCGATCCCGGACTCGCGCCCGGCGCATCCGCCACGCGCACCTTCCGCGAGAACTGTCAAGTCGTCACGAACGTCGCGACCGCGGACGTGTTCGGCGCGGTCGACGAGCACGACGAGACGAACAACACACGCAGCTTCACCGTGACGTCTGCCTGACGATTTTCGGCATGCAGGCCGGCGCCCTGCCCGTTGACGAGTCGACCGCCCGGCCGGGTGGCGGCGCTCGTTGTCGGGCTGTCGCCTAGACGGATGTGCGGCCGTGTGAGGTAGCCGCGGCCTCGACCAGAGCGCCGGCGAGCATGGCCGCGTTTACCCGTGAGATGCCAGGCCGTGCCGCCTCCTTCGGGGGCGGTCCCGAAGGAGGCAATCGCCCGTCGCCCGCTCGTTCGCTGCCCGCCGAAGATGCGATCTCTGGTGAAATCCCGACGCCGGCGAGTCCGTGGACTTGCGCCGGCCCTGGGCTCGCCGGGGATCGCGGCGAGCGAGACGAGCCGAGGGGTCCTATGAGTGGTTATGCAGTTGCGCACCTCGACGAGATCGACGAGCTGGACGACGGGCGCTGTCCCTGGCGAGCCGTGCGACTCCATTTCGGCATCACGGCCTTCGGTGTCAACGCGTGGACGGCCCGTGGGGCGGGCGACCGGATCATCAACGAGCACGACGAGTCGGAGCCGGGCTCCAACGAGGAGCTCTACCTCGTCATGCAGGGGCGCGCCGTGTTCGAGCTCGACGGCGAGCGCGTGGACGCGCCCGCCGGCACACTCGTCTTTGCCCGTCCCGGTGTGAAGCGGACGGCGGTCGCCGAGGAGCAAGACACGACGATCATCGCGCTCGGAGGCACCCCGGGACAGGCCTACGAGCCCACCGGCTGGGAGCTCTGGGCCCCGCTCAGGCCTCTCTACGAAGCGGGCGAGTACGCCGCGCTGGCCGACCGCGCCCTCGAGCTGGCCGAGGCTCATCCCCAGTATCCCGAGTTGGTCTACAACCTCGCCTGCTGCGAGAGCCTCGCCGGCCGGACGGCGGACGCGGTCAACCACCTCCGGCGCGCGATCGACATGTCGGAGCGGTCCCGCGCGCTCGCAAAGGACGATTCGGACTTAAAAGTTGGCCACATTCTCCGAATACTGGTCACCCAGAACGGTTGCTCAACTCAACGATTACGATGTGATGGTGGTGAAAGTGAAAGATCGATTTGTATGGCACAAGCACGACGACACGGACGATTTCTTTTTGGTCATCAAAGGCAAGCTCGATATTGAGCTGCGTGACCGCACGATTACTCTTGGACCAGGTGAATTATTCATCGTTTCAAAAGGCGTGGAGCACCGTCCTGCCGCAACGCAAGAAGTGCATCTTCTGCTTATCGAGCCCACCGGCACGCCCAACACCGGCGACAAGAAAACAGCCGCGCCGCGCAGAACGATATGAAAGTCGGCGCATCGATGGCTCCTGTCATGCATGACGTTCACGAGTGTTGGTGCTAAGAAAGTGGGGCAAGCCTCGGGGGCGAGCCGGCATGAAACCTTGTCATTGGCTGAATTCCATAAGCCGCTGATTCAACATGCGTTTCTTGGATGATTATTCTGGTCGACAATTATGACAGCTTCACCTTCAACCTGTTCCACTATCTGGGTGGGCTGGGGGCGGATGTGGTCGTGCACCGCAACGACAAGATTTCGGTGGACCGGGCGATCGGGATGGAGCCCGACGCCATTGTGCTCTCCCCTGGTCCCTGCACGCCGAACGAGGCCGGCATCTGCCTTGCGCTCATCGCCGAGGCAGCGCCTACCATCCCGATCCTTGGGGTTTGTCTCGGCCACCAGGCCATCGGACAGGCCTTCGGGGGCAAAGTGGTGCGTGCACCGGTGCAAGTGCACGGCAAGCTTTCGGAGATCAAGCATCGCGCCGAGGGTGTCTTCCGGGGCATCAACGGGGCGTTCAAGGCCACGCGCTATCATTCACTCGTGGTTGAGCGCGCTACTCTGTCCGCGGATCTCGTGGTGACGGCCGAGACCGATGACCGATTGATAATGGGTCTTGCCCATCGCACGCTTCCAGTGCACGGAGTCCAGTTTCATCCCGAGAGCATCGCCTCCGAGCACGGTCATGTCATCTTGCGAAATTTTCTGGACATAGCCGCGGCATGGAACGCTTCGACCGGCCGGCGCTCGCCTTCCGGCCGGCCGGCACGACGGGATGCAGTGAGAGCAACGTGAGCGACGAATTCAAGGGGTTGATTGCCAAGGCCGCGAGCGGCGCAGCATTAAGCCGCGAGGAGGCGGCACGCGGCTTCAACACCATGATGTCGGGAGAGGCGACGCCCTCCCAGATGGGCGGGCTGTTGATGGCGCTGCGCGTGCGGGGCGAAACGGTCGACGAGATCACCGGGGCGGTCACGGCGATGCGCGAGAAAATGCTGCGTGTGTGGGCGCCAGCCGATGCCATCGACGTCGTCGGCACCGGCGGCGATGCGTCCGGCTCCTTCAATATCTCGACCTGCGCCGCCTTGATCGTGGCAGGCGCCGGCGTTCCGGTGGCCAAGCACGGCAATCGTGCGCTCTCATCGCGGTCAGGCGCGGCCGACGTGCTGGCGGCACTCGGCGTGAATATCGAATTGCCTCCGGACGGCATCGCCCGCTGCATCGAGCAAGTGGGCATCGGCTTCATGTTCGCCCCCGCGCACCACCCGGCGATGAAGAATGTCGGCCCGACGCGGGTCGAGCTGGGGACGCGGACCATCTTCAATCTGCTCGGACCATTGTCCAATCCCGCCGGCGTGAAGCGCCAGATGGTCGGGGTGTTCTCGCGCCACTGGATCGAGCCGCTGGCGCAGGTCCTCAAGAACCTCGGGTCCGAAATCCATCTGGGTCGTGCATGGTTCCGATGGTCTCGACGAGATCACGACCACCGGCATCACTCATGTTGCTGCGCTCGAGGAGGGCGCACTACGCACCTTCGAGATCACGCCCGAAGACGTGGGATTGGCGCGGGTCAAACCGGAGACATTGCGCGGTGCAGGGGCGAGCGAGAACGCGCGCGCTCTTACCGAAGTCCTCAAGGGGGCAAAGGGGCCCTTCCGCGACGTCGCTGTGCTTAACGCGGCCGCTGGCTTGATGGTCGCAGGCCGCGCGAAGGATTTGAAGCAGGCCGTGGCGCTAGCGCAGAAATCCATCGAATTCCGGCGAAGCCCACGGCCGGCTCCTGCGCTTGATCACGGCTTCCAACGGATAAGCACGCTGCGGTGACCAGCCATGACCGATATTCTGAGCCGGATTGAAGCCTATAAGCGCGAAGAGATCGCCGCCGCCAAGCGCCTGCGTTCGCTAGCGACGATCGAAGCCGAGGCCAAATCAGCCGCGCCACCGAGGGGATTCGTCGCCGCAATCGAGCGCCAGCTCGGCGCCGGCAATTTTGCCCTGATCGCCGAAGTCAAGAAGGCGAGCCCGTCGAAAGGACTGATCCGCGCGGATTTCGATCCCGTCTCGATTGCGCGCGCGTACGAAGCCGGTGGCGCGGCCTGTCTGTCGGCGCTGACCGATGTCCCCTCGTTTCAAGGCAGCCCCGAGCACCTCTCCATGGCGCGCGCTGCGACGAAGCTGCCGGTCCTGCGCAAGGATTTCATGTACGACGTCTATCAGGTGGCCGAGGCGCGCGCCTGGGGCGCTGACGCCATTCTCATCATTCTCGCGGCGGTCGACGATGCGGTGGCGGCGGATACTCGAAGAGAGCGCGCAAGCCCTCGGCATGGACGTACTGCTCGAAGTCCATGACCAGCGCGAGCTGCAGCGCGCGCTGCGCCGCCGCTCCCGGCTCCTCGGGATCAACAACCGCGATCTCAAGACGTTCGAGACGTCGCTCGCGACCAGCAAGCATCTCGCCACGATGATACCAGCGGACCGAATTGCAGTGAGTGAGAGCGGAATTCTCTCGCGAACCGATCTGGAATACCTCTTCGCGCAGAGAATTTCGACTTTTTTGGTCGGCGAAAGCCTAATGCGCGAGCGCGATGTCGAAGGGGCGACGCGCGCTTTGCTTCACCGACCGCATGATCGCCTGAACGCCGCGGAGTAGGCGGTGACGCACGCCCCAAAGAAGCTCACGCATCTCGGTCGGGGTGGAGAGGCGCGCATGGTCGACGTATCCGCCAAACCGGCGTCCGAACGCGTGGCGGTTGCCGAAGGCCGCGTGACCATGGCTGCAAGCACGCTCGATCTCGTGCTCAGAGGCGATGCGCGCAAAGGCGACGTGCTCGGTGCCGCCCGCATCGCAGGTATCATGGCGGCGAAACGCACGCACGAGCTCATCCCGCTTTGCCATCCGCTCGCGATCTCGACGATTGCGGTGGACCTGGAAGCGGACCGCCGGCTGCCCGGTGTCACCGTGCGTGCGACCGTCAAGGTGAGCGGCCAGACCGGGGTCGAGATGGAAGCCCTGACCGCGGTGGCGGTGGCATGCCTCACGATTTACGACATGGTCAAGGCGGTGGAGCGCGGCATGCGCATCGAGGGTATCCACTTGGTCGAGAAATCCGGCGGCAAGTCGGGATTCTCACCGCGCGAAGGAATAGGACGTGCATTGGCCGCCTCCATATCTTTTACCTCCTTGGGGAACGGGAATGTCGGCGAGCCCGAGGCGCGCCGACGGTGAAACTCGGATTCACGGCCCCTCCCCGGCCCACGTCGGCGGGCTGCCCCTCCTCTCCCAGGGGAGGGTAAGAAACGTGCAGGAGTGAGCCGTGGGATTGATGCCCGTTGCGGAGGCGCTTTCCCGCGTGCTCGCAGAAGCCGAGCCGTTGCCCGCGCAGTCCATTCCGGTCGCCGACGCCCATGGCCGCGTGCTCACCGCCGATGTCGAGGCGTTGCGAACCCAGCCGCCCGGCAATGTCTCAGCCATGGACGGCTATGCCGTGCGCGCCATCGACATCGCCAAGATTCCGACCCGGCTCAGGCTCGTGGGAGAAGTGGCGGCCGGGCATCCTTTCGACGGCATGGTGGGCCGCGGCGAAGCCGCGCGCATCTTCACCGGCGGGCTCCTGCCGCACGGCAGCGACACCGTTGTGATCCAGGAGAACACCACTCGCGAAGCCAATGTGGTCGTGGTCACCGCGAGCACCGCCAAGGGCAAGCACGTGCGCATCGAAGGGCTCGATTTCCGGCGCGGCGCAGTCCTTCTTGCCAAAGGGCGACGGCTTAGCGATCGCGACCTGGCTCTAGCCGCGGCAATGAACCACCCGAGCCTTTCGGTGCATCGCCGACCCAAGCTGGCAATTCTGGCAACCGGTGACGAGCTGGTGATGCCGGGTTCCTCGCCAGCACCAGGGGAGATCGTCTATTCCAACGGCTATGCCACCATGGCGATGGCACGCTGGGAAGGCTGCGAGCTAATCGATCTCGGCATCGTGCCCGACCGCCTGGACAGAACGGTCGAGGCGGTGCGCCGGGCGCGAGATCAGGGCGCCGATATCCTCGCCACAACGGGAGGGGCGTCGGTGGGGGACCACGATCTCGTGCGCAATGCGCTTGCGAGCGAGGGACTTGCCCTCTCTTTCTGGAAAGTGGCGCTGCGACCGGGCCGGCCCATGCTGCACGGTCGGCTGGGCGCGATGCATGTGCTTGGCCTGCCCGGGAATCCGGTCTCAGCCTATGTGTGCTCCGTGCTGTTCCTCCTTCCGCTTATTCGGCGGCTCGCGGGCCGTTCCGACATCGAGCCAGCGCTCGAAACCGCCCTCCTCGGCTGCGATCTGCCGCAAAACGACGAGCGTGCCGATTATCTGCGGGCTCAACTTACTCCGGATCCGACGGGGATGCCGATCGCCACCCCTGCTGCGGTACAGGACAGCTCCATGC
This sequence comes from uncultured Alphaproteobacteria bacterium, assembly GCA_963820365.1. Taxonomy (GTDB): domain Bacteria; phylum Pseudomonadota; class Alphaproteobacteria; order Rhizobiales; family Xanthobacteraceae; genus VAZQ01. The sequence continues at coordinate 282,294 of CAWFZR010000012.1, read as the reverse complement.
TTGCCCCGCTTGCCGCTGCCGACTGCCTGCTGATCCGCGACCCCTACGCGCCTGCCGCTCCAGCCGGCAGCCGGTGCCGCATTCTTCGGCTCGTTCACGGAAATTAAAGGGGTTGCAGAACACATATGGAACAGATAGGGTATGTTCATGATTTGTTTCAGCGAGTCCTTTTAGGGGAAAATCCGAGATGCTGACGCGGAAACAGTTCGAGCTGCTGCGCTTCATTCACGAGCGCCTCAAGGAAGCCGGTGTCCCGCCGTCTTTCGACGAGATGAAGGATGCGCTCGACCTTCGTTCGAAATCGGGTATCCATCGACTTATCACGGCGCTTGAGGAACGCGGCTTCATTCGCCGTCTGCCGAATTCGGGCCCGAGCCATTGAGGTGATCAAGCTGCCCGATTCGGTCGCCCACGGTGTCGGCGTTGCGCGAACGCGCGGATTCACGCCGAGCGTGATCGAGGGTAATCTCGGCCGGGTGCGCACTGCGTCCGAGGACGAAGGCGGCCGCCCCGTCGCGGTGCCGGTCATGGGACGGATTGCTGCCGGCACGCCAATCGAAGCGATCCAAACCAAGAGCCACGTGATAAACATGCCGGCCGATGTGCTCTCGACCGGCGAGCACTTCGCACTCGAGGTTCGCGGCGACAGCATGATAGAAGCCGGCATCCTCGACGGCGACATCGCGCTCATCAAGAAAACCGACGGGGCCGATACCGGCGATATCGTGGTAGCTCTCATTGACGACGAGGAGGCGACGCTGAAACGCTTCCGCCGGCGGGGCGCCTCGATTGCCCTCGAGCCCGCCAATACCGCCTATGAAGTGCGAATTCTCCCGCCTAACCGCGTGCGCATCCAAGGCAAACTGGTGGGGTTGTTCCGGCGCTATTGATGCAGGCTGGTTGCGTCAATCGGGGCGCGGCGGGGAAACTCGCAACCCATGCGTCGATGGTGCTGCAAGCCTAATTATTAATCTCCCGCCTCCAGGTCGTCGGTGCTGGGCGTCGCATCACGCGGCTGCGGATTGCTCGATCGGTTGGGTTCTGATCCGTCAGCCGGCTTGGAAAGGTGGCGAGCCCATGGCCGATCGTAGCCCATCGGACGGGTAGCCGAAATTTCGAAACGTCCCGCGACGCGCCGCAGCGCCATGGCTCCCGACGCCCGCCGTGCGCGGCGGTCGATGGTCAAGGCGCCGCAATCGGCCGGCGCTTCGCGCACGCTGATCACGAGGACGGCACGGCGACAGTCCTCCTCGAATGCAGCGATCTTCTTCACGATCGCGACCAGGGAACCGTCCTTGAGCTTTCCGATGCAGCCTGCCTCGTCGCAGTTGATGCCGCTGGCAAGGGTGCTGTCCTTGGGTGCGCGCCCATCGCCGTCGGCCGCAAGCCATTCGCGTAGTGCAAAGATGTCGCCGCCGGTGTTGACCATGGCGAGGCGGCCATCGACACCGCGCACGGCAGCGGCGCTTGCGTCCGCTGAAACGAGCACGTCGGGCTGCGGAGCTCGAACCACCATCACCACGGCGTAGCCGATCATTACGGCCCCGATGATACGCAGCGGTGTCTTCAGCAGACAAATGACCACCAGTCCGAGCGTGCACAGCAGCAGCGAGGCGGCATCGAACGCCGCGATTCGTCCCAGCGCTCCTGGAAACCCGGTGACCCATAGCGCAACAGCCGTCATCCAATCGATGCCCAGCCCCATCATTCGCCAACAGACGCCATCCAGGCCAAGCGGCATGGCGAGGAGCCCCAAGATGCCCCATGGCATGACCCACGCCGACACCACCGGCATTGCCGCGAGATTAGCGATCACCCCAAAGGGCGAGATGCGATGGAAATGATAGGCAATGTAGGGAATCGTCGCGGTGCCTGCGAGCAGCGACACCACCGTGAGACCGACGATCTCACGTCCGCCCCACAGCGCGATGCGGGCGGCAAGCGGGGTATCGCCGCCCTTGCTCATCCAAGGGAGGCCCTGTTGGTAGCCCGCAATGAGCGCCAGCGTCGCTGCAAATGACATCTGAAAGCTGGGATGGACCACCGCCTCCGGTGCAAGCAGAAGCACTCCGAACGCCGCGACGGTGATGGTACGGAACGTCAGCGTCTGCCGATCGGCCAGCACGCCGATCAGAACAATGGCTATCATGATGAAGGAGCGTTGGGTGGCAACTTCCGCGCCCGACAGCAGAAGGTAGAAGGCGGCGACAGCCAAGGCGACGAGCGCAGCCCATTTCTTGATGGGATGGCGATTGGCAAAGGACGGCAGCAGCGCAAACAGGGCACGCATTGCAAAGAACACGATGCCCGCCACGACCGCCATGTGATATCCGGAGATCGACAGCACGTGCGCGAGACCTGAAATGTACATGGCCTCGTTGACCCGAGTCGAAATGGCGTCGCGCTTGCCTGTCAGCAGAGCCGACGCAATCGATCCCTTGTCGCCGGGCAAGACGGCGCGGATTCGCTTGTCGATCGTTTCGCGCATGCCATCGATGATCGTGGCATAACGCAGTGCAAGTGTCGGCGCGCGCGGCGGCTCTGCATTGCGGATGTGCCCGAGCACGAAGCCGGAGGCGCCGATCCGCTGGAAGTACATGTCCCGAGCGAAATCATAGCCGCCAGGGCGCAAGGGTTCGAGCGGCGGAGAAAGCCGTGCCTTGAGCTCCACGAACTTGCCGACCGCCGGCGCCGTGCCTTTGCGCACCGACACCCGAACCCTTTCGAGGTTCTCGCTGAGACGGGGGCCGGCAATGCGCTCGATGCGCACCGTGATCCGGTCGGAGCGCTCGCGCTCCTCCCGCCTCTCGACGAAGCCCGCGATATCCACGTTCCAAACCGGCGCCGAGAGGACTGGATGTGCGATGATGGCACACTTGATGGTCGCGGTCGCAAATCCGGCGGCCATGGCAGCAATTCCGAGCGCGACAGGAAATCCCACCGGGCGGTGCCGCAGAAACACTGCCGTAGCAACCGTTGCCGCGAAGAGCATGGCGCTGGCCCAGGAGGCCGGCTCCCGGTCGATGCCGAAATAGGCGATGATCCCGCAACCGAATGCGATAGCGAGCCAGGGCACCAGACGGCCCGCGCCGACTTCCACCGCAAGCCATGTGCGAACGCGACGTGCGGCACGGCGCGCGAGATCCGCGAGGCTATCCGGCCACGCCCAGGTCGCTCCTGCCCCGCTTCCAGCCCAGGGCAGGATCCATGGCCGCCAAGTCTGAGCCGATCCAGCCTGAGCCGATCCAGCCTGAGCCGATCCAGCCTGGAGCCGACCAGCGTGAGCCGGCCCGCGCGATCCTGCCGGCTCTCCCATCGCGTCGCCCCAGGCTTGCCGCAGCTCGCTCCATGCTACACGAGAGGCCGGCATTGCACAGGCGGGTTTGCTTGCTTGCCCGCCGAAGCTCTCAGCGGAGGCGGTTGGGCGCCGGCGAAGAATGCCTACTGACCCGCCCTTCCACCCTGCACCTTGGCCCAGCTATCGCGAAGTCCAACCGTGCGATTGAAGACGAGCTTGTCCGGCGCGGCACTCGTATCAAGGCAAAAATAGCCTTGGCGCTCGAATTGCAGCGGTGCGCCGGGCTCGACCTTTGCCAACGCCGGCTCGAGTCGCGCGTCTGTGAGCCGCTCGAGGGAATTAAGGTTGAGATCGGCGACAAAATCCGACGCATCGGGTTCCGCAACTGCGAAGAGCTGGTTGTACAGCCGTACCTCGGCCGTCACCGCGTCCGTTGCGCAAACCCAGTGCAGCGTCGCCTGCACCTTGCGTGCGTCCGGCGCATTGCCCCCACGGGTCTCGGGATCATATGTGCAGCGCAGCTCAATTACCTCTCCGTCGACGTTTTTCACCGCTTCGCGGCAGGTGATGAAATAGGCATAGCGCAGCCGAACCTCTCGTCCCGGCGCCAGCCGGAAGAATTTCTTCGGTGGGTCCTCCATGAAATCATCGCGCTCGATATAGAGCTCGCGACCAAATCGGATGCGCCGCGTACCCGCCGCTCGATCATCCGGATGATTGAGCGCTTCGAGCTCCTCGGATTGAGTTTCGGGGTAGTTCTCGATGACGATCTTGATGGGGCGTAGCACCGCCATTCTTCGCGGAGCCGTCTTGTTGAGGATTTCGCGGACCGAGAACTCGAACATGCCAAGGTCGACCATGCTGTTGGCCTTGGCGACGCCAATGCGCTTGACGAATTCACGCAGAGCCTCAGGCGGGACGCCACGGCGCCGCAGCGCCGCAAGCGTCGGCATGCGGGGATCATCCCACCCTTCCACGTGACCGCCGCGCACGAGCTCGGTCAGGACCCGCTTGGACAGGATCGTGTATGTGAGATTGAGACGGGCAAACTCATACTGATGAGGGCGTGAGGGAACCGGAAGATTGTTGATAAACCAATCATACAGCGGTCGATGGTCCTCGAATTCGAGCGTGCAGATGGAATGCGTGACATTCTCGATGGCATCGGACTGCCCATGGGCGAAGTCATAGCTAGGGTAGATGCACCACGCCGTTCCGGTGCGCGGATGGCTGGCATGCAGTATCCGATAGAGAACAGGATCACGCAGATTGATATTTCCTGAAGCCATGTCGATTCTGGCGCGCAGAACCCGTGCCCCGTTCGGAAACTCGCCGTTCCGCATGCGTCGGAAGAGGTCGAGATTTTCCTCCATGCTGCGCTCGCGCCAGGGGCTATTCCTTCCCGCATCCGTCAGCGTGCCGCGCGATGCCCGAATTTCCTCCGGCGACTGATCGTCGACGTAGGCCTTACCTGCGCGGATGAGCTGCTCGGCCCATTCGAAAAGTTGCTCGAAATAATCCGAGGCGTGATAGAGGTGGCGCCCCCAAGCGAAGCCAAGCCAATGAACATCACGCTCGATAGCGTCTATATATTCCTGCTCTTCCTTGACAGGATTGGTATCGTCAAAGCGTAGATGGCAGCGACCTCCAAATTCCTGGGCAATCCCGAAATTGAGACAGATTGCCTTCGCATGACCGATGTGCAGATAGCCGTTCGGTTCCGGCGGAAAGCGTGTCACTATGGTGGCGTAGCGCTTCGCCGCCAGATCAGCCCGAACGATATCGCGGATGAAGTCGCCTCCCGCCTGCCCGAGGGCCGCCTTACTTTCCGCCATGCTGCGATAACCCCTTCGACCGGAGCCAAGCCGTCTATGTGCCAAATCTGCGGGCATGCGCCAAGATGGCGGAAAACGTGTCGGATATGACGCCGAAACCACCCGCGCGAAACCTTTGATCCCCTATCCTGGTTCCGTGCTAAACGGCCTACAGCACGTCCCGATCATAATGGTTCATAGCCAGCATGCCTGAAATATCCCACACATTCGGAGGGGTCGAGGGCTCGAATGAACGAGCCGACGCTTCGCTCCAGCCCTTTGATGGTGCGCTCCGCAGCTTTGCGCAACAATGTTTTCAATGGATGGAACACCAACTCTATTGGGTTGAACTCCGGCGAATACTGCGGCAGGTAGCGCAGTTCTGCGCCGCGAGCCTTGATCGCCTCCTCCACGCCGGCGACTTTGTGGAAGGAGACGTTGTCGACGACCACAATTTCCTTACGCTTGAGCGTGGGGGCCAGACATTGCTCGATGTAAGCCAGAAAGGCTTCTCCGTTCATGGCTCCCTTGATCAGCTGACTTTGGCGGACCACCGATACCCAGTTTTGCGGATACCTGCTCGATAAACATCAGCCGTTCACCGGCTGGTCCAGCACCTCCGTCCATAGGCACATCGGCCTGCAGGATCGAATCCTAGCGGTAGCCGGCCTTGCGTCCGCGCGGGTTCCAACCGTTGGGCAGAGGCGCACCATTTGCGGCTGCAGTTCCGTCGATCATTCAAGGCGGGCGGAGTCAAGCAACCCTTGCTCGCAGAACCTCGGCGTCGGCGCAGCCCGAGCACACCATCGGCGAGCGCTTCGAAGGCGCTCCCCTGCTGCGCGACAGACTTTTGGCTTTTGAAAGTGATGCCGTTGAGGCAGAGCTTAAAGAACCGAAAGTAGTGCAGAATTTCAGGAAGAACGGACCGAAATCGCGATCGATCGCGTAGAAGTAGTAGTGGTTCACCAGCGCCGTGGAGTGCACGATCCAGGGGTAAGGCTCCCGGCTCTCCTGGGATCCGCCGCTTGTGCAGTGCGGAAACAGGCGTTCTTCTCCTGCGCATTGCCGATGAAGATCCTGCCGCTCGTTCTGCGCGGGCAAATCCGCGCGATGCTCCTCATGACGAAGTACTTGCCCTGCACGGGGCGGAACTGATAGTTCGGTAGTCCCGTCGTCGCGAAGCGTTGCAGCCACCTGTCGCCAGAACTGACGCTGCATCGAACTGTATCGGCCGCTTCACGTCAGTGATCCTCCTCCGTTCCACGGAAGAATCGAATGACTCCCTGCACGTTCTCAGCTCACGCAGGATAACTTAGGTCCATGCATTGGTCAATCCCTTCGGCGATCAATGCCCATGATCGCTCCTCCAACGCGCCTTGGGAATCCCAATTCACTCCGGCCGGGACGTGCTGTAGTGTGGTGAATTTGAAGTTTCCTATCATTGTTGCCGCAAGCTCGTGAAGGAGCTTCAAATTCAAAAACCGCACTAGAACCATAGAGTTGCTAGTGTCCCTTTGATTCCGAAGTTCGCATCGGAGGGGCTGCAAGCACAGGCGAACTTCGGAATCGGGACACTAGCGTCCAGCTACTGGCAAATCTCCGATATGACCGTCATTACGCGCTTTGCTCCTTCGCCTACGGGCTTTCTTCACATCGGCGGAGCCCGCACTGCGCTGTTCAACTGGCTTTATGCCCGCGGCCGGGCTGGAAAGATGCTGCTGCGGATCGAGGATACGGACCGCGAGCGCTCGACGCAGTCGGCAATGGACGCCATCCTGGAAGGGCTCTCCTGGCTGGGCCTCGATTGGGACGGCGATGCCGTTTATCAGTTCGCGCGGTCACAGCGCCATCGCGAGATAGCCGAGGAACTGCTGGCGACCGGCAAGGCCTATCACTGCTATGCATCGCCCCAGGAATTGGCGCAGATGCGCGAGCAGGCGCGGCGCGAAGGCCGCGCCAAGCTCTATGACGGACGCTGGCGCGATCGCAGCCCGGCACAAGCACCTTCCGGGGTCAGGCCGGTGATCCGGCTCAAAGCGCCTCTGGCCGGCGAAACCGTGATCGAGGATCAGGTGCAAGGGCGCGTCGTATGGCAGAATGAGAGCCTCGACGATCTTGTGCTCCTGCGCTCCGATGGCACGCCCACTTACATGCTCGCAGTGGTCGTCGATGACCACGATATGGGGGTGACGCACATCATCCGTGGTGATGATCACCTTACCAACGCCGCGCGTCAGAGTCAGATTTATCACGCCTTGGGATGGAGTGTGCCGTCAATCGCGCACATTCCGCTCATCCATGGGCCGGACGGCTCGAAGCTGTCCAAGCGTCACGGCGCTCTCGGCGTCGATGCCTATCGCGCCATGGGTTATCTTCCCGCCGCCATGCGCAATTACCTCGTGCGGCTCGGCTGGAGTCATGGCGACCAGGAGATCTTCTCCACTGACGAGATGATCGCGGCCTTCGACCTTTCCCAAATCGGGCGCTCGCCCGCGCGCTTCGACTTCGCCAAGCTCGAGAACCTCAATGGCCATTATCTGCGCCACACTTCCGACGCGGATCTTCTCATCGAGCTCGAGCGCATCCTTCCCCACACGACAGACGGAGCCGAGCTCGCGCAAAAGTTGACACCGCGAGTGCGCCAACAGCTGCTCACCGCCATGGCGGCACTCAAGGAAAGAGCCAAGACTCTGGTGGAGCTTGCAGACGGCGCACATTTCATTATTGCCGAACGTCCATTGCAAATCGACCAACGCGCCGCGGCCGTGCTGACGCCCGAGGCGCGGGCGCTCCTGGGCGAGCTGTCGAGCGACCTCAATGAGATCGAGCACTGGACCGTCGAGGCGACCGAGCAGGTCATCCGGGCCTTCGCCCAACGCACGGGAATGAAGCTCGGGAATATCGCGCAGCCGCTGCGCGCCGCACTCACCGGGCGTACCACATCACCTCCCATTTTCGAGGTGCTTGCGGTGCTTGGAAAAAATGAAAGCCTTGCTCGCATCCGTGACCAAATCATACCGGCGGTCGCGCACCAGTAGTTTGATTTCTGCAATCCGGCCGAAAACCCCTCTACATGCGGCGCATCTTGCAGCGCACCCAAGGATAGGCTACGCACACGGCGACCTCCGCTGACGGCTGGTCGGTGCGCCTGCGCGCCGAGCGGCCGCAGGAGTCCGGTCGGCCAGGCGATAATACCGAGGGCTCAATCATGGATGCGAAGACCGGCGCCAACATCAAAACCGGAAAATTTACTCTTGGCGACAAGGAAACGTCGTTCCCCATCTTCGAAGGAACGATTGGACCCGCTGTCATCGACATCGGCAAATTCTACGCCGAAACCGGAATGTTCACCTACGATCCGGGCTACACCTCGACTGGAAGCTGCGAGTCCAAGATCACCTATATCGATGGCGATGAAGGCATCCTGCTCTATCGCGGCTATCCGATCGAGCAACTCGCCGAGCACGGCGACTTCCTGGAGACCTGCTACCTGCTGCTCTACGGTGACCTCCCAACCGCCGCCCAGAAGGCCGATTTCGACAACCGTGTCACCCGCCACACCATGGTGCACGAGCAAATGAGCCGATTCTATCAAGGCTTCCGGCGAGACGCGCATCCGATGGCGGTGATGACCGGCTGCGTCGGCGCCCTATCCGCCTTCTATCACGACTCCACAGACATCTCCGACCCAACCCAGCGAATGATTGCTTCCATCCGCATGATTGCGAAAATGCCGACCATGGCCGCCATGGCCTACAAATATTCGATCGGCCAACCGTTCATTTATCCGAAGAACGAGCTCGACTATGCGACCAATTTTCTGCGCATGTGCTTCGCAGTCCCGTGCGAGGACTACAAGCCCAATGCCGTCCTCGCGCGCGCAATGGATCGCATTTTCATTCTGCACGCGGACCACGAGCAGAATGCATCGACATCGACCGTGCGGCTCGCTGGCTCCTCCGGCGCCAATCCGTTCGCTTGCATAGCCGCGGGTTGCGCGTGCCTGTGGGGCCCGGCCCACGGCGGAGCCAACGAAGCGGCATTGAACATGCTCCGCGAGATCGGCAAGCCCGAGCGCATCCCGGAGTTTATCCGCCGCGCCAAGGATCCGAAGGACAGCTTTCGACTGATGGGCTTCGGTCACAGGGTGTACAAGCACTACGACCCACGCGCGAAAATCATGCAGAAGACGTGTCATGAAGTGCTGAACGAGGTTGGCAGCAAGGACGATCCTCTGCTCGACGTAGCGCTTGAGCTCGAGCGGGTTGCGCTGAACGATGATTATTTCATCGAGAAAAAGCTCTATCCCAATATAGATTTTTACTCGGGCATCACGCTCAAGGCCATGGAATTTCCAACGACAATGTTCACCGTTCTGTTTGCGGTTGCGCGCACGGTCGGCTGGATTTCGCAGTGGAAGGAAATGATCGAGGACCCGCATCAGAAGATCGGCCGTCCGCGCCAGCTCTATACCGGCGCCGGGCAACGCGACTACGTCCCGATCTCGCGAAGAAAATAGCCGTCCTCCTCAATCTTGCTGTCCGGGATTGGTCGGGGCGATGCGTGCCGTGGCGTAGCCGCGTCATGGCATCGCCGCGGTCCGCTGCCGGACTCAGTGCGCGCGCTGGACTGCTTCGAGCACGACCTCGGCGGCACGCGCCGCGGGCGCTGTCGATCCAATCCCCATGATTGCATCCAGGCGCGAAAATGCCTCAAGCTGGCGCCGCCGCTCCGCGGTATCTTCGAGCAGGGGCACCAACGCATTTGCCAGATTATCCGCCGTGCAGAAATGCTGAAGCAACTCCGGGACAACGTTCTCTCGCAGCAGGAGATTGGTGAGAATGATCGAGGACAGCCGCTTCATGATTCGCCGGCCGATCGTAAGATATTCGATGGTGGAAACTTTATAGGCTGTCACCATTGGAATACCGGCGAGCGCAAGCTCGAGAGTGACGGTGCCCGATTTTGCGAGGGCTGCCCTTGCAATGCGGAATGCTGCGGCTTTTTCTGCACGCTCCACAATAATCCGCGGCTGCATCGGCCAGTGTGCACTCGCCTGTCGTATCGGATCGACAAGATGCGGCACGGTTGGAATGACGACTTCGAGCGCTCCCACTCGATTGCGGACTTTGGAGACCGCGTCAACGAATACAGCAAGCAACCGTCGGATTTCGCCCATCCTGCTTCCCGGCAGCATGAGAAGAACAGGCGGCGCTTCGAGTCGGCGGCGCGCTTCGTCCGCGCTCGGGCGCAGCTCTTGCACCCGTTCCGCCAACGGATGGCCGACATAGGTGCAGGGCGGTCCACCCAATTGCCGGTGGACCTCGGGCTCGAATGGCAAAACCGCCAGAATATGATCAACGTAGCCGCGCAAGTCTTTTGCCCGGCCAGGCCGCCACGCCCAAACCGAGGGTGACACGTATTCCACAATTGGAATCTTGGGATTGGCTGCGCGGACACGCCGAGCTATTCGGCAGGTGAAGGCCGGGCTGTCGATGATGATGAGAGCGTGCGGCCCTCTCGCGATCACCTCCTTCGCGGTGAAACGTACCAGCCGTAGCATTCTCGGCAGGCGGCGCGGAATTGCGCTAAAGCCAATGATGGAAAGATCGTCGATTGGATAGAGGCTCGTAATGCCTTCTCTGGTCATCTCGCGTCCGCCAACTCCGGCAAAACGCAGCTTTCCACCCGTGCGTTCCCGCAGTGCGCGCATGAGCGCGGCGCCGAGGTGATCGCCCAATTCCTCTCCCGCGACGAGAAACAGATCGAGCACCTCGGGTAGAAAACTAGATTGCACAGACGGCGTCATCGCGCGGCCGTTTCTGCGCGCACACCGATGACGAACAATTTCTCGCGGTCTGCTGCCGATCCGATGCGGGCGGGTTCGGCAACGACCGTGCTTCCGGCGGTGACCGCAATCCCGGCAAGCCCCGCCCGCTTTGCGCCCTCGATCGTCTGCGGCCCAATCGAGGGCAAATCAATCCTAGGATCCTGGCCGCGCTTTGCCGCCTTGACCAACACCCCCCGATCCGAAGCCCCTTCGATTTGCCCGCTTTGGCGCAATTGCGCGACGCGCGTGAGCATGTGATCGGTGCCTTCCGCCGCTTCGATCGCGAGCACTCGCCCGTCGGCGATGACCACGGCTTGCCCGATATCGAATGGGCTGGTTGCGTTGAGCAATGCAAGGCCCCTTGCGATATCCGCATCATCGCGGCTGTTCGGGCGGCCCCGACCGAGGGGACCTTCCGGCATCAGAATTTCCGGCGCGATCTCGTGCGCTCCAATCAGCCGAAACCCATGCTCCTCGAAAATCGAGGCGATGCCCGAGAGCAGATAATCATCTCCGCCGCGAAATATGCGAAAAATTCGGGGCAGCAGTCGGATTGTCTTGAAATCTGGTCGAATTTGCCAGATCGCCGGCCGCACCAAGGAGCCGATGAGAACGACCTCGCGGCAGCCCTCGGCGCGCGCCACGCGACAGAACCATCCGAATTGACCAAAAGACGTCCAGTGATGCCGATAGGCGGTAATGCGTTCCTCGTCCGCCCAGCCTTGAATTGCAAACAGCACGACGCCACGGCCGCGTCTCGCCACTGCGTCAGCGACTGCAAACGGCAGGCTGCCGCCCCCGCAAATGACAGCGAGCGGACCGTCGTCAGCCAGCAGCGCCGCAGCCTCGGCGTTCATGGCAGCTTCTCAGCCTGCGCGCGGCGAATGGCCATGGTCAGCGGTCGGGATCCCGAACGAACGAAGGCGATGATCTCCGCGAGCAAAGGATCATCGGCGCTCCGAGCCGAGACCTGCTCCAGCCGGTCGCGAAATGTCCCGGCGCCGAAGAACATCGCCTCATAACCCCTGCGCAGCCGATGAATGTCCGCCTTCGTCCATCCGCGCCGGCGCATGCCCACGACATTGAGGCCGACCAGATCGGCGAGCGGTCCCTGCACAAGGCCGAATGGAATGACGTCTGCCCGCACGCCGCTCATTCCTACCACCATGGCAGCGCGTCCGATACGCACGAACTGACGCACTGCCACCTGGCCACCGAAGACGACGAAGTCGCCGACCGTCACGTGCCCGCCGAGCACGACATTGTTGGCAAACGTAACATCGTTGCCCACCTTGCAATCATGGCCAACATGCGTCCCGACCATCAGCAGGCAGCGATCTCCCACTTCCGTCACGCCGCGGTCATCCTCGGTGCCGGTGTTCATGGTGACACTCTCGCGAATATCGCAGTCGGCACCGACGACAAGCCGCGTGGGCCCGCCACGATACTTGACGGATTGCGGCGGCGTTCCAAGCGATGTGAACGGGTAGATTGTAGCACGCGGTCCGACTGTGGTGTGACCAGAGATATGGACATGGCCTGCAAGCCTGCAGCCGTCACCGATCACAACCCTCGAACCTATGACACAATATGGTCCGATCGATACGTCCCGCCCGATCACCGCGCCCGATTCGATACGGGCGGTTGGGTCGATTGACGCCATTCAACGCACCTCACGCAACCATGGCGCCGACTTCAGCCTCGGCGACAACCAGACCCGCCACCTTCGCCTCGCCGCGGAACCACCACATGTTTCTTTTTCGCGCGATCTTCGGGACGTGATATTCGACCGTATCGCCCGGCACGACCGGCTTTCGGAATTTGGCCTTGTCGATGGTGAGAAAATAAACCTGCCGTGGTTGGTCGCCCCCCATTAGCGAGAGCACGCAGATTGCGCCTGCCGTCTGTGCCATTCCCTCTATCAATAGCACGCCGGGGAACACCGGGTTTCCTGGAAAATGGCCGACGAACTGCGGCTCGTTGAAGGTCACATTCTTGATGCCGACGGCGAACTCGTCACCGCGCATGTTGACGATGCGGTCGACCATCAGGAAAGGATAGCGATGCGGCAACGCCTTGAGGATCGCCGCAATGTCCGCCGATTTCGAGCGTGGCCGCCGGCACAGTCATTGGTCGATCATCAAAGCAGCTGCCCCTCGTCCCTGTTGCAGCCGGCGGGAGATGGCTTCTCTTCTCACGGAGGCCGTAAATCGAGCTGATCGCGCACGCGCTGGTATCAGAATTTCGTGCCCCCGCCAAACCGGAACCGCTGGATCCGATCATAGGGCTCTGACGTCAGAGGAATTGCATAATCGAACCGCAGCGGCCCGAACGGCGAGTCCCAAATGAGCCCCACGCCGACGGCCGAGCGAATGTGCATGCCGTTGTCGAGAGGGCATGGCGGTGTCGCGCAGAGCGAGCCCGACATCGTCTCGCCGGTTGCCGCCCAGCTGGTCGGACCGACATAGTTCCACAACGAGCCGGCGTCGGCGTAAGCGGCAACCTTGACGCCGGAATCCTTGGGCAGAAAATAGAGCGGGGTCTGCACTTCGAAGCTTGCACCCCAGTACATCGTTCCGCCGAGTGCATCGCCGGTACCCGTCAGCCCGTAGCGCGACAAATCACGAGGTCCTATGCCTGCGGGGGCAAATCCGCGGACGAGATTGGGGCCCATTTGGAAATGGTCGAGCATTCGCAGGCATCCCGCGGGAGTGGTCAACAACGATGCGGCGTTGTTGTCGCCGCAACCCCAGCCGGTCACGTGCCCCCCCTGCAGATGGAAGGCGCCAACGAGATCGCTCACGATTTCGTGGTAGCTGTATGCGTCACCGGTCGTGCGTATGAAATCTCACATCTCCGCCCACACCGGCAAAATCCTGCCGCAGCTCGGCGAGCAGGCCTTTGGTCGGGTTCTTGTTATTGTCGAGGTTATTGTATGAAAGCGAGTAGCCGAGCGACGATGTTAGGACCGGGCCATTGGAGAGCTCGCGGCGCACCGCAAGCGACGCTTCGCCGTTAAGAAAGCAGAAATCAAACGGTCCAACTCCGGGACCGCCGTTGATTATGGCGTTGGGCGATAAGAGGCAGTCGTTGAGAATGTCCGGCAGCGAGATGGATTGACGATAAAGCGAATAGCGCACCTGGAGGGCGAGGTCTTCGCGCAATGTAAACCCGAGTCGGGCGCCAAAGCCCACAGTGGTCGTCGAATAGGATATGTAACTGGTTGGGAGCTGTTGCTTGCCAAAGATATCGAGCCCAAGCGCCACCCGGTAGCCGAGGAAATAGGGTTCCACGAACGAAACCGAGAAGCCGCGCGCGTACTGGCCGTACTGCACCGACGCCTTCCCGTACAACCCGCGCCCGAGCATATTGCGTTCGGCGACGCTCACTTCGGCAAGGAAACCGTCGGAGGTCGAATAACCGCCCGAGACTTGGAATTCGCCTGTCGACTGTTCCTCCAAATCCACATTGAGGATAACCCTGTCGGGCGCCGAACCAGGCTCGGGCGTGATTTTCACAGTCTTGAAATAGGTCAGATTTTTCAGGCGGCGCTCAGCCCGATTGACAAGAGCGCGGTTGTAGGCATCTCCTTCCGCAATGTCGAATTCGCGCCTGATCACATAGTCGCGGGTGCGGTTATTGCCGCGGATATTGATGCGTTCAATATAGGCGCGTTGCCCCTCGTCGACCAAGAAGACGAGGTGGACGGTCCTGTTTTGATTGTCACGTGTGGCGCGAGGCCGCACGGTGGCGAATGCAAAACCCTGCTTCGCGGCTTCGATGGTCATCTCCTCCACGGTCTTCTCGACCGCTTCGGCATTATAGACATCGCCTGGAAACGTCCTCACCTTCGGCCACAGCAGCCTGGGGTCGAGCGCTCGTATGGTCGTTTGGACGTCTACGCTGCCAAACCGGTACTGCTCGCCCTCTTCAATAGTGAAGACGACCAGGAAACCGCGCCGTGCCGGATCGTATTCGCCGACGGCGGAGACCACGCGCACGTCTATGAATCCGTGCTTGAGATAGAATCGGCGCAACAGCTCGCGATCGGCTTCGATGCGGTCTGGATCGAAAATATCGCCGGTCTGCAGGAATGAAAGCAATCCGGTCTCGGACGTCTTGATCACGTCCTTGAGCCGGTATGACGAATAGTACCGGTTGCCGATGAATTCGATGGTCTTGACGCCCGTCTTGCCACCCTCGTTGATTTCAAAAATGAGATCCACGCGATTGTTCGGAAGCGCAATAATCTTGGGCTCGATGCGGATGTCGAAGCGCCCGCTGCGGCGGTAGACTTCCGCCAGACGTGCGACGTCCGCCTGTACGATCGGACGCGAAAGTGTGCCGCGCTCCTTCGACTGAATTTCGGACTTGAGCTGCTCGTCCTTGACCTTCTTGTTCCCTTCGAAGGCAATGCGGTTGATGACGGGATTCTCGACAACCGTAATAATAAGTCTCCCGCCCTGGATGCTTGGTCGCACATCCTGGAACAGCCCGGTGGCATAAAGCGCCTTCACGCCTTCGTCGATCTGGAATGCATCCAGACGTCCGGTTGGACCCCGCCGGAAGTACGAGCGGATGGTGTCGGACTCGACCCGCTGGTTGCCCTGAATGATGATGGAATTGACCGTCAGGGGTTGAGCATAGGCATCGCGTGCCGTGAACGACACAGCACCGGCACTCAACAGAATCCCCCCGAGAACAAGGCAGACGACGCCAAGACCTCGAATAATCCACAAACCGAGTTTCATTCCCCTACACGCCTTTGTCGTCCCCATCGAGCACCCATTCACATGGGTCACCCACGAGAAAGGTCGTCATCAACTCCGAGCCGCTGCTTCTATACCGCTCCTAGCTCGGTCGGTTCTTTCCACTCCCTCTTGCAGCTACGCCTCCGAATGTACCCCTCCGACTAGGATGCGGCCCACTGGGCGGCGAGATGCAGGATGTCATTATAAGTCGCGAAGATCATTAACATCACGACTATGGCAAGCCCTATGCGAAATCCGACTTCTTGCGCGCGCTCCGACAGCGGCTTTCCCCTCACCGCTTCGATTGCGTAGAACAAGAGGTGCCCACCATCCAGCAGCGGCACCGGAAAGAGATTGAGAAGACCGATGGAGACAGAGAGCACCGCCGCCAGACTGAACAGCGACGCCAGCCCCTCGGTCGCCACTTGGCCGGAAACCTGAGCTATTCGAATTGGACCGCCGAGCTGGTCGGCAGCTTCACGCCCTGAAATCACACCGCCGATATACGAAAGCGTGCGCTCGGCTACGAACCACGTTCTTTGAACGCCAAGCTCAACCGCTTTGAGTGCTCCGACAGGTTGAAAGTGGGCATCATCCGGCGACGGCGATCGCGTGATGCCGAGAATCCCCTGACGGTGCACGTTGCCAAACCTGTCCTTCATCTCCTTCAGGGCGGGAGTTGCCTTGAGGGTGAGCCGCACCCCTCCCCGTTCGACCTCGAAAAGGAGGGTCTCGCCAGCGCTCGTGCTGACGATCTGCTGCATGTCGGAAAAGCTCTCGATGGCACGTCCGTTGATGGTCAACACGAGGTCGCCGGGCTTGAAACCTGCTGCCTCGGCGGCGCTCGCGGGCTGGACGGCATCGACCCGAGGCGATGTGCTCGGTTTGCCGAAGATCATGAACAGGCCGGCAAAGATCACGACGGCGAGCAAGAAATTCGCCAATGGTCCGGCAAAGACGATCGCCGCGCGGCGCGCGACCGTCTGGTAGATGAAGCTGCCGCGGCGCTCTTCCTCGCTCATCCTGGCGATTGCCACCGGGTCGGGAACGCTGGCGGCATTGTCGTCGCCGAAGAACTTTACGTATCCTCCCAGCGGAATGGCGGCAATTTTCCATCGGGTTCCGTGACGGTCATTGAACCCTAGAAGTTCTGGGCCAAAGCCGATCGAAAAAACCAGAATTCTCACCCCGCACGCGCGCGCGACCAGAAAATGGCCGAGCTCGTGGAAAAATACCACGAGGGTCAGAACGAACAAAAAGGGAACAAGAAGGCCGAGCACGCCTGAGCCCAGCGTGTTGATCCCAGATAGGAAATCAAAACCCATGAATTGGATATCCCCGGCCCACCCCAAACATCACCCTGACCGGACTGTGTAGGATGCCTTTGCGGCAATTTCTGGCAAGATATCCCGCGCCAATAATCTTGTATCATGGTCAATAAACAGTGCTTCCTCCACGTCGCCCGGCTCCCTTGTCCAATTTTGCCGCAATGCCGCCTCCAAAGTGGCCTCGACCAAAGCCGGAATGCCGTCAAATGACAGCCTCCGGGCAAGAAATTCGGATACGGCAACCTCGTTTGCTGCATTGAGCACCGTGGGAGCCGCCCCCCCGGCCTCCAGGGCGCGTCGGGCAACACCCAGAGCCGGAAAGCGGGCAAGATCGGGCTCTTCGAAGGTCAAGGTCGCTGCGCGCGCGAGATCCAGCCGCGGCGCCGGGTCAGGAAGGCGCGCCGGCCAGGCAAGGCAATAGGCTATCGGTATGCGCATGTCGGGGCTGCCGAGTTGCGCAATCATCGAGCCGTCGCAGTATTCGACCAGGCTGTGCACAATGGATTGCGGGTGGACCAGCACATCGATTTGATCAGCGCGCAGCTTAAATAGATGGTGCGCTTCAATAAGCTCGAGCCCCTTGTTCATCATGGTTGCGGAGTCGACCGTAACCTTCGGCCCCATCGACCAATTGGGATGCTTGAGCGCCTGCTCGACGGTCGCAGTCCTGATCGCGTCGGCCCCTGCCGTTCGGAACGGGCCGCCGGAGGCCGTCAAGATGACACGGCGAACGTCCTCTCGACGGCTTCCGCTCATGGCCTGGAACAGGGCGTTGTGCTCGGAATCGACGGGGAGAACAGTGGCGCCGGACGCCGCGGCGCGACGCATGAACAGACCGCCTGCGCAGACCAGTGTCTCCTTGTTCGCGAGCGCTATGATTGCGCCTCGCTCCGCGGCAGCAAGCGTCGGCTTGAGGCCAGCCGCGCCGGTAATCGCACCGATCACCCAGTCAGCGGGCCTCTGCGCCGCCTCGATCACCGCATTTTCCCCGGCACCAACCTCGATGCCGGTTCCGGAAAGCGCAGCCTTGAGATCATAGAAGGCATCCGGATCGCCGACCGCCGCGAATCGGGCGCCGACCTCGCGAGCCACGGCCGCAAGGACAGAAACATTCTTGTTCGCGCTGACCGCTTCGACGCGAAAGCGGTTGCGCTCGCGCTTGACGAGATCAAGGGTGCTGGCACCTATCGAGCCGGTCGCTCCAAGCAGCGTTACCGTGCGTTCGAGAGTTCGCGGGCGCGAACTCGATAGGTTCACCGCGTGGTTGCTGGAGGCTCATCAATTCACCATACCAACAAACCGCGCCCCGGCGTCTCCAAGCCACCGCGCGCAACGGCAACCAGCGCCGCGATAAAGCCGGCAGCGACGAAACCGTCCAGGCGATCCATCAAGTCCTCCATGTCCTGGGATGAGGTGGCCGGAATCCTTGGCGCCGAACCTCCGCTTGAGAAACGATTCGAACAGGTCTCCGGCCTGCGCAAGCACGGACATAGTGGCGGCGAGCGCGGCGATCGCAAACGTTCCCGTGAGACCGGCTGTCCTTGTGACGATAAGTCCTGCAGCAATTGCGGCTGCCGTGCCAGCGAGAGCTCCCGACCAGGTCTTCTTGGGGCTTACTTGCGGCATGAGCTTTGCGCCGCCAATCGCCCGTCCGAGAAAATACGCCACGGTGTCGGTGCCCCATACAATCGCAAACAAAAAAATGATGGCGAGGAAGCCGAATTCCGCGTCGGAGCGAAGGACAATCGGCACGACAGCAATCGCCCCGCAATAGGGAACGCCGGCGGCAAGCCATATCCGGCGCTGCGCCGGGGCCAGCGCCGCGGCACCAACCGTCCCTATGGCGAGCCCCGTCAGGGCAGCCAGGACATAGCCGCATCCTGCAAGCACAACTGCAATTGCGAGAAATGCCGCGCCCGTCGTCATGACGATGCGCCGATGCGAATCCGTTACAAGGCAAGTCCATTCCCAGAACGTAGCAATACTCGCGGCTCCCCAAAACACGGCAAACGACCAGCCTCCGAAATATGCCGTCGCAAGCGCGAGCGGCACCAGGACCAGTGCCGAGCACACGCGCAGGACAAGCTCACTGCGGCCAAGCCCCGGGACGCGAGACGGATTTACCGGACGCACGCCTGTCACGGATCACGATCCGGTACGTGCAATCAGACCACCGAAGCGGCGCTCGCGCCGGCGATACTCGGTAATGGCGCCTTCGAGCGTGGCGCGATCAAAATCAGGCCAATAGGTCGGAACAAACACCAGTTCGCTATACGCCGCCTGCCAAAGCAGAAAATTGGAGAGCCGCTGCTCGCCGCTGGTCCGGATGATCAGGTCGGGATCGGGCAAATCGGGTGCATCGAGATAGTTTGCAAGCTTGTCGGCAGTGATCGCGCTGAGCGCAAGATCTCCGGCAGCGACACGGCAGCAGCCAGGCGCTGCGCCGCCCGCGCAATCTCCTGTCGCGCGCCGTAATTGAAGGCCACGACGAGGACAAGCTTTTCGTTGTCCTTGGTGAGATGCTCGGCTTCATCGAGGAGCCGACGGATATCGATATCGAGATTTTCCCGTTCTCCGATGACGCGGACGCGGACACCATTGCGGTGCAGCTCGGCCAGATCGTGGCGAATGAACCGGCGCAGCAGCACCATGAGTTCACGGATCTCCGCCGGCGGCCGCGACCAGTTCTCTGCGCTGAACGAGAATATGGTCAGGATAGCCGATGCCGAGATCGCCTGCGGCGCGCACCGTGCGCCGGAGCGCCTCGACCCCGCGGCGGTGCCCCTCCCCTCGTGGCAGCCCCCGCGCCGACGCCCAGCGTCCGTTTCCGTCCATGATGATGGCAACGTGCCGCGGCACGGCAATATCGCCGATGTGGGCGGTGCGCAACGGCTCGTTTTTCGACATTCTGTCTCAAACCTCACACGGTGAGGATTTCCTTCTCTTTCGTCGCCAGCATTCTGTCCATCTCCGCGATCGCTTCATCGGTAGCCTTTTGCACCTGCTCGGCAGCGCGCTTGCCGTCGTCCTCGCTGATCTCGTGATCCTTTTCGAGTTTCTTGAGCACGTCGAGGCCGTCGCGCCGCACATGACGCACTGCCACCCTGGCGGCCTCGGCATATTTGTGCGCGACCTTGACCAGCTCCCTGCGCCGCTCCTCATTGAGCTCGGGTATTCGCAAACGCAGAACTTGGCCCTCGGTAGACGGGGTTAGGCCGAGATTGGACGCGGCGATAGCCTTTTCGACGGCATGAACCATCGATCTGTCCCAGACCTGGACAGAAAGCAGTCGCGGCCTCCGGCACGCTGACGGTGGCAACTTGGTTGAGCGGCATTTGGCTGCCATAGGCTTCGACGTGAATCGGCTCGAGCAAGCTCGCCGAAGCCCGCCCGGTCCGCAGCCCTCCCAGTTCCTGCTTCAACAGCTGGATCGCGCCCTGCATGCGGCGCTTGAGCTCATTGAGATCGTGCGTTGGGCTGGCCATTGGCGACCCCTTCGAATGGGTTGGTCGACCTGCGAGCGTGCCGCGCTCCTCCTGCGACAGGACGCAACCCTCATCACTCGCTGACGACGGTGAAGCGCCCTTTTCCGCGCAATACGGCGGTGATCGCTCCCTTGCTCGCGGATCGAGAATACGATGATAGGCATATGGTTCTCTCGGGCAAGCGCGAAGGCGGTGGTATCCATCACTTTGAGGTTGCGCTCGATCGCCTCCTGGTGGCTCAGTCGCTCGTAACGCTTGGCGTTCTTGTCTCTCTTCGGGTCGGCACTGTAGACGCCATCGACATCGGTAGCCTTGAGCACTGCTCCGGCGCCGATTTCGGCAGCGCGCAGCACGGCGGTCGTATCCGTCGTGAAGAACGGATTTCCGGTGCCGCCCGCGAGCAGGATCATTCGGCCCTGCATCGAGATGGCGAAGCGCACGTCGCCGCTCATAGGTTTCGCATATTTCGGGCATGGTCACAGCCGACATCGTGCGGGCTGCCGACTCCCGGCCTTCTCGAGCGCGCTCTCGAGCGCAAGCGCGTTGATGACGGTCGCAAGCATGCCCATCATGTCGCCGGTCACGCGCGGAATGCCTTGCTGCGGAGACTTGCACGCCACGAATGATGTTGCCGCCACCGACCACGATCCCGATTGCCGCTCCGAGCGCCTGGAGCGGCAACCAGATCGCTCGCGATGCGCTCGAGAGTCGGTTGATGAATGCCGGAACCATCAGGCCCCATGAGGGCCTCGCCGGATACCTTCACGAGCACGCGTCGGTAGTTCGGCTCAGCCATGGTGCTGGGTCCCGTTCTTGCCGCATTGGTCACAGGCCAGCGGGCGGGCGGCGTTCAACTCCGCCCGGCAGTTGCAGCAACTTCGGCGGCGAAATCGGTTTCGGGCCGATCGATGCCTTCGCCGAGTGCATAACGCACGAAGCCCGTAGACTTTGATTGGAGCAGCCGACACTCGCCTTCGGTTTCCTTGATCGCCTGCGCCACGCTCCTGTCCGGATCATGGATGAACGCCTGCTCGAGCAGGCAGACTTCCTTGTAGAAGGTCTTGAGCCCGGATTCGACGATCTTGTCGATCACATTGGCGGGCTTTCCCTGCGCCTTGTACTTGTCGGCGAGCACCTCTCTTCTCGCGCCGGACCATCTCCGGATCGAGTCCCGACGGGATCGATCGCCTGCGGATTTGACGCGGCGATGTGCATCGCGACCATGCGGCCGAAGCGCTTGAGCTCGTCGGTGCTCGCCCGTCGATTCCAACGCCACGATGCACGCCGATCTTTCCGAGCCCCTCGCCGACCGAATTGTGCACGTAGTGCGCAATGACGCCCTTTCCGACCGAAAGGGCGGACGCCCGCCGCAGGATCATGTTTTCGCCGATCTTGGCGATGGTCTCGGCGATCGCCGTCCGCGACCGTGGCGCTGCCGACTTTCGCCGCCTTGATCTTTTCGAGATCGGCTCCGACGGCGAGCGCCACTTTGGCAATCTTCTTCACCAGCCCTTGAAACAACTCGTTGCGAGCGACAAAATCGGTCTCCGAATTGACCTCGACGACGACGCCCTTCGCGCCCCCGACCGCCAACTCCGATAAGACCTTCGGCGGCGATGCGGCCGGCCTTCTTCGCGGCCTTGGCGAGGCCCTTCTTTCGCAGCAAGTCGACGGCCTGCTCCATGTCGCCGCCGGTATCGTTCAGCGCGCCTTTGCAATCCATCATGCCCGCGCCGGTTCGCTCGCGGAGCTCCTTCACCAATTGTGCGCTGATGTTCGCCATGGCGTGATCCTCCGTTCGTCATGACGGCCGCGTTTGTCGCCGCAAAGTCAGGCTTTAGACCTCGATTTGCCGTGCTTGATCCGGCTGCGCAACCTTGGCTGCGCTGCCAAGCGTGACCGATTGCTACTCGGCGGTCAATTCCTTGGCCTGCGCGATCCAGCCTTCCATGCGGCCGGGCAGTCCAACCTCCTCGCCGATCTTGTGGGCGGCTTCGCGTCCCGAAACCCGCGATCTGCCAGTAATGGAAAATGCCGAGATCGTTGAGCTTCTTTTCGATCGCCGGCGACATGTGATGCAGCTTCTTGAGATCGTCGGCGACGCCGCGGGGACCCGGACAGCACCTCGTAGCCCGGTCCTTCGGCCGGTGCCGGCAGCTCCTCCGCGATCGGCTCCGCGGCGGCGCCGGTGTCGACGCCAAGCTCGCCCTGCGCGCGCGAAATGCCGTCGATCGCGGCTTTCGCGACCAAGATCGCAATAAAGCGTGATGGCGCGGCTGGCATCGTCGTTGCCGGGAACGACGAAGGTGATGCCGTCGGGATCGCAATTGGTGTCGACGACGGCGGCGACCGGCACACCGAGCCGACGCGCCTCCTTGATGGCGATGTCTTCCTTGTTGGTGTCGATCACGAACAGGAGGTCGGGCAATCCGCCCATGTCCTTGATGCCGCCCAGCGCGCGGTCGAGCTTGTCGCGCTCGCGCTGCAGCGTCAGGCGCTCCTTCTTGGTGTAGCCCTGGGATTCGCCCGAGGAGAGCATCTCATCGAGCTTGCGCAGACGCGCGATCGACTGCGAAATGGTCTTCCAATTGGTGAGCGTGCCGCCGAGCCAGCGCGAATTGACGTAATACTGCGCGGACTTCTTGGCCGCCGCGGCGATCGGCGTCCTGCGCCTGCCGTTTGGTGCCGACGAACAGGATGCGGCCGCCATTGGCGACCGTGTCGCTCACCGCCTGCAACGCGCGGTGCATCATTGGCACGGATTGGGCGAGGTCGATGATGTGGATGTTGTTGCGGGCACCGAAGATGTACTCCGACATCTTCGGATTCCAGCGGTGGGCCTGATGGCCGAAATGGACGCCAGCCTCCAAAAGCTGGCGCATGGAGAATTCGGGAAGCGCCATATTGTGTTCTCCGGTTGAGCCGCCGCGGACCCGTGAGCCCCCTTCCTGTGCGGTCGGAGGGCCACCGGACGGCCGTTGAGGCCAAGGTCCGCGTGTGAGATGGCGCGCTTTATATAGGCAGGAATGAGCCGATGCAATCTTCGGAATTGACTTCGGAAATGGTGGTACCTGCTGGCGCCTGGCAGATCGAGGCTGCAGACTCGCAAGCCTCGATACGAGAATATAGTGATCGTTCGCCGAGACCCTCGATCGAGTTGCAAGTGATCGCGAACTCACTCATAGATGGAGCCTCCTCTGATCAGTCAGGCCACTAGCCACCTCGACTGCACCACCCCCGGCACCGCCTTGATGGCGCCGGCGATCTGCGGAGAGACCTTGAACCGGCCGGGCAGCTTGACCTCGACCTCGGTGCCCTCGCCGAGCATCAGCACGAGCGCGACTTCACCGTCGCTCGTTCCGGCGAACGTCCGCGGCCGGGGCTTTCGAGCCGTTTGGCGACGCTCTCGATCGGCGCCTCCTCGCGCAGAAAGACGCGCAACCCCTTGGAGAGCTTGGCCGCCGCCTGGTCGAGCGGCTCGACCATCTGGATGCGCGCGCGCACGTCGTCGCCCTGCAGCTTCGGCCGAGAGCGTCAGCAGCACGCGCGCGCGCCCGGCTCCAGCAGGTCGCGAAACTGCGCCAGCCCTTCGGAGAACAGCACCGCCTCGTAATGTCCGGTCGGATCGGAAAGGCCGATGATGCCCATCTTGCTGCCGGTGCGGGTGCGCCGCTCGGTGCGCGCCACGACCGTGGCAGCGACGCGGCCTGCGCTCGCACCCGCGCGCACCGCGCGCGCAAACTCCGCCCAGGACTGCACCCGCATACGCTTGAGCGTCGCGGCATAATCGTCGAGCGGATGACCGGTAAGAAAAAAGCCGACGGCATCGAACTCCTTCTGCAGCCGCTCCGCCGGAAGCCACGGCTCGACCGCCGGCAGCCGGATCGGCTCGCGCCGCGGCCGGGCCGCCGAACGAGAATTGCAGCGCGCCGCGTCGCGGCCGCATCATGCGCGCGTTGCGCCGCACGCCATGCATCGCGTCGACCGCTGCGACAACGCGGGCGCGATTTCCTTCGAGCGCATCGAACGCGCCCGGCGGCGGCGAGACTTTCCAGCACGCGCTTGTTGACGGCGCGCGGGATTGATGCGGCCGGCGAAATCGGACAGATCGGCGAAACGGCCGGTCCGCCGCGCGCCTCCACGATCGCCTCTACCGCCTGGCGGCCGACCCCTTTGAGGGCAGCGAGCGCGTAATGGATGGTATTGCCCTCGACTTCGAAGGCGACGCTCGGAGCGGTTGACCGAAGGCGGCTCGACCTTGATGCCCAGGCGCTGCAGCCTCGGCGCGAAATTCCGACAGCTTGTCGGTATTGCCCATGTCGAGCGTCATGGAGGCAGCGAGGAACTCGACCGGATAGTTCGCCTTCATATAGGCGGTCTGATAGGCGACGAGCGCATAGGCGGCGGCGTGGCTCTTGTTGAAGCCGTAGTCGGCAAAGCGTTCGAGCAGCTCGAAAATCGTTTCGGCCTGCGCGCGATCGATGCCGCGGTCGATGCAGCCGGACACGAAGCGGCTGCGCTGCTTGCTGCATTTCGCTGCGGATCTTCTTTCCCATCGCGCGCCGCAGCAGGTCGGCTTCGCCGAGCGAATAGCCGGCGAGAATTTGCGCGGCCTGCATCACCTGTTCCTGATAGACGATGACGCCGAAGGTCTCGCGCAGGACCGGCTCGAGCTTGGGATGAATATAATCCGGCTCCTCCAGGCGGTGCTTGCGCGCGCAATAGGTCGGGATGTTCGCCATCGGACCGGGCCGATAGAGCGCGACCAGCGCGATGATGTCCTCGAAGCGGTCCGGCCGCATGTCGAGCAGAGCGCGCCGCATGCCCTGACTTTCCAGTTGGAAGATGCCTACCGCTTCGGCGCGCGCCAGCATTGCGTAGGTCTTCTCGTCGTCGAGCGGAATCGCCGCGAGACCGATCTCGATGCCGCGCTTGCGCACAAGCTCCACGGCGATTTGCAGCACGGTGAGCGTCTTGAGTCCGAGAAAGTCGAATTTCACCAAGCCCGGCCTGCTCGACCCATTTCATGTTGAACTGGGTCACCGGCATTTGGATTTCGGATCGCGATAGAGCGGCACCATCTCGGTCAGCGGCCGCTCGCCGATGACGATGCCGGCGGCGTGGGTCGAGGCATGCCGGTGCAGGCCTTCGAGCTTCTGCGCGATGTCGAAGGCTCGCCTGACCACCGGATCGCTGTCGCGCGCAGCCTGCAAGCGCGGCTCGTCGTCGATTGCGCGCACCGAGCGTGACGGGATTGAGCGGGTTCTGCGGCACCAGCTTGCACAGCTTGTCGACTTGGCCATAGGGCATCTGCAGCACGCGGCCGACGTCGCGCAGCACGCCGCGCGCCTGCAGCGTGCCGAAAGTGATGATCTGCGCTACGCGATCGCGGCCGTAACGCTCCTGCACGTAGCCGATGACTTCGTCGCGGCGATCCTGGCAGAAATCGATATCGAAGTCGGGCATCGATACGCGCTCCGGATTGAGGAAGCGCTCGAACAGCAGCCCGAAGCGAATCGGATCGAGATCAGTGATGGTCAGCGCATAGGACACGAGCGATCCCGCGCCCGAGCCGCGGCCGGGCCCGACCGGAATGCCCTGCGCCTTCGCCCATTGGATGAAATCGGAGACGATCAGGAAATAGCCGGGATATTTCATGCCCTCGATGACTTTGAGCTCGAACGCCAGTCGTTCGCGATAGTCCTCGACGGTGCGGCCGCTGGCGAACTCCCTGAGTCTCGTATCCGGCGCTCGAGGCCGGCCTGCGCGCGCCTGCGCAATTCCGCAGCCTCGTCGACCTCGGCGCCGCCGCTCGCCGACCGAAAAGCGCGGCAAGATCGGCGCCTGAACGCGCGGACGGAAAGCGCATCGCTGCGCGATCTCGACGGTCGACGCCGATCGCCTCGGGAACATCCGAAAACAAGGCCGTCATCTCCGCACGGGTCTTGAACCAATGCTCGGGCGTGAGCTGGCGCCGGTCGGTCTCCGCCACGAGCCTCCCTTCGGCAATGCAGATCAGGGCATCATGCGCCTCGTAGTCTTCGCGGCTGGCGAATAGCGGCTCGTTGGCTGGCAACGAGCGGAATGCCGTGCGCATAAGCCAGCTCGATCAGGGCGGGCTCGACTGTGCGTTCGGCGTTCGTGCCGTGGCGCTGCAGCTCGATATAGAGCCGGTCGCCGAAAAGCCGCGCAAGCGCTGCGCACGCTCGCGTCCGCAAGACTGCCCTGCCCGGCCAAGACCGCCGCATCGAGCGGTCCGCCCGGCCCGCCGGTCAAGCGCAATGAGCCCGTCGGCCTCGCCTTCGAGCCAGGCAAGCTTGAGGTGCGGCTGCTCGTTTGGGGCGGTTCGAGGAATGCGCGCGAGTTCAAGCGCAACAGGCTGCGGTAGCCGTTCTCGCGGGCGGCCAGCAGAACAATGCGCGGACGCTGCGGCGGCGAAATGTTGACGCCGCGCGGTCCCGTCTCCTGGTCGGCGAAATCGACAGCCAACGCGCAGCCGACGATCGGCTGAATGCCGGCCCCCGCGATCTTTTCGGAGAATTCGAGCGCGCCGAACATGTTGTCGGTATCGGTGAGCGCGAGCGCTGGCTGGCGGTCGGCCTTGGCGAGCTCGGCCAGCCGCGCGATGGTCAGCGCGCCTTCGAGCAGCGAATAGGACGAATGCACATGCAGGTGCACGAAGCCGGGCTCGGCCATCTACACCCTCACGATTCGCCGCGCGCATGCGAATGTGCGGGCGAGTGCGGGCGCTGTCCATGCGGAGCGCGCGGCCCGCCATTTCGCGGCATTTATCCCCAGGCTTGTAAGCCTGGCCGGCGGCTCGGATCCCAATACGTGCAAATCGCGTTAGAGAATGGCAATCACTTGCGCCCAGATCGCGATCATGCCGAGAAACAGGGCCAGCGAAGCCAGGACTGCGGCTTCTTCGACGACGGCACGAAACATTGATCTTCCCCCACTCAGTAACGAGAACAGGAATGAACATAGTTCACTTTATGTTCCATGTCAAGGGTGACTACTCGGTCAGTTTGAATATGGCCGGGCCTTGGACCCGCCTTCGCGATTTGGGGCGACCGGGCTTACTGCCCTAGGCTGGGTAGCGAGTTCAGACGAAGCCATGGTTCGCCGATGCGATTGTCGGTGCGATCGGCGCCCTGCTGGCCTGGAGCGAATGGCGGCAGCCGAAGACGTCCTCAAGATCGCGATCGGACAGCGCGGCTGATGGAGCTGACCCGCTATGTCAGCTTTTCGCGAGACCTTGATTGCTCTACTCTTCACCGGATGCGATCAAGGCGTACGCCGCCTGGCCGGGACTGCCGGAGCGCCTCGCCCGGCAGGCGCCGGATTCATCCCCAAGCCAGCCAGCATCGATCCGAGCCGCGTCGCCGGGCTCGACGGAATGATGACCGAGCGATCAAGTTCGAATACCTTTCCGCCCTCTCAGCAATGAGCAGCTGGCCACGCTCGTGCAAATACCGCGACCATAGCATCAGCGCTATTCCAGCTCGACCACCAGGCCTTCGCGGATGGTGACGCGGCGGTCCATGCGGCCGGCGATGTCCATGTTGTGGGTCGCGACCACGACCGCCAGGCCGGAGGCTCCACCAGCTGCGTGAGCGCCGAGAAGACGTGCTCGGAGGTGTTAGGGTCGAGATTGCCGGTCGGTTCGTCGGCGAGGAGAACGCGCGGCGCATTGGCGACGGCGCGCGCGATCGCGACCCGCTGCTGCTCGCCGCCCGAAAGCTCCGCCGGCCGATGGGTGAGGCGCTCCTTGAGGCCCAGATAGGCGAGCAGATCGGTCGCGCGCTTGGTGGCCTCAAGTCGCGACAGGCCGCGGATCATCTGCGGCATGATCACGTTCTCGATCGCCGAGAACTCCATCAGCAGGTGATGGAACTGATAGACGAAGCCGATCTCGGTGCGGCGGATTCGGGTGCGCTCGGCATCCGACAGCCCGACGTCGCTACCTGATCCACATAGACCTCACCGGCGTCGGGCTGCTCGAGCAGCCCGGCAATGTGCAGCAGCGTCGATTTACCCGCGCCCGAGGGCGCGACCAGCGCAACCGATTGGCCCGGCCAGATCGCAAGCTCGGCGCCTTTGAGAATATGGAGAGTGACGTTGCCTTGGCGATAATGCCGGTCGATGCCGTGAAGAAAAAGCATCGGAGCTTGCGAAGGGGCTGTCTCAGCGGCGCTGTCCGGCTGGTTCCCGCGTTGATGATTGTATCATTCATAACGCAACGCCTCGACCGGATCGAGACGAGCCGCGCGCCATGCCGGATAGAGCGTCGCCAAGAGCGACAGCGCGAGCGCCATCACCACCACCGCCGTGGTCTCGCCGGCATCGAGATCGGCCGGCAACTTCGAGAGGAAGTAGAGCTCGGGGGAGAACAGCTCGGTGTTCGTCAGCCAGGACACGAACCGCCGGATCGACTCGATGTTGAGGCACACCATCAGCGCCAGCAGGAAGCCTACCAGGGTTCCGACCACGCCGACCGAGGCGCCAGTCATCATGAATACCCGCATGATGGCGCCCTGGGTCACGCCCATGGTGCGCAGAATGCCGATGTCGCGGCCCTTGTCCTTCACCAGCATGATGAGACCGGAGGTGATGTTGAACGCAGCGACGATCACGATGATGGTCAGGATCAGAAACATCACGTTGCGTTCGACCTGCAGCGCATTGAAGAACGTCGAATTGCGCTGGCGCCAGTCGATCATGAAAATCGGTCGCTTGGCTGCATCGGCCACGAGCTTGCGGGCGCGCTCGACCCGGTCGGGATTGTCGGTATAGACCTCGATGGCGGTAACGTCTCCGGCGCGGTTGAAATAGGCCTGCGCTTCCGGCAGCGGCATGAATACGAAGGCGGCATCGTATTCCGACATCCCGATCTCGAATACGGCTGCGATCCTGTAGGATTTGATCCGCGGCGTCGTGCCCATCGGCGTCACTGCGCCGCGCGGGGCAACGAGAGTGACGCTATCGCCCGCTCGCAGAGATAATTGGTCGGCAAGCCGGCGGCCGATCGCGACCCCCTGCCCCTCATCGAAACCGTCGAGCGTGCCTTGGCGGATGTTGTTGGCGACCGAAGGCAGCTTGACGAGATCGGCCGCGCGCACGCCGCGCAAGAGCACCCCCGCGGCGCTGAACGGCGAGGAAGCGAGCGCCTGGCCTTCGACAATTGGCGCAGCAAGCTTGATGCCCTCGACCTTGCTCACCCGCTCGGCAACGTCTTGCCAATCGGTCAGCGGAGATTCCAGCGGCTGGATCAGGAGGTGACCATTAAGCCCCAGGATCTTGTCGAGCAGCTCCTTGCGAAAGCCGTTCATCACAGCCATGACGATGATGAGGGTGGCAACTCCGAGCATGATGCCGAGAAATGAGAACCCGGCATTCACGGAGATAAATCCTTCCTGCCGCCGTGCTCGCAAATAGCGAAGCGACAGCAGCCATTCGAATGGAGCGAAAGGGTGCGTGCCGCTCGGCTCGCTCATCGACGTGTTCCCCGCGGGCATGAGAGCTCAATGATGGACACGGCTTGGTATTGCACGATTCCGGCCGTTTCGCGCCATGCCGGCCGCGCGGGATGGGCTCGGTGCGTCACTTATTGTCGACGTGTGGGCAAAATCCCGGACACAGTCAAGCTTGCACAGACTGACTAGGCTTGTTTGCCACGCCACCCGCAAGCGCCAGCTCATGAGGTCAGCCGTTCGATGGCGGCGCTCGGGCTGAGGAGCTCCCGGCCGCCGTCGGCGCGCTTCTTGAGCTCGACCTTGCCCTCGGCAAGCCCCTTCGGACCAATCAGGATCTGCCAGGGAATGCCGATCAGGTCGGCGGTGGCGAATTTCGCGCCCGGCCGCTGGTCGAGGTCGTCGTAAAGCACCTCGGCGCCGCCTGCGCGCAGGGCGCGATAGAGTTGTTCGCAAGCAGCATCGGTGTCGACGCTTCCCTGCTTGAGATTGAGGATCGCAACCTTGAAGGGCGCCACCGCCTCCGGCCATATGATCCCGGCGTCGTCGTGGGAGGCTTCGATGATGGCGGCAACGAGCCGGCTCGGACCGATGCCGTACGACCCCATATGGACCGGATGCTCGCTGCCGTCGGGCCCTGCAACAACGGCCTTCATGGGCTCGGAGTATTTGGTGCCGAAATAGAAGATGTGCCCGACCTCTATGCCGCGCGCCGACACCTGGCTGTCCGCGGGCAGCTTCGCAAATTCCGCCGCGTCATGTTTCTCGGACGTCGCGGCATAGAGCGAGGTCCATCGATCGACGATTTTTTCCAGGGCCGTGTCGTCATCGAAATCGACGTCCTCCCCGGGCACCGGGAAATCCAAATAGTCGCGGTGGCAATAGACTTCGCTCTCTCCGGTCGGCGCGAGAATAATGAACTCGTGTGAGAGATTGCCCCCGATGGGACCGCTTTCGGCCACCATCGGAATCGACCTCAGTCCAAGCCGCGCGAAGGTACGCAAATAGGCAACGAACATCTTGTTGTAGGCATGCTTGGCGCCTGCAAAATCGAGATCGAAGGAGTAAGCATCCTTCATCAGGAACTCGCGCCCGCGCATCAGGCCGAAACGGGGCCGCACCTCGTCGCGGAATTTCCATTGGATATGATAGAGATTGAGCGGCAGATCCTTGTACGAGCGTACATAGGCGCGAAAAATCTCGGTAATCATCTCTTCGTTGGTCGGGCCATAAAGCATGTCGCGTTGGTGGCGATCCGCAACGCGCAGCATCTCCTTGCCATAGATGTCGTAGCGTCCGCTCTCGCGCCAAAGCTCGGCCGATTGTATTGTCGGCATCAGCATCTCGACGGCGCCCGCGCGGTCCTGCTCCTCCCGCACGATGCGACAGACCTTGCGCAGGACCCGAAGCCCGAGCGGCAGGAATGCGTAGATGCCGGCAGCTTCCTGCCGGATCATGCCCGCTCGCAGCAGCAGGCGGTGGGAGACGATTTCCGCCTCTTTGGGCGTCTCGCGCAGGATCGGCAGGAAATATCGGGATAGCCGCATTATAGTTTCTGGATTCGCAGGGGGGTCCGCGCAGTAAGCCCTATCACATCGGAAACGCAAGATTTTTCAAGCTCTTCCACCTCACGACCGGCAATGATGCACTGCAAAATAACGGCGAGTTGGTTGTGCGTCCAATCGGCGCAGGGTTTGTCACACGCAATGACGAGTCGGAACGGATCGGGTAGCGTCCGCCGGATGCGTCGACAGGGGAGAACCATCGCCGTAACCTGCGGCCCAAGTCTTGGGAGGACCTCGGTCTTGGGAGGATAGAGCATCCTGGAGAACAAGACAGCGTAAAGCTGCACCCCGCCTCGATAAAGCAAAGAGAACCGCGAGGCGGCGGCGTGATGTAGCGTCCAGTAGAGTTGCGTTATTTGGGAGCAGGGTCTCGGCCCTGCTCGATTTTTTTGCCCGCATCGAGACATGCGCTAGCGCGACATGCCCAGGAAGGCGGCAAGATCGTCGATTGCGACCAGCCGGTACGCATATACGACGTAACAAAGTGTGAAAACAATTCCGGCGACCACGGTCGTCCAGATGATCTTGCCTCGAAGATGAGGAATGGCCGGGGCACCGGGGTCAGTGCCCTTGCTCACCGAGCCGTTCTCTTCCTGGCTGCGCACGCCCCACGGCAGCACCGCGAACAGCACGATCCACCAGATGATGAAATAAACCGCGATCGCAGTCGTAAGAGACATCGTTTCGTTACCTGGATAGGATCAAAGCATGCAATTAAGGTAAAGACCAAATCGAATTCGCATATGTGTATCGCAAAACCGTTGCCGGTGTTATTGACGCAGCACGCGTGACGGAGAAAAACCCATGAACCTGCGTATGTTGAATTTCAGCCGCGTTGCGGCTTTGTCGCTCTTCGGACTTTGCTTCGGAGTTGGTCTCGGCGCTGCTCCCGCGGCTGCCTGCGGGTACGGTTGTTATGCACCCCGTCCCGTCGTCGTCGTGCCGTACTACTATCAGTCCTGCTCGTGCTGCGGCTGCGGGGGTGGTTATGCCTACGCCGCGCCATATGCAGCTTATGCCGCCGGATATGACGACTATGACGACGCGGTCGCTCCGCGCTACTATGCGCCACGATGGCGTTCGCGCTACTGGGGTGCGCGCCGCGGCTGCTGCTGACGACGCCGCCGCAGCGACAGACGCTCAACGACATCTCGGCTTGCTGCCCCGCAGCAAGCCGTTTTTTTGAATAGCGAATAAGGACTTATGTTGCACATTTCAATTCGCTATTCGCCCCGCTCGCCTTCTTCTCACGCCTCCTCAATTTCAATGAGCGTCCCGCAAAAGTCCTTGGGATGGAGAAACAATACCGGCTTGCCATGGGCGCCGATCTTGGGCTCCCCGTCTCCGAGAATGCGCAGACCTTCCCGTTTGAGCTTGTCGCGCGCGGCACGAATGTCGTCGACTTCATAGCAGACGTGATGAATTCCGCCGTCGGCGTTGCGGTCGAGGAACTTGGCGATGGGTGAATCCTGCCCAAGCGGCTCGATCAGCTCGATCTTGGTGTTCGGCAGGTTGATGAAAACCGTCGTGACACCGTGAGCAGGTTGCGCCATTGGCTCGGAGATTTCCGCCCCGAGCATTCGGCGATAGACATCCGCAGCCTTGGCGATATCGCGCACCGCAATGGCCACATGGTTCAGTCGTCCGATCATCTTTGACCTCCGCGGACCGCGCCGCACTTGCCCAGAACTCGCGCACCTTGAACCAGGGTCGAGCGCAAAAATAGCAGCCAATCGCATCATTTCACCAGGGCGTGCGTGAGCGCCAATGCGGCGCTGGCGGCAATCCACGAACCGGCAATCCGCACACCAATCCGTTGCCAAGCGCGCCGAAGCATGCAAGTGCCCTCGGCAACAATAAGAAGAATCAGCGTCGCCCCGCAGAAGGTGCCGATGAGCATGACGAGCGCTTCTCGCAACGAGATGACCTGCGGTGGAGAATCGAGGGCGACGGCACCTCCAGTAACGGCCGCTTGCAAGCATATCGCGAACCACGGCAGCGGACGTCCCAGGGCGACCAGCGCCCCGCCCACGGCGGCAGCCGACAGCAAAACCTGGTCGACATGACGGGGCGCGAATGCGCCGGCGATCGCGGCGAGACCGGCGAGAAGCGTTCCGACAAACAAAGCCGACGCAAGCCAGCGCCCTCGCGACTGTTGACCCATCATCATGCCGGTGGCTGAAAGCGCAAGCGCATGGGCCGGAACGAAAAGCGGATGCAGCACTCCGCCGTAAAAGCCGCTTGCGCCGTCGAATGTCGAGTACGCCAACGCCGGCTGCGCTTGCAGAAAAACGGGCAGCGCGATCTGCGCCGCTGCTAAAAGTCCTGCGTACAAGATTCATTCACCGCGGAACAGCGCTCCGCATTGGGAAGCAGGCCGAGCCTACACTTCAAGCACATGCACATGGCAAATAGGCTTCTTGTTCCAGGCGGCGCTCAACGCCGCCCGAATGGCGCGCCGGATTGCCTCGGCAACGGCCTCCGGGTCGCGCCGGCGCGCACGCGGCAAGGTCTCGAAAGCCTCCATGGCGGCGTCATAGGCAATTTCTGCGGTACTTTGTCCTTGCCGATTTGTCGCGGGGATGCCAGTGAGCGTCACCGCCGGATCGCCAAGGAGCTCGCCCCGCTCGCTCAGCGCAAGCGCAATCGAAACGATTCCCGCAAAGCCGAGACGGCGGCGATCGGCGACCGTGCGCTCCTCGGCGCTGACCAATAGCGACCCATCCTTGTAGAGGCGGCCTGCCGGTACCTCGTCGATTTTTCCGGGTCCGCCCGGTGCAAGACGAATGAGCTCTCCGTCACGGCACATCACAACCTTGCCGACACCGGCGTGCCGGGCGAGTTCGGCATGCTCGGCCAAATGGAGAGGCTCGCCATGCACCGGCAGAAGGATTTCGGGGCGCACCCAAGCGATCATGTCCCGGAGCTCATCCATGCGCGGATGGCCGGAGGCGTGAACGAGATGGGTGCGGTCGGTGATGACCTCCACGCCTTGGACAACGAGTCCGTTGATCACCCGCATCACCGCTTTCTCATTGCCGGGAATGGCGCGCGAGGAAAAGATCACTCGGTCGCCGCGCGAGAACGCAACATCGGGATGGTCGTCCTGGGCGATGCGCGACAGCGCCGCGCGCGGCTCTCCCTGGCTGCCGGTGCAGAGCGCAAGCACTTTGTCGGGCGGCAGATGGCCGTAGATGTCGACCGACCGAAACTCCTTGATGCCTTCGAGATAGCCGGTCTCGCGCGCAACCTGCGCAATGCGGTCCATGGCGCGGCCCACCACGACGACTTCGCGTTCGCACGATGCCGCCGCTTGAGCCACGGCGCGCAATCGCGCGACGTTGGAGGCGAAGGTCGTAACCGCCACTCGCCTTGGCGCGGTCCGGACGAGCTCGGCTAGACATTCTGCAACATCGGCCTCGGATGGAGAGCGGCCATCGCGCACCGCGTTCGTGGAATCACCAATAAGCGCGAGGCAGCCCTCGTTGCCGAGTGCCCGCAACTTGTCTTCATCGGTCGCCGGTCCGATCACCGGGCTCGCGTCGATCTTCCAGTCGCCGGTGTGCAGCACGGTGCCGAGCGGCGTGCGGATGATCAGGCCGTTCGATTCGGGGATCGAATGGGCCATGGAAACGAGCTCGATATCGAACGGCCCAAGGCTGAAACGTCCGCCAAGCGGAACGATATTCACCGGAATATCGGGCGCGCCGGGCTCCCCTTGCCGCTTGGCCGCAAGAAGCGCGGCAGTAAAGGGCGTTGCGTAGACCGGAATTTCGAGTTGCGGCCACAGATCGATGAGAGCGCCGAAATGGTCTTCGTGTGCATGCGTGAGCACGAGACCGAGAAGATTGCGACGTTCCTCGATCAGATAACGGATATCCGGAAGAATGAGATCAATCCCCGGCAGGTCGTCCCCGGCAAAGGCCACGCCGAGATCGACCACAAGCCAGCATCGGTGGCGCTCCTGGCCGAAGCCGTAAAGCGCGAGATTCATGCCGATCTCGCCAACCCCGCCCAGCGGGGCGAAGATCAGTTCATCGGAGAGGCCAGGCACGCTCGTGTTCCGATCAGCGATGCTAGATGCTAGGTCTTTGCGGAAGCTGAAGCCGTCAACAAGTACACGTCCGCAGCCGTGATGATTTTGGCATGGCCGTCCGGCAGGCGCAGCACCAGGTTGCCGGCTTCGTCAAGACCCTCGAAACGGCCGGACAGCTCGCGACCGTCAAGATGCACGCATGCATCCTCGCCGATACCTGCCGCCCGCGCCATCCAGTCCGTGCGCACCGTCGAAAAGCCGTCGCCTCGATTCCACTGCGCCAGACGACCGATCATCTTGAGCGAGAGCGGTCCAAACAGCATGGCGGGCGAGATCGAAGCGCCGGCGGCGGCAAGATCGGTTGCGGGAAAATTGGCCTTTTGGGGATGCGACGCGCAGTTGACTCCGATCCCGATTGCGACAGCAGGATCATCGCCGCCCTCGCCCTCGACCAGAATACCAGCGAACTTCGCTCCCCCGAGCAGGAGATCATTCGGCCATTTGATGGCGATGAGCGGCTTGAGCCCGGCCGCGACCTCGGTGACGGCGTCGTGGACCGCCAGCGCGGCGACCAGCGAGAGTTGTGGCCAGTGCTCGGGCGATGCCGGCGCGGTGAGCAGCAGGCTGGCGAAGAGATTGCCGGGCTCCGATACCCACGCGCGCCCCCGTCGGCCGCGCCCGGCCGTCTGCCGCTCGGCGACGATCCAGAGCGGTCCACGTTCACCTTGGCGCGCGAGACTGAACGCCTCCGCATTGGTCGAGCCGAGCACCTCATGCGCGACTATTCGAACGCCTATCGCGGTCGCCCTGGGATCAAGCATCATCATTGCCGATCCTAGAACAGCGATCTTGCCGCCGCATTGGCGGCCTCGACCAGCGGTGAGGGATAGATGAAGAACAACAGATTGAACAGTCCGGTGACTGCAAGTACCGCGCCGAGCTCACGCGGCATCGGCTCGAATCGTCTTGCCGGCTCGTCGAAATACATGATCTTCACGATCACAAGATAATAATAGGCCCCCACGACGCTCGTGACGACGCCGACCACGGCGAGCGTGAAAAGGCCAGCCTGTATCGCCGCCAGGAACACGTAGAACTTGGCGAAAAACCCCGCGAGTGGCGGAACGCCCGCCAGCGAAAACAAGAGCATGGCGAAGAAGAAGGCCATTGTCGGCTTGGTACGCGCAAGGCCCGCGAGATCGCCGATATCTTCGACCATCTGCCCGTCTCGACGCATGGAGAGAATACAGGCGAAGGTTCCAAGCGTCATGGCGAGATAGATCGCCATGTAGACGAGAACCCCCCGCACGCCTTCCGGCGTACCAGCGGCAAGCCCAACCAGCGCAAATCCCATGTGGCCGATCGAGGAATAGGCCATCAGCCGTTTGATGTTGCGCTGGCCGATGGCCGCGAAGGCCCCAAGCGCCATGGAGGAAATGGCGACGAAGACCACGATCTGCTGCCACTGGGTCAGGACGGCAGGAAACGCCACGATTGTGGTTCGCACGAACATGGCAATGCCGGCGACTTTCGGAGCGGCGGCGAAGAAGGCGGTGATCGGCGTGGGGGCGCCCTCATAGACGTCCGGCGTCCACATATGAAACGGAACCGCCGAAATCTTAAAGCAGAAGCCGGCGAACAGGAAAACGAGGCCGAAAACCAAGCCAATGCCAGGCTCTCTCGCCGCTTTGGCGATGCCGGCGAACGACACCGTACCAGTAAAGCCGTAGACCAGGGATGCACCGTAAAGCAGCATGCCGGATGACAGGGCGCCAAGAACGAAATATTTGAGCCCTGCCTCGGTTGAGCGCACGGAATCGCGGTCGATCGCTGCCACAACGTAAAGCGCAAGACTCATCAGCTCGAGCCCGAGATAGAGCGCGATCAGGTCGGCAGCCGAAATCAGCATCAGCATGCCGGTGGTGGAAAGCAGTATCAGCACCGAATATTCGAATTGGTGCGGCTTCGCGTGAGCGAGATAGTCGAGCGACATCAGAACCGCCGCCGCCGAGCCGGTCAACGCGAGCAGCTTGAGGAAACGGGCAAACCCGTCGACAATGAAGCTGCCGCCGAAGGTCACGAGGTTGCCGCTCGGGAGCCAAACGACGACGGCGCCGGTTGTGATCAACAACAGGATCGCCGCAGTAGCGATTCCGTTCGATGCTCTCTCACCGCGGAAGGTCCCCGCCAGCAGGAGCACCATCGCGCCGGCCGCGAGCATGATTTCCGGCAAGGCCGGCAGCAGGGCGGGGATTTCGGCGGGTTCGATCATGCCGGTCACCTTGCAAGCAAGGCGGCGGCCTTGGCCGCACCGAGAGCATGGTTGTAGTGGTCGAGGAGTTGCGCAACCGAAGCTGCCGACATGTCGAGCACCGGCTTGGGATAGATGCCGAACAGAATGGTCAGGGCAACCAGCGGTGCCAGCGTGATGACCTCACGGTAATCGAGATCCTTGATCGCTGCGAGGCTTGGCTTCGTAAGTGCTCCAAAAATAATCTTGCGATACAGC
Source organism: uncultured Alphaproteobacteria bacterium (assembly GCA_963820365.1). Lineage (GTDB taxonomy): Bacteria > Pseudomonadota > Alphaproteobacteria > Rhizobiales > Xanthobacteraceae > VAZQ01. The sequence continues at coordinate 244,205 of CAWFZR010000012.1, read as the reverse complement.
CATAGCGCATAGGCCGCAGAAAGTATGGTGCCGATGGTCGCAAGCGCAGCGACCCAACTGTTGACCCTGAACGTCCCGATCAGGGTGAGAAACTCGCCGATGAAGCCCGATGTCCCCGGCAGCCCCACGTTGGCGAGCGTGAATACCATGAAGGCCGCGGCATAGAGCGGCATGCGATTGATGAGGCCACCGTAGGCGGCAATCTCGCGCGTATGCATGCGGTCATAGACCACGCCAACGCACAAGAACAAGGCCGCGGAGACGAGACCGTGGGAGATCATCTGAAAAATTCCGCCGGCGACGCCCTGCGCGGTCGCCGCAAAGATTCCCATGGTGACGAAGCCCATATGCGCCACCGAGGAATAGGCGATGAGCTTCTTCATGTCCTCCTGCACCAACGCGACGAGGAAGGTATAGATCACCGCAATCACCGAGAGCGCGAAGACGAGTGGAGCGAGGTCGTGCGATGCCGTCGGAAACATCGGCAGCGAGAAGCGCAGGAAACCGTAACCACCCATCTTCAGAAGAATGGCCGCAAGGATCACCGATCCGGCGGTCGGCGCCTCGACATGAGCATCAGGCAGCCAGGTGTGCACTGGCCACATCGGCAGCTTCACCGCAAAGGAGGCAAAGAAGGCGAGCCATGCCCAAGTCTGCAGGCCACGGGGAAAGCCGTGTCGCAGCAGCGCCGGAATATCGGTCGTGCCGGCATCCCAGTACATTGCCATGATGGCGAGCAGCATCAAGACCGAGCCGAGGAGCGTATAGAGAAAGAATTTGAAGCTCGCATAGACCCTGCGTGGTCCGCCCCAGATACCGATGATCAGGAACATCGGAATAAGACCGCCCTCGAAGAAGAGGTAGAACACGACGAGGTCAAGCGCGGTGAAGGTGCCCACCATCAGCGTCTCGAGCACCAGAAAGGCGACCATGTATTCCTTCACGCGCTGCTGGATTGGCTGCCAGCTCGCGATGATACAAACCGGCATCAGGGCGGTGGTGAGAACGATAAAGGGCAGCGAGATGCCGTCGACGCCCATGGAATAGGTAATGGCTCCGCTGAGCCATGGTTGCTTCTCGACGAACTGAAATTCCGGCGAGGTCGGGTCGAAGCGGTGGAGCAAGATCAAGGAAATGGCGAAGGTGATGAGGGTTGTCCACAGTGCGACCCAGCGCGCATTGCGCCTCTCGGCCTCGCCTTCGCCGCGTATCGCGATGATGAACAGAGCGCCGACGAGCGGCAGAAAGGTCGTTACAGACAGGATCGGCCAACTCATGATCAGCCCGCCCGACCGCCGAACATGAACCATGTGATAAAAGCCGCTACCCCGATCAGCATGGCAAAGGCGTAGTGATAGAGATAACCGGTCTGCAGCCGCACCGCCCCGCGAGTTACGTCGAGCACGCGTGCGGAGATGCCGTCAGGCCCGAAGCCGTCGATCAACCAGCTATCGCCCCGCTTCCACAAAATGCGGCCGAGCCAAATAGTCGGCCGTACGATGACGACATCATAGAGTTCGTCGAAATACCATTTGTTCAGCAGGAACTGATAGAGCGGCTCGTGCTGGCGCGCCAGCTCCACCGGGAGTTCCGGACGCCGCACATAGAACTCCCACGCCACCATGAATCCGAGCGCCATCATCAGGGTGGGCAGGACAGCGACGAGATATGGAACGTGGTGCATCTCTTCGAGGATATGATTGTCCTGCGCAAACTTGAGGGAATCACCGAAAAATTCCTTCACTCCATGGCCGACGAACAGCTCCTGGAATGGAAAACCGGAGAAGATCGAGCCGGCAGCTAGAAAGCCAAGTGGAATGGTCATCACCAGCGGACTTTCGCGCGCCTGTTCGTAATGGTGATGGTCATAGGGGCTGCCGTGAAAGGTGACGAAGATCAGCCGCCAGGAGTAGAATCCAGTGAATGCGGCCGCCACCACGGTCGCCCAAAAAGCATAGAGCGCTATTGGGTTATGACCGACATAGGCAGCCTCGATGATGGCATCCTTGGAGAAATATCCGGCGGTGAGAGGAAAGCCCGTGAGGGCCAGCGTGCCGACCAACATGGTCCAGTAGGTGAACGGAATTCGGTCCTTGAGGCCGCCCATGTGACGGATGTCCTGCTCATGATGCATGGCGACGATCACCGAGCCGGAACCGAGGAACAGGAGCGCCTTGAAGAAGGCATGGGTGAACAAATGGAACATAGCGACCGAATAGGCACCCATCCCCAAGGCAACGAACATATAGCCGAGCTGCGAGCACGTTGAGTAGGCGACGATCCGCTTGATGTCGTTCTGCACAAGAGCGATGGTCGCGGCGAAGAATGCCGTAGTTGCACCTATGAAGGCGACAAAGGACTGCGCAGGCGGAGCAAGCTCGAACAGCGGGGAGAGCCGAGCGACCATGAACACCCCGGCGGTCACCATGGTGGCGGCGTGGATGAGCGCGGACACCGGCGTCGGACCCTCCATGGCGTCGGGGAGCCACGTGTGCAGCAGAAACTGCGCCGACTTGCCCATCGCGCCCATGAACAAGAGGAGGCAAATCACGGTAAGGGCGTCCAAATCCCAGCTCAGGAAGTGAATGGTCCTGCCGCTCAGCGCCGGCGCCTGCGCGAAAACGGTGTCAAATTCGATGGCCCCCGTCATCATGAACACGGCGAAGATACCAAGCGAGAATCCGAAATCGCCCACGCGATTGACGATAAAGGCTTTGATCGCGGCCGCGTTGGCCTCGGGCTTGTGATACCAGAAGCCGATGAGCAGATAGCTCATCAGTCCGACGCCTTCCCAACCGAAGAACAGCTGGACCAGGTTGTCCGCCGTCACCAGCATCAGCATGGCAAAGGTGAATAACGAGAGATACGAAAAGAAGCGCGGCCGGTGCGGATCCTCCTCCATGTAACCCATGGAATAGAGGTGCACGAATGCCGAGATCGTGCCGACGACGACGAGCATGACTGCGGTGAGCGTGTCGATACGCAGTGCCCAATCGACCTTGAGATCGCCGGATACGATCCAGGGAAAAAGCGTGACACGGCTGTCATGATGAGCAAATCCCACGTCCACCAGGGCAAACCATGACAGCAGCATGGAGGCGAACAAGAATACGGTGGTCACGATCTCGGCAAAGCGTGAGCCGACCGCCGGCGGATGATGGATTTCGGGTGCAGCTGCAGAGGGAGCAAGAACGGCATGCGCCTCGCGCGGGGACGGCGCGCCGCGACCATGCTCTTCATCGACCGCCCCCGGCGCATGGTCCTCCGCCCCGTCAGCGGAAGTGGCGCCGGGATGGCGCGCATGCGCGCCGGCGAGAGCAATCAAGGCTGCGATGATTGCGCCGAGGAGCGGCAGAAAAACGATCGCCTGATACATTACGCGAACCTCAACCTTTCATCAAATTGATGTCTTCGACTGCGATCGAGCCACGGTTGCGGTAATAAGCCACGAGAATGGAGAGACCGATGGCGGCTTCTGCCGCCGCAACGGTGAGCACCAGGAGCGCATAGACCTGGCCCACGAGATCCCCGAGAAAACTCGAGAAGGCGACGAGGTTGATATTGACTGCAAGCAGGATCAGCTCGATCGACATCAGAATGATGATCACGTTCTTGCGGTTCAGGAAAATCCCAAAAATTCCGATTGTGAACAGGATCGCGGCAAGCGTGAGATAGTGGCCAAGACCGATGGACATGTGCGCTGCGCCCCAGTTCCCTTAGAGTCCTTGCCCTGGCCGTACCTTGACGATCTCGATCGCTGTCTTTTTGTTGCGGGCGATCTGATCGGAGACGTTCTGGCGCTTGACGCTCGGCTTGTGGTGCAGCGTCAATACGATCGCCCCAATCATGGCAACGAGGAGCACCATGCCCGCCGCCTGAAAGAAATAGACATAGCGCGTGTAGAGAACTTGCCCGAGCGCCTCGGTGTTGGGCATCGTGGCAAGCGGAGGAATGGGGTTCGCAATAGCCTGCTGCGCGTCCGGACCAATCGTCCAGCCGATCACCACGAGCAAAAGCTCGATGAGCAGAATGATGCCGACGAAAGCGCCGACAGGCAGATATTGCAGGAAACCCTGCCGGAGCTCGGAGAAGTCGACATCGAGCATCATCACCACGAAAAGAAACAGGACCAGGACCGCTCCGACATAGACGATGATGAGAATTATCGCCAGGAATTCCGCGCCCAGGAGCACGAACAAGCCGGCCGCGTTGACGAACGCGAGAATCAGAAACAAGACAGAATGCACCGGATTTTTGGACGCGATCACCATGAACGCCGCGGCAACGCAAGTGCCGGCAAAGAGATAGAAGAAAATCGCAGGCACGATCATCGTCCGCTCATCGATACGGTGCATCGAGTGCAATGTTCTTCGCGATCTCGCGCTCCCAGCGGTCGCCGTTTGCAAGCAGCCGCTCCTTGTCGAACAAAAGCTCCTCGCGCGTTTCGGTCGAGAACTCGAAATTAGGCCCTTCGACAATGGCATCGACCGGACAGGCTTCCTGGCAAAGCCCGCAATAGATGCATTTGACCATATCGATGTCATATCGGGTCGTGCGCCGCGTGCCATCATTGCGTCGCGGCCCGGCTTCAATGGTAATGGCTTGCGCCGGACAGATGGCTTCGCACAACTTGCAAGCGATGCAGCGTTCCTCGCCGTTGGGATAGCGCCGCAGCGCATGCTCGCCGCGAAAGCGCGGCGAGATCGGCCCCTTCTCGAAGGGATAGTTGAGGGTAGGCTTCGCCTTGAAGAAATAGCGCAGGCCAAGCAGGAATGCCGACACGAATTCCTGCAGGAACAACGACCGGGCAGCCTGATCGAGCCTCATGATGTCACCCTTTGCGGCACGCCCCACGCTCCTTCATTGCCTCCACGATCATCCCGCAAGCGTCGCGGCGAGCCAATAGCCGAGGCAGGCAAACACCATGATGTCGGCCGCCAGCACGCTCCGGCGCAGCAGAGACATCTCCTGCCTCAATGTTTCTTGCTCCTCCGAGCTCCTGCCTTCGCCGGCACTCTCGGATGCCGCGCGTGCTCGAAGGTAGCGCTCGATCGACGAAACCAGCGGAACATACGCCACTCCCGCAACGGTCGTTCCGATGAACGCTCCAATGAGGCCGGCGAACGAAAGGTCGATCATCCGGAGTCTACCGTCATTGCGGTCCCGTATGATGCCAGAATTGCAACACGCCCGCGACGATGACGACCATGGCCAGCGATAGCGGCAGAAACACCTTCCATCCCAGCCGCATCAACTGGTCGTAGCGGTAGCGGGGAACAATGGCCTTCACCATGGCGAACAGGAAGAACATGAACAGGCATTTGAGAACGAACCAGATCACTCCCGGTATCCAGGTAAACGGCGCCATCGGGAACGGCGGCAACCAGCCGCCCAGGAACAGGATCGTGGCCATCGCACACATGGTGGCGATCGCGATGTACTCGCCGAGAAAGAACAACAGGAACGGAGTAGCGGAATATTCGACGGCATAGCCCGCCACCAGCTCGGACTCGGCTTCCACCAGATCGAACGGCGGTCGGTTTGTCTCGGCGAGCGCCGAAATGAAAAAAACCACGAACATGGGGAGCAACTTGAGCCAGTACCAGCCAAACATTCCCCACTTGCCCTGTGCCTGCGCCTCTACGATCGCCGAGAGATTGAGCGAGCCGGCGCAAAGCAGCACGGTGATGAAGACGAACCCGATCGAGACTTCGTATGACACCATCTGCGCGGCCGAGCGCAATGACGCGAGGAACGGGTATTTCGAATTCGACGACCAACCCGCCATGATCACGCCATAGACCATGAGCGACGAGATCGCGAAAATATAAAGGATGCCGACATTGAGGTCGGCGATCTCCCATTCGGCGCTGACCGGGATCACCGCCCAGGCGGAGAGGGCAAGCGACGCCGTGACAAGGGGTGCGAGCAGAAAGACGCCCTTGTTGGCTCCGGACGGGATGATCGGCTCCTTGACCACGAATTTGAGGAGATCGGCGAAGGACTGCAGCAGGCCCCATGGCCCCACCACATTGGGCCCCCGCCTGATCTGCACGGCCGCCCAGATCTTGCGATCGGCATAGAGCACGTAGGCGGTGACGATCAACAAGAGGACGAGCAGAAGCACGCTCTGCGCGACAATGACGATCAATGGCCACAGATAACTGGTCCAGAATTCGGCCATACGCGTCGACGTTCCTTCAATCAGGCATCAGCAAGGTCAGGCCGGCGCTTGATGCGTTGGAGACGCAGATCGACCCGATCCACTCGGGCGGATGTCGTCCCGCATGGCAGCGCCAGTTCAGCCATGCCGCGCTGCAGATGACCAAGGCATTCTTTTGATTCGGGAACATCATTTGGAATGGGGTCAAGCCGACCATCGATGCGGCGGAGCCGTTCGAGGATGAGATTTTCGTCGTCTGCGGTCATGGTTCCACTATTCCGCCGCGCGCAGCGCCCCCTGATCCTCGGCAATCACCGAACATTCCGCCATGATTGCGGAGGACCGCGCTATCGCATTGGTGAAATAGAAATCCTCCACCGCGACGGCGAAGGAAGCCGTCTGCGGCGTCCCGCCGCGCGCCGCTAGCGCCGCGATGTCCGAGCGCGCGCCCGATGAAATCTGCTCAATGCGTTGAAGATGCGGATGCGCCTTGAACAGGGCCTGGCGCAAGGCGGGAAGGGAATTGTAAGGCAGCCTGCGGCCCAGCACATCCGAGAGCGCGCGCAGGATCGCCCAGTCCTCGCGCGCCTCGCCGGGCGGGAACGAGGCGCGGCCGGCGATTTGCACGCGCCCCTCGGTATTGACGTAAATCCCCGATTTCTCCGGATAGGCGGCGCCGGGCAAAATGACGTCGGCGCGCCGGGCGCCCTGGTCACCGTGGGTGCCGATATAGATGACGAAGGCGCCGGATGCGATATCGATTTCGTCGGCGCCGAGAAGAAAGATCACGTCAAGCGCGCCCGGCGCCGCCATGTCCCGCGCACCAAGACCGCGGAGCCCGGGAATAAACCCCACATCGAGCGCACCCACGCGCGACGCCGCCGTATGAAGCACGCAGTAGCCGTTCCAGCCGTCGCTGCCGGCATTGCTCCCGACCTGGGTTGCAACTTGGGCTGCCAGCGAAGCGACCACCGCGCCGTCCGGACGTGCCAGCGCCCCCATTCCGACAATGACCAGGGGATGCTCGGCTCTCCCAAGCACCCCGGAGAAATCATGCCGGCCGGCGGCAATGTCGGCGAGCGTCTGCGGGCCGGCGCCGAGATGGTCGTAGCAATAGGTCAGATCCGCGGTCTCGCCGATCGCCCCGATCGGGAAATTGCCCATGCGCCAGCGTTTGCGGATGCGCGCATTGAGCACGGCGGCCTCCCGGCGCGGGTTCGAGCCGACGAGAAGAAGCGCACCGGCTCTTTCGATCCCCGCAATGCCGGCATTGAACAGATAGGTTGCCCTCCCCCAGGTCGGGTCAAGCGCGGCCCCGTCCTGCCGGCAATCAAGATTGGCGACATCGAGGCGGCTCAGCAGATCCTTGAGCGCATAGGTCTCCTCCACCGCGGCGAGATCACCCACAATCGCGCCGATGCGCTCCGGCCGGGCGCGGGCCACCTTCGCCGCGATGGCATCGAATGCCTCGCGCCAGGAAGCGGGGTACAAGCGTCCGTCCTGGCGAATATAGGGTTGATCCAGCCGCTGGGTGCGCAGGCCGTCGACGACGTGCCGTGTCTTGTCGGAAATCCATTCCTCGTTCACGTCACCATTGACGCGCGGCAGGATGCGCATGACCTCGCGCCCGCGGGTATCGATGCGGATGGCCGATCCGACCGCGTCCATGACATCGATGGATTCGGTCTTGTTCAATTCCCACGGCCGCGCGGCGAAGGCATAGGGCTTGGAGGTGAGCGCGCCGACCGGGCAGAGATCAACGACGTTGCCCTGGAGCTCGGAGGTCATGGCCTGCTCGAGATAGGTGGTGATCTCCATGTCCTCGCCGCGGCCGATGGCGCCGAGCTCCGGCACCCCTGCGACCTCGGTCATGAACCGCACGCAGCGTGTGCAATGAATGCAGCGGTTCATGATCGTCTTGACGAGAACCCCGACATATTTGTCCTCGACCGCACGCTTGTTCTCTCGGTAGCGGCTCGTATCGATGCCATACGCCATGGCTTGATCTTGCAGGTCGCATTCCCCGCCCTGGTCGCAGATCGGGCAGTCGAGCGGATGATTGATGAGGAGGAACTCCATCACTCCTTCGCGCGCCTTGCGCACCATCGGTGTCTTGGTGTGGACCTCCGGGGGCTCGCCCTTGGGGCCCGGTCGGCAGTCGCGCACCGCCCACGCGCAGGAGGCGACCGGCTTGGGGGAGCCTTTGAGCTCGACCAGGCACATGCGGCAATTGCCTGCGATCGAGAGCCGCTCGTGGAAGCAAAAACGGGGAATTTCCGCGCCCGCAGCCTCGCATGCCTGAAGCAGCGTGTAGTCCGGCGGAACCTCGATCTCCTTGCCGTCGACAACGAGCTTGGTCATTTCCTACTCCGCCGCGATCCGCACCGGATCGGGATGCGGGTTCGCCGTATAGGCGTCGATGCGCTGTTCGATCTCGTGACGGAAATGGCGGATGAGGCCCTGGACCGGCCACGCCGCGCCATCACCGAAGGCGCATATGGTGTGACCCTCGATCTGGGTCGTGACTTGCATCAGCATGTCGATCTCGCGCTTGTGCGCGCGGCCCTGCGCCATGCGCGTGAGCACGCGCCACATCCATCCCATCCCCTCGCGGCATGGCGTGCACTGTCCGCAGCTCTCGTGCTTGTAGAAATAGGAGATGCGGGCCATGGCGGCGATGATGTCGGTGGATTTGTCCATCACGATGACGGCCGCGGTGCCGAGCGCGGATTTGAGCTCGCGGCACCCGTCGAAGTCCATGAGCAGGCCGTCGCATTGGTGCGCCGGGATGAGCGGCATCGAAGAGCCGCCGGGAATGACGGCGAGCAGGTTGTCCCAGCCGCCGCGCACGCCGCCGGCATGGCGCTCCAGGAGTTCGCGCAACGGAATGCCCATGGTCTCCTCGACATTGCAGGGCTTCGGCACGTGGCCCGAGATGCAGAAGAGCTTCGTGCCGGTATTGTTCGGCCGGCCAATGCTGGCAAACCAGGCGGCGCCGCGCCTGACAATGTCGGGCACGACTGCAATCGATTCAACGTTGTTGACGGTGGTCGGGCAGCCATAGAGCCCGACATTCGCAGGGAACGGCGGCTTCAAGCGCGGCTGGCCTTTCTTGCCTTCGAGGCTTTCGAGCAGCGCGGTCTCCTCGCCGCAGATATAGGCGCCGGCGCCGTGATGGACGTAGAGATCGAACGGGAAACCGTGGATATTGTCCCGGCCGATGAGCCTTGCCGCGTAGGCCTGATCCAGCGCGGCCTGCAAGCGCTCACGTTCGCGCACGAACTCGCCACGAATATAGATGTAGGCGACACTGGCCTGCATGGCGAAGCCCGCGATCAGGCAACCCTCGACCAGCAGATGCGGGTCGTGGCGCATGATCTCGCGGTCCTTGCAGGTGCCTGGCTCGGATTCGTCGGCATTGACCACAAGATAATGCGGCCGGCCGTCGAACTGCTTCGGCATGAACGACCATTTGAGCCCGGTCGGAAAGCCGGCGCCGCCGCGTCCGCGCAACCCCGAAGCTTTCACCTCGTTGATGATCCAGTCTGCTCCCTTCGCCAGGATCGCCTTGGTGCCGTCCCAGGCTCCGCGGGAGCGCGCGCCCTCGAGGCCCCAGTCATGCAGGCCGTAGAGGTTCCTGAAGATACGGTCCTTGTCGCTCAGCATCACGTTTGCCTATTGGCGGATGAATCACCGGCTGGAGGTTTGGGCACGGGCGCGTCGCGCAAATTCGCGGCCGCGCCCGGCTTCTTGGCATTGGCATCGCTCAGTGGCGGCTGCTGCGGCGACCCTGCATTCCTGCCTGCATAGAGATCCGAATCAGTCAGCGTCGTCGGACCACCAAGGGGTGCCGACAACTGGCGGTCGATTTGCGGGCCCGGCTTGACCTGCTTGCCGGAGGCAAGATCGTCGAGAATTCGGCCTAAGCTCACCGGGGTGAGATCCTCGTAATAGTCATAGTTGATCTGCGCGACCGGTGCATTCACGCAGGCGCCGAGGCACTCGACTTCGATCCAGGATAGCTTGCCGTCGGCACTGACGTGCAGCTGCTCTCCGATCCGCTCGTGACAAAGCTTGAGCAGCTGTTCGGCGCCGCGCAGGAGGCAGGGCGTGGTACCGCAGAGCTGGACATGAAACTTGCCGACCGGCGCGAGATTGAACATCGTGTAGAAGGTCGCCACTTCGAGCGCCCGCATCTTCGCCATGCCGAGAAGATCGGCCACGTGCTCGATCGCCTTCTGCGGCAACCAACCGCCTGCTTGCTCTTGCGCCCGCCACAAGAGCGGAATGATCCCCGAATGCTGGCGGCCGGAAGGGTATTTCGTGATCTCGCGTTTGGCCCAATCGAGGTTCTCCGCCGTGAAGACAAAGCTCTCGGGCTGGATCGCTGGCTCGGCGAGGCGACGGACGGCCATTATCGGTCCACCTCCCCGAACACGATGTCGAGCGAGCCGAGGATGGCCGATATGTCGGCGAGCATATAGCCGCGACAGAGAAAATCCATTGCCTGGAGATGCGCGAATCCGGGTGCGCGAATCTTGCACTTGTACGGCTTGTTGCTGCCGTCGGCGATGAGATAGACGCCGAACTCGCCCTTCGGTGCCTCGACAGCAGCATAGACTTCGCCGGCGGGCACGTGGAAGCCTTCGGTGTAAAGCTTGAAATGATGGATGAGCGCTTCCATGGAGCGTTTCATCTCGGCGCGTTTCGGGGGCACGATCTTGTTATCCAGGACGGACACAGGCCCCTGTCCTTCAGGCGAGCGCAGACTTCTCCAGACATTGTTTCATGATGCGGGTCGACTGGCGCATCTCCTCCATGCGAATGCAATAGCGATCGTAATTGTCGCCGTTCTTCCCGATCGGAATATCGAAATCGAGCTCGGAGTAGCACTCATAGGGTTGCGCCTTGCGCAGGTCCCACGCGGCGCCCGAGCCGCGCACCATCACGCCGGAGAAACCCCAGGCCCAGGCGTCGACCAGACTGACCAGGCCGATATCGACGTTGCGCTGCTTGAAGATGCGGTTCTCGGTCAGCAGATCTTCGAGATCGTCGCAGACCTTGAGGAACGGATCGCAGAAGGCCCAGATGTCGTCGATCAGCTTCCCCGGCAGATCCTGGTGCACCCCGCCGACTCGGAAGTAGGCAGCATGCAAGCGGCTTCCGGAGGCGCGCTCATAGAACACCATCAGCTTCTCGCGCTCCTCAAAGCCCCAAAGCGGAGGGGTGAGCGCGCCGACATCCATCGCCTGCGTCGTCACATTGAGAAGGTGCGAGAGAAGCCTTCCAATCTCGCAGTAAAGCACCCGGATAAGCTGGGCGCGCTTGGGAATGGCGAGGCGCAGCAATTTTTCTGCCGCCAGGCAGAAGGCATGCTCCTGGTTCATCGGCGCAACGTAATCGAGCCGATCGAAATAGGGGATCGCCTGAAGGTAAGTCTTGGCTTCGATCAGTTTCTCGGTGCCGCGATGCAAGAGCCCGATATGCGGATCCACTCGCTCGACGACTTCACCGTCGAGATCGAGCACCAGGCGCAGGACGCCATGCGCCGCCGGGTGCTGCGGCCCGAAGTTCATGGTGAAAGTGCGCAGCTCGGCTTCAGCCATGCTCGCTCGCCACTCGCCACTCGCTATTCGGCACCTTCATCGCCTTCCCGGCGAGACGCGCATTGAACTTGTCCCATGCCACCACGAAGCGCTGGTGGCGTCCCTCGCCGATCGGATCAATTCCGTCATTGGCCTTGACGATGAAGGTGATGCGCGGCCCATCGACCGCCGCGCATTCGGCGTCGACCGTTACGATGAGCCCCGGCGGGGTCGCTGCCGTGTGGCTCACATCGATGTGCACACCCAGGCTGCCCTCCCCCGGATCGAGATGGGGCGCCAAGAGTTGCATGCAGGTCCATTCCATCAGCCCGACCATGAAGCCGGTGGCGAATACGGCCGGCATGGCCTGAAACTCCGCGATCTCCGGGTAAAGGTGCGGCACCGTCTTGTTGTTCGGGACCTGATAGCAAAAGCGGAGCTTCAATCCGCGTTGAAGGGTTGCCTTCATCGGGAAGGCTCCTTGCCGTCCGCTGTCTTGCGGTCACCCGGCAAAAGGTAGCCGGGACCCTCCCAGGGCGAGAGAAAATCGAAGTTGCGAAATTCCTGCGTCAGCCGCACCGGCTCGTACACGACGCGCTTCTGCTCGTCGTCATAGCGGACCTCGACGAATCCGGTGAGCGGAAAATCCTTGCGCAGGGGATGACCTTCGAAGCCGTAATCAGTGAGCAACCGCCGCATGTCCGGATGACCGGTGAACAGCACGCCGTAGAGATCGTAGGTCTCGCGCTCGAACCAGTTGGCGCCGGGAAAGACCGTGATGATCGAAGGCACAGGGGTGCCTTCTGCCACTTCGACCTTGACCCGCACGCGCTGGTTCTGCTTGGGCGAGAGGAAATGATAGACCACGTCAAAGCGGCGCTCGCGTCCCGGCCAATCGATCGCGGTGACGTCGATGATGCTCCAGAACTGGCAGCGCTCGTCATCGCGCAGGAAGGTCACAACCTTGACGATGTCGCCGGCAGCGGCAGCGACGGTCAGCTCACCGTTCGCAACCCGATGACCCAGCACCGCGCCCGGCAGCGCGCCGGCAATGGTCTCGCCGAGTTTGTCGAGAGTTTCATTCATCACGGGACCGCCGTCACCGCTCGTCACCGCTCGATAGTGCCAACGCGGCGGATCTTCTTCTGCAGCAACAGCACGCCGTAGAGCAGCGCCTCGGCCGTGGGCGGGCACCCGGGGACGTAAATGTCGACCGGCACGATGCGGTCGCAGCCGCGCACGACGGAATACGAATAATGGTAATAGCCGCCGCCATTGGCGCAGGACCCCATCGAGATCACGTAGCGGGGTTCCGGCATCTGGTCGTAGACCTTGCGCAGGGCAGGTGCCATCTTGTTGGTGAGCGTGCCTGCAACGATCATGACGTCGGACTGGCGCGGGGATGCGCGCGGCGCAAAACCGAAGCGTTCCGCGTCGTAGCGCGGCATCGACATCTGCATCATTTCGACCGCGCAGCAGGCAAGCCCGAACGTCATCCACATCAGCGAGCCAGTGCGCGCCCAGGTGATGAGATCGTCTGCGGCGGCGACGAGGAACCCCTTGTCCGCAAGCTGATCGTTCAAGCCCATGAAGAAGCTGTCGTCCGCGCCTGCGGGCTTGCCGGTGGTCGGACCGAGAATGCGCCTGCCGACCGGCGCGATTGCTGCGTTCACTAATCCCATTCGAGGGCTCCTTTCCGCCATTCATATATGAAGCCGACGGTCAGAACGCCAAGAAAGATCATCATCGACCAATAGCCGTAAAGTCCAAGATCACCGAAGGCGACCGCCCAGGGAAACAAAAAGCTCACTTCGAGATCGAAAATGATGAAGAGGATGGCAACGAGATAGAAGCGCACGTCGAACTTCATGCGCGCATCATCGAAAGCATTGAACCCGCACTCATAGGCGGAGAGCTTCTCGGGATCCGGCTGCTTGTAGGCGATGAGGAATGGGACGACGAGGAGGACAAGACTGATGGCGAGCGCAACCGCAATGAAGATCACGAGCGGAAGATAATTCTGCAGTAGATCATTCACGTGCGGTCTCCGCCTTGCCGACACCACCGCCTACCGGCGTCGCCGGCCTGCCGCAGGCGCTCATGCATCGTCCTCGTCACGATGAAATTCGTGGCCAGGAACCGGAGCCGCCCTGCCTTAGCGCAGTGCACCATGCGAGGCAAGGCACGCGACCTTGCTCGGCTGCCTCGGATCAGCAGTCGGGGGGTCAGGGCTCGGGGAGTCGAGGTTGGCAGCGAGAATCAGCGCCTGACGAAGTGCGAGATCGGGAGAGACGGATGAGGTAAGTTCCCAAGCCCGATACCTGACTCCCGACACCTGAATTCTGACACCTGCAACGGAGGCACCATGCAGCGCAAGATCATGATCTCGTGCGCGGTCACCGGCTCCGCGGATACGCCCGGCCGCAACCCCGCAGTCCCGGTGACACCGCAACAGATCGCCCAATCGGCCATCGATTCCGGCAAGGCCGGAGCGGCCATCGTTCACATTCATGTACGCGATCCGAAGACCACGCGGCCGAGCATGGATTCTCGCGCTCTACCGCGAAGTGGTGGAGCGGATCAGGGCAAGCGGAAGCGATGTCCTCATCAATCTCACCACTGGACCAGGGGCGCGGTTCGTGCCCGGCGACGAGGACCCGGAAAAGCCGGGACGCGGAACCACCATGAAGCTTCCGGCCGAACGCGTGCGGCACGTGATCGAGCTCAAGCCCGACATCTGCAGCCTCGACATGGGCAGCTTGAACATGGGCCCGCATGTCTTCATCAATACACCCTCTCATCTCGAGGCCATGGCAGTGGCGATCCGTGACGCCGGCGTTCTCCCGGAACTGGAAGTGTTCGAGACCGGGCACCTGCTGCTCGCCAAACGCATGATCGAGACCGGACATATCAAGCCACCGGGCATGTTCCAGATCTGTCTGGGCATTTCCTGGGGGCAGCCGGCTACGCCGGAGGCCATGAGCTACATGCGAACGCTTCTGCCGGAAAGCTCGCCATGGTTTGCCTTCGGTATATCGCTGCATCAATTTCCCATGGCGGCGCAGGCGGTGCTGCTTGGCGGTCATCCGCGCGTCGGTCTGGAAGACAACATCTATCTCGAAAAAGGCAAGCTGGCGCCAAGCAATGCGACCCTGGTCGAGAAGGCCGCCAAGATCGTCGAAATCCTCGGCGACAGCGTCGCCACCCCTGCCGATGCGCGGCAAATTCTCGGAATAACGCCGGCTACCCCCTTACACACCGGCGCTGCCAATCCGGCGGCTCGAGCTTGATAATTGAGGCACCGATAGCCAGCCACCCGCCCGGAGCGATTCTAGCAGGGACGGCAAGACCGATTCACTCCCCAACAAACCAGACCGAGCTTGCAGATGGCGAACGAGACCGAGCTATTGGCGCGATATGCCGCGGCGCTTCGCTATGAGGACATTCCCGCCGATGTGATCGAACGCGCCAAGCAATGCATCGCCGATACGATCGCCGTCATCATCTTCGGCTATGACCTGCCGTGGAGCCAGATGATCGTCCGCTTTGCGGAGAGAACCGCCGCCGGCGGCAGCAGCCGTATTCTCGGTCCGGGGGGCGCGCGCGTGCATGCGCCCGCCGCCGCGCTCGCCAACGGGGCGCTTGCGCACGCTTTCGAGATGGACAATCTGACCTGGCCGAACAGCGGGGTGCATCCGGGCGCAACTTTGCTGGCGCCTGCGCTCGCGGTCGCGCAAGAGCGCGGCATCGGCGGGCGCGAGCTCATCGCCGCCGTGATTGCCGGCGCCGAGGTGATGATCCGCATCGGACGGGCGACCGGGCACAGGAATGAGAGCCGCGGTTTCCACGCGCCAGGCACTACCGGACCATTCGGAGCTGCGATCGCAGCCTCGCGGCTCATGGGCCTTGATGCCGAGGGAACGCGCAACGCGCTCGGGGTGGCTGGCTCCTTGGCGTGCGGACTGATGGAATTTGCCCGCTCCGGCACCGGCGCCATGGTCAAAAGGCTCCATCTCGGACGTGCCGCCGAAAGCGGGGTGCTCGCGGCGAGCCTCGCGTCCGAGGGTTTTTGTGCGCCGGCGAGCGTGCTCGAGGGCGAGTTCGGTTTCCTGCGCGTGTTCTGCGGCGGCGAGTTCGATCGCCCGGAGCTCACTCGCGGGCTCGGTGAAAGCTATGCGACGCGCTCGCTTACGCTCAAGCGCTTCCCATGCCACATCACCGCCCATACTTCGGTGCAAGCAATCATCGATCTGCGCGCCCAGCACCGCTATGCCGGCGCCGAAGTGAGCTCGATCCACATCGCCGGTAACGACAAGATGGCCGGGGTCAACAACATTCCCTCGCCTGCCGACATCATGATGGCGCAGTACAGCATCCCGTTCTGCGTCGCGCTCGCCCATATGCGCAATCCGCACGATCCGCGCTCCTTCGACCAAACGGCGCTGCACGACCCGCACATCAGAGAGCTGGCGCAGCGCGTGCAGATCACCGTCGCCGAGGAGCGACCGACACCGCTCGCTGCCATCGTCACCGTGACTTTGCAGGACGGACGCGTGCTCTCCCGCTCGGTCAGCGATTTCAAGGGCACGCCGGAGCAACCGCTCACGCAAGACGAGTTGCGGGAGAAGTTCTTGATGCTGACCCGTCACTGCACGGCAGAAGACATGAGCGAGATGTTCGATCGCCTGCAAGGTCTCGAGAATGAGCCGAACCTCGATTGGATAGGCCTGTGCCGGCAATAGACCGGCAATGACGGAAGCAAACATGGCTGAGCATGTCGGCGCGGGCAACCCGCATACGCGCAAACTCGCCGAGTTCGAGCAGCTCGACACGATCGTGGTGCACGCCTCGCAGGTGACGACCACGTCGGGTGGCCGTATCGGGCGCAGGGTCTGACGTCGGCGGAGTTCAACCTGCCGTTCTGCGTGGCGACGCTGCTCCTCGAAGGCGACGTCTTCGTCGATCAGTTCAAGCCGCAAGCCGTCGAGGATCGCGCCCGCATGGAGCTGTCACGCAAGCTCAAGAAGCGCCAAGCCGCGCTCATCGATGCTGTCCTCAATCTGGAAGAGCTCTCCGACGCCAAGCAACTGGCGCGGCTGCTGCGCGCCGGCGCGCGCTCGAATGGCGGGAGCGACGGGGCTCGAACCCGCGACCTTCGGCGTGACAGGCCGACGCTCTAACCAACTGAGCTACGCCCCCGCGGGCGCGCTGCGCAGTTAAATATGCCCCCCCAGCAAGTCAAGGCGAGACCTTCCACAGCCCCCGGAAAACCCCATTTCTGCGGTCCCAACAGGGGTTTGGTCGCACCGCACTCGTCGGCAAGCCCCGTCAATTGCCGCTTTCCGAACAGCAGCATTGAAAAAACCCACATTTTTCGCCAATAAGTCATGGTCAGACCGCATCCGAATCGTTTATGCGGACGGCGTGATGAAGTGGCAGCAACGGCCACTTTCAACGAGGAGGGCCAGCCATGGCAGCGAAGAAAGCGGGTACACAAGCGACCGTAACCCTGAAGCACCTCGCGGCAAATCTCTCGGAATCCCATGAAATGTCCAAGAAGCAGACCGAGGCCGTCCTCGGCGATCTTGTGGGCTTGGTGACCAAGCACCTCAAGAAGGGCGACCGAATCCGCATCGGCGGCCTTGGCATTCTGGTGGTGCGCAAGCGCGCCGCCCGTGAAGGACGCAACCCCGCGACCGGCGAAACCATCCATATCAAGGCCAGCAAGAAAGTGGCCTTCCGGGCGGCAAAGGAACTCAAGGAAGCGGTGATGTAGCCAGGGACCCGGTCATCGCGAGCACCTTCTTCGCGCGTGTCGGCGGCCGCGAACGGCCGCCGGCCGACCGTTGCTCCGATCAACGGCGACAGTGCCAGCCGAAGCGCCGCAGGCGCGTGAGCGGCCCGAGGTTGTCACCCATGTCTTAGGTACGTTCTGTTACCTATGTGTCCGGGCTGGACAAGTGAGGGCTGGTGGGCGGTGACGGACTCGAACCGCCGACATCCTGCGTGTAAAGCAGGCGCTCTGCCAGCTGAGCTAACCGCCCTCGCCCCCTCCTTATCGCCGCTGCCGATGGCGAGGCAAGCGTTTGGACCGCGCCCCGATCAGGTGGATGCGGGCTTGGTCGTTTCCTTGGCAGGTTCTTTGGCAGGCTCTTTGGCCGTCTTGGGCGCGCGGAAGCCGGCCGCGACCGAATCCTTCTCGCACATATATGCGCCGACCTTGGTCGCTCCGTAACTCTTGCTGCTGGCCTCGTGATAGACCCTGGACCGTAGATTGACCCAAACCACGCCATCGCTGCGGCAACTGGTCTTGGCCTCGGCTTCACTGGCGTATTGCCCCTTGGTGAACTCGGCAGCGACCACCGCCGCCCTCTCCGCCAGGGGAACGCCGCGACATTCGGCCACGAAGGCCCTTTGCGTCTTCCCGCTCGCCGCAATCGCGGCCTTGTTGGCATTCCATTCGTCCCTGCATTGTTTAGTCGTCTTCTGCTCGGCCATGACGGTCGGCGACCATGCCAGGAAGGCGATCAATGCAGCGCTTGCGGCCATGGCGAATGTCGTTCTCATCGCACCTCTCTCCAAGAATGTTGCGCCGGACGCCGACCCCTTGACAGCGGGTCGAAAGCGGCAGGCTTCCCGCTGCCGCGCTGGACAATGGGGCAGGTCCTGCCGGCAGCGAGCCTATGTTCGCTGTTTGTTCTCGTCCTGTCAAGCGCCCTGACAGCGGCTCGTGCCCATGCGGTCATGCCGAAGGTATGGACAGAAACGGCGGCGCCTCGCAGCGCCACCGCCGTTGTCTGCCCGGAGCGATCGAGCGGTTGCTAATGCGCGGTGAGGGTCGAGGAATCTTCCTCGACCGGCGGCTCGGTGGTCACCGAAGTCTCGGTCGGCTTGGCCTTCTCCTCGTCCCACTCGATCGCCTCGGGCTTGCGCACCAGGGCGCGCTCCAGCACTTCGTCCATGCGCGATACTGGAATGATGTCCAGGAGCTTCTTGATGCTCTCGCTGATCTCGACGAGGTCCTTCGCATTTTCCTCCGGGATCAGCACCGTCTTCATGCCACCGCGCGAAGCCGCCAGCAGCTTCTCCTTCAAGCCGCCGATCGGCAGGACGCGACCGCGCAGCGTGATCTCGCCGGTCATGGCGACATCCCGCCGCACCGGTATGGCGGTCATGACGGAGACGATTGCGGTCACCATGGCGACGCCCGCTGACGGCCCGTCCTTCGGGGTGGCGCCCTCCGGCACGTGCACATGGATGTCCTTCTTGTCGAAGGAAGGTGGCTCGATGCCGAATGCGACCGCGCGCATGCGGACATAGGATGCCGCAGCCGAAATCGATTCCTTCATCACGTCTCGCAGGTTGCCAGTGACGGTCATCTTGCCCTTGCCGGGCATCATGGCGGCCTCGATGGTGAGGAGCTCTCCCCCCACGTCCGTCCAAGCCAATCCGGTCACGACGCCGACCTGATCCTGATCCTCCACCTCACCATAGCGGAATTTGGGAACACCGAGATAATCCGCGACGGATTTGGCATCCACCGTGATGGACTTCTTTTTCGTCAGGGTGAGTTCTTTCACCGCCTTGCGGATCAGGGTGGAGAGCTCACGCTCGAGATTGCGCACGCCCGCCTCCCGCGTGTAGCGGCGGATGAGGAGCAATAGCCCCTCGTCGTCGATCGCCCATTCCGTGGCGTCGAGGCCGTGCTTGGTGATCGCATGCGGAATGAGATGCTTGCGCGCGATCTCCACCTTCTCGTCCTCGGTGTAGCCTGCGATGCGGATGATCTCCATGCGATCCATCAACGGCGGTGGGATGTTGAGGGTATTCGCCGTGGTGATGAACATTACGCTGGAAAGATCGTAGTCGACCTCGAGGTAGTGGTCGTTGAAGGTGTGGTTCTGCTCTGGATCGAGCACTTCCAGCAGCGCCGAGGACGGGTCACCGCGGAAATCCGCGCCCATCTTGTCCACCTCATCGAGCAGGAACAGCGGGTTCGACGACTTCGCCTTGCGCATCGACTGGACGATCTTACCCGGCATCGACCCGATATAGGTGCGGCGGTGCCCGCGTATTTCGGCCTCGTCGCGCACGCCACCGAGCGACACGCGCACGAAGTCTCGCCCGGTCGCTCGCGCGATCGACTTGCCGAGCGACGTCTTGCCCACGCCGGGCGGGCCAACGAGACAGAGGATCGGTCCGGTGAGCTTGTTGGCGCGCTGCTGCACCGCGAGATATTCAACGATCCTCTCCTTGACCTTTTCCAGGCCGTAATGGTCGTTGTCGAGGATTTCCTGCGCGAGCCTGAGGTCCTTCTTGACCTTGCTCTTCTTGTTCCAGGGAATGGAGAGCAGCCAGTCGAGGTAATTGCGCACAACCGTGGCCTCGGCCGACATGGGCGACATCTGCCGCAGCTTCTTGAGCTCGTGCTGGGCCTTCTCGCGCGCCTCCTTGGAGAGCTTGATGCGCTTGATCTTCTCCTCCAGCTCGGCAAGCTCGTCTTTGCCTTCCTCGTCGCCGAGCTCCTTCTGGATCGCCTTCATCTGCTCGTTGAGGTAGTATTCGCGCTGGGTCTTCTCCATCTGGCGCTTGACGCGCGTGCGGATGCGCTTTTCGACCTGCAGCACGGAGATCTCGCTCTCCATCATGCCGAGCACCTTCTCCAGCCGCTCGGTGACCGAAGGCGTCTCCAGAACCACCTGCTTGTCGGGGATCTTGACCGCCAGATGCGAGGCGACGGTGTCGGCAAGCTTGGCGTAGTCCTCGATCTGCTGGACGACGCCGACCACTTCGGGCGACACCTTCTTGTTGAGCTTCACATAGTTCTCGAACTCGTTGATGACCGAACGCGCAAGCGCTTCCGCCTCGACCTGCTCGCCGGAGGAATCCGAGAGCACCAGCGCCGCGGCTTCGTAGTATTCCACCCGATCGGTATAGCGCTCGACCTTGGCGCGAGCTGCCCCTTCGACCAGCACCTTGACGGTGCCATCCGGCAGCTTGAGCAGCTGCAAGACGCTCGCAAGCGTTCCGACCTCGTAAATCGAGCTCGTTGCCGGATCGTCGTCCGAGGCGTTCTTCTGGGTGGCAAGCAGGATGAAGGTGTCCGAGCGCATCACCTCCTCCAGCGCCTTGATCGACTTCTCGCGCCCAACGAAGAGGGGGACGATCATGTGGGGAAAAACGACAATATCGCGCAGCGGCAAGACCGGATAGGCGCGGGTTTCGCCCGCAACGAGGGGTGGCTTTGGTTTGGCGCTGGTCATGACCCCAAGTTCCTTTGTGTTGTGCCCCTCACCCTCGACCCGAGGAGACGGCGTCGCGGGCAAGTGCAGGGGTGGCCCGGGAAGGGAAGCAAGGGGTGGAGGGTATCTCGAAACCCTCCCCGGAGAAGGTCGATGTGATTCCTCACTTTCGTCGACCAATAGGTGGCGACGGGTCCGATTGGAGTCAAGTAAGCCAGAAAATTCAAGCAAATAGAAGGCGGCGGAACCCAGCGCCCCGCGCACCTCGCACGAATCGGCGGACCTAATCGCCTGTGGGTTGTAGCGCCTTCAAGCGCTCGCGTCACTCGCGCGGTCGGCCCGATCGGTATAGATGTAGAGCGGCCGCGCAGTCCCCTCGACCACTTCCCGCGAGATCACTACTTCTTCCACGCCTTCGAGGCTCGGGAGGTCGAACATGGTGTCGAGGAGGATGCCCTCCATGATGGAACGCAGCCCCCGCGCCCCGGTCTTGCGGTCGATTGCCTTGCGCGCAATGGCGCCCAGCGCCTCTTCCGCCAGGGAAAGATCGATCAATTCCATCTCAAACAGCCGCTGATATTGCTTCACCAGCGCGTTCTTCGGCTGGGTGAGGATCAGCTTCAAGGATGCCTCATCGAGGTCCTCGAGGGTGGCGACGACAGGAAGCCGTCCCACGAATTCCGGAATCAGGCCGTATTTCAGCAGGTCCTCCGGCTCGACGTCCCGGAAGATTTCGCCTGACTTGCGATCCTCGGGCGCCATGACCTTGGCGCCGAAGCCGATGGAGGTCGACCGCCCGCGGGCGGATATGATCTTCTCCAACCCCGCGAAGGCACCGCCGCAGACGAACAGGATGTTCGTGGTGTCGACCTGCAGAAACTCCTGCTGCGGATGCTTGCGCCCACCCTGCGGCGGCACCGAGGCGATGGTACCTTCCATGATCTTGAGCAGGGCCTGCTGAACGCCTTCGCCCGACACGTCGCGGGTGATGGAAGGATTGTCGGATTTGCGACTGATCTTGTCGATCTCGTCGATGTACACAATGCCGCGCTGGGCACGCTCGACATTGTAGTCTGCGGATTGGAGCAGCTTGAGGATGATGTTCTCGACGTCCTCGCCGACATAGCCGGCTTCGGTCAGCGTGGTGGCATCCGCCATGGTGAAGGGCACGTCGAGGATGCGAGCGAGCGTCTGCGCAAGAAGCGTCTTGCCGGAGCCGGTCGGGCCGATCAGCAGAATGTTCGATTTCGCCAGCTCGACGTCGTTGTGCTTGGTCTGGTGGTTGAGCCGCTTGTAATGATTGTGGACGGCGACCGAGAGGACCTTCTTGGCGTGGTCCTGGCCGATCACGTAGTCATCGAGGACCTTCCTGATTTCCTTGGGAGTCGGGATACCGTCGCGCGACTTCACCAGCGAGGACTTGTTCTCCTCGCGGATGATGTCCATGCACAGCTCGACGCACTCGTCGCAGATGAACACGGTCGGACCGGCGATGAGCTTGCGCACCTCATGCTGGCTCTTGCCGCAGAAAGAGCAGTAGAGCGTGTTTTTGGAGTCGCCACTGCCGACCTTGCTCATTGCACGTCTCCGCCGGCCATCTGCCGCCCGGGCAAGCCGACCGCGCTGCAGCACAGCATAACAGGGGGTCTTTTAAGAGTCCGTAGCAGCAATGTCACATATCTCCGCGGTTTTTGTCTCCATGCCTCCCAAAATCAGTACTAGCGAACCACGGTAGCGCGGGGATAATCAAGAATGTGTTAAGCATGAAAATTCAAGGTCATGGCGACTTTGTGACCCGTTTTTGCCGGGTCGCGCCGTCCCGAGGCAGACTGGCTGCCGGAGCACAAGGCTGCGGACTGGGCGGTGTTCTAGGCCGCCTTGGAGACGTCCTCGGGTCGCTTATCGATCACCTTGTCGACAACTCCCCATTCCACCGCCATCTCGCCGGTCAGGAAGTAATCGCGCTCGAGCGCATCCTCGATCTTCTTCAGCGCCTGGCCGGTATGCTTCACGTATATTTCATTGAGCCTTTTCTTGAGGTTCAGGATTTCCTGCGCGTGCAGCATGATGTCGGTTGCCTGCCCCTGGAAGCCGCCCGACGGCTGATGCAGCATGATGCGTGAATTGGGGAGCGCAAAGCGCATGCCTTTGTGTCCGGCGGCGAGCAGGAGCGAGCCCATGGATGCAGCTTGGCCGATGCAAAGGGTCGACACCGCGGGCCGCACGAATTGCATCGTGTCGTAGATCGCGAGCCCCGAGGTCACCACCCCGCCCGGCGAGTTGATGTACATCGCGATCTCTTTCTTCGGATTGTCGGCTTCCAAAAACAGAAGCTGAGCCACCACGAGCGTCGACATGACGTCCTCAACCGGTCCGCTGATGAAAATGATGCGCTCCTTCAGCAGCCGGGAGAAAATGTCGTAGGCACGCTCGCCGCGGTTGGTTTGCTCGACCACCATCGGAACCAGGGTGTTCATGTAGGTGTCGTAGGGGTCACGCATTGTCAGGCTACCTCCTTCGGCAATCGGTGATGGCACAAAGTCGCCATAGATAACAGCGACGCAGGGACCCTTCCCTGCCTCCCCATCAAATATATTTCCGCCCAGCCAGCTACAAGCTCCCCTTCCGGGGCCACCTCCCTGCACCCCCGGAATCACGGAGTGAAACGTCAGAGTCCCAGCACCAAGACCCGGAATCGCAAATCCGCGCGACGGGCGAACGTGTCGTCATGCGACTCAACTGACTCGACATCTCGGCATCGACGCGCGAATCACGGACTTGCGAAAGTGGATACCAGCGGCCAGGCCGTAGCGGATCAGGTGCCGGTCGAGGCGGTGGACTTATCCTCATCATCGTCACGGAACAGTTCTTCGCGGGCGACCTGCCTTTCCGTGATCTTGGCCAATTCGAGCAGGAAATCGACCACCTTGTCCTCGAAGATCGGCGCGCGCAGGGCGGCTACCGCCTGGGGAGTCTTGCGATAGTAGTCCCAGACTTGCTGCTCGTGTCCCGGGACTTGGCGCGCGCGATCGACAATGGCGCGGGTGATCTCCTCGTCCGTCACGGTGATATTATTCTTCTCTCCGATCTCGGCGAGGACGAGACCAAGCCGCACGCGCCGGTCTGCGATGACGCGATACTCCTCACGCGCCTTCTCCTCGGTCGTGCCCTCGTCGGCGAATGTTCGGCCCTGTGCCTTGAGATCGCCTTCCACCGCGCTCCAGACGTTCTTGAACTCGTCCTCGGCAAGCGTGGGCGGCAGCGCAAATTTGTGCATTTCATCGAGCCGATCGAGGAGTTGGCGCTTGACCCGCTGACGGCTCGCGGCGGTGTGCTCCTGCTGGAGGCGCGCCTTGACGGCATCCTTGAGCTTGTCGAGTAAATCGAGCCCCAGCGATTTTGCAAGCTCGTCGTTGAGGGTGACCGTGCCCGGCGCCTCGATCGATTTCGCCGTCACGTCGAACTCGGCTTCCTTGCCGGCAAGCTCGGCATTCGCATAGTTGGCGGGGAAAGTTACCTTCACCAGGCGTTCTTCGCCTGTGGCCATGCCGACAAGCTGATCCTCGAATCCAGGTAGAAAAGTTCCCGACCCGATGTTGACCCCCGCGCCGATGCCGCTGCCGCCTTCGAACACCTTTCCGTTGACGCGGCCGGTGAAATCGATGACGACGCGATCTCCCGTCTCGACCTTTGCCCCCTCGGGCTTGACCGCATACGGCTTGTTCTGTTCGGCAAGCTTGGCGAGCGCATCATCGACCTGAGCCTCGGTGACTTCCGCCACCATGCGCTCGAGCGCGATACCCTTGAAATCTGCAAGCTCAATCTTGGGCAGAAGCTCAAGCGCCAGCGTATAGGCAAGATCAGTTCCGCCCCGCATGAGCTTTTCGACTTCGGTCTCTTCGTTGGGAATCGTGACCTTGGGCTCGGTGGCGAGCTTAAGCCCGCGTTCACTCACGATCTTGCCATTGAGCTCGCGGATAACCGCCTCAATGGTCTCAGCCATCACGGCCTTGCCATATATCTTCTTGAGGTGCGTGACCGGCACTTTCCCCGGCCGGAAGCCGCGCAATTGAACGCGCTCCTTGAGCTCGCCGAGCCGCTGCGAAAGCCGCGCCTCGAGATCGGCAGCCGGGACCTGAATCTGGAATTCGCGCTTGAGGCCGTCGGAGAGGGTTTCAGTAACTTCCATGGCGACAATCTGCATCTGGAGCCGCTGTCGCGGCGACCGGTTGGGGCCAGACCTTTGCGGTCGGATCTTTCGGGGCCACACCTTTTGGCCAAGACCCCGGCCGATGTGCCCGTCTTCGGGCTGGTGCGGGCGGAGGGATTTGAACCCCCACGACTTTCGTCACGGGAACCTAAATCCCGCGCGTCTACCAATTCCGCCACGCCCGCGAAGGGCACTTTCGGCGCCCAACCGATAGCGGGTTTGACCCATATCGGTCCACTGAATGAGCAAGTCGGCCCGAGACGACTTGCTCTGTGGCCGGGCGGCGCGGCTTATATCATGCCCAAACCGCGCCGCGCACGACAAAAACGCCGCGCGCGGACAAAAATGGGATTGAGAAATAGGCTTGATAAGTGGTCGCAGGCGTGGTCTTGGCATCGGCCGAAGGTGTAGGACCGGGTCGCAACCTAATCTCGTCCTGCATCATCCCCGCAAACCGATGGAGCGCTGATAGCGCCATGCTGTCGCGACGCGATGTCATCCTGGGCGCGGGTCTTTTCGGCATGAGTCTTGCCGCCGCCTGCTCGATCGCGCCCCTGCGGGCGCAACCGAAGTCGGGCTCTCCCTTCCGTGCCATGCGAGCGCGCGCCGCTGCAATATTCACCGGCGGCGGGAACGCATCCGGCTCCCTCCTCGGCTACGAGGGAACGGTACCGGGTCCGATCCTACGGGCGAAGCAAGGCGAGGAGCTGGCCCTGCGGCTCCTCAACGACCTTGCCGAGCCAACGAGCCTGCATTGGCATGGGGTACGGCTGCCGAACGCCATGGACGGCGTGCCGGATATGACGCAGCCGCCGCTCGAGCCGGGTGGGAGCTTCGACTATCGCTTTAGTCCGCCCGACGCCGGCACGTTCTGGTACCACGCCCATGCCTCCGAGCAAGTCGACCGCGGCCTCTATGGTGCACTTATCATCGAGGAGCCGGAACCGGTCGAGGTCGATCGCGACATCGCGCTCCTACTAGGACCCCACCCGAGCGAGCGCATTCTGGTCAATGGAGCAGTGCGACCGGATATTCCGGTGAGCCCGGGCGAGCGCCTGCGCCTGCGCTTGATCAATGCCACCAGCGCTCGCGGCTTCGCTCTCAAGGTGGAAGGCCACGCCCCGTGGATCATGGCCATCGACGGCCAGCCGGCGGAGCCGTTTCTCGCACGCGAGGGCCGCGTTGGGCTCGCCCCGGGCAGTCGGGTCGATTTGTTCCTCGATGCGACCGCGAGCGCCGGAGCAACCGCACCGCTTCTGACAGGACAGCGTGATGAGCATACGATCGCGCGGCTGATTTATCAGGCGGGCGGCCGCGCCCCGCCCAGACCTCGATCCCAACCGCCGCCGCTGCCGAGCAATCCGCTGCCGGCGCGCATCGACCTCAAGAACGCGCTGCGGGTGGACATGACGGTCGGAGATGCCAGGGCGGGAGCAACTGCCGGGAGGATGATGACTTGGAGCAGCACGCCGATCTTCAGCGTGAAGCGCGGACGACCCGTGAGCCTGGCATTGCGCAACCCGAGCGCTCATCCCCATGTAATGCACTTGCATGGGCACCATTTCCGCCTGCTCGATCGTCTGGATGACGGCTGGAAACCTTATTGGCTGGACACGCTGGTGGTCGGCGAATTGGTGGAGCGCATTGCCTTTGTCGCCGATAATCCGGGCAAATGGCTCATCGAGTGCCGAATGCTTGATCGCGCCGGCAGCGGCACGGCGGCTTGGTTCATGGTCACGTGAAGACTTCAACGATTTCTGTAATTTGATCTGCAGGTTGGGTGGAGTTCCTCACGAGACCCAACAGCGCGCCGCCGGCCCAAAGCGCTGAGTCTCGCCATAGCCCGCGAAGATCATAAGGGCGTTTACGCCCGTCTCGCCGGGCCATGCCGCAAACGCCTTTATGGCGCTCGGCCCGACCTACACCACTCCAAAACGTCGCTAGAAGGTCGACTTGAGCTTGAGATGATCGAGCCGATTGATCGACTTGACGTCGAGCCGTCGCACCTGATTGTCCTGCAGCACGTCGAGCGGGACCGTGGCACCGGCGGGGCCTTGCGCCCACACCTTGCGATAGAAGTCGGCCAAGCTGGTCGGCTGCTCGCCCTTGACGCCAACGATCACGTCGCCCCGCTTGACGCCCGCTTTGTCCGCCGGACCTCCGAGCGTCACCCGACCCACGAGCAGACGGCCGCGCAACTCGTCGGCATTGATGCCGAGCCACGGTCGCCCCGGTCCTGGCACTCGTCCATCGACGATGAGGTCCCCGAGGATCGGCACCAGGCGATCGATCGGGACGAACATGTTGCCGGGGGTCTTCTCGCTGCCGCCAGCGGCGTCGCCAACGATGAGCGAGCCTACGCCGACGAGCTTGCCGTCGCTGCTGATCAGCGCGGCCCCGCTCCAGGCTGGATGCGGCGGCGCGGTAAACAGCGCCTCATCAAGCATGTACTCCCAATTTCCGGCGAATTCGCGCTTCGCGACCACATAGGCAGCACCCACCATGGCGGTACCGCCGAAGCTCGCAATCAGCACCGGATCGTTCTGCTTGATCGCCGCCGACTTGCCGAGCGCCATGGGCTTGAGCCTGAGCGGCCGGATTGCCCGCAACAGCCCGAAGCCGGTTTCATGATCGTAGCCGACCACGTTCGCCGGCACGGCCTGTCCCTTGCTGTCAATGACCTCGGCGGCATAGGCCTCGACCATCAGATATCCGATCGTCAGGACGAGACCGTCATTGTCGATGACAACGCCCGATCCTTCGCGTTCGCGTCCGAGAGCTTCGACGGTGCGGCCTTCCGGATTGATGTGAGCCTTGATCCGCACGACAGCCGAGACCAGTTCCTCTATCCAAGCATTCGGCTGCACGTTCTGTTGCGCGCGGACGGAAGAGGCGCCCGGAATTTCGGCAATGGCCACAGCGGCCACTGTGATGGTCAGCAGCATGTTTCTCGCCAATTTCGGTGCGGCGGCTCCCAGCTGGCGGGCATTGCGCATGAATGCTCCTGTTCGCGGCGCTCCGGCGGAGAGCGGCAGGTCGGGTCGAGCTCGATCCAACCTACCAGATCTGATGCACCGCGTCAGCGTGAGCCCGATCACCTCTCCTCGGGAGGCTTCATGTGCCGGAACGAAAACAAGAGCGCCAGATCGTAGACGATCTTGAGCACGCCGCAGATGACAAGGGGCAGCCCGATGAACGACGTCGAAAGCATTGCACCGGCAATTGCCGGGCTGATGGAGGAAGCCAAGCTGCGCGGAACGGCGGTCATGCTCGCCGCTGCCGTGCGCTCCGTAGGCGTGACCACCGCCATCACAAAAGATGTGCGCGTCGGCACGTCCATCTGCGAAAGCGCGGACCGCACGAGCAGGAGAGCGAGCACGATCGTCAGGTTCGAGGAAAAAGCCGCCAAAATCAGACAAATGCTTGAGGGAATATGCGTGAAGACCATGGTATTGACCAGGCCGAAACGTCCCCCAAGGCGTGCCGCCACGGGATATGAGAAGGCGGAGAAGACATTGGACCAGAAGAAAAACGTGGCTGCGGCGACGAGCGAAAGCCCGAACCGCTCAAACAGCCACAGCGCCAGCAGCGACTGGACGGCAAATCCGCCTGCGAATAAATCCAAGCTGAACAATGCTGCGAGCTTGTAGACGGTGCGGCGCGACGGCCCCAGAGCACGCGCCTGCGCTGACGCTGCTTGCGCTTTGGCATGCGGAAGGCAGAAATAAAGCATGCCCGCAAGAAGGCCGAGCGCGGCATAGGCGTAGAACATGATCTTGAATGCGCCGATCCTTTCCATCCCATAGTGCACCAGCAAGTCGGGCATAGCGGCCGTGAGCGCGCCGGCCGCAATCGAGAGCGCGCCGATCAAGCTGTAGCGTGCGAATGTGCGCGTGCGGTCCCGGTCCGACACGCCATGCACCAGCGAGGCTTGCTCGAGCGGGACATGCACTCCGATGTCGCCGGTCGTCGGATTTATGGTCCCGACGAAGGCGATGAGCGCAATGAAAGCAAAATGCTGGGCGCTTGGTATTGCCACTCCCGTCGCGATCATCAACCCTGCGCATGCCAGAAGAAGCGTGCGTAGGTCGTAGCGCGGGGCCAGAAGGCCGATCGCCAACGTCATGACCGCCGAGCCGAGCAGCGCAGCCGCCGCGACAATTCCGATCTGGAATGGGTTGAAGCCGAGCTCCGAGAGATAGGCCGGCAGGATGATGGCCGCGAATCCGTCACCGAATCCGCGCGCCGCGCGCGCACTGTAAAGGTAGAAGACGTCGGCCCGCTTCCGCATTCCCATCAGCCGAGGAAGCCACGATCGGGTGTCCGGCATCGAGGTCATGGTTCAATCGGCTCGCGTGACGTGTAATCTGCGGAAATACATTTGGGTAGCGGCCTTGCAATCCTTGCGCCCAAGGTCCGCGCCCTTGGCGATGCGCGTCATTATCGTGCGCTCCATTGCGCGAGGTCGGTTTGTCGCAGTGACAAGAGCAGCGCGACACCGGATACCAACAGGAGAGCCAGCACGAGCTTGCGGAATCCTGCTTCATCCAGCCGGCCATAGAGTTTCAACCCTAGCCAGGTTCCGGCAAGCAGGAGCGGCAGTCCGGTGATGAACAGGCGGACGGTATCGGCGCTGACCGCTCCGCCCACTCCCAGCCAGATCGCGCTCATGGCGAAAATTGCGACGCCGATCGGTTGGAACACGGCACGCTGGGCGTCCTTGGTCCAGCCGCGCAGCCCACACCAGACCGTGACAATGATTCCGGCGAGCCCCGTTGCACCGCCGAGAATTCCGTTGAGAAAGGCTACCCCGGCGTCTGCCGGCGCACCGCCAGCACGGATCGGTTTCATTGCAGGTCGAGCAAATCCATAGATGCTGTAGAGGATCAGCAACCCGCCGACACCTGCTCGCATGTAATTAGGGTTCGCCAGGCGGAGGATCACCACGCCGATCGGCACCCCGACCATCCCGCCGAGCAGGAACGGCCAGAGGCGATCCCATTGCAGGGCATGGCGCAGCTTCCACACGGCAACGCCCTGCACGATCAGCCCGAATGCGATGATCAGGCTGGCGGTCTGCAGCGGGGTGAGGATGTGAAGCCACGCCGCCGCAGCGACGATACCAAAGGCGAACCCGGCAAGACCCGCGACCAGGGCAGCCGCGAAGGTGGCGAGGAGGAAAATTGCGAGATCAAGGGCGACGATATCCATTATGTACGCCTGTTTCTTAGACCCACTCCGCGTTCACGCTTTCGATGCATTGCTGGTGCCACTCAGGATTTTTATTGTGATCCCAACAACGAAGGGCCTATTACAAACCATTTTTACTCAAGGGGGCATGAGCGCAATTAATGCCTCAAAAGATGTGCATGCCGCCAGCTCGCCGCGTTACGGGCGTTCGAAACCGCGACTCGGATGCTGAGCTTCATCGCTGCCGCACTTGAGCTCAATCGGACGCAGGCGCCATCAGCCACCAAGTGAACGCGCTCGAGGCGCGTCTTGGCGTGAAATTATTCGAGCGCGAAGCGCGCAGGCTCACCAAGGCCGGGGAGTTACTTACCCACTAGAATGAAGCGCTACGTGACAAAATCGCCATTGCGTTTCCCCTGGCGCACCATTTCTTGGCAATAGGCGTAGAGCGCATCGTAGACGATCCACTCGGCGGCATTCAGCGCGTGATCGTCCTTGAAACCGAGATGGCGAAAGCCTTCGGCGATGGCTTCGAGCCCCGGCCCCTCGGGTTGCCGATAGAGGGTATTGTCGGTGTCGGCACCGTTGACGATCTTGCCGAGGAGCACAAGCGCGGGGTCATTCGTTAAGCTGTACTTTTTCAAGACCGCCTCGAATGAACACTCCTTGCCATGATGACCCAACTCGACATTTTTAACGTCATAAGGAATGGCGTCGAGCCGTTTGGCCTCATCCATCACCTTGTCGGAAGGTACGAAGATGAACTGCGCATCCTTGTCCACGAATTTCTTGATGAGCCATGGACAGGCAACGCGGTCAACCTTGACGCGCTCGCGGGTGATCCATTTCATGTCATCTCTCCTTGTATTCACCAATAGAGCTGTTGGGGTTTTTTCGAGCTGGCTTATTGACTCCGACGCGGCTCCGATCGCGCATCAATCACTCGGCGTTACCGTGAAGTCGTCGAAATACACGTGGCTGTCGGCCTTTGACCACAGACCGATGCGGCCTGCGACCGGCTCCGGCAGAACGTGTTCTAGATAGAGCTTCCCGTCTAGATAGCCTTCGATCTTGCTTCCAGAGATCCGTACTTTGAGATCGTGCCATTGGCGCGTCGCGGTCGGCGTGTTGCGAATCCATTTCACCGAGGAACGCTTGCCTTTCTCGAATTTCCACAGCACGAGATTGTTTTCCAGCGGATTGGCGCGGACGGTCAGATAGTCGCCATTCGGCTTGAGGTTGAATAAAATCCCCGCACCCTGATCGATCCGGCCGGAGATGCCCTCGAAGCGAACGGAGATTTCTCCGTCGCGGAAGTCTGAGACATCCTTGGCAACCGCGTATGGAAAATACGCGTAGGCTTGAACGCGATCGAGGAATTCGGCGTAGCGGTCGCCATAGAGCGCGCGCGCCTTGTCGGCGACACCGGCCGCCGTCTGTCCTTCTTTCCACTGACGCCCATCGACGGCCAGGACCTTGTTGTTGCCATCCGTCTCGACCCGCCAAACGCCGACCACGCTCAGGAACGATTTCGGCTCGGCGCCGACGGTCTCGTCGGAAAAGTCGATTTTGAGGGGCTGCACCGCATTGGCGCTCACCAGCAATGCAGCCAGGCCGATGCTCGCGACGGCCATCGTGAGGGTGTTGCTCGCGATCTTCATGACCGACCTCCGTCTTTGATGAGTTGTGGGGGGATGGGTGGGGCACGGCTGGTCCGCCACCAGGCAAGGACGATCAACAGCGGGAGTGCGCCGAAGAACCAGAGCAGCGCGTGCTGCCCACCCGCGATCAAGGGATAGCCGGGATAGTCTTCGCCGATGACCGGCGCCGGAATTGGCTTTCCCGCCAGCTCGTAGAGCAGCGGCAAGACTTCGCGATGACTGGTCGATCGAGTCTTGGTCGATCTGCCGTCGTATGAACATTCGATCTCGCCGTAAGCCTCGTCGCCGGCGCTGCCAACGACGCTTTTCCCTGTTGCCGCGAGGCGAACCTCGACGCGTGGAAGCGCCCGCTCCAGTTTGGCCAGAACGTTGCGCCGCAGATCGACATAGCGGGGGTCTTCGGGCGCCAGGTGAACTGAGATGACAAGGAGCTCGCGAAGCTCGGAGAGTGCCCGCTGGTCGGCGGCAGGAAATGAGTTGCGCCGGTCCTCGGAGACGTCGATCGACATTCTGACCTGCGAGGCCAAGACAGATACGGCTGCCACGACGGCCAAGCACGCGGCCGTTTGAACGAATTTGGTTCGAGGTGGCACCCCCGGATGCAGCCACACAGTGGCAAGGGCTGCAAAGCCGCCGATCGCCACAACGATGCCGAGCAAGAGTCCGAGGGATAGAAGCCCTTGCTCAAAAGTCCGGAGTGTCTGAGTGAGCGACAGTCGCGCAACCCATTCGAGCAAACCGGGCTGTCCGGCCAACGCAAAGTCCAGCACCCAGGAGCCGATGGTAAAGGCGAGAGTTATGATCGCAGCCGTTGCCGAGCTGTCGGAAACGGAAGCAGAAAACAGTGCAATTGCGCCGACCAGCAAGCCGTAGAGTAGATGACCGAAGAGAAGATTGAGGACTTCAGGAGCATGGAGATGCCCGCCGACGGCTGCCCAGATCACCAGCGCCGAGAGCGCGGGAATGAGTGCAATAAGCCAGGCCGCGGAGATTGCCGTCAGTTTGGCGGCAATCAGCGTCGGGGCCCGGTAGGGCAACTGGACCAGTAGCCGGAGCGCGCCCGACTCTTTTTCCCGGCCGAGGGTTCGAATGGCCACAAAGGGAAACAGCAGCGTAACGGCGACATAGAGTGCGCCAAAGGTCGGCACCAGCACGCCATCGAGCGGCGAGAGGCCGCTGGCGAGGGCGGGGGATTCTCGCGCGGCCGAGCTTGCTTCGCCGTAAAGGGCAACGGCCTGAAAAAAGCTGTAGCCGACAAGCGGGCACAGGATCAGCAGCATCGTCCACAGCGCGCGACCGCTCGCGGCTTCCCACAGCTCCTTGACGAGCAGCGG
Organism: uncultured Alphaproteobacteria bacterium; assembly: GCA_963820365.1. Taxonomy (GTDB): domain Bacteria; phylum Pseudomonadota; class Alphaproteobacteria; order Rhizobiales; family Xanthobacteraceae; genus VAZQ01. Next base: position 210,820 of record CAWFZR010000012.1, on the reverse strand, counting down.
GTAGACCGGAGCGCGCGCCAGCGAGGCTGTCTCAGGTGAGCGCAAGGAAAATGTCCTCCAATCCTGCCGAGGGCTTCGCCGCGTGCGCACGAAGCTCGTCGAGCGTTCCGACACCGCGCACTCGTCCGTCCGCGAGCAGCACGAAGCGATCGCAGATACGTTCGGCATCTCTCAACTGGTGGATGGCGAGAACCAGGGTTCGCCCCCCGCTCGCAACGTCGCGGAGCACGCGCATCATGTCGCGTGTTTGTCGCAGATCGAAGCCGTCGAAAGGCTCATCCATCAGCAGCAACGGATGGGGGGTCAGAAGTGCGAGCGCAAGCATGAGCCGGCGGCTGTAACCCTTCGACAGTGCGAGGACGCGCTTGCGCAGAACTGGCGCGAGGCCGAGCGAGCCAACCGTATCCGCGACGAAGCTTTCAGACTTCCCATATACGGTCGCGAAGAACTCGACCACTCTTACGACGTATTGATCTTCCCACGGGCGCAGCCCGTCGGGGAGATAGAACATGAGCTCGCGGCGCTGCGGCAGCGCGAGCGATCCCCCGCGCCAGAGCACGTGACCGCCGTCGGCCGGCAGGATGCCTACGACTGCTTCCAGGAGCGTCGTCTTTCCCGCGCCATTGGGTCCGATCAGGCCGAGGACCTCACTGGCCCGCACCGAAAAACAAACATCCGCAAGCACGCGCTGATCGCGATATTGCTTGCTCAGTCCGGCGACCTCCAGCACTGCGGGGCCATGATCCGCAGGACGGTCGCGTCCCATGGCGATCGATGCCGTCATCTGCGTACCCAATTTCTCCGAACGAAATTATCTGCGACCCATCGGTGCCCGGAGCACGCCATCCATCGTGGCCGTTCGAGCGCCCCAGGGTAGATCGCCGGTCGCGACCCAAACTCCGTCTCCGTGGCCGATCGCTGGAAGCTCAGCTCTTGGCGCTTGCGGTCTGGTCGAGTGCGGCACGTAATCCTTTGGCGAGCTTGAGCGCCTCGTCATTCGCCCAGAAGTGAAGGAAGAACAGCCGGGGCTGCTCGGTCAGCATGTGGCTGTGCACGGCGGTCACTTCGATGCCGTTCGTCCGCAGAGCCTTGATGACCGGGTTCACCTCGGCAGCCGTAAGCACGAAGTCGCCGGTGATAGCGGCCTTGCCGCCGCCGGTCGGCTGAAAGTTGATCGCCGTGGCTAGCCCCAGCGGCCCGACGGGAGCAATTGGTGTTCCGTTCTCGCTGATCGGGTCGCGGCGTGGTACTCCGAGCTGATAGACGCCGCCGGTGGCCTGCCCTTTGACGCCGATGATCTGATCGATCTGGGCCGTGTCGAGATCGATAGCGGGCGGGGCAGCCGCCGCGGGCGGCGCCGTGAGGGGAGTCTTGCTCTCCGCCAAAGCGGTGCGGATCGCCGTCGCCATCTTCACGGGATCGCCATGCCCGCCAATGTGCATGTAGAACGTCGCCGGGTTCCCCCGCAGCACATGATTGTGGACCGCCGTGATCTCGATGCCATTCTCGATCAGCTTAGCCATGACCGGATTAATCTCGGTCTCGAGCAACACGAGATCGCCCATCACCATCGCGCCGCCATGCATCGGCTTGAACGCCGCCCAGCCGCCGAGCGCCAAGGCCGGCCTGATGGTCACGCCATCGAGCGTCACGTGGAGATCGGTTCGTGGAAACCCATAACGATGCACATCACCCGATACAGCGGCACTCCTTCCCATCGCTTCGTCGACCTTCTTCCAATCGATGTCCTGGGCGCCGGCAGCGGTGCCAATAGTCGCCATTGCGCAAATCGCGAGCAATTGAACAGCACGCATGATTGTGTCCTCCTAGCTTGAGCTCATTTATCCGGTACCGCCCCCGGTTCCTTGAACACTCACCATCCGAACAATTATGCGCTCCGAGTTGTTCCAGCAAATGACATCCTTGCTGCTCACGAGAGCACCCCCGCGAGATGTAGAACGACACCAACGGCGGAGCAGGCCAGCAGCGTGGTGATCATTCCGACCTTGAAGCGGAAAATTGCGATGATAGCTGCGACTGAAAGCACAAGCGCCCACGAATTGACGCTCCCGAGCACCGGCATATCGAAGGAAAGACCATAGGCGCGCACGGGCGTGACGTCCCGAAACACCGTGTGCAGCGCAAACCAGATCGCCAGGTTCAACACCACTCCGACCACAGCCGCCGTGATGGCCGAAAGCGCGCCGTTGATATTCTTGTTGTCGCGCAGAACCTCGATGAAAGGTGCCCCCAGAAATATCCAGAGGAAGCATGGGGTAAACGTCACCCAGGTGGCTAGCAATCCTCCCAACGTGCCGGCGAGCATCGGCGGCAGCACGCCGGCATCGCGAAACGCCGCCATGAAGCCCACAAACTGCAGGACCATGATCAGCGGTCCCGGTGTCGTCTCGGCCATGCCAAGGCCGTCGAGCATCTCACCAGGCTTGAGCCAGCCATAGTTTTCGACAGCCTGCTGGGCGACGTAGGCGAGCACCGCATAGGCCCCGCCGAAAGTCACCATGGCCATCTTGCTGAAGAAGACGGCAATCTCGCTGAAGACATTTCCGCTACCCAACGTGGCAAGCAGCGCGATTACCGGAATAAGCCAAAGCGCAAGCCATACGCCCGACACCCGTAATGCCCGCCCAACCGTCGGCCGAGCATGCTCGGGCAGTTCATCGCCGAGGAGACTCTCGACCACGTCTCCGTCTTTTTTGCCATTGCCATGACCGTCTTTGGCTAGAAATGCGGTGGCACCAGTCCAAGCGCCCAAAAACCCGATCAGCGCCGCGCCAAAAATGATGACTGGAAACGGAATGTTGAAAAAGAAAATGCCCACAAATGCAGCCGCGGCGAGCGCCCGCATCGCGTTGTTCTTGAGGGACCGCTTGCCAATTCGGAATACCGCCTCCAACACGATCGCGAGAACCGCGGCCTTGAGCCCGAAAAACAGCGCGACGATCACCGGAACGTTACCGTAGGCGGCATAGATGTAGCTGAGCGCCATGATGGCGATGACGCCGGGAATGACAAAAAGGACGCCGGCCATGATCCCGCCCAGCGTCCGGTGCATCAGCCAGCCGATATAGGTCGCCAGCTGCTGCGCCTCCGGGCCCGGTAAAAGCATGCAGTAATTAAGGGCGTGCAGAAACCGCGATTCTGAAATCCAACGCCTCTCCTCGACCAGGATGCGGTGCATCACCGCGATTTGCCCGGCTGGGCCTCCGAAGCTGAGCATCGCGACCCGAAGCCAGACCCGAAACGCTTCTTGCAACGACACGCCGTGCCGCGGCGCGCATTGACCGCCTTCCGCAATCGAGAGCTCAGCCACGTCGGATCTCTTTCATGCCCGCCGCCGGCCAGTTGTGGGTCTCGGCCTGCAAGCTGCGACACCAGGTATAGAGCGCGCCAAGACGACAAGGCGGCGCTGCTCCGACAATCCAAATCTTGAGCTCGGCGGTGCTCGTCGCACCGAGCCGAAGACAAATCTTCGCGCACCTATTCATTTCGTTGTTCTCCCCAAGGGGGAAATCTCAATGGCGGTGCAGGTGATGCATGTCGGGCGTGTGCGGATGAGCATGCGTTAGCGGCTGATGCTCGTGCAAATGGGTGTGGGGCTCTCCAGGCGGGTCATCGGGACCGTGTGCATGCTGATGGTGCTCGTCATGCGCATGCGGATGTGCGTGCCTCATCGGCTCGTGAATGTGCTCGTGTTCGTGACGCTCGGTGACGTGCAGCCAGACACCCAGTGCCATGAGCGCTCCCGCCGCGAGGAGCCAGAGGCTGACCGGCTCTGCAAGCGCGATGATGGCGGTGACGGCCCCCAAGAAGGGCGCTGTCGAGAAATAAGCTCCCGTTCGAGCGGCACCCAAATAGCGGAGCGAAACGACGAAAAGCGCAAGGCTCACGCCATATCCAAGGAAGCCGACAATGCATGCAAGAAACGCCGGGAAAGCCGCCGGTAGTGATCCTCCAGCCCAAAAGCCAAGCGCAAGACTGACCGGCCCGGCGACAAGGCCCTTGAGCTCGACAATCTGCAATGGATCGGCCAGCGAGACCTTGCGTGTCAGATTGTTGTCGAGGCCCCAGGCCACGCAGGCAGCAAGAATCGCAAGCGGGCCTATGATGGTCTCAAAGCGAGGCGATCCCGACCATGAAAGAAGGACAGCGCCGGCGACGAGGCAAAGCATTCCAAGCGCGATGCGTCGATCAAAGTTCTCGTGGAATATAAACCACGCGATTAGCGCTGTGGCCGCGCCTTCGAGCGTGAGAAGCAGCGATGCCGTGGCGGCGTCCGTCCGCGCCAACCCCACCATCATCAGCAGAGGACCAGCAATACCCCCAACCGCAATTGCGGCTGCAAGCCACCGAATATCCCACCGACTCAGCGTAACCTGTGGAGCGATTGTCAGCCCCAAGCCAGGAAGAGCACATCGGCGCAAGATCGCAACACCAATACCCGCCCCGCAATAAAGCAGACCTGCCAGCACTGCGGGGTGAATCGATCCGAGCAGGGCCTTGGCAGCCGGAGTCGAGACGCCAAACAGCGCCGCCGAGGCAAGCGCGTAAATGATCGACGTTTTGTTCATGGCACGGTGAATGCTACCGCAAGCGAGATGCGGATGTCAGCAAACCAGCTCCTGATGTTCGTCAAGCGAGCTATTTCGCTTCACCGTATTTTCCAAGCCATTGGTCGGCCGGGACCGGAACAGCGACCCCGTAGCCACCTTTCCGGCCGACGATGTCAAGCGCGCTGCGGACAGCGTTGACGGTCTTGTAGAGCACGACGTTGTCTTCGAGCGCGTTGGCGCGGACCACGTAATAATTGTTCGCATCCCTGGCCCGCCAGACGAGACCAGCCGCGCGATCCTCGGAACCGGCAATGGCCTTGAACTTCATCTCGATGAAACCGTCCTTGATGTTGATGTCGTCCTTGAGGAGCAGCGGGTAATTAGCCCGACCAGATTGTTTAAGTATCTTCAATTTCGAAGGCGCCGTCTGGTCCTGTTCAATCGTCCATTTTGGATCGCCTTTGCCGATGCTGGTCGCTATCCAGCCTTTGGGCGCAGCGCCAGCTGCGTCGGCGTCGAACCTGGCTGTGTTGTCTGCCATGGCAGTCACCTTCATTGGGCTTCAATGTCGCGATCAATTAAAGGCGTGCCAGAAGAATTATGCTGGGAAAACATGCAAGACCGAATTCGACATTGCATGAAAGGTTGCAAAGAATAGCGACATCCAGTCAGTCGGCACCAATCCGGGTCGTCGGCAGCAAATCCCCCTCAGTATCTCGGGCGATGTGACACGGCCCATTCCCTCGCATGCTCGATGGGGGCACGTGGCGGCAACGAAGCACGAAACCGCTGGACCGTGGGCAGCGCTTCCATTCCCTCCCGCCACCGGCAGAACTTTGGAAATCTGGGATACATCGCCTTCCCTTCCTCCGTTAACCCGAAGGCGTACGTGCTGGGCAACGCGTAGAAGTCCGCGAGAGAGAGGCCGGAGCCCAACAAATATTCTTTGCCGTGTCCCAGCTCCCGCTCCATCACCTGCAGGGCCACTTCGATCTTCGGGAGGGCATGCGCCACCACCTTCTCGTCCGACGCGATACCGAGTTGGGGAAACACGTTACGCTCGTGCGACACATGATAGATCATGTAGGGGTAGTAGTACGAATTGACCGAGCTGATCCACTGGTTCATGCGTGCACGCATCCGGATGTCTTTCGGCTGCAATGCCGGACCTTCGAATGCTTCGTCGACATAGGTGGCAATTGCGCTGGTTTCGTACAGCGTAAAGTCGCCGTGCTGAAGGATCGGGACGCGATTGAAGGGGTGGAGCGCAAGATGGGCTGCGGTACCCATCTCAGGCTCCAGATCACGGAATGTAAACGGCACGCCTTTGTGCGTGAGCACGAGCTGAACGATGTGGACAAAGGTGCTGCGCGGGAAACCGAGCACGGCGACATCAGTCATGATGAAATTCCTCGCTAACATGAATTTGCGCCAAGATGAAGACGCTAATTTCATTGCGGGCAAAGCATCTTTCCTCTAGCTTGCCATAGTTTTTCTCATGATATTGGTTGGCCGATGCCGCGCCGTTTGCCGCCGCTCAATGCGCTCAAGGCTTTTGAGGCCGCCGCGCGGCACGAGAGCTTCACGCGCGCCGCCGAGGACCTCTGCGTCACGCAGGGCGCGGTCAGCCATCAGGTGAAGGCACTCGAGACCGAGCTCGGGCTGAAACTTTTCACTCGCGAACGGCAGCGCCTCGTCATCACCGAAGCGGGCCGCGCTTATCTCGTCGTTGTACGCGATGCTTTCGACCGTATCGCCGATGGAACCGAGCGGTTGCTGCAACGCCAGAGCGGGGGTGCGCTCACCGTCAGCACCTCGCCGAACTTTGCCGCGAAATGGCTCGTCCATCGGCTGGGCCGCTTCGCCGAGGCCCACCCTGAGATCGATCTCAGGGTCAGCGCTTCACTGCATCATGTCGACTTCGCGCGCGAGGACATCGATCTTGCCATTCGTCACGGCGACGGGAGTGCCTCGGGACTCCACGTCACTCGCCTCTGCGCAGAGGAGCTCTTTCCGGTCTGCAGTCCGAATCTTCTCAACGGCCGCAATCGGCTGCGCAGCCCCTCGGACCTCAACCGTGTCACGCTCTTGCATGTCGACAATCGGCAGGATTGGAATCGCTGGCTCGACTTTGCAGGCGTTACGGGCGTGGACCTCTCCCGCGGCCCCGTCCTCAACCAGGCGAGCATGGCGATCGATGCGGCGGTCGACGGGCAGGGCGTAGCTTTGGCGCGCACGGCGCTGGCGGCATGGGACTTGATCGGCGGGCGCCTCGTGCGCCCGTTTGCCATGGCGATGCCGGTTTCCTTCGCGTATTGGATCGTCTGCTCGAAGGCAACCGCAACGCTGCCGAAAATCGTGGCCTTCAGTGACTGGCTTTTGGCGCAAGCTGCCGAGGATTCCCGGCAACTCAACACGTTGAGGTTGAGGCCGACAAGCTGAGCGCCCTCCCCCGCGGTGAGCTTCACTTCAAATAGGCAAGGTTTCCGAGCGTGCCGAAGCCGGCAGATGAGACGCCGGACGAACGCAAGCCGGAACGCGCCGCGCGCAAGCCGCTTCGTTCATTCGCGGGCGATCCGTGAGCGGGCAAGACGGATATTGCGCGGCAACGTGAACTTCACCTGCTGGAATGCCAACGCCGAGCGCCTCTCTAAGCGCCCGGTCGCGAGAAACGCCCCATGTCTTGAGATGCTCATAGCGGCGAAGCGCGGCAAGCCCGTCACGCAAGGCCCCACAGATGGTCGCCAGCGCGATTGCGGCCGGCCGTGAGCAGACGGCGGTTCTTGACGTGGGGTCACAGTTTCGTAGCATTTTTCGTTCTCCCGGGGTTATTGAAGGGGGAAGTGTCCCCCTGGAGCCCTGTAAATAACGAGTGAAATCGATTTCCTGCAAAGCATCGTTTCTCTGACATGCCATAGAAATTCTCATGGAAGGTCATCGCCCCTCAAATAATTGGTGGGCTTCGTGAAGAGTCTCGACGCAACCGATATCCGAGCGCGGGTCTTCAGCTCGATCGGTTCCGCAGCACCATGCAGAACCCGCCGGCACGCCGGATACCCGCGCATAGAGAGTTGGCGGTCTCGCGGGTCTCGGTGCCGACGCGAACTTGATAGAAGGCACGTGTGCCGCGGCTGCGGAACACCGAGCTCAGAATGCTGGCGTCTCGGCCCTCCAGGAGCACGGCATAGCGGGTTGCGAGCGTTGCATAGGCGGCGAGCACCCGTTCGCGCGAGAAGCCAGCACTGAGCTGGATGCCCCATGGACTGTCCGCGCTGAGCTTCACGCGCTCAGTGAGCTTCTCGAGAAACGGGTTCGGCGCGCGTTGCAAAAGCGCGGTGAGTTGCCCGCAATTCGGCACCGTCTTCGCGGCGGGCTCCCGCTCGCCGCTTTTCGCCCATTCGTCAGCGGAGATGCCGGTGATGGCAACCACGTAGTTGCGGGTCTCGGCCGGCAGCGTGCGGGTACCGGCGAGCCAGCCACGCACACGCGCCGGCCCGGCATTGTAGGCGGCGGCGGCAAGCCCGAGATTTCCGAACTGGCCTTTGAGCTCGCGCAGGAATTGCGCCGACTTCGGCAGCGCCTGCACGGGATCGAACGGATCGAGCAAGCCTCGCTCCGCGGCCGTCCTTGGCATGAACTGGGCAATGCCCTGCGCGCTGTTGCCGCTCCTCGTGCGCGGCCCAACCGCGTCGGCTTGAAATCTGCTTTCCTGCCAGATCACGCGGGCAAAGAATTCCAACGGCAAGTCGTGGGAGCGCGCGGCGGCTTCGATCATCAGGCAAATGGAGTCGCGCAGGTCCGGCCGCAAGATCGTTTCGTTGCCGGGAGCAGGTTCGCGCGCCGTCGGTGCGTTGCTCTCGCTTCGGTCTTCGATTTGGATCTCGGGTTGGGCCAGGCCTTGATTTGTTTCCTGCCCGAATGCTGCGCATGCACCCAGCGCCAGCAGAGGGAGCGCCATCATGGAGGATCGGGCAACGCTCATGCGAGGTGCCTGCGCCAGAGAACGGCAGTTTATAGGCAACCCATTTCAGGAATGATCCGGGGGCAGCCCGTCCACGGCACGGCGTATCACCAGCCGAATCTCGGCGTTCGACAGGAAGAGGTCGTGGTTGATGATGCCCCACCCTTGCGCCGAGGCGTCGATGACGCGCAGACCCATCCTTTCGAGCTGAGCCTTTTCAGCCGCTCCCACTCGGGTCATCCCTCCGGCGATCCAGCCCGCCACTGCGAGCGCCCGATCATTCGTTGCAGTGATCACCGTGATCTTCGGGGCGAGAGGGGGAATGCGCTCCACCGAGGAGGTGAACACGTCCATGTCGATGTCCGGCGAGGCGAATATCACGGCCCCGATCTTGTCGGTGATCGCCACGCCGTGACGGGCGTAAATCTGCCGAAGCGCTTCCATGCTCAGCATGGTGCCGACGCTGTGGGCAACCACGTGGATGCGGCCGACGCCCTGGCTCGCCATGAGCAGGGACAAGACCCGCTCCAGGGCATCGCGCGACCACATTGCGCTCTCCCGATCGTAACCATAGTCGAACAGCTTCGCCTTGGACGGCCACGAGAACATCATGGTCTCGCCGCGGAACCGGATGCCATCGGAGAGGCGCGCGGCGTCGAGGGCAGCTGTCTCGAAAGTCTGGTTGAAGCCGTGAACGTAGAGGAGCACGTCGCGCCGGCCGGCACCCGGCACGAGCAGATCGCTGAGCTTTTGTGCCGGCTCGATCGCTTCGAGGCGCCAATCGCCGAGGCCCACCGCGGTCAGGGAAAAGCGGCCCTCATCCGGCGGCACGAGCTTGGCGCGGGCGAGTGTCATTGCGGATGCCCGCTCCGTCCCGAACCAGGGCCTTGTGCGCGCGCCATCGACCGGCTTGCGCGTGGTGGCCACCAGCAGGACCGGGTTGCCGGAAAGCTCGGCGGCGTCGAAACGCACGCCGGCGGAAGTGAGTGCGGCACATCCCCCGAGCGGAAGAACAGCCGGCGCCATGAGAGGCACAGACACTCCTCCCCGCAACACGGCACGGCGCGACAGGCCAGTTCTGGCAGCCGGCATACTGCGGCCCATACGCACAGTTCGCATGCAACAACCTCTCACCCCCTTGGCTGAAGGCCGATCGAGGCGAGATCAGGGCGGAACGAGTGCCCCTCCCGGGCTATTACAAAGGTTCCCCGGCGGCTGCGAAACAGGAAGATTCGAGCGTCGGCCATTATTCGATGGAAATCGCCGGGGTTGGGGGCACCTTCGGCAATATCGCCTGAAGTTCTCCCCCTATCCTGCTGGGAACGTGGATCTTCCCCGCATGCGCCCGCTCGCCCGCGACGTGATGGTGCACAAGGAATGTTTGGTGCACTATGCAGTCGGGGGCGCGCCGACAGGAGATATCAGCATGGCCGAGCTGTCGCGTGATGAGGCGGTCGAGATCCTTGGTCCGATCAGTGACGTGATCATCGCGGAAATCATTGCGACCGGGATCGGCAAAGCCGAATTGGTCGCCGCGCATGATCGGGTCATGGCGGACCACAAAACTCACGACCCCGGACCGCCGTTGCAACCGGGCCCGTTCGCAAAGGTCGTCGACATATTGGAACGGTCCCGCAAGCGGGGAATCCTGGGAGAAGCAGGCTCCACCCTGGAGTAGCCGAGCGCTCAGCGCAGTTGGGCGAGCTAGCGCCGTTCAGTGGTCTGCCGTGGGCAAGGAGCGCGCCGACTTCCCACCGCGCGAGGCTGCGCAACTGTCTTATTCGGCGGTGGCGGCCAACAGGCATGCCATGAGCATGATGAATGCCCCGGCCATCCAAAACAGCTCGATGGGAATAATGGAAATCATGAGGCCCCCGCGACTTGCAATGGATCACGAAGGTGACCGCTCTCACCTTTAGTTGCGGGAGGGGGCGTTCCGGTTCATCCCGCCGGCTCAAAATTGCGCCGCTCTCCCACCGGACCTTCGCAAAAGCAGCAGTCATTAATCATTCGCCGCCCATTTCGCCTCAATCTTGAACCCTGTGGATTGTTCGCCCGACTAATCCTTTGGAGTGCAAAAAAACAGCAGGGGGCGGTAATGAGTGAGCGACGGATAACGCATTTAATTGGATTGATCCTGGGTGGGATTTTCGCGTGCGGCCTCGTGCTCAACGCCTTCGCTTTCTAGGCCGGGCAGGCTGACATCTCCAAACCACCCCGCGTTACGCGCGGGCGATCACCTCTGGCCCGGTGGGTCGGCTGCAACGATCTCGCGCGTCGGAGCGACCCCGCCCGACCGCCTGTCGCTCTGCTCCGGCGGATAGCCGACGCTTCCGCGTCGGCCTTCTTGGCGCTGGCAACGGCGGCCGATGGCCGCCTATGCTCGCCTTTTCAGGGGCGAATGTCGTGTCGACCACCTCCGCCAAGGCAGCACCGTGCGGCTCCTGGAAGTCGCCGATCACCTCGGACCTGATTGTGGCGCAATCCATCGCGCTCTCGGAACCGCACCTCGATGGCGGACACGTCTATTGGCTGGAAGGACGGCCGCAGGAGCAAGGTCGATCCGTGGTCGTGCGCCTCGAGCAGGATGGTCAACAGGCAGAGGTCACTCCGAAGATTTGCAATGTTCGCACGCGCGTGCACGAATACGGCGGCGGCGCATGGACGGTGAGCCAAGGGGTCGTCTATTTCTCCGATTTCGCGGACGGCCGCCTGTACCGCCGACTGCACGGCGCCGCCGAGCCAGAGCCGTTGACCCCCGCGCCGGCCGCGCGGGAACGCGATTGGAGGTTCGCCGATGGCGAGATCGACCGCCGCGGCAACCGATGGATCGGCGTGCGCGAGGACCACAGCGCCGAAGGTGAGCCGGTCAACGCCATCGTCGCGGTCGGCCTTGGCAATCCCGGCGCCGATCCCGGGCGCGTGCTGGTCGGCGGACACGATTTCTTCTGCTCGCCGCGGCTCTCGCCGGACGCAACGCGGCTCGTCTGGCTTGCCTGGGATCATCCCAACATGCCGTGGAACGGAACCACGCTTTACCTCGCCGAGATCGACGACACCGGCGCCATCGGCAATCCACAGACAATCGCAGGCGGGAAGGAGGAATTGATCTTCCAACCAGAGTGGTCGCCTGACGGCAGAGCGATCATGTTCGTATCCGATCGCTCGGGCTGGTGGAATTCTACCGCTTCGAGGTTGCAGCGCGGACGACGCAGGCGCTTGCGCCCATGGCAGCCGAGTTCGGCGTGCCGCTGTGGACGCTCGGCACTTCGACCTATGCGTTCGCCGCCGCCGATCGGATCGTCTGTGCCTATTCCAAGGTGGGCCTCGGCCGGCTTGCAGAGTTGGACCTCGCTACCGGAGGGCTCACTCCGATCGAGACGCCTTTCACCGAATTCGGCTCGGTTCGCGCCGACGGTGAGCGTGTCGTGCTTCGCGCCGGCGCCCCCGATCATCCCGCCAGCATTGTTGCCCTGGATCTCGCATCGGGTCGGCACAGCGTTCTCAAGAAGTCGACCGACATTCTCGATCGCGCGCAACCACGCATTGCGGATTATCTCACAAAGGTGGAGAGCGTGGAGTTCCCGACCGCCGGCGGGCGCACGGCCTTCGGCTTGTTCTACCCGCCCCATAATCCCGATTACGTGCCCGGCGCCGGGGAAAGGCCGCCGTTGCTGGTCAAGTGCCATGGCGGGCCGACGGCAGCAGCCTCAAGCACGCTCAATTTGGGCACGCAATACTGGACGAGCCGCGGAATTGCCGTGCTCGACGTGAATTACGGAGGCAGCACCGGCTTCGGCCGAGCGTATCGGGACCGCCTGCACCTGAGCTGGGGCGTGGTCGATGTTGACGACTGCGTGGCGGGCGCGAGCTTCCTCGTCGGGCAAGGCCTGGTCGACGGCAAGCGCTGCGTCATCAGCGGCGGAAGCGCCGGAGGCTATACGACGTTGGCAGCGCTCGCATTCCGCGACTTCTTTCAAGGCGGAGCGAGCTACTATGGAGTGAGCGACGCGGCCGCGCTCGCGCGCGACACGCACAAATTCGAGTCCCGCTATCTTGACTGGCTGATTGGGCCATACCCGCAGGAGGAGGCGCGCTACCGCGAGCGCTCACCCCTCCATCATGCGGAGCGATTGTCGAAACCCGTGATTTTCTTTCAGGGCGAGCAGGATGCCATAGTGCCTCCGGACCAGGCGCAGGTGATGGTCGAGGCGCTCCGGCGCAGGGGCAATGCGGTTGGCTATTTTCTGTTCGCGGGCGAGCAGCACGGCTTTCGCCAGGCCGGCAATATCCAACGCTGCCTGGATGCAGAGCTCTATTTCTATGCGATCGAAGTGTTTGGCACCGGGCTGACGTTCTGACGATCAGTCGGTGTAAAAAACGGTTGGTGGAGGGCTTCCATTCCCGAGTTGCGCGACCCGAACGCGGATCTTCCTGCGTTCCCCTTCCTTGCTGAGATGTTCCCCGGTCACCTTGTACGCGGCTTCGTCTTCATCTCTAGCCGCCACGACCCGCCAGCGCTGCTGATCCCATCGCCCCTGCCGACACAGCTGGACTTCATAAAGTTCCATCATGATCTCCCCGACAGCCACGCTTATCAGGGGGCTATTTGAGATGCCATTGTGACAAGAGTTTGGCAGGCAAGCACTATATCCGCCCGGTTAATGCGGCCGCTTGGCCATATCCGTTCTTCGCGCGGTGCGTTTCCGGGCGGTTTCACGCCGCGCGTTCATCGCCCCTGTGCGGGCCCGCCGGGGCCATCTTTTTCGCTGGCACGCTGCACACACCCGGCGCCCCCGTGGGGGCCCTGCGAACCGCCGCCCTTCGTCGCAGGCCCTCCCCCGCCGCCGCGGCCCATCGATTACGCCGACGTTTGGAGATTGTGCGATGTGCGACGATCTTGGTACTGGGAATGCTGCGTGTATTTCGCCAATGGCGCGGGCCTGGCAGAAAGACAGCAATTTCTGGAGGAAGTCCCGACAGATGCATAAGATCGCCTGCCTGCCGACAACACCCAGCTTTCTATTGGGGCGGGGGAAACCATCCTCGAAGCCTCCCTTCGTGCCGGTGTTCCGCATGCCCATGCTTGCGGCGGTCGAGCGCATTGCTCGACGTGTCGAGTATGGATCCTGGAAGGCTTGGAGCACTGCAGTGAAAGAAGTGAGCAGGAGCGTGCGATTGCCGGCCCGCTACGCTTCGGACCAGAGGTTCGGCTGGCCTGCCAGACCAAGGTTTCAGGCGATCTGAAATTGCGCCGCCTGGTGCTGGATGAGACCGATCTTGAGATCACGAGTCAGCTCGCAAAGCCGCAGCTTGGGCGCTGCGGCGAGACCAGGACTATCGCGGTGCTCTTCTGCGACATCCGGGACTTCACCAATCTTTCACAGCATCTATCGCCTTACGACCTGATGTTCGTCCTAAATCGCTATTTCTTTCCACATGGCCGACGCGATCGAGCGCAACGGCGGGCACATTGAGAAATTCATCGGCGATGCGATCATGGCAATTTTTGGCATTGACGATACGCCAGACATGCCTCTGCGCGCCATCAAAGCGGCGACGGACATGCTCGGCGCGGCGGACGCACATGAAGACGTACATGAAGACGATGTATGACAAGGATTTCGATGTCGGCATCGGCCTTCACTACGGCGAAGCAGTGATAGGCACGCTTAGCGGAGGCAGAGAGGAAAAACTCGCGGCCATCGGCGAAACGGTTAACGTCGCGAGCCGCATCGAAAGCGCCAACAAGGAGGCTGGCACCCGGCTGCTGATCTCCGAGGCGCTCTACCGGCAGGTCGAAAAGCAGGTGGAAGTATCCGACTTCGTGCGCGTGCGGCTGCGCGGCACCAACGAGCGCATGTCGCTCTACGAGGTCATCCGTTTGACGCCCGAAGCCGAAGCCCGCCTCAGCGCCCAGGACAGGCGCGAGACGATGCGCTTCGCCGGCCGGCAATGGACGCGCCTGGCCGGCGAGGACGAGATCGGCGACGGCGAGCGGCGGGTTTTCGAGTTCGACGCCTTCGATCTTGTCGTTCTACGCAAGGGAGAGAAGTACTTCGCCTGCAACAATTCCTGCCCCCATATGCATCTGCCGTTTTTCGAAAAAAGGGATGCGGCCGAGACCGGCGTCATCAAGTCGCCCACCGGGCGAGAGATTCCGCGCGACAGTCGTGCTACCGACGATCTCGGTCTCGTATGCCGCTGGCATGAGACCTGTTTCGACTTGCAGACGGGCGAGGCGCGCAATTGGGCCCCCAAGCTGCAAGCCGACGGCACGTCGAAAGGGTGGGAATTCATGGGCGATATCTCGAAAAACCGCACACCGATAAAACCGTTGCCCTGCCTAGGTCCCGTTGACATATAGGGGATTCCCTCGGACTCGCGAATGTGATTCAAGATCGAAACTGAGGAGGTCGATCTTGATTTGGCGAACACTTACGAATGCGCAATGGCGGCGCATCGAGCCGCTTGTTCCGGGTAAGGAAGGTGACAGAGGGCGCCACGGCGAGGACAATCGATTGTTCGTGGATGCTGTGCTTTGGTTGGCTCGTGCCGGAGCACCTTGGCGCGATCTGCCGAGTGAGTTTGGCAACTGGAATAGTGTGTTCCAGCGCTTCCGTCGGTGGGCAAAGAAGGACGTTTGGCAGAGTATTTTCAATGCGTTGGTTGAAGATCCAGACTTCGAGTACCTCATCATCGACTCCACCATTGTGCGGGCGCACCAACATGCGGCCGGTGCCAAAAAGGGGGAGCGAAGATGAGGCGATCGGGCGTTCGCGCGGCGGCCTGAGTACGAAGATCAACATTAGCGTGGATGCTCTCGGCAATCCCGTCCGCTTCATCCTTACCGCAGGCCAGGTGCACGACATCCTCCAGGCCGAAGACCTGATCAGCGGTTTTTCTTTCGAGAAGTTGCTCGCTGATATGGGTTTTGACTCCGATCGCTTTCGCACCCGTATAGCAGAAGGCGGGGCGGAAGCTGTGATCCCATCGAGCCGCTCTCGATCACAAGCCATCCCGTATGACAAGCACATCTACCAGGAACGCAATCTGGTCGAGCGGTTCATCAACAAAATCAAGCATTTTCGCCGCATCGCAACCCGTTACGAGAAAACTGCGCTCTCATTTGCATCCATGCTATTCCTGGTCGGGGCCATGATCTGGCTCCGATGAAATGTCAACAGGACCTAGTGAAGGACGGCTTCCTGTGGGTGGCGCTGGGCTAACTGGATTGCAAGAGGCCTGAGGAGGGATTATGCGCACGATGCCGATCGTTGCGGTCGCATTCACCGCGCTATCGCTCACAACTATCGGGGCTCGCGCTGAGGGTACGTGGTGCGCGCATCTTGCCGTCCCACCCGGGGCAGTGAGTTGCAGCTTCTACTCGCTCCAGCAATGCCAAGCCACCGTGTCGGGAATTGGCGGATTTTGCACGCCCAATGCGTTCGCAGCCTATGGCACCGCAAGGGAACCGCGCAGGCGCTATCGGCGCAACTATTAGCCCACAATCCTGAGTGCGTTATTGATGGCGGAGCTGCCGTGCAGCTTGCGCATAAGCAACGCGCTCGTCGATCGGCGCGGGGTATCGCGCAGCCAGCGCCAGCACTAGCTGAATGTCATCCGCACGTCCGGCATGCACAGCGCAATCGAGAAACAGCTGTCTTAGAACGTCATGCTGCGCGTGGCTCCCACCCATGCGCTGCGTATGCGCAATGATCGGCCGCATCAGGTCGAGTGCTGCGGAATATTCGCCACGCCGATGCGCGAGCACGGCTATCGTTATGGGCAACGCAATTTGCTTGACTACCGACGCGTTACTCTGGCGGCTTTCGGCATATGCCCGCATTCCGTCCAGCAACTGTTGAGCGACGCTTTCACGAGCAGTCGCGGCCAGCGCCATCATCCAGTGAGGCAGGGTAAACACTGAAAGGCAATCGCCGACGCGCTGTCCAGCTCTATCGGCAATCTCGATCCACCGATCACCTACATTCACGCCTTGCCGCTCCAGGCGGAACAACATCGACGCTGCGTTTTGCACATCGATGACGAAATCCGGCTGCGATTGCGTGAGCGGCGAGGCCAGGTTACGGAAGCGCTGGTCGTAGAGAGCCAGCACCTGATCGAAATCCCGCTGCTCGTAATGAAACAGCGCACGGTGCCACCACAGGTGATGCTGCAGCTGATTAGTGCCCTCCCAGTTCCGGGCGAGGCGCTCCAACCAGACGATCCCCTCTCGTTGCCGGCCCTGCATTTCCATGACATGGGCAACGGCATGTGCCGCCCACAAGTCGGCCGGATCGATCTCGATCGCCTCCCGCCCGACCGGCTCGGCGGCAGCATAATCGCCGCATTCCTCAAGCGCGAAGCAGCGACAGCCGAGCATGGTGCCATAGTTGGGCAGGCCGCGACTTCCACTTCGGTGCAATGCGCTCGACGGAAGCGAGCATCTCGCGGGCCCGTCCGGTCCAAAAGTACTTGTAGTGCGCAAGCCGGAATGCCAGCACATCGGTCGGATGCTCGGCGAGGATCGCCTCCCAGACCGCAAACAGACGTTCGAGATCACCTGCTACCCAAGCATCGAGCGCATCAACGTGCATACGTTCCCGTGCGGTGGCCTTTTCGGCCAGACGCCGCGCCGTACGAGCTGCTTCGGCGGCCGCTGGTAGCGCCGCCTGCTTGTAGAGGAGCAGCGCGAAGTACCCCTTGAGACAATGGGCGAGAGCAAACTCAGGATCGGCCTTCAGGGTCCCCATGAGATAATCACGGGTGGCAAGACGTGCTTTCAGGTAGCCCTCGACGGTGCGATCGAAACCCGCCACTGCTTCAGCGGATGTGGTGGAGATCGAAAGTCCGTAAGCGTCTTTCAGCATTAATCCTGTCCTCGAGATCCGGGACTTGGCGAGCGGTGAAGCAATGCCCCCACACTGGTTGTCGCCTCATCTATCAAGGCTTGCTGGTAGCGATAGAACATTTCTTCCCCCATGGGGGTGACAAGAGAATTTGTCTGGCGCTGACAACGGGCGCGCAGCTCCAGCAATCGATCCATGATCGCCTGCGCGGCAGTGCGCTTCTCGGACCCGGTCATCACGCCCTCGGCCGGAAGCTCGCGGATTTGTGCATGCGTGAGCTTCGGATCGACAAGTCCCTTGAGCTCGGCCTCAAGGTTCTCGCGCGCGGCATCGATCCGCCAAAGACGGTACCGGCTGAACACTTTCAATCCATTGAAAAGAACTGTCGCGGCCATGAAGAGATAGACCCAGTATGCCGGCGACAGGAGGTTCACGAGCCACGGGAAGTATCGATCGGCAATCTCAGGTTCGCCGGTAATAAAGAATTGCTGCGCCGAAGGTGCCAGCTTCATCGCTGTGGCAGAACTTGTGGAGCTCGGAGGATTGCCGCGGATGAAACCCGGAAACTCCGCCGCTATCAGCATGAGAAGCGCGACGCGATCGGCTCGCCGCGCGCACGAATTGGCGATAATCAAAGTTCCAAGCTGTGCAATCTGCCTGTCGAGAGCAGGAACAGAACGCACCAGATCATAACGCCCTGCCGGGATATGGCCGAGTTCAAGCCAGGGGTAGCGCGCAATCAGGCCCGGGAGATCCCGCGGCGACACGATGTCCAAGCCGTACTGTCGGATGACATCGCGTAGAAATGCGGCGTCCTCCTGCATGACCAAAGCGGCAATGTCGAGCTCACCCTTCGCCACCAGTTGTACCTGGTCCTGCAATTCATGGTTGGATAAACGGGCATCCAGCTCCCGCAGGTCTGCATCATCGAAAAGCTGGCGGACGAGGTAAGCGGTGCCGGAACCTTGCGGGCCGATCCCGATGGATGCCCCGCGGAGGTCGGAAAAATTGCGAAAGGCGTGGCCTTGCTTGGCGAGCAGCAGGAGGGACTCCAGCTGGGGGAGCCGGCCAAGGAGCTCAACCCGTGCATCGGAGGGGACGGGCGTGCCGTCCTGGATGAAGGCGAACTTCTCGGCACACTGCCCCTGGCCGGCGGCGAGGCGGGTGACGTTCTCGATCGAGCCTGCCGTCGGAATGACGCTCAGCGTGCCCCGCTGCCGTCGAGCGCGGTCAGCCAGACGGGTTGCCAGCGCGTAATACTGGCCTCCTTGCGACCCCGTCAGTACCGACGCGCGCAGGTAGCCGTAGTCGTGAGCTATGCCAAAACCTGCAGCAAACGCCGCGACCACCGCAGCTGCGGCCATGAGAAGCAGGAAGCGGACAAATCCCTTGCCGAACCAAGCGGCGGCTGATGTTGCGAGCGGGCTCTTCAACCGCATGACCAAATTCAATGCCCTTCACCAGAGCGGGACGTGGTTCGAAAAAAAATCATCCCGCCCTAGGTGAAAGAATAGCCGACGCGCACCAAGAAATCCTCATGCGCGACGAGACATTGAGCGGACCGGTCAGCGGCAGTTATCTGTTGAAGTTGTAACGTATGTATGCGTCACGGTCGGTGGGATTGTTGCCCAAGCCCCCGTTGAATTGAAACGACTGATTCAATTGCATGACACGGTCGCTGGGGTTGTTGATGGGGGGTGGGTTGTAAGGGGTCACGATCGGCGGCGCCATGCCGAAGGCGCGACCGGTGCTCGGCAGTGGAATTGGCGCGACGTAGGTACTGCTGCCGCGGGGACTTGTGCGTGGACGCTCGGCACGTTTGCTTGCGCGATCCTCGCTTTGTGTTCTTTTCGGACGTATGCGCGAATCCCGCATGATGATCGGGGTTCCGTTTGCATCCACATCGACCATGATGCTCGGCACGCCTGCGAGAGGGCGCGCCGCGCGCTCTTTCGGTTGCGACAATGCGGTGTCAGCGGTACCGAGCGCGAACAAGGCCACGGCGGCAACTAAAATCTTCCACCGAGGCGAGCCCCTACGGCGCAGGTCACCAAGCTTCCCGGCAGGGAGATTGACCGAATTCTGTTCCATGTTGATCTCCACCTCTTCGGCCGGTGTCCCGATTCCGAAGTTCGCACTCGCTCGCGGCACCCCCCTTATGCAAAAGATAGGAAACTCAAATGCACCGCACCAGTCTCAAGTCTATCCCGCAATGGCATGGCAGTCGAGGTTCCCTCGAAATTGCCCACCTTGAGAGGGGCATTCCGTCAGGCTTGGGGGTGATCGTAGAGCGCCTGCAGTTCGGCCGCGTCTAGGTTTGCGTCCGCGCCACGGCAAATATAACGGTTGCCACCGCCGCGGCGATTGCCGCCCCGACAAATTGCGCCACCACAAAGCCCGGAACATGATTGATGGCGATGCCTGCGAACGTCGTCGTAAATCCACGCGCGAGTGTCACTGCAGGGTTCGCGAATGACGTGGACGACGTGAACCAATAGGTTGCAGTGATGGTCAGCCCAACAAGCCAAGGAACCGCTTGCGGCGCTTGTCGCACGCCTCCGAGGATTGCCAGCAACAGAGTGAATGTAGCGACGACCTCCGCGAACCACTGGGCCGCGCCGGCTCGTGCCGTGGTACCGATCGTGAGCGGTGCAAGATCGAACATCAAGTGAGCAATCATCGTCCCGGCAATACCGCCGGCACATTGCACAGCGACGTAGGGCAACACATCGCGCCATGACATATCGCCTCGTGCAGCAAAGACCAGCGTCACCGCCGGATTGAAATGTGCGCCCGACACCGGTGCAAGGATCGAGATCAGAACGACAAGGATCGCGCCGGTCGGGATCGTATTGCCCAAGAGCGCGATGGCTTGATTGCCGCCCGACAGCCGTTCGGCCATGATCCCGGAACCGACAACAGCCGCAACAAGAATGGCCGTGCCTAGGGCCTCCGCGAGAAGGCGGCGGCCGATCACGCGGCCGAATCCTTGGACTTGCCGATGGAGTCGAGTTGCCTTTGCAGCGAGAGCTTATCGAGCGAGCCCAGCGGCAAGCTGACAAAGATCGAAATCCGGTTGGAGAGCATTCGGAATGCATCGGCAAATGCCAAGCGAATCTCGGCTTCGATACCCGTCGCCTCGGCCGGATCGGGAACGCCCCAATGCGCGGTCGTTGGCTGGCCGGGCCAGACTGGACAGGCCTCTCCCGCGGCGTTGTCGCAGACGGTAAACACGAAATCGAGCGGCGTTGCACCGGGGCCGCTGAATTCGTTCCAATTCTTCGAGCGAAACCCGCTCACATCGAAATTGAGCCTCCGCAGAAGGTCCAACGTGTAGGGATGCAGCTGCCCCTTGGGCCGGCTGCCGGCGGAGAAGGCGCGAAAGTTTCCACGCCCTTCGCGATTTAGGATCGCCTCCGCCATGATCGAGCGGGCCGAATTGCCGGTGCAGAGAAAGAGCACATTGAAAGGCCGTTCCATTGTCGCCGCCGTTGTTGGCCATTGTGATCAGCCGGCGCAGCAGGCCGCGGCGGTTTCAGTGTCAACCCGCGGCGCTGCCGATTGCGGTGCGCAACAAGATTTTTCATGAGCGACGCGCGCCTCCCGCTCGCCGCTGCCATCACCATAGACCGTGCTTTCGCCGGTGGTGTGGAAGGTCTCCCACGAAATCCCGGAAGGATCATCGATCCAGGATTTTTCCGACTTCGCGTAGCAGCAGGCGGTGTGCCCCTGCTCGATTACGGTGCCGTCCGCCTTCCGCAGCCGCGCGTAGACCTCGTGCAGCTCGGCCTGGCTTTCCACTTGGATGCCGAGATGGTCCAGCCCCGGCTGCTTGCCGCGCGTGGAGATCGCGAAATTCACGCGGGGATCATCGAGCATCCATTTGGCGTAGTCCGGTTTGACCACCGTTGGCTGCGTTGCGAATAGCGCAGAGTAGAAGCTGATGGATCGCTCGAGATTTTCAACACCCACATGGACGTGCATACGTTTCATGGCAGTCTCCTCATATGGCATGCCTCACGTGACGCCGCGTCGCCCCCGGTACAGCGGTTTTGCGCTTCACGGGCGCGCAGGATCGGCCCTGGCAGCAATTCTCTGTCAGATAGGAGAGCAAGGCATTCATCGTGTCGAATTGCGCGGCGTAGATCATCGAGCGCCCCTCGCGGTGCACGGTGACCAGCCCCGCCATCCGCAGCCGGTCGAAATGAAAGGTCAGCGTGTTCGGCGCGAGATCGAGCGCTTGCGCAACGGCGCCGGCCGCCATGCCTTCAGGCCCGGCCTGCACCAGCAGGCGAAACACGTCGAGTTGGTTATCCTGGGCGAGCGCCGCCAGCGCGGTGACGGCGTTTGACTTTTCCATATTTCGACGAATATAAAATTGTAAGCACCGTGTCAACATCGATTCAATGACCATTGAAATGAGCGATCTGTGGCGATGTTGACGGGACGAGCTCTCGTTGCCGCGATGTGCCTCGGGCAAGTGGGCAGCCTGCTTCCCCACGTCACGCTGCCGGCAATCATGGCGCAGCATCTCATGCCGCTGTGGGGCCTTGGCGCGGCTGAGGCAGGGTTGATGGCGAGCGCCTACGCCTTCGGTTACATGCTCGCGGTCCCGGTGCTTGCGACCCTGACTGACCGCATCGACGCGCGCCGTGTCCTGATGGCGGGCTCCGCGGTTAGCGGCCTCGCCACCGTGTCATGCGGGCTGCTAGCCAACGGGCTCGTGTCGGCAACTCTGCTATGGGGCCTTTCCGGCATCGGTTTTGCTGGCGCCTACATGCCGGGATTGAAAGCGCTGACCGACCGATTGCCGCCCGGCGATTCCTCGCGCAGCGTCACCCTCTACACCGGAAGCTTCTCGATCGGCGTGGGTCTCTCGTTTCTCGTGGCGCAGCTCGCCGCCGACAATATCGGCTGGCGCGCGGCGTTCTTCGTCACAGGGGTTGGCCCGCTCGTGATGCTCGGCGTGTGCCTTGGTCTGTCGGCGGTCAAGCCGGCGCCTGCACAGGGACACCTGCTCGATTTTCGGCCGGTGCTGCGCAATCGCACCGCGCTCGGCTACATCCTCGGTTATGGCGCGCATTGCTTTGAACTTTACGGCGCGCGCACCTGGATCGTCGCGTTCTGGTCGTTTGTCGCTGCGCGCAGCGACGGCGCGGTGCTGCTCGGCCCGGTCGCGGTCAGCGTGCTGTTCACAATCGTGTCGCTGCCAGCGAGCGTGCTCGGCAACGAAGCGGCGCTGCGCTTCGGCCGGCACCGCGCCATCACAGCCGTCATGCTGGTCTCCGCCACCGTTGCGTTGGCGATCGGGCTCAGTGCCGGCGCATCGCCGCTGTTGCTGTTCGCTCTGGTGCTGGTCTACGGCGCGACGGTGCCAGCTGATTCCGGCGCGCTTACGTCCGGCACGGCCGCAAGCGCCATCCTCAGCCATCGCGGCGCGACGCTGGCGCTGCATACGACGGTCGGCTTCGGCCTGTCGGCGCTCGGCGCCTGGGCCGCGGGAGTGGCCCTCGATGCCGCGGGCGGGCCCGCGCAGCCTTCCGCCTGGCTCGCCCTGTTCGCGCTGCTTGCGGCAGGCGCTCTGCTTGGGCCGCTTGCACTTTGGTGGTCGCGGGTCGGCAAATAGCGGAGCATTGAGCCATCGCCGCCGCAGTTTTTCGAACAAGTCGCCACGTCGATATGCGGCCTCCACCTTGTCCCCAACTGCATGGGCGACCACTTCGTTTGGGAAATATCAATATTTGTCCGATCGACGTGAATGGCCTTGGACGAAGTTTTGGCGGAAGGGGTGGGATTCGAACCCACGAGGGAGCGTGAACCCCCTGGCGGTTTTCAAGACCGCTGCCTTAAACCACTCGGCCACCCTTCCGTAAGCTGAAATGAATGGGTTTCTGTTCGGCTTGCAGATGCCGGAAATAGTGGCTTGCAACCGCTTTGCTACCCCTTCGTATTGCGGCGGCGATTTATTGCCTCGCGTATCGTCTCGTCAACGCGTGCTGTCGCTTCGGTCTGCATTTGCAATGCAGCTTGGGCCGGTTCTTGGCAGCGATTGCCCGGACCTGCGCGCAAATCGCCTTTTGTGTGATGGTCATCACATCCTGAAGGTAATGGCCCCGCTATTCTTGCACGCTCGGGCATGCTGCCCCCAACGGAGGGCGGGCGCTGAATTGGCGCAAGGTCAAGACGCCGACGACGGGGCCCCGCTGGCATGCGATGACAATGCAGAGGGTCCGCGAGAGGCTATCTCAATGATATGGATGCTCTGGCCCTTGATGCTGGCCTTCGTCCGCGGTGCGGTACTCATCGCCATTGCGGTGTTCGTGGTCTCGCTCGCGAGCATGCTCTTCTGATCCGCGCACATCTGCGGCAGGTACGCGGCATGGCTGGCGCGGCGCTCGCTACATGCGCGGAGATCGATCGCAGCGGCCCGAGCAGCCCGAATGAATGCAGTTGTGCTCATCCGGGCCTGCCTTGTGGCTCACCGGACAACTTAGCGGTCGCCGCCGCCTCGTATTGGGCAACGTATCCCATTTCGACATGCCTGCGCCCACGCTCGGCAAAGCTTGCCTGATCGGCTTCGATGCCGTGCGCTTCCACCAGCCGGTTCATGAAATTGAACAGGCAGCAGACCGCGATGGCAGAGTGCAAGGCAGCTTCGTCCCAACCCCCCGCGAAAACGGCGTCGGCATCGGCCTGTGTCATGCGCGTGGGCGTCAGCGTGAGCTTCTTCACGAAGGCGAAGATCGGCCGCAGCTTGTCGTCGACACGCGCCGTCGCGAGGTCTTGGATGAGGCCATCAATCGTTTCCGGCGCAACGCCGAACAATTCCGCCGCCGCGCGGTGCCCGCCGTAGCAATATTGGCAGGCGTTGAGGGACGACACATAAGCGCCGATCAGCTCCCTCTGAGCGGGCGTGAGCGGGGACGGACCCCGCAGGATGGCCTGGGAAACGTGGACCCAGTGCGAGTAGATTTCCGGATGAGCGGTGAAGACGTGCTTGGTCGTCGCATCCTCGGGTAGCGAGGGAAAGAACGGCATTTGTTTCCTCCTGCGTCGGTGCTCGATCAATGCTTGGGACCCCCGAACTGGTCGACGGCGCGCTGATAGCCTCTGGGGGATGATCGCCGTTGCATCACGGCAAACGCCGCGAAGCCAGCAGATATTTATCGAAAGTTTATGGGCGATCGGTTTGCGCTGCTTGTTCGCTCCACAAAAAAGCTGCGATTGTCTTGGACTTGCTCTCCCGCCTCGGCGTTTATGGCACCTGGGGTAGCAGCGCGCATCCGCTGGACGTGGGTCTGTTAGACTGAAATGGAGGATTGAATGCGTGTAGTTCTGGCCGGCATGATCGCTGCGCTTTCGATGTTCTTGGATTCTCCCGGCGCGACCGCGCAAGGTGTTTTGAAGCTGGCGCAGGCTCCCGCGGCGCCCGAAGCGGCACCGCCCGCACAAAAGCTGGTCGGCGTTGCGGCCTGGGGCCAGCTCGTCGGCAACTCAATTACGGGAAAGGAAAATGGCGAGACGCTGGTGGAGTACTATGCTTCGGACGGCACCGCCAAATCGATGCTTGGCAACGAAATTTCCAGCGGCAAGTGGGCGCTCGTCGGCGAAACCATCTGCTTTCAATACACGTGTGAATTGGTCTAACCAAAATCGTTCATCCTTATGAATATAAAAGATAATTTTTCGTTTTCTGCGCTCAAAAATCGAAGGGAATTTGGTCTCGGTAAGCGGTAGGTAAGCAAGCTCGAAGGAGCTTGGGCATCCCGTGATGAGTTGAACCCAAGTACTCCACAGTGGCTGAGAAAGTGGACTGAGAAATTGGCCGAAGAGGTGAAGAAGCGGGCTAATCCCGCGCCTCGCACCGGATCTGTGGCAGGTGTTGAAAACACGCTTTGTTCAGCCCGTCCGTTCGCCCACCCGCGCGTACTGGTCACAGAACTCCCCTCCCCGCTGCGCGCGTGGCTCGCGGTGAAAGACGGCGGTGGAGATATTGCTCGACGGCCTGTTGGTACGGCTGTCCGCAGACTGCCCGGGGCGTGATAAACCGCGCGGGAGTTTCGGAGCACTCGGATATGCCGCTGCGAAGATCGCCCAATAGCCCCCGCGGCGCTGATGAGGCTGAGAAGTGATAAAAGGTGGCAGAGCGCCTTCCTTGCGGAGCAAGCTGTGGATCACCGCCGCTCTCTTGCTTGCCCCTCTCCCAAGCACGGCCGCTGATGTCATCGTCACGGATGGCGATGCGATCAAGCTCAATGGCAAGGCTTACAAGCTCGATGGCATCGACGCGCCTGAGCGGGATACGCCGCAGACAGACGGCGTCTTGTGAGGCTTGACCCTGTCCCTCGCCGTTTGATCGCATTGGGCCACGTTCTCGTGGGTGTTACGCAAGCTTGTGCCGGCTCGCTTTGCGTCGGTCCTTGGAGCGCCGTGGTGCTGCGGCCGGGCACCGGCGCCAAGCTCCTTCAGGACATGCGTGTTCCAATGGGCTATTGTCAGGCTTCAATTAAGGTCCAATTTCGAGTCTCGGTGGGGGCTGATTTTGGGAGGCGGTGGTGATGACTAGGCAAGAATGGCTGCTGATGGCCATAGCGCATCGCAACGGTCAGCCGCTGACGCCCGCTCAAATTCAGAAAGCGATGTTTCTTATGAGCGCAGAGGCACCGCACCTTGTTGGGCCGGGATTCTACAACTTTATTCCCTACAACTACGGTCCGTTCGACGCGAACGTGTACCATGATCTAGACATTATGGCGCAGAGCGGCTTGGTGACCGCCAACACCTTTTCGGGGCGAAATTGGAAGGTCTATGCAATAACCCCCGCGGGAGTCGCTCAGGCTGCTCAAGCCAGACAGATGGCCAACCCATATGGATTGGAATATCTCAAAACAGTCGTGGACTGGGTCGCCTCGATGAGCTTCCCGCAACTCGTGCGTGCCATCTACGCGAAGTATCCCGAGTACAAGGCGAATAGCGTCTTCACTGGATAATACAAAGTGACGCTGCTCGTCGGCGTTCTTTGCTCGAATGGAGCGGTCATCGCAGCGGACCGACAAGCCACGCATGGCGCGATGGGCCAGCAAACCGTCGGCCAATCAGTTACGAAGGTTCAAGTCATTCACGGCGAGGCTCTATACGCCACGAGCGGTCACAAGGGGCTCGGGCAGCAACTTTGCGCTGTCGTCGACGCGAGGCAGCAAGAATTCAAGCGGCAAGGATACGACCGTCATATGGTGAAGTTGCAGGAGGCGTTGCGACCAATCATCGACGCGGGCTTTCAAACGGCCAAACATGCTGCGGGAGTAATCGGCAACGCCGCTGCTGCAAATGATTGCATGTGCGGCAGTCTCCTCGCCGCTGGCTTTAGCGATGGACTTAAGCTCATCGAGATTACGCCGCAGCTTGCCGTCGAATATATGACAAGGGACATGCCGTTCATCAGCATGGGAAGCGGCAAGCTAACCGCAGACCCGTTCTTGGGATTTCTGCGGAAGGTGTACTGGCCTAATGATCTCCCGACCCTTCACGAAGGGGCGTTGGCGGCGTATTGGACCATCCAGCATGCGATTGACATGAAAATTCCGGGAGTGGGATTTAGCGTCGACGTTTTCACTATCGAACCCTCGGACAAGACGTTCGTAGCGCGCAAGCTCGACGATGCTGAGGTCGCCGAACATGTAGAGTTTATAAAGGCGTCAGAGGAGGCACTGAGAGGCGTTCGCGAGGCGATAACCGCGCCACCCGCAGCGCAGGCGCCCATCGCTGCGCCACCGACTCTGAAGCAGCCCAACAAGGTTTGAGGTATCGATGCCGGCAAGGCTCCAATAACCTCCGGGAAACACCGGACAAACATTGGGCGAATGCATTTTCGCACACTTGGATGTCGAGCTGATAGACCAAAACCCATCAGACGGAACGCGGCCCCATGGTGCGAGGAGACCTTACATGCCTTCGAGGGAGAACAATCTCCTCGCAGACACCGTCCAATTTGACCGCGATTAGCCCATTCGCGCTGAGCCATTGCTTCGCCCGCTCCATTTCCGGGCAAAGGCTCTGAACCGTAAGCCAGAACTTTGCCGAATGGTTGGGCACTGCCAAGTGGACCGCCTCGCGGTTCATCTATCTCCGCCAACAGGGGATGCTCGACACGCATCCGTCCGCCGATCGAGCCGGGCGACAGAAGTTTGTTTGTCCGTAGATGCCCGACCATCTTCCGCGCGCAGTCGGCAAGATAGCTCTCGTCGGCCGATGGAGCGTGCGCTCGCAGGATCGTGAACAGTCAGGATGAGGTTGAGGCGCTCCGGTTCCTGCTTGGTCGCGGCCGCCGCTGCCGCGATCTCCTCAAGCTCACGAAGGCGCCGCGCCGCAGCCTCATCGCCCGCGTCCTTGCGCTCCTTTACCCGTTGCAAGCGCTCACCGAGTTGACGATAAAAATCATGGCGGGAGCGGGGGGCTCGAACCCGCGACCTTCGGCGTGACAGGCCGACGCTCTTAGGAAAAACCCAATATAAGCAAGCCGGTATGACAGTCGACGTCTCCCGGATCGGGAAGCAACAGAGCGAAAGTGTCATAGCGGACAGGTCGGACAATTTGGCCGTGCCCTGCCTGCCCACCTTGGCGCTATTGGCTTCCGGCAGCCCGGCCCAGCGACCGCAACGCGCGCTCGAAGTCCGACCGGCCGACGACGACGCTTGACCTTAGCCAGTCCTGCCTGCAACGCCTTGATGCGGGCCTTGAGCGTGGCGGTGATCGGGTGGTCACCGGCCGGTGACCGGGGGTGGGCATCGGCTTGGGCGCCAGTCTGGGCAACGACTACAAGCGCGCGCCGTGCCCCCAATGTTGGTGCCATCGCGCGCTGAAACTGGAAATCCAGCCCGCCCGGCGTGTTCCCGAGCGCGCACATTTTGTTTGAGCAACCCCGCGTCTTGCATCATTGTGTCCGATCGGGAACTTTCTTGCGCTAAGACCCTTCCCGCCGCTAAAAGTTCCCAAGCGGGTACATTTTCATCGAATTTTGATCTTTCGGGCACAATATTCCCGCTCGGGAACATGGGGCGTGCTTATCATGGACAACGACGAGAGCGCGGCTGACCGCAGGGCTTCGGAGGCGGCATTGGCCTTCGGCTCGTTGATCCGTAGCCGCCGGAAGGCGCTGAAAATGCGCCAGGATCAGCTTGCACTGGCGACGGGTGTTGGACGCAGGTTTCTGATCGACCTAGAGGCCGGCAAGCCCTCCTGCCAACTTGGACGAAGCCTCTTGGTGGCTGAGGCCCTTGGGCTCAGGTTAGCCGACATCCTAACCGCCGGTGGGCTGTCGGCGACCGGCGCAGGAACTGCCTGACCTGCCCGAAGAGGTGGAGGAATGACCCGCCTAAGCGTCTTCTTTGAACAGCGCGCTCGTCGGCACGATTGACGTTGATAAGGGCGGCCCCGGCTTCACCTATGATCCCAACTGGATCGGCTTGAGAGGCGCCTTTCCGATCTCGACGACCATGCCATTGAAGTCGGGGCGCATTGCTCCCGACACTTTCCTCCCCTGGGCAGCAAACCTGCTGCCAGAAAGTGAGCAGTTGCGAACGCTCGGACAGCTTCTCGGAATGGCGCGGAGCGATGTGATCGGACTGCTCTCCGCGATCGGTGGCGACACCGCTGGCGCACTCTCGATTGGCCAGCCTGGGAGAACCGCTTCGGTTCAATGGCGGCCAGTGGGCAAGCCGGAAGACCTTGAGAGCATCATAGAGGATCTGCCGAATAAGCCATTCCTCGTCGGCGAGGAAGGCGTCTCGATGTCCCTTGCCGGCGCGCAGACGAAGCTTGCCGTCGCCATCGACGATGCTGGCCGCGTCTGCATCCCGATGAACGGCTCACCATCGACGCACATTCTCAAGCCGGACGCGCCGCGCCTTTGGGGCGGCGTTCAGAATGAGGCGTTCTGCTTGACGTTGGCGAGACGCATGAAAATCCCGACGCCGGATGTCACCACCGGCCAAGCCGGCAAACGAACCTATTTGCTTGTGACAGCGATACGACCGAACGAATGTCGGCGGCCGTTGGCGTCGCTTGCACCAAGAGGACTATTGCCAAGCGCTCGGGAAGCCGCCATCCGCCAAGTACGAGTCCAACCAGACGGGAATTCGCGGGCCGACCTTGAAGGACATGTTTGAAGTAACGCGGCGGCACATGCCTCCAACCGATATCGTCCGTTTGCTCGATATGGTTGTAGTCAATGTCCTCGCTTGCAACACCGACGCACATGCCAAGAACTACTCGATCATGATCCGCGGCAACGGGGCGTCTCTTGCACCGATGTACGATGTCATGTGCGGCGAAGTTTGGGATAACGTCACCAAGAACCTCGCGCAGAAGATCGCCGGCAAGAGTCGGGGCGATCACCTGAAGGGGAGGCACTGGCAGCGGTTTGCCCGCGAGTGCGGCCTCAATCCTAAGCAGGTTATTGACCGCGTCGGCGCACTGGCAAAATCGGCGATCGCAGAAGCAGGAGCGGCTGAATCCGAGGTGGCCGCAATGCCAGCGGGCGGACACGCGATTCTGGGCCAAACGCGACAGGCGGTCGAACGACGGGCTCGCGCACTTCTTGCGCAACTGCAAGAATTGGAAGCGAACCAGTTGCCGAAGCCGTCGATGAAGAAGGTACCGGGCGCGCCGAGGAAGAAGCCGAGGTGGTACGCTCGAACTTGGGATAGCCAAGCCGCTCCGGACTGCGGTTCTCAATTAGTGACCGCACTCAGGCGGCATGGAGTGTGCGGAAAATGGTCGGGGCAGCAGGATTTGAACCTGCGCCAAGCCATTGATTCCACTCACTGCCGTTCTGACGTTTTCCCCGAAACGGCCTGCGGACTCCCTAATCGAAGACATTGGTTCTGACAACTGTCAACCCGGTTTCCCGGGTAGGGCCCCGCCCGTCCGGCTGTACAGCGGTCGACTGGGCGCCAACCCGGCGCTGGGTCCCAAGATGGTATATACGCGATGCGGCTACACGCACGAGAATGTGCCCACGCTCCTGACTCGCCCGATTGCCAACGGAACGAAGCGCGAAACTGACGCTGCGACGTGGGGAAAATCCGGGACTTTGATCGGCATTCGTTCCGCCCGAAACGAAACCAGCGACGCCGTAGTCGAACAGTTCATCCGGCGTTGAATACGCCAATAACCTTCGCTGTTCGATTTTGCTTACGATCAACTATTCTACGTTATTCACCGTCTAGGCTACGAACCTAGTTCACCAATGCGCTGCTTCGCGAGAAGATTTTCATGTTGGGAAGGAGAAAGTGACCATATTTCAATGGAACCTTGCCTACATTTGATAGATGCTCATGGAAGAAAGTGCAAAATTAAACTTGGTTCCAACAAGTCTATTAATCGACAGATTTGGAATTTCTCGGTGAATTTGAGAACGAACTTAGTCAACCTTATGTCTACGAGAGCTAAATAGCTTCCGTATTTCCGCAATGCTTCAGAACACCAAAATTCCACGTTACTGCAAGCGTCACTGACCCGATCGATACCGGAAACGTGATCGCCGTCCCAGTGCGTAATAGCTATCAGTTCCACCGCAGAAACCGGGTCACTTCCGTTTTCGTTCAAAATACGCCAATTCGTCCGGTTCGCCCCGGTCATGGTCCATAATCGAAAGGGTCTACAATGATCGACCGCCGCCCTCCGAGATGAACCAGTCTCCATTCACCGCACCCTGTGACCAAACATCGAAACTTCGATTTGGTCAAGAGCGCGAACGTTCCTCAGATCTTTCTATTGTTTTGCTCGCTCCGGCCCCAACCTAATTCCTCAAAGCGGCCCTAGTCGTGCGCCTTCGCCGCTTCTATGAGCTTATGCGTATTCCTATGAATGCGTCGGAAATTACATAATAGACTTTCTGTTTCGCTGCTCGCCTCGGTTGAGCGCGTAGCCGATGTCCCAAAATCCAATTGTAGCCACCTTAATCAAATTTCGCATCAAACATGTACTTCTTCCCGATCAAATTCGATTTCCTCAATCTCGTTTTTCGTCCTCATACGACCCATCGTACGCTATCGATTTACAGGTTCGCTCGGAAACGATCAAAGTTACATAACGCTTCCATCGCTGTTCTGTAATAAAAGTTGTAAGACGATTGCGTACTCGTTTGACTATCCATCATATTCCACGAGAACGAGCAGGTATTGTTGAAGATGCTGCGGTCTCGGGTCTCCTAGTCTTTTCCTCTTTTACATAGTCGCACTCGTTCAGGGCTTCGGACGAGTCCCGAAAGGAACAGTCGCCAAAGGAAGCTTCAATCCGTTTCATCCTTCACTTTGCCTCATTATGGGGTGTCTCACGACAGTAGGGGCAGCACGACGGAAATTTTCGAAAGATCAATGCTTCCGCACTTCGGACCTTAAATTTTGCCAGCAGCGGGAAGTACCATCCAAGCGATTTGCATAGAGCGTCAGCGACGTCCAGCCCCTCGCGTTTTTTGTTCCGATCATGGATCGTTAGCATCCCGCACACCTCGACAAGGTGGGCAAAGGTGGCAACGCTGCTTCGGCTGGAAAGCTTGTCGCCGTAGATGTAGGCGACCATTCGATAGAGGTCGTCCAACCTGGGCGGTGAAGTATGAGTTATATCCACTCCCTCTCAATCGGAGGTAGTGAATGTACAGCATGTTCACCTCTAATCCAGCCCAGGAGACCAACCGAAACTACTTTGCGGAGAAG
Source organism: uncultured Alphaproteobacteria bacterium (assembly GCA_963820365.1). GTDB lineage: Bacteria > Pseudomonadota > Alphaproteobacteria > Rhizobiales > Xanthobacteraceae > VAZQ01. The sequence continues at coordinate 178,722 of CAWFZR010000012.1, read as the reverse complement.
ACCATATCACTTGCGCCAAAAAATTAGCGATCCAAGCAACGAGGCTGGTGTTCTTAGAGGATCTCCGCTTTCACATTCTTCAGCAATGATCGCCGCGCGTTGTGGATCACTGCTTTGATCGCTCCGCAGTCGTTCTCGGCTACGTAGCTCAGCTTCGAATAGCTGGTGAGTTTGAAAGCATCGGATCGCATGTTCCGTCCGGGAATGGCGAAAATCCGCGAGGCCATCGACGTTGTAGTCTGAGTCGTCCTCGTCGCCTTCACGAGGTTCAGGCCGCGAACCTCGGTTCAATCTCTCGCAGTATTTGCACCAGACGAACCACGTCGGATCGTTCGAACACGCCTTCGACACCATTACGGTCGAAATCAGTGAAGGGAGCCTCGTACAACAACTTCGGGTCCATCACGCCGCGCGCGGTGAGATGGTCGATAACAAGATCCAGGAATTCGAGTTGATCCGCCGTGAGCCGGCGGCCTTCCAGGAATTCAGTGAAGGCACGTTTGGCCGCCTCCCGATCGAGACCGACCAGAGCGCGCACGAAGCGCGGAAGCCCACCGTCTGTCTGCAACGTCCCGAGAGCCGTTTCGTCCACGCCAGCTTCAAGGAAAATACGCTCAAGCTCTTTTAAGTCGGTCGCTGTGAGTGGTTCGTTCCGCTTCACCTTCAGCACGGCGATGTGGTTTTCGTGCGGCTTGAGAAAGAGCCGCGCCTTGCGGCGGAAGGCATCCATGTCCGTGCCGACGGAAATCCCTGGTACCGGGATATCGGCCGTGGCGCCGGCACTGTCTTCGAAATCCGAGTAGACCAAGATCCGCTTCTTGTACTCGATCAGCTTGACCAGGGCGCGCAGCCGCCGGCGAACGGTCTCAAGCATCGGGAGCGTGATGTCCTGCCAGAACTCGTCAGTCTGAATTTCCAGGATCAAAGCCATTTCGGCCGCGACCATTGGCACGTTGCCAAGCTCTTCGAGCAAGGAAGCGATCTCCGTGATCCGCGCTTTTAGGCCGCCGAAGCCAGGATCGACACGAAGCAGTGCGAGTTCAGTCTTGAAAACCACGAGGTCGAACTGCTTGGCGGCAAGATCATCGTCCACCACCGCCGATGGAAGTCCGGCAATGTGTTCGATCAACTCGTGCCGCGCATCTGCATCGACCTTCGCCCAAGCCCCCCCGGAACTGTACTTTTCCACATAACGGCGGTGTGGTCGGACGACGAAATTGTCGAGGCTCATACCCGAAATCTCAGTCCGCAGTTCAGTCGCAAGACCATCGCGCAGCTTCTTGACCTCCGCAGCGCGGTCGGCTTCGGGCTCTGCGTTCGAACGCTTGCCATCGACTTCGCCGACTAGCTCGACGCGCGCGGCGAACAGTCGCTTTGCCAGCGTGTCCGCACCCGCACCTTCGGTCACATCAGGGTGCTGACTGAAGAATTCGAAATTCCGGCACCAATCGAAAATATAGAAAAACTCCTTGTGCCGGCCCGGTCCGAATAAATCGGGACAGAGGCGCGTACCGCGGCCGATCATCTGCCAGAACTTGGTCTTCGATCGCACCGGCTTAAAGAACACGAGGTTCACGACCTCCGGCACGTCGATGCCGGTGTCCAACATATCGACCGAGATGGCGATGTGCGGCGGCTTATTCGGGTCGTATAAATCATCGACGAGCGACTGCGCGTAGCTGTATTCCGAGACGACCACGCGCGCGAAGTGGCCGGCAAGGTGCGGATAATTCGCGTCGAAGCGCGCGCCAATAAACTCCGCATGAGCACGGTTCTTGGCGAAGATGATGGTCTTGCCGAGCCGGTCGCCGTCAGCGACCCTGATGCCGTGCATCATCAGGTGCTGGAGCACGCGGTCAACGGTATCGGCGTTGAACAGCCACTTGTTGAGCGCGGGCGCATCAATCGCACCTGGAACGGTTCCGCTGTCGTCCCATTCCAATGCGTCCCAAGCTTCTTTCTCCTCATCGGAAAGCTGGTCATAGCGGATGCCGCGATCGAGGAAATCAGTGGTGAGCGAGACCGCTTTCGGAGGAACGAGAAATCCGTCCTTCACGGCCTCGTCGAGGCCATAAGCGTCGGTCGGCACACCAGTCTGAAGGTCGAACAGCCGATAGGTATCTCGGTCGACTTCGCCCTTCGGGGTCGCGGTCAGGCCGACCAGCAGACTGTCGAAATATTCAAAGATCGCCTTGTACTTGCGGTAGACCGAGCGGTGGGCTTCGTCGATCACCACTAGGTCGAAGTGACCGACGCCGAAACGCCGCTCTCCCGCGTCGGCCTCGTCGATCAGGCCCATCATGGTCGGATAGGTCGAAACGTAGACCCGGCCCTCCTGGGTCTTGTCTTCCAGGAGGTTCACGGTCGCCGTGCCGGGCAGGTGGGTCTTGAAGGCATTGGTGGCTTGCTTCACCAGCGCCTTGCGGTCGGCAAGGAATAAAGTACGCTTCACCCAGTTCGCCCGCATCAAGAAGTCCGCGAGGGCGATGACGGTGCGCGTCTTGCCGGCGCCAGTCGCCATGACGAGGAGCGCCTTGCGCTGCTTCTCCCGCTCGAACGCTTCGACGACGCGGCGGATGGCGCGCTCCTGGTAGAACCGCTCAACGATGGCGCGATCGATGTCCTCGGGCGCCAACGGCTTGCGCGTCTCGCGGCGCTGGATCATCAGCGCCAGTTCGTCCTTCTTGAGGAAGCCCTGGATCGGTCGCGGCGGATGGCGCGTGTCATCCCAAATCCAATGATCGTAGCCGTTGCTGTAGAAGATGATTGGCCGCTGGCCGTAATGCGCCTCCAGACAATCGGCATAGAGCTTTGCCTGCTGCTGTCCGACGCGCGGGTCCTTGCGGGTGCGCTTGGCCTCGACCAGCGCCAAGGGCTTGCCGTCGTCGCCGCGCAGCACGTAATCGACATAACCGACGCCGGGCGCGTTCGGCATACCCTTGACTTCGACTTCAATCGTGTCGGGCGCCTTCGGGTCGAAGCCAGCCTCGCGCAGCAGCAAGTCGATGAACAGGTCGCGGGTCTCGGCCTCGCGGTAGTCATGAGTGTCGGCGGTCGCTTGGTTCGCGGCCTTGGCGGCAGCGATCTCGGCCTGCAGCGCCTTGATCTCGGCTTCGAGCGCAGCCCGGCTTTCTTCGCTGACGCGGCGCGCGGCTTCTGCGGCAACGCGCGCTTCGACCGTCTCCTTGAAGCGGCGGGCAACCTCCTGTAATTGCGCGAGGGTCGTCGCGGCGACTTGCGTGACGCGCGGCAGCGCCTCGATGCGGAAGCTCGCATCGGACGGCGGCTTCGCACTACGGGCGTAGGTGCGCGCAAGCCAATAGGCGATGTGAAAGAACTCGCGCAGGCTGCCCGCAGCCTGTCCGGCTGACACCTGCTTGCCGTGCGCAGCCGCGTTGCCGGTGTCCTTCACGAAGCGCGCCTTGACGGCCAACGTGCGACCAACCAGGGCCTGAAAGGTCGGCTCGGCAATCAGCGCAGCGAGTGTCGGATCGTAGGGGTTCTTCAGCGTGCCGTCGTGCCGGTAGAGCCAACCAACAGCGGTTTCCAGCGCCAACCGGCAGTAGAACGCCGCACCGCGCGGGTCGGCATGCGCCAGCGTCTCGGCACGCGCCGCATGCCCGAAGATGTCGGGAAATTCGGCTTGTAGGAAGGCGAATTGCGACATGGTCCGATCTGCAGGCTCGCGTCGCTCAGTCCGTCTATGGGTGTATCACAGCAGGCCCCGGAAGGCGCGATATTGAAGCGAGGCGAACAGCGCGTCGAGTTTGGCGAGGTGAGCGCGGTGGTGTGCTTTCGCTGCTACTAGCTCTCTAATGGACTTAGAGAACTCCAGTTGCTGTTCGAACTTCGGCGCAGGCGCTTGATACGAGGCCATTTGATCTCGGTTGAGTTTAGGAATGCTCAATCGACCAGAATGTTTTTCTGCAAATCTCAAGAAGTCGTCGCTGCGCAATAAGAACCATAGATACTCTCGCGTGCAAGCGCGATCGATGGGACGTAGAACGTACATGTCTGCGCTGCAAACGCCCTTCCGCGGCGCCAGCGCGACTTTGTTCAAGTATGGTCGGATTTTGCTGTAAAGGACGCTACCTTCGTCAAACAAGTATTTGCCGCTGAAAACTCCATCCTCACCTACCGATCTATAATCAAGTAATTCTCCGGAATGGCTTTCGATGCTATCGGGGGCAATATGCGGTAGATTGATGTATTGCTCTTCGGTTGGGTCGATTAGGCCGGTCTCGATGTTCGCTAAACTAGTCAGTGGCGCTCTCGGCAATTCGGACACTCGAAAGTTCGTACGGAATATCGCCTGCCCAAGAACTGCGATACGCTCCAACGCCGCCCGCCGCTTGCGGCGCAGGTCGTCCGCCTGATCGAGGATCGCCGCGATCCGCCGCTGCTCATCGAGCGGCGGAAATGACACAGAGAGTTCTTTGAGCACCGTCGAATTAACCCCAGGCTGCGCAGCACCTCGGGCACTTTTCCGAATTTGCGCCCAATAGTTCTCGGACTGGAAGAATTTTGAGAGATAGGTAGCATCAACCTGATCCTTAGGTCGTACTCGTATCAAGTAGGAAGCAAAAACCGCACGCTCGGGACAGTTTCGCAGAAGAAAACTCTTGCCTGTGGTTGCGCCGGTTCTAGCAAATACAATATCCCCTGGCGCGAGACTGTTGGCTATTTCCTCACATTCTGTTGCTTGACAGAATGGAACGGTATCCCAATCAACATGATCGTTTTGAATGTCAGTAATTCGGAGGAATTTCGGCCCCTCCGGCAGCGGGGTCGCTGACGCGGTGAGCCCATAATCCACCGAAGCGGCAATTTCCCCCAGCGTGGCCGTAGTCCACTTCACCCCACCATCTCCTCAAGTCGTTTCATCCCCTCCGTGATGTCTGCCTCCATCCGCCGCAGATCGGCGAGGATCGCGGCCGGGCTCTCGTGCGCGACCTCCTCGTGTTCGGCTTCCCTGTAGCGGTTGAGAGAGAGGTCATAGCCGGCCGCCGCGATGTCGGCCTTCGGTACGCAAAAACTTTGCCTTGTGCGTGGCCGTGTGCGCTCGACCCCGGTGCGCTCGCCCCAGCGCCGCACCAGATTGGGCAGGTCATTCTTGGTCGCCTCCGCCTCGGTCAGTGCTGTCGCGGGCGTCGGCCCGAGCTTGTCATCGGATAGAAGTGGCTGACGCTTGTCGTCGAGTGACCAGCCGTCCGCGCGCACGTCGTAAAACCACACATGATCCGTGCCGCCGACGCCGGTGCGGGTGAACACCAGGATGGCCGTCGACACGCCGGCATAGGGCCGAAACACGCCCGATGGCAGCTTAATCACCGCATCGAGCTTGTTCTCCTCTACCAGGATGCGGCGCAAATCCTTGTGCGCCTTGGAGGAGCCGAACAGCACGCCATCCGGCACAATGACGGCGGCGCGCCCGCCGGTCTTGAGCAGTCGCAGGAACAGCGCGAGAAACAGAAGCTCGGTCTTCTTGGTCTTGACGATCCGCTGCAAATCCTTGGCGGTAGCCTCGTAGTCGAGCGCGCCCGCGAACGGCGGATTGGCGAGCACCAGGGAATAGCGCCCGGCATCCTCGGCGTGGTCCTCGGCGAGGCTGTCGCGATATCTGATGTTCGCGCCCTCGACGCCATGCAGCGCCATGTTCATCGAGCCGATGCGCAGCATCGTGGGGTCGAAATCGAAGCCGTTGAATAGGCCCTCGTTGAAATGCCGCCGCAGCTTGTCGTCGCGGAACAGCGCGGCGTGGCGTTTTCGCAGATACTCCCCGGCCGCGACCAAGAAGCCGCAGGTGCCGACGGCAGGGTCACAAATCACGTCCTCGGGCTTCGTCTCGACCAATTCCACCATGGTCGCGATGATGTGACGGGGTGTGCGGAACTGGCCGTTCTGGCCCGCCGAGGCGATCTTCGCGAGCATGTACTCGTACACGTCGCCCTTCGTGTCGCGGTCGCCCATATCGAGCTTGTCGAGCTTGTCGACGACCTTGGCGAGCAGCGCCGGTCCCGGGATTTGGAAGCGGGCGTCGCGCATGTGACGTGCGTAGGAAGTCCCTTCCCCGTTGAAAGCGCGGATGAACGGAAAGACATGCTCGTCAATGATGCGGAACATCTCCGGCCCCGCGAAATGCTTGAAGCGCGACCAGCGCAGGTTCGCATAGGGTTCGCCGCGTTCGTCCTTGCCCGCGGGGAAGATCGTCCGCTCGATCGCCTTGCCAAGCGTGGTGGCCTTACGCTCCTCCAACTCCTGCATCTCATCGAGACGCTTGATGAAGATCAAATAAGTGATCTGCTCGATCACCTGCAGCGGATTGGCGAGCCCGCCCGACCAGAAGTCGTTCCAGATGCCGTCGATCTGATTGCGCAATTCGCCCGTCAACATCCGCGCCTCGCCATTATCCTTATCCTTGCCAAGTCAAAGCCGATTTCATCCGGTCCGGCGCAGAATGTCGGAAACCTGGACGGCCGTCCATGCGCCGCCGCGGGCCGTCGGAATACCACGCGCTGCCAATGCTCGTGCAACCCCACGAAGCGATTTGATACCACTTCCTTGAATTTCACGGATCACCGGCAAAATATTCGCCGAGTATCGATCGGCTCTCTCCTTTTTGGCTGCCTCTGCGTGTCGTCGGGCTTCGGAGAGCTTCGGATTTCCGAGACTCTTGCCGCGCGCCTTGGCTGCCTGTAGGGCCGCGGAAGTCCGTGCGCTGATGATCTCCCGCTCGTGCTGGGCAACGGCCGCTAAGATGTGGATCGTCAACTTATTCGCGTGCGGATTGTCAACCGCGGTGAACTCCACACCGGAGTCCATCAGTGCCGCGATAAATGCCAAGTTGCGGGAAAGGCGGTCGAGCTTGGCAATGACGAGCTTGGCTTTCTGTTTCTTGCAGGCCGCCAGCGCCTTCGCCAATTCGGGCCTTTCATTTCGTTTTCCGCTCTCGATCTCGGTGAACTCGGCAATGAGGGTCCACCGTCCCCCGTCCAAGTAGTCCAAGACCGATTTCCGTTGTGCCTCAAGGCCAAGCCCCGATTTGCCCTGCCTATCTGTGCTGACCCGGAAATATGCGACGAATTTTCCGTAATGTGCCGGCATACTTTGCTCAAATGCGCCCATGTAAGCGCACTATACCAGCATTTAGTAAACTTACAATGCTTGAAAACCAAGCACCGCATTACTTTCTCCCGCTTAGACGGGTTTCTTGACCCAATTGCCAGCCAGCGACGATAGGCGGCCCTGATAAAATCGACTGTCTCGCTCCCTTACCGTCTCAACACTTTATGGGCGGCCGTCCGGCTAAGGGGCACCGAGCGTCCGCTGTACCTCCAGCACCGGAAATATCCCGAGCCCTCCGGCAACTCACACTTCGTGCCAGCAGTCCGCCCCCGCGCTGCTCAGGTTAGCCAAAGTCGTTCATGACAGTGAGATAGTCCGATTAGCAGTATAATAGCCATCCTTTCCAGAATGATCAGGGATGGATTATGAGATCGCTAATCGAGACTGCAGCAATGATTACCGGGTGTGCCTCCGCCACATGCTGGTTCGCGTCCGCAATGTGGCACTTGCCCCGCGTCAAGCCGGGCATAGACGAGTCAGATAAAGTAACCGAATTATCTAATAGGTTACAACGAATAAGCAGGTGGAATTTTTGGGGCGCAGGGCTGATGGGTGTAACGGCCTTACTATCAGTATGGGCAAGATTTCTCGGATGATCTCGCGCTCTGAGCGAAGGCGTTCGATGGTGTGATCTACATCACAATCCGCTTTGCTCGTAGCTGGTAGTGTCTTCTCCACGGTCACCGAGCCATTGCAACTCCCTAAGGAGATGATCATGCGCACAGTTTCGTCTATATCAATAATCCTCGCTACGCTATTTCTCTCCTCTATGGGAGCCCATGCAGCTACGTGGTGCGCGCATTACGGTGGCCAGGGCGGGACCAATTGTGGTTTCCACTCCTATGAGCAATGCCAAGCCGCGATTTCAGGGAATGGTGGATTTTGCTCCCAGGGCTATTAGCTTAGCTATAGATTTGCGTTTACGGCCAATACACGAAGGGTGCCGGCGGACAGGGTCGGTGGCGGGACTGGGTTCGCTGATCGATGCCGAGACTTCGCTGCCGGTGGTTGGCGGATGACTTCAGGGGGTTGGCTGGTTAATGATGCGAGTGAGTGACTAGCCCGGCGTTGGCGCTGACCACGGGGACCCACTCGGACATCACTGCGACCGACCAGATCATGCCGATCGCGACCACGACGGCGATACCGATTCCTGTGCGCATTTGCATTTCCTCTGCGTCGGGATTGGCGAAATAGAATCTGCCATATTTTTCAGCGCCCCAGTGTGAGGTAGATCACAGTTCGGGTCTGTGGCGGCTGGCGGGAGTGGGTGCGGCGAGGCGGGGGGCTGTGCGACCGGGGACGGCGAAACGGCGCTGACGAGCATCCCATCAAGGCCGAATGGCTCGCGGACAAGCCTCGTCGGGACAGGCTCGCAGCGAAGCGCCGGCTATGGCGGCAAAAAAACCGGGGTCGGCTCTAAAACAGACGAAGTATCACCGCGAGCACGATGCAAATCGCAATGGCAATCGCCAGAACGCGGAGCGACTTCAACAGTTCGGTCACGGCAGCCCCGGGGCAACCGTCGTCCTCTCCTTGGGCACGGTATGGCCATTTCCCGCTGGCGGCGATGGGGGGGCATCTACGTTGCCCAAGATGATCGGCAAGCCGTCTTTTCCGCTGCCGACGATCACAACCTTGGAATTGGACGACTGCGCAAGCTGAAGCGTCGCCTCGATGCCGCGCCAACGCAGATAGGAGTCGGAAATACCCTGACTGACGATCTGCTGGAATTCACTTATCCCTTCCGCTTCAATCTTCTTGCGTTCCGACTCCCTTATCTCGCGCATAACGCGAAACTTGTACTCCTCCGCAATATAGTACTGCTCGATTTTGCGATTGATGGCGGTGACCACGGCGGTTGGCAACTCGATGCCGAGAATGAGGGTGTCAATGAGATTGAGCATGGCATAAAGCGGGATATTATAAGGAACATTGTCCTCCTCCGGCTCCTCGCTCTCTCCGCCTGTCACCATCTTATCGCCGAGCATGGATTCCGCGTGTTTGCGGATTTTGTCCTGAATTTCCGCGCGCTTCGTCGAATAGATTTCTTCGGCAGTGTAGTCTGCAATGACTTCACGCGCCCGATTGCCGATTTCGGGACTCACCAGGGCTTTAACGTAATTCGGACCAATGGATTGGTGAAGCTGAGGAACAGAGTCGCGCTTCAATCGATACCGGATGTTGATGGCCGCACTCAGGCTTATGCCGTCCCGGGAAATGACGTTGTAAGTCTCAGTCGCAGATTGCAGTCTCAGATCGTACAAAAAGACCTTGTTCCACGGCAAAGTGATGCGCATACCTTCATTTTTAAGCTGACGCGGATTGAGCACGGTGCCGCCGCCGAATCGTTTCCAAAGGACGCCGACATGACCGCTCGGGACTGTTACCAACATAAACGGAGCGAGAACGACGGCGACAAGCGTCGCCACCATCAGATAAACCACCAAAATTGGCAAACGGTGCTCGACAAATCGCCACCATGCGTAGCGCTTTCGGCTAGGGGGTGGCTTATCGTAAATGGATACAGAATGCACATTCATCGCCGTTCTCCACCGAAAGTCGTTCGACGAAACGGACTTCGGTCATGCATCGCCGTCGGTACGCGCAATGGGAGTTCAGGGCAGCCTCCGCACCGTGCCACCCTTGCCGAGCAAGCACGCTGTTCTTGCGCAACTACATCTCCTCGCCACACGCTTGATTGATTATGCCTCTGGGACATGCCAGCATGCAAATTGTAACGCCCTTAGGTCCGACGGTTCCCTCGGCACGTAAAGTCGATCACCTGACCTGAGCAAAAGGTATTCAGCCTTCGCTCATGTACGATGGTTTGCTGCCGCGTAGGAAGTCGTCGCGCGGAGGCGCGAAGAAATCAATCACCTCGGTGTCTTCGCGGAACCACGCCTCGTGCTCGATGTCTCTCGGAATGACCACGACGTCGCCTCGCTCGCAAACCCGTTGCTCGGCGCCGAGCCGGAACTCCATCTTGCCCGTGAGCATCCACACGATCTGCTCATTGGCATGACTGTACGGCTCGACATGGACGCCGGCCCCAATGCTCCACCATACGATCATCCCTTGGTCACCAGAGAGAATGCGGCGGCTGATCCTTTCGCCAATCTGCTCCTGAGGTAACGCGGCGAACGCGCCGAACCCTACCAGTGTCGGGATAACTTCCTCCCAAATCAGGGTCGCTTTTGGCCACCGTGGCAAAGTGGGCAACGTATCGATGGTGTAGCCCGCCAAGAACCTGGATGCGCAATTATCTCTCCAAACCGCTCGATCGGGGCGTGTTGGAGCGTCCCGGATGAGCCCGCTGCTGGCTGCCCCCTCAAGGTCGGCGCGCCCAAACATGCGATGCAGAAGAAGGCCATCTATGGCCTTCCGCTCAATCCTCGGTTCCCTGATGCGTACTAGCTAGGCAACAGGAACCTTTAGGCAAAGACGCTGAGGCTCCTCGTTTAAGCAGCCAAAAGGTTGTTCAACGCGAGGACTTTTGCGGTCACGACAGTCGGTCTCGACATCGCCAAATCGGTTTTTCAGGTGCACGTGACGAGGATTATGCCGCAAGGGCCTGCTCTTCTGGGCGCGCCTCGCGCGGTAGGCGCCCAACCAACTCTTCAGCGCTCACGGTCAGTATGATCCACGCACGAACCATCTCCTTATAAGCCGCCTTGGCCAATGGGTTGCGTGACTGTTCGGCGCGCCATGCACAGGCGTTCGCGTTCTCGCGATACCAGTGGGGAGAGATTGCCATAACGCCATTATAGGCGATTCGGGTGCCGGATACTCGCCCGGTCACCGGCCGCTTCCGACCGACCGCCCTCACGGAGGTCACTGCGGTGGTCGTCGAACAGTCTGTGCCCTTCCCTGCCGCAGTCGCTTGGGCAATTTGTCCTCGGTCCGACGAGCAGGTCCGCTACATGGCGACGTGAGGGGACTGACAAAAATGGTTTGGCGAGGAGTTCAAGTCAATTTCTCTCGACTGGCGCCGGTCGCACTCCTCATGCCGCGGCGAGACCCCATCTACTATTCCAGAGATTTCGCATTCAAACAGGACGGACAGTCGTGTTTACCCATGTTCGGCATTGGCTTGAGTACGACGCCGTGGCACTCGCGGCGCTGTTAATAGGTATCGGCGTAGTCACGTTGATCGTGTTGAGCGTCTAAAGACGCCCAGCGGTTCACGGTGGGACGCATTGCCGGTGTTTGGCCCATTACTCCGGGCGGGACGGGCCGTGTTCCGCGCCGTGATGGCATACTTGCGCCTTGATGGCACACTGTAGGCAATCCGACGTAGTCTGCCACTTTTCTGCCAAGCTACAGGAGTGACGTACGGCCGGCGTGAGAAGTGTGGGGAGCGTACCGTGACCAGATTCGCCATCGACATTTTGCTGTTTTCGTGCATGGCCACGTTTGTTACGGGGATCGTGATCGTTGCCGCGAAGTTCGTTATGTAGAACGGCCTGCGCACCCCGGCCGGTCGAGAGGACCGGCGTGATTCTGCGCTCTATCCGAGCGGAAAAATTGCCGTCCGCATAGCCGTCGCATCTTCGTCGTGGCCGGATGACTGAGGCAAACCCGACGCGGATTTTGCAATCAGTGGCTTGCCACCCCCACAAGCCGGTCCCCCAAGCAACCTAATGTTCGCTGGGCGCAGTCTCTCGGTCCAGCTTCTCCGCCGCTTCCTTGAATTCTTCTGCCAGTTCAATCATCGCTGTTTTCTCGAATGGTTGTTTGGAGCTTTTGCGAGTTCCAAGCACCATTGGGCTTGCTGGCGATATTCTTTCGCTGTTGGCATTGCACACTCCGCCAGTCTTGACCTCCCTACTGAGCTAAACGGCGATTGGGCATGCGTGGCCATGCCGATGGCGCATAGCACATGCGCGAGGAGCCAGTTCTCCCCAGGCGGCTGCCGTCCGCCGAGCCCGCGCCAAGGGAACCGGCATCCGACCATCGCCAGGGAACCATCGCCAGGGATACGGGTGTCGGCGTTGGTCGGTGCTAAGGCTGACCGGATTGGCCTGAAGGTCCGGCAGGCGCCATTTATCCAATAAGGAATTTAGCGTGTTGCGGGCTTCCTTGTGTTGGCCGCATGCCTGACAAGGGCTCACCGAAGCGCCCACAATCCACTGGTCTAAAAACTGGTATTCGTGGAGGTCAGAAAAATGACCCCTATCCCTATTCCAGGGTGACGTGAGAGCCAGGGACGCAACGGAGGGCCGATGCATCCGGAGGAATTCCCGCATTCCGCAGCGGTTCACGACTACGCCGAGCAGCACGGCCTCGCATACGTATGGGAAGGCACGCCCGCGTTCGAGAAGCGCAAGCGGGTGCTCACGCCCGAGCAGTACAGCATCATAGCGGTGCACACGCGCTTCGGCGTTCGGCGGGTGCTGCTGTTCTCGAAGGACGTTCTCACTGCCGAGTGGCTCGCGGACAAGCCGCGTCGGGACAGGCTCGCAGAGAAACGCCGGCTATGGCGGGCACGGCACGCTAGGAAAAATCGCGGTCGGCTCTAAAACAGACGAAGTATCACCGCGAGCACGATGCAAATCGCAACACAATGGATTGCTGCAAAGCACAATATTGATAAATTTGACGAGACGACTGTCATGATGCTTTTATCTTTCCAAGATAAGAAAAAATGCAAAATTAGGGAGGTCCATCATGATGGTCACTTCAACCAAGAATCATTCGCCCTATGGAATTGCGTGCGTCTGCTGCGATGACAGACTGATTGCGCCAAACTGGTCGGAGTTCGTGAGCGAACATCAAGTCCGTCATTCCTGGTCTTGCGAAGGTTGCGGTCACCAGTTCGAGACATCAGACCATCTGCGGTTCAACGCAATGACCAAAGCTAGAAGGGAGATTCGACATCTTCCTCCCTTGCTCGTTGCGGGAGAGGTTCCGCATCATCTGATTAATCAAGTCCAGCTTGAAAAGCATCAGCGCTAGGCATAAGAAAAATCTGCAATCCGGCTCCAATTCCTCCACGACACGGCCGTCTGGAAGCCGGCAGACCCTGGCAGGACACCTATGACTCGCGTCGCCTGCACTTGACGAGGCAACCGCCTACTCCCCTCCCTCACCCGTGAGCCGCCACTGCTTGAACGAGGCGGAGGTGGCCCTCCCCAAAATCCACAAGCGGCAGCCCTCGGTGGCCACTCGCACGCTAAAGTGCGCTCCGATGGGCATCCGGCGTGCCGGTGCACATGTCAGGGGGTATTTTTCGGAATAGGGGCTGTGGCTTAGCGCCATCGGCCAGGAGATATTCCCGCGCGATAAGCAGGCCCCGGAAGCACTTTATGTCTTCCACGAGTCGCCCCGCAGCCTCTCACCGTTCCGATTTCGGCTTCCACTCCCGGGCCAGATGCTGTGCCTCCGCGATCTGCGCCGGGGTCATTTTCCGTGCGAGGGCATCTCGCATTTCTTGGGCGTCGCGCGCCAACTTCTGCCCTCCCTCGAAATTCGGTCTGCGCTCTCTTGGCTACCTCTGCGTGTCGTCGGGCTTCGGAGAGTTTAGGATTTCCAAGACGCTTGCCGCGAGCCTTGGCTGCCTGCAAGGCGGCGGAAGTCCGCGCGCTGATGATCTCGCGCTCGTGTTGAGCAACGGCCGCTAAGATGTGGATCGTCAACTTATTCGCGTGCGGGTTATCAACTGCGATGAACTCCACACCGGAGTCCATCAGCGCTGCGATGAATGCAAAATTCCGCGAAAGTCGGTCGAGCTTGGCAATGACCAGTTTGGCTTTCTGTTTCTTGCAGGATGCAAGTGCCTTCTCCAATTCGGGCCTGTCATTTCGTTTTCCGCTCTCGATCTCGGTGAACTCGGCAATGAGGGTCCACCGCCCCCCATCTAAGTAGTTCAGCACCGCTTCCCGTTGTGCCTCAAGGCCAAGCCCCGATTTGCCCTGCCTATCGGTGCTGACCCGGAAATATGCGACGAATTTTCCGTAATGTGCCGGCATACTTTGCCTAAATGCGCCCATGTAAGCGCACTACTATAAAGCGCATTAGTTTGCGTATTTCTTTGCCGGCCGCAGCAAATCGTGGTCGTCGACGATTGCACGCTTGCGCGCGTCTGCCTCCGTATCGCGCCGCAATCGCGGTGGCCGCTTCTCCCGGCACCTACTCGTCAGATTGTTTGAACCACCGTATAGTTGCTGCGACCAATCGACTGAGGCTATTGCGACCGCAGGGAGCACCTATGCGCTGCTTGATATTGTTTTCGTCGTCTCTGGCTGTACTCATCGGCATTGCTACATCGTCTGCTGAAGCAGGCTTTGCCGAGGATCAGAAAGCTTGTAACACCTCGACCCGCGGTCTAACTATTACAGAAGTTGACGAGAAGATAGCCGCTTGCACCCGACAAATTCTTTCTGGCAAGTGGAAGGGGGCCAATCTCGCGATATCATACAGTAACCGTGGTCGCCACTTCCATAACAAGGCCGACTTGGATCGCGCCATCGCCGACTACAACGAGGCGATCCGAATTTCTCCAAAATATGCCGTGGCCTATAGCAATCGCGGTGAGGCTTGGCGTGACAAAGGTGATCTTGATCGCGCTTTGGCCGATCATAACCAAGCAATTTCACTCAACCCGAAATATTCTGGCGCCTACAACAACCGTGCGCTTCTGTGGAAGGACAAGGGAGATTTTGATCGGGCATTGATGGACTATGACACAGCGATCCGTCTCGACCCGAAGGAGGCGCTCGCCTATGCCAATCGAGGCGAGGCTTGGAGGCTGAAAGGAGACCTTATCCGATCCATCGCCGATCTGGACACGGCGCTTAAGTACAATTCCAAGGGACCCTTGGTTTACACGCAACGAGGGGACACATGGCGTTACAAAGGTGAGATCGATCGCGCAATTGCCGATTTTAACGAAGCCCTTCGCCAGTATCCGGAATTCGTGGCGGCGTATGTCGGCCGTGGGCTTGCTTATGAAAAAAAGGGTGAACTCGCGGCTGCGCGTGCCGACTTTGAGAAGGCGCTGACACTTCCGGGTCTTCGGGACGTGTCCACCGCTACGCCTGCTTTTGACACCGCCCGTGCCCGCCTCGCGGCCTTCAACTCCGGTGCGCCGCAGCCGGCGATCCCGGCGGCACCTGCAATTGCAAACGCGGCATCGATCCCCACGCCGACAGTCGCTGCGCCTGTAGTAGCGTCAGTTCCTGCCGCTAACCAGGGGCGCCGCGTCGCGCTCGTCATCGGCAATTCTGCCTACAGAACCGTCGCCGAATTGCAGAATCCTAGGCGGGATGCAAAAGCCGTATCCGCAACCTTGCGAGCCACTGGTTTCGACACAGTAACACTCCTTAATGATGCAACCCGTGAAATCTCTCGCCGATGCGCTGCGTCGATTCGCTGATGAAGCCGAGAAAGCCGACTGGGCGATGATCTATTACGCCGGCCATGGGATCGAGGTTGGGGGTGTAAATTATCTGATCCCGGTCGAGGCAAAGCTCGCAGTCGACCGGGATGTGCAGTTCGAGACCGTGCCGCTCGATCAGGTGTTGGCGTCGGTCGAGCAAGCAAAGAAACTACGGATTATCGTGCTCGACGCCTGCCGCGGCAGTCCGTTCGTACCACAAATGCGGCGAACCGCACCGCCTGACGCTGTCGCTCGCGCGGATACTGCGGGCGCAGCAATAGCCACCCGCTCCATTGGCCGAGGTCTCGGGAGGGCCACTGTCTCAGGCGCGACGCTGGTTGTTTACTCGGCTAAACACGGGCAAACGGCGCTAGACGGCGACGGAGCGAGCAGTCCATTCGCCATCGCGCTCGTGCAGCGCATTGCGACTCCCGGTGTCGAGATCAACAAACTGTTCCGCTTGGTGCGGGACGATGTGATGGAAGCCACCGCCGGTCGCCAGGAACCCTACACCTATGGCTCGCTGCCCGCACGCGAGGACTTCTTCTTCGTTCAGCGGTGAGGGATGGAGAGCCGCTAAGGAACCCCGTTATTCCGTTAACGAGACGCCTCAATCGAAGAATGGGAAGATTTCCTCGACGTGCTGCGCGGGTGGAATGAGCACAGCGCGCCTTAGCGCGGGGCAATTGATCGGCATCACCTCGGTTCCTTGGTATACGCGCCAGACCTATCTACCAGAGTTGTAAATCACGACTTGCAACTCTGTGTCGCAACCCGGTCCAGCATCGCTCGTGAAACGGGCTGCGCGGGGGGTGTTGCTGTCTGCTCTTGATTCTGTGAACGGCCTCGGCTGCGTGGCTGCTACTTGGTCGCTCCCGGGACGGGCACAGCAGGCGGGCGTTAAGATGATTCCGCGCATCGGCATTATCGATGATACGCCGATCTGGGATCACTTCCGGCAGGGTCTCCGCGATCTTGGCTGTGTCGAGGGCCAGAACATTGCCATCGAATACCGTACCGCGGAGGGCAATTTCGATCGATTGCGGCAAGCCGCGCTCGAACTTGCCTTGCTGCCGGGGAACGTCCTCGTCGTGTACGGCTCGCCTGCGACGCGCGCGGAGGCTCGCCAGCAGGATGAACCCCTCGAACTCCCCCCTAGGCTCACCTCTATCTATGCCATCATGCTACTTCCACGTACCTTGTCGGCGGGATTCATTCCGCCCTGCCTTCCTACATCGGCACCTATACCGCCATCCGGCGACGTTTGGTTGCACGAAATCAAACATGATGGCTTCCGGGTCATCGCGCGCAAGATCGGCAAGCGGGTGAAGCTCTATAGCCGTCCCGGCAATGACCTGACCTATCGATTTCCGCTCATTGTCGAGGCACTGGCACGGTTGCGCTCGCGGTCCTGCATCATTGACGGGGAAGCGGTGGCCTGCGGTGACGACGGCATCGCGCGCTTCGACCGCATCCGGTATCGGCACCATGACCCTGATCGAGCTTAACGAGGAGGATATGCGACGGGATCCGCTCGTCGTGCGAAAGCGCACGCTCGCGAGTTTGCTCACACGCCCGACGCCGGGGATACGGTTCAACGATCATATGGAGGAGGTGGACGGTCCGACCGTATTCCAGCATGCCTGCAAGCTCGGCCTTGAGGGTATCGTGTCGAAGCGCAAGGATTCGCGCTACAGTTCCGGCCGGTCGCTGCATTGGATCAAGAGCAAGAATCCGAATGCGCCAGCGGTGAAACGAGAGGCGGAGGAGGATTGGGGCCGATGGTCACTCGCAAGAGCGAGACATCCGAGCTAGGAGACTGTTGCCGTGATTTGGCTCGGATGGCAATTGTTGCTGGAGACGTTCCGCGTCCTCGCGCTCAGTATTGCCATCTGTATCGCGCTCGCGGTGGAGCGCAATTTCGATGCTTTGGCTTCCGGGCCGCTCGGGATTGCGAGATTTTGAAAGTGACAACTGTCAAACTCGGCGCTGCCGCGGGATGTCAATGGGAAGGTACTCGACGCCGGATTGCTGAATTGGCTGTGGATACAGTTTCATCAGCGCCAGTACCTCTTGTGGCATTCCCACTCTCACGGGGAGCCCGAGCGCGCACGCTTCAGTGGCCGTAAGGGCATAATCGTGCGTCCAATGTCCACCCGCAAGCTTAGCCGCAAGCGCTTCCGCTGCCGCCTGTTCCATCCGTGGTGTCAATAGCTCTACAGCCCCTCGCTTGACCTGAGCGAGAGCTTTCTCGGCCACGTCAGCAAGCACCAGCGTAAGGTCAAAGACGGCCTCGATGGGCTTCGAGTTTGCGAGCTTTTACGATGCTCGCGGCCGGAAGTCCTGCAATCTGCGGATCGATCGGACCAAGTACTGAGAACTCGCCCAGCACGATCTCATCAGCGGCGAGTGCAATCAGTGTTCCGCCAGACATGGCATAGACAGGAACATAGACGGTTACTTTGGCCTTATGAGCTTCCACCGCACGGGCGATCTGCATCGCTGCCAGCACGAGGCCACCGGGGGTGTGGATCACGAGATCGATCGGTATTTCCTCAGGCGTTTCTTTGATCGCTGCAATGATCGTTTGGGCAGCTTCCAAATCGATGTGCCGAGTGACGGCAAAGCCAAAAAGGCTGCGCTTCTCCTGCCGATAAATCATCGTGATAACACGCGATCCGTGTGACCTTTCAATTGCGCGGATCGCCTGTGCACGTCTTAGGGTATACCATCGCCCCGTGAATAAAGGCTGCAGCACCATGATCGCAAAGAATATCCAAATGAGTGATGAGAAATCGAACGCCATTATTCACCTTGACTTCGTCGTGACTATTGCACTGAGACGGCTGGAGACGGTATTGCGCGGTTCATGCTACTACTGTCGCAGAAACACCGTTTTGCGGCTAGTCTTCCCCGGCCTTTGGCTGACGCGAAAGTCACCTCAATGAGCGAGCCAGCTACTTCATCGCGCGCCTGCCGGCACGCGCGAGCAGCATAATTCCCGCATTCCGCAGTGGTTCATGACTACGCCGAGCAGCACGGCCTCGCATACGTATGGGAAGGCACGCCTGCGTTCGTGAAGCGCAAGCGCACGCTGTCCCCCGAGCAGTACAGCATCATCGCCGTGCACACTCCCTTCGGCATCAGGAAGGTGTTGCTGTTCTCGCAGGAGATCATCAGGGCCGAATGGCTCGCGGACAAGCCTCGTCGGGACAAGCTCGCAGCGAAGCGCCGGCTATGGCGGCAAAAAAACCGAGGTCGGCTCTAAAGCAGACGAAGTATCACCGCGAGCACGATGCAAATCGCAATGGCAATCGCCAGCACGCGGATCGCGCGCCCGCCGTCCGGTTCTTTCAATTCAACGGGCGTTGGCCTCCAGACCCGTTCGCGGCATATAGCTTGGTGGGTCAGCTTTCCGCCTGGAGAGAAGCACCGGGCCGACTTTTCCGGCCCCCTTCAACGTGCAACCGTGCGTGGCTCGTCACGGCAAGCCGGACATCTTCAATACCGACCAGGGCTCGCAGTTCACGGGCTCGGCTTTCACCGGAATGCTTGCCAACAATGGCATTGCGATCAGCATGGATGGCAAGGGCGCATGGCGGGACAACGTGTTCGTCGAGCGTCTGTGGCGCAGCGTCAAGTACGAGGAAGTGTGCTCAAGCTGCTCATTGCCGACCCGAGCAACGAATGGATTGATTTCCGCAGTCGCGGCCACCCAATTAGCCAGCGCGAAATTGCGCTGCTGCTCGATCCGTACGATATTCATCCCACTTACATCCATCGCGGTCGCAAAACCGAACGCGGCTATCGCGTTGAGCATTTTGCCGAAGCCTTCAGGCATTATCTTCCCGAAGTTCGAACTCGAAAGCGTGTAACCGTCCGCAAGAAGCTCGCCACGGAAAGCGGCGAAGATAGCGCACGGTTGCACGGTTGAAGGGGCCGGAAAAGTCGGCCCGGTGCTTCTCTCCAGGCGGAAAGCTGACCCACCAAGCTATATGCCGCGAACGGGTCCGGAGGCCAACGCCCGTTGAATTGAAAGAACCGGACGGCGGGCGCGCCCATTTTGCCAAATGGACCGCCTTTCCGTCCTCTCCGGTGGCATCACGGGCCCAAGAAAAGGAACTAGGCGGGCATGGGAGCCCCGCCGCAGGAAGAAAGGCGGGGAGTACGCCACCGGAGAGCGCGACGCGTACCCTACTTTGCATCGAAACCATTGCCGCACGGCCCGCGCCGATTGCCCCAACGTGTCAGCGCCGCAAGAAGCACGATCGCCACGGAAAGCGGCGAAGATAGCGCACGTTGCACGATTGAAGGGGGCGGTTGGGAAGTGGCTTACCGTGAAAAGCAGCACGGTACGCAAGGTCGCGCTGCGCATCTTATTCCGCCGGCAGCCGACCTCCAAAGCTTCGGACGAATTGTTGGTTCAGCGGATCGGAATGGCGAGGATCGTCGACAGCCGGCGCGGGTGCCAGCTCTCCTTCGAAAAACTATCCAACTCGCCTCGCGGCTGAGCTTGCTCAGTTTTCCCCTTTCAGCCGAGAGGCATTGATTGGCCGCTGCAACCACCAGCGCCCGCTCGACCACGCCTAAAACAAAATGCAAGTTCAAGTTTTAGAACGGTCGATGAGTTCGACCGAGAAACCAGCCAATACCAATGCCAATTAGCAGGGCGGTATAAGGCTGCTCTTCGATGGTCCTGCGCAATGCCCGTTCGAACGAACTGGCCGTTTTCGAGAGAGCGTCCGTGGCGCTCTCGGCAACGTCGGCAGCGCTCTCGCGCGCCTGTCCGTACACATCCCGCGCCGCCCCTTTCACGTCTTTGGCCACGCCTTGCGCCTGTTTCTTCATGTCGTTCAAGGTACGATCCAAATTTTCGCTAGTGCCACGATTCTCCACCATATCCATAACTCCGGTTACGTCTCGCCTTTAGAATGCGCGCGGGGAACTTTCGTTCCGCATGGCGTCGGGGGCTAGCCCTCGCTCGACGCGCGGCAACCTGACGCTCTCGGACCGGAGCACGCCAGGGCCGGCGTGCCCGATATCTACCCGTTTGGCTTGTAGGCTGATGTTGCGGGACAGCGGCTATGTCCTAGCAAAACTCGACTGGGATGAGGGGCCCCCGCCGGTTCGCATGCACCAGCGTCCTGAAGAACGGACGGCGGTGGAAGCAGCATCGCGCTTTCCTCCA
Organism: uncultured Alphaproteobacteria bacterium; assembly: GCA_963820365.1. Classification (GTDB taxonomy): domain Bacteria; phylum Pseudomonadota; class Alphaproteobacteria; order Rhizobiales; family Xanthobacteraceae; genus VAZQ01. Next base: position 158,029 of record CAWFZR010000012.1, on the reverse strand, counting down.
GCGCTCCTTCCGCTCTTTATCGCAGGGGAATAAAAGCCTCCGTGCGCCCAAAGCCTTGGCGCGCCGTAGGTAGTTCTTGGAACTCTCCAGCGCGCCCGAAATTGTCTACTCGAACGCTATATCCGCGATCAGAGGAGCGTCCCCAATGGCAACATCAATGGCCGGCAATCACGAACAGCGCGAGACTCATGACCTTATTGGCAGTGACAAGGTCGAAGGCACCAATGTTTACCGATCGAACGGCGAGAAGATCGGTGAAATCGAACGCATCATGCTGGAAAAGCGTAGCGGCAAGGTAGCTTACGCGGTCATGAGCTTCGGCGGCTTCCTCGGCATGGGTCACGACCATTACCCAGTACCTTGGACGCGACTGACTTATAACGAGAAGCTCGGCGGCTACGAGGTCAACATTTCCGATCAGGAGCTCAAAGGCGCCCCCAAGTACGGCGATACCGAGTGGAGTTGGGACAGGGATCAGGGCCGCAAGGTCTACGACTATTACAAGGTCCCGCCATATTGGAGCTAACGCCTACTTCGGACGCAGCTCAGGAGCGGTCTGCGCCGAGGTGGCCCAGGCCATGGCGCAAGGGGCTCTGGCCCATTCGCCCGCCGACATCGCCGTTGCCATCAACTGGCGTGGCCGGACCCGAGCCAGATGAGGACGGCAATCCGGTGGGACTGCCGTATTCTTTTTGATCGGTCCGGCGCTAGTCAAGCGAATTGGCCCCGGCGGCGCTGTCGGGCTTGCAGCGATAGCTGGTATCATTCGCTGGACTGTAATTGGCGCTGCGTATCATTCGCTCGAACGAGCGAGAGCTGTGGAGGCGACGGCGGTTGCATCGATGGTGTGGCCTTGGCCACCTCCAGGGTCGACCATGACCCCCTTCCACATGGAGGTCCCGTTCGGCCACTAGTCGGGTCCGGCCAGAATTCCGACCTCCCCACCATGGTGTTTCCCCATATCCACGACATGTGAAGGGTCCGAGCGATGGGCGAGCATCCGTGCACAAGCGCGCAAGATCGCTCGCCCTCTCCTACTGTTGTTCGGAGCCGTGACTGCGCCGCTTGCGTGGATGATGGCCTCGGTGGGCGACTTTGCGCTGATGTCGTTGTTCGGCGTGCTGTCGCCCTATCAATATACGCTCATCGTCAGGGCCATCATGCTCGGCTATGTCGTGTTCGGCAGCACCGCTGCTCAGCCGATGACGACGTCGGCGAAGACCGGCAGATGATCGGAGGCGCGCCGCGCGCCGCGGTCGACGAAGCTCGTGCGCATTGCGCCCGCCGGCCAGCAGAAAATCCGGTCGAGGCGGAACAGGGGATACCAGGATGGAAACGTAGCATGTTGCGTGCGTGCGGGAAGCTCGCGTCCTAGCGCGCCCCGCAGCGAAGCCGGCCAGAACCATTCATTGAAATCACCGAGCATCACCGTTGTCGTCGGATGGCGGCGAGCGATCGCCACCAACCGGCGCGCTTGCTGCCTGCGCTCCCGCAGACTTAAGCCAAAATGCGCGGCGACCAGACGGAAGGTCCCGGCGGGGGCGATGACTTCGACTTCGATGGCGCGCCGCGGCTCGCGCTTGGCATGCGTGATATCGTGAATATGGATCGCGCCCAACGGCCAGCGGCTCAGCACCATCTGCCCGTATTCGCCGTCCGGAGCGACAATCGATTTTGCTTCCACGCCGTGCTCCCCGACGGCCTCGCGCAGCACTGCGAAAGCTGAGCTGGCGGGCGCGATTGTTCGCCGGGAATCGACCTCCTGCAGCGCGACCACGTCCGGATGATGGCGCGTGATCGTCTGCACTACCCGGGTGAGATCGAAACGGCGGTCGGTACCCAGCCCGCCATGGATGTTCCACGTCATCACGCGGGCTGTCGCGCCACTGCCTGTCAATTGCCGCCTCTCCGCCAGCGCAGGATCAGCGCCTGTGCTCCGAGCGAGACGGCCAGCCAGGCGATCACTGCCAAGAGGAATATCATCACGTTGGTCAATGTCGGCTCCATCACGATGCTCCATATCTGATAGCCGAGCGCGGACATCATGGTAATTCCCGGCGCCATTCCAAGCATCGTGCCGAGCATATAATCGACGAAACGGATGTTGCTCGCGCCAGCTACCAGATTGACGATGGTGAACGGCGCGATCGGGACGAGTTGCACCGCCGCAACCGTCAACAGGCCGCGCTCGACGATGCTCCGGCGCACGCGGTTGAGCCGCGGACCAAAAACATTTTCCAGCGCATCGCGCCCAAGAGCGGCACCGACGCCATACGTCACGATTGCGCTCGCGATTGCGCCGATGGCGGCATAAGCAAAACCGAGCCATGGACCGAATGCAGCTGCGGTCGCAGCGATCAAGAGCAGCACCGGAAACATCACGAGGCCGCCGATGACGAAAATCGCAAGCATGATCAAGGGTGCTGCTGGAATATCCGCAATCGCGGATAGCCACTGCCGAATAGCGTCGGGATGGGCAAGTGCAGAGAGCGGCGTAAAGTGCCAGGCGAGCATCAATGCCACGATCACGATCCCAACGGCGATGATCTTGGCGAGCCGGCGCAGCGGGCGTGCCCGCGGCCGCGCACCGACAATATTTTGCAGGAAGGCAGGCGGCGGGATCGGCCGCTCCGGGTCGGCGATGATTTCGAGGGCGGACGAGGCGAAGGCTTCGATGCCGCCTTCATCCACCGGCTCCAGGTGATGTCCGCCACGACTGAGCGCGAGTGCGGTCTTGATGAGCGATCCGGTTTGCGCAAGCGAAGCCGAAATGTCATCGGCACCGACCCCGCAGTGGTGGCCGAGCAGGCGATCGCGCATCCATCGCACCCTGCGACGTTCATCGGCCGTCTCGGCCTCGATGGCAAGATCGCATTCGGTGTCGAGCCCGATTGAGCGGTTGTTCAAATTTGCCGAGCCTACATGCAACAACACGTCGTCCACGATCATGACCTTGGAGTGCACCATGACATCAAGGTCACTTTCGCCCTCACTCACGTGCGGACTGACCAAGGCGACGCGGTCGAGCACACCTGCCGCTTCGAGAATTTGCATGAAACGGCTACGGCCCGTTCGCATGACCTGAGCTTCCAACCAGGAATGGTGCGCCTTGGGCACGACCACGACGACTTCGAGCGCGGGTTGCGCACGCATGCGCCTGGCCAGGCGCTCCGCGATCCGGGTAGCGGTCACGAACTGATTCTCGATGTAGATGGCACGCGTGGCATGATCGATCGCATCGAAGAAAAGTGCTTCGACCTCGCGGATCTCGTCCGTCTCCTCGGTAGCTGGCAAAGTGCGTGCGATGCCGATGTCGATTGCGCTGAAGTCGGGCCTGACCGTGTCCGGCCAGGGATCGCCGACGGGGCGCACAGGGGGTGCGCCGGCACATGCCGCCCGCGCCCAGCGCTCGCGAGCCAGTTGCGCCAGCGCAAGTGCCGCTTTCCCGTCCACGACCGCTTGAACGTCGTGGAAGGGGCGATAGCGCGCTCCGGTTGGATCGATCCGCCGGGAATCATCGAGGCGATGCTCGGCGGTATCCCAGCGTCGAATGGTGATATCCAATCCGCCGCAAAAGGCGACGGCATCGTCCACCACGACAACCTTCTGGTGGTGCGATGCACCGGGAGGAAGATCATCATCGAGGCAGTAGCGAATACGTCGCGGCGTGCGCCAGCCGAGCGAGACCATCGGAAAGGGTTCGCGCTCGAGCGCATAGAGCATCGAATAGTCCCACACCAGGAGGTGCACCAAGAGCTGCGGTCGCTCATGAACCAATGCGGTGAGGAAATGCACGAAGGTTTCTGGGTAATGGTCGGTCGGCCGTCCGCTCTCCCCGACAAGTCGGGTCCTGCTGTCGAGGTCCCAGCCGATGACGAATACGCTCGATCGCGCCTTGATCAGCGTCTCACGCAATGCGCCGAAATAACGCGCTGCATCGATCAGCACGGCAGCCCGTTCGGCGCGCTCCAAGCGCCAAATGTTGCGATCGGGGGCCAGAATCACGTTCTGCTCGTCCGTGCTGCGTCGGAGGCATTTCCGGCGCATGTTTAACGCGCGAGCAGCAAATTGGTCCCAATAAAGGGACCCCCGCGCGCGTGCTCCTCCGGCAACTGCGCGATCCCCGACAGCCGCGCGACAGAGGACCCTGACGCCCGTCATAGCCGAGCCCTGTAGCGGCGGAAGTTGCTGAGCAAGCCGCTCACCCCGTCGAGCGCAGCCATCGCCACCATGTCTGTTCGGGCTCGATCGGCTTGGGCAAGGCGAGCCGCTGCGCCTGATCGCGCCAGTGATCGCGCTCCTGTCTGGCGTCATCACGATCGCGGCGCGCGTCGGCGAGCTGCTCCCTGAGCATGGCCGTCTGGACGGTCAGGCCGGGGCCAGCTGGACGGCAGCGGCATGGGCTGCCGGGGTATCCGGGGGAGTTTCCACGCGCGAACCGTTGCCTATTGCCGGATGGAAGCGATGGCCATTTGCCTCGACATAGCGGCACAGCTCAGAGGGATCGATCGCGAACGATCCATCCTCCCGTCTGGTCGCTGAAAGCTTTCCCGTCGAAATGGCCTTTCTCAAGGTCGGCTTGGAAACGCCGACCTGATTCGAGGCTTGTCCGAGTGTAAGCTGCATGGGTTTCCGCTCGCCACGATGTTGCCGATGGCGATCTGTATTGGTCGGCAAGGACATCAGGGCAAGGGTGCCAAGTCTTTTTTCTTTTATGCGACTGAAATGCCTGGGGTCTCAGTAGTGCAATCGACTTGCCCCCTATCTGTCAGTTGGTGGCACCTCCATAGCACCGCTACAGGCACCGTTCGCCGTGGACAGGTGCTGATCAGTTGTTGTTTCCGATGTTGGTGCCTCCGGTATAGGGCGAAGTCACCTCCGTGGTGATGTTGTCCCGATACTTCCCCCAGACGCCCGATCCCGATATGCCGAAGCTGGCGTGGGAGATACGATTGTTTGCGGCGATGCCGCTGCCGAAGGATTCCATATCGATGCCGATGTTGGTGTTATGGATGTCGTTGTCCACGACGTGCGCGCCCGCTCCCACGGCGCGAATGCCCTGACCGCCGAGAGCTGTGCCCGCCACGTAGTTGCCCCGGATCACGGAGTCGTGCCCGATCACCTCGATCCCGATGCTCCTGTTCCCGAGAGCGCGGATGCTCTCCACCAGGTGGCCGCTGCTGGGCCGCATGTCGGACGGGTTCCCCGGGATGCCGATGCCGTACAGGGACACGCCGACGCCGAAGCCCTTGATGGTACCGTTGCGCACGGTGACGTTCCTTATGAGGTTCGTTTTGTTGTTGTTGGCGAAGACGCCGTACGTGATTCCGGCGGTTGCCGGATCGGGGGGCGTCCCGTCCAGGGTGGTTCCGTTCAAATCCAGGACGACATTGTCCGAAGTGATGTAGATGAGAGCGGAGATGTTGCCGAGGACGCCGGGATTGAATTTGTCGGTCATGGGGAAATCGATGTACTTGTAGCTCAGGCAGTACACACCGGGGGACGAGATGTTGGCCGGGAAGGCCGTGATGGCCAGGCAGGAATAGTCGCCCCAGCCGGTGGGCCCGGCCGACAGCGCCGGAGCGGAGGACAGACTGCCCAAGGCGAGCGCGAAAACAGTGCACAGACCGCGTTTCCTCATGCTTGTCTCCTGGGAGGGACCGGATGGCCTTGATCCTAGGCCGTGATGTCGCCGGCATCGGCCAGCAGGGTTTGAATGTGGCTTTGCCCAGAGATCGAGCGCCGCGCGCTTCTCCGCAGTGTAAGAGCGAACGGTTATAGATGCCAGCCACGCCCGCTTTCGCCCGCCCACGTGTTCGGACACAGAAGCTGGACACCGACAACCCACAAATTCCGCTGCGATCAGCGCGAATTTCTATTGTCGCTTAGAGGCAGCCCATGAAGGTTTAGATGGCCTTCCAGTGCCTCTCCCGGCTTCACTGGTTGAGAATATTCGCCGCTACGGCGGGGGGGCTCCTCAACAGTGGTATATGGCGGGTAGGCGCGGCTTAGGTCTGGCCATCAGCTCGCCTCCTCATCGCTCTCGGCCAAACCGACAGTGCGCAAATAGTTCAGGCCTTGCTGGTTTGGTCGAGGTCGCGGGTAGGGGAGCTGTTAAGCATGAGGCGGCGCTCAACGCTATGTCCCGCAGCTTGCGTCCAAGACAATGCTAGTTTCCTCCGGCTCGATCGGAACGCCGAACAGTCGGCATTCAAGGGCCGACCCGGTCGCGCTCGTTGAGCTGCAGCAGGTTTCTCCGCCGAGATACGCGCACATCCACGGCGATGCCTGCTTCGCCTACTTCAACAAAATTTGGGGCATCCCCAGCAGAACGCGTCGGACATAACGGGGACAAGGCGATGGGTTCAAGGGTGCTTAACCTGTGAAAAGCGCACCCAGCTCATCCGTTCGCGGCGCGTGCGCAGCAGCTATCCAGAGTGCCTCGTATCGGCGTCCTTCTGTTGGGTACGCCTATGTCTTTCGCGCCACGGACCCAAGCCTTCGTGGAGGGGCTGCGGGACCTCGATGTTCAATCTTTGCGATCCTGAGCTTTGATCTCAACCAGTTCAGCTTGAAGACTTAGGACCCCAGGTTTGGGAGTGGCTTCCTTTTCCTGAGCGAGCTTCAAACGCTGCTCAAGCGTGCGGCATCAGGTTACTTCGTCCTGATGCCGATCATGCGGCGCTCCTTCTCGGCGAACGCGGCATAGATGTGCGGCATAGATGTGGAGCATGAACGGGTCGGTATCGGTGCCGAGATCGGCGCTTCTCCGACATTGGCCCGACGCACTCCCGGGAATGTCGAACTGCTACTGCCACGCCGGCAGATCCGTGGGAACACCCATTACATTAGAATCCGAGCGCTCAGTATTTGGCCAAGGCCATCTATGACCTTCCGCTCAATCCTCGGTTCCCTGGTGCGTACTAGGCAACAGGAACCTTTAGGCAAAGACGCTGAGGCTCCTCGTTTAAGCAGCCAAAAGGTTGTTCAACGCAAGGACTTTTGCGGTTCCCACGCAGCGAAGGCTTCGCTAAACACGCGGTCGCCGGGGGTGCCTTTTTCTATGGCAATGATTCCGCGGTGATTGTTGTTATAGCGCATCGGGATATCGAACCAGGAGCGATTCTTGAGGTCCTGAAGATTGCGTTTCTTGTCGGCATCGACACTGGAAAGGTCAACCCGGAAGAAGCCGTCGGTGACTTTCACTGGCGACCCGGCAAGCAGCACGCCGCTCGTCTGTTCCGCTTGCTTCATGAGGATGCCTGGAACGCTGGAAATGCTGCCGCCCGAGGTAGCCGGCAGCTTGAACATGATCTCGACCGTATGGGTCGCCGGCAGTCCCTTGTCGGTATTGCGGCGGAGCCACCAGGTCATGGCAAGCTTATGCGGCACTTCGACCTCCGCGCGGATCGCAAGCTCGGGTGGCTGTCCAGCACGCGTCACGGTTTCGGTCCGCCAGATTACCGAACCGGCGAAACGCTTTCCCACCGGATCAGCGAAGTCCTCCTCGAAGAGCACCGCCTTCTGTGCCACCGTAGTGCCGGGAATTGGAGCTTCTTGTGCCAGTGTAAGGGTAACGCTTAAAATGTTTGTGATAATGAAAATAACCGCGGATCGTCTAAGCATGGTCGCCCTCGTGACGAAAGAATAAATCGGAAATCTTCAGAGATGAGTTCACAGACCCTTTGGCGTCCATTCCTATGAAACCAACTCCGGCAAACCGCCGCCTTCCATTAGCGGGCCATTTGCAGAAGTCGCTCGCGAAGCACCCTATCATCAACGCGGTCGGCAAGTCGCACGACGCAATCGCGCACTAGTCGTCCATTTTTTCGTCAGGATTCAAGATACTCATGCCGGGTCCCTTGCACGTTGTCCCTACGTGACAGGGAGCAAAAAATCGGTCCCGCACTATGGCTTTGGTGAAATAATAAGTGATCGTTGCACAAACCCCACAACTCGTACCCGCTGCGGTATTTAAAGACCGAGAGCCGACGCATGATTGCTCTACGGTTGCGCACTCACTGTCGTTACGGTAACCGGCGAGTGCAGTGAGTCCCCGCGTACAGCGTACGTATTACCGCATCATAGGCTGGCGGATCTGCTGCTGACGTTCGCCGGTGGCTTGTGTCCGATGCGAAGTCGATCGCGGAATCGTTTGTGGCGGTCAAGGAGCGGCCGGGCATGGGCTGTGCGACTTCGGGAGTAGGCTCCACCAGATCGCGATAATTCACCAGATGATCCGATCGGCGACGTGCCGGCCGGAGGTTTCCAGCCCCCCCGATGATGGCCGCCACGACTGCTGAGAACAGCGTGCACAATAAACCTTGCACAGTCTCGCGTTTTAACGAAGGGCGGGGCAGAAGAGCCTCACGAATCTCGTGAGGTCATCAAGCACGAGGTCCGGCGATGGCAGCGGATGCCTGACAAGGGCTCACCGAAGCACCCACAATCCACTGATCTGAAACTGGTATCCGTGAAGGTCGAAAAAACGACCCCTGTTCCTTGCCCCGGGCCGGGTTGAGAGAACAGAGCGCAACGGAGGGCCGATGCACCCAGAGACATTCGAGCACCAGGAAGCGGTTTACGAGTACGCCGAGCGGAATGGCCTCAGCTACGCATGGGAAGGCTCGCCCGCGTTCGCGAAGCGGCTGCGCGTGCTTTCGCCCGAGCAGTATCAGATCCTCGCCGCGCACACGCGCAGAGGGGTCCGAAAGGTGCTGCTGTTCTCGAAGCACGTTCTCGCGGCCGAGTGGCTCGCGGACAAGCCTCGTCGGGACAGGCTCGCAGCGAAGCGCCGGCTATGGCGGCAAAAAAACCGGGGCCGGCTCTAAAACAGACGAAGTATCACCGCGAGCACGATGCAAATCGCAATGGCAATCGCCAGAACGCGGAGCAACTCCAACAGTTCGGTCACGGCCAGCCCCGGGGCAAAGCAGATCAGCGGCGAAGGATATGGTGAAATCATTGCCGTGGGCAACTAGCTGATGCAGTCCCAGGCTGCTCGCCATTGGGTGGTAGGCGGCCTAAGCAGTGTTGGACGGCTTGACCAACGATTGCTCGCGCGGACCAATGTCCGCAGCAAAACCCGACATGCCGTCGGTCTCGCCGTCAGGTCGAAACGCGGCGCTGGTTCCATGCGCCGCGTCGAGATCGTGGGGGCAATCTGTGCTGGGATCACTTCGGCGCCAGAGTGGGCTCAAGCTTGTCCAATTTGGTTTCATGGCCGGTCTTCTGCACACTCTGCGCTTTGTCGTAGCTTTCCATCAGTGCGCGGTAGGGCGGTACAATGTGGTCAACCATGACCCCAGCGAACTCCATTGCGTCGGGACGGTTCCACGTACTCATCAGTTCGGCGAGCACGGCGTAGGTGTCAATTGGCATTGCACCGGCTTGCACGACCCGCGCAGTCGTGATGTCGGTCGCCATTTGAGACCAGTTGCCAGAGGCGTCGATGATGCAAAAGACCTTGTATCCAGCGACAAGCGCTTTGAGCGTAGGGAATGCCATGCAAACGCTCGTGAGCGTGCCAGCTATAAGAAGCGTCTTGCGCCCCGTCTTCTCGATGGCTTCAACCCATTTCGGGTTATCCCAGGCGTTTATTTGGCCGGTACGCGGGATGTAAACCGCGTCGGGATTGTACTGGTGAATCTCCGGGATCAGGGGGCCGTTCGGCCCATCGGGGACCGAGGCAGTGGTGAAGGTCGGGACTTTGGCGAGCCGGGCAACTTTTGCCAGCGCGCACACGTGAGCACGAAGGGTCGGCTGGTCGATATCCCTGACTAGTTGGAACAGTCCACTCTGATGATCGATCAAGAGCATCACGGCGTCTTTTGGGTCGATCATCCATTGGTTGAACTTTGCCATGGTTTACTCCTTGCTATGCAGTATCAGACGGCTGATGGACCGATGGCTACACGCTCAGCCTAGTCTCGCTGGTGCGCATTTCAAGACGCGACCCGGATGACTGATTGGCTCCAAATTGATATTCTGCCATGCACTCCCGGCTCACGGGGGCATTGGATGCAATTCGATCAATTGAAACGACGCGAGTTCATCACGCTTCTCGGCGGCGCGGCGGCGGCGTGGCCACTTGCGGCGCGCGCGCAGCAGCCGGCGATGCCGGTGATCGGATTCCTCAGTAGCTATGCGGCGGAGAGCTTTGCGCCGGAGACGCAACCTCACGCTGCGGCTTTTGAGGGAAGCAAGCTTCAGCGACGGCCCGACGTGACAATCGAGTACCGTCGTGCAGAAGCACTCGTGCCCGCACCTCCCGCTCGCATCTTGCCCGGTGCACGACGGGCACCCGCGCTCGGCGGAAGCAGTCGAGAAAAAAAGGCGAGGGGTGAATTGAGGTCTAACGGCGTTGGAATAAACTAAGAATTTTGCGCGTTCGGTTGGAAGACGTATCAACTGGTAATGCGGCGCTTTCCTCCGCTGCTCTCTGATTTATCGAGAGCCAGAGCAGCGCCACTGCGTCTTCCGGTGTTTCGCCCTCATGGGCATTTTCCCATTCGCCGCGCTCAGAGACGTATTCACACGCTAGCCAACAATCGGGCTCTCTACCCAAAGCGCCGAAACTTTCTCCGCAGGCTTCAATCAGGGCAGCGAGCGTGGGCAAGCTCACGTAATCGTAACCTGCCTCTCGTTGAGCGCGAGCGAGTTCGCTTTGCGGAAATCCAGTGTCTTTCAATTGTTTTGCGAGCGGATATGAGATCATCGATAAACCCCTAGCACATACAGAAGGCGCTGCTGTGGATGAATTTGTACAAACGATTGCCACGCGATGTGGCGTGCCTGCTAAGCTACTGCGCTCATGTTAAGTTCTGGCGGGCGAACTAGCCGTACTCCCTGAAGTAGCTCCGTTACTCTCGCGTCAACTCTTTCGGTTGCTTTGCAAATGTTCGTTAGTCGTTTTCGCATTTTCACGGGATCATCGCGTGAAAGCTTCTCTACCATCGACTCGAAATCCGTCCTGAACTCAGCTTGATCATCTCGGCACCAAAACTCGAAACGTATCAGTTCGGCACAAGCAAAGTGTTCCGCTTCCACAGCATCGCAAAAATGTTCGATGAGACTAGATGTAGGCGTGCGCTCCAAGAGCCGGAGAAACTTCCTGCGCAATGTTTCGTCTTCAAAATCATCTCTTGAAAAACGTGAGCGTCGGCGAAGAAACTCGTCATTCAAACACTCTTGCATGCACTCGGCATCAAGGCTGCGTCGTTGTATGTTCTTGCGCACATCGCGGACGATCAGAACAGCCCTATCGCGAATAGCGATGATCGCTGCTTGCAATTGTTCGGCACTTAGCTGTCGTCGTTGCAGTCGGGCGATATCGTTTTCAGCCCGCGTAATGGCATCATCGATGCGGTCCTCATCAGCTATCTGGTCGCGTTCAGTTTGAAGAATTCTTTTGTGCAAATTGAGAGCTTCCGGTACTTGCCCCAGTGCCCATGACTGAACATGGCAGTTCTGGTTTAGTGAAAGAAGTTCATTCATGACTACGGCCCCCCGTGTTGTTCTTGAGTGACAGCATAACAAGAAATGCTGCCTGCGCCGTGACCCAAGATGAAAAAATTGCCGAGTGTTGCGGAAATTCAACAGTCGAGAAGGCGCTTCCCCTTGGTCACTAGGAGGCGGTATCTTTCTGCCGTCCAACGTGGCAAGGGACACGAACTCGGGACTAGGCGTGCTTCGGCGGCGCGGGGTTGGGCCAGTGGAATCGGTGCGGTGTCTACGTCATTCCAATCGAATGGCGGGAATGGTAACTGCGCCCCATCCAGAGCGCCGTTAACGGCGATTAATCCATCTCGCCGCGGACATGGCCAGCATTGCGCGCGCCGAGGCGCTGCGCTGCGCCATGCTCGGACATAAATGGCGTGACTGCCATGCTCTTCGACCATTTGTCGCGAGCTTTCAAGCGATCAACAGTAGTGGCGCCGCATCAATGGTTGTTGCAGCGCGGATCGAGGTGACCAAGGAACTCTTGCGCGTGTTATCCGTCACCGACGAATTAGCGAAAACAAGTTGGCCTGACCCGAACCTACGACACTGTCAGCAGGTGGAATGATTGGATGGCGATGACCATGACGATCCCCAACAACTCCTCCGCTATGCGCATCACCGTGCAGATCACGACGTCGTCGGGTGACGCGATCGAAGCTTGGGTCTACCTGCCCGAGGGCAGCGGCCCGCACCCCGCCGTGGTAATGGCCCACGGCATCGGCGGCATCAAGGCGGGAGGACTGGCCCCGTTCGCCGAACGCTTCCGCGAGGAGGGCTTCGCCGCGATCGCCTTCGACTACCGCAACTTTGGCGGCTCCGGCGGGCAGCCGCGCGAGGTGCTGTCCGTCCCGCGCCAGCGCGCGGACTACAGCACCGTCATCGGCTGGGCAGTTGAACAGCCCTACATCGACCCGCGTCAGATCATCGCGTGGGGCACGTCCTTCGCCGGCATGCACGTCCTCGAACTCGCTGTCTCTGACAATCGGCTGGCCGCAGCGTCGCCCAGGCCCCACTTACCGACGGCTTGGCCGCAGCGATGATGTCCAAACCCAAGGATGGGACCCGAATCTTCGGACTGGCCCTGCTCGACCGCGTCGGCTCCCTGTTTGGCCGCCAGCCGATCTACATCCCTGGTCACGGAAGGCCCGGGGACTTGTCCATCGGCGCCACGCCGGACGGCCCGTTCGGGGAGAAGCTCATGACCCCGAAGGACGGGACGCCATGGCACGACCGCGTCGCAGCACGGTCGCTGCTCAGCTTCTCCTGGCGTCGGCCGGTACGACGCGCCTCCTCCGTGCGTGTTCCCTTCCTGCTCGTCGTTCCCGAGGCAGACAGTATCGCGCCCGTCCCGGCCGCGCTCGAAGTCGCCCGCAAGGCACGGGGGGCCGAATTGTTCCGCAGCGCCGGCGGCCACTACGACGTCTACGAAGGCGGAGCAAGCTTCGCCGACGTGCTGCGAACGGAGGTCGACTTCGTCAAGACCGCAGCCCAAAAGCTGTCCTGAAGGCGCTCCACCCCCCTGCCTTGTGGCGATCCATCGGGAGAACCGACGCAGCGTTCCCCAGGCCCCGGTGGACCAAATCCGGCCATGGCGGAGGATTCCTAGGGGGTCACCATTGGCCAGACCCGCCATACGCCGAGTGCCCCGAGCACGGGTGGCCGATCGCCCGGAGCATCGAGATCGAGACCTGTGATGGATGCGGGTCTGGGCTCTGGCCTGCCCCGAGTGCGTGGACATCTCGATCGAGCGGCTCCAGAGGTAGAAATCAGGGTCGATTTCTGACTTTAGGATGCGTTTCGGCCTGTTTTATTGCGTGAAGACCGTCCGCGGTTGCACAGTTGCACATGACCCCCGGGGTATTTCGGCGCGAATCAGTGCTGTGGGAGACCCCATGATTCTGGGAGGGGGGTGATTTTCTGGGGGGGGGGAGGGGGGTGATTTTCTGGGAGGGGGTGAATTTCTGGGAGGGGGGTGATTTTCTGGGAGGGGGTGAATTTCTGGGAGGGGGTGATTTTCTGGGAGGGGTGCTGTACAGGCTGAATATTCCCCCATTCCCCCAGCCGAAAATCCACCCAGATAGCGACAATTCCCGACATTCCCGCCGGCGGGGTTTGGTCGTTTCGGTCGTACCCGTACGATCTCCGGGGGTCCGCAATTCGTGCATTTGTGCTGACCCCCAGAACGGGACAGGCCGGAGACCCCTACGCTGATCCGGTGGGGGATGCCTTGCGGGACGCCTATGGCAACCGACGCGAGAAGTTGCTCCACAGCCTCGGGCGGGCACGATGCTTTTAATGCTTCAGGTTTCACTGACCCCCTCCCCCCAAAATTGCGTTATGCGTCACCCCTCGCCTCACCGTCGCTTCTTCGAGCGCCTGATACACGATGGTCAAAACTGCCGTTTGCAGCGCCGCAGCATCATTGCGCTGTTCCTCACGTAGAAGACCCATCCCCACGAGAGTATCCACTTCTGTTACGTGTAACTCGATCTGGACGAACCGCATCCCGCCCCGACGGCGCTTACGGTAGCTCCGCATACGTTTTGCAGCGGGAGAGGACGAACGGGCACTCACCTCGGTAGGTGCTGACTGTGTTTCTTTTTCCATTGAGCACGATCTCGGGCTCGAAGCCGATGAAAGTTAAATCGGTCCGCAAAGCTTTCACATGAAATCGTCGAGACTGTCGCCCACCGGACCAAATGCCGGCTTTTTGTTCTTGCGATAGATGGTGATGGCGCCAGTGGGGCTCTCGATATCGGCCGTGCTCGCAGTGAGGTCCACCACCGGCCTACCCCGTAAAAGCCAGATGAGCCCCGTTTGGTCGTATCGGCTCAATCGCTGGTAGTTCGGCGCCGGACTGTCGGGGACCGCGTGCAAGCCGAACAGGTCACGAGCCGTCCAGCCAAGCGCAAGCGCCCGATCGCCCCACTTCGCAAGGAAGGTTTCCCCATCCGCCACTGCTTGCCGCCAGCGCTCATTGTCCTCGACGCGGTCCGGGCAACGGGCATCCAGCGCGCGTAATACGACGCGAAATCCAGCGCGGAGAGCGGGCTGTACCTGCGAATTAAGCGAATTAAGTACCTGACCCCGACTTACTTCGCTTATTTCGCAGCTTGCAGCAGCTTCGCAGGGGGCACTTACTTCGCTTATTTCGCAGCTTCTACTTCTGCTCGCCGCGATGAGGTCGAGGTATTTGCCCATCACCGCCTCACATCAGTGGCGAACCACATCTCGGTTGGGCGGACGGCCTTGCCGGTCCTTGGCGTCTCCCACCGCGCCCGGCCGTATTGCACCAGCAGGTTCAATGCTGCTTGAAGCTGCGTCGAGGTCTGATGTCGGCCGAAAAGCTCGCTGATCTCGGCGCGAGACTTCCCGGCCGCCCCCGACGCTCTCAGCGCTCCCAAGATGGTGTCGGCGACGGGGTCGCCAAGGCTATCCCCGAATATTTGTCGAGCACTTTCCTCGCAGAACTCCCAGACCGCGAGGCCGGCCTGGAGATGCACCTTCTCGATCTGCGTATTGTTGTCGAGCAGCGCGTAAATGAGCGCGAGGCGGATCACCTGCGCTTCCGCCCGGCCGATGATCGAGCCGATCATCCCTGGCTGCTCTGCCGACAGCTTCGGGTAAACGATTGCCCATGCCGTCGCCGCCTCCTTGGTCATTGTGACCCGACCGATCTTGCGCGCGGCTTCGATGGCGAGCCTAGTCCGCTTGCCAAGATCGGCGATCTCCGGCTCGCCGAGGTCCCCGCCATGCGGGAGGAATTTTGAGCGCTTTACCTTGAGATAGAGGAAGCGGTTGGCAAAACCATTGCCCATCTCGATGCGGGTGAGTGCGCCGCGCAACTCCTGCTCAGTGATATGGGCGACGATGCTGATGTGCGAGCCCGTTGCCTTCGCGGGGGAATTCTTCGTCATCGTCTGGAGGGTTTTGTGACCCCATGCATCCCGAATGACTGGCGACAAGATGTTGCCCGCGCGACCCATCACAGCAAGCGCGCTCGCAAATTCCTCGACCTGTAACATCAGTCGTTTGTCGGAGACGCCCCCGTCCACCACTTCTTCGACGCCTTTCTTACTGATCTCGGTGAGGGGATCGCGGACGTGATGGATCAAGCCTTCGCCCGAGGCCAATCCTGTCTGGTTTCTCTGCTCCGCCCAAGTTGGATCCGCGTACCTCATCACCTGCGCAACCCGCCCCGCGGATGTCCCTTTCCGCCCTTTGCTGGTGGGGCCGACGAGAACACAAAACAGTTTTGGGAAATGCAGGTCGCCTTCGACCTGGAAGAACCGACCACGGCCAATCGCATTCCCGACTGCGACAAGGTATTGAATCAGGATAGCGTTCGGGTCGGCTTCGGTGTGTGGCTCGATGGTACGAACAACGCCGCCGACCAAGCCATGGTAGGCGGGCTCCGGCATGACAGGCCAAGAGTCGATGGGGGCGTCTGGCGCGTTCCAATTGGGCGTCGCATGAGACAGTGCCATCAGCTTCTCGGAGGTGCCGCCGTTAGCGAGCCAGTCGGAAATATCACCCTTGTCCGGGCATTTCGACCAGCACGCCGCTAGATCGAGCACCCGCACCCGGGCGGCGATGCCGTGAAGGCTGCGTGCAACATCTTGCGCATGATCCTGCCCCGGCAGTACCGGGCGTCCATCGGCATGGAAGCGCAGATCGCCCGCTGGAGTCTTTGCCTGAGGGTCATTGTCCTGCACGACCACAACATTGGCGCCGCGTAAAAAGGCGGCATATTCATCCCGCCAGTGACCGGCCCCCATCGGATTAGTCGTCGCGGGAATGCCGATGGCATGCAAGGCGTCGGCGTCCTTCTCACCTTCGACGATGAACACGTCGCGACCGGATGCGACTGCCCTAGCCAATTCCGGCAACCGATAGAGGACGAGTCGCACACCATCGAGGTTCCAAACGTAGCCGCCCTGCCCGATTGGCCGTCGCTGTCGAAAATCTTTCGGGTCGAAGCGCACGACCTGGAACAGCGTGTTGCCGGTCTCGTCTACGTATTTGTAGGTCGCAGTTATGCGACGCCCACCAATGCCGTTTGATTTCGTGCTGGTGCGGTGACGATCGGGCTCGGGGCGATTGGAAATAGCGCCAGCAGCGTGAAAGCTGTTGTCAACAAGCCATTTGTCGGCACCACTACGGTCGCCGCCAATTTCCCGCACGATTAGTTCGAGGACACCGCCACCCTGCCCTGTTTCATGATCGAAATAGACACCCTTGCGTAGATCGATGCTAAGCGAGCCGCGCGTCCCATAGCGCCACTCAAGCCCGCACTTGTGCTTGGTGCTCGGTTGACCAAGCAGCCGCTGGGCAACTTGGCCCATCAACACCGAGTAGTCGGTGGTCTCAGACATCTGCAAGGCGATCAAGTGCTGCGCCGAGCGGACCGCTCGGCCGCGGGCCAGTCGGAGCCGACACGCGCGGCCTCATCACGCCACCAATCGCGATCGTTGTGGGCAACCGCAGTTGTCGCGGCTTCGCCGGTTGTGCTACTTGCTGTGCTGATCGCGCCGCCAAGCCGATCATCTTGAGGGTCGCGCCCGGTGCCACCCGGCGCGGCCCTCGCTGACTCTTCAAATGACACCCGTCACGCTCCCTTCTCCCCCGAACCTTGCTGGGACGCGCACACACTACAATTCACGCGCGGTGCTTACCGACGGCTGAGCCATAGGACCCTCGGAAGGTTAAATTGCTGATGCAGAGCCGCTTTCTTGCCCCCGCCGCGTGATGGACTATCACAGACTCACGCCGCCGATCGCCAATTCGTTCGGAAACGCCGCTTGGCCCACGTCAAGGCCTTCTCAGGATCGTAGAGCGCGCGGTTGCCCCAAAAGCCGACATGGGGCGGCCCCTCATCACGCGACGGCATAGCCAACTTGTCCAAAGTCGATTTCGAGATTGGGAAACCGTGCTCGGTTAGAAACTTCGCAAGCTCGCGTCGCGTCAGATAGTGAGGGTCAACAGCGGTCGTGGGCATTGTCCTTGTTCCCGTTCGGCAAGTTGGCGACACTTTGCACTACTTGCGGAAGGGAATGCGCCGGCTACGCGATTGGATCAAGCGACGCGATACCCCGAAAACCTAGAGGGGGTTTCGGGTGATGGCTGGAGAGGTGGTCCCGGTTGCCTGAACAGATTTCCCGCGTCGATAAGTGGAGCCTCTGCGGGGGTGGCTGCCAAGCGGGGAGGCAGCGGGGTGAAGTAGGCTTGATCGGGTGTGGTGCCGTCAAGGCTCAAGTGTGGACGCCGGCCATTATAAAAGTTCAAGTAGCGGCCGATCGAAGTGCGAGCCTCGCAGGCGCCTTGCCTCTTTACGGGCTGCGTTGATGGCGCGATCGTAGGTTGAAGCGGGATGTTGATCCCGGGGCGGAATATATTTAGCCAGCTTTTTTCCGCCATCAACACTGGTCAGCAGTTGATTCCTCAGCAAATTGATTGCCTCGATCATCCGACCCTTGCCACCTTTTGGTTTTTTGTCGATAGTGAATTTGCCGCCGTAGAACTGCGCGCATAACTCCAGGCGGAAAACAAGCGTGTCTAGCCCTGGATATTGTCTGACGCCGGGTGGCCGACCGCTGTCATGTCCGCGAGTAGCGAGCGTGCGTTCGATCAAATCTAATACCTTGCCAACCGAGACAGCGATTTCCGCGAGTTTAGGGTCTGTTTCTCTCTGCTCGCATAGGAGTTTCCACCAGACTTCCGTGTATACGTAATCGCTCAAAGGCTCTTCTGTAAGTACCACTAACCATTGATAAAGATCAGTCGCGCTGCGCTTCATCATGAGGAGTACGCGAAGGGCTGCGTCACTATCGCTATGAAAGAATACGTCGCCAAACCATTTCGCCAGCGCTTCTGCAATACACTCATCAAACTCGTGTCGTTTTGAATTATGAATGTGAGCCAGTTCTGCAAACTTTTCACAAAGGTGCTCAGTCACGGTTCGAGGCACAAACCGCTCGTAAACGTAACCAGCGATGGTTTGAGGCCGTTCTTCAAGCACGGTCGCCGGATCATCCCTGATGAGCATTGGACACACCGCTGCACCGATATGGAGCGGCGCGGGGCAAGCATCCGGCGGTGTGGACGGATGCGACAGGCCGTCGCCCGGCCCCGCGCTGGAATCAGATTAGCACAATGTTCGCACTTTTGGCGTTGCTCGTCTCTTGAGCCGTTCGGCGAAAGGCCGCGATGCAGCGGTCGCGCCATTCTTGAGGAAGCCGATGCAGCGGCGCCTCAGAGTTGGCGACCACCGCCCGATGGCCTTGACCGCGGTTCGCGGATGACGTCTGCAAAACTCCTCGAATTCAACACGCGAGCGCACTTGTTCTTGCTGACGCCGAGCTTTGAACGCTGCGATGCGTCAATGACGTTCGTGCGATCATTGGGGACATTCTGAAGCGGCGAAGCGCTTAACGCGCGCGCGAGCGTTGGCGACCGTCACGAGCGGCAGAGCGAGTGTTGCACCTGCTGCGGTGAACCCGAGAGCGCGGGTAAGAAAACCGCGTCGGGGCATGATAACTTGAGCGTCAGCCTGTGACATGACTTCTCCTCATGTTGCGGGTTAGGCCCGGCGCGAGGGTCCGCAACCACTCGCGTCGGGCTGCATTCTCCCGGCTCATGCCGGAAGCTCGTTGATACTCCATCATGTGGTTGCCACTGAGTTGTTCTCTTCGTTCCACAACTTAGTTTGCGCGTGCTCGGCATGATCAGCGCCCGGTAAGCCACACTCTCTCACTAGGGCGCACATTATCGCTTCGGACAGCAGCAGCAGGAGCGGCGCATGGATCTATCCTATATCGACGTCGGCCTTCGTCTCGGTGCGGCAGCGGTCGCGGGCGGCATGATCGGCATCAATCGCGACCTTGCCGACAGGCCCATCGGTACGCGGACACTCGGGCTGGTCGCGCTGGGCGCTGCCACCGTCGCGGTCGCGACGATCCAGGTCTCCGGCATGGCCGAGAATACGGACGCGATGAGCCGCGTGGTGCAGGGCATCGTCCAGGGCGTCATGGCCGGCATCAGCTTCATCGGCGCGGGCGTGATCCTGCGCGACGCGCAGGCGCGCACCGTCGAAGGCCTCACCACGGCCGCTACAGTCTGGGTCACCGCCGCGCTCGGCATCGCCTGCGGGCTCGGCCGCTGGGATGTCGTGTTGATCGGGACGGCAATCGCATTGTTGCTGCTGGTGGCCGCTCCCTGGACCGACAAATGGCTGGGCTCAAAGTCCGGCGGTAACAAAAGACGCGAAGGAGGCGCCGAGCGGTAGAGATGGATTGAGCGCCGCGAAGCGGAGCAGGCGTGCGATTTCGCAATAACGAAACGAACGACACGATTGTGTTTGCCTTCGACAACAAGCCCGCGACCCGCACCTACGCCAACGCGTTGCTAGGGCGCATCAGAATCTGATTCTTGCCGCTTCTTATGTCTCATGCCGGAAGCTTTGCCGTGGCGTGCAATGGCACCACGTTGTCCTGCGGATTAACGATCCGCTCGATCTGCGCGGCCAGGGCCTCGTAGGCGCGCTTCTTCTCCGCATGAAATTCGTGGCGATCGTACACGCCGCGCACACCCCCGATCACATGCCCAAGGCAGCGCTCGGCATGGTCGCTCGGGATCCCGGCGCGACTCATGAGCGATCGAGCCGTGCGGCGAAGGTCGTGCAGCGTCCAGCCCGTCACCCCGGCCGCCGCGTCCAGCTTGCGTTTGAACACGGTAAAACCCCCCAGGCCGCTTCTGCCGAAGGACGTGAATATGTAACCGGCCTTGCCGATACGCGGCAGTTTGGCCAGCACGTCTTGAGCCGCGGGCGAGAGCGGGCGCACAAGGTCGACCTTCACCTTGTTGCGCGCTTCGGGGAGAATCCAATCCGTGCCGTCGATTTCCTTATGCCTCATTTCGGCTGCCTCTGCCCGCCTAGCGGCCGTGAGCAGCAGAAACTGGACAAAGGCCCCGAATGGCCCCGGCATCGCGTCAGCGGCCTTCCAGAGGGCGCGTAGCTCGTCATCCGTCAGAATGCGAGTTCGCGCCCGGTCCTTGCTCTTCGTCCGAGCCATGCCTCGCACGATCGGAGAGCGAAATTCATCGGAACGGCTGGCGTGCCAGTTCATGATTTTAGCGATGACAGCCAAGGTGCGGTCCGCCATTACCGGCCCGTTTTCGTCCTCGATCTTGTCGAGGAGTTTCACGACGTGGCTGCGGCGGATATCGTCAATGTGGCGGCTCCCGAACTGCCCATAGACCAGCCGCGCGAGAGTTGCACGGCGCTGCTCGGCGGTGCGCAGCCCCCTGCCCTCGCGGGCTAGATAATTCTCAGCGATTTTCTGGAACGTGTCCTCGGTGCGCGCCGCAGCCTTGCGGCGCTCCTGCAACGGGTCACGATTGCGCGCGACGTCGCCGAGCAGGCTCTTGGCGTGCTTACGTGCCCCGGCGAGGCCGAGCACGCCGGCAATCTTCATGCGCCGGCTTTGTCCTCCCGAACGGTACTGCACCACGAATGAGCGGTGCCCGCTGGCGGTGACTACGAGGCCGAAGCCCGGCATGTCCACGTCCCAGTAGACCGAGCGCTCGGCTCCCTCCTGCGCGACGGCTTTCATGCAGAACGCCGGTGTGAGTTTGGCTCGCATCGAAGGCCCCCGTTCGCAGCCTGCTTACCCGACTGCTTACCGGGGTCGAACTGGCGTTTGAAAACCCGCAGGGATCAATGTGGTCGGGCGCGGTAAGCAGCCGGTAAGCAGGAGCGTGGTATATGCTCGGAAATGTTAAGAAGCAATTGGAAAGATAAAGAACACGATAAAATGGGGCTTTTGTGACCTTGGTGCACGGTCGGAAAAAATCGTCCGGCAAGCGGAAAGCTCAACTCTTTGTTTTCAATACACCGATCAAAAGGAAATGGAATGCTACCGGGTGGAGGTCACGGGGAACACCGTGACCCTCATCGACGAGAAAGGCACGGGCTCGCGCTACGAGATCCTGAAGGGTAACCCGAAAGGCCTCTAGCAGGCTGCCGCGTCGTCGCTGCGGCAGGTGAACCAGGCCATAGCGGACCGCAGCCCAACCGTTACAGGCATGGCAGAAGCGAGGAGTGGTTGGCCCAATCAGAATTGATCGAGCTCGCCGCGCACGCGTTCGAGGATGTCGAGCGGGGGCCGCGCGAGCTCGGAGCGGCTGCCGGCCGCTCCATCCCCGGGCCGTGTCGTTGCGACCATACCGATCTTGGTGACCGTCTCCTCCTCATGCACCGGATCGCATCGGTCCGCCTTGACGCCCGGCAAGACGATCAGGTCTTCATGGCCGCGAAAGCGCGCCGCCAGCGACCATTCGACCTGGCGCCAATCCTCGGGATCGACGTCCGCTTCAACCACGATGACGAGCTTGAGCAGGTTGACTTGCCCCATGGCGAGAAGCACGGCGCGCTTGCCCTCTCCAAGCCGCGGCCGGTGCATGGTCACGATCGCATGCAGTCGTCCCATGCCGCCGTCGGTGACGAGCACGCGCCGAACGGCCGGGATCACGCGCTGGAGCGCGTGTGACACAACGGCCTCGATCGCGACGGCGCCGAGCAGGCAGTGTTCCGCTGCGAGGCCGGGAAGAACCGCCTGATAGATCGCGTCGGCACGCGTCGTGACGCAGGTGACGTCGACGCCGATGCCGGGACCGTAGGATACGTAGAATCCTGGAAACTCCGAAACCGGCCCCTCCTCGATGCGCTCGTTCGGCCGCAACAGCCCCTCCAGAACGATCTCCGCCTCGGCCGGCACTTCGAGAGCAACCGACTTGCATTGCAACAGGCGAACCGGCTCGCGCATGAGGCCGCCGGCGATGGCAAGCTCGTCGTCGCCGAGATCCATGTACATCTGCGAAGCAAGCAGCACGGCGGCATGGTTCCCGATGGCGACGGCGATCTCGAGCGGATGGCCGAGTGCCTGCGCCTTCTCGGCCAAGCGGTAAAGGTGATGATTGCGCGCGATCCCAGCCATCAATCGCGAGCCGCCATCGAGGCGCAGTCGCGCAATCGAGACGTTGCGGCGCCCGGTCTGCGGATCCTTGGCGACAATCACTCCGGCGGTGATGTAGGGCCCTGCTTCGCGCTCGAACCACGTCGGCACCGGAATGAGCTTGGCCAGATCAAGCCCGTTGCGATGCACGACCTCCTGCGCCGGCCCCCGTTCCGTCATCATCGGCGGGATCGGATGGCGCAATGCGCTCAGACAGAATTCATGCAGATCGTGGCGCGCGACGCCGAGCGCACGCGCGATGCGTTCTCTCGAATTGAGCAGGTTGGCGACCACAGGCATCGCATGATTGCCTACGCGCTCGAACAGCTGAGCTGGTCCGCGCTCGCGCAGCCAAAGCACCGACGCGATCTCGAACCGTGGATCGACCGGCCGCTTCACCCGATGCAGGTCCCCGCCGGCTTCGAGCGCGGCCAGAAAGCCGCGCATGCTCTGGTGGCTCATGGATGCTGCATGCCGTGCCGGCGCCCTCTCATTGCGGTGGCAGTCGAAAATGGTTGATGCTCTTGCGCGCTATCTCCTCGAATGATTCTTCGTAGCCGGCGTCGGCATAACGCATCACGCCAAGTGTCGTGTCATTGGTGAGCGAGAGGCGAAGACGCTCGTCCGCCGCCTCGGAGCCGTCGGCAATGAGGGTGACGCCGGCGCTGGTCATGTACCCCGAGTAGCCGCCGCCGCCGGAGTGAATGGCAACGAGATCGGCCTGCGAAGCGCAATTCACCAGGGCGTTGAGCAGCGGCCAGTCGGCGATCGCATCCGAGCCATCGCGCATGTTCTCGGTCATGATGTTGGGATGGGCCATGGCGCCGGCGTCGAGGTGGTCGCGCGTGAAAGCGATGGGTCCGGACAACGCCTTCTCACGCACCATGCGGTTGACCTCGATACCGAGCTCGGCCCGTTCGCCGTGGCCCAGCCAGGCAATCCGCGCGGGAAGCCCCTGGAACGGGACCTGCGCGCGCGCGAGCTTCACCCAATTGCTGACGACATGATTGTCACGCAACCGGGCGAGCAGAAGGTCATCGATCTTGCGAATGTCGTCCGGGTCATTCGAGAGTGCGATCCAGCGGAACGGACCTATGGCGCGAGCGAACAACGGCCGCAGGAATGCCTCGGTGAAGATGGGGATATCGAAGGCATTCTCCACTCCCGCGGCCTTGGCTTGGGTGCGGATGAGATTTCCGTTGTCGAAGACGACGGCGCCGGCCTTCTGGAAGGCGAGCATCGCAGCGACATGGCGGACGATGGAGCGCCTCGATTCATCCATGAGACGCCGCGGATCTGCCTTGCGCAGGGCGCGCACTTCATCGAGCGAGAAGCCCGCGGGAACGTAGCCGTAGACCAGATCATGGGCGGAGGTCTGATCGGTGACGATGTCCGGGACGATGCCGCGCGCGGCGATCTCCGGGTAGAGATCGGCGGCGTTGCCGCACAAGCCCACCGAGAGCGCACGGCGCTCGGCGCGCGCCGCCTCGACCATGGCAAGCGCCTCGTCCAGCGTTTGCGCGACGGTGCCGAGATAGCCGGTCTCGATGCGTTTGGCGATGCGCGCGCCATCGACCTCAATGCACAGGATGGCGGCCCTGGCCATGGTGCCGGCGAGCGGCTGCGCGCCGCCCATGCCGCCGAGCCCGGCGGTGAGCAACCAGCGCCCGGCCAGATCGCCGCCGAATTGGCGCTCGGCAATGCGCATGAAGATCTCGTAGGTGCCCTGAATCACGCCCTGGGAGCCGATGTATTGCCAGTCGCCCGCAGTGAGGCCGCCCCAGCAGATGAGATTTCTCTTCTCCAGCTCGTAGAAAGTCTCCGCCTTCGCCCATTGGCCGACGATGTTGCAATTCGCCATCAGCACCACCGGCGCCTTGGCGTGCGTCTTGATCACGCCGATGGGCTTGCCCGACTGCACCAGCAGCGTCTCGCCGTCCGCCATCGTCTTGAGCGTGGCGACGATCCGATCGTGCGAGGGCCAGTCGCGCGCAGCACGGCCGAGCGCGGCATAGACGACGAGATTGTCCGGATCCTCGCCCACCGCGAGCACATTCTCCAACAGGCGCAACAGACCTTCCTGCCGCCAGCCCTTGCAGCGCAAGCCGGCTCCCGAGGTCACGGAGAAAGAACGTTTCGCCAATGCGCTTCCTTAATGTGCTGGCTTGCCCAACGCGTAGTCGGTGAGATTGATGCCAAGCGCCTTTTCACACACCGGATAGACCGACGGATCGATGACGCTCGACGAGAGCGGGATCACGTCCTTGGCAATGCGCAGCACCAACAGCTCCATGCCCTCCCCGATCTCGCCCACGCTCACCGGCACACCCTCCCGATCGAGCGTGGCAATCACGTCGGGATAGCTGGCAAGGCGCTTGTTGCCGGCGTCCTCGACCGCCAGATACTCGTTCATGACATGCAATACGAGCGCATCGTCACCCTCCCCGATCCGGATGGTGCCGATGTCGAACGCGTCGCTGGTATATCGCACGGACTTGCGCGCAACTCTGCCCTTGCCAATGATCTCCCCCTTCATCTGCTTGCAGATCGCATCGATCACTGCGCTGCCGCCTTTGGGCTCCGCAGCGAGAATAGCCTCGCCGAGCGCGAGCGCGAGCGAAATCCCGCCCAGCGCGGCGTGCTGCTTCACATAGGAGGCCGGAACGGGATTGCGGCAAGAGGCGATGAAGCCGCCGGACATGTCGGCCGCTCTTCGCAGGATCGGCGAGATCTTGGCAGTGGCGCCACGCACCACGAGCTCGATATAGGCATGGCTCGCGCGATTGCCTCCGACCGCCGATTGGATCATCGGCTGGGGCGAGCTTGCCAGTCCGATGGAGCCCATGTCGCCGGTCGGATGCGCGCGCAGATCGCCGACGGCATCGATGACCTTGGTACCGAGAATGGCCGACGGCAGCCAGCCATTGAGGGTGCTCGACTTGCCGTTCTGGCCGATCATCAATCCGTAGATCGGCGCGCCCAGCTCGCGCTGTGCGAGTTCCACCGCCTTGACGTAATCGATACCGAGCATCTGCCATTCGGTCGTGCCTGCCGGCGCGCCGATAGCGGCAGCGGTGGCAATCCAGGCGTGATCCGGCACTTCATCCATGCTCACAAGCTCCGGCGTTCCGGCATTGACCGCAGCTGTGCCCAGCATGCGGCCGTGCTCCGCCCACCCGCCTCCCCCGGCCGCGAAAACGGCGCCGCCTTTCACCGCAGCCTCGACGTCACGTGCGATCAGGATCCGTTTCATGTGGCCCGTCTCATTTCGTTTGCCGTGCCCTGTTGCGAGCTGAGAAAGCTCTCGAACAAGGCGCTGTCTGCTCTCGCGGCAGCCGCCGAGCCGGAGAATGCCACCGACCCCGAAGTGAGAATGCAAACGGTTTGCGCAACCTCGAGCGCGCGCGTCGTGTTTTGCTCGACCAGAACGATGGTGAGCCCGCTCTGGCGCAATCGATCGAGCGCCTGGAAGCACAGGTCCACCATCTTCGGCATAAGACCGAGCGAGAGCTCATCGATGAGGATGAGCTTGGGCTCGGCCATGAGCGCTCGACCCATCGCCAGCATCTGCTGCTCGCCGCCCGAGAGTGATCCGGCCAATTGCTTGCGGCGTTCACGCAAAAGAGGAAACAACTCGTGGACGCGCTCGCGGTTGATTTTATCGTGCGCCATGCTGCGGCAGTAGCCGCCGACGGTGAGGTTCTCCTCGACCGTGAGGTCAAAGAAGGGCCGGCGCCCCTCCGGGACCAGCGCGATGCCGAGCTGCGCCCGCGTCACCGCCGGCGCCCTGGTGATGTCGCGGCCTTCGAACAGGATGCGCCCGGCGTGAATGGTGGCATGGCCCATGATGGCCATGATGGTGGAAGTCTTCCCCGCGCCGTTGGGTCCGAGCAGCGCCAGCACCGATCCGGCCGCCACATGCAGGCTGAGATCCTCGACCGCGCGGATTGCGCCATACCCGCAGCTGAGCCCTTCAAGCCGCAGCATGCCTTGTCCCTGTGCCGAGATACGCCTCGCGCACGGCGGGGTCGGCCATGACGTCGTTGGGAGCGGCATCGCCGATGAGTCTGCCCTGATCGAGGACGAGAAGACGGCGGCACGCACGCATGACCTCCGCGAGGTTGTGCTCCACCAGCACGGTGGTGATGCCGGTGACATTGATGGCGGTGATGACGTCTACCAGCGTCGCCGCCTCGCTGTGGTTGAGCCCGGCCAAAGGTTCATCGAGGAGAATGAGAATCGGGTCGACCGCCAGTGCGCGCGCCACTTCGAGGCGCTTGAGATGGCCCAGCGGCAGCGCCGCCACCAGCTTGCGCTCCTCGCCCGCGAGCCCGACATTTGCAAGAATGGTACGCGCCCGCGCCTCTTCGGCCGCGCGCTTGCATCGCACCAGAGCAGCGAAGGGATTGGCGGTGAGCCGGTGACCGGCGGCGAGCGCGACATTCTCCAGCACGGTCATGGAGCGGAATGGGCGCACGATCTGGTGGGTGATGGCGAGACCCTTGCGGACGCGCCGCGCGGTGGAGAGGCGCGTGACATCGGTTCCCGAGATCATGACCCGGCCGGCATTCGGGGCAAGCACGCCGGCAATGATCCGCAACAGCGTCGTCTTGCCGGCGCCGTTCGGCCCGATCAGGCCCACCATCTCGCCTCGCCCGATCGAGAAGCTCACTCCGGCGACAGCCTGGATTCCGCCGAAGCGGATGGCAACCGCATCGACGTGAAGCGCTGCCGTCATCGCCAGCGCACTCTATCGAGCGCGGCCCGGCCAAGGCCGGCAAGTCCGCCGGGGGCAAAGCGCATGACCAGGACAAGGAGGCCGCCGAAGATCAACAACCGATATTCGTTGATGAAGCGGAACATCTCGGGCAGCAGCGTCAGGAGAATTGCCGCGGCAACCACGCCCGAAGTGGAGCCGGTGCCGCCGATGACAACCATCGCCATCAGCATCACCGAGACGATGAATCCGAACGAGTCCGGCACGATGAACTGGGTGAAATAGGCGTAAAGGCCTCCGGCCAGACCCGCGATCGCCGTTCCGAGCGTGAAGGCCACGAGCTTATAGGCGGAAACGGAGATCCCGATGCTGCGCGCGGTATCCTCGTCATCGCCGACCGCCCGGAAACCAAACCCCATCCAGCTGCGGTGGACATAGAGACTCAAAGCAATAGTGCCCAGCGCGCATGCGAGGATGAGCAAGGCATTGCCTTCGCTGCCGAGGCCGGACGGCGGAATCCTGCTGATCCCCATCTCGGCGCCGAGCCACGGCTGCTTGCGCACGAAGCCGACAAACAAAAAGCTCACGCCGATGGTCGTCACCGCCAGAAAATCATGTCGCAATCGCAAAGATGCAAACCCGACGACGATCCCGAGCATGCTCGCGACGAGAATGCCGGCAATGAGCGCCAGCGGGACTGGAGAGCCGCCGGCTGCGAAGAACGCGGCGGCGTAAGCGCCCGCCCCGTAGAACGCTGCATGCCCCAAACTGAACTGACCGCAGAAACCGGTGATCATGTTCAAGCTCACGGCCAACATGACGTTGATGCCCGTGATGGCGAGAACGCTGAAGGCATAGGCGCTCATGCGGTCTTCACCCCGATGAGTCCCTGCGGGCGGATGAGGAGGACAGCGATCAGGAACAGGAAAGCGATTGCGTCGCGATCCATGAAACGGCCGACGAAGATGGTGCCGTAGGATTCCACCAAGCCGAGCGCCAGGCTCGCGACCAGCGTGCCTTGTAGATTGCCGAGCCCGCCCAGCACGATGACGGCGAGCGCCTTGTAGCTGACCACGAAGCCCATCGTCGGCTCGACGAAATTGTTGAGCAGGGCGATGAGGGCGCCGGCGAGCGCCGCAAGCGCCGAGCCGATGGCGAAATTGAGATAGCGCACCTTGATCGCATTCACGCCGAAGCTCGTCGCCATGCCCGGATCCGACACGGTCGCGCGCCAGCCCATGCCGATTCTAGTGCGGGTGGTGAACAGACCAAGCAGGATCAGGCACACGGTCGAGGCCGCGATGACGGCGATCTGCACGCTGTTGACGGTGAGGCCGGCGAATTCGTGGAGCTGCGTCGGGTAAGGGTTGCGGGCGAAGGTCAGCCCCTGCTCGCCGAAAGCGATGCGAAATCCATCCTCCATGAACACCAGCAGACCGATGGAAGCGATCATGGCGACGGAAGGCGGGTATGCGAGCAGGGGCTGATACAGCAGCCGATAGATCGCCATGCCGAGCAGCGCCGCCGCCGCGATGGCCGCCACCAGCCCGACGGCGACGCTGCCGGTGGCGTTGGCCACGATGACCGCGACGTAGGCGCCGAACGCGTAGACTGCGGCATGTGCGATGTGCAGGATGCGGAGCAACCCATAGACCAGCGTCAGGCCGACAGCCATCAGCGCATACATGCAGCCGAAGACCAAGCCATTGAACGCCAGGTCGACATGATACAGCACTGCTTATCCCGCGCGCCGGGAAGCCGCGGCGAACGCCTGCCCGCGGATCACTCGCTCGGAGGGGCCAAAAGGTTGAGATCGTCGATCCAAGCGTGGTGGCGGAACTTTGCCTCCTTCACCACATTGACGTTCATCGCCATGTTGATTTCTCGCAGCGGATTGAAACTGGCAAGCTCGCCGGCAAGATGCGCGAAGTTGCGGGTGGCCGCGAGCGCGTCGCGCACTTTCTCCGGATCGAGCGTGCCCGCCCGCGTGATCGCGTCGGCCATCAGGCGCACCGCCGAATAGACGGAGGCGCCGACATTCTCGCCGGCATAGCCGGCGCGCTTCTGGAACTCCGCAAGGTAGCTCTTGAGCTCCGGCACGTCGCGGTCGCGGTTGAGGCCGCCGACGATGAAGACTCCTTCCACCGCCGGCCCGGCGATCTCGAGGAGCTTCTCCGCATCGAAGGCCTGTGATCCGACGATCGGTGCTCGAATGCCGGCGGAACGAAGCTGAGTGACCAGGGGTGCGGCGGTGAAGAAATATCCCGTCACATAGATCGCGTCGGGATTGTCGCGCTTCACGCTCGCGACGATGGAGCCGAACTGGCGATCCTTGAGCGAGTAGGTGTATTCGCCCAGGACCTTGATGCCGAACCGGTCGATCGCACTCTTGAAGCCCTCGAAGGTGGCCTGACCGTAGTCGTTGTCCATGCTGACGATGGACACGCGCTTGAGGCCGAGATCGTCGCTGAGGAACTTGGCCGCCGCGCGCCCCTGGGGAGGTCCCAGATGAACACCGCGGAAAACGTGATTGCCGCTGCGCGTGATGTCTGGATGCACGCCGTAGGCCGAGATGAAGGGTACGCCCGCCTTCTGGAAAATGGGGGCGGCTGCGCGACCCGAGGCCGAGTAGCTGCCGGACACGGCAAATTTCACGCCGTCCTGGCCGACAAGCTTGTTGGCAGTGAACACCGCTTCTTCGGTCTTGGCCTGGTCGTCATACGTCACCAGCTCGATCTTTTGGCTCAGCACACCTCCGCCGGCGTTGATCTTTTCGCTCGCCATCTCGGCCGCGATTCGTGCGGAGACGCCGTCGGTCGCCGCCGCGCCCGTCAGCGGTGCCTGAAATCCCAGCTTCAACTGGGCAACAGCAGGCGACGGGGCCGCCGCCGCGAGCGAGATGACAAGGAGGGCGCAGAACCGGGGCAGCCATGCCGCCACCGGCCAACGTGAAAGATGACGTGTCATGAGAGTTTCTCCCTGCAAAATCCGCTCCCGGCGCGCGGTCATGCGCGAGCCGATGGATGTGCCGTTCGCACCCTTGTCCGCAACTGCCGCGCCTTGTCAATCGCGGCGCCTATCTGCCGACGATGTCCTGGGCGGGGGCGATCAAAGCAGGAGATGCGGCATCGGTCGCGCCGTCAACGTCTGAAAGCCGGCATTACGTCCTTGGCAAACCAGCGCAGCTGCTTCTTGAATTCTCCGGGCGACAAGCCCTCGGCCCAGTGGATCATGAAATTTTCGAGCCCCGGATACTTGGCTTCAATCGATTTGATGCCGTCGATCACCTGCGACGGCGGACCGCAGAACCAGGCTTTCTGATCGACGCCATCGCGCAGCGAGGGCACCCGTGCGGGCGCTCCCGGCGCCCCCCAGGTCCGACCGTGCTCGTCGGCGTAGCGCACGAACCCGAATGGCGCGAACCACTTGAAGCGCTCGTCATGCGCGGGCTCGAGCCGCCGCATCGCTGTTTCCCGGCTGTCGGCGAGGTAAATGCCGGCCCCCCAAATCACGTCCTCGCCGAGTTGCTTGTTTCGGCCATGGCGGAGGCAGGCGGCATGGTAGGCGCGCACGACGTCGTCCAGGATTTTCTCCCCGTTGAGCGTCACCATCGCCTTGAGACCATATTGGGCCATCATGTCGATGGTCTTGCCGCTAGCTATCGGCATCCAGATTTCGACCGGAAGGTGCTTGGGCCGCGGGATCACGGTGATGTCCGCGAGCCGATAGCCGCGATAGTCGACGGGGGGCGGACATTCGTAATGCTTGCCCTTGAAATGGAAGGACTGCTCATTGAAGCACTTGAGCAGGAGCTCAAGCTGCTCCTCGAACAGCTCACGGTTGGCCTGCGCATCGAGCAGCGGCGCGCCGAATGTCTCCACTTCACGCGTGTGATAGCCGCGCCCCACTCCCATGATGACGCGCCCGTCGGTCACGATGTCGGCCATGGCATAGTCCTCGGCCAGGCGGATGGGATGCCACATCGGCAGGACGTTGAAGGCGCAGCCGAACTTGAGCCGCTTGGTCTGGGTGGCAAGCCAGAGCCCGAGCTGGATCAGGTTCGGAAAGCACTCGTAGCCCTCGCGCTGGAAATGGTGCTCGGCCGTCCACAGCACGTCGTAGCCAAGCCGGTCCATGGTGCGCGCGATGTCGCGGGCGGTCGCAAAGACCTCGCGCAACCGCTCGTCGGAGTAACGCCGGTCATTGGCCGGCGTGCCCGCAAGGCCGATATTGTCGAGCTCGATCTGGCCGACATAGAGGACGTGGAAGCGCTTGATCATGTCGCTGCTCGACCTCCCCCTGGGGTCTTCGGTCTGCAGCCAAGCTTAGGCAGATCGCGGCGGCTTGTCTGCCTTGGCCCGGGCTTCGGCAGCCGGCGCGGCATGCTCCTGCCCGACACAACGTCCTCGTTCACGCGCATAACGCCGGTTCGGCGGCCTCCAACCGAGCTTTTGCAGAAAAATATCGTCAATGGCCCTCCATCGGTTCTTTCCGCATTTCCGGCCAACTCTTGATGCTTAGTCCCGGCGGCGGTGCCCACCTCCTGCCTGCTGCGCAGGGCGGGGTGCCCGTTGATCCAGGCCCCTGGCGGGCCGCAAACGAAGGCCAGAAGGTTCGCGGATGATGCGCAAAGCTTCCTTGATTTTCCTCGGCGCGGCGGCCGGCGTAGCCGTCACGTTGGTTACCACTCAGCCGCACTTCTTGCTGGAGGGCGCACGCGCCCAAGCCGCGGTTACTGACGGCTATCGTCAGCTCACTCTGTTCGGAGCCGTGCTTGAACGGGTGCGTTCCGATTATGTCGAGAAACCGGACGACGGGAAGCTTATCGAGTCTGCGATCAATGGCATGCTTGCCGGGCTCGATCCACATTCGGGCTACATGGATGCGAAGAGCTTTCGCGACATGCAGGTGCAGACCCGCGGCGAGTTCGGAGGCCTCGGCCTCGAAGTCACCATGGAGGAAGGGCTGGTCAAGGTCGTGGCGCCGATCGACGAAACGCCCGCGGCGAAAGCCGGCATCATGGCAAACGACATCATCACGCACCTCAATCAAGAGGCGGTGCAAGGACTCACGCTCGATCAAGCTGTCGACAAGATGCGCGGGCCCGTGAACACCAAGATCAAGCTCAAGATCATGCGCAAGGGCCAGGACAAGCCGGTGGAGGTCTCGATCACGCGCGAAATCATCCGCGTGCGCCCGGTGCGTTCGCGGCTGGAAGGAGACGATGTCGGCTTCATTCGCGTCACTCAATTCAACGAGCAGACCACGGATAACCTGAAAAAGGCGGTCACTGACCTTTCGACCCAATCCCGCGACAAGCTGCGGGGCTTTATCATCGATTTGCGCAACAACCCGGGCGGACTGCTCGATCAGGCCATCTCGGTCTCAGACGCTTTCCTGGAGAAGGGGGAGATCGTGTCAACCCGCGGCCGCCATGCACAGGAGACTCAGCGGTTCAATGCGCGCCCGGGCGATCTCACCAAGGGCAAGCCGATTATTGTCCTGATAAACGGCGGCTCGGCTTCGGCTTCCGAGATCGTGGCCGGCGCTCTGCAGGATCACCGACGCGCGACGGTGATCGGTACCCGCTCCTTCGGCAAGGGATCGGTGCAGACCATCATCCCGCTCGGTACCGGCAGCGGCGCTTTGCGGCTGACGACTGCACGCTACTTCAGACCCTCCGGCCGGTCGATCCAGGCCAAAGGCGTCTCGCCCGACATTGAAGTGTTGCAAGAGGTGCCGGAGGAGCTCAAGGAGCGCACGGAGGTCCGCGGCGAGGCATCGCTGCGCGGCCATCTCAAGGCCGAAGGCAATGAGCAGGCAGGCTCGCAATCCTATATCCCTCCTGATCCGAAGAACGATAAGGCCCTTCATACTGCGCTCGACCTCATTCGTGGGGTGCAGAAGAACTCGGCCTACCCGCCCAACCCGAAAACGGCGGTGGTGAACTAGGGCAAACCATCATCGAGGGGCCAAATGGGGCGGCCGTGCGCCGCCCCCGATTTTTCCGCCGGCTTTTTCCAGGCGTTGACAATCCGACATTCCGTGGGTCTCTCGGAGCGAGGCACCTCATGCAATTCGCTTGATCGCCCGGCTGCCGCGAGGATCCGCTGATGTCCGCGACGTCGCCGCCCAGCACCACCCCCGCCGCCAATTACCTGCCGATCCGCCAAGCCTGGCTCGATCGGCGCAAAAGTCGATCCTCGAGCCCGAGTTGCCGATCATCGATCCGCATCACCATCTGTGGGATCGGCCAGGCTGGCGTTATCTGCTCGATGATCTGACCACGTAATCGAATGCTCGATGGCGGCAATGAGTTAATCTGCGACTGAACGCTTCGAGACTCCCCTCTCAATTTATTTCCCGTCCGCCCCGGAAGCTGCCGCAAATGATCAAGCCCAGGCCGCAAACGCGCGCGTTGGAGCCGGACGCGCATCGCTGACAGGGGGGATAAGGACGGAACAGGGAACAAGTTTTTCTTGCCGAATCAGGTGTTTCGGAAATATCCGGGGGTCATCTCTGCGACCAACGTGCGAGAGGTGCGAGTGGCTTTGTGAAAGAGGTCGCCGCTTGCTCTCGTGAAGTCGCACGCAACCCACTGCCACGAACACCGGCATGCAGGGGTGGAGTGACCTGATGACAAGATTTACAGCATCTCTCGTAGCACTTTTTCTTTGCGCAATTGCGTCGCCAACATTTGCCCAGAGTCCCGGCGAGATAATCAATTATTTCCAAAATCTCATTCACTCTACGAACGTCAAAGGGGCTCAATCTCGCTGGAGCAAGCTGCCGGAAACCGAGACC
Organism: uncultured Alphaproteobacteria bacterium; assembly: GCA_963820365.1. GTDB lineage: Bacteria > Pseudomonadota > Alphaproteobacteria > Rhizobiales > Xanthobacteraceae > VAZQ01. Next base: position 123,994 of record CAWFZR010000012.1, on the reverse strand, counting down.
GCATGCGTCAATCAAATGCTGCAAGAACGCGGCGAGAGTCTCCAATCCCTCATTGACCGAGGTGTTTATCCGAGCGACCGGCGGGTTGCCAAAATTCGATCCCAATGCCGCGGTGCATCGGCATCACAACAGTTTCAGAAGCTGGACAGCCGCGCATATAAGCGGTCAGGCAATGACACAGTAATTGCAGCTTCCAACTATCGTGATTGTGAAAATGCTTGCAGCCAATCCTCCACCTGCGCGGCGTTGACATATTTTCGAGCGGAAAAAATGTGTCGTATGATGCAATCGCCGACAGAGCTGGCAGCCGATGAGGGTGCCGACAGTGCGATCCGAAACGAGCCGATAACCGGATCGATTGCTCCTCAGACGCCAAGCGTCACGGAACGAGCAAAGCGCGACGGACCGGCACCGACAAGATAGGGCGGATACGCCGCGAATATCCGGAACCGGATCAGCGTCCCGCATTATGGCGGCTACGAGCGGGTCGTTGCAGACGTAAGCCGGATTGGCGTTCAAGTCCGAGGCTGCACGTCGGGGTTCCCGAGCCGCAGTGGAAATCCTTGCTCAAACGCCACGATCTGCTCGAATGCTTCGCGGAAGTAGAGCTCGAAATTCGTCCATTCTGCCCAGCCGATATGAGGCGTGCACAATACATTTGGCATCGACAGGAATGGATGATTGCCGTTGATGATCGGCTCCTGTTCATACACATCGACCGCGGCGAAGCCGGGCCGGCCCTTGCGCAGCGCGCCCAACAAGGCTCCCGGTTGGATGATCTCGGCACGCGCGGTATTCACGATCAGCGCAGTCGGTTTCATACGAGCAAGATCGTCCGAACCTACGATCCCGTGGGTGTCGGGAGTGAGACGAACGTGCAGGGACAGCACGTCGGAACGCTCGAACAGCTCATCCTTGCTTGCAGCACTCGCGTACCCGGCAGCGGCAGCTCTTTCCATCGAGCTCTTTTGACCCCAGACCAGGATATCCATTCCCAAGCCGCGCCCGCCTTCGGCCACCAGTTGCCCGATGGTGCCGAGCCCGAAAATCCCGAGCGTCGATCCGCGCAGCCGATGCGACAGAGTGCAGGGCCATTCTCCGTGCCGCATGCGCTCGGCTTCGAGCGCCACGTTGCGGCGAGACGTCATGATCAATGCGAGCGAGAGCTCGGCCGGCGCAACCGGTGAATTGCTCTTGCCGGTCGCGACCGGAATCCCGAGCTCGGTGCAGGCAGCGAAGTCGATCATTTTGGAACTTCGGCCGACGAGTGCGATGAGCTTGAGTTTTGGCAGTCTTTCCAGCAGAGCACGGGAAAATTCGACTCGTTCGCGAATCGAGACGACGACATCGGCATCGCAAAGGCGCTCGACGAGGTCGCTCAAATCGCATGCCGGCTCTTGATAGCGTATGACATCGTGATGCTGAATCAGCGAAAAACATTCAAGCTGATCGACAATATCCTGATAGTCATCGGGAATAACGATTTTCATTGCCCGACCGTTCAACTCGTCACCTCTCCCCTGCGGGCAGGGCTATCGCATATGGCGAACAACAAACTCAGTGTACCTCCCCTTTCAGGGGAGGAAGCTCGTCAGGAACCGCTCTACTGTCCAACGGCTGTGCAGCTGTGAACCTCCCAAGAGGTTACGCCGGTTCACGCGACAGATGCTCCCGAAGCAGCCGGCCGTAGCCGGCGATGCTGTCGCAACTCTTGAGCAGCCGCAGGCCCGCCCAAAGGCTCACCGCATTGTTCGCGAGGACCGGCTTGCCGAGCTCGCGCTCCAGCCGCTCGACGATGCTCATCGCAGGCCAGTTGCCGCCGGGCATGACAATGGCATCCGCGTCCGGCCGGTCCGTTCGGCGTCCGAGCTCAAAGGCTTTCTCCGGACCGACCCGGCCGAGCTCGATGGAAGCCACGAACCCCACCACCTCGCTGTGGACGACCTTGAAGCCGCTTGCCTCCATGAAATCGACCATGGGCTTGTCCATGATATTGCTCCACGGCGCGCCGATGGCGATCTTCTTGGCGCCGAGGCGCGTGAGGGCATCGACGAATGCGGTCGCCGCCGTGGTCGCGGGTTTGCCCGAGGCATCCTCCATGCGCTTGATCAGCTCGCGGTCGTAGCCCTTGCCCTTGGCGAGCGTGGGAGCGGTCGCCGCAAACACGATGGCATCGACCTCGGCGTCGGCGAGCTTGCGGCTCTCCGCTTCAAGCTCCAGGACGCAGCGCATCTGCTCTTGCGGGGTGATGTCGCGGTAGGCGACGCGTCCGGTGTGCAGCGAGACGGTCGGCGGCAACGCCGCCGAAAGCTCCGGCTCCTGGGTCGTGTTGGACGAAGGCGTCAACAAACCCAAGCGATGCGTTTTTTTGACGTGCGTCACGTCGGTGTCCCGTTCACTGCGACCCTTCGAGGCCAGCGGCCTTGATGACGGGATGGAATTTTTGTGCCTCTGACTTGATGTAGCGCTCGAATGCTTCCGGGCTGGCGCTGCTGACCGCCTTGGAGCCCTGGCGCAGTATCGCGTCCTTGACGTCGGGCATGGCCAGCGCCTTCACCATACCCCCGTGCAGCCGGCTGATGATCTGCGGCGGCACGCCGGCCGGCGCGAGCAGCCCGCTCCAGCCGACCACGACCACGCTCGGATAGCCGAATTCGGTCGGGGTCGGCGTGTTGGGAAACTGCTCGTCGCGCTTTTCGCCAAACGTGGCGAGCAGATTGAGCTTTCCCGATTCCACGAAATCCGTCACGCCGGCCGTGGTCGTGAAGGCAAGCGGAACCTGTCCGGACAGGACATCCGTGATGGCCGGCGTCTGCCCTCGGTAGGGCACATGGGTCATCTGGATATCCGCGGCGATCGACAGCAGAACGCCCATCAGGTGGGTCATGTTGCCGATGCCGAACGAGCCATAGTTGATCCGGCTCGGCTGCGCCTTGGCGCGCTCGACCAGATCCTTGATCGAGGCGATCCCGGACGCGGGATTGACCACCGCGCCCAGCGGGTTGGCGGTCGTCTGCGTGATCGGGGCGAAGTCGCGAAGCGGGTCGTAGGGTAGTTTCTTGTAGATGAAGGGATTGGTCGTTACTGCGCTCACCGGCGCATAGACCAGGGTGTAGCCGTCAGGCTGCGCTTTGGCGGCGGCTTCCATCCCGACGATGGCGTTGGCGCCCGGGCGGTTGTCCACGACTCCCTGCTGGCCCCAGAGCTCGCCCATCTTCTGCGCGAGAACGCGCGCCTGCAGGTCCACCCCGGAACCAGCCGCTTGCGGCACGATGATGCGGATGGGACGGTTGGGATAATCGTCGGGCGCCTGCGCCATACCGCCGGCAGCGACCAAGAGCACCGGCGCGCCCGTCAGCGCGGCCAATAGCGTGCGTCTATTCATCCTCGTCAACCGCGCGCCGCGGCCAGTGTCGCGCGCTCGGCTTGAGGGCGCCGCGGCGCCGCGCGCAGCATGTCCATGAGCTTTCGCACCGAGCCCAGGCTTTCCAGACCGCCGACGGCCTCGATCGTCCCCGCGATGGCGGATGGGGTCAGCACGCCGTCCGCGTAGGTGCGGAATTTGCTCTCGATCTGGGCGCGCGACAGCGGGTTCTCCGCCGAGCCGCGCGGATGGTCGCAACGGGCCGTGTGCGTCGTGCCGTCGGTTTCGATGTCGACCACCGCCTGTACGCCGGTGAGCGCCGCATCCGGACGTATCTCGATCTGCTCGGCCGCGGCGCGCCGCATGTTCGGATCGTCGTAGCGGGCGGGCTCGAACTGGGCGAGGGTGAGCTCCTGGTCGTGCAGGATCACCGCCGCGGTGTAATGGCCGGAGATCAGCGCGTCGAACTTCGCCTTGTACTGCGCGAGCTTGCCGTGCAGATCGAACGCCGGCTGGCTCAATGCCACGCGGACTTTTTTCACCCGGGCGGGATCGATCTCGTGTTGCTCGATGAGATCGAACAGCGCGGTGTTCATGCCCTGGATCGACGAGGCGGACGGCCACAGGCGCAGCGCGATCTGCTCGAGCTCCCAACGCCGTCCGAGATCGGCGATGACAGCGTCGGGACGGCCGCCATTCGCATAGACGCTGTATAGGCCACCGTCCTTGGCGGTCAGAAATTCGCGCGTCGCCAGAAATTTCTGCTCAGCCAGCAGCGCCGCCAGCAACCCCGAGAGCGCGCCACGGCACTGGTGGAACTTCACCGTGGGCGTTCCCCACGCCGCGAAGGTGCCGGCCGCCTGGCTGCCGGCGAGGCCGAACGCCTTGGCCATGGTCTCGGTGTCGAACCGGCGCAACCGGCCGACCGCGGCGGCGGCACCGAACGGACCCAGGACGCCCGGGCCGTGCCAACCCTTGGCCCGGAACGCGGGGTAATCGAGGCCGATCCCGATCCGCGTCGTCACTTCGCATCCGGCGGCGATGGCGACCAACAGGTCGCGGCCCGACAAGCCGTCGCGTTCGGCGACCGCCAAAGCGGGCGGGATCACTTCCGGCGTCACGTGCGTCAGCGTGGAGCGGTGCACGTCGCACATGGTGACCGCGGTGACGAGATAGCCATTTAGGATTGTCGCGCCAGCGAGCGACAGTCGGTCGCCACCAATGACGCTGCTCTCGTTGGATTGCGCCAGTCCCGACGCCAGGGCGGCGAGCTGTTGTGTCTCCTCGCCGCGGTGCCCGGCGACCGCACATGCCAATGTATCGAGCAAAATGTTCTTGCAGTGATCTCGGACATGCCCCGGAAGATCGTCGTATTGCAGCGACGCGGCAAAGCCGGCCAGCACCTCAGTGACGTTCCCCGACATGCAGTTCTCCCTTGCGGCGGCCATTTCGAGGAATTCCGAGGATCGTGCCTTCCGCGATCAAATCCGCATGCATCGTAATTGGATTCCGAAGCCTTAGGCAACCTCGACATCATGCCGGCGCCGCGCAAGCTGTACTGAATCTTCGCGCTGTGGTTCGACGCGACTTTCATGACGTCACCGCGCGGCCGGTCTACCTTCAAGCCCTTTCTGCGCTCGCAGGCAGCGGCCATGAGTTGCAGCGCGTCCGGTCGGCGAGTAGCTTTGCGGAGAAGCTATCGAAGGCCAAGAAGGCCATGAGGCAGGCGATGAGATCGAATTCGTTATCTCGCGGCATTCATTGCCGGATGCGTGCTGGCCGCGAGCTGGTCACTTGCATCTGCGCAGGATTATCCGACGCGTCCTGTCACTATCATCGTTCCGTATGTATCGGGCGGCAGCACGGAGATACTGGCGCGGCTCGTGGGCCAGAGGCTCGAAGCACGGCTCGGCAAGCCGGTTCTGATCGAGAACAAGCCCGGCGCCGGCACGGTCATCGGCGCCACGGCGGTCGCCAAGTCGGCGCCGGACGGATACACGCTGCTCATGGCAACGCCCACGCCCATGGCGATCAATGTCGCGATCTACAAGAACCTGCCCTACGACCCGGCGACCGAGCTCCTTCCCCTGGCGATGGTCGCCGAGTGCACCGTTCCTGCTGATCGTGAACCCGTCGTTGCCGGTCCATTCCGTGCGGGATCTCATTGCGTTCGCCAAGCAAAATCCGGGACGACTTTCGTACGGCTCGGGAGGACCCGGGGCACCCCATCATCTCTATGCCGAATTGCTCAAGAGCATGACCGGCATCGAGATGACGCACGTGCCCTACAAGGGCAGCCTGCCTGCGCTCAACGACGTGGTCGCCGGGCACATCCAACTCATGTTCTGCGATATTCCGCCGGCTGCCGGCATGATAGCCGCCGGCAAGGTGCGCACGCTCGGCGTCTCGACCAAAGATCGCGTCGCAGCCTTTCCAGACGTCCCGACAATTGCAGAAGCAGGAGTACCCGGTTTCGCCGTGTCCGGTTGGTTCATGTTGACGGCACCCGGCAGAACGCCACGACCGGTCATCGAGAGGCTGCATGGGGAACTGAAGAGCAGCCTTGCCGCGCCCGAGACAAAGGATCAGATCGTCAAGCTAAGCCTGTTGCCGATGGACACGCCATCGGTCGAGGAGATGCAGAGCTTCGTCAAATCTGAGATCGTGCGGTGGGCAAAGATCGTGCAACAGGCCGGGATCGCCGGATCGGAATGATTGCGGCTGCGAGGGCGCGGCTCAAGCCCACCAGATAAGGATCGAGCAACACAATCGAGCGATGGCCGGAGCGACGCACGCGTCGCCCCGCGCCTTGTGCTCAGACATCCCACGCCGGCACGACGGCCTGCTTGCTGATCTTGCCGCCGGCAAGCTCGGGCATCGCTGCGCAGAACGCGCGGGTGCCGTCGGATAGTCGCAGGCTGACAAGTCACCGGTCTGGTGCACTGTCGATCGCTGTCGCGTTGCGGTAGCCGAGTGCGGTTCGGTGTCCGCTGGTTTAACTCATTCGCGGCCAATTGGAGACGAAATCGCCGACCACACTGCAACGAACAGAATTATTCGAGGCCACCTCGATGGGGGAACAAATGCCAACGCGAATGACGTGCTTCGTGCCGACGATCCTCGCGATTTGTCTTGCCGCGGTTTGCTTGACTGCACCGGCAAGCCGCGCAGCCGACGATTGCATCTCCAGGCCGAACGCTCCGCCCCCGCAAGGCAGTCACTGGTATTACCGGGTGGAGCGCACGACCCAGCGCCAGTGCTGGTATCTCGGCGCCGAAGGCACAAGGGCGCGCCCGCGCGAGCGACAGGCTGGCTCGCCGGCGCGGCCGCCTGCTTCAAATCGAATCTCGCAGCCGACAGCACAGGCACCTGCCGCAGCTCCTGCTGTCGCAGCCGCGCCCGTTGCAATCACGACCGCAGCAGCCCCAGCCGCCGAGGATGACGCGTCGACCGAAATGTCCTTGCGCTGGTCGGGCCTTCCGACGTCGGTCGCATCGCTCGACCGCGCGCCGGTATCGATGCGCAACAGCTACGCCGAAGAGCCGTCCACGGGGGACTCGCAGGTCGACATGCCTTTGATATGGCCCATCATGACTCCGGCCGAGCTCGGGGCAGCCGAGCGGACGATCTCGTTCGCGCAACTGGCGGCGGCTCTTTTCATCGTGCTGGGGCTCGCCGCGCTGATGGTGCGCGTCATTTTCAGGTTCTCCGCTATACGCAGGATTGGCGGCTCTCATGCGCGCAACCAGCGGCGCTCAACCACGAGCACACGCCGCCCCGGCAAACCGGTTCCTCCGGCATTTCTGGACACGATCGTGCGAGGCCAGCACTCCGGCATGGCGATGCCACCGGGCGATCCAGCATCCGAGATCGAGGCAAGCGTGCGACGGCTGCTGCACGAGCTGGGGCAGCGCCGGCATGAGAATCGACGCCGAAACTTCGAACGCTCATCGCGGACAGCAATGGCGTAGTCTGCGGCGCGCGTGACCGCGCCGGCACGGCCAAACTCGCTCAATGAAAAGTTGCGTGCTTGGAACAAACGCCAGAATGCAACCAGACTGCGTGATCTGATCGCTGAGGTTGGGCGCTTCACCTCGATGATGGTATCAAGATTCACGCTGCGCTCCTGCAAGAACCTCGCGAGACGAGGTTGATGGCGCGAGCGACGCCGGCGACCGCTTCACGGAAGCTCGGCCAAGGAAGCAGGGCCCGGACCCGGCGTGATCAGCGTCGGCCACTGCTTGGAGCCGAACGGTACCGGCGGAGGCAGGAACGGATTGATTCCGCGCTTGGCGCTTTCGGCGACGATTGCGGCGCGCGCATCGCCACCCATGAGCTCGTAGTCCATAAGGTAGTAATTGTCGAAGAACAGCGATCCGACCGAACGGTCGGCAATGATCCGGCCTAGAACTCCAGCATTTCATCCGGCGTCGTGGTGAACGAGATGGTCTCGATCAGAACGAGCCGATGGTTGATGGCGTCCGGCCCAAAAAATTGCGCCAGCACGCTGAACAACACGTTGTTTTGACGCGCGACATAGATCGTATTGCTGGCTGCATAGGTTTTCTCCCAATCGCCACCGAGCATCCTCTTCCAATCCGCGAGCACACCCATCCAGTGGGCGACCTGGGTCTGCGCCGCCCACGCAATGTCCTTCCTCAGAAAGGGGCCTTGCTTCTTCGAGAATGCCTCCAAGGCGGCAAAGGAGATCGCGCCTTTCGCCAGGCACTCGTCCATGAACGCGATATTGTTCTCGAGAATGGTGCGATTGTTGGCGCGCCACTCCGGCTGCATCGCCGTCTGGTCCAGGCTGTCCAGGGCGGACTTCATCCGGCTGCGATAGGCGAGCATCGAGCCGCGCCAGGCCTGATCGGCGGGATTATCAAGATACGGACCCACGACCTGGGTCAGCGCCATCGTGCTGTGGCCGATGGATTTGAGCAGCTGATAGACAATGGGCACCGATGGCGCCTCGAGCGGAGTCATACCCGGCCGGTAGAGGATGAATCGACCGCCCGCCCCGGAGAACAGACCGAGGATGACAGGATGCTTGCTGAGTATATTTTTCTGGAAAATTTGGGCAGCTTCCCCGTACAGCTCGAACATGCCGGTATTGAGCGTCAACACGTTTTTCGTCGCGGTCTCGGCGGGATTTGCGACCGTGCGGCCGGAAATCGGCGCCATATAGGAGGGCACGTCCTGCGATTGTGCCGTTGTGCCTACCCCCGCCAACACCATGGATGTCAACATCGTGCAGATGTGACGTCTGCCGATTTGGCATTTGAAAAGCAGTCGAGCTCGCATGGCTTGCCTCCCTGGCGCTGCCGCAAATCTGGATGCAAACAGATTAAGAAATGTCAATGCAGCAGTGGTTGCCGTTGAATTGATGAAACCGGTCAAAACCGAAGAATAAGGTTCTTTCGAGACGCCGGCCTATGCGGCTGCCGGTATGGATTGTCGCGGGCTTGCATCCGGCAGGGCGAGCCGGGAGAGGATCACAAGCTTGGCTACAGTTTTGGCAATGGCCGCTTCGATTTGGAGGTGGAAGGCACCTTCACCAGCGCTTCGCCCGATCTTGACCGGCGCACGGAAATTGAGCGTTTGCGAGATGTAGACGGCGCCCGGACCAGGCAGGCGAGTGCCCAGGACCGCCGAGATCAAGCTCGCGGTATAGAGACCATGCGCGATCCTCCTCCCGAACGAGGTCCGAGCGGCGAAATGCTCCGAGAGATGGATGGGATTGCGATCGCCCGTGAGCTGCGCAAATCCGACGACGTCGGAGGACGAGATGGTTTTCGACAGCGTCTCGGTCATGCCGACCGAAAGATCCTCGAAATACAGATTCGCAGCGCCAGGATCATCGGATGGCATCCTCCAAAGCAAAGTCGCTCGAGCCTGCATCACGACTTTGCCCGGCCTTTTGATTCGGCGCATGATCTTAATCCCGAAAATTGCGATTTCTCGCAACCTTGCTTGCGCGGCGACGCATGCAGCAGCGCTCCCGGCGGGCATCGCATTTCCCTGACCGCTGGTTCGGCTCCTCCACAATTGCGCCGACGCCCCATGTGCGAAGCACCCAGCCACGTCACGCCGCGGCAAGCTCCTTGTCCTTGGCTTCGGCCCGTTGCAGCGCCGGACGTTGTGCCAAGCGGCCGATATAAGCGGTGAACTCGCTGCGCTCGGGCATCAGATTGAACATCATGCCGAAGCGCAGACCCGAACCGATCACCACGTCGGCAGCGGTGAACTGATCGCCCATGATAAACGGCCCGCTCGCCACCGCCTTCGCCACCACGTTCATCACCGTATCGAAATCCCCATAGCCCAGCGCGGCGCGCCGCGCCTCCTCCTTGCGTGGGAAGGCACGATCCATCATCGCCGGCTCGATGCAGCTCGGGCCGAAGAACAGCCACTTGAAGTATGGACCGCGGCGCGCATCGCCGATCGGCATATTGAGCCCGGCACGCGGAAATTCATCCGCGAGATATGCACAGATCGCCGCCGCCTCGGTGATGACGACGACGCCGTGACGGAGCGCCGGCACCTTGCCCATGGGGTTGACGGCGAGATAGTCCGGCGCGTGATTGTCGCCCTTGCTCAGGCTCAAGTGATGGATGTCATACGGCTCGCCGATCTCTTCGAGCATCCAGCGCACGATCGACGAGCGAGACGGCACGGCATGGTAGAGCGTGAGATTGGCCATTGGGAGCTCCGTTGTTGAGGCACGCAGCTAGACCGGGATCATAGCGTTGAGCATCTTTGTCGACTTTTCCGTCTGGTTTGCCTCAGTTGTAGCCAGGGACGCAAGTAATGCGCGCGCCAAATTCGTTCTGAGAACGACAAGCGCTCATGTCATGAGTGATCACGTCCTGGTCGAGACATGGCTTCTCCTTAATAGCCGCTACTCGGCATGCGGCTGAAATTTTTTGGCAACGTATTCGACATGGCCCGGTCCGGGTCGAGCAAGTCACCGCATCAGATCTGGAAGCTGCCTGGGCCATGGGGGAAACCTTCCCCGGCCAGAATTTCTCGATTGTCGACCGCACAAGCTTTGCCGTCATGGAGCGGCTCGGGATATCTCGTGTCGCCAGCCTCGACGATGACTTTGCCGTCTATCGCTACGGACGAAATCGCGACCGCGCATTCGATATATTGCGCTAGCCGAAAAACTCGCAGATTTGGCTGGCTGTTAGAACGGGACTGCGTCGCGACACCGCCTTTTACCGGGAAATTTGATATTATGCACAGCCCTATCCGGCGCGGCCGAACTGACCGTTTTACAGTACGCAGTCACGCCGGAAGTGACAAGGCAAACAGAAATCAGCGTCCGCCAGCGCACCATGATGAAATCCAAACCGCACCGCATCGACGTTCATCACCATCTCTTTCCCCCCGCCCTTCATCGCCAAGCTCATTGAGCACAAGCATTACCTTGCGGACGGAGTGGCGCGTCAGTGGACGCCCCGCTTGTCCATCGAGGACATGGATCGCGCCGGCGTGGCGACCGCCATCACGTCGATCACCGCGCCTGGTTTCCGCTTCGTCGGCACGGACCTGTTGTATCGGCTCACCCGCGAGTGCAATGAATACGCAAGCAAGATGACCAGCGACCATCCTGGCCGCTTCGGTCTCTTCGCCAGCGTGCCGCTGCCGAATGTCGAGGAAAGTCTCGAGGAGATTGGTTACGCTCTCGACGTGCTCAATGCCGACGGGATCGGGCTGCTGACCAGCTACGGGAACAAGTGGCTGGGCGACGCTGCCTTTGCCCCGGTGATGGATGAGCTCAACCGGCGTAGAGCGATCGTCTACGTGCATCCGACCACGGCGGACTGCTGCGCCAATCTCTTGCCGATGATCCCGGACTGGGTGATCGAATTTCCCGTCGATACAACTCGCACCATCGCGAGCCTGCTGTTTTCCGGCACTATCCTTCGCTGCCCCGATATCAAATTCATCTTCGCTCACTGCGGCGGCGTTTTGCCGATGCTCGCGGAGCATCTTGTTCGCGTGACCACAATCGATGCGAAGATGGCTTCTCTGATGCCGGCTGGCGTGCTCAACGAGCTTCGACGATTTCATTACGACGTTGCACTGCGAGCGCATCCGACCGGGCTCGCTTCGACCCTGCAATTTGTCGGCGTCTCGCAGCTTTTGTTCGGTACGGATGCGCCGTTACGTGTGAGCCAGGCCACGGTCGACGGACTGATCGCCTATGGATTCAGCGATCAAGACCTTCGCGCGATCGACTGCGAAAATGCCAAACGGTTGCTGTCGCGTTGCAGGGCGCAGGCATGACAAGCTGCATCCGAAAGACCCAGGAGAGAAAATGAAAAATGTCTGCACGAGCCGCCGCGTTCACGCTCTCGCGCTCGGTGTGCTGCTTCTTGCGGGCGGCGATGGCGTCGTCTGCGCACATGCCCAGAATTATCCCAACCAGGGCATCAAGATCATCATGCCGTTTGCGGCAGGCGGCGGCGGTGACGCGGTCGCGCGCATCGTCGCGCAACAACTCAGCGACGGCATGGGGCAGCCCGTGGTGGTTGAAAATATCACCGGCGCCGGCGGTACTCTCGGCACGGCGCGAGCGGCACAAGCATCGCCCGACGGCTACACGCTCCTGGTCGGCACTCCCAGCACGCACGGAACGAACGTCGCGGTCTATGCGAAGCTCAACTACGATCCGGTGAAGGATTTCGTACCGATCGTGCTGATCGCAACATCGCCGCTGATGCTCATCGCCGCTCCCGACCTGCCCGCAAGCTCCACCGCCGACCTCATCAAACTTGCCCGTGAAAAGCCGGGTGAGCTGGCTTTTGGATCATTCGGTACCGGCAGCATCAATCATCTTGCCATCGAGCTCTTGCAGTCGATGGCGAATATCAAGACCAATCACATCCCCTATCGTGGGTCCGCGCCGGCCATGACCGATCTCATAGCCGGCCGGATCCAATACACGATCGACGGCCCGGCGGCGCTGAGCTTCATAAGGGCCAATACGGTCAAGCTGTTGGGAGTGGGCAGCGCAAGGCGCTGGAATGTCTTTCCCGACAAGCCCGCGATTTCCGAATCGGGTGTGCCCGGCTACGAAGCGTTGACTTGGTTTGGTCTGTTCGCTCCGGCTGGGACGCCGCAGACGATCGTTGATCAGTTGAACAGCAAGCTCAATGCCTCGTTGGTCACGAGCGCGAGGGAGAGTTTCGCGAAACTCGGCCTCGAGGCGGCCGGAGGCTCTCCGGACGTCCTCACGAAGCAGGTGCAGGACGAAATCAAGAAGTGGGTGGCAGTCGCACGCGAGAAGAACATTCGCGTCGAGCCGTAGCCGGCCCCTTCGAGCCGATCGATTGAAGCACGCTTCAGTGGGCGATATTGATCGGCAGGATCCGTCTCGGATTGTCGACCAGCATCTTCTCGAGGTCCGCCTCGGTGAAACCCTTCGTTCGCAGGCGCGGCGCAAAGCTCTCGAACAGGTAACCGAGGTCGACCTTTTCGTTCAGGAGTTGCGGGTTGTCCTCGGTCGCCGCGCCGCGTGGATTGAAGAACCAGCGATCGTAGCTGATGACCATTTTCTCTAGATATCCCTTGTCGGCCATTTCGCACATCATGTTGGCCATGGACTCGTCAAGGCCCTCGCTGCTGTCGTGCCGCCAGGGGATGCCGATGTGGTCCACCTGGACATTCGCGCCGCGCTTGCAAATTTCCTCAACTTGATGGAGCCCCTGCGGCTCGACAAAGGCGTGACCGACGATGATCTTGCTCGGATCGGCGCCTTCTTCTTCCAGGATATCGAGCTGCTCGATGCCCGGATTCGTCACCGTGTAGTCCATCGGATCGGTGTGCGTATTGACGCAGCACCCGGTGGCCTTTTGGGCGCGGCCGGCGGCGCGGATCAGGCGATCCTCGTACATGTGGATGCGACGACCGTTCGGCCCGATCGGGGACGGCATGGGAGTGACACTCTCCTGGCCGGTTGCAATCTTGATGGCGCCGGCCTTGATGCCCGTTTTCCGTCCGCCGAACACCATGCCCTCGGTGAGGTCGCTGACATAAAATTCGGTGAGCTCCTCGACGCTCTGGCGGCGGTACCAATAGGGGATTCCCATCCGCTCAGGAAAAAAACCAGTGACAGCGATGACGTTCGCGCCGGTCTTCTGTGCGACTCGCTGCATCAATTCGGGATGACGGCCGACTTCGCAGGGTGTCATGTCCACCAAGGTGCCGTAGTGGTATCGATCCATCCCGGCCTTCAATTCGGTTGCGATCCGGTCGACCGCCTGGTCGAGATCGAAGCTCGATCGGTGGTCGTACTCGCCGCCCGGATAAGTGTAGAGCAAGTGCTCATGCGTCAGCGTGCGGCCCATCTTTTCGGCGGGCACGTCGCCGACCACCGTGCGGATCTTTTTCATCGAGTTTCCTCATACAGTGCATGTTGCAAGGATAGATGCCATTTTGAACCGGTCAAGCCGTTGATGCGCGCGCGGATCATGTTAGGAGTAGGGTTGTCAAGCGGCGCTGCTCATGGGGCAGCATTATTGGCGCATTCGAAGAGATCTTGCATGAAAACGATCCTTTGCGCGCTGGTGACGGCAGCCGCTCTGAGCCTGCCTGCCGCATGCTACGCACAGACAGCCGGCTCTTATCCAACGCGTCCGGTGCGGGTGATCGTGGGGTTCACGGCCGGTGGTCCGACCGATGTGATCGCACGCATCGTGGCGCAAAGGCTGTCCGACAGCCTCGGCCAGCAGTTCTATGTGGATAATATCCCGGGCGCGGGCGGTAATCTCGCCGCGGCGCAGGCGGCCAGGACGCCGGCGGACGGATATACCATCCACGTCGTCAGTACCGGCTTCATCATCAATCCGAGCCTCTACGCCAAAGGCGCCGGATATGATCCGGTGAAGGACTTCGTGCCGGTTGCCGTGCTCGCGGTTTCGCCCAACATCATCACCGTCAATTCCCAAGTTCCAGCCAAGACGGTCCAGGAATTGATCGCGCTGGTGAAAGCCACGCCCGGCAAGTACAATTTCGCCCAGCCCGGCACCGGCTCGACCCCGCATCTCAACGGCGAACTGTTCAAGCGTGCGTTCGGGCTCGATCTCATCACGGTGCCGTTCAACGGCACAGCCCAGTTGGTGACTTCGACGCTGAAGGGCGATACGCCGATTGCGTTCACATCGCTCCCGTCGGCCATGGCGATCATCAAGGACGGCCAGCTCCGTCCGCTCGTGGTGTTGAGTACGACGCGTGTCGACATGCTGCCCGACGTTCCGTCGACAACCGAAGCCGGCATTCCAGGACACGAAGGCGACACTGTTTCGGGAATCGTCGCCCCAGCCGGCACACCCAGGGAAACCGTCGATCTGCTCAACGGCGAGATCAAGAGAATTGCCGCGGTACTGGACGTCAAATCCCGTCTTTCCGCGCTCGGCTTCACGCCCGTGGCGAGCACTTCAGAGGAATTCGGTGCACGCATCAAGAGCGAAATGGCGAAATGGGACACGGTCATCCGCGATGCGAAGATCAGGATCGAGTAGCCCTTGATTGGGCCTGCTCGCATTCCCGGAAATGTGCTGGAGATCGACGTCACCGCCGGCGCGCACGAAATGACGCGAGGTGCAGTGGAAGGAGCTCTATGGATCAGAACCGGTGATTGATTCCGACGCGCACGACGTTCATGGTGAAATGCGCGTCGTCCACGACCGGGAGCGCGGCAAAGCTCATTCTGGTGCTGCTGTTGCCGAAATCGAGGTAGAGATATTCGAGCTTGGGGCTCCAGCCCGGCGCACACGCGACCTCGATGCCGCCGCCCGCCGTCCAGCCGTTGCGAGTTCCATGCAGGCTGAAGGTTGCCGTCGCCCCGGGGGCGGTAGCAAACGCATCGGTCTCGAGCCGCACATAGGCGTAACCGGCGGTCGCATAGATCAGCCACCCGCTCGCCGCGACGCCAAACCGGCCACGCACGGTCCCGAACCAGGGAATGCTCTGGCTATAGGAGGCGGTAATCGGGATTCCGCACAATCCCCCGGCGCAGGGCGTATTGATGCCGCCCTTGAGACTGCTGGCCTGGATGTCGGTCTCCATGCCGACGACGGCCGCTCCCATCTGAAAGATGCGGCCGCATCGCGTTTGCAATCAATCCGGCTGATGTATCATCATGACCAGCATTGCGAACCAATCAGTCCGGGGGCAAGCCCCATGCCGCATCGCTGCATCGTTTTCACTGCGCTGGTTGCCATTCTCTGCGCCCTCGGCCCGATCTCGTCGTCAAAGGCGCAGAACTATCCCGATCGCGCGGTCAAGATCATCGTGCCAATTGGTCCGGCCGGCAGTTACGACATTGTCGGCAGGCTCGTCGCCGACCAACTCTCGAAGCGGTTGGGACAAAGCGTGGTGGTGGAAAATCGCCCGGGCGCGGGCACGATCGTCGGCACCCAAGCGGCGATCAATGCACCTGCCGACGGCTACACGTTGCTCGTGGGCGGGCTGAGCAACATCGTGTTCAATTCCGGGCTCTATCAGAAGCTGCCTTACGATCCGCTCAACGATCTCGTTCCCGTCGCACTCGTGTTCAACATCTCCTACACATTGGTAGGGTTCAAGGATCTCCCCTATTCGACGCCAAAGGAGCTCGTCGCGGCGGCAAAGAGAGATCCCGACAGTCTCAAGCTGGCGAACGCGGGCACCGGCACCGGCCAGCACATCATGGGGGCTGCTTTCATGAAGTTCACCGGCGCCAGGTTCTTGGAGGTGCCGTACCGCGGCTCGGCGGCGGCATTTCCAGATCTTCTGGCCGGCCGCGTCGACCTGTTCGTGGATTCAACGCCGGCGGCACTGCCCTACGTCAAGTCGGGTCAGGTCAAGGGCATCGCGATCCTATCGGCAAAGCGCAGCCCCCAAATGCCCGACTTGCCGACCATGACCGAATCCGGGATTTCCAATCTGGAGATTGATTCCTGGATCGGGTTGTTCGCTCCCGCCAAGACACCGGCGCCCATCATTGCGCGCCTGCGGCACGAGATTGCCACGGCCCTGCCCGATCTCAAGCCGCGCTTCGAGCAGAACGGAGGCGAGGCGATCGACCTGCCGCCGGAGAAGCTCAGGCCGTTCATCGCCTCCGAGCACGAAAATTGGATCAAGATCATTCATGAAGCGGGCATTCGGCTCGATTAACCTCCTGGCTGCCCATCCCTGCGGCTTGGCGCTGGCCTGAGGCGCCGAACGAGTTGAACTAGTTTGCGTTTCCTGCGTTAATATGGGCTCGGATCGCGGCACGGCGTGATCCATGCGGATAGCTGCATTGCGATCCTGCTCTTTCCCAGGAGGCACAACATGACGCAGGTACATGCTCTCATGGGAGCGGAGTCGACCGCTGGCCCGCCGGCGATCCGCACCATCGGCCTGATGGACCTCAAGGACGCGCTCGCACGCGGCATCTCCGATTTTTCGGCCATGCCCAGCCACGCGATCTTCCTCTGCCTGATCTATCCGATCGTCGGCCTGATTCTGGCACGAGTGATCGTTGGATATGACGTCTTGTCTTTGCTGTTTCCGCTTGCCGCAGGCTTCGCGCTGGTTGGCCCATTCGCCGCCATCGGCTTCTACGAATTGAGCCGGCAACGCGAGCAAGGTCTCGACCCGTCATGGCAGGATGCCTTCGACGTCCTGCACTCGCCGTCTCGCGGCGCGATTGCCGCGCTCGGCTTTCTGCTGCTGGCGGTCTTCGTGCTCTGGGTTGCCGTTGCTCAGGCGATCTATATTGCGAATTTCGGCTACCAGCCGGCGGCCTCGATCCCGGATTTTCTCCGGCAGGTCTTCACCACGCCCGCCGGTTGGATGCTCATCATCGTCGGCAACGGCATCGGTTTCCTGTTCGCCCTCGCCGTCCTGATCCTCAGCGTGGTCTCGTTTCCGCTGCTGCTCGACCGCGATGTCGGCGCTGTGGAAGCGGTGCTCACTTCAGTGCGAGCCGTCGCCGCCAATCCCGTGCCGATGGCGATCTGGGGATTGATCGTTGCCGGCCTCCTGGTGATCGGCGCCTTGCCGTTCTTCGTCGGGTTGGCCGTGGTGGTGCCGATTCTGGGTCACTCGACTTGGCACTTGTATCGAAAGGTCGTGGAGCCGGATCCGGCGCACGAGAACCACCCCATACCGCCGAAAAGTCATGGCCGACGCTATGCGGCACAGTTTCCCGCCGCACTCTTCGGTGGGGAGGAACGCCGATAGGGACCAGAGCTGATTGTCGGATCAGCCGCCGCCGCAGCGCGAGGCATGCCTCGTACCTGTTGACGTGAAGGACATCCCGCTCAGCCAAGAGTGATTGCAGGCTCGCTCTCGCCCGCGAGCTCGCGAATCTCGGTCACCCGGCGCGGCAAATCATCCCCCGGCGCGAGCTCATAGCCTGCCGCCCGCAGGATGCCGCGCGCGGGAGACATTTCAATTGCACAGCGCGTAAAGGGATTGAGCACCGGCGGCACGACCCATGTAAGGCCCGCAGGAGCGAATGGTTGCGACCACGCGCGAAGTGCATCGCGGCGCGCGCGGCTGTGGTCGGCCGCTTCTTCACAGGATGCGCGCCACAGCAGCTTCGGCGCGATACGCGCCTCCCATGGCTTGCTGCCGTGCAGCCAGTCGTTGGCCGCCGAAGTGTCATCGACGCGGCTGGCGAACCCCTGCTCCGTGCGTTCGATCACGCAGCACTCGCCGGCGCGCACGCCCACAAGCGTGTAGATCACCGGTCGCGCGATTGGCTCCGTCTCCAAGCGATGTTTCGCCTCGCTGAATTCACGACAGGTCTCAAACACCCGGCGCAGCAGGTGATCGGGAGGACAGGATCTGATGCGCCATGTGCCAATTGCGTTCGCAGCGACATCGTAGAGCCGCAGCCATGGATGGCTCGTTCTCCGCCACAGCGGCGCCTGGTTGATGGCAGCGGCGAACCGGCCGGGCACCGATGCGGTCAAGCTGCCGACATAGCCGGGCCAGGTGACGTTGAAGAACTCTCCCGCCGCCCCGCGCATGCGCGCAACCTCGAGGTGACGGCCCAGTCCCGGAAAAGGCCAATCGAGCGTGCGGGCAAGCCAGGGCACGCCGTCCTCATCGCGAGCGACCGCGGTGCAGCCCCATTGGTAGGTCCCGTTGAGAAACCAGATTCCGGGAAAGCCAAGCGCGGAAGCAATGGTTTCAATCTCGGCCACGTAGGGCGAGCAGGAGCGCTTGAACCAGTGCCGCGTAACAGCGTCCATTGCGGGAAGCAACATTCGTACGGCGGACGGCAACCAGGCCAGGCACTCATCGCCCAGCGCGCGTGCACGCGCACGTCCGTCGACCGCGAGACGCAGCGGGCCGCCTTCGCGGATATCCGTCAAGGGAATGGTGACAAGATCGTTCATTGGTGCATGATCATGCTGACTGATAGCTATAACTTAAAGCATTGCTGTGCCACGCACCTGCTTCCTTCAACCACCGGGACACCCTGCGGCGCCGTCTCGAAGCCCCCACCCTTGCTCGTGCGGGTCACGGACAAGCATTGCGATTGCCCATTGGCTGCTTGCGCGACTTTGGCTACATTCCGACATTGCATAGGGGGGTTCGCGTGGAGGGTTCAGGTGCGTGATTCCGCAGCCAGGGCATTGAGCATCGTTGCGCTTGCGACCCTTACGACGGCTTCGACATCGTCGGGTGAGGACGAATTCCCACTTGTCGGCATCTATACCGAGAATCAGCCCTGCAAACCCGGCAGCTCGGACGCCGGCGTTGCGCGTGTGACGATAACACCGAAGGAGATCGACTCGGCCTTCGGCCTTTGCACAATTCTTCAGAACAAGCGCGAGGGCAACACATTTGCCATTCATGTCGAATGCAAGGGCCCGGGCGGTAGCACGATGCTGGGCGACGTCAATTTTACGCTGCGCGAGGACAAGACCGTCGATTTTTCCGATCAGGACCAGACCTACAAGGCCGTGCTGCATAAATGTCCGTGAAGGGGCGCTGTCTGCCGCATGGCCGCGCATATACCTGCTAAATCCTGGTGAGAGCAACATGGTCTATGAAAGCATGCTTGCGGAAACGGTTGCGTTTGCCGGTTACAAGGGCGACGTGGGAGAAGCCTATCTTGCGCGCCCGCTCGGCGCAGGGCCCTGGCCAGGGGTGGTCCTGATCCATCACATGCCGGGGTGGGACGAGTGGATCAAGGAAGCGACGCGCAAGCTTGCCCATCACGGATTGGCGACCATCTCCCCCCACCTGTACTTTCGTGAAGGCCCTGGCAGCCCCGACGACGTCGGTGCGCGGGTACGAGCGGCGGGCGGCGTGTCCGACGAGCAGGTTATGGGCGACGTTAGGGGATGCATGGCATTCTTACGAGCGCAGCCCTATGTCAACGGCAAGGTCGGGGTGATCGGCTTCTGCTCGGGCGGGCGGCACAGCTATCTCGCCGCCTGCACCCACCCGGACCTCGATGCGGCGGTCGACTGCTGGGGCGGCAACGTCATCGTCGACGACAAGACGCAGCTCAACGCCAAGCGTCCGGTCGCGCCGATCGAGCTGACCGAGAAGCTCGGCTGTCCGCTTCTCGGCCTGTTCGGCAATGATGATGAAAATCCCAACCGCGACCAGGTCAATCGCACCGAGGTGGTGCTCAGAAAACTCGGTAAGAGCTACGAGTTTCACCGCTATGACGGCGCCGGCCACGCATTCTTCAACGCCGCGCGTCTCGCCTACCGGCCGGAGCAGGCGCTTGACGGATGGAACAAGGTGTTCGCCTTCTTCCACAAGCATCTCGCTGTCGCGGCCGCGACGCGCGCGGCATAGCCCAAGCAAGCGAGGAGACCAGCATGTGCTCTTACATCGTCGAGAAAGCCAAGCTCGTGGGAAGCGCCAAGGGGCCGAACGGCTGGATGCGAATCGACTCCGCGAATGTCTATTACGATCATCCCTTCCATTCGCCACTCGATCATGCGCTCGGCATCGATTTCGTCAATGAGGCGGAAGGCGCGCGCGAGCGCGTAGCGGTGGAACTGAGCGCGGAATTGGCACGCCTGCTGGTCGAGAAAATCCTTGCCGCGCTCGCGAGCGGCGAGCTGGCGCACGGCAGGGCTGCGGCGCCGATCGAATGACAATCCGGTCGGGCGTTGAGCTGACGTATAGGACTGCGCCAGGCCTATGCGCCGCCGCGGAAGCAGGAATAGCCCCAGGCCGTGAATTTGAAAGGCAAGTGATAATGCTGCTGCGGCTGTGAGATGCCGAAGCGATAGGACACCACATCCAGAAAAGGAATGGGGGGAAGCGAAATTCCGGCGAGCCGATAATACGCGCCGACGTGAAATACCGCCTCGTACCGACCTGCTGCGAATGTGGCCGCAAGCGCGCTGTCATCGAGGGTGCCTTTTGCCGAGATGACGCCGCGCGCGATCAGCCGCCTCTCGTCGCCTCCGGCAACGACGAAAAATAGTTCGACTCGCATGCCGGCCGCCACCAGCCCGCGGGCCACATCGACGGCGTGAATGGATATGCCTGGCACGGCTCCCTCATCGCATCTGGCTGGTGAGCCCGGCGAACCGCTCGGCCAGCAACATCAGCAGCAGAGTGAGAATCAGCGAGGAGGTTCCAGTCGCCCGTCAGCACTATAGCCACGCTGCAAAAGCGTGAGAAAGCCTATAATCTCAACAACGGGTTTCGATTATGCGCCGAGCTTGGCAGCAAGATCGTCCAGGCTGCTCGCGGCGACATCGACCGGCGCCCCAGGCTGAGCTTCGCCCCTCCCTGCTCCGCGCTCATCCGGCCGCGCGACGTGGGCAGTACGCAGTCCGCACTTTGCGGCAGCGAGCAGATCATTGGTGTGGGCCGCAACCATCATGCAGGCGCTTGGCGGCAGGTCGAAGGCCTCGCAAGCCGACAAATAGACACGCGGCTTGGGTTTGTAGTCGCCCGCGGTCTCGGCGCCGAGGATTGCGTCCCAGGGAAACCCGTTGCGACGGGCGAGATCGACCTGGAGCGAGATATTGCCGTTCGACACCGGGGCAAGCATGTAACATGTCTTCAGCCGCGCAAGCCCAGGCGGCACGTCCGGCCAAGCATCGAGGCGATGCCAAGCGAGATTGAGATTACGCGCCGCGTCCTCCGGCAACCCGGGAACACCGAAACGCGGTAGGATGCGATCGAGATTTCGCCGATGCAAGAGGTCTAATTTGCAGAAGGGGACGCGTCCGGCGCGCACATCTTCCATGGCAGGCTGGTACTCGTCACGCCAAGCATCTGCGAAGGCAAGCCAGTCGAGCGCAATGCCAAGCGGTTTGAGCACGAGCTCGGCCTCGCGCGCAACTCCTGCGCGGAAGTCGACCAGGGTACCGAAGACGTCGAAGAGAAGCGCCGCAGCAGGCGTCATGGAGGATCCATGCCCTTTGATCTTAGCACCTCGGCGGCGGCAGGACCCGAGAGCGCCTTGAGCAGAGCGTCGGCGGCATCGGGCTCCTTGGCGCTCGCCCCAATTCCGGCGGCGTAAGTGGTATAGTTCTGGATATCAGCCGGCAGCGGGCCGACCAGGGTGACGCCTTTCACCGGCAGGATCTCGCTGATCTGATGAATGCCCACCTCCGCCTCCCCCCTGGCGATGTGCTCGGCCACCGCGCCGCCTGGAATCAATTTGCTCTTGCCCTTGACCTCCGCGGCGATGCCTAATTTGTCGAGCAAGCCCGCCACATAGATTCCGCTCGACCCACCAGCGGCAGGGTCGATGTAGGCAATCGACTTCGCCGCCAGCAGCGCTTTCTTGAACGCGTCGACGGAGCCGATGTCGGGTCTCGGCGTGCCGTCCTTGACCACGACGCCCACGCCGACACGCGCGAGCTTCCTGCCGCCGGCGGGAACGACTTTGCCCTTGTTGGAAAGGCCGTCGAGCGCCCCAGGCGTCAGCACTGCGAGATCGAAGCTCTCGCCCGCCTCGATGCGCTTGGTGAGAGCGCCAACGGTATCATTATCGACGGTCACCTTGTGGCCCGATTGCTTCTCGAATTCGGGCAGCAATGCCAGCAGCACCTGCTTGAATGCGCCGGCGGTCAGCACCTTGATTTCCGCGCAAGCGGCGCCGCGTGATGCTCCAACCGCCATCAGAGCGACGGCAAAGGTCAGCGTGGTGATTTTCATTCTTGCTCTCCGGCTTGGTCTAACGCGATACGGACTTGTGACGCGGTGCAGATTTGCGCCGTGCGCTCCGCGCATCGGGCGAATGTGAGGGCCCTGCGGGCAAGCGCGCGCTCTGCTTGAGCGCGGCCTTCAAATCGGACGGACGGCCGTATTTTCGCAATAGATCGCGAAAGGCCTCGTCGGCGATTTCCTGGAACGTCTTCATGGAGTCACGCGCGAGCAGATCCACCGCCTGCCATGTCTCCTTATCGAATTCGACAAGCTTGCGCCTGACATCGGGAGATGCTTCAGGCATTGATCACCTCGCTCTCTCGCGGGGTGGAACAACGCCCGGTCCCGCGGATTGTTCATCCATCATGCAGGACAATGCCGATAGGACAAGCCCCACGCCGGCACCCTACCCGGCCGAGAAAGCATGCGGCGGCGAAATCATTCTACGCCGCCCATGGCAACGAACGGTGTTCATCCTGGGACTTGCCGCGCCGTTTGTCCTTCTCCTTCTGCTGCTCATCCTGCAGCGATGATAGCAGGCAGCGCATTGGCCGGCGGCGAGCTGTCATGTTACCCACCGTCCATGGCAGCGATGATCCTTCCGCTCGTGGATGCGGCGGTGCATCTGTCTCCTCGCGGCGCGTTGATCGGCCTCGATCTGGGCAGCAGGACGATCGGCGTGGCAACGAGCGATCCCGATCGACGCATTGCGACGGCCGTGGAGACCATCAGCCGCAGGAAATTTTCGACCGATGCCGCGCGCCTCCTGGCGCTCGCGGCCGAGCGCAACGCGGCAGGCTTCGTGCTGGGGCTGCCGGTCAACATGGACGGCAGTGAAGGCCCGCGCGCGCAGGCGACCCGTGCCTTCGCCCGTAATCTCGCCCGCCTGACCGATCTTCCCATCGCACTTTGGGACGAGCGGCTCTCCACCGCCGCGGTCGAGCGCGCGCTCATTGCTGCCGACATGACGCGTGCGCGCCGTGCCGAGGTGATCGATCAGCACGCCGCGGTATTCATCCTGCAAGGGGCGCTCGATCGGCTGGCCCGCGGTGCGCTCGCCTCGGAGGCGCGGCGGCCCCTCAGATAGACCGGGATTCGACACGGCGGCTGTCAGCCAACCGGCAAGGCACGATCGATGAGCATCTGGGCCTCATTGGCGGCAATATCGCTCGTTCCGAGCAGCGCGCCATGAGGATCCTGCAGACGCGTTTGAGCGAACAGCTCTGCAACCGCCACCGGCGCGCTTTCCCGCAATGCCGCCGCCGCCGCAAGCAGAGCAATCCGGCCGACCACGGAGCGCGCACTCAACTCCGCATCCTCGCAGGACAAGGCCGCCCGAACAAGGCGAGCCGCGTCGTCGCCACCCGGAAGGGCGGCCGCCTCGCCCGCGAGCGCCTCCAGCACGGCAGACGCGGCATCACGCTCGTTCGCAAGCGCGCGCAGCACATCCAGGCACATCACGTTCCCCGATCCCTCCCAGATCGCGTTGACCGGCGCCTCGCGATAAAGCCTCGGAAGCAGGCTTTCCTCGACATAGCCGTTGCCGCCAAGACACTCCATCGCTTCGTAGATGAGCCCGGGCGCAGTCTTGCAGACCCAATATTTCACCGCCGGCGTGAGCAAGCGTGCCCGTGCCGCCTCCTTTGGATCGCCTGCGGCGAGATCGAAGGAACGGGCGAGGCGCATGACCAGCGCGGTCGACGCCTCGATCTCGAGCGCCATGTCGGCGAGCACGCCCCGCATCATGGCGTGCTCCGCGAGACGCTTTTGAAAGACGATCCGATGCCGCGCGTGATGGATCGCCTGGGCGAGCGCCATGCGCATGATGCCGGCGGAGGCAATCGCGCAGTCGAGGCGCGTGAGCTGCACCATGTTGATGATGGTGCGCACGCCCCTGCCCTCCTCGCCCACGCGCCAGGCGAAGGCGCCGCCGAACTCGACTTCGGAGGACGCATTGGAGCGATTCCCAAGCTTGTCCTTCAGACGCTGAAAGCGCAGAGCGTTGACGCTGCCGTCTGGCCGAAAGCGCGGCAGCACGAAGCAGGTCAGGCCGCCTTGCGCCTGCGCCAGCACCAGAAAAGCGTCGCACATGGGCGCCGACATGAACCACTTGTGACCGCTGATCGCATAGGCCTCGCCATCACGCTCGGCGCGGCTGGTGTTGGTGCGAACGTCGGTGCCGCCCTGTTTTTCCGTCATTCCCATGCCGATGGTGATCCGCTCTTCTCCCACCACGGCAGGAAACGCGGATCGTAATCGCGCGCGAGAATTTTCGGCATGAGCTTTTCTGCCACTTCCGGCTCGACCGCGAGTGCGGCGACCGCTGCATGCGTCATGGTGATCGGACAAAGGTGTCCGGTCTCGATCTGCGCAGCCATGTAGAAGCGCGCCGCGCGAAGGACTTGTGCGGGCGCGGAGGCCGGCCTCGAATCGCTGCGCCAGGTCGACGCCTGCAATCCCGCCGCAATGCTCTCGGCCATGAGATGATGATAGGCCGGATGAAACTCCACGGTGTCGAGGCGAAAGCCTTTGGCATCGAAAGTTCGCAGTTTCGGCGGATTCTCGATCGGCCTCCCGCGCGAGCTCGAACATCCTGGCCGCACCCCACCGTCGGCCGAACTCCGCGAGCGCCGCGGTATCCTCGCGACCGCCGTTCGCCGCAACCGCCCCCTGCAGCGGTTTATCGCTGCCATAGAGATCGACATCGACGTAGGGGGGCGATTGATTGAGGACACCGTCGGTGTCGAAGCGCTGCGGCATCGGCTTCTTCCAATGCATTTATGGTATCACGCAGGTTCGCACGTGAACGCTTCCCCGGCCAGAGACCAAGCATCCTGCCGTTCTTGCTGTGGAGCGATCGGGTGCAACTCTTGTCCGGAGGGGGAAGTGTCCCTATAGATGACGTTTTGATGAACGTCGTCCACAAGCCCTCATTCGTCCTCAGCCAGCGGCACCTGCTGGGGATAGAGGGACTTTCGCGCGAAGACATCCTCAGCCTGCTCGATCTTTCTGAGCAATTCGTCGAGCTCAATCGCCAGATCGAGAAGAAGCAGTCGTCACTGCGCGGACGCACGCTGATCAACCTCTTCTTCGAGGCATCGACCCGCACCCAGGCCTCGTTCGAGCTCGCCGGTAAGCGGCTCGGCGCCGATGTGATGAACATGTCGGTTGGGGCCTCCTCCATGCGCAAGGGCGAGACGCTGATCGATACCGCGGTCACGCTCAACGCCATGCGGCCCGACATCATCGTCGTGCGGCATCACGCCTCGGGCGGCGTCGAGCTTCTGGCGCGCAAAGTCGATTGCTCCGTGATCAATGCTGGCGACGGCGCGCACGAGCATCCAACCCAGGCGCTCCTCGACGCGCTCACCATCCGCCGTAACAAAGGCAGGATTGAGCGGCTGATCGTCGCCATCTGCGGCGACATTCTGCATTCGCGCGTTGCGCGCTCCAACATCATCCTGCTCAATGCGCTCGGTGCCCGGGTGCGCGTGGTTGCGCCCTCGACGCTCTTGCCGCCGGCGATCGAGCGCTTCGGGGTCGAGGTTTCTCGAGACATGCGCGACGGATTGCGAGATGCCGACATCGTGATGATGCTGCGCCTCCAGCGCGAGCGCATGAACGGTTCATTTGTGCCCTCGACGCAGGAGTATTTTCACTATTTCGGCCTCGATCAGAAGAAGCTCGCCTATGCCAAGCCTGACGCGCTGGTGATGCATCCGGGGCCGATCAACCGTGGCGTCGAGATCGACACCGCGGTCGCCGACGGCGCCCAGTCGCTGATCCGCGAGCAGGTGGAAATGGGTGTTGCCGTGCGCATGGCGGTGCTCGAGGCCCTGTCGCGCAACCTGCCCAATCGGTGACCCATGGAGCTTCGCCCCATTCTGCTCGCCAATGGTCACATCCTGGACCCGTCGCGCAATCTCGACATCGAGGGTGATCTCCTCATCGCCGACGGCGTGATCCGCGAGGCGAAACGCGGCATCGGCGCGGCCGGTGTACCCGAGAACACGGAGATCATCGACTGCAAGGGCAAGCTGATCGCACCCGGGTTGATTGACATACGCGCCTTCGTAGGCGAGCCCGGGGCGGAATATCGCGAGACCATAGCGTCTGCGAGCCAGGCCGCGGCCGCAGGCGGCGTCACCACCATTGCCTGCCAGCCTGACACCTCGCCGGTGATTGACGACCCGGCGCTCGTCGACTTCATCTTGCGCCGCGCGCGCGACACGTCGATCGTCCACGTGCAACCCATGGCCGCGTTGACCAAAGGACTGCGCGGAGAAGAAATGGCCGAGATCGGGTTGCTCAAGGCCGCCGGCGCCATCGCATTCACCAATGGCGCCAGGAGCGTCACCAACGCGCAGGTCATGCGCCGCGCACTCACCTATGCGCGCGATTTCGACGCGCTCATCGTGCACCACACCGAAGACCCCGACATCGTAGGCGAAGGGGTGATGAACGAAGGCGAATTCGCAGCCCGCCTCGGCCTCACGGGCGTTCCGACCGCTGCTGAAACCATCATGCTCGAGCGCGACATGCGCCTCGTCGGCTTGACGCAGGCGCGATATCACGCCGCGTCCTTGACCTGCTCCGAAGCGCTCGACGTGCTCCGGCGCGCGAAGGAGCAAGGCCTCAAGGTGACGGCTTCCGCCTCCATCAACCATCTCACCTTGAACGAGATCGATGTCGGACCCTATCGGACCTTTCTCAAGCTCTGCCCGCCTCTGCGCGGGGAGGAGGATCGCTCGGCGCTGGTGGGCGCCCTCGCCTCCGGCCTGATCGATGTGGTGATGTCCGACCACAATCCGCAGGATGTGGAAGGCAAGCGTCTGCCGTTCGCGGAGGCCAGCCCCGGTGCGATCGGGCTCGAGACCATGCTGCCGGCGGGCCTGCGCCTTGTTCACTCCGGCGAGGTGCCTCTCATGACCTTGATCCGCGCGATGTCGAGCACGCCGGCCGAGCTCTTGCATCTTGCGGGCGGAAATCTGCGGCCGGGAAGTCCCGCAGACGTGATCGTGGTCGATCTCGACGCGCCGTGGGTGCTCGACCCCGCCGAGCTCAAATCGAAATGCAAGAATACGCCATTCGACGAGGCAAAGCTCGAGGGCCGCGTCGTGCGCACCATCGTTGCCGGCCGCACGGTTTACGAATACGTTTGATTTGCCCGTTCCTCGTGCTCGCGCCGCCAGCAAGCGTGAATTTTGGGACGACCATATGTTGCAATTGCCGGGCGGATTTTTTTCATGCGCCGGCGCGCTCGCATTCGGCTATCTTTGCGGCTCGATCCCCTTCGGCCTCATCCTGACACGGCTTGCGGGGACGCAAGACATCCGATCGGTCGGCTCCGGCAATATCGGCGCCACCAATGTTTTGCGCACGGGCCGCAAGGGCCTTGCGGCCGCGACCCTTCTCGGCGATGCCCTCAAGGGTACGCTGGCAGTGCTCGTGGTGGAGCATCTCTGGGGTCGCGAGCTTGCGCTTGTCGCAGCGGCGGCTGCTTTTCTCGGTCACCTGTTTCCGATATGGCTCGGATTTAAGGGCGGCAAGGGCGTTGCCACCTATATCGGGCTTCTGCTGGCGCTTGCCTGGCCCGTCGCGCTCGCTTTCTGCCTCATTTGGCTCGCGGTCGCCGCCCTCACCCGCTATTCCTCGCTTGCGGCGCTCATCGCGAGCGCGGCGACACCGGTGTTGCTGTGGCTTGTCGGCAAGGCGGCGGAGGCGGAGCTGTTCGCGCTCCTGAGCGTTCTGACCTGGATCATGCATCGAGACAACATTGCGCGATTGCTGCATGGAGCCGAAGGCAAGATCGGCAAGACCGTGTGAGTCGGATCTATCTCATCGGCAATATGTTCGGTTAACCTGCCGGCATGGCGGCAAGAATTTCCAAGGAAACCAAGCTCGATTGGCTGCGTCTCATTCGCAGCGACCATGTCGGTCCACGCACGTTCCGCGCTCTGATCGATCACTGCGGTGGCGCGCGCGCGGCACTTGAAGCGCTGCCGGATCTTGCCCGGCGCGGCGGCGCCGCGCTTCCTCCCGGCGTCTGTCCACGCGAAAGTGCCGAGCGCGAGCTCGCCGCCATGCAAGCCCTTGGCGTGGATCTGCTTGCCATGGGCGAGGCCGCCTATCCGCAACGTCTGGCGATGATCGACGATGCGCCGCCGCTACTCGCGGTGCGGGGCAATGTGGCCATGCTGGCATCGCCGATGGTCGCCATCGTCGGTGCGCGCAATGCCTCGGCCGCCGGAGTGCGCTTGGCCGAGCGGCTTGCGCGCGAGCTCGGTGAGGCGGGCTTTGCGATCGTTTCGGGGCTGGCGCGTGGCATCGATGCCGGCGCGCACCGCGCAAGCCTCGCTTCGGGGACGATCGCCGTGCTGGCAGGAGGACACGATCATATCTATCCACCGGAACATGCCGACCTCGCGGACGCCATCCGCGCGCAAGGCGCGCTCGTTTCCGAGATGCCACTCGGCTGGCAGCCGCGGGCTCGCGATTTTCCCCGTCGCAATCGGCTCATTTCCGGCTTGGCGGCCGGCGTCCTGATTGTGGAAGCGGCGAAGCGCTCAGGCTCCCTCATCACCGCCCGTCTCGCGCTCGAGCAGGGCCGTGAAGTTTTCGCGGTGCCCGGTTCTCCGCTCGATCCGCGCGCAGAGGGGAGCAACGACTTGCTCAAGCAGGGCGCGACCATGGTCACCCAAGCCACCGACGTGATCGATGCGCTGCGCCCTATCCTCGGTCATCCAATCGAGCTGCCGGCCGAGGAGCCGCAATCTCCTTGCCCGCCGCAGGCGCCTCCCGACAACAGCAAGCGAGCGCGCATCATCGGCCTGCTTGGACCAACGCCGGTGCCCATAGATGATCTCATTCGGCTGTCGGGTTCTTCGCCCGCCATCGTGCGAACCGTCCTGCTGGAGCTCGATCTGGCTGGCCGCCTTCAGCGCCACGGCGGCGGACTGGTGTCGCTATTGTGACCATAATGAGGCGACATTTGGGCGGCGTTGCCGCTGCGCCGTCTCCCAATAATTCGCGAAGCAGCCTTATTTTGCCGAATAAAGTTGACCACCGGCCAGCGTTAAGTACTCTCTTGTTTTCCACAAGAAAACGTGGTTTTTAAGTGGCAAAAGATTGACGCACCGGTCAACTCGTTCACTCTGGCGCCCGGGTTTTGCGGAATCTTTACACGGAGGAGAAAGCGCAATGAAACGTTCCTGGCTCGGGAATCCTGGCTGCAGGCTTGGCAATTGTTGCCGTCGAAATGCCCACCGCCGCCAACGCGGATGGCGCTCGACGCGTTGTACGAGTACGAGCACCCTATACCGTGCTCGGTTATCGCGTCGTGGTGCCGTACACCACCGTCCGCTACGCCGCCACGCCGGTGCCCTATACCATGGTCGGCTACCGCGTCGCGCGGGTGCCGGCTGCCGTGACGCGCTACCGCGTCGCGCGGGTGGCAACGACCGTCACGGCGTTCCGTCCTACCCGAGTGGCAACGACGGTCACCGCCTTCCGCACTGCGCGGGTGGCTACCACCGTGACCGCCTTCCGCCCGGCACGGGTGGCAACACCGGTGACCGCTTTCCGGCCCACGCGGGTAGCGACCCCGGTCACCGCCTTCCGCACGGTGCGCGTGCCGTATACCTATGTGGCCTATACCGCCAGGGGCGTGCCCTATACCGCAGTCGGTTACCGCCTGGCGCAGGTCCCGTACACCACCGTCGCCTCGCGTGTCGTAATGACGCCGTATACCACGGTGCGCCAGACTGTCGTGCAAGTGCCGTATACCGCCGTCCGAACCGCCCTCGCGCGCGTGCCCTACACCGCCGTCCGCACGACCATCGCACAGGTGCCGTACACGGCCGTTCGCACGACCCTGACGCGGGTGCCCTATACCGTCGCCACTACCCGCGTGGCGCGGGTGCCCTACACCGCGGTCGGCTATCGTACGGCGCTGACCCCGTATACCGCGGTCGGCTACCGCACCGCGGTAGTTCCGTATGCCGTGGGAGCCGCTTATGCTATGGCCCCGGTCCCCGTCCGGCGCGTGTGGGTTACCTCGCGTTAGCCCGGTTCAGCAGGATTTGCCGAGGAGGGCGCCGCGAGGCGCCCTCATCGCTTTAATGGCGCTTTTTTTCCATTGTGGTCGTCCTGGCTCGCGGGCCGGTTCCCGGCCGGTGTTTGACAGCGAGGGTTGACATTCCCATCTATCGCCGCGACAACCGCGGCCGATTCTGCCCGTGAGGCCTTTGCTTTTTGGCCTCTAACTATTTGGAAATTCATGAATATCGTTGTTGTTGAATCGCCGGCCAAGGCCAAGACCCTCAATAAATATCTCGGCTCCGGCTACGAAGTATTGGCGTCCTTCGGCCATGTGCGGGACCTTCCGGCCAAGAACGGATCGGTCGATCCCGAACACAATTTCCGCATGGTTTGGGAGGTCGACGACAAGTCGCGCAAACGTCTCGACGATATTGCCAAGGCGGTGAGGGGCGCGAGCAAGCTCATCCTCGCCACCGACCCCGATCGCGAGGGCGAAGCGATCTCCTGGCACGTGCTTGAAGTCCTCAAGCAAAAGAACGCGCTCAAGAAACAGACGGTCGAGCGGGTCGTGTTCAACGCCATCACCAAGCAAGCGGTGCTGGACGCCATGAAGCACCCCCGCAGCATCGACGGCGCTCTGGTCGATGCGTACCTCGCCCGCCGTGCGCTCGATTACCTCGTCGGATTTACGCTTTCGCCGGTCCTCTGGCGCAAGCTCCCGGGCGCCCGCTCGGCTGGCCGTGTGCAGTCCGTTGCACTGCGCCTGGTCTGCGATCGCGAATTGGAAATCGAGAAATTCGTTCCGCGCGAATACTGGTCCCTGGTCGCGACCCTGGCGACCCCGCGCGGCGACACGTTCGAGGCGCGGCTCGTTGGCGCCGACGGCCGGAAAATCCAACGGCTGGATATCGGCTCGGGCGCCGAGGCGGAGGCATTCAAGCGCGCGCTGGAGAGCGCTGCATTCACCGTGGCTGCGATCGAGGCCAAGCCCGCCAGGCGCAATCCGCCGCCGCCATTCACCACGTCGACCCTCCAGCAGGAGGCGAGCCGCAAGTTCGGCTTCGCGCCGGCCCACACCATGCGCGTCGCGCAACGGCTCTATGAAGGGGTCGACATCGAAGGCGAGACCATCGGGCTCATTACTTATATGCGCACTGACGGGGTGGATATCGCAGAGGAGGCTGTCGCCGGTGCACGTCGCGTGATCGGCGCGGATTACGGCACCCGCTACCTGCCGCCCTCCCCTCGCCAGTATCAAACCAAGGCAAAAAATGCCCAGGAGGCGCATGAGGCGATCCGGCCGACCGATCTCGACCGCCGGCCCAGAGCCGTGAAGTCGCTTCTCAATGGTGACCAGGCAAAGCTCTATGAGCTTATTTGGCTGCGCACCATGGCGAGCCAGATGGAATCGGCAGAGCTCGAGCGCACCACCGCGGAAATCGCCGCGAGGGTGGCCGGCCGTATGATCGATCTGCGCGCGACCGGCA
This sequence comes from uncultured Alphaproteobacteria bacterium, assembly GCA_963820365.1. Taxonomy (GTDB): domain Bacteria; phylum Pseudomonadota; class Alphaproteobacteria; order Rhizobiales; family Xanthobacteraceae; genus VAZQ01. Next base: position 91,975 of record CAWFZR010000012.1, on the reverse strand, counting down.
CGGTGGTGAAATTCGATGGCTTCCTGAGGCTCTATCAGGAAGGCCTGGACGATAACCCTGATGACGAGGAAGCCCGCCGCCTTCCGGAAATGAGCGCAGGCGAGCGACTGACGAAACGCAAGATCGATGCGAGCCAACACTTCACCGAGCCGCCGCCACGCTACTCGGAAGCGTCGCTGGTCAAGCGCATGGAGGAGCTCGGCATCGGGCGGCCGTCGACCTATGCCTCCATCCTGCAGGTGCTCAAGGATCGCGGATATGTCCGCATCGACAAGAAACGTCTCGTTCCGGAGGACAAGGGCCGCGTGTTGACCGCTTTTCTCGAGAGCTTCTTCGCCCGTTACGTCGAGTACGATTTCACCGCCGGCCTGGAAGAGCAGCTCGATCGCATCTCCAACAACGAGATGGCCTGGCGCGACCTGCTGCGCGACTTCTGGCGTGAATTCACTGCGGCGGTCGGCGACATCAAGGAGCTGCGCGTCGCCGAGGTCATTGACGCGCTCGACGAGATGCTCGCCCCCCATCTTTTCCAGCCGCGCGAGGACGGCAGCGACCCGCGGAAATGCCCGACCTGCGAGACGGGCCGGCTGTCCCTCAAGCTTGGAAAGTTCGGCGGTTTCATCGGCTGCACGAATTATCCGGAGTGCCGCTATACGCGCCAACTCGCCCCCGGCAACGGCGCAATGCCCGACGGCGGAACCAAGAAGCTCGGTCCCGACCCGGTGACCGGTCTCGAGGTCACGCTGCGTTCCGGCCGCTTCGGACCCTACCTGCAGCTCGGCGAAGCGGCCGAGGGCGAAAAGCCCAAGCGCGCCGGCCTCCCGAAAGGTACCTCCGCCGAGGACATCGATCTCGAGCGTGCGCTTGCGCTGCTTTCGCTTCCCCGCGAAGTGGGCAGGCATCCCGATGACGGGGAAGCGATCATTGCCGGGGTCGGCCGCTTCGGACCATATGTTCAGCACAGCAAGACCTACGCCAATCTTACGGCGGGCGACGATGTCCTCAGCGTCGGGTTGAACCGTGCGGTGACGCTGATCCAGGAGAAGCGCGCAAGGGGTCCGCGCAAGGGTCGCTTCGGTGCCGCCCCCGGCCGCTCGCTGGGAGATCATCCGGACAAGGGTGGCGCGGTCACGGTGAAGAGTGGCCGCTATGGTCCTTATGTGAGCCATGATGGGATCAATGCAACGCTCGCCTCGGACATGATGCCCGAGACGATCTCACTCGAGCAGGCTATCGGCCTTCTCGAGGCGAGAGCTTCGCGCGGCGCCTCGCACAGGGCAGGCAACAAGATTGCTGCAAAACCCCGCAACACCGCGCGCAAGACGAAGCCCAAGCCGACGGCGGCCGTGAAACCGAAGCCGCCAGTGAGGAACGAAAAGAAGGGAGTGCGCAAAGCTAAGGCCAGATGACCATCGTCCGGGGGGACCGGTGGCGCAAGCACACCAAGCGCACCATCTGATTTCTGACCAACGATGTTGTTGCTTGCCTTGACATGAAACCTCCCTTTCCTTCCAAAGACGACCTCGTCGCATTCATCGGCAACCGGCCCGGAACCATCGGCACGCGCGAGATCGCGCGCGCCTTCGGCATGAGGAATGCCGACCGGGCGATGCTCAAGAGCCTGTTGCGGGAGCTCGCCGATGAGGGCCGCCTCGAGCGCCGGCGCAAGAAGCTCCACCGTCCCGGAACATTGCCCCAAGTGGTGCTTGCAGATATCGCCGCGCGCGATGGCGATGGCGAGCTGATCGCTGTTCCGACCGAATGGGACGAGGCCGAGCATGGGCCCGCTCCGAAAATCCGCGTGCGAACCGTGCGCCGCGCGAGTCCAAGCGAAGTCGCGGGCGTCGGCGACCGCGCGCTCCTGCGTATCGAGAAGAGCACCGAAAAGGGCGACGCCATCCGTCACTGCGGCCGCGTGATCAAGCTCGTCGATCGCTCGAAGCAGCGCGTGCTCGGTGTCTTTCGGTCGCGCTCCGGCGGCGGAGGTCGGCTCGAGCCGATCGACAAGAAACAGCTCGGCCAGGAGCTCTTGATCGCGCCCGGAGCTGAGGGACAAGCGCACGACGGCGACTTGGTTGCCGCCGAGGTTGGTCGGCGACGGAGCAGCTACGGCCTGGCGAGCGCGCGCATCGCGGAAAAATTCGGCGCGCTCACGAGCGAGCATGCGGTCAGCCTGATCGCCATCCATGCCCACGCAATTCCACACGTGTTTCCGGCTGCCGTCCTAGCTGAAGCACGAGCCGCCAAGCCGGTTGAGCTTGCAGAGCGCGAGGACTGGCGCGATCTCCCACTGATCACAATCGATCCGGCAGACGCCAAGGACCACGATGACGCGGTGCACGCGGCGCACGATACCGATCCGAAGAACGCAGGGGGTTTTACGATCAGCGTCGCAATCGCCGACGTCGGTCACTATGTGCGTCCCGATTCAGCGCTCGACCGCGAGGCGCTGTTGCGCGGCAACTCGGTGTATTTTCCCGATCGGGTTGTCCCGATGCTGCCCGAGCGCATTTCGAACGATTTGTGCTCGCTCAAGCCTGGAGAGGACCGTGCCGCATTGGCGGTTCGCCTTGTGGTCGGCGCGGATGGGCGCAAGCGCTCCCACAGCTTTCATCGCGTACTGATGCGCTCGGTCGCAAAACTGAACTACCTGCAGGCGCAAGCTGCGATTGACGGTCGGCCGGACAACACGACCGAACCCCTGCTGACATCTGTCCTGGAGCCGCTTTATGCCACCTATCGGTGCGTAAAACGTGGCCGCGACGAACGCGCACCCCTCGATCTCGACCTCCCTGAACGCAAGATCGTCCTGACCGCGAACAACACGGTCGATCGCGTCGTGACGCCGGAGCGTCTCGACGCCCACCGATTGATCGAAGAATTCATGATCCTCGCAAATGTGGCTGCCGCGGAGACTTTGGAGCGGGCGCGCGTGCCGCTCGTCTATCGCGTGCACGACGAGCCGGACCCGGAACGGGTGAATGCGCTGCGCGAGCTTCTGCAAAGTCTCGACATCTCGCTTCCGAAGAGCAGCGCCTTGCGAGCCGCGCAGTTCAACCGCGTCCTCGAGCGGGTGAAGGGTCGCGAGGTTGAAAAGCTGGTCAATGAAGTGGTCTTGCGCACGCAGGCGCAGGCTGAATATGCAGCGGAGAATTACGGGCATTTCGGTCTCAATCTGCGTCGGTACGCCCATTTCACCTCTCCCATTCGCCGGTATGCCGATGTCATCGTGCATCGCGGCCTCATTCGCGCATTAAAGCTCGGAGATGGCGGCCTCCGGCAGGATCAGGACGCCACGGCGCTTGCCGAGATCGGTGCACAGATCTCGGCTGCCGAACGCCGCGCCATGAAGGCCGAACGGGAAACATTCGACCGCCTGCTCGCGCATTTTCTTGCCGACCGTATCGGTGCCACCTTCGAGGCTCACATTTCAGGCGCCGCCCGCGCCGGCCTGTTCGTCAAGCTCGACGACACCGGCGCCGACGGATTCATTCCGGCCCGCACCATCGGCGCGGACTATTTCCGCTATCACGAAGACCGCCATGCGCTGGTCGGTGATCGCAGCGGTGAAACTCACCGTCTGGGTGATCGCGTGACGGTGCGTCTGGTCGAGGCGGCGCCTGTCGCGGGCGCGTTGCGATTCGAGCTTCTGTCCGAAGGGCGCCATGTCGGCGCCGGTCGCAGTCGTCCCCGGCGGGAGCGCAACCCCTCCAAGCAAGCGGCGCGCGGCCAGCGCGCTATCGGCAAGCGCGGTAGGAAATCATGAGTGTCATGCACTCCGATCACTCTGACGCGCTTGAGCGGATGAATCGCTTCGTGCAACGAATGAACGAGGTAGAACGTAACCTGTCGGCCCCTTATGTGCGGCCGAAGGACGCTGCGACGCTCATCCTGGTCGATCGTTCGAGACGAGTGCCTAGAGTGCTGCTGGGAAAGCGTCACGCGCGCCACAAATTCATGCCGGGAAAGTTCGTGTTTCCCGGCGGCCGGGTCGATCCCGCCGACAGGTACATGCCGGTCGTGACGTCGCTGCATCCCGCCGCCCAAGCGAACCTGCTCAAGCGCCTTGTGCGACCGAGCGTGGTCAAGGCTCGCGCCTTTGCGCTCGCCGCAATCCGCGAAACCTTTGAAGAGACCGGCCTTGTGCTCGGTATTCAAGCGCCGGATATTCCGGCCATTCCTAAAGGACCCTGGACCGCGTTCGCGCAAGCAAGGATTCTGCCGGACCTCGGGGCATTGCATTTCATCGGCCGCGCGGTCACTCCGCCCGGTAGGACGCGTCGTTTCGACACGCGATTCTTCACCATGGATGCAAGCGCAATCGCGCATCGCGTCGAAGGCATGACCGGGCCTGATGCCGAGCTCGTCGAGCTCGTCTGGATGCCGTTAGCACAAGCCAAGCAGCTGGATATGCCGGCGGTCACCGGGGTAATGCTGGAAGAGCTCGATGCCCGCATCGCCGATGGCTTCAGCCATGATCTGCCAGTGCCGTTCTACCGCATGCCGCACGGACGGTTCACACGCGAGCTGCTCTGAACCTCCGGCGGCGATTCCTTGACATTGGCGGCTCGCCAGCTAGTTTGCCGCCCGCATCATCATCGAGGGCTTGCCATGGCTAAAGCCACCACCATCAAAGTGAAGCTGGTCTCCAGCGCCGATACGGGATTCTATTACGTGACGCGAAAGAACTCGCGCACCATGACCGACAAGTTGGTGAAGAAGAAATACGATCCCGTCGCCAAGAAACATGTCGAGTTCCGCGAAGGCAAGATCAAATAAGGCGCGCAGCGCGCCTGACCTATCCCCCGTCGGGCGCCTTCTTCGTCATGGCCGGCCGTTCTCGTTTGCAGAGGGGCTCCGGCGCCACAGCGGATTTGGGGGAAAGCCCGCAGCAGCGCGATAAGGTGGCCGGTCGGTAGCGGTGTCATGAGGAGGCCACTCGTACCGCCTCCCGACCGGCCGAACCCCACGGGACCCAGGAGATGCGGCGGACCTGAGCATTCCGCAGGGTTATCAATAGGATATCGCAACGTCGCCCCCTCGGCCAACACGCCAGCCGGCCGAGAGGCATGTCTGCGTCCGGCCAAAATAGCGCAACCGCCTCGGAAATCAATAATTTAGGTTGTGGATTGCGAATAGAATTCCAGTCAACCTAAAGCATTAGGGTTGACCTTCCGCCTTTATGCGGCGTCGGGAACGACGCGGTTGCGGCCGTCTCGCTTTGCACGATAGAGGGCCTGATCGGCGCGCTTGATGACGCTCGCGGCGTCATCGGCGCCGCCAAGGCCGGCAATTCCCACCGAGATGGTGAGCCCGATCTTTCGCGCACCCTGTTGGATGGGAAAGGGCTCGCTCGCGATCCGCCGCCGCAGTCGCTCCGCCACGACGGTCGCTACGGCAAGATCGGTCTCGGGCATGATCACAACGAATTCCTCGCCACCATAGCGACACGCCAGATCGATGCCGCGGATCGACTTTCGGATGCGCAGCGCAAATTCACGCAGGACCTCGTCGCCGGCATCGTGGCCATGCGCATCATTGACCGATTTGAAATAATCTATGTCGAGAACAAGCACCGTCAGCGGCTTGCCACGGGAGGCAGCCTGCTCGACCAGGCTACAAATGTGGGTTTCCATGTAGCGGCGATTGTAGAGGCCGGTAAGGGCGTCGGTGATCGCCATCTCGATCGACATCTGCACGTTGTCACGCAACCGCTCGGTGTATCGTTTTTTTCGGATCTGCGTGCGCACCCGCGCAAGCAATTCATTCTTATCGATGGGACGGAAAAGATAGTCGTTGACGCCGATCTCGAGCCCGCGAGCAAGTCGCGTGTTGTCGTCCGCCTCCGAGATCGCCAGGATCGGAATATTGCGGGTGCGCTCCAGGGAGCGGACTTGGCTGCACAGGCGTAACCCATCGAAATTCTTCAGTCCCAGCGAGACGATCAGAACATCGTAGTTCCCCTCCGCAGCGCGAAACAGGGCGGCGTTTGGATCGGGTTCAATATCGCTGGAATGCTCGCCCGCGAGCATGGACGAGATATGCTCATGAGCCAAAGGGCGATCTTCGACGATAAGAATGCGGCCATCCCGGCCTGCTTCAGTCACCGCTTCGCGTTCAGGGTTCTTGATGCCGATATCACGCGAAGTCACGGCGCGCATCCGCAGCTCATCCGTCATCAGTTTGAGGCGTGCGAGCGACCGCACGCGCGCGATGAGAGCCACATCCGACACCGGCTTGGTCAGGAAATCATCCGCTCCGACTTCGAGCCCCTTGATTCGGTCGGACGGCTGGTCGAGCGCAGTGACCATGATGACGGGAATGTGGTGCGTCGTTACCCCCGCCTTGAGGTGGCGACACACCTCGAAGCCATCCATATCCGGCATCATGACATCCAGGAGCACGATGTCGCATTTTGCGCGCTCGCAAATCGCCAGCGCCTCATCGCCCCCCAGCGCGGTTATCACGTCGAAATATTCCGCCGTAAGACGGGCTTCCAGGAGCTTGACATTGGCTGGCACGTCATCAACGACAAGAACACGAGCAGTCATCGATGCATCTCCTCAATCCGACCCCAGAAAGCTACGAATGGTTTCGATGAACTTGCCGACCGAGATCGGTTTCGACAAATAGGCTTCACAACCGCCCTCCCGGATGCGCTCCTCATCCCCTTTCATCGCAAAAGCCGTGACGGCCACCACCGGAATTGATTTGAGGTCGGGATCGTCCTTGAGCCATTTCGTCACTTCGAGACCCGACACTTCGGGCAGCTGAATGTCCATCAAGATCAAGTCAGGCTGGTGCCTGCGAGCGAGATCGAGAGCCTCGATGCCATTGCGGGTGCCGACGGTGCGGTAGCCGTGCGCCTCCAACAGGTCGTGGAAGAGCTTCATGTTAAGCTCATTGTCCTCCACGATCATTACGGTCTTCGACATCCCCCGGTCCTTCCAACCGCCCCAATGTCATTTCCGTCCGATGGATGCGGCGGTTGCATGCCTCGATCTTGCGCGGCACTTTGTGAAAACTAGAGGCCATGTGTTACGGAAACGCAAACGCAACCCATGGGCCGAGTGCGGAGAGATGCACGACAAATGGGCCAAAATCATGGGAATCAATCGATTTGCCGCCCTCCTTCATGCGGGGAATTACACTGCATTAATCTCAATCTCCACGCATTTCCAGATATCCCCGGAATGGACAAACTGCAGAAAGCACACGCTCGAAGCCGGGGCCGCTCTGCACTCCCGCGCAAACGGCGTCTGGCTCACGCCGGCGCTGCAGGAGCCACATCCATCGTCCGGCGGCTGAGCGCGATGTTGAAAGTGTACCCGCCGAACAGGTCCACCATGGTCACGAAGATGAGCAGTACCGCCGCCTCCCATCGTTGCCAGGTGTCGAGAAGGTGCGGTTTTCCGAATACGACGATGAGCACGATCGCAAGCGGGACCAGGGAAGCCATGCCGTCCACGACGCCGAGGAATCGATTGGCGGAGGACGGCAGGCTGAACGGTATCGAGATGAGCTGGTAGGTCAAGTAGATCGAAGCGAGCCATGCCATGTTGAAGCCCAGACGGTCGGGAGTGAACCACCCGAGCGACCCTCCCATGCCGCGCAACGATCCGGCATACCAAAAGAAATAAACCTCCCACGCTGCAAGTCCTATTGCGAAAACAATGCTCATCCCGGCGACGGATAGATGGCCCTTGCGCATGGTTGCCTCCCTCAATCAAATGCCTAACATCACCTATTCGACATTTTGCCCCTGCGTCGAGGCATGATTTTGTCTTTCCCGACGAGCGGATGGAGCATCGCCGTGCGCGTCTTCTGCACAGCGCGCGAGTTGCTCGTCGGCCAGTTCGACGGAACCAAGTTTCGTCTCATCGGCATCGGCGTGTCGACGCTTTGTACCGCCGATGGTAGCGACCTTGCCGATTTCATCGATCGGCGCGCCGCGGAGGCCGAGCAGGCAATCGACCGGTTGCGTGAAAAATTCGGCAATCAAGCAGTCATCAAGGGCCTTGCCTTTGATTCGGACAACGGAGAACAGACTACGGAAGACGGATGAAGTTGAATCTGTCCCCTGTCTTCTGTTCTCTTCACCGGCACGGCCTGCTACCCCTGACGTCGATTGAAGTGAGCTCCCCGCTGATAGCAAAATCGTTGTAGTCGAGCATCAGCGCCCGCGAGATGCCATTCTCATAAAGCTCGAATTTGATCGCATAAACCGGCGGCTGATCTGCGGTTTTGGCGCCGCGCTCGAAATAGCTCACCGTAACCGGCCACCGCTTCAGCCCGGCGAGCGGCTCCTTGCCGGCAGCGGCATCGGATGGAACGCGTTCGTTCGGCGCCAGCGCGCGGCCGATGACGGTGAGGGTGTTGAAGACCTTGTCACCCTTGTCGGAGCCATCATAAAGGGGCACCTCCAGAATGCTCTTTTCCTCGCGCGCGGCCACGATGATGCGGCGCATGTGGTCGGTCGGAAATGCGATCGTGGATTCCAGGTCAAATTTCTTGTCCTCGGGCTTGGCCAAGCTGACCGCAACCTTATCCGTTCTGCGCTCCGCCTCACCGTCGACGGTGTCGAGCAAGGTCTCATTGAGGTAGTTCTGCGACTTGAATATAAATCGCTTTGCGGCCCCCTCCTCCCAGCTGGTCGAACGCAGATCGCTGAGCGTCACCTTGCCCTCACCGTTGTCGAGCTCCGACACTTGCCGGAACTGGAGCGCGTAGCCCTCGCATGAATTGCCGGAAAAATCGTAGAGAATCCGTCCACGCGCGGACATGGTGGAGGAATTTCCGCGCGAATGGGCAAGCTTCAGCTCGTAAATCGCGCGATGGGATACGAACTCGATCTGAGGCTCGACCGCCGTCGCGTGCCTGGAGTCGAGGCCGTGCATCAAGAGCAGAGCGGCCAGAATAGCGACCACTCCGACCTGCATGAATTTGCCGAGGATCGTCATCGGGAAATTGTCTCCTCGCCGCCGTTGCGGCGCAAACATAGAATTGTCACCCCCCCGGTGCAACCTGCTTGCGGTCCGACTTGCATGCGAGCGCCTGATGAGCGAAGACACGAGACGCTCGGCGGTGCACCCGAATCGCTTGCCGCGCCCAGGCGAGCGCAGCAGAATTCGGGCGGGCGACGACCCCTCCACATTTCGCTCCGACGTCACTACGTTGCTCACTGAGAGGAAGAATACGATGGCTGGAACTGTTGAACGAAGGCTTTCGGAACTCGGAATTTCCCTTCCAACGCCGGCAAGCCCGGTCGCGAATTACATTCCATTCGTGCGCGCTGGCGCGCTAGTGTTCATATCGGGACAGGTTTGCCTCGATGCCAGCGGCAAACTTGTGGCCAAGGGCAAGCTCGGTGCGGGCGTTGCGTTGGATGAGGGCCAAAAAGCTGCACGCGCATGCGTCATCAACGTGCTCGCACAAGTCAAGGCGGCAATCGGCGACCTCGACAAAGTGACGCGCGTCGTTCGTCTCGGCGGGTTCATCAGTTCCGACCCAGGTTTTCTCGAAGGCCCGAAAGTGATGAATGGAGCGTCCGATCTCATCGTCGCCGTATTCGGCGAAAAGGGGCGCCATGCCCGCACGACGGTAGGCGTCGCCGTGCTGCCGGGCGATGCCACAGTCGAAGTCGATGGAATTTTCGAAGTCAGCTGACAGTGCAATGTCGAGTGTCGACGGGTTGGTCGCACGACCGATTGCACACCGCGGGTTGCACGATGGCCGGGGCGTTGTCGAGAACACGCCCTCGGCATTCACCGCCGCCATTGCCGGGCGTTACGGCATCGAATGCGATCTGCAGATCACCGCCGACGGTGAGGCAATGGTGCATCATGACGATGCACTGGGTCGGCTGACTGAAGGCGGCGCGCGCCTCGATGCCATGACTGCTGCTGAGCTCAAATGCGTCCCCTTCAAGGCCGGCGCCGATCGCATGATCACGCTTGGCGAATTGTGCGACCTTGCGGCAGGTCGGAGCGCACTCTTCATCGAATTGAAAAATCATTTCGACTGCGATCAACGTCTGGTCAATCGCGCCGCGAACGTGCTCTCACGCTATCGTGGACCGGCTGCCGTGATGTCGTTTGACCCTGTGCAGATGGCATCGTTGCGCGCGATCGCGCCAAACCTCCTGCGCGGAATAGTTGCCGAGAGCAGCCGCCATGGCCGGCCCGAGCCTGCGTGGGCGGTGGCGAGGCGGGAATTCGTCTATGGCGAGCAGGTCCTGCGCATGCGCCCGCAATTCATAGCATACGCGGTGAACGATCTACCTGCCGTTATGACCGTCGTCGCGCGCACGCTGTTCCAGCTCCCGATCCTGGCCTGGACCGTGCGAAGCTCGGTGGAGCGGCAAAAGGCCCAGCGCCACGCCGATCAGATGATCTTCGAGGGATTCCAGCCATAAAGTTGCGTTATCGAGCCTCAAGCATGGCTTTGACCGAGCTTATTGTGCGCGTAGCAAATTCGATCGGCGATATTGCCGCCGACGCGTGGGACGCATGCGCCAATCCCGGCACCTTTGACGTGCAAAGCCATGCCGCGAATGGTCAAGGATCGATATTAGGAGCTTGCTACAACCCATTCATCTCGCATGATTTTTTGTCATCGCTTGAATTATCCAATTCCGTGCGAGCGCGGGCGGGTTGGCAGCCCATGCATCTTCTCGCCACGGATGGCCTTGGAATGCTTGTTGGCGCCGTCCCGTGCTATGTGAAGTCCCATTCGCGCGGTGAATATGTCTTCGATCACGGATGGGCCGAAGCGTATGAGCGCGCCGGTGGAAGCTATTATCCGAAGCTGCAAGTCTCGGTTCCCTTCACGCCGGCGACGGGGCGGAGGCTTCTGGTGCGGCCCGGGCCCGCCGCCACAGGCGTCCGCGCGGCACTTGCCGATGCATTGATCGACATTTGCCGACGCTCCCAGGCATCCTCCGTGCATATCGCGTTCCCTACCGAGCCGGAATGGGAGCTACTCGGCTCGCGCGGTTATCTCAAACGTACCCATCAGCAGTTTCATTGGGAAAATGCAGGCTATGACAGTTTCGCCACTTTTCTCGCAGCATTATCCTCTCGCAAGCGAAAAACCATCAGACGCGAACGCGAGGAGGCCCTCGCCGCTGGCGTCAGCGTGCAATGGCTGACCGGCTCCGATCTCACGGAGAATGTATGGGACGCATTCTTCGAATTCTATATGGAGACCGGATCGCGCAAATGGGGCCGACCGTATCTCACGCGCTCGTTCTATTCGCTGGTCGGCGAGAAGATGCGCAGTCGCATCCTTCTGGTCATGGCCAAGCGCAGCGGCCGCTGGATCGCCGGAGCCATCAATTTCATCGGTTCCGACACGCTTTTCGGCCGTCATTGGGGTGCCAGCGAGCACCATCCGTTCCTCCATTTCGAGCTCTGCTATTATCAGGCTATCCAATATGCCATTGAGCACGGGCTCGCGCGCGTAGAAGCCGGAGCTCAAGGTGAGCACAAGATATCGCGCGGCTATCTGCCAACCACAACCTATTCGGCGCATTACATCGTCGATCCCGGGTTGCGGCGGGCGATCGACGATTTTCTCAGGCGCGAGCGCGCTTATGTCACGGCCGTGGGCGAGGAATTGGCCCAGACGGCGCCATTTCGAAAGGGGTGATGGCGAATTCCAACTTGACGGCGCGCGCGCCGCTTGCAACCGAACAACCGCCGACCGGAGAACCCGATGCCTGCCTACGATCCGAATAATATCTTTGCCAAGATTCTGCGTGGCGAGCTTCCTTGCTACAAGGTCTACGAAGACGATAAGACCTTCGCCTTCCTCGATATCATGCCGCGCGCGCCCGGCCACGCGCTCGTCCTGCCGAAGGCGCCGGCGCGCAACATCCTCGACGTTTCTCCCGACGACCTCGCATACGTCATCAAGATTGCGCAGAAGATCGCCAAGGCGAGCGTGGAGGTCTTTGGTGCCGACGGGGTCACGGTTCAGCAATTCAACGAAAGCGCCGGCGGTCAGGTGGTGTTTCACCTGCACATGCACGTTATTCCGCGCCAACTGGGCGTCGCGATGAAACCTGCCGCCAGCGTGAAGGAAACGCCGGAGATACTCGCCGAGCAGGCAAAAAAGCTCATGAGTGCGCTTGCACGCTGACGGCCCCGACGGTGCAACTCGCAAGCCGGCGACAGTTGATCAAAGAAACGCCTACGCCCTCTGAGTGCCGTGCGGCAATTCAGGCGGAGGTGAATAGTCCGCTTGCTCAGTTGCAAGGGCGAGAACATGCCGCACGCGTCTGGCAACCAGCAAGCCAACCAGCAGGATGGCCGCCAACCCGACGGGGGCGGTCACCAGCGGGAAGATGAGAACAAGAAGGCAGGCTAATCCCAGTCCGAGCATTTCGCCGCGAAGATAACCCATGGTCTTCCCGGCGCGAACGAGGAACGCCATCGGAATGGCCAGCACCACCAAGTCGTAAAGAAACAGATACGGCGTGACGAGCAGCGCACCAGTCGCGAAAGCCGCGGCCTTGAGTTCAAATGAAATCTTGCCGCGCCACAGCGCGCACAGCACGATTGCGATGGCGCCGGACATGGCGAGATGAAGCGTCCAGGCAACGGCCGCGCTGCCGCCAAGAAGCCGGGTCACGGCGAACACGCTTTGCAGCTTGGCCCAGTCCGCGCGCCCGTCCGTCAGGGTAGCTTGCGACGCGACCGGCAGAGCCTGGAGGAACGCGTGCCAGGTTTCCATTCCGAACACCAGATACGATGCTAGAATCAGCAGCGCCGTCGTTGCCGCCGCCGCCATGGTGGCACGCCATTGCCCGCTCGCGATCAGGACAAGGGGAAACAGGATTCCGAGATGCGGCTTGAAGGAGAGCAGCCCGATGAACCCACCGGCAAGCGCCGGCCTGCCTTGCAAAAAAACCAGCGACGCACCGAGCAAGGCAGCGGTCGCGAATCCGTTCTGTCCGACCATGAAATTCGACAATATGCCCGGGTAGGCGCAAGCGAGCAGGACGCCTGCGCGGTGCCCGACGATGGCGCGCACGGTCGCTACATAGGCGGGGAACGACAGAGAAATCCAAACTGCGTAGGCCGGAACGAAAGATAGCAGGGCCAGCAATGCAGCAACGAAGAGGAAGGTGGGGGGATAAATCCAGGGATATTCGCCAGCAAAGGGATGCCCGATGGCTGCAACTTCGGCTTCCTTGTGAAGGAGCAGGTCATAGGCGGCCGCAGGGTTTCCATCGAGGACCTGCCGACCGCTTGCCCAGACATTGACGAAGTCGGTGGCAATTCGCTGCCCATCCGGATCGAGAATCCAACTGCCTTGCATGTAGGAGGCGATCAGATAGACGCATTGTGCCACGCACAGAGCAAAGCAGGTGAGCTCGACGGCGCCGTTGAGCTGAAATGTCGGCGGGCGATCTGACGACAGCGGGTCGAGGGCCATGTTTGCGCTCATATCCGCTTGACGACCATGGTCCGGTGAGCCGGCGCCGGATTGGTCAAGATTGCCCTGATGAGGTTTGGGCCAGATTTACGAACGAGATCCGTTGATTATCGCCTTTCATCAGCGACCGCTCGCGGCCACCTTGATGGTCTCGGGCACGAGACGCTCGCTTTTCAACGCTTCCTTGATTCCGGATGTCCCCGCCTCGTGGTATTCCGCATCCTCGTTGACATCCCAAACGTCATAAATTCGCTCGCCGGCCAGGATATTGCGAGCCGTGAGCATGGCCGTCATCATGGCATGATCCTGATTGTTGTATTTGTGCATGCCATTGCGGCCGACGAGATGGAGAGTTGGGTAACTTGTCTTGAGGTCGAGGCGGATCATTGCCACGTTCTCGCGATAGTTGTCGTCGTAGACCGGATAGGCTTTCGCTTGCCGCATCACGCAGGCGTCGACCACATCGACGGCATCGATGAGGCCGATCCGGGCGATATCCGACTTGGCGAGCGCGACGAGCTCCGCGTCAGCGGCGTCCCATAGCTCGTCGCCTTCGAAGCAGAAATATTCCAGCCCAAGGCAAGTCATTCCGGGCGGGACCATCTCCGGTGACCAGGAGCGGAAGTTCTGCACCCGCCCGACCTTGACCGCGGGATCGTGGACATAAATCCAGTTGTCGAGAAACAGGTCGGGCTTGTCGACCATCAGGGCGACGGTGATGAAGTCGCGATACCGCAGCTGCCGCGCGTGCAAGCAGGAAAGCGGCCGCGGCGTAATTTTTTCCATCAACTCGCGGATCGGCGCCGAGCTGATGACGTGCCTCGCCGTGTAGCTCTCGCCGCCGCTATTTGCGGTCGCGACTTGGAGGCGCCAGATCTTCCGGTCGGGATCGAATACCATGGAATGCAATTCACGCCCCATCAGAACCTTGCCGCCGCGCTGGCAAATCTTGCGCGCGGCTGTTTCCCACATCATTCCAGGGCCCTTGCGGGGATATTGGAAGCTCTCGATCAATGTCTTGACGACTGGCCCGTCGATCCGCCGCCCTGCAGGCGCAAGCTTGAGCGCGCGTTTCAAGGCATTGATCACCGCGACGCCAAGATCGAGACCTTTGATCCGCTGTGCGGCCCAATCAGCCGAGATCTCGTCGCACGACAGGCCCCACACCTTCTCGGTATAAGTCTTGAAGAAAATCGAGAACAGCCGCTCTCCGAACTGATTGCGCACCCAGTCGTGGAAGGAGCGAGCATCGGCGATCGGAAATGCCTTGGCATAGGCGTATGAGAGCATACAGGCCGCGCTTCTGATGATGCCGAGGTTGGCCAGAGCCTCGAAGGCATTGAGCGGGTAGGAATAGAATTTTCCCTCGTAGAAGATGCGCGATAACCGCGGCCTTTCTATGAAATCATCGGGCAGGATCTCTTGCCACAGATCCACGACCTCCTTTGCCTTCGAGAAGAAACGATGGCCGCCGATGTCGAACAGAAAATCCTTGTAGCGCACGGTGCGACTGATGCCGCCGACATAGACCGGATCTTTCTCGATCACCGCTACCGACGGCATCTGCTCGGTCAGACAATAGGCGGCCGTCAGGCCCGCCGGGCCGGCACCGATGATGAACACTTCGAAGTCGACTGACATGAAGGAAGACCCCTGATGGCGTTGTCAGGACCGCGGCGCGCCAGAGCACGGCTTGCGCGGCGCAAACGCGAACAGGCGGTGACCGTTGTATGAAACCAGTGCCCCGGCGGCGGCGCCGATCACGATCGCGCCCTGCGGCAGGGCGGCCAATGCCGTCGATGCGAGAACGGCGAATATCGCGTAACTCGTGCTTTGCGCCACCATCGTGACTGCGGCGTAGCGCAAGGCCTCCTCGCGCTGGTCGCGACCACTGCGGTTGAAGGTGAATGCCCGGTTAAGCCGCCAAGTCACGACGGTTGCCGCAAGGAGGGCCAGCAGGCCGGCCACCAGCAAATGCACTCCCTGCATTACGATGATGGTGAAAAGGATAAGGTCGACAGCCAGTCCGATGCCGCCGACCATCACAAAACGCAACGGCCGTGGCAGCCGCTGCAAAATCAGTCGCGCGCCGTTCCACCGGTACGGTGCGACGGACAGAAGACCCCCTGCGTCCAAACCGGATGCCGCTTTGCCGACAATCATCGTCTATTTGTCTCGGTAACCCGGGTGGCATTTCGCGCGCCCGGGCGTGCGCAGCCCTGTACCGGACGACGCCTGCCTCCGAGCTTCATTGCAGGGATTTGTTAAATCGGACTTTATCCCCTGCGGGAGAGTGGACGATTTCAATTACGGTTAAGCAGATCGCAATGCTCCATCCGCAATCTGCATGGACCTAATTGCAATGCACAGTTCGCGAAAATCGGATGAATATGACCACGCGTACTTTTTCGCTGGCGGCTGGACCGGACACTTTCTTCAAGTTGGCTTTTGCCATTGGCGTGATGGTTGTCGGATTGGAGATCGGCTACCTCCTTTATTCGCCGTTTCCTTATGATCCGGTCGGATATCTCGTCGGTCGCGACTTCGTCAACACCTGGGTGGGAGGCGAGCTTGCACTGACACGCAATCCGCAGACGCATTTTTCAGTCGATGCCTACAATGCACTGTTGGCGGAGAAACTTGGCGGGCGATATCCGCTGCATATTTGGTCCTATCCGCCGCATCTCCTGTTGCTTACTTGGCCACTCGCTCTCATGCCTTACATGATGGCCTATGTCCTCTACTGCCTGGTGGGATTGATCGGGTATCTTGCGGTGGTGACCGATGGCCAACGCCGTGCGGACCACCTCCTTCTCCTCACGCTTGCACCGGCGGTAACGGTAAACATCTGGTGCGGGCAGAATGGCTTCGTGACAACCGCCTTGCTCGTTGGCGGGCTCATTGTGCTCGATCGTCGTCCCATTCTAGCAGGTGCGCTGTTTGGTGTTCTCAGCATCAAGCCGCAGGTAGGCGTGCTTTTGCCCCTCATGCTCGCGCTGACCGGGCGTTGGCGCACCATCGTCGCCGCCGTGATCACGATCGTGATGCTGATGGCGTTGACGAACCTCGCCTTCGGACCGGACGTATGGACGGCATACATGAACGACGCGATGCCGGTGCAGACGAAGGTGTTTCTTCGCGACTACGAGAATTTCATGGTTCACATGCCCACCGCATTCATGAATGCGAGGGTGGCGGGCCTGTCGCTCTCGTTCGCGGCCGGGCTCCAGGCTCTGCTGTCGCTTTGCTCGGCCATTGCGGTGGCCTGGACGTTCTGGCGCCGTCGTGACATCGATCTTTCGAACGCGCTGTTGGTGACCGCCACTTTCCTGGTGACACCCTATGCCTTCAACTATGACATGGTCGTTTTCGGCTGGGTGATCATCAAGCTGATGGACCGCAGCGACAACAACGCTTGGGACTACGGGCTCATGCTCGCCGTCTGGGCCACGCCTTTGCTGACGGTGCCTCTTGGCATCGCGGGGCTTCCGCTATCGTTCCTGCCGATGCTAGGCCTGGGCGCCAGGCTGCTCTGGCGCATGGGAAGCTCGCAGGACACGGCTAGACCGCAATTGCCGGCGATTGCGACCCCGCAATTCGGCGCTTCGCCGGAACGCGCGCAAGCCACGTAGCCTTCGCGCTACACCTTGACCAGCGGCACCTTCGGCACCGACCCGCGTGGAGAGGACGGGCCGTCATCGCCGCGCGGCCCGGATGTCTTGCGGCGAGGGCCGCGGCGTTTTGGCTTTCCGCCACGCTCGGGAATCTTTTCGGGCTTTGGCGTCACCGGCCCGTCGAGATATTCGAAACCTAGCTTCTCCGCGCCCGCCTCATCCTTGGTTGCAATGACGCGAACGTGACCGCCGGCCTTGAGCGTGCCGAACAGAACCTCATCGGCAAGCGGCTTTTTGATGTTCTCCTGAATGAGACGGGCCATCGGACGCGCACCCATCTGCTCGTCATAGCCGTGCTGGACGAGCCACTTGCTGGCATCCTCGGAGAGCTCGATGGTGACGTCGCGATCGCCGAGCTGGGCTTCGAGCTGGAGCACGAATTTTTCCACCACCTTGGCGATGATCTCGGGAGTGAGATGCGCGAAGGTGATGATTGCATCAAGACGGTTGCGGAATTCCGGCGCGAATAGCCGGTTTATCGCCTCGAGGTCGTCGCCCTCGCGTTTGATGCGGGTAAAGCCATAGGCCTGACGCGCAAGATCGGCGGCGCCGGCATTGGTGGTCATGATCAGGATCACGTTGCGGAAGTCGACCTGCTTGCCGTTGTGATCCGTCAGTTTGCCGTGGTCCATGATCTGCAGCAGGACGTTGAACAGGTCGGGATGGGCTTTCTCGATCTCGTCGAGAAGAAGAACGCAATGCGGATGCTGGTCGACGCCGTCAGTGAGCAGACCGCCCTGATCGAACCCGACGTAGCCGGCAGGAGCCCCGATCAGTCGTGATACCGTATGGCGCTCCATGTATTCGGACATGTCGAAGCGGATCATCTCCACGCCCAGTGCCGTAGCGAGTTGCTTTGCCACCTCGGTTTTGCCGACGCCGGTCGGACCCGAAAACAGGTAGCAGCCGATCGGCTTCTCCGGCTCGCGCAACCCTGCGCGAGCGAGCTTGATCGACGCGGAGAGCGCCGCGATCGCCTTGTCCTGACCGTAGACGACCTGCTTGAGCGTCTGGTCCAGATGCTGGAGCACCACCGCGTCGTCCTTCGATACGGTCTTTGGCGGAATCCGCGCCATTGTGGCGATGGTGGTTTCAATCTCCTTGATACCGATCGTCTTCTTGCGCCGGCTTTCGGGCAGCAGCATCTGCGCCGCCCCGGATTCGTCGATCACGTCGATGGCTTTGTCCGGAAGCTTGCGGTCATGAATGTAGCGAGCGGACAACTCGACCGCCGCCTTGATCGCCTCGGTCGTGTATTTGAGCTTGTGATAGTCCTCGAAATAGGGCTTGAGGCCCTTGAGGATCTCGATCGCGTCCGGCACCGTCGGCTCGTTCACGTCGATCTTCTGAAACCGGCGCACCAGCGCGCGATCTTTTTCGAAGTACTGCCGGTACTCCTTGTAGGTCGTCGATCCGATGCAGCGTAACGTTCCCGACGCCAACGCGGGCTTGAGCAAGTTCGAGGCATCCATGGCGCCGCCCGAGGTTGCGCCCGCGCCGATCACGGTATGGATCTCGTCGATGAACATGATGGCGCCGGGATAAGCCTCGAGTTCCTTTATCACCTGCTTGAGGCGCTCCTCGAAGTCGCCGCGATATCGGGTCCCGGCGAGCAGGGTTCCCATATCGAGGCAGAACACGGTGGCGTTCTTGAGCACGTCCGGAACTTCGCCATGCACGATGCGTCGCGCCAGACCTTCGGCGATCGCGGTCTTTCCCACGCCGGCATCCCCGACGAACAACGGATTGTTCTTCTGCCGGCGGCACAGCACCTGGATGGTGCGATTGATCTCGGCCCCCCGGCCGATCAGCGGATCGATCTTTCCCTCGCGCGCTTTCTTGTTGAGATTGATGCAATAGGCCTCGAGCGCATCCCCTTTCTTTTTCGCCTCGTCGCCGGACTTGCTCTCGGTATCCTCATCGGAGCCGCGCACCGGGCGGGCCTCGGACATGCCGGGCCGCTTGGCGATGCCGTGGCTGATGTAATTGACCGCATCGTAGCGCGTCATATCCTGCTCTTGCAGGAAATATGCCGCGTGGCTCTCACGCTCGGCGAAAATCGCCACCAGCACATTTGCGCCCGTCACCTCCTCGCGTCCCGAGGATTGGACATGGATCACGGCGCGCTGGATGACGCGCTGGAAGCCGGCCGTCGGCTTGGAATCCTCGTTGCCGTCGCTGACCAGGTTCTCCAGCTCGCTCTCGAGATAAGCCGTGAGGCTCCGTCGCAACTTGTCGAGCTCGACGTTGCACGCCCGCATCACCGCGGCGGCATCCTGATCATCGAGCAATGCGAGCAGCAAGTGCTCGAGCGTGGCATACTCGTGATGACGCTCATTGGCGAGCGCCAATGCGCGATGCAGGGACTGTTCGAGGTTGCGCGAAAACGTAGGCATGTCGGCTCTCGTGCTAACGCATAATGTGTGCCGGCGTTCCCGCTTCTCCAGTGGCATTTATTTTCGCTCATTTCTTTTCCATCACGCACTGCAGAGGATGCTGGTGTTTGCGGGCAAAGTCCATAACCTGCGTCACTTTCGTCTCGGCCACCTCGTAGGTGAAGACCCCGCACTCGCCGATACCGTGCTGGTGCACGTGCATCATGATTCGCTGGGCGGTCTCGTGATCCTTGTTGAAGAAGCGCTCCAGCACATGCACCACGAATTCCATGGGCGTGTAGTCGTCGTTCAAAAGCAGCACCCGATAGAGGCTCGGCCGCTTGGTCTGGGGCTTGGTCTTGGTGATGACCGCGGTGCCGGGCGCCCCGGGCGAGCGACGTTTGTTGTTGTTTTCGTCCGCCAAAAGCGGCACCGGCGGTGGCTTGGCCCCCGTGCTGGCGCTGGTTTCGGTCGCTGTTGGCTCATGGCTGCTACGGTCGCGGCATGACGGGCGTGATCGAAGGCGGAACACAAGGAGGATCATAGAGAGCGGGCTGCCTGGCTCCAGATCGGCTTTCCCCCGTGCTTTCGCCGGGAATACAGTTAATCCTGGAATACCCGCATCGCCAGTGCCGCCCCCCGGGGCAACGATCGCTACTCAATTGCGGACAATTCGCGGCAGATTGCTCGAAAATCTGCGGATTTTCTCTCACAATATTTCACTTGCTGGTGCCGACCATGGTTGCCGCCACTACGGCGTTCTCCCGAGGCGAGTGCATAGGTATGCTATTTGCGCGCTTTTTACGGGATCGAGAAGGCGGCGTTGCGCCCCTTCTCGCGCTCGGCATCATTCCACTCGTGGCGGCCGTCGGCGCCGCCGTCGATTACAGTCGCGCGGGCTCGGTACGCACTGCCATGCAGGCGGCAGGCGATGCCACAGCATTGATGTTGGCCAAGAATGCCTCGACTTTGACCGCCAATGAGCCGAAGCAGAACGCGACCAGCTATTTTCAGGCGAATTTCAACCGCCCGGACACGCAAAATCTCCAGGTCAGCGCCAGCTATGGCCAGGGAAGCTCCGGGTACACCGTGACGGTCAACAGTTCCTCCTCCGAGACCACCAGCTTCATGGGTCTTGCCGGCGTTTCGCAAATTCCAATTTCGACCACGGGCAGCGTGAATTGGAATAATTCGAAGTTGCGCGTCGCGCTCATGCTCGACAATGCCGGATCGATGTCGCAGCGCCGGCAAGATGACGGCGCTGAAGAACGCCTCGCATAATTTGCTCGACCAGCTCAAGAACGCGGCAAAGCCATGACGGGGACGCCTATGTTTCGATCATCCCGTTCTGCAAGGTCGTCAATGTCGGAGCCAGCAATTATAATGAGACCTGGATCGACTGGATCGACTGGGACAAAGCTAATGGAACCTGCAGCAACACCAGCTATTCTTCGAAATCCAGCTGCATCTCGCACGCAAGACGTGGACCCTGAAGAACCATAATACCTGGAACGGATGTGTGACCCATCGTGACCAGAACTACGATACCACCAATGCGGCACCCTCGGACGGGACCAAGTTCCCGGCCGAACAGTATTTCTACTGCCCCGTGCAACTCATGGGCTTGAGCTACGATTGGACCGCTCTCAACAACAAGATCGACGCGATGACGCCGAACGGCAATACCAACCAGGCGATCGGCCTCGTCTGGGGCTGGCAATCCTTGACCAACCCCGCTGCCCGCAACAAAGCCCGGCCTGAGAGCCGGGCTTTTCATCAGAGCGGGACAGTCGCCTACTTGGCCGACGCAACCTTGCCGAACTGGCTCTCGAACGGCTTGTAGGCCTCCTTGGCAAGATCGGCATAGAGCTCGCCGAGCTTGGTCGCTTCGGCGACAAAGCCTTCGTAGGAGCTCTTGACGTAATCGCTCTGCACCTCGAACGCCTTGTCGAGCGACTTCGCGCCGATCAGCTTCTCGGTCGCCGCGGTGCCCTGCTCGAACACTCTTCTTGAGTAGTCCGCGAGTTCGACCGCAATCGCCTGCATGCTCTTCGACAAAGCGCCGAACGATTTCATCGTCGCATCCATATTGTCCTTACCGAACTGTTGCATCTCGTCGATGTTCTTGACCATGTCATTACCTCTCCCGGCATCCTGCCGATTTTGCATGTGATGGGCCACGTCCCTGCGATCTCTTCCCGGCTTGATGCGCCGGTATGCAATGCCAATATATTGCACTGCACAAAAATGTCAAGCCTTATTTTGCACTGCAATATGAATCGCAGTCCGGCGCATTGTTTAACGCTTTTGCAATCGGCCTCCCCTAGCGTTGTGCCCGTGCCGTTCTGGGCGACGGGTCGCCGCAGACCAAGTCCCGGCCGAACCGCCCGGATGGGGAACGGGACAGCGCCAAAAAGGCCGGAAAAATTCAGAAAACCGCCTTTTTTGACCCGTCCAATCGTTCCACCTCGGCACGACAGGGGTGTCGGTGCTCCGCACGGAGCGCCAAGGGGAACGAGGACGGGGGAATATCATGCTGCGGATCCGGACCGGAGCCCGTCACGGGCTTCGTTGGGGCATGTTCGGTTTTGTTGCGCTGCTGTTCTCACGCTGATCGAGCTTTCGCGGCGCAAGCCGCGCCCTACGCGGACATCGTGGTGGACGCCAATTCCGGCAACGTGCTGCACGCGACCAATCCGGACGCGCGGCGGCATCCGGCCTCGCTCACCAAGATCATGACGCTCTATCTGCTGTTCGAGCAGCTCGAAGCCGGCAAGCTCAAGCTCGACAGCCCGCTCAAGGTCTCCGAGGAAGCCGCTGGTCAGATGCCGACCAAGCTCGGTCTGCAAGGCCGGCAGCACCATTGCAGGTCGAGGATGCGATCAAGGGCATCGTCACGCGTTCGGCAAACGACGCCTCGGTCGTGGTCGCGGAAGCGATCGCCGGCGACGAGGACGAATTTGCCAAGCTGATGACGCGCAAGGCGCGCGCGCTCGGGATGACCCGCACCGTCTACAAGAACGCCTCCGGCCTGCCCGATGACGACCAGGTGACCACGGCGCGCGACCAGGCCATCGCTCGGCCGCGCCATCCAGGAGCGCTTCCCGAGCTACTACAAGTATTTCTCGACCCGCTCGTTCACCTTCCGCGGCCAGTCGATCGGCAACCACAACCGTCTGCTCGGACGCGTCGAAGGCGTCGACGGCATCAAGACCGGCTACATCAGCGCCTCCGGCTTCAATCTGGTCACCTCGGTGCATCGCGGAAATCGCCACATCGTGGCGGTGGTCATGGGCGGCAGCAGCGCCGGCAGCCGCGACGCGAAGATGCGCGAGCTGATCAGCGACAAGATCGCCGCAGCCTCGACCAAGCGGACCGCGCCGATGATCGCCGAGGCGGTCGGCGGCCAAGACCGAAACCAGGTCGAAACGAAGGCGGAAGCCAAAGCCGAAGCGAAGGGCCGAAGCCCAAGCCGAAGCGGCCGAGGCCAAGCCGGAGCCGCGGTTCGCGGTCGCCAGCGCCGCCAGCGTGCCGGCACGCTCGATCCGCCGTCGGCGCGGCCGAGCCGACGGCGGCGGCGAGCCGCGACGGCTCCGCGCAGCCGCGCATTGCCGCCGGCTCGACCGAGCCGATCCGGCCGGTGCTGGTGAAGACGCTTGACGGTCAGGGCCGGCACGCAGACCGCATCGCGTCGCTCCGCTCGCAGGTCCGCCTGCGCTGAGCCGTTCAGCGGCAACCGCTCAAGCGCTGCCGCCAGGCCGGCGCAAGCCCATCCCGCTCCCGCCCCACTCGCGGCGCCAGCCCGCAGACCGGCCGCACGTTGCCGCGCCAGCGCCGCCGCGCGCCGGCTGCCGCCGCGGGCCAGCCGTCCGACGCGGCGACAGGCGGAGCCGGCAGACGCTCCGCCTCCGGCCAGCGTCCGCCCGGCCGGACGCGCGGTCGCGGCACGCGCCGCAGCCTGTTGCGCCGCCTGCGGCTCGCTCGCCGCCTCCGCCGCAAACCGCAGGTCCGCAGCGGCTGGATGATCCAGGTCGGCGCCTATCCGGCCGAGCAGGAGGCCAAGCAGCGCCTCTCAGCCGTGCAGAGCAAGGCGTCGAAGATGCTGACTGGTGCCGATCCGTTTACCGAAACCGTGGATAAGGATCGGCACCACCTACTATCGCGCCCGCTTCGCCGGGCTCGACAAGGACAAGGCGGAAGCCGCCTGCAAATATCTCAAGCGCAACGACGTCGAATGCGTCACGATCAAGAACTGACGTCGACCGCCCAAAACAGGAAGCCGCGTTGAAAAGGAGCCGCCGAGTATTGCGTCGAGTAAAGGAGTTCAGCGATGGCGGCGCAAAAGGACGTCCTTGGCTTCGTTGACGCGGGCCGCAAGATACGTCGACCCCCCTTGGTCGGGATGCAGTTTCTTCATGAGCGAGCGGTGCGCGCGGCCGATGTCCTCGGCGCTCGCCCCCGGCTGCACGCCAAGGATCTGATAGGCCTCCTCCTCCGTCATTTTGCCGCTGCTCCACGCCGAGCGGCCCGCCCCGCTGCCGCATCACCTTGCGCGTGCTCACGCCAGCTGGGCTCCCGGCGGTCGAGATACGCCATAAGTAGCGCGCGGCTTTCCTCGTCGATCTCGGCGAGGAAGCCGGTGAGCGTTGCGACGTCGAGCGCGTCGAGCGTCGCGCCTTCATGCGGGCCGGCCAGGATGCGCCCGCGCATCGCGCCGGTATCGTGATCGAGCTCCATCTCCACGAAGGCGGAGCGCACCCGCGACACCTGGCCCGGGCTCTTGCGCGTGCGGGCGCCGAAGCCGGGAATGCTCCACGGCAGCCATCCGAGCAGGCCCAGGCCGGTCAGGCCGAGCGGAATGGCGACATCGAGCCGGCCGCGCACGCCCAGCACGCCGGCAAGCGCGAGCGCGCCGAGCCCGCCGCCGGTCTTCAGCACCACCGCGGCGGTCTGCGGACTGACCTTGGTGAAGGCGTTGAGCGCCCACAGAGCCAGAGCGCCAGCACCACGACGCCGAAGATGAGCGTGGCCATCAGCTATCTCATCTGCTCGAGCAGCTTGATGGCACCGGCCTGCGCGTCGCGCGCCGAGAGATCGGCGAGCGCGCGCATGCCGCCGGCGGCATAAGCCGCCGCCGCGCGCAACAGCTCGGCGAGCTGGTGAGCGGCGCCCGGATCGAAGCGGCAATAGGCCCCGCGCGTCAGCCGCGCAATCTCGCGAAACGCCTGCTCGGCGATCGGATCGTCGCCTTCCTGGAACATGAAGGCCGGCACGCCGAGCAGGCCGAGCTCGCCCGCGGCATGGCAGAGATCGTCGAGCTTCTCCTCCATCGCGTCGCCGACGAAGACCAGGGCCTGCACCTTGGTGACTCTGGGTCTCGCGCTTGGCATGGGCGATGATCTTGCCGATCTGGGTGTGGCCGCCGCGGCAGTCGATCCGCTCCATGAGCGCAGCGAGCCGCTCGGCCTGCGACACCCAGCGCGAGGCCCGGCATTCCGCCGAGCCCGCGGTAATAGACCAGCTGGACATCGAGCCCGCCGATCGCCGCGGCTTCGCGAAACATGTCGGCCTGCAGCTGGCAGGCGCGTGTCCCACAGTCGGCTGCCGGCTCATGGTCGCATCGAGCGCGAAGATCAGCCGCCCGCGCTCGCCCGGCGCGGTCGCCGGCGCCAGCCCCTTCACCTGGGCAGGAAGGCGTCGATCTCGGAGCGCGTCGACGGCGGCGCCGGCGCGCGGCCGCGCTCGGTCGGCGTCGGTGTCTTGGTCGTTGCGATCATCGGCCATGGAGCAGGCACCTCGAAATGCAGCTCTCGCCGCCCATAAGGTGGCCATGTTGATGGGCGGGCGCAATGCCCGTTTCAGGGGACGTGATCAGAGATCAGTGGTCGCGAAACAAGGCTCCGCCCGTTTCTGGCGGATAGCGATCTGCGCTCCCTCCTGGTCGCTGATCACTCATCGAGCAGGTCGTGCCCTCGAGCGGCCGTTCGAGTGCGGCGAACCATTCGGCGCGCGCCGCCGCCCGCCGCTGGCCGCGCGCATCGAGCGGAAGCTTCAGCGCCTCGATCAGGCCCATCACCTCCGTGCGCGCAGTGACGTGGGACAGGCTCGGCCGGGTGCCCAGCGTCGCCTCGTCGAGCTTGTCGAGGGCGGTGAGCCCGCGCGGAAAGAACTCGCGATAGATCACCCGTTCGGCGAGCCCGTCGGCGCAACGAAAGCCGAGCCGCGCACGCGAGCTCGCCGAGCCCCTCCCCGACCAGGCGCTTGTTGCGCGAGCCAGCATGGACAGCCGGTTGCGCACCACCACCCAATCCATGCGCATGCCGTCGATCGTGCGCCGCTGCCGGCGGGCATCGCGCACCATCGCGGCGTAGTGGCTCTCGCCGGTGACGGCGATAGGTGGTTGGATCGACGGTGCCGATCACGTCGAGATCGACGAAGCTGTCGTTGAGCGGCGTGATCAGCGTATCCGCCATGGAATGGGCGAGCCGCGTGAGATAGCTGTCGGTGCCGGGCGTATCGACGACCACGAAATCGTGGGATTGCTCGACCGCGCCGACCGCCTCGGCAAAACCGGCGAACTCGATCGCCTCGTTCTCGTCGAGCTTGAGCGCGAGCCGCGCGCGACGCAAAAATGCATCGGCACCTTGAGGTCGAATGCGGCCCGCCGCGCCCAGGCGCGCCGATTCTCGATATAGTGGGTGAAGCTTTTTTGCCGCGAATCGAGGTCGATGGTCGCCACCCGCTGCCCGACATTCATCAGGGCAACGGCGACGTGCATGGCGGTGGTTGATTTGCCAGAACCGCCCTTTTCGTTGCCGAGCACGACGACGTGCGCGGACGCCGGCCTGCGCGTGCTCGCCTCAACCAACATGACGCGACCTCATGGGGGTCATTCCTAGGCCGCGTCCAAATCGAATCAAAGTCGTGCATTGCCGCAGTTGCATTAACCATTAATTAGGCAGACGTGGACGCCGCCTTTGGTAGTTTCGCGCGACTGTGCATCTTAACCAAACGAGTCGGTCACGCATGGCCAAAAGATTGCGCGTCGCGCGCACCGTTCCGGCATTGCGACGCGCCGTCGGGCAATGGCGAGAGCCGCCGGCGAGCGGATCGCGCTGGTGCCGACCATGGGCGCGCTGCATGCCGGACATGTTGCGCTGGTGCGCGCCGCGACGCGGCGCGCGCCGCGCGTCGTCGTATCGATCTTCGTCAATCCCGCGCAATTCGCGCCGGACGAGGACCTTCGCGAGCTACCCTCGGACCTTCGATTCCGACCTTGCCGCGCTTGCCCGAATTGCCGGTCGACCTGGTCTGGGCGCCGTCGACCGCGGTGATGTATCCGCCGGGGTTTGCAACGCGCATCGTGCCGGAGGGCCCGCCACGGCCGGTCTCGAGGACAAGTTTCGCCCACATTTCTTTGCCGGCGTCACGACCGTTGTCGGCAAGCTGCTGATCCAGTGCGCGCCGGACTTCGCCATGTTCGGCGAGAAGGACTATCAGCAGCTCAAGGTCGTCACCCGGATGGCAAAAGACCTCGATCTGCCGGCCGAAGATCGTTGCGGCGTCCCGACCGTGCGGGAGAAGGACGGCCTCGCACTGTCCTCTCGCAACGCCTATCTGTCGGCGAGCGAGCGTGCGGCGGCGCCCACGCTTCACCGCGTGCTCAAGGATTGCGCCGGCAGGATTGCGAGCGGCGAGTCCCTCGCCCGCGTGCTCGATGAGGCCGCGCCGCGATCGAGCGCGCGGGCTTCGTGCTCGACTATCTCGAAGCGCGCCACGCCGAGACGCTCGGCCGATCGCCGACAACGGCGATGCCCCCGTCCGCCTGCTCGTGGCCGCGCGCATCGGCAAGGCGCGGCTGATCGACAACCTGGCGGTATGAGGCCCCGGCACGTCATTTTTTCACCTTCAATGGATCCTTGACGTCGGCGAACTTGTCGAACTCGATGTTCCAGAGCTCGCCTTTGATCTTCTCGACCCTGCGGATGTAGATGTCCTGGATGATGTCGCGGGTCTCGGGATCGATCGACATCATCCCGCGCGGGCTTTCCCACTTCATGCCCTTCATCGCCGCGAGCAGCGTGTCGCCGTCGGTCTTGCCGCCGGTCTTCTTCAGCGCCTCGTAGATGAGGTGCATGCCGTCGTAGCCGCCTACGGAGACGAAGTTCGGGCGGAAGCTGTTGGCCTTCTTGAAATCCTCCACGTATTTCTTGTTCAGAGGCGAATCGTGGGCCGCCGAGTAGTCGTGCGCGGTGACAAGGCCGATCATCTGGTCACCCATGGTATTGAGCTCGTCGTCGTCGGTAAGATCTCCCGGGCCGATGATCTTGATCCCGGAGCTGGCAAGACCGCGCTCGGCGAACTGCTTGGCGAAAATGCCGGCCTGGGTACCCGGAAAATAGATGAAAGCGGTATCGGGATTGAGATCGCGAACGCGCTGCAGGAACGGGGCAAAGTCCGGATTGGCAAGCGGAATTCGGATCGAACTCGATGATCTCGCCGCCGAGCTGCGTGAAGCGCTGCTTGAAGGAAGTCTCCGCTTCCGTGCCGGGAGCCCATTCATTCACCAGCGTGACAACCCGTCTGCTGCCGTTCTTGGCGGCCCACTCGCCCATGATCCAGGACGACTGCGAAAGAATGAAGCTGGTTCGCACGTAGTAAGGCGACGCGGTGGTCGTGACCGAGGCGCCCGAGATCATCACGACCGTCGCGATCTTTGCCTGAGTTACCAGCTGACCATAGGCAAGCGCGGTCGGCGTGATCCCGCCGGCGATGATGCTGACCTTGTCGTTGACGATCATTTCCTGGACCAGGCGCCGAGCGTTGTCGGCTACCCCGCCGTCGTCTCGCAGGATCAGCTCAATTTTTTTTCCCGCGACCGAATTGCCGTGCTGCTGCACGTAGAGCCGCGCGCCGGCTGCCGCCTGCCTGCCCGCGGCATTGAAGCCGGCTCCGGTCATGGCGAAGCTCATGCCGATCTTGACCACGTCCTGCGCGATCGCGCTGCTGATCTCCGATCCAATGAGCGCGGTCGCGGCAAGTGCGATGATGAGGTGTTTTCGAGGCATTCGTTTCTCCTCTCCGCGTCGTATTCGCCCGTGATCAAGACGGTTCGCCGCCGCCGGCGATCCGCAATGCGATCATAGCAGGCCAAGCTCGCGCAATTCCCGGCGCAATGTCTCCGGCATGTTTCTCGCTCCCGGAGCGACCCGATCAAGGTCGCGCGGACAATCCTCGCCGGCAAGATACCGCCAGCCCTGAAATGCCCGCCAGGGTCTGGGCTCGACGAGAACAAGCTTCGGCTCGAGCACCAGGTGGCATCGGCGGATACCGGCCTTGTCGACAAAAGGGCGCACATCAATGAGACGCTGCCGGCACATCACCTCGCTGCGGATCACCCAATAGAGCGAGCCGCCGTCGCGCAGCTCATCGGTGCGCTTGGGCACCATGCGCGTGCGGTGCATGTGCTCGCGCGACAATCCGCGGCGCGCGCGCTCCTTGAGCCGCTTCGCTATCCAATGCTCCAGGTCTGTGACCGAGTCGCAGCCGACGCAAAGCTTGATGAGACTGAGAGCCATTGCAAGTTGCCGATTGACGAGCTCCGGCCACGACAGGCCGTGCCGTTGGCGGGATACAGTTACTGCGCCGGAGGCGCGATCTGCAACGGGGCGGAGCGTACTTGGCCGCTGTCCGCGCCTGGCGCCTGACGCGCCTGCGGAGCCCCCGGCGCCTGCCTTCGGGTCCGAGCCCCCGCGTCGGCCGAAGCGGTCGAACTCATGCGGTTGCTGCCCCGCGGCCGGCTCGGCCGTCATGATGTTGACGGACGGGATCGAAGAAGCGGACGGAAAGAACAGATTGCTCGGCGGCTTGGCCGCCGGCGGCGGAACGGGCGCGGCAGGTGGGCCGGAGTTGGGTGGAGGATTGCTCGCCAGGGAGCGGCTACCGGCGGAGGGCCAGTCCGCCATATGGGTCTTGACGTACGATTCGAACGTTCGACTTGCAAGATTGGCTCGCACGCGGCTGGTATCTTGCAGCAGCACGAAGAGGTCACACTGCTTGGGCCCGCAACCGGGGCGCATGGCGAACAGATATGCGACGATCCCGAACCGGTCGATCTCGATTGCGCCTCGCAGCGTCGGCAATACCTTCGAGTAGCTCAGCCCGCTCGCGAGCGCGTGCTTCCTGCCAGTGGCCAACAGCGCGAGCTGCGCCCGCACATAGGATACGGCACCCGCCGTCACTTCCGGGCTGGCAAATAGCGCCTTCTCACAGGCATCCTGGATCATCTCGCCGGCTGTCGCATCGAGGCAGGCAAGCGCTGAGCCTGGGGTGACGGCCCGCAGCCTCAACTCGAAGGCGCGGGCGTCAACGGCGCGCCGCTCCGCCGCGAGATCATGCGCAGCCCAGTGATCGAGCAACCATGCCACGGCGAGCGCAGCGATAAAGACGACGGCAAAGGAAACGACCGAAGCATTACTGATCTCGAATCCATAGCGCATCGCCCCGATTGTGCAAACGAGGACCGCCGCCGCGGTCACAAGGGCAAGCATCCAGCCGGGCAGCAAAGCTGCTCCGGTCAAGTCCAAGCCCGCGAGCTGGTCCCCCAAATCGAACATTACCAATAGCACTCATACTCTTGCACGGTACGACTGCACGGTATGCGCACTCCGGCGGAGCCGATGGCCGGCCGGTAGAAGAGCCGGAAAGGCCACCTTCCTCCCAATTGCGAGTTTTCTAGGTCAAAACACCTCGCCCTTGACGCGCCGCCGCAGGCGAAGGGGCGGCTCGACCGGGCGCGCGACAACGCGCGCGCGATGCGCGCCATTATTCCGCTGTCGCTGGCTGGAAGCGCGAATGACCGGCGTGAGGCGGCCGCTCGCGTCAAAGACGGACCGGTCTAACGCGTGTATTCGAGCTGGCTTTCCCTGGCGACCCGTTCGAAGGCTTCCTTCGGGTTCTTGATCCGATATTGGTAATCGGCCCCATCGGAGGGAAGGAGCTTCACCACCTCATAGGTGCTGTTGGCAATCATGTGGCCGATGGGGCGGGAGGTGAAAAGTACGGACTGGCCGATGCGAAACTTGTGCTCTTTCAACGCAGGTCTCCTGGAGACAAACGACACGGATTTGCTCCTTTCAAGCAACGCCCCTCCCCGATCCGGTCAATATAGCGCAAAATCACGCCCTTGCCGCAAAAATTCCTGCCTCGGGTCGGGAATGTCCCTCCTCAGCGGGCGGCCTGCCTATTTTCATGGTTTTCAGTGGGTTATAGGAATCCCTTAGAGTGAAACGGCATCCCTCGCCATCATGGCGGGCATGCCGTGAGCACGGGCCAGAAACGCAGAGCCCTGCACCGGGGGCGGAACACAATGGTGCCGCCTTCATCGCATACCCGTCTCACCGGCCAAGCTGGCTCGGGGAATAGCCGCATGCGCTTCATTCTGGGGATCATCATCGGCTGCGCCATCACGGTCGGCACTGCTTATGTCGTAGACTCGACCTCGACATCCGGACCGGACGCCAAGCAGATGGTGAACTGGGACGTCGTGGCCAAACGGGTCGACAGCGTTACTGCGCTCGCCCGCCAAGGCTGGAAGAAGATCGCCGGCTGATAACCGACTGACGGAATCCCGGTCTAGCGAGCCGGCTGCATCCCGGCTCCCAGTCGCTGATTGCCCAATCAAGGCCTGCTGTCGGCGTCCGTTCAGGCGCGCACTTCCTGTCGCTGAAACACCATGTAGCCGATGGTGAACAAGAGAATCGTCCCCGCCACCAGCCCGACGATGTCCGGCCAGGCAATGATCAGGCTCTGGCCGAGGGGCAACGCCCCTCGTGCCGCGCCTTGCAATTGCACCAGATAGATGGTCCCGAGCGCGCGCGCGCTCACATCATCTGGATTGAGCAGCACGAAAGCGATTTCACCGAACAGCGTGCTCGGCGACAGCCGCGCGAGCATTTGTCCCCACTCGACCGTCTCCGGCGTGGGAAGGCCGAGTGCGGTGTAACCCGGATCAGGTGGCGCAATCACCGCCGCCACCATCTGCGAAAGCACCGAGGGCCACAGGAACGTCAGGAACAGCCAGAGCCCGAATGACACGAGAGCAGCGGTCGCCGCAGAGCGAAACACGATCGAGAACAAAAGCGCGAGCGCGAGCCATACCCCGGCATAGGCAATGGTCACCAACAGGAAGATGAAAGCGCGGGCTGTTTCCTCGGCATTGGGCGGCACCCCCAAGCGAAACAAACCCCAGCCGATCACCAGCAACCACAGCGCGACCAGACTGATCGAGATCGTGAACAGCCCGGCGATGAACTTTCCAAACAGCAGGGCATCGCGATAGATCGGCTGGGACAGAATACGCGACAGAGTTCGCCGGTTATGTTCGCTGTTGACGGCATCGAAGCCAAGGCCAATGGCCATCACAGGGACGAGGATGCTCAGCAGGGCGACGAACGTGATCGGGATGCCTTCACGGGCCCGCGTGAACAGCCGCAGCAACAGGAACGGATCCTCAGCCGTCGTTTCCTGAACCTGCTGTACCGCAAGGTACAGAGCCACGATGCCGGAAAGGACGACCAGCCATTCGAGCACGCGCATGCGCACGCTGGTGAGATGGTCGCTCAGCTCCTTGAGGATCACAACCCCGAGCCCATTCAAAGCCGAACCTTCACGCCGCATGGCGCTCTCCTTGCTGGGGATGCTCCTGGAAATACCGCGTGTAGATGGCCTCGAGGCTCGGCTCCGCAACAGCGAGGCGCAGAAGACGTCCGCCCGCCCCAACAACCGCGGCCGCCGCTTCCGGCCGCACGTCGCGCTGGGCGAGCAACAACAGGCGGCTTGGTCCCACGCTCTCCACCCGCTGCACGCCCGGCACTTTTGCAAGGTGGGTGTCGAGCCCCTGCCCTTCGGCCTCGACTTCCACGCGGAACCCGCCGCCCAGCACTTGGCGCCCGAGCTCGGGCACCGTGCCCATGAGCACGATGTTGCCCTCATTGAACAGCGCCACGCGATCGCAGATGCTTTGTACGCGCGCGAGCAAATGCGACGACAGCAGAACGCTCACTCCGCGGTGCTTGAGGCCCCGGATGATGTCGAGCAGCTCGACGGTGACCTGCGGATCGAGCCCCGAGGTCGGTTCATCGAGAATTGCGATTTCGGCATCCTTCATCAGGATCTCAGCGAGCCCAAGCCGCTGGCGCATGCCGCGGGAGAATGTGTCAACCCGCTTATTCGACCACATCCGCGAGCCCGACATGGGCGAGAGAAGTAGCGATCTTTTCTTCGCGCTCGGCGCGTCCGAGCCCGATCAA
This sequence comes from uncultured Alphaproteobacteria bacterium, assembly GCA_963820365.1. Classification (GTDB taxonomy): domain Bacteria; phylum Pseudomonadota; class Alphaproteobacteria; order Rhizobiales; family Xanthobacteraceae; genus VAZQ01. The sequence continues at coordinate 59,176 of CAWFZR010000012.1, read as the reverse complement.
CCGTGCTGTGTAACGCAGATTGTCGCCGGCGGTCAGGTTGTCGTAAAAGCCCACTTGATCGGGCAGATAACCGACCCGCCGCTTGACCGCCAGCGGCTCGCGCTCAGGATCCTGGCCGAGCACGCGCGCTGTCCCCTCCGAGATGTCGCTCAGGCCGAGCAGCATCAGAATGGTTGTGGTCTTGCCGGCGCCATTCGGGCCGAGCAGCCCGAAAATTTCCCCCCGCGCCACCGTAAACGAGATGCCCTTGACGACTGCTGTCCCGCCGTAGCGCTTGGTGAGATTTTGCGCCTCGATGACGATGTCGCTCATCGCCGACCGAACCATGCGACCGCGCCGACCAGGACCAGAAGCGCAATACCGATCAAGGCAACGCCGACGATCCCCCACATGGTCGAGGTCACGACCGCGACACGGAACGTTTGCGAGGCCGATTCGCCGCGCGCCGAGGCACGCATCGTGGTGACGTAATCTCCTGCGATCGCCTTGGCCGGCGGCGTGATCAGCGCCTGCACGTCCTTGTTCTCGTTCGGCGCGATGCGGTCGACCGTCTTGGGCTCGAAATTTATCTTCCAGCCGGTCGGCGCGGAACCCGACAATTCGACCTGCTCGGCTGCCGCCGTCCCGGAATTGCTGATAACCACCGGCACCGAGGTCTCGACGCCGGCCGATGCGCTCGCATTGAGACGCCCGTCGCGGCCGGCAATGTCGATCTTCGGCTGACCCGTAATATCGAGCACGAGCTCTGTGGTGGCGGACGCATCCTCGGCCGAGACTTTCGCCGCCACCTTGTACTTGCCGGCAGCGACCGTATTCGGCGGCCTCACCTTGAGCTTCACGTCCTTCGACTGGCCGGGATCGAGCGGCAGCGCATTGAGCTCCTGGCTGCCATACTGCTCGGTATAGGTGGCATCGAAATTCTGCGGTGCCTGGGCCGACAGGCTGACCGTCACCTTCTTTCCGCTGTCGTTCTTGATGCCGAGCTGAAATTCGAAGTTCGATTTCGATGTGCCGCGCAATTCGGGCAGCTGCGGATTGAGAGCGAGCTTGGCCGGCAGATCAGTCGCGAGCGTCACCGCCACCGGCAACGAGACGTTGATCGTCGGGCCCTGCGCGTTCACCGTCAGATTGGTGGTGCCCATGGCGGCGTCCTTCGGAACGTCGAGGCGAAGCTCGAGCGGCACGCTGCTGTTCGTCCCCGCCAGGGCCGCCGCTATCGGCTGGCCGCCGCCGATCAAGCTCACCGTCCAGCCGGAGGGTACGCCGGCAACCGAGATCGCAAGCCGCTCGGGCGGGAGCCCATAGTTCTGCAGGCGTAGATTGATGGACGATGTCGTTCCCGGACGCAGCGTGACCGCCGGATAGTCGGTCAGCAGGAACAATCCCTTGACCTCGTTCTTGGCCTCTTCCGCGTGCGCTGCAACGCAGAACGCGGCGAGAACCGAAAATACAGCCGAATACAGGGCGATAGCGCGACATCGCATGATGAGAGCTCCAGACGGTAAGCGAGAGTGACCCGTTGTGAAAAAGACCCTCCCACCAGCACCAAAAGGCATGCGGGTGCTTACGGGACGGGCGAGTATTTCTTTCGTCTCAGGCAGGAATCAATAGACCTCCGGGAGATTTTTTGCGCTGTGACCGCGCGCCGCGCCATTCATAGCCCGGGCACGACCGGCCAGTCCACCTCGTCCTCCGGCAGCACCCAGGCTTCGGTGCACGCCGCGGCGCGCCATTCGCTAAAGGCCGGTAAAGCCATCACCGCCTCCATGTAGGCGCGACCGGTCGCGCCAACCGCAACATCATAAGTGTGGAAGCGCGAGACTATCGGAGCATACATGGCGTCGGCGGCACCGAAGGCGCCGAACAGGAAGGCGTCTTCCGCAGCAAGACTGGTGCGACAATCCGTCCAGATGGCCTCGATCCGCCGGACATCCGCCTGCGCTTCAACATTGAGCTCCCGGCGCAACACCGGCCGGCGCATGTTCATCGGCAAGTGATGGCGCAGAGAAACGAAGCCCGCATGCATCTCGGCAGCGATTGCGCGGGCATTGGCACGTGCGGCCGGATCGCCCGGCCACAGTTTCGCATCGGGGAATTTCTCCGCCAGATATTCCAGGATCGCAAGCGACTCCCAGACGCGGGTATCTCCGTCGACCAGTGCCGGCACCTTGCCGTTACCCGACACCATGCTCACCCGCATTTTGAAGTTGCGGGCGTCGAGGGAGATCACCTCTTCCTCGAAAGGAATGTTGGCCACTTTCATGGCAAGCCACGGCCGAAACGACCACGACGAGTAGTTCTTGTTGCCGATGATCAGCTTGAGCGCCATCCCGCCCCTGCGGAGTTCGGTTGTTCCGACGGCACCTCGACCGGGCCGCCGGCCGCCTTCCAGGCGCCGAAGCCGCCCGCGATGTGGGCGACCGGCTTGAGGCCCATGGCCTGGGCGCATTGGGCCGCAAGTGCCGAGCGCTGGCCGCCCGCGCAGAAGAACACGAAGCGCTTGTCCGCAGCGAACACGGGCTTGTGGTACTTGCTTTCGGGATCCACCCAGAATTCGAGCATTCCACGCGGGCAATGGAAAGCACCCGGCACTCGCCCCTCCCGCTGGAGCTCGCGAATATCGCGCAGGTCGACCAAGACGACATCATCGCGTCCGTGCAGCGCAATGGCCTCGTTGGCCGCCAGGCTTTCGATCTCCCGCTCGGCGGCGTCGACCAGTGCCCGCACGGAAGTCGTGATTTTCTGGGGCATTGCGCAAGTCCGTTCAATCGTCGTGAAACGCTCCGGGACGGGCAGCGCGCAGGCTAGATAGGCGTCGTCAGTCCCATCTGCGCGAGCACGGCACGACCCAGAACCCCGTAGGGATTTCCCAGCGTCTCCAGCATCTCGAAATGATTGTAGCCTTCCCCGACGAGGAGCTCGACGGGCTTCCCTGCGGCCTTCACGGCCGCGCAGAAGTCGCGCGTCTGGCGCTTGAATTCCGGCGTTTCGTAGGTGCCATGGGCAAGAACGAGAGGGGTATGAAGCTTGTCGATATGGCGCTGTGGGCTGAGCGCCTCCTCCATTTCGTCGGTGAACCTGACGTATTTCGAGCGTTTCGACAGCCGCACCGGCTTGAGATCGTACATGCCGCTTCCCAGCGTCGCGCCCTTGAGGACGTCGATCGGCAGCTTCTCCTTGCGCCAGTCATGGGTCACGGCGCAGCCCGCAAGGTGGGAGCCGGAGGAATGCGAGCTCAGGTAGAGACGGCCGGGGTCCCCACCGAAGCTTTCGGCGTTGTTGTAGACCCAGGCAATCGCCCGGCGCACCTGCTCCGCCATCGGGAACAGGCTGCCGGACGCATCATCGACATTGGTGAAGTCGAGGATGACGTAATGCGCGCCCGCATTGACGAACGGCTCCGCCAGGAAAGCATAATCGGCGCCTCGATTGGCGCGCCAAGCCCCGCCATGCACGAAAATATTGACCGGCGCATTCGCCTGCCCGGCGCGGAAGATGTCGAGCTTCTCGATCTCGCTCGAGCCGTAACCGACGCGCTGAGGCGCGCCCAAGAGCGCGCGCGTGCGATCGCTGTTGGCGACGCGGCGCTTGCCCACCTGGTCGCGATTGGGCGCATAGACCAGCTGGTCGTAGGCGTCGTCAAGCTCTTGCTGGTCCATGTCGAGCCAGACGAGCGGGCCTTTCGCGCGCGACGACGTGGCGAGCGCGCTCGCCGCGACCGCAGCGCCGGCGGCGGAAAGGACGGCGGGTTGCCGGTTATTTGCATCGTGTTGCATCGTCATGTCGCCTTCAGACGCTTGCGTGATTGATGAATTTCTGCGGCGGCGCCTCGCCCCATTGCGACGTGAGCGCCTCGTCAGCCGGCACGAGATTGGAGCCGTTGGCGAGGTTCAGGCGATCGCTATCGGCCCAGTGCTCATGCACGCGTCCCCAGGGATCGGCCCAGTAATCGTACACCTGACTGCCAAGCACGTGCCGGCCGATCCCCCACATGTGCTCGTACTTGCCGAACTGCGCCAGATAGTCGTGGCCCATGGCGACGTCGTCGATGTCCTGTACCTCGAACGACAAGTGGTTGAGACCGGTCTTTTCATGGTTGAGGCAGAAGAAAACGTGATGGTCGACATAGGCATCGCCGCGATCGCAGCGGTTGAAGGAGCCGATCAGGTTGCTCTGCTCGCCGACATAGACGTCATCCGAGCAGACGAAACCCAATGTGTCGCGGAACCAGTCCACGGTTTCGCGGAATTTGGGGGTCATCATCACGCCGTGCCCGATCCGCTTCACATGCGAGGGACCCTTGGGCAGACGCATGAGCTCGCCCGCGCGCGATAATGGCTCCTGCCCGGTATTGAGCTTCTGCCGCCTGGTCGCAATCGGGGCCACCGCCGCGATGCCGTGGACGACCTCGATCTGATACCCGTTGGGCTCGGTCAGGCGCACGCGCTTGCCGCCGCCGGGCTCGTCGATCGCCTCCACCGCGGATGCTCCCGGCGCCTTGGCAAGGCGCTTGAGGTCGTCCTCGCTCGCCGCGTAGTAGGCAAAGCCCACGAACTTCGGCTCGCCTTTCTCCGTGACATGAATGTGGTGGGTCGGATCGGTGCCGCGCATATAGAGTGCCGTCGACGTGCGACCACTGCGCGTCATCCCAAATCGCGTGAGATACTCCTCCATGACGTCGAGATCGGGGGCGCGCAGCCGCCCGAAGGCCATGTCGGTCACCTTAATGAGGGCCATGGTGATTTCCCCGGTTCATGAGCGTCACGGTGAGCTTGGCACGGGAGAGCCCGGCAGTCATCTCATCCCAAATTCAATTCCTTGAAAAAGTCATTGCCCTTGTCGTCGATCACGATGAAGGCGGGGAAGTTCTCCACTTCGATCCGCCAGATCGCCTCCATGCCGAGCTCCGGATATTCCACGGTCTCAACTTTCTTGATGCAATGCTCTGCGAGATTGGCGGCAGCGCCCCCGATCGAGGCGAGATAGAAGCCGCCATGCTTCTGGCAGGCGTCGCGCACGGCCGCCGAGCGATTGCCTTTGGCAAGCATCACCATCGATCCGCCGACGGCCTGGAAATCGTCGACGAATGAATTCATGCGCCCCGCCGTGGTCGGGCCGAAAGCGCCGGAAGCGTAACCCTGCGGCGTCTTCGCCGGGCCGGCATAATAGACGGGGTGGTTCGTGAAATATTCGGGCAGTCCCTGCCCCGCTTCCAGCCGTTCACGCAGCTTGGCATGGGCAAGATCGCGCGCGACGATCATCGGACCGGTGAGCGAGAGCCGGGTCCTGATCGGATATCCGGAAAGCTGCGCCAGGATGTCCTTCATCGGCTTGCGCAGATCGATATGGACAACCTCCCCGCCGAGCTTGGAGCTGTCCACGTCGGGAAGAAATCGCGCCGGGTTGTGCTCGAGCTCCTCCAGATGGACGCCTTCGCGCGTGATCTTTCCCAGCGCCTGGCGATCGGCCGAGCAGGAGACCCCAAGCCCGATCGGCAGCGAGGCGCCGTGGCGCGGCAGGCGGATGACGCGCACGTCATGGCAGAAATACTTGCCGCCAAATTGCGCGCCTACCCCGAGCGACTGCGTGAGCTCGTGCACCTCCTGCTCCATGTCGAGATCGCGAAACGCATGACCGTCCTCGGACCCGCGCGTGGGCAGAGCGTCGAGATATCGGCAGGAAGCGAGCTTCAACGTCTTCATGGTCAGCTCGGCCGAGGTACCGCCGATGACGATGGCGAGATGATAGGGCGGGCATGCAGCGGTACCGAGCGTGAGCACCTTCTCCCTGAGAAAGGCGATCATGCGATCGTGGGTCAGGATCGCCGGCGTTGCCTGGAACAAAAACGATTTGTTCGCCGAGCCGCCGCCCTTGGCAATGAACAGGAACTTGTAGCACTGGTCGTTTTCTCCCTGCCCCTCAGCATAGATCTCGACCTGCGCGGGCATGTTCGATCTGGTGTTCTTCTCCTCGAACATGGAGATGGGCGCGAGCTGCGAATAGCGCAGGTTGCGCTTGAGATAGGCGTCGCGCGCACCTTCCGCGAGCGCCGCCTCATCGTCGCCGTCGGTGAAAACCAGCCTTCCCTTCTTGCCCATGATGATGGCGGTGCCGGTGTCCTGGCACATCGGAAGCACGCCGCCGGCCGCGATGTTGGCGTTCTTCAAGAAATCGTAGGCGACGAACTTGTCGTTGTCGCTCGCTTGCGGGTCATCCAGGATGGAACGCAGCTGCTTGAGGTGACCCGGCCGCAGCAGATGATTGATGTCGGTGAACGCGGCCTCCGCCAGCGCACGCAGCGCCCCGGGCTCGACGAGAAGCATGTCATCTCCCATCATCTTTTCGACCCGCACGCCGTCGGCGGTGAGCTTGCGATAGGGGCTCGTGTCCTTCCCGAGCGGGAAGAGCGGCGTGTGCCGGTACGGCGGCACGACGGCGGCGGGGGCGTTCATGCTCTACTCCTGTGGCTGCGAATCCCCGTATATCTCGCGCATGCCCCGCAAGAAACCTTACCGAGTTGGCCGCTCGCGCACCGGGCTTGGACTGTACGCGACCGAGGCCATCAAGAAGCGCACGTTCATTGCGGAATATAAGGGGCCGTGGCTGACGAATGAGCAGGCCGACAGGCTCGAGGCCCGCGGCAGCCGTTACTTGTACGAGATCAACAGCCGCTGGACGATCGATGGGTCGAGCCGAAAGAACATCGCGCGTTATGCCAATCATTCATGCCGTCCGAACGCAGAATCGCATCGCATGAACGGCAAGGTCATCCTGCGCGCCATCAAGACCATCAATCCCGGCGACGAGATCACCTACAATTACGGCCGCGACTATTTCCTCAACGTCATCACGCCGCGCGGCTGCAAATGCGTGAAGTGCCGGAGAAGCGGCGCGAAGTGCGCCGTGCCAAGCGCATCGCGAAAATGCGGCGGGCGAGCAAGCGTCGCAGGTTGCGCAGCCGCCCTCTCGCCGAGGCAGCGCACGTAGGCCGCATCCCTTCCAAAAAGTGGGAATATGATGATGCGTTAGGAGCTTAGCTCGTTGTTTTCACAATGCTCGTCAATTCGCAAAACTACAATTTTTGATTGTACAACCGCTGTATTTCTCCCATTTGTCGCATTCACTCGCGATCTAATGGTCAAGTTCCTTGAAGTACCGGTAGATGCCCCATTGGCTGAACGCGATCCGCCGCTCCGAGGCGAGATAGGGGGCGATGCGCGGGCGCTCCGCCACCCGATCGTGCAGCGCGACAATGCCCGGTATCTTTCTCTCGAACCGCTTCATCCGCTTGGGGAAGGCGTAGCGCAGCCCCTCGACGATCTGGAACAGGGAGAGGTCCACGTAGCAAAGCCTGCGGCCAAAGAGATAAGGCCCCCCGCCCGTTGCCAGCAGGCGCTCGAAATAACCCAGGACCTTGGGCACGCGATAGCGCCAGAAATCCGCGGTGCGGCGCTTGGCGGCCGGCCGCTGCTCCTCGTAATAGAGATAGGTCGTGATGGGATGATGGGTATCGTGGATTTCGACCACGAGATCGGAGATGGTGAGCTGCAACTGGTGCGCCCACAGCCGGGCGGCCTCGTCGCGCGGGACGAGGCCGAGCCGAGGGCCGAGATAAAGCAGGATGTTTGCGGTCTGGGCAATGACGAGCTTGCCCGCCTTGAGGAAGGGCGGCGCGAACGGCGGACGCTCTGTGCGCTTGCCGCGCATGAGCTTCATCATGGCCGGCACGCCGCGATTGCCTCGCCTGCGCGCGACATCGACATAGTCGGCGCCGGTTTCCTCCAGGGCCAGCCGGACGAATTCGCCGCGGCCCTGGATCGTCGGCCAGTAATACAATTCGTAGCGCATCAGCGGCGCTCCCTGATGCGCGTGGCGCCTCGCGCGGCGGCGCTCATCTCACCGGCGCGATGACGGCAATGCGAGCGCGGCATCGCTCGCGAGCGCGCTGCAGCAGGTGCAACGGCGAAACAACGTTCTTCGAGCCTCACTCATGGTGTCCTCCGCATGATTTTCCATTGCTGTCATTAGACGGCAGCAGGCCCGCCGCTCACGCGCCCGGATAAGCAAGGTTGGCGCGGTTTGCAGAACGAGGTCAAGCTGCTATCGGGCGGCGTGCAACACGGCTATAGATTATCAGGTCGAGAATTCGGAGGACCCTCATGCCGGTCGCCAAGCTGCGTGGTGCGGACATCAACTATGAAGTGCTCGGCACGCATGGTCCATGGCTCGCACTTTCGCCCGGCGGCCGGCGCGCGCTCGAGCTGGTGAGACCGCTGGCGGAGCGCATGTCCGATGCCGGTTACCGCGTGCTCATTCACGACCGGCGGAACTGCGGGCTCTCGGATATCGTCATTGGCGGCGAGACGTCGGAATATGAGATCTGGGCCGATGATCTTTACGAGTTGCTGTCGCGGTTGAATGCGCTGCCTGCCGTTCCTCGGCGGCGGCTCGTCCGGCTGCCGGCTTTCGCTCCTGTTCGCGCTGAAATATCCCCGCGCGGTGTACGCTCTGCTGCTCTGGCGCGTCACCGGCGGGCGCTTTCGCCGCCCAGCGCCTCACCGAAAACTATTACGGCCAAATATATCCGCGCGGCGCAGCATGGCGGCATGGCGGCGGTTTGCGAGCTTGATCATTTCAAGGAGCGCATCGCAGCGCGGCCGTCCAACCGCGAAACCCTCATGGCCATGGATCCGAATGACTTCATCGCCGCGATGGAGCGCTGGCGCGAGCAATTCCGCAGGGCTGCCGCGCTCCCGGTCATCGGCACGAGCGAAAAGGACCTCAATTCGATCAGGGTGCCGACCTGCATCATCCCCGGCAACGACAGGACCCACAATCACGCCATTGCCGAGACTGCCCATCGGATGATCCCCGCAAGCGAGCTGCACGATCTTTTTCCCGGGCGACCTCGACGTTGATCTCGTGCCGCAGGAGGACTGGGCGCACAAGGAGGCCGAGATGGCCGCCGCGTTCGCGGATTTTCTCAGGCGGGCGCAGCTCGAAGCCGCCTGACCCACCTTTCCTCGGCCGGAGTTGAATAGGAAAGAGGGGGAGTTAACCGCGTTTGCCGCGCCGCTTGTGCATATGGGACAGCCGGACGTTTGCAGGAGAGGCGACATGGCCAAGGTCTGTGATTGTTTCCCCGAGCTGAAAGCGGTCACCGACGCGCGCGAGCAGCGCTACCGCGAGCATCCGGAGAAAAACGCACCCGAGGGCCCGCAGAGCTTTGTCGAGGTCAAGGTGACTTCGATCGGCCAGCTCAATGAGCTGGTCGACTGCAAGAAGAGCGGTCACAAGTTCATCATCAGCGAGCCGGTGCACGTGGGTGGTCAGAATTGCGCGCCCACCCCGCTCGAGTTTCTGCTCGCCGGCGCGGTCGGCTGCTATGCGGCGGTGTTCGCCTTCTATGCCGCAAAGCTCGGCGTGCACTACGAGCGCTTCGAGGCGGCCGCGCGCACGGATTTCGACGTGCGCGGGCACATGATGGCGGACGCGCCGAAGTCCGGCTTCCAGAAGGTCACGATCAGCATCGCTGTGGTGAGCGACGCGGCCGAGGACCAGATCAAGGAGGTCGAGCGCCTCGCCTACGGGGGCTGCCCCGGCATCAGCACCCTGCGCGAGCCGGTGCCGGTCGCGACCGAGCTAAGGATCGCTCGACCCGCGGCGGCCAAGGCGGCGTGAACCTGCCGAGTGCCGCCGTGGCGGAAAGGCCCTATCGCGTCGGCCGCTCGCGCACCGGGCTCGGACTGTTCGCCACGGCCGCCATCGAAAAAGGCGCATTCATCGTCGAATACCGGGGACGCCGCATCGCAAACGTGCTGGCGAAGCGGCTGGAGATGCGCGGCAACCGCTACATGTACGAGCTCAACAACCACTGGACCGTGGACGGATCGAGCCGCCGCAACGTCGCGCGCTATGCCAATCATTCGTGCCGCCCGAACGCGGAATCCGACGTCGTGCGCGGCAAGGTGATCCTGCGCGCGCTCAGAGGAATAAAGCCTGGCGAGGAGATCACCTACGATTACGGCTCAGAGTATTTCGACCTGTTTCTCCGGCGGCTCGGCTGCAAGTGCGCAAGATGTGCAAACCGGCGAAAGAAGAGAGGTCGGAGACGCTGAGCGATGGGAGACATCGATGGAAACAATCTTGCTCATGCTGATAGGCGTTGCCGCGCTCGTTGGCGGCTTTGTGTTCGTGCGAATGCAATCGAAATCAAAGGGAAGATGGGGCATCGGCCTGCTCGCTGCCTCCTGTCCGCGCTGCGGCGCTCGGCTGCCAATGATCCGCAAGCCCGCCTCGATGGAGGAAGCAACGTGGGGTGGATGGACATGCACCAAATGCGGTTGCAAGGTTGATAAGTACGGTCGAGAACGCGCGTGAGAGGCTACCCGCTCTTCTCGAAGGCGACGATCTTCCAATCGCCGTCGCCCGTTCTCGCGTAGCACAGGCGATCGCTGACCACGGGGCGCATGGCCGCGGCTGGAATCCATCCCGTCTTGCCCGAGGGCAGCAGCACGTGAAAATGCGTGGCGGGAGCCGAAGGCGGATGCGCCTTCAGCACAGGCACTGCCACCGTATCGAGATTTGCGATCGGTGGGCCGGCATCGCCGGGCGCTTTGGCGACGGCGACCTTGGTCGTGGTAAAGTGCCACTGGGCTCCGGTATTTCCGAATTCGACTGTCTTGCGCGCCCGCTCGAATGTTTCATAGTCCGCGATTTCCGCGGCCAGCGGGCCACAAACGAGATTGCGTATGCCGGCGACCTCATAGAAGATCGACTCGGAGGCGAAGCCGGCAAGCGCGTTCCAGAACGGTCCGTCCTCGACCCCGCCATCTGCGTTGCTGTCGAAATTCCTGAAGCCGAAGGCGACCTTGAAGTTGTGGGAAGCGTCCCGGCCCAGGTCGAACATGTCCGCGGGCATCAGGCTCTGGGTCCACATGAAAGTCGGCCCAACCAACCTCAGCAGACCCTGAGTGTCCCGCCTGGTGGCTGCATCAACGAGTGCCTCGCGCATCCTCCGGAACGCGGCATCCTGCTCGTACGGCTCGCCGACGTTCACCTTCACCTCGGGATAGGGCACGGTCCTGACCTGCGCCGAGGAGCCCGATGAAAGTATCAAGGCAGCAGCGACCGTGGTTGCGAGCGGTACATACGGACGCATTGGACTGTCTCCGTGGTCGACCGTGCTCGAGTGATATCAGATTATGGCATGGCCCACGGGGTTTCGCGCCACCAGGAGAGCATCTCGCTTCCCGCCCGGCGAAAATCGCGCCGAGTTGCGTGCCCGGGTGCGACGAGCCCGACGAGGGTTCTCCTTATTTTGCAAGAAAGCGCATTTTCGTGATGGCCATCACATTTTGAAGCCGGGTATTCTCCTCATAGTGCAGGCAACGGCAATCGATGCTTGCGTCACAGCGTCCGCAGTGGCCGTGACGACCCCGGAACGCTGGATGCAAGGCGACTTGTGGCGGGTTTTGCTGGCGCGTCCTTTTTGGGAAGTGCCGATTCCTGGTCGGTACTCATAGGAGACGAACGATGTGGCCATGGGTGGTAGGGGCCTTGGCAGTGGCGGGAGCCGCCCTCCTGTTGGGAAGCGCCGAGTCAACGCACCAGGTGAAAACAATCCGCATCGAGACGCAGCGAAACGCTTATTACGTCAACAATGACCCTGACCCGAACGACCAAGCCGCTGTTGACGCTCGAGCAGAAGATCAGAAGCTCAGCACCGCAGCATGGGTAGATGCGCACAGAAACGACCCCGATCCCGATCTGCGCGCCGCCACCCAAGGCCTCGCTTACAACCCGCCGAGCGCCAACTCCGACAGCGCCAGCCAAGGCACGCCGAGCGACGACAACACTTCCTCCGGTAACGAGACTCAAGGCGCCGGTATGTTGAGGCGTTTGTGGGCTAGGTTATCCGGGGGAGGCAGCGGCAACTCGAATGACGCCGGCACCGGCAACCAGAATACGGCGGCCACCAGCAACACTCCTGATTTCAAGATTGAAAAGGATCGCTTTGAGGATGCAGCAGGGGGCTTTCAAAAAGCGCTGGACGACAAGAGCATTCGTCTTCGCCCGGGAATGAAGTTCACAGACTTGCTTAATGCCCTCGGCAAAGGCGACTTCGAAACGCATCCAGAACCAAATCCTTCAGCCAATTCCGGGAGGTCTCGGCGGGTTGAAGATTCCAGGCATTACCCCCGTCCCCTCCTCCTCCCAAGGTCGATCAGCCGTCAACAGTGGCAGCGGGGCGCAAGGCAGGAGCGCTTCCAACAGCGGAACAGGTGGCTCCTTGATGTCGAAGCTGCTCAATGATGCCGCGCCGCCCGTGTTCGGGGCACCGCCGGTTTCCGGCGGGACCAGCGGACTCCCCACGGCCGTTTCCGGCGGCCCGGTCGCCTCAATGGGAGGGCCTTGCGCGGGGCGCGATCCAACGAAGGGCCCCTTCTTCACCGACAAGCCACTCACCGGCGACGTGAACGCGGGCTTTTCACCTGCGGACTGCCCGACCGACCCCGTCGCCCCCGCCAAGCCGGCAGCCGCTAAGGCGCCTGCGGCAGCACAGCCCTCGCCTGCGGCCGAGGGGAAGCCGAATGCCGCGGCGACACCGGCAGTCCCCCCAGCTCCAGCGCCAGGCAAGCAGGCGGCCGCGTCCGCACCTCCTCCACCGCCGCTCCTTCCCGCGCCGCTGATCGACCCTCCGCAAGGGCTGGCGCCCACCGCAGCGCCGTCGCCTGCGCCGGAGCTTCTGGCCGCTCCACAAATCGACACTCCGCGGCGACAGGCGGCGTTGGCGCCCGATGACGCCGGGCAGAAAGCTTCCAATCTCGCGAACCCGCCGCCGGCAAATATTGCAGCGGCGCCGCGGATCAACAGCCCGCAGCGATCGGCGGCCCAAGAAGGCCACAAGGCGGCTCCGCTGGTGAACCAGCCTCCGGCCCCATCGCTGCTTCCGCCGTCGCAGGTCGCCAAGGCGCCGGCGCCCGCCAACCAAGCGCCGGCGGTCCCGATGCTTCCGGCACTGCAAGGACACCAGGCAGCGGCGCTTGCCGACCAGGCACCGGTCGTGAGCCCGCAACCAAGATACGCGCCGGCCCCGGCAGCGGCGGCGCCGGTCCACGCTGCCCCCGTCTTCTCGTTGAGCACCGGCGCTCGCCCGCCCGCGCCCGCCCCAAGCAACGCCCTGTCCAATCAGCACACCCCGACCCGTCAGGCGAGCGCACCGCACCAGGCCCGCGAGGGAATCATCCGCGATCCGCCGGGTTCGTTCGCAAGCAGCGCTCCCACGCCCGGAGCAAGTCGCTCCAACGCGCCGCGCATCCCAGGAGCATCTCGACAACAGGTTGCGCATGCACCCGTCAGCGGCTACCAGCCGCGCACGGCTCGGACGACTGCATCTCAACAACAGCTCGCGCGCGCCCCCGTCAGCGGATACCAGCCGCGCACGAATTCGAACGAGCGCATCCCGACCACAGGTCGCGCGCGCCCCGGTCAGCGGATTTCAACCGCGCACCGCGGCTGCATCTCGACCCCAGGTCGCGCACGCACGTCTCAGCGGATACCAGCCGCGCACCTACGCGCAGCCGCGAGCTTCGATGCAGCGGGCGCCAGCTGCCCCGCGGATGTTCTCCGCGAGCCGCGCTGCCCCGCGGCCCGCGTTTCACGCTGCGAGAGCCGGCGGCGGTCTATTCCGGAGGAGATAGAATCCAAGGTCTCTGGTCGGCGATATTCTGCCGGATGTCACTGTGGCTTGCAGTTTGATGACGACGCGGCGCTTGGCGGCGTCCAAAAAATCGGCATGCCCCGCACGGTCAGGCGAGGCCGAGCTAACTTCACGAGCTGCTTGCAACTTGCGGGCGCAATTTCATTCGCCTTGGGGATATCACCGGCGCTGCCGGCATCATACTGCGATCGGCGTGTTCGCGGTTGCCTGCCTGGTCTGCGCGACAGCGGTGATGGGCCAGCAAGCTTCGGAGCCGAGCGTGCCGCCTGGACCCGCCAAAATTGAGAGACACCTCCACAACTACGGCGACTTCGACAAGTCCTGCACGCGCTGGACCGACCGGTGCCGGACCTGCAGCCGCGGCGCCGGCGGGGAGCAGCACTGCGCGAACATCGGCATTGCCTGCACCCCGACGGACATCGAATGCGTTGAGCGGGAGAGCGACGCAGAGAAAAAGTAAGACGGGTATGTCAGCGCCGTGTCATTCAATGACCTCGTCGGCGGTGGCGAGCAGCGTCGTCGGTACATCGAGGCCGAGCACCTTGGCGGTTTTCAGTTGATGACGAGCTTGAACCGCGTCGGCTGCTCGAACGGCAGGTCCGCAGGCCGCGCGCCTTTGATGATGCGATCGACCAGCGCCGCCACACGCGCGAAGGTCTCGTCGAGATCCGGGGCGTACGACATGAGGCCACCTTCGCGGACGACGAAATCGAACTCGTAGATCGCCGGCACGCGATGCGCCGCCGCGAATTCGAAAACACGCTTGCGGTTAAGCATGGTGAGCGAGTCGGACACCATCAGGATGGCGTCCGGCATCTCGCGATTCATCGCCGCGAATGCCTGGTCGAAATCGTCAGGCTCGCGCACCCCCAGCGGTTGGACGCTGATGCCCATCGCTTTGGCACCCGTTTCCGATGCACGGTAACGCATGGTCATGCCGAGGTCGGCGACATTCCACAGCATCGCCACGCGCTTGAGCGTGGGCCCCATCTGCTTGAGCAGCTCCATACGCTTGGGGGTGAGCTCCGCCGACACGTCCGAGATGCCGGTGATGTTGCCGCCCGGCCGCGCCAAACCGTCGACCAAGCCGGTCGCCACCGGATCGCCGGTCGCGAAAGCCACCACTGGAAGCGCGCTCTTCTGCTTGGCGGCCAACGCCGGGGGGTAACCGAAAGTGACCACGACATCGACCTGGCTTGCCGCCAGCTCATCGAGAAGGCGCGGGAGCCGGTCCAAGTGCCCTTCTGCGGCGCGGCGCTCGAACTCGAAATTGCGGCCGAGCGCATATCCCTGCTGAGCGAGGCCACGGATGAGCGGCGCGCCAAACGGACTGGCATCGGCGACCGGGGCCGCGGCGCTGAGCAGCCCGATGCGATGAAGCTTCGCTCGCGTCTGGGCAATCGCTGCGCACGGCCACGCCAGGACCGCGCCGCCAAGCATCGTCAGGAAGTTACGGCGTCTCATGTCATGACCTTCGGGTTGATCTCGATCGAGTGACAGACGGCATCTCCAATTAGCACATGCGCGCGATCGTCCTGTAAAGCCGCTTGTATGGAATTATTGCGGCCGCAACAGTTCGGGCGGATGCCACACCACCGTCTGCCTGCCGTTCTTGAAGGCCGCGAGCGGCTGCGCGATTTCGGCGATCGCCTGCTCCGGCGACTTGCGCGTTGATGATGACCACGTCGGCCGGGATGGCCGACCTCGAAGCCGTAATCCTCGAGGTTGAGCAGCCGCGCCGACCGCTCGGTCAGCATGTGGAAGCATTCGCGTATCCGTGCGGGCGGTCGACCTGCAGAACGTTGGCGTAGAGGTTCGCCATGCGGATGAGCGAGCAGTCGCCATAGGGCGTCGCCGGATTGAGGATGTTGTTGGACGAGAGCGAGCAGTTCACGCCGTGCTCGAACAGGAGATTGGCATCCGCCACCCCGCGCGGCACGGTATGGTCGCGGTCGCGGCCCATGAGGAACAGATCGGTCGTCGGCAGGACGGTGACCGCGACGCCGGTATCGGCGAGGCTGCGCGCGAGCGTCGCCACCTGGTCCGGCGGCATGAGCGAGAGCTTGGCCATGTGGCCGACCACGACGCGTCCGCCGCGCTTGTACTTCTCCGTCAGCTCGCGCACGAGGTAGATGTTCATGCGCGTCGGCTGTGGGTGCCGACGTCGAGATGGATGTCGATGTCGACGTCGAACTCGCGCGCAAGCTCGAAGATGCGCCTGATCTGGCCGGCCTCGTCGGTGTCGTAGCGCGGCGCGCCGCCGATCACCTTGGCGCCGCGCTTCAAGCCTTCGACCAGCAGCTCGTCCGTTCCCGGATAGCTGATCAGCCCTTCCTGCGGAAACACGCAGATCTCGATGTCGATCGCCCACTTGTAGTCGGCGATCAGCGACTGCACGCCCTCGAAGCCGCGCATGCCGATGCCGGGATCGACCTCGACCTGCGTGCGCATGCGGGTGGTGCCGTGCTTGATGCATTCCTCGAGCGTGCGCGCGGCGCGCGTGCGCACGTCCTCGACCGACATGCTCCTTCTTGATCGGCGTGACGCCCTTGACCGGGCTGAGCTTGCTGCGCTCCTGCGGCGCGCAGCGGTCGATGATGCGCGACTTGTCGAGATGGATGTGGGTCTCGATCAGGCCGGGGCAGGCGAGCCGCCCCTCGGCGTCATAGACCTCGCCATCGGCCGCGAGTGCACGCTCGATCGCGACGATGCGGCCTTTGTCGACTGCCGATATCCAACGGCCCGTCGGCCGGCCGATCGGCGAGCCGCGCATTGCGGATGATGAGATCCACGTTCGATCCGATCTCACTCGGCCTTGATGTTGGCGCGCCTTGATCAGCGGCCACCATTTCTCGATCTCGGCCTTGTGGTGGGCGGCAAGCGCCTCCGCGGTCTGCTGCTCGCGCGGCGGAATCTCCTGCCCGAGACCGGCGAGCCGCGCCCGCACCGCCGGATCGGCGAGCGCATCCATGGCCGCGGTCGTGAGCTTGCGGATGACCTCCGGCGGCGTGCCCTTGGGCACCCACATGCCCGTACCAGGTCGAGATGTAGACGCCGGGCGCGCCGGCCTCGTCGACCGTCGGGATATCCGGCGCGGCGGCGAGGCGGGTGTCGGAGGTCACGGCATAGGCCTTGACCGTGCCGTTGCGCACATGCGGCAGCGCGGTGATGGCCTGGTCGAAGGTCAGATCGATGTGGCCGGCCACCAGGTCGCGCATGATCTCGGAGGAGCCGGCGCGATAGGGCACGAACTGGAAGCGCGTGCCGGTGACGTTCTGGAAATAGACGCCGCTGATGTGCTGGCCGGCGCCGGGCCCGGCGGTGCCTTGCGTCGCCTTGTCCGGGTTGGCCTTGAGCCAGGCGATCAGCTCCTTGAGGTCCTTGGCCGGCAGGTCCTTTCTTTCCGACGATGACGTAGGGATTGCTGGGCAGCCGCGCGACCGGCTCGAAGTCCTTCAGCACATCGTAGGGCAGCGAATAGATCGCGCCGTTGACGACATGCGAGGGCCAGTTTCCGATGCTCACCGTGTAGCCGTCGGGCGCCGCGCGCACCGCGCGGCCGACCCCGATGGTGCCGGACGCGCCGGTCACGTTTTCGATCACCACCGGCTGGCCGAGCGACACCCGCATCGCTTCGCTCAGCGCGCGCGCCAGCGTGTCGACCGGGCCGCCGGCGCCGAACGGCACGATCAGGGTGACCGGCCGCGACGGGTATGGCTGCGCCGCCGCGACGCCCGCAAACGCCAACAGGCCCATTGCCGCGCCCAAAGATGCCCTCTGCAAGCTCGTCCTCCATCACCTGGGATCGGCAACGCATCGACGCCGATATGCTCGATTGCTCAATGCCACGAATCCGAAAGCCGCGCGATGGAGCGCCGGAGCTTCGAGCAATCACCCCCGCAACCCGATACCAGCCTCGCAACCATGCTAGGCTCCATATCCATGTCGAAGAGGGAAAACAGCATGACCGGACGAACCGGACTGCGAATGTTCCGATATGCCTCGATCACCGCCTGCGCAACCGCCATGCTCGCATCCTGCATTTGCGCGACCGGCGCATCGGCGCAGGACAGCGCACCTGATTATGCCGCGATCATTGCTGCGCCCGATCGCACCGATGCGGACCGGCAGACCGACAAGCGCCGCGACCCGCTCATGCTGCTCGCCTTCACGGCAGCACGCCCCGGCATGAAGGTCTTGGACGTGGGCGCCGGCGGCGGCTACAGCACGGAGCTGATGGCGCGGGCGGTTGCCCCGACCGGCGTGGTCTATGGCCAGAATTCCGCCGACCTGAGCGAGCGCGCCAAGACGCGGTTCGAGGCACGGCAACAAACGCCGGCAGGCAAGAATATCGTTGCCTTGGTGCGGCCCTTCGACGACCCCGCGCCACCGGGTCTGCTCGACTTCGACCTCATCACGTTTCTGTTCTTCTACCACGATACGACCTACATGCCCGTCGACCGCGCCGAGATGAACCGCAAGCTCTACGCAATGCTAAAGCCCGGCGGCCTCCTCGTGATCGCGGATCATTCTGCCCGCTCCGGCGACGGCACCTCGGTCGGCAAGACCTTCCATCGCATCGAGGAGAGCGCGCTGCGCCGCGAAGTCGAAGCGGCGGGCTTCCGGCTCGCCGCGTCAGGCGATTTCTGGCGCCACCCGGAGGACCCGCGCGACTTCTCGGTTCAACCGCCGACCCGGCCGATCGACGAGTTCGTGCTCAAGTTCCAGAAGCCGATGTGAAAAGCTGGCGTGTCGGGTCACCTCGAATTACCATGCCCGGACAGGCCGGCATGCCGTGCCCGCCGAGCCAGGAGATCAAATCATGCTCAGTCCGGGGGCCGTCCTTCTCATTCTGCTGATCATCGGCATCGCCGCGGGCCTGCTGTTCGACCGCTTCGCCGGGCCGGGCTGGCTTTCGCGCACCATTGCCGGCTCAAATCGCATGATGGCGACGAGCGCGCTCGTCGGCATTGCGGGATCCTTCGTCGGCTATCATCTTGCGATCCTGATCGGCGTCCTCGGTTACGGCGCGCTCATCGGGGCCGTCATCGGCGCGCTCGCGGTGCTGTGGGGATGGCGCATGATGCGCTGATCACAATGCGCTGATCACCGCGCCGGCGCCTCGATCGGCGCACAATTGCGGCGGCCTTGCGCCAGGCAGTCGTCGAGCAGGCGTTGCTCGAGCATGGCATTGGTCAGCCAAATCCCTCCGCCCACCAGGATCACGAAGAAGAGCAGCAGCACGATGTTGGCGAGCCGGCGATCGCTCTCGCTTTCGACAGGGTTTCCGGGTGGCGGCTGTTCCGGCGCGTCCATGGGTTCCGGCGCAGCAGATGCTTTCAGCCCGCCATCGTCTCCTTGACCACGGAGACGAGCTGCTTGAGGGTAAACGGCTTGGGCAGGAAGTTGAATTGCTGCCGGTCGGGTAGGCTCTTCTCGAAGGCGTCCTCGGCGTAGCCGGACACGAAAATGATCTTGATCTCGGGATTTCGCTTTCGCAGCTCCTTCAGAAGCGCAGGCCCATCCATTTCCGGCATGACCACGTCGGAAACAACAAGATCGACCTCACCGCCCCGCCGTTCAAGCTCTTCCAGCGCCTCGACGCCGTTGCCGGCCTGGATCACCGTGTAGCCGCGCGATTGCAAACCCCGCGCATTGAGCGCCCGCAGCCCCTCTTCATCCTCGACCAGGAGGATCGTGCCCTGCCCGGTAAGATCGGTCGCGGCAGTGCGCAGGACCTCGTCGGCCGCGGAAATGGCGCCCGCGATTGCCGGTGCCGTCGTTTCGGGCAGCTGCGGCGCCTCGACATCGTCGGCCGCAGCGATGTAGCGCGGAAGAAGGATGCGGAAGGTGGTGCCCTGCCCAACCTCCGAATCGACGTAGATGAAGCCGCCGGTCTGCTTGACGATACCGTACACGGTCGAGAGCCCGAGCCCGGTGCCCTTGCCGATGTCCTTGGTGGTGTAGAAGGGATCGAAGATTTTGTCGATGATCTCCGGCGCGATGCCGGTGCCGGTGTCCTCCACTTCCACCAGCACGTATTCTCCAAGCGGCATCCCCTTGCCTTGGAAGCGAACGCTGTCCTCGGCGCCCACGTTCGACGTGCGCAACGTGAGCTTGCCGCCGAGCGGCATGGCATCGCGCGCATTGACGGCCAGATTGATGATGACCTGTTCGAACTGGCCGACGTCGGCCTTCACCGGCCAGAGGTCGCGCACTTGCGGAACGTCGAGCGTGACATTCTCTCCGATCAGGCGGCGGAGCAGCACCGTCAAATCCGACAGTGCCTCGCCGAGATCGATCACTTGCGGCCGCATGGTCTGCTTGCGCGAGAAGGCGAGCAGCTGGCGCACCAGGCTTGCGGCCCGGTTGGCGTTCTGCTTGATCTGCATGATGTCCTGGAACGACGGATCAGTTGGCCGGTGGGCATTGAGCAGGAAGTCCGTCGCCATCATGATGGCGCCAAGCAGATTGTTGAAATCGTGCGCGATGTTTCCGGCAAGTCTGCCGATGGTCTCCATTTTCTGTTGCTGGTTGACCTGATTCTCGAGCGTGCGCTGCTGGGTGGTCTCAAGCGCATAGACGATCGCCGCCTCTCGAGCGCGTGCCGGCCCGTCCTCGGTGGCGATGACGAAGAAGGTGGCAAAGCGCTCACCTGCGCCAGCGAGAGCGGCATCGACCGGTGCGATCTCGCCCTGCCCTTCCGCCGCCTTGCGGATCGCAGCTTCGAGCGTGCCGCGGTCGCGCTCGGCAACCACCGTCAGAATCGAGCGCTCGGTAGATGCTTCATTCTTGAATGCGGCATGGAACAGGTGAGCAAATCTCGCATTCGAAACCGCGATCCGGCCCTGCCCGTCCACCGTCGCGATCGCCATGGGCGTGTTCTGGAAGAAGCGCATGAAGCGCACCTCGGCCGCGCGCTGGGGATCGCTGCCGTCGTCGCGCGCTCGATTGAGAACGAGGGTGCGCGAGGTGCCGGGCGTACCATCGGCACCGAATGCGACTTTATGGAAGAGCCGCACCGGGAGGGTGCGACCGCTGCGGGTCTTGAGATCGATGTCGAAGATCTCGGTTTTGACGTCGCCCGGCACCACTGCAAGGGTCGTCAACAAGGCTGTCCCCTCGCCCGCGACGATGTCGTCGAGCTTGAGGCCACCGGAGCCGACCTGAGCAAGATCGTGATCAAGCCAACCGGCCAGAGTGGCATTGAGGTAGACGATGTTGCCGCTGCCGTCAGCGGCAAAGAAGCCCGCGGGTGCATGATCGAGATAGTCGATGGCGTGTTGCAGCTCCTGAAAGACGTTCTCATGGCGCTCGAGCTCTCGCGTCACATCCGCGAGCGACCAGACCGTCATGCGAGATTCGCGTTTTCCGGCGCCGAGCGGTCGGACGCGGATACGCAACCACCGCCCTTCCTCGCCCTTGTGGGCACCGACACGCACCTCCTCCTGACCACGGCGGCCCTCGCGGGCCGCCTTCAGCAGCCGGTAGACCGATTCGGAAACGCCGGGATCGCCGATGAAGACCCGTTCGACCGGACGAATGTCGCCGCCATCGGCCGCTGCCACCAGCGTGAGATACGCGGCATTGGCATAGACGACGCGTCCATTGGCATCGGTCACCAGAATTCCGTCGCTCGCGCTGTCGACCACGGCCTTGAGCAGCGGGCTCGCAGCCTCTCTTCCCGGCGCTCGCAGGATGCCGGCGGCGAGCGCGAACAAGAGGAACACGCCGGCCATTGCCAGGACAGCGAGAAGCGTAAGGATATACGGCTGCGCATTGGCACGGCCGATGAACAGGACCCCCCCGGCGGCGCCGACGAGGAGGAGCGCTATGAGCAGCACCAGACCGATACTGCCGCCGGCTTGGGTCACCACGGTCCGGTCGAAAGGCGCGCGGGCGGCGTCGTTGGGCAACGGCATGCTAAGGGGTTATAAATCGGCTGCCTTCATCTGGCTCTCAGTGCCTCAGCAGCTGAGTCCACGCAAGAGCGAGCCTCGATTTCCATAGGTCGAGAGCGGCGGCTGCACCGTGATACCGGCGATCTGCGGCCGCACCCGTCGCGGCTCGACCCGCGGCCGGCGGGCAGCGATGCCCGCCCCGCCATTAATCCGCCCGTTTACCAGGACATTGCTTTTGCCCCACGGGCAGGGCATCCAAGGGGCTATCCTATTTAATTCTTTGTTAGTATTCAGGTTGGCGGTTAGTGCCGTGGCGTTAACCATTCGGGCCGTCCCGATCGACACGCCATACCCCTGAGAGCATGGGGAGGAGTGATGTTCGACAGCTTTTTCGGCGAGGGACAGTACGCTCTCAAGATGCTGTTCGCCTTCATCGTGGTGTTCGGGCTCTTGGCCCTGGCCCTGTGGCTGGTGCGCCGGTTTGGCGGCGAGCGGCTAGCCAACGCCGCTACGCGCGGACGCCAGCCGCGCCTTGCCGTCATCGACGCAGCGACGGTTGACGGCCGCCGACGCCTCGTCCTCATCCGCCGCGACAACGTCGAGCACCTGCTGATGATAGGGGGGCCGACTGACGTCGTGATCGAACCCAACATCGTACGGGCGGCGGCGGGGCCGCGCGACATGGCCGCGGCTCGCCCGCTGCCGACGGGCGACGCCCTGCCGCGAGCGGTGCCGTTGGGCGAAGGGAGCATGTGGCCCCTGCAGCCGGAACCCGCGCCCAGAGCTGAACCAATGCAGAGGACCGAACCAATGCAGAGGTCGGAACCACTGCAGAGGTCCGAACCGCCGCCGCGACCGGAGCCACCGCCGCGGCCCCAGCGTCCCGCGCCGCCAGTGGCCGAAGAAGCGACACAGTGGCCCACTCCCGAGTCGCAATTGCCTCCACTGCCGCCGCCGGCACGGGAACGGCGGCTACGCAACGATCCGCTTTCCGGATTGGCGGAAGAGCTCGGACGCGCCCCGCCCCCTCCGGAGCCTGCCCATTTCGAGCCCCCGCCGCGCCCCGCGCCTCGGCGCGAAGGGCGCGCGCGGCTGCCGGCCGGACCACCGGCTGCGTCCGTTCCCCTCCCCGCTGCCGATGCAAAATTCACTTCGCCTGCCGACCCGAATCTCGCCGAAATGGCGCAACGCCTGGAGGCGGCGCTGCGCCGCCCCGCCAAGACGGACGAGATTCGGCCGCCTCCACCGCCGCCGCCGAAGGCCGAACCTGGCGGCGAAGCAACCGACGAGGTCGCTTCCCCGCCGGCAAGCGTACCGCAGTCCCGACCGGCAGCGTCAACGGAAACCCCGCCACCCGCGCGCAATGATTTACGGCCAACGCGCAGTGACACCAAGCCGGCGCCACAGAAGTCGCTCTACGATAGTCTCGAACAGGAGATGGCTAGCTTGCTGGGCCGCCCGAGCGACAAGAATTGAACGCCCGACGTTCAACGGGCCATTTTCATTGCGGCTGACCCCGGCGATCACTCATCCCGATAGATGCGCTCGCGACGCTCGTGACGCTCCTGCGCTTCGACGGAGAGCGTCGCAATGGGCCTCGCTTCGAGCCGTTTGAGCGCGATCGGCTCGCCGGTCTCCTCACAATACCCGTAAGTGCCGTCCTCCAGTCGGGAGAGTGCCGAATTGATCTTGGCGATAAGCTTTCGCTGGCGATCACGGGCACGCAGCTCGATCGCCCGATCGGTTTCCGACGAGGCGCGGTCGGCAAGGTCCGGATGGTTCTCGTTCTCGGCCTGCAGATGAGCCAGCGTCTCTCTCGCTTCTTTCAGGATTTCCTCTTTCCAGGTGAGCAGCTTGTGGCGAAAATACTCGCGCTGGCGTTCATTCATGAAAGGCTCTTTGTCGCTCGGCCGGTAATTCTTGCCCTTGTCCAGTATTGTCACGCCGTTCTTCTGCGAAGACATTGCAACCCCATGCGAAAGCGACGCGAACCCCCTGCTCGCGCGGCGAGCTTATATCGAGCCCGGCGGCGGCGGACAATAACTGAAATCGTGGCATGAAATGGTTCGCTGCACTGCGATAAAACCGCCCGTATTTGCGGGAACCTGCATGGCCCGCGGCTGTGAGCACGGCGCGCTCTCAGGCAGGGGCCCTCGGGCAGGCGCGCGCGACCCACGGGCCGCGGACCGAAAGGAACTTCAAAATCGCCGCACTAGCGACGGTAAAAGGCGGGCAGCATCAAGCCGGTCCGTCGGGCGAGAATTTCAAAGCCACACCGTTGATGCAGTAGCGTAATCCCGTAGGCGGCGGGCCATCTTCGAACACGTGGCCCAAATGGCCGCCGCATCGGCGGCAATGGACTTCGGTACGCGGCAGCAGCAACACGTGGTCGGTCGAGGTGCCGATGGCATTGGGCAGCGGCCGGAAGAAACTCGGCCAACCGGTCTTGCTGTCGAATTTCGTCCGTGAGGAGAATACCGGCAGATCGCACCCGGCACAGGCATAAGTGCCCGCACGTTCCTCGTGATTGAGCGGGCTCGAACCTGGGATCTCGGTACGGTGGAGACGCAACACCTCGTATTGCGCCTTGGTAAGCGCAGCTCGCCACTCGCTGTCGGTTTTCTGGACTTCAAACGAGCTGGAAGCCTCGACATCGGTGCCTTGCAGCAGCCACCGCAGGCCGGCGAGAGCTGCCAAGGCGCCGGCACCGCCCAGAAGGAGCCGACGATCGAGCATGGTCCTGCCTAGTCCTTCCTGCCCCATAATTCCTCCAGGCGCGCATCACGCCCGCAGTTGAACCGGTAGATTTTGTACCGGATCGGGTTTTTCACATAGTAATCCTGGTGGTACTCCTCGGCCTTGTAAAACGGTCCGGCCGCCGCGATCTCGGTCTGGATCGGCTGCTTGAAGCGCGCCTGCACCGCCGCCTTCGAGGCTTCAGCGAGGCTGCGCTGTTTGTCATCATGATAAAATATCGCACTTCGGTATTGATCCCCGTGGTCGCAGAACTGCCGATTCTTCGCCAGCGGATCGATGTTGTGCCAGAACACATCGAGGAGCTTCACGAAATCGACCTTCGCGGGCTCGAAGACGATCTCGACCGCCTCGGTATGACCTGTCCCCCCGCGCGACACCTCTTCATAGCTTGGATTGGCAGTGCGGCCGCCGGTATAACCCGAGGTCGTGCTGATCACGCCTGCCACCTTGTCGAAGTCGGCCTCCACACACCAGAAGCATCCGCCGGCAAAGGTCGCCACCGCGTTTTTCGGTACCTCGATCTGCTGCGCCGTAGCGCTCAAGGCCACGATCACGGGCAATGTCACGGCCAGCATGACCCAATGCGATGCACCCCGTCCAATACGCCGCATCAGATTCTGCATCGGTTCCTCCCGTCACTCGACATGCTTGAATATACGGCGATTTGCATCGGTTTCGAATGGCTGCGGCTACAATTCGCCTCACGTTCATGCGATGCTGCCGTGAGTGGCGGGCCGAGCGAAACGCGGCGTCTTGCAAAAAGTCTGAGCAAAGCGATCGCCGCGGCGCAATTCAAGGACGACCATGCGTTTCGAAGGAACCAGTGCCTATGTGGCGACCGACGATCTCAAGATCGCGGTCAACGCCGCCATCACGCTCGAGCGGCCGCTCCTGGTGAAAGGCGAACCCGGGACCGGCAAGACGGTGCTGGCGCTGGAAATCGCAAAAAGCCTGGGCGCACCCCTCATCGAGTGGCATATCAAGTCGACAACCAAGGCGCTGCAGGGTCTCTACGACGCAGTATCGCGGTTGCGCGACAGCCAGCTCGGCGACGAGCGGGTCAAGGACATTCGAAACTACATCAAACGCGGCAAGCTGTGGGATGCGTTTGTAGCCGATGCACGGCCGGTCCTGCTGATCGACGAGATCGACAAGGCCGATATCGAGTTTCCGAACGACCTTCTGCAAGAGCTCGATCGCATGGAATTCTTCGTCTACGAGACCGGCGAGACGATCAAGGCGCGCCGGCGGCCGATCGTGGTCGTCACGTCGAATAATGAGAAGGAGCTGCCAGACGCGTTTCTACGCCGTTGCTTCTTCCACTACATTCGTTTCCCGGACGCAGATACAATGCGCGCCATCATTGAAGTCCACTTTCCCGGAATCAAGCAGCGCCTGGTGTCGCAGGCACTGACGCTGTTCTATGAGATCCGCGACGTTCCAGGAATGAAGAAGAAGCCATCCACGTCGGAATTGCTCGATTGGCTCAAGCTCCTGATGGTGGAGGACATCGGTCCCGAGGTCCTGCGCGAGCGCGACCCGAAGAAGCTCATTCCGCCGCTGCACGGCGCCTTGCTCAAGAACGAGCAGGACGTGCATCTGTTCGAGCGGCTCGCGTTCATGGCAAGGCGCGAAGGACGCTAAAGCGGGGCTCGGGACGCTGGTCGAGCAGGCCGTCAGGGTAACCTTCGGCGATGCTCGCCGTCGCCGCCGGACTGTTGGCCGTGGTCGCGGCCATGCTCTTGACGATGATCGTCCTGCGCAAGTGAAACGTCGGGCAACCGGGCGCTTGTGCTCAATTCGGTTTGCTGCTCGCGGTACTGGCCGACCCCGGCGGGTGCCGCGTGCATTCGATCCTCCTTCGCAAGGGGAGCGAAAGCCCCGGTGTCGCCGGGCTCCCCATGCTTCATGGCAGGCAGGCTCGGCACCACATCACCGGCCATCACCGGGTCGACGGGCAGTTGAGCCAAAGCCGGCTCCAGCGGCAATTGCCCCGGTGGCACCACGGCGCCGAGCTTGGCTTCGATTTGTGCCTGCTCCTCGCCGGCGCGCAACGCCGCAATTTCCTCGGCGCGGTGAAATTCCTCCTCGCGTTCACGCGCCTGGCGCGCCGTCCAGCGCTCGCGCGCACTGAACCACCAATAATAGCACTGCATCGCCGCCCGACCCAGCCTGCCCCCCGCCCAGACCAGCTCGAATGGCGCGAACAGCCGCCAGGTGTCGTCGCCTTCCGCAATGGCTTGGGCGATGATGTTGCCGGCCATGGCCGTCGTATTGAGCCCATGACCGCCGAACCCGCTCGCAAGCCAAAGCCCGGGTGAAAGCTCCCCGATTTGCGGCATCCGGTGCAACGGACTGCCGAGCACGCCCGACCATGCATGCTCGACCTCGATCTCGCCGAGCTGCGGGTAGACCCTTGCGATATCGGCTTGCAGCTTGCGCGCAAATCGACGAGGGGCGGCCTCCCATGTCGTTGATCGGCCGGACCAGAGCAGCCGGTCACCATCGACGATGCGGTAATGATTGTCGGCAAGGTCGGTATCGGTGACCGCGCCGCGATAAGCAACCGCATCCGCAAGGCGAGGGCCCAGCGGCTTGGTGGTGATCACATAGCTCCAAACCGGCACCAGCGTTCCGGCAATCCGGGCAGCAGGGATCCGAGATGGATGTTGCCAGCGAGCACGATCTGACTCGCACGAACCCGTCCTGACGTCGTCGTCACCCGCTTGCGCACGCCCGCGGGGTCGATCGTCAGCGCCCGCGTATCCTCGAAAATCCGCACGCCCGCCGCGTGCGCCGCCTCCGCCAGTCCCAGGGCGTAGTTCAAGGGATGAATATGAAACGCGCGCGGAAGATGCATGGCATGGAAATAATGCTTGCTCTTGAGCACGTCGCGCACGCGTTCGGTCGGCCAACCCTCGACCTCGGCTCCGAGATCCTGGCCTAAAAGCTGCACGTCGGCCAGCACCTCATCGCCATTATCCACCTTGGAAACCTTCAACCACCCTGCGATCGGGGCAACCCCGGGCATGCGGGCGTCGGCAATCGCGCTGCGCACATACTTGAGGCCCATTTCCGACAACGCCCACAGCGCCTTGGCGTGGTCCATTCCGACGCGGCTGACGATCGTGTCCATGGATTCGGCAAAGCCAGGCAGCACGAAGCCATCGTTGCGTCCGGACGCGTTCCAGGCAATGCGTCGGCCTTCCAAGAGTGCGACCGACCAACCGCGACGCGCCAGCTCGTACGCGGTGGTCAGGCCGGCCAATCCGCCGCCGACGACGCAGACGTCGACGTCGAGATCAAAGGTGAGCCGGCCACGCTCCGGGGCGGGCACCATTGTTGCGGCGTACCAGGTCGAACCGTAGGATCCCTGCTCGGCCGAGTTCACGTTTTCTTCCCCAGATCCGGTCAATACTGGTCTATGCTAGACTGCCACATGCTGGAAATCGATCCTGCCGCCATGCGCCTGCTGGTGCTTCGACACGCGAAGTCGGAAAAGGCCGAACCGGGCATGCCCGACCGGGACCGCCCGCTCAATGCGCGCGGCCAAAGGGACGCCGCCACGATCGGCGCCTACATAACCCGGCACCGCCTGGCGCCCGATCTGGCGCTGGTATCCACCGCCCAGCGCACGCGCGAAACCTGGGAGCGGGTAGCCGCGGCGCTCTCCATGCCGCCCGCTCCGGTCTACGAAGAACGCCTCTACAACGCCGGCGGCAACGCAATCCTCGCGGTCATAAGACAAATTGACGGGATTGCCCGCACCCTGCTGGTGATCGGTCACAATCCCGGACTTCACGACCTGGCCCGAACCTTGATTGCATCCGGCGATGTCGAGTGGCGTGAGCGGCTCAATGAAGGCCTGCCCACGGCCGGTCTGGCGGTCATCGACTTTGCTGTCGAGAACTGGCGCAAGTTGCATGCACATGGAGGGCGGCTCGAGCGCTTCGTCACCCCACGCTCGCTGGCGGCGGCCGATCGCGTATGAAGCACAAAGAGGGGGAGCGGTGCCATGTACAAGAACATCCTGGTCCCGATCGATCTCCCCGATGCTGAGCTCGACAAGCCCGCAATCGCTGCCGCCTTGATGATGACGGCACAATCGAACGGCACCATCCGTCTGGTCAATGTGTTGCCGCTCACGCCGGTCATGCTTGCCGAATACGTGCCGCCCGACTTCGAGGTCCAACAGAGAAAGGCAGCAGAGGACGCGCTCGCCGTCATGGTCAAGGACATCGGGCTCGGCCCCGAACGTGTGTCGGCGACCGTTCGTCAAGGCGGCATCTATCAGGAGATCCTGGAGGAGGCGGGCAGCATCGGCGCCGATCTCATTGTGATGACATCGCACCGAGCACAGCGGCACGCGGTGCGCACCTACTTTCTTGGCTCCAATGCCGGCCACGTCGTGCGCTATGCCAAGTGCTCCGTTCTGGTGGTGAGAGCCTGAAGAGAACCCACTCATGCGCCTGGAACAAGATCGGTCGGTAGCTCATCCGGCCGGTAGCGACCGGGCCGATTGCGCCGAAAGTAGGTGCCGATCCGCCAGATGAACACGCCAAGAAAGCCGCCGACGAAAGCAGCACCGGCGAAGGCGCCGATCTGCAAGGCGCGCACGCTGAGCGCCGCGAGCGCCAAGCTAACGCCGGCGAAAACGACAAGCCCCGGCCAATAAAGGATGGAGGGCGTGCCGGTCTCGAAGGAGGCCGCAGCCCCTGCCCGGGCGACCCGCCGGTGGAGCTCGCGGATGAAGGAACCATAGGCCTGGTCTTGCCGCTCCTGCTCGATCACGCTCCGCCATGTCGTGGAGGCGATCGAAAGCCGCGCGCCGCCTGCGGGCCAGATATCGGTAACGAAACGCTGCGGCTGCATGGTCACCGGGCGATATGACAGCCGGATGCGTGCGATGCGCCCATACGCGATATGGCCTTGATACCGCCCGACGCGCCATTCGAGGGCATCGGGTCGCAGTCGCAGCTCCCATGCAGCGCCCATCAGGGACGGCTTGTGGACGTAAGCAGGATCGTCGACGGAACCGGACCCTAAGGCGTCCTTCTGCGACATGAACCTACCGCGCTGGTCCTGCTTCCGGGGCGAGCTTGTCGACACGGCGAAGGGCCGGGAAGACCCACAGCCATATCAGCATCACGGTGATGGTCCCGAAGCCGCCGATCACCGCGGAGGGCACCGCCCCGAGCCAGGCTGCGAGCACGCCGGCACGAAACTCGCCGAGCGAGCCGGAGGAGCCGGTGCACATCGAATTGACCGCCATGACACGGCCAAGCATGTCGGAGGGCGTGCGCATCTGAACCAGAGATTGCCGAATGACGACGCTGAGCGCGTCCGAGGCGCCATAAATTCCGAGCGCAAGGAATGACACAACGATCGAGGTCGACAATGCGAACAGGAGGCTTGCCGCCCCGAATGTCCCCACCGCGGCGAACATGATCCGTCCGGCGCTGCCGCTGATGGCGTGGCGAGCGAGCACGACCGATGCCGCCAGCGCCCCGACGGCAGGGGCCGAGCGCAGCAGGCCGAGCGCCCACGGGCCGCCCAGCAAGATGTCTCGGGCATAGATCGGCAAGAGTGCCGTTACACCGCCCAGCAAGACTGCAAACAGGTCGAGCGAGATCGCGCCGAGCAGGATGGGCCGGCTGCGGATGTAGGAAAAACCGGCAAACAGCGTGTCCATGCTGACAGGCTTTCGCGCTGCGCCGCGCGGCGCGATGCGCACGCGGCTGATCAGCACGCTTGCCACGACGAAAATGACGCTGCAGCTCATGTAGACGACGGTCGGTCCCAATCCATACAACAAGCCTCCAAGCGATGGTCCGCAGATGACTGCGGTCTGCTGCGCGCTCGCCGAGGCCGCGATGGCCCGCGGCAGCAGAACCGCGGGTACAAGGGCGGGGACGAGCGCATGCATGGTCGGCATCTCGAATGCTCTCGCCGTGCCGGAAAGGAGCAGGATCGCCAGCATGGTCTCTCGGCCCAGCCATCCGTTTGCGGTGCCGATGGCGAGAGCGAGCGCCGCGAATGCCTTCACGACCTGGCAGCAAGCGGCGACCGCGCGACGATCGAATTGATCCGCGACCTGCCCGATCACGACGGACAAGGCCACCAACGGAATAAATTGCACGAGGCCGACGAGGCCGAGATCCAGCGGATTGTTGGTGAGATCGTAGATCTGCCAACCGATCGCCACTCCCTGCATCATGAAGGCCGCGTTGCTCAACGTGCGGGCATACCAGAACAATACGAACGAGCGCTGCCGCATCAGACGCGACGACGAGATGGCGGGAGGCTCGGACATGTCGGTCCAGAACCGGGACACTAGAGCGGGATTGCGAGGAGAGTGTCGATCAAGCGGCTGTCGAGCAGCACGAGCTTTTCAGCAAAATGCGCCTCCCCGGCCTGCGCGTCGAGGACAACGCGGTCCCGATAGCATCCGGTCGCGAACAGCATCGTCTCGCCGGTATGCATGATGCGCGCGACCATGAAGCTCGTCCGCGCGTGCACCTCGCTGCCGCTTTGCGCGCGAATGAGCGTCGGCCCGATCACGTGACGGTAGCGCTGTGCCTCGAAGACGTTTGCGTCGCGCAGCGAGCGGACGCGATCGCGCAGCATGGCGCGTGAGGTCGCGTAGATCAGGGCGAGCGGCAGGCCTTTCTCGAAATTATCCAGCGTGGTGACGCGATAGCGGCCCTCCGCGGTGAAGAAATCGGGCCAGGCTTCAAGCTCGTTGTCGTCGATCGCCTCGGCGTAACGGGCATTGAGGTTGTGCACCTCGAATTGCGGGTCGATGCTCATGCGCGAGTTTTGCACGTCCGCGAGCGAGGGTTCAAACTCCCATTTGCTGGCGATAGGCCTTCCAGAAACCGCGCACCGCCGCCTCGGTGACGCGATTGTCCTCCGAGGCGGTGCCCGCACCACCCATTTCGACGACCGATAACAGATCGGTTGCGCTCGCGACCCCGCGCTGCACGAAGCCCGGCGCCGCGCCGTCCTCCATCGAAATGTATCCGGCGGGACCGATCAGATTGGCTTGCCGCAAGCGACGCTCCGTCATTTCCTCATCGTCATCTGCAAAACCAAAGCACGTCCAAACCAGCTCGGTCTTTCCCAATCCTTGCAGCAACAGGCGGCGCACCGCGAGGCTGTTGCGGGTCTGTTGCAGCACGAAAGCCGGGAACACGGAAAGAATCTGCAATCCGATGCCGTCGCCGAACTCGTCGATCGCCTCCAGCAACCTGGGCTCCTCGAGACCGAATCCTTCCTGCGCGGCACGCATCCCGGCCTGCTCATACTCCCTTCCGCCGCGATCGGACGACGATGAATAGCTCACGTGGTGTCCGCCGCTTTCGCTCACCACAATGCCCCCTTTTTGCGAGAGCCGGTTGAGACGAAAGGTGGTGAAGAAGGTATGCAGAAGACTTGCGTGATAACTGTCCTTCACATTCTCCATGTAGAGCTTCCAGTTGCTCGGCAAGGTCTGGGAGTAGCTGCCGAGCAGCTTGACCGGCGCGCGCATGACCCGGCGAATGCGTGCAAGGATGTCGGGACCGAGATACTGCTCGAGGGTCGGTGTCTCCGCCGACAGCGTGCCGAAGACGAGGCCGCAAACGACCTGGAGGCGCAGCTTGCGCGGCCCATGCGTCTCCGGGCGGCACTGCGGCGGCATGCCGCCTTTGCCGCCCAAGCCCTTGCGGAACGCGACAGCCGTCAGGCTTCCTGAAAGATCATAGCTCCAATTGTGATAGACGCAGATGATGTCACGCGCCTTCCCGCTTTCGTTGAGCACGAGCAGGGATCCACGATGCGCGCAGCGGTTCTCGAATGCATGAAGATTACCGTCGCGGTCGCGGGTAACCACCACCGGCATGGCGCCGAGGCTTGATCGCCGATACGTGTTCGGGCCCGGTAATTCGGCTTCCAGACAAAGGAAATTCCACGTGGCGCCGCAGAAGATGCGGGCCTGCTCCCGCTCATGGATCTCATGGTCGCAATAAACCCAGTAGGGTACTCGCGTAAGGCCTTCCGCGGGCCACTCCCGTGCGCCGGCTGCGATCATGCATCCCTCTTGCTGCTTGCGGAGGCCGCTAGCATAGCTGGCGTCGCTTCGACTTCGAAGCTCGTAGCATCGCGGCGGCGAGGGTCTACGAACTTTGGCATCGGGACAACTAATTAGTTCAGTCGAGCCTCACGTTGGCGGCTTTGATCACGTTGTGCCAGCGTTCGACCTCGGCGCGAAAATAAGCAGCGGTACTCGCCACCGTGCCTCCGATCGGTTCGGCGGACAGCTGTGCCAGACGCCGGATGATGTCGGGCTGCAGCAGCGCTTCATTGACGTCCGCATTGATCTTGTCGACGATCGCCCGCGGCGTCTTCGGCGGCGCGACAATGGCGAACCATGCCGCAGATTCGAAACCGGGCAGAGATTCCGCAATGGTCGGCACATCCGGAAGCGCTGCCATACGCTGTGGCGTCGCCACCGCGAGCAGCTTGAGCTGACCGCCTTTCACCAACGGCAACGACACCCCGAGATTATCGAACATCAGATCGACGCTGCCGGCCACCAGGTCGGTGAGCGCAGGGGCCGAGCCGCGATAGGGAACTTGCTGAAACCGCACGTTCGCCATCATCTGGAACATCTCGGACGTAAGATGCGACGTCGTGCCATTGCCCTGAGTAGCCGAAGTGAGCTTGCCGGGGCTGGCCTTGGCCTCGGCAATCACCTCGCCGACGCTGCTGGCCCGCAGCTTCGCGCTTACCACCAGCGCATTCGGCACGCGCCCCATGATGACGATAGGCGAGAACTCGGTCGGATCGAAGCCGAGCCTGGGGTAAAGATTTTGATTGATCACCAGCGGCGGCGGCGGCGCGGCGAGAAGGGTATGACCGTCGGGATCGGCCCTGGCGACCGCTTCGGCACCGATGTTACCGGCGGCCCCGGTCCGGTTCTCGATCACCACCGGATACGCCCATTTCTTCGAAAGCCAATCGCTGAAGATGCGCGGCATCACGTCGGCCGTGCCGCCGGCCGGAAACGGCACGATGATCTTGACCGGGTGGGTGGGATAGTCCTGCGCTCTTGCCGGTGTCGCTGCCGACAGAACGACCACAAGCAGGGTCGCAGGCCCGATGAGGCGCGGCGCTGAAAGCCGACACTTGCGCTCGCTATCGTGGGAAATCACCGCTCACTCCTTCGGCAGGTCTTCGACTATTCAACCGCGATCTTCGCCGCTTCGACGAT
Organism: uncultured Alphaproteobacteria bacterium; assembly: GCA_963820365.1. Lineage (GTDB taxonomy): Bacteria > Pseudomonadota > Alphaproteobacteria > Rhizobiales > Xanthobacteraceae > VAZQ01. The sequence goes on along the minus strand of CAWFZR010000012.1, from coordinate 25,542 downwards.
GGGGCCCCATTGCTCCAGGCTTGCCCTGATGATCTCGCGCATATCCTCTGGCGAGCTGCCCAGCGGTGCAGCTTCCAGTGCGAGGATGCGCGCCCGCAGGTCGGGCATCGCAAACGCTCGTCCGATGCCCTCCGAGATCCTTGCCGCCACATCCTTTGGCGTTCCGGGAGGCGCAGCGACCCCCATCCAGGTATCGGCATGCACGCCAGGGAACGTCTCCGCCAAGGTCGCGACGCCGGGGTAATCCTTGAGCCGCTCGCGACCTCCGCTCGCAAGCATCTTGAGCTTGCCGGCATCGATGCTCTGTTTGTTGGCGAGGAGATAATCCGGAACGATATCGATGTTTCCTGTCAGCAGATCATTGATCGCAGGCGCGCTGCCGCGGTACGGGATCTCGGTCATGCGGAAATCGCCCTTGAGCATCAACAGCTCGCCGAGGAGATGACCGGTATTGCCTTTGCCTTGATGTCCATAATTGACCTTGCCGGGATTGGCCCGAGCATGGGCGATGAGCTCCGGCATGTTGCCGGCCGCAAGCCCCGATCGTGCGAGCACGATCAGCGGATAGATCGCGAGCACGCTGATCGGCTCCATCGCACGCGTGTCAAAAGCGGCCTTGCTGAAAACCAGATGGGTGATGCTGTAAGTCAGCTGGGGAGCGCACAGCACGGTGTAGCCGTCGGGCGGGGATCGCAGCACCGATTCGGTGCCGACGCGTCCGCCCGCGCCCCCTGCCCTGTTCTCGGTCACGATCTGGTGGCCGAGCACCGCGCTCGCTTTCTCCGCCGCAAAACGGCAAAGAAGATCCGCGGTACCGCCGGCGGGAAGCGGCACCACCATGGTAATGGGGCGATTGGGGAACGCGGCCTGCGCCTGCGCCGGGTGCGTCGATGCGCACAGAAGCGCCCCGAGCATCACGGCCAATCCGATGCGCTCATACATGCCGCTTGCCATGGTGCAATTCCCGCGAATGCCCTTCTTTCGCTGAGCGCCTTCTGCTAACCATTGCGTTTCGAGGTGCCGCGCATACCGGTCCCATGATGAAGAAAAACAGCGGCTACCACAACCGACCGCCATCGTCCGTGCGCGTGGAGTGCGATGCCGGCTGGAGAACCGCGCTCCCTCGTGATCCGTCCCGATGAGCGCGATGGCGTTGATCGACAGCCATCGGACTGCTCCGCCCCCGCATCGGGCCGATGCCGCACAAATGCTGGATTTCCGCTGCAAGGCGACGCGCAAAAGTGACCGGAGGCGAGATTGTACACGCTGCGCTATTTGAATTTCTCCGCAACCGCCCTGACGATCTGCACCTTCCTGGCGCTCCTTCCGCCACTGCAATGCTCCACCGCGCACGCGCAGTACCTCGCCGAGGTCAAGAAACGGAGCGAAAAGAAAGCTCCGGGACCGAAGCACGAAAAACGCGATCCGCATGAGCGGACCGCTTTTTCTGTGGAGGATGCGGACGCCGCGGTCGTTCCCGGCGTTGCGGATGCGCGGGTATGGGGAGACTCCGAGGCCGATTTTGCCCGCCTCTTGCCGCAAGCCAGCGGGCCGTGGTTGGCGATTTCGGGCGGTGGATCGGATGGTGCCTACGGGGGCGGCGTGCTCGCTGGCTGGACGCAATCGGGTACGCGGCCAGAATTCGCGGTGGTGACCGGGGTGAGCATCGGTGCGCTCATTGCTCCATTTGCCTTCCTGGGATCGCGCTACGACGACGAGATCCGCAAGAGTTTCACCACCATGACGGCGGCGGACATATTCGAAGATCGTGCGACCCACGACAGCCTGTTCGACCATTGGCCGCTCAAGCGCCAGGTGGAGCAGCGCGTGACCGCAAAGCTTCTCACTGAAATTGCAGCCGAGCATGCGCGCGGGCGGCGACTGTTCGTCGCCACCACAAACCTCGATGCGGGGCGCCGCATGGTCTGGAACATGGGAGCAATCGCCGCACGCGGCGACGAAAAGGGCCTCAAGCTGTTCCGCGACGTATTGCTGGCCTCCTGCAGCATTCCCGGATTTCTTTTCGCCCGTGGGCATCGAGGTCGAGGCGAACGGCAAGCGCTTCCAGGAAATTCACGGTGATGGAACCCTGACTGCGCCCTTCTTCGTCGTGCCGGAGTCGATGCTTTCGGCAAGCGCCGGCTCGCGCCCTCCGCTCAACCAGATCTACGTCATCGTGAACTCGAAGCTCGGTCCCGAGTTCAAGATGCCGGATCGCAATATACCGGGCGTGCTTGGCCGCTCCATCGGCGTGGCGCTGACATCGGCACTGCGCGCCGAGATCGCTCTCCTCTATGTCGGCGCGCAACGTCAGGGCATCGGGCTGCGCATCGCACATGTCGATCCGGTGTTCAATCATCCCTCGCGCGGTCCCTTCGACGGCAAATACATGCAGGCGCTTTACGAGTTTGGTCTCGCCGTCGGCAGAAAAGGCACCGCTTTCGCGGATACGCTGCCGGACGTTTCACTGCGCGGATCCCATGCTCAATAGCGGGCCTAGCCCCGCTCCCCCCGCCCGCCGTGGCCGACTGCTCAACGCGCGGGACCGGAACTTTTCCCGGGCAAGGACGTTGCCGGCACACCTTCGCCTGATAGGGAGCGCGCCGCATGCGCTTCGTGTTGCTCATCGCATTAGGCTTGGTGTCGGCCGGCTCCGCTCTGGCGCAACCGACTGACCAGGGACGAGAGCCGCCCGGCCAGGGCGTCGCGTGCCCACCGGATGTCGGTGGCGAGCCGCCCACGATCGGAGGAGGAAGCTCTCAGTCCCTGAGCGAGAAGCTCGCGCAATCGAAGGGCGTCATCTGTCCGCCGGCCGGGGTGGATTCGCAGATCCAGGTGACGCCGCCCGGAGGTGGCCAACTCAAGGTAATTCCGCCGCCCGGCTCACCCGGCGGCGATCAAAGCGTGCAGCCGAAATGATGCGTGCCGCGGGAAAGCGTCCAGGTCCGGATCGGTAGAGCTTCGCTCTCATCGTTCGACGGTGCGAATGTCGACCTCCGATTTAAGCGTGCGATGCACCGGGCATTTGTCGGCAATCTCCAACAACCGGCGGCGCTGCTCCTCGTCAAGATTGCCATGCAGCGTGATCGCACGCTCAATCCGATCGATTGATCCTTCCTTTGTCTCGCAGTGCTCGCAGTCGACGGCGTGGATCTTGCCGTGACTCAGCCGAAATCGTGACCTGCTCGAGGGGCAGCATCTTTCGCTCGGCGTACATACGAAGCGTCATTGCCGTGCAGGCACCGAGCCCGGCGAGCACCAAGTCGTAAGGTCCGGGGCCGCTGTCGAGGCCGCCCACCTCGGTGGGCTCGTCGCTGAGAAAGCGATGGGCCCCTACAGTGACTTCCTGCTGGAAGCGGCCCTGGCGTGTCTCGCGTACAACCACGCTGTGGCGGTCGTCCGCCAATTCAGGAGCGGCATCCGCCGTATCGAGATAACGTTGCGCCCAGGCGTGGATCACATTGGCGACATAGGCCGCATCGCTGCGGTGGCTCAGGAGATGATCGGCGCCGGCAAGCGAAACGAAGCTCTTGGGATGTCTGGCCGCAGCAAAAATACGGCCCGCATTCTCGATGCCCACCAGATCGTCGGTCGGCGAATGAAAGATGAGCAGCGCTTTGCGCAACTTGGCAATCCTATCGCTCAACTTTTGCTCGGCAATATCGTCGAGGAAGGCACGGCGAACTCGGAATGGGCGACCGGCGAGCGTGACTTCCACTTCGCCTCGGGCGTTGATCTCCTCGATGTGATTCTTCAACAGGCCGGTGACGTGGGCAGGATCGCAGGGTGCGCCGATGGTCACCACCGCACGCGCCTCTGGCACCTCGGAAGCCGCAGCCAGCACAGCCGCGCCCCCGAGACTATGGCCGATGAGAATCTCAGGCGCACGCCGAATGCGCCGTAGCTCGTCTGCAGCCGCTGCGAGATCGGCGACATTGGAGGAAAACGTCGTGTTGGCGAATTCGCCCTCGCTCGCGCCAAGCCCCGTGAAGTCGAAGCGCAGGACGCCAACGCCGAGGGAGGTCAATGCCTGCGCAATCCGCTTGGCGGCGTGAACGTCTTTGCCGCAAGTGAAGCAATGGGCAAACAAGGCATAGGCCCGGGGCGGGACAGCCGGCTCGTCGAGGAGAGCGGCGAGACGGTGACCCTCTCGGCTGGGGAAATCAAACCGTTGATCCGGCATGCCAACCTCCAAACCACGATTGCGGGCGCAGGGTGCGGGCGCTTTGCCTCACGACCCTGGTGAGCAGTCTGCGCCGGCGGAATCTCGCTTTCGCCGTCAACCGTATTTGAACCAATTCCTGCCACATTGCGACTAACGAGGTGGCGCAGAAAGCATTGCACGGCACTGCCGGCTTCGCCCGATAGGGGTCGGCGCCCGGCAGGAATACAGGAGGGGCTACAATGACTTATCGTATTGTCACCTGGGCTCGCGGTTTGTTCGTGGGCGCTGCTGTGGCATTGACCGCGGCGGTTCCCGCATTCGGGCCGGCCGAGGCGCTTCCCAGTTACGACGGGCTCTGGAGCGTTGTGATCATCACCAGAGCGGGCATCTGCGTGATCGTCTTACCGCTACCCGATCCGCATCAGCAACGGCCACGTCATCAACGCCGGAAGGTCGGCGGTTCACATCAGCGGCAGGGTTGGAAAGAACGGCGCGGTCGTCGTCAATGTCAGTACGGGCGACAAGACCGCGATCGGCACGGGTCGTCTCGCAGCGACCACCGGCGGCGGCTCCTGGAGCGGCGGAAATGGAGCCTGCTCGGGCGTCTGGCAGGCCGAACGCCGCAGCTGAGCGTACGTGTGGGCCGTGAGGGCCTGCACACGCTTTCGCCCGGGCCTCGGCCCGGGCGTCGCGTATGTGGGCGTGCCTTTGACGTGTTCCCGGCGTTGAGACCATGCGCAGCAGCAAGCGAGAAAAATCCGAGCACCCGCTGCCGGCAACGCTCACCTACGCCACCGCCCTCACCTGCGGATTACTTGCCGCGATCGCCGTGCAAATCCAGCTCACCCGAGCCGGCTTCGACCTTGTCGGCCTGTGGCAGGACCTGGTTTCCACGCGGGCGATGCACTTGCGCACGACTGGCCCGTGGTGGGCGATCGGCGGGGCTGCCTTCATCGTCGGTGGCATCACTGCGGCCGCGCTCAGTCGACTGGCGCTGCCGTGGCGTAGCTTCCGCCTGTTACGATGGGCCGCGGGCGCGGCCGTGGTGTTTCTTCTGGCGGACATCGGCCACCACTCGGCAGCAGGGCTGACGCGGATCGATGCCGGCACGCATGTCGTCGTCAGCCTGGGGGCCCTTGGTATCGCCGCCCTCATGGCCTTGTGCGGGGCCTATCTTACCGTGAAGCGACAGTAGCGATTCAACTTGAGGCTGCACGAGGCCTTGGTGCTGCCGCTTGTTCGGTGGAAAAAAACAAAGAATTCCGTCCCGCCGGCTCGAACCTAAACGGCGGTCGTGCGACTAACAGTCGAGCGGTAGTGCGAGCTTCCGATACACGTTGTCCTTCGCTTGTGGCGCGTGAGCAATGCGGAGACCCTGATGGCATTCTGTGCCAACTACGCACCCGCCGATACGAACGAGCGCCGCGCCCCGTCCGCGTGGCTGGCGGCGCTTCTGACGGTGCTCACCCCCGGCCTCGGTCACCTCTATATCGGCCAAGCGCGGCGAGGCATCACGCTGTTCGTTCTCGTCATGATTGCCGATACGCTGTTGATGTTCGCCATGATGGGCGTGCTGGCACGCTTCTGGATGTTTGCAACCAGCTTCACGCTGCTGGTTGGCCTTTGGTTGTTCATCCTCTTCGACGCCGTCCTGCGTGCCCGCCGAACGCCACCCAGCGCGCTGCAAGGTCAGAACCGGTGGACGATCTATGTCGGGGCGTTCGTGCTGGCCTGCCTGGTGTTCGCCGCGCCTTGCATCTATGCCTTGCAGGCCAAGGCTTCCGGCCGGCTGCTGTGGCTGAGCGTGACAAGCTCCAGCATGGAGCCGACGCTGGAGGCGGGTGAGTATTTTCTGGCCGATGCCACCTATTACCGCGGCCGCCTGCCGATGCGGGGCGAGGTCGCGGTCTACAGGCATCCCAGGCAAGCAGACCTGCACTACATCAAACGCATCGTAGCGGTCGAAGGCGATCGCATCGCGATCAGGGCTGGCCGCGCCTTAGTCAACGGGATAGAGGTCGAGGAGCCCTATATCGCGGAAGGTGCACCGGGGGCGGGGGGGCCGTTCGCCGACATGCCGGAAGCGCAGGTGCCTCCCGGGCACGTGTTCATGTTGGGCGACAACCGCGCCAACAGCGTGGATTCACGCGATGGCGTGGCGCATGGTCCGGTACCGCTGGGCAACTTGATCGGACGCGTGACGGATGTTGCGATCTCGCGCCATTTGACCCGCATGGGCCGCTGGATCGGAACGCCGAGCAATTTGTGACCGGCGGCTATCGCCTGTCTCCAGTTGGACATTCCTATTCTCAAGTGTCATCGCCCGCGTTAGGGCGGGCGATCCAGTAATCTCGGCAGGCGCGGGTGACAGTCGGTGTGGCGCGCCGCGAGTGGTTCATCCGCCCGGCGTTGGTTACTGGGTCGCCCGGTCAAGCCGGGCGATGACAGCTGTGCATGCAAGCAAATTACCGCACGAGCTCCCGCATCGCCCTGTCCAGGCCGTCCAGCGTCAGTGGATACATCCGGCCGCTCATGAGCTGGCGCATGAGACCGATGGATTGGGTGTAGCCCCACTCCCCTTCTGCCACCGGATTGAGCCAGACGCAGGCGGGGTAGGTGCGCGCAACTCGTTCCACCCACACCGCACCGGTTTCCGCATTGAAATGCTCGACAGAACCGCCTGGCGCAACGATCTCATGGGTGACATCGAGGCGTCGCCGACAAAGATCGCCTTGTAGTCATGCCCATAGGTATGCAGCAGATCCCAGGTCGACGTCGTATCGTTCCAGCGCCTGCGATTTTCCTTCCAGACCTTCTCGTACAAACAGTTGTGGAAGTAGAAATGCTCCATGTGCTTGAACTCGCAGCGCGCGGCCGAGAACAATTCCTCGGTCGCCTTGATGTGCCAGTCCATGGAGCCGCCGACGTCGAAGAACAACAACACCTTTACCGCATTGTGCCGCTCGGGCCGCAGCAGGATGTCAAGGTAGCCTTTATGGGCAGTCTGCGTGATGGTGCCGTGGAGATCGAGCTCCTCAGGCGCTCCGGTGCGTGCGAACTTGCGCAGGCGGCGTAATGCGATCTTGATGTTTCGTGTGCCGAGCTCCACCCGATCGTCGAGATCCTTGAACTCGCGACGGTCCCAGACCTTGACCGCACGGAAGCTGCGGCTTTCGTCCTGGCCGATGCGCACGCCTTCCGGATGGTAGCCATAGGCGCCGAAAGGCGAAGTCCCGGCGGTGCCGATCCATTTGCTGCCGCCCTGATGGCGGCCCTTTTGCTCTTGCAAGCGCCGACGCAGCAATTCCAGGAGCTTGTCGAGACCACCCATCGCTTCGATCTGCTGCTTTTCTTCATCGGTGAGATATCTCTCAGCGAGCTTCTTGAGCCACTCCGACGGGATCGTGGCCTCGAGTGCCTCGCTCATCATGGTGAGACCCTTGAACACGTATCCGAAGACGCGATCGAACTTGTCGAGATTGCGCTCGTCCTTGATGAGGGTTGCGCGCGAGAGGTAGTAAAAATCGTCGACGCGCCGGCCGGCGAGATCTTTGTCCATGGCCTCGACCAAGGTCAGATATTCCCGCAGAGTGACCGGAACACCGGCGGCCTTGAGCTCGTGAAAGAAGGTGACGAACATGGCCCGGGACAATAGCGCGCCGGCGACCGGCCTGGCCATGTCCTTGAAGGCGGCTGCCGGCATGCTGTCGACGGCAATGGTGCAATCCGACCACCCTTCGAGCACCCGGCATGGTGCGGTGGAAATGCCTATTCGAGCTGTGCCTGCGAGCTCGTCCCGGAAGGAAAAGCAATGAGACGCGTGCAATCTCCAATCATGGTAGTCGCAGTTCTCACTTTCATGGGGTTGCTCGTTGCCTCCCTGGATGCCCAAAGCGATTATCCCAGCCGGCCGGTGAGATTGATTGTCGGCTTCATTGCGGGATCGTCGGCGGACATTACCGCCCGCGTGCTGAGCAATCGCCTGAGTCAAACTCTGGGACAGCAGTTCGTCATCGAGACGAAGCCGGGCGCGGGTTCCAGCCTTGCCGCCGAGTCGGTGGCGCGCGCCCCCAAGGACGGCTACACGCTGTTCATCGGGTCATCGGCCAACGTAACCAACGCGGCCATCAACTCCCACCTTGCATTCGACATCGGCAAGGACTTCGCCCCGATCGCGCTCATCAGCACGGCCGCCGTCGTCCTGGTCGTGCACCCTGCCCTCGGCGTCGACAGCGTCCGGGAGTTGATCGCGCTCGCCAAATCAAAGCCGGGGGAAGTGCTGTACGCGTCGACCGGCATCGGCACCGCACCGCATCTGTCCGGCGAGCTGCTCGCCATGCGCGCAGGGCTCAAGCTCGTGCACGTGCCCTATCAGGGCAGCCCGCAAGCGGCGACCGATCTTCTCGCCGGTCGCGTCGCGATGATGTTCTCGCCCGCCTCCGCGGTGATCGCCCAGATCGAAAGCGGCGCGCTCAAGGCATTGGCCTCGGCATCCTCGCAACGTCCGGGTATCCTGCCCAATATCCCGACCATGGCGGAAGCCGGTCTGCCGGATTTCGATACCTCGATCTGGTTCGGTCTGATGGCACCGGCCGGCACCCCGCGCGATGTCATCGAGAAGCTCGCCCGCACCGTGCGGGAGGCCGTTCGCTCGACCGAGATCGTAGCGGCCTGGCGGCCCCAGGGCATTGATCCGCTGGATGGCGGGCCGGAAGAATTCGAGCGCCACATTGCGAGCGAGAGCAAGCGCTGGGGGCACTTTGCCGGGGCCGCCGGTTTGAAGAAGCAATAACAAGGGCCAGTGCGCACCATCTCTCGATCTACGTGTCCCGGGCGCGGCGCAGCACGGCGCTCTTGCGACGTGGTGCGCCGACATAGAACCCGGGACCCTTCCAAGGGCGGAGTTTCACAACGATCGCCGGGTCTGCAGCGCACCATTCGCTTCGCTCATGCTGCGCTGCTCCCGGGAAACACACTCGATTGCATTCCGTACGCGAGCGCTCCTGCGCCTCCTGCGCCTTGACTCAGGCATCCCGCTAAAGATATTATCTTTATCATCGTTTCCTTGGACCCGCAGATGCGGCTGCACGCAGCTTTCACCAACAGCGAGCGGAAGGTCCTGCCCTTCCGTAGCGCCACGCTGTCGACCCGTATCGTCGGGGAGGTGCGCGAGGCGCTGTTTGCCAAGGAGCTTCGTCCGGGCGATTTCCTCGGCACGGAGAAGGATTTGGCTCAGCGGTTTGATGTCAGCCGGATTGTCGCGCGCGACGCGTTGCGAACGTTGGAAGCGCAAGGGATTGTCGAGATCAAGGTCGGTGCCGGGGGCGGCGCACGCATCGCCCAGGGCAATGCACGGTTGTTTGCGGAGGCTCTGGCCGTGCAGCTCGATCTTGCCGGCGTCTCGGTTGGCGAGATCATGGAGGCGCAGCGCGCCATCGAATGCCTTGCGGCCGAGCTCGCGGCCGTCAATTCGACGGCCGAGGATCATGCGCGGTTGCGCCGGCACATTGCCGATGCGGAACGCAACCTCACGGACGTCGGCGCCTACACGCGCCTGGGACGCGAGTTCCATCTCGCCGTCGCCGAGGCCTCGCACAATCGCGTGCTGGTGGTGCAGCTCATCTCCCTCCAGCACGTCTCCTGGCCGGCGCAGAATCCGACGCTCACGCCCGAGGTGGCGCGCCGCATTCTGGACGTCCACAGGGAATTGGCATCGCTCATCGAAATGCGCGACGCCGCCGGCGCGCGCCGTCTGATGGACGAGCACGTGAAGATGATCGGCGCGCGGCGCATGGCAGAGCATGGCGAGCGGCACGCCTCGCGGTTGGACTGCTGCTGATCTCGAAGCAGAGAATTGCCGAGAAAGGGAGAAAAACCGATGGCCAAGGACAAGTTCATCATCGAGCCGCACTTCCGGTTGCAGGAATGGGTGGCAGAGGAGAAGGGGTATTTCCGCCAGGAGGGCCTCGACTACGTCTTCCAGGAGCTGATCAAGTCGACCGACGGCGCGCACCATTACAAGGGCGACAAGGTAGGCGCGATGCAATCGTTCGAGCGCGGCCGCAGCTCCGACGTGAGTTGCGCCTGCCACTGGACCGTGGGGGTGGCGGCCTCCAAGGGCAAAGGCAAGCTTTATGCCGATGTTTACTCGGTGGCGCCGTCGGGCGTGTTCGTTCCTGCGAGCTCGCCGGTGAAGACGCCGGAGGATCTCGCCGGCGTTCCGATCGCCGTCGGCTATCAATCGGGAAGTCACTATTCGACCATCCAGGCGCTCGAGCAATATATGCCCGCCGACAGGATCAACCTGACTTTCGCCGATGGCATGCTGTTTCACCGCCTCGACCAGCTGATCGATGGAAACGCGCAGGCTTCGGCCTTGTTCAGCGGCCCGTACTACTTTGCCGAGCAGCTTGGCTTCCGCAAAGTGATCGACACGACCTTCATGATTGCGACCATGGTCACCGGCGACCCCGATCCGGCGGATCTGCGCAAGTTCTTCGGTGCCCTCAGGCGCGCGCAGCGCGACATCGATCTGCGGCCGGAGCTCTACACGCATTATTACAAGAACGAGTTTCCGGCGCGGTATCACGCCAAGATGGACACGCGCCGATGGGGGCCGGGCGAGCGCCTCGTCTTCGAGACCTACACCAAGGAGGTTTACGAGGAGACCTTTCGGTGGATCGCCGATCACGGCATTTTCGCCGACAGCGGCATGGGCTCCGGCAACTACGAGCAAGCCGTCATCAGCACGGGGCATTGACAACGCATCAAGCCTCGCTTCGACATCGGCACCACGCGGTGCCGGCGCGGCTTGACTTCTCAGCGCGCGTTAATTGCGGACGGCCATGGCCAGGGGGGCCGCAAAGGCCGGGCGTCTGATCTCGAGCTCTGCTTTCTCCGCAAGCTTGAGCCAGCGCTCCTGCAACATGCGGCAGTTCGCGACGACTGTCGGCGAGCTTGCAATCCTCGCGCGCCGCGCACAATCCGCAGCTTGATCCCGGCAGTACTTTGCATAGGAGGACATCACACCCTCTCTCGAGCGTATCCGCATACGCCGTCCCCATGAAAACGCCCACCGAGGCCAGCGGCGAGCAGTATTTGTGCCGATGCGGGAGAACTCAAGACGAAGGACCGTCCCAGGCTCACTTTCAGGCATGCTGTGGCATTGCGGTCACAGCCGGGCGAGCCGGAGGGAGCATTTTCGACGGCAAGCCTCGCGTGAACCCACAGGCAGGCAGCCGTGTTTGGCTTTGGAGGATCGTTCCCAGTCATTGTACCATTGCGCAAGCCACAACGGGATGAGCCGGGAATGCCTTGCCCGGCAAGACCGTGCAATTGATGCGTGACAATGACTACCTTCCACGACGCGGCATATACGATGGCAGCCGTGAGCGCTACCGTTGCGCTCTATCGCGCGCTGATAAAAAAAGGCGTATTGACGCGAGATGAGGCTGTACGGCTGCTTCTTGATGAAGCGGTGGCAAGGGCGATCCAGGCAGAGGCACAATCGCAGGAACCAGGCACCGGCAGAACGACCGCGGACATTAATCGCCAGTCTGCAGAAATCCTGAAATTCATCGCCGAGAAGCTCTGACACCCAATTGCTGCCATGATGCAATCATCGGTGGGCGTTTCCTGCAAGCGGGAGTTGATCTCGGCGAGCCGTGTCGAGCGCTTCGCCGGTCGCTCGCCGCGGATCAAAATCAAAATCATTGTCCGCGAATATGCTGACTCGCCGGGCACTCCCAACTCGGCGGCTACACCCGATGGAGCACCGAGCCGCGCATGACGCAGGCCAGTCCGCCGAACATTTACCGGCAATTTGCTGCCACGCTGGAGCGTACCGAGTGGCTGCCGCGCGCTGACCTTGACGCTTATCGGGCGCACCTGCTCAAGCGGCTTGTCACATTCGCCTCCGCACAGTCGCCGTTCTATCGGCAGCGTCTCAAGCCGCTGTTCCGCAATGGGCCCGACCCGCAGCTGGAGGCGTGGAGCGAAATTCCCTTGTTACGGCGCAGTGAGCTTGAATCCGAGATTGAACGGATCAACCCTGTCCAGATTCCTGCCGAGGTGGGGACGGTCTCGACCGTAAGGACATCGGGGACGACCGGGGCAAGGGCCGCATTCCGGACCTGCATGCTCGCCCGAATCGCCGCAGAATGCATGATGTATCGTCACTATTGCTGGCACCAGCTCGATTTTGCTGCTCCGATGGCGAGCGTACGCTCATTTGCTACGCGACGGCCCACCTACCCGCAGGGCCTCACTGAGGGTCTGTGGTCGGCAATAAAGCCGGGCGCATTGCACCACATGCTGGACGTGCGCGAACCGCTCGAAAACATCGTCGCGTGGCTGCTGCAACGCACGCCAAAATATCTGCTGACGTTTCCATCAATGATGCAGGACCTGGCAGAGATTCCTGACGCCGCCGAGCTTAGCAAGCTCAAGCTGGGCAAAGTCATCGGCATAAGTGAAGTCCTGACGCACCGTGTCCGCGATGCTGTGAAAGAGCGCTTGGGATGCGACATTGCACAGATTTACGCCTGCGCGGAGATGGGCTGCATCGCGCTGCAATCGCCGACTGATGACCACTACCTGGTTTGTGAAGAGGCGCTATTTCTGGAAATTCTCGATGACGACGGCAGCGCGGTGCAACCAGGTCAGACGGGCCGTGTCGTGCTTACCAGCCTCTACAATTACGCAACGCCATTCATCCGCTACGAGATTGGCGACTTCGCGACGCTCGCCACAACGCCTTGCTCTTCCGGAAGGGCGCTGCTGCGACTGCAGCGAATTGACGGTCGATCGAGCAATGCTTTGAGAGCGATGGGGGGCGGCGTGTCTGGCCGCACGAAATTCCGATCTCGGAGCTAGCCGCGCACGTATCGTCTCCGCGCTTTCAGATCCGACAACCCGACAAAACAAATATCGAAGTCATCTTCGCTGCTGAAAATGGGGCGAGCGCGGCCGATGACAAGGCGGTGGCCGCAGTATTTGCACGTCTGCTGGGCAACGGGGTGACCGTTCGCATTACGGCAATGGACAAGCTGGCCCGCACGACGGGCGGCAAGCGCGAGCTGGTCGTGTCCATGGCGCACTAACGTCTGCGCCGGCAGAATTGACGGTGTTGCGTGTCAAATTCAGCTAGATCGCCGGCGACGCCATAGTTACTCCAAATCTTCGACGACGATATCGCCTTCAGGCGGCAGCGGCGGTGTCCCCAGCGTCGTCTGCGAGGCGCTCTGGTTGAAATTGCCCACGATGCTGAACAGCGTGTCCCAGATGGGCGGATCGTCCTCGCGATGGCGCCGGATCAGCGTCTTGTCCTTCTGGCCGAAATAGAGCTTCAGGCCGCCCCATACGCCTTCGAAGCTCTTGTCGCCGACGCGCCCTTCGACGAAGGCCGTGCCCATGACGGTGCCGAGCCGCACGCCTGCTTCCGAGCCCAGCGCCAGGGCGTTCTTGCCGGCGAGATAGCGATGGCCGACATAGCCGTCCCAGTTGTCGGTAAAGTAGTATTTGAGATTGACCTGGTCCATGAACCGGGTCTTGACGTCGTACGATTGCACCAATGTGTCGGTGATGATCACTCCCGGGACGCCGACGCCCGGCGGCAACACGGCAGTGGCTGAAGCGATATTCGACGCCGAGTTTCCGAACTCAACCCCGGCAATGCCCTGGAGCGTCCATCGCCCTGCGTAAAGTTCGCCCTCCCCGGCGACATGGGTAGCGTGTACGCCGCCGAACTTGTTCCATCTCGTGTAGCTCGAATAGATGCCCAGCAGGCCCTGCGACGGATTGCGCGTGAACAGGTGGCCCCCGACGCTGGCGAAACCTCGCTGTTGCAAGGAGCCGCCGCTGCCGTCCACCTGGAGTCCCCACTGCCGGCCCAAGGGAATGCTCATGGAGCCGCGAGAGCCGTACAATGTCTTGTGGTCGAGCTGGCCGCCCAACCCTTCCCACTTGGCGTTGAAGCCATCCACCGCCGGTGCCGCCCACGGCGTCCTTGCATAGAGCGGCGTGAGATTGAGGTCCGCCGCCCGTGCTGCGTGGGGGACCGAACATACGCCAACCGCGATCCCCGCCAGCACGGTGGTGGTGAGCAGTCTCTGTCGCAGTCGCATCGGGAGCGCCCCTTCGGTGGCCGACCAACCTACTCCACCTATCCTCCACCTTTATGCTGGAGCCGCTGGCTCCGCGCCAGACCCTAGACTCCCAATCAGCCTGACGGTGTTGTTTTTCGACAACAGCCGCCTGGGACGGCCACGCACGAAGGCTCCTGGATGGCGGTCACCACCTAGCCCGAGGGGGGCCGCGGGCGCGTTTTCCGGTTTCTCCCGGCTGCCATCTCGGCCGGATGAATAAGCCAACCTTCCGATCCCTGTGATTGGAGCGGAATCGGGAGTTGATTTGGCTCTCACCGCACCGAAGTCCCGGCGTTCTCCGCCAGCCGGAGGCCAATGAGCCGGTCGAGCGTGGCTTGATCGTCCTGCAGCTGGCGTGAGCGCCCCCGATAGACGATGCTGCCGCGCTCCAGCACGATCGAGTCACGGGTCAGCGCCAGTGCAACTGCGGCGTGCTGCTCCACCAGAATGAACGCGGTTCCTTCGTCCGTGGTCATTCGTCTGATTGCGGCAGTCAATTCTTCCACAATGATCGGGGCCAGCCCTTCGAGCGGCTCGTCGAGCAGAAGCAGCGCTGGATTGGTCATCAATGCGCGCGCAATCGCCAGCATCTGTTGCTCGCCGCCGGAGAGATGATTGCCCCTGCTGGCGCGCCGCTCGGCAATGCGCGGAAAGAGATCAAAGACGGCCGCGAGGTCCCAGCGGCCGGCCCGCGCGGCAACCGTGAGATTTTCTTCCACGCTCAGAGAAGGAAAAATCTCGCGTTCCTGCGCCACCCAACCAAGGCCCTGACGTGCTCGCCGATGCGGGGCTACTCGCGTGAGATCGCGGCCGCGCCATCGCATGGTGCCGCGGCTCACCGAGGTATATCCCATGATGGTGAGCAGGAGCGTCGTCTTGCCGACCCCGTTGCGCCCCAGCACCGCCAGGCTTCCGCCGTCCGCAATTTCCAGCGCGATGCCGTCGAGCACCACGGCATCGCCATAGCCGGCGCGCAAGTCGCAAACCGCAAGCAGCGGCTCAGATTGCGACATGGTGCGCTCCACCGAGATAGACCTCGCGCACACGCATGTCGGCAGCGATTTCCTGCGGCGTACCCTCGACCAGAATCCGGCCTCCGACCATCACGATGATGCGTTTGGCGAAGCGAAAGACGACATTCATGTCGTGCTCGATGAACAGGACGGTGATGGCATGAGGCAGGCTTGCAATGACCGAGAACAGCTCGGCGCTCTCGGCCTGAGGCACCCCGGCCGCCGGCTCGTCGAGCAGAAGCACTTTCGGATTGGTGGCCAGAGCGAGGGCGATTTCCAGCAGCCGCTGCTGGCCGTAGGCAAGCTCGTGCGTCGGCTGATAACAGCTCGCCGCCAGCCGCAGAGAGACGAGAATCGCGTGCGCCTCCTCGATTGCATCGGCATAGGACGGAAGCCTCCGCCACCAAATTCCGGCGCAGCCCCGCCGCTCGCAGACCGCGAGCGTCACCGCCTCGAGCGCATTGAGATGCGGAAACAACGTATTGATCTGGAATGTCCGCGCCAGACCGCGCCTGACGCGTTCCGCCGGCCGCAGCAACGTGATCTCGTCCTGGCCGAGAAAGATCTCTCCGCGGTCGGGTCGCAGCATGCCGGTGATCAGATTGATCAGTGTGGTCTTGCCGGCGCCGTTTGGTCCGATCAAGGCGTAGCGCTCGCCGCGCGGAAGCTCGAGCGTGATGTCCTTGGCGACCACGAGCGATCCGAAGCTCTTGTCCAATCCGCGCGTGGAAAGCGCCAGTGTGCTCACGCGCGGCCCCGTCCGGAGGGCGCAAGCCGCGCCAAACCGCCGAGAATGCCGTTGGGCAAAAGATCACCACCGCGATCAGCAGCATCCCGATCCAGAAATACCAGTACTGCGGGTTGATGCCGGAGAACTGATCGCGTGCAACCATGTAGATGATGGCACCGATGATGCCGCCGTAGAGGCGCCCCGCACCACCCAGAATGAGAACCACAAGGACATCCGCCGAGCGTTGAAAGCCGAGCGTCTCGAGCGAAACCGTCTCGGTCGTCTGCGCCAGCAAAGCACCGGCGATGCCAGCCATCACCGCGGCGATCGTGTAGACCTTGCGAATGTGCGCCGGGCTCTCCGCCCCGATCGCCGGCATCCGGATCGCCTTTTCGCGAATACCACGCAGGGCCAACCCGAAGGGCGAATGGATGAGCCGCCGCGCCACCAGAAATGCCGAGATCAGCACCAGGAGAGCATAGGTGTATGCGGTGGTGCCGTAGAGGTCGAACTGGAAGATGCCGAGCAATTTCCACATGCGCACGCCCTGCAGACCGTCCGCCCCACCGGTCAGCCAGCTCGCGCTGTTCGCCGCCTCGGCCAGCAACAATCCCAAGCCGAGGGTAATCATGATCAGCGCAAGGTGCCGGAAGCGCGCAACCACGATGCTGGTGAGATATCCGAACAGCCCGGCGGCGGCCGCGGCCGCCATCAGCCCGGTCAACGGCTCACCCCAACCCCATTTCGCGATCAGGCCTGCGGTATAGGAGCCGAAACCGAAATAAGCGGCATGGCCGAGCGAGACGATGCCGGCATAGCCGAGAATGAGATCGAGGGAGAGCGCGAACAACGCCGTGATCGCGATCTGGCTCGCCAGGACGAGATAGTTGGGCGTCAGCAGGAACGGCAGCAGGGTTGCTCCCCAGAATGCGATTTCGAGGGGCCGCCACCTGATTTGCTCCGCGAGATAGCGTTGCGGTCCGCTGATCGCGCCGGACGTCATCGTCAGCGCCTCCCGAGCAGACCCAGCGGCCGCCACATCAGGAGGGTGACCATGACGAGATAGATCAGAAAGGCTCCAAGCTCGGGTAGATAATATTTGCCGGCCATGTCGCTGATGCCGAGAACGATCGCCGCCGCGAAGGAGCCGGCGATCGAGCCGAGCCCACCCACGGCGACCACGACCAGGACATAGACGAGGAAAGTGAAGGCAAATGCGTGATCGAGGCCCACGATCTCGATTGCAAGTGCGCCGCCCAGCCCCGCCAATCCGCCGCCGAGAGCGAAAGTGACGGCGAACACGCGGTCGACATCGATACCGAGGCCGCGCGCCATGCGCGGATTGTCGACTGCCGCGCGCACCTGGGCACCGAACCTGGTATATTCCAGCGCGGCGACCAGAACGATCGTCACCGCAAGCGACATCCCGATCAAGAACAGCCGGTAGACGCCGAAGCTTTGGTTC
The DNA here is from genome assembly GCA_963820365.1 of uncultured Alphaproteobacteria bacterium. Classification (GTDB taxonomy): domain Bacteria; phylum Pseudomonadota; class Alphaproteobacteria; order Rhizobiales; family Xanthobacteraceae; genus VAZQ01. The sequence goes on along the minus strand of CAWFZR010000012.1, from coordinate 8,024 downwards.
ATGATCGACACGCTGCCGCGCAGATAGGACGGCAGACGGATCGACTGCTGCACCGTTCCGAATACGTAGGCCGCAGCCGCCACCGAAACGAAAACGATGCCGATTGTCAGCAGGCACTGATCGAGCTCGCTCGCTCCATAGAGCCGCCTGTAAAGAAGGCGCTCCAGGGCAATGCTCATGACCGCCGCTGTCAGGAACGCAAGCGGCAGCGTGGCCGGGAAAGGCCAGCCAAGCTCGTTCATCAACGTGACGGTGACGTAGCCCCCCAGCATGGCAAAGCTGCAATGCGCCAGATTTACGAAATTCATCATGCCGAGCGTCACCGACAATCCGACCGACAGGAGGAAGAGCAGCATCCCGTAGGCGAGACCGTCGAACAGAACGCCCAAGAAGGAAGCAATCATGCGCGCCTCCCGGCAACGATGATCGGCATGGGCGCTCCGCTCTACTTCATCCGGGCCTTGAACGGATCCTTGACGTTATCGACCTTGTCGAACTCGACATTGCGCAATTCGCCGCCCACGCGCTCCACCCGCCGGATGTAGACGGTTTGCACGACGTCGCGGGTTTCCGCATCGATCGAGATGACGCCGCGCGGGCTTTCCCATTGCATGCCTTTCGCCGCAGCAATGAGGCTTTCAGCATCGGCCTTGCCGCCAGTCTTCTTCAGAGCTTCGTAGATAACGTGCATCCCGTCATAGGCTCCGACCGAGAACATGTCGGGATTGCGCCCATACGCATCCTTGTAGGTCCGCACGAAAGCGGCGTTCATGGCAGAGGCGTGATTGAAATCGTAATGAAAGGCCGTGATGATGCCGATCCCGGCATCTCCCATGCTCTTGAGTGCGTCCTCTGAGGTCAATTCGCCCTGACCGAGAATTTTTGTCTTGCCAGGATCGATGCCCCGCTCGGCAAGCGCCTTGCCGATCGCCGCCGGCTGGGGACCGCCCGGCGTCCAGACGTAAATCGCGTCCGCGTTGCTGTCTTTCGCCCGCTGCACGAAAGCGGAGAAGTCCTGGTTCGCCACCGGATAGCGCGCGGAACCGGCAATTTCTCCGCCGGCGTCCCGGAACCCCTTGTGGAAGGCGGCCTCGCCGTCATGCCCGGGACCGAAGTCCGAGACCATCGTATAGACCTTGCGGACGCCGTTCTTGTATGCCCAAGCACCGAGCGTCTCATTGAGCTGCGGCACGGTGAACGACGTGCGCACCATGTAGGGTGATTTCGTCGTGATGATCGCCGTGGCGGCATTCATGTTCACCATGAATTTCTTTGCTTGCGCGGACACGTCGCCTGCCGCGAGTGCATTGGGCGTGAGGGCAAAGCCGGCGAGCATGTCGACGTTGTCGCGCACGATCAGCTCCTGCGCCAGGCGCTTGGCGACATCGGGGGCGATACCGCCGGTGTCCTTGCGGATGAGCTCGATTTTCTTTCCCGCCACGGTGTCACCGTGCTGGAGCAGATAGAGCTTGATGCCGTTATCCATTTGCGCGGAGGGATCGGCGAACTGTCCAGAATAGGCCAAGATCACCCCGATCTTGATGCTTGCTGCGCGACGGCCGACGCGGCGGCGAACATCGCGGCGGCAAGGCTGATCAATCCGACCGCCATCTTTCGCATGTTATTCCTCCCGGTCTTGGCTTCTCATGCTTCGAGGCCTAAACGCCGCCGGAGGCCGCGCAAGCGCGGTCGCCGTGCACCGGTCCGTCGTGCAGGCTTCGTCGGGCCGATCAGCCCCCGCGTGCCCGCGTCGGATCTTTGACATTTTCGATCTTATCGAAGGGAACGTTGATGAGATCGCCACCCACCTTTTCCACCCGTCTGATATAGATCGTCTGGACCACGTCGCGCGTCTCTGCATCGATGGACATGGGACCGCGCGGGCTCTCCCATTTCATTCCCTTGGCTGCGGCGATCAAGGCATCGCCGTCGGTCTTGGCACCCGTTTTCTTCAGGGTCTCGTAAATGGCGTGCATGCCGTCGAAGCCACCAACGGAGAAGAAGTCGGGGTTGCGGCCGTGCATTTCGTTGAAAGCCTTCACGAACTCCAAATTGAGGGGCGCGGTGCTCTTGTAGTCGTAATGCCAGGCCGAGATCATGCCGAGGCTCGAATCTCCCATCGTCTTGAGCGCCTGTTCCGCCGTCGTCTCGCCCGAACCCAGAACCTTGGTTCTGTTGAGATCGATACCGCGTTCCGCAAGAGCCTTGCCGAGGGCGGCAGGCTGGGCTCCGCCGGGTATGAAAATGTAGATGCATTCCGGATTGAGGTCCTTGGCGCGCTGAACGAACGCGGAAAAATCCGGATTGGCTACCGGGAAGCGGACGGATCCCACGATCTCGCCGCCCGCTTCCTTGAATGCCCTTTGAAACGCAGCTTCGAAGTTGTGGCCGGGGCCGTAGTCGGTCACCATGGTGTAGCATTTCTTGATTCCGCTCTTGGCGGCCCAGGCTCCAAATGTCTCCATCACTTGCGGCAACGTCACGGAGGCCCGGATCATGTACGGCGACTTGGTGATGATGATCGAGGTCGCGGCGTTCATCACCACCATGAACTTTTTGGCCTGTGCCGAGACATCGGCAGCGGCGAGTGCGTTCGGGGTCAGGAGGAAGCCGGCGAGGAGATCGACATTGTCGCGCACCACCAGTTCTTGCGCGAACCGCTTGGCAATATCCGGAGCAGGGCCGCCAACATCCCTGCGGATGAGCTCGATCTTGCGCCCGGCAACGCTGTCGCCGTGCTGTTTCATGTAGGTCTTGATGCCGTTATCGAGCTGGATGCCGGCATCGGCGAATTGACCGGACAGAACATTGATCAAGCCGATCTTCACGGGCTGTTGCGCGCGCGCGGAGACGAGGCCGGCCGACAGTGCGACGACGCATGCCAGTGCGAGCAGAATCCGCTGCATCATCATCCTCCCGGAGGATTTGTTTTCTATTGAAACGACGAGCGAATTGTACTGGCGAAATCGTGCACCGTCGAATTGAGAATGCGGGGACGGATTTTGGCCGGCACGGTCGAGCTCGCGCGAAGCGCGGATGTCGGGAGAACGGCGGCGGAATGAGTGAAGCTTGCGCAGCCTGCGCGCGTGAGCCTCTTGCCCGCTCGCGCGAGAACCCGTTGAGGCCGTAGCAGGCAGTCCCATGCTGTGAACCTCACATTTCCGCCGCATCCGACATGTCTATAATATGGCTCCTCATCCACGCAGACATCATGCGCCATCTGTCCATCCTCCTCCTTGCCCTTGCCGCTCCCGTATTTTCGACGTGGGGCGGAAACGCTGCCCGCGCCGAGCTTCGAAGCGGCGGGACGCTGCGCATCGAATGGGAGGTCAAGAACCGCTTCCGGCTGTTCCGCAACGAGGCCGATTTCCAGCGCCATGTCGCAGCCGGTCGGAGCGAAGGAGTGCTGGCGGCGGAGCGGCGCCTGGCACGCGAAACCGACGGCCGCGGCTGGGCGCGCGACGTGGTCGAGCGGCTGTGCGTCGATCGCGCCGGCAATCTCCTCGAAATGTGCGATCGCGATGGTGAACGCGAGATCTACCTGGCTCCGCGCGACCATCGCATTGGTCTCGCTGTCGCCGGAACCATTCCGGCCAATGGTGGATGTGTCTGGAGCCTCAACGACGGCGACGGACCCGTTCGGACAACGAACGCCGCCTGCAACGAGGAGATCAAGGTCAGGGTGCGCTATGGGCGGCCGACGCTCGCCAGCGTCGATATCGTATTGCCCGACGGGACGGCGCAGCGGCTGACGAGCGAAATTCAGGTGCGCGATGTCCTTGTCGCAGGAATGGGAGATTCGATCGCAGCCGGCGAAGGAAATCCCGACCGCGCCATTCGGCTTTCCGACGAAGGCTTTTGTTTCAGGCGCTTCGGCGGGTATGAATATTTCCGCCCTGGACGGGCAGGCTTCGGCGGGAACAAGTCCTGCGAGACCGTGCCCCGCGACGATGGGAGGGGCAGTGATTGGGCGCGGCAAAGTGCGCGTTGGCTGAGCGGTGCCTGTCACCGCTCGCTGTACAGCTACCAGACGCGCACGGCGCTCGCTCTCGCGGTGGAGAGCCCTCATCTCGCCGTGACCTTGATTCCGCTCGGTTGCTCCGGTGCCACCGTCGACATCGGTTTTCTCGGCAACCTGAGGGTGTTGGAGTGCCCAAGTCCGGGCACCGGCGCGGCTTGCCCGCGAACGGTTCGCCCCCAGGTCGTCGACTTGGCGGAGGTGATGGCGACGGCTCGCCGCCATAACCCCTACCGTGCGCTCGATCTCATCTTGCTCACCATCGGCGCCAACGACGTCATGTTCTCCGGATTGATGGCGAATGTGATCGTCGAGCCCGGCACCGAGCGCAGCCTCCTCACGCGCGCCGGCAACATCGTAACAATCGAGGAGGCGCAGCGGATCCTGGATCACGAGCTGCCCGGCAATTTTGCGCGGGTGCGTTCGGCCCTCAAGCCGTTCGTCGGTGGGGATCTTTCCCGGGTTGTCTATCTGACCTATGCCAATCCTGCCCTGGCGGGGCCCAATACGCCCTGCCCCGGCGGGCGAGACGGTTTCGATGTGCACCCGGCGTTCGGTGCCGATGGCGAACGGCTGCGAAATGTGGTGGATTTCGTTTCACGCCGCTTCCTGCCCCGAATGAAGGTGCTCGCGCGCTGCGAAGACCACAAGAACTGCCGCGATCCGTCGACCGAAACCATGACCTTCGTCGACGCGCACCAGCATGCCTTCGCATCGCACGGGGCATGCGCGCGCTCCAGCGATGATCCGCCCTTCGATCGGGAGTGCTTCTCCGAACAGCGCGAGACGTTCCGAAGCGGCCTGACCACGGCGGCCACGGATCCGATGTCGTGCGGGTATCCTGCCAGCGAGTTCCGTCCCTACGCGTCGCGCGCGCGATGGGTGCGAACCGCAAATGACAGCTACTTGACCGCCATGACCTATCCCGAGGGCCTGCCCATCATCTTGCAGCCCAGCGATCTGCACGATGCCATCTGGGGAATTCTCGCCGCTGTCTACGGCGGAGCCGTCCATCCAACGGCGGAGGGTCATGCCGCGATGGCGGATGCGGCTTTGCCCGCGGTGCGCGAGGTGCTCGGACTGGCGTCCCGATCAACCGCCGTTCGCAGCGAACCGTTGCCGGCGCCACCTTCACCGAAAATTCCCGCATCCGCGCGCTGATCGCGCGCGCCCAAATCGCGCCGCCGGTCGGTCGCCGCGTGAATTCGGCGCAGCTTTGCGCGGGTCAGAACAGCCGCTACCATCACGCAACTCCGAGCTTCTTCTGCAGGCTGGTCGATGACGTCGTGTACTGAAAGATCAGCCGCTTGTCCGGGTAGACATAGCGATGCGCCTTCTGCGCCATCAATGCGCCTTCGTGGAAGCCCGATAGAATAAGCTTGAGCTTGCCCGGATACCAGTTGATGTCCCCGATGGCGAAAATGCCGGTGATGCTCGACTCGAATGTCGCAGTGTCGACCACGATATATTCGCCATCCTTCATGTTCATGCCCCAGCCCGCGACCGGACCGAGCTTCATCGTCAGTCCGAAGAACGGAAGCAGCGCGTCGCAGGCGATCTCGAAGCTGGAGCCGTCGCTGCGTTTGACGATGGCTTTGGCGATTTGCCCTCCCTCCCCTTCCAGCGCCGAGACTTGACCGAGGACGAAATCGATTTTTCCCTCGCCGACGAGCGCCATCATCTTGTTGACGCTGTCGGGCGCTGCTCGAAACTCGCTGCGGCGGTGCAGGAGGGTGAGGTGCTTCGCAAGCGGCGCCAGGTTCAACGTCCAATCCAGGGCGGAGTCTCCGCCGCCGACGATCAGGAGGCGCTTACCGCGAAATGATTCCAACTGGCGAATGGAATAGAAAACGGACGTACTCTCGTAAGCCTCGATGCCCGGGATGGGCGGCCGCTTGGGCTGGAATGACCCGCCGCCGGCCGCGATCACAACGACCTTGATCTCAAACACCTTGCCGCCATCGGTTGTCACACGGAACAGAGGATCGCCGATCCTTTCGATCGTCTGGACCATTTCCTGCAAATGAAACGTTGCCTTGAACGGCTTGATCTGCGTCATCAATGCGTCGCAGATGCCCTGACCCGTAATGTAGGGAATTCCGGGAATGTCATAGATCGGCTTTTCAGGGTAAAGCTCGGCGCACTGGCCACCGATCTTGTCGAGAATGTCGATGACATGCGCCTTCATGTCGAGCAGCCCAAGCTCGAACACGGCGAACAGCCCGCACGGTCCTGCGCCAATGATGAGTACGTCACTCTTGATGGGTTCAGTCATTCCTGCTCGCCGCCAGGGCGCTCCCGGCTGGTCTCTGTCTTAGACCGATTAGTGTGATATCGCGCGTGTGTATCCGCAGCGTTCGACCGAGGAAAGGGGCCAATGCGTGCCTGCGTCTCGTTCTAGGCTTGTCGTTCCGGTGTCCGCACCACCAGACCGTCGAGATCGGCCGTGACCTTGATCTGACAGGACAGCCGCGAGTTCGCCTTCACGTCGTAGCCGAAGTCGAGCATGTCTTCTTCCATCGGCGAAGATTCGCCCACCGTCGCGCGCCAGGCGTCTTCGACGTAGACGTGACAGGTGGCGCAGGCGCAGGCGCCACCGCACTCCGCCTCGATCCCCGGAATCCCGTTCTTGATCGCGGTTTCCATCACGGTCGAGCCGATTTCCCCCTCGACCGTACGCGTCGTGCCTTCGTGATCGATATAGGTGATTTTCGGCATGCAGGAGGGCAGGAGCAGGAAGGAGAGTTCGGAGAGTGCCGGTCCTATAGCGGCTCGCCGGTGCGCGCGCCAAACTCAGGCCACGCAGCTTCCTGCGCCGGCGCCCGCCATGCTGCTACAGCGTTTCCGGCAAGATGGGAACCAGCTCACTTTGACAATCGTCTTGAGCCAAACAACTACCAATTCGACTGGACCGGGAGCGGGCGGGCGCGATTACTCGGCGGCAAGCCGCTTCCTTATCGCCGCCCGTACCTCTCCAACCGCACCCGCGAGCGCTCGGAGGGGGACGGCAATCCCGGCTGGATCCAAATCCCTTGCAGCCGATTCAAGTGCTTCTGCGGCCGCAGCCACCTTCCAGGCCCCCACTCCGCGCGCCGAGCCGCCGAGAGTATGTGCAAAGGCAGCGGCGGCTTTCGGGGAAGCCCGCTTCATGCGCGCCAACAGCGTTCCCGCCTGGCGATCGAACAATGCCAGCACCTCGGATTCGAGGGCTTTCTCGCCGAAGGTCATACGCGTGAGGTGGGCCAGATCGATGACATCTGCGGCCGAGACTTCGGTGCGACCGCCACGGACGCGCCGCGTTGCCGCGGTCGGCATCTCGGCGGCGGCCGCATGGCCTGATGAGACGAGAAGACTGCGATTGGGCAACTTTGGATCAGTCCGGATCATGGGTCACGCGCCCGAATTGCTCGTAGCTGCGAGCCAGACTGGCCGACAAGCACCAAGACCGGGTAAACGCCGGTACGCGACGGGCGGCCGGTCCCCTGCGTTCATGGTTGGCGAGCCAACGCCGCGCGCGCAGGAACGCCCGGCAGGGACGTGGAGCCGGAGCTCGGGAGCCGGCAAGAGCGAAGATTCGCCGGCTTTTCTGATACTTAGCCCCGCTTGGACCTGGACTCTGCCTTGCGTCCACTGGTGCCGCGGCGCGACCCTGCTCGGTCGCATCGTGCGAAGAGATGCGCTACGGAAAAAATGGCAGGGAACCGGCGCACGGAAAATGACAGGGCTGTCCGCATCGTGTAGGCTCGGGGGAGCCATCGTTAACGATGATTAAAGACACCTTAACGAGCAGTTTCTTTCGGTCCGCCAAGCCGATAGGATAGGCGAGCGGCAGTGGAAGGACTGTGCGGCGCGTTAACTGCCGGCTGCCCGAGGGGGACCCGACGGCGATTCCAGGCTAACGCGCTCGTGGCGCGGTCAGGAAGCATTCCTGCCGCTGCCGTGGTCTGGTGTAGTACGAGGCGACAAGCGATATGGCGAACACTCCGAAGAAGATCAAGGACCCGAC
>CAWFZR010000011.1:0-82921 GCA_963820365.1 uncultured Alphaproteobacteria bacterium | reverse complement strand
GGCGCTACCGCGTGCCGAGCCCGGTCTCGTCGATGCTGATGGCGATGTCCATCGGGACGATGGCCGCGACGCGTGCGGCGGGACAACGGGCCGACCTGCTGATCCGGCCTGCCGTGGACCGTTTCAGTTTTACCGACGTACGCGCCTTCGACGGCATCGTTGCGGCGGGTTACGAGGCGGCGCTCGAAGCCATCGCGCACGCGCAGACACGTCGCGCGGCAGAACAGAGTGGAGGCACAACTTGATCTGGAGCACTATTTTGCAGACCCGACCCGCGTTTCGCCGCGTCACGGTGGCGGGTCTGCGTCTGCGCCCAGTTCATCTCGTGCGCTGCTCATTCCGCTTCGCAGGCACAAGCGGCCTCGAGACCCGCGACACGAGGCGTCGCCGCGTTGGGCCGACTCGAGCCTCTCGGCGGCGTCGTGCAGGTAGCGGCCGGGTCCACCCCCGATGCCGTGTCGGGTGCGGTAATCAGCAAGCTCCACGTCGAGCGCGGCGCCAATGTGCAGGTGGGGCAGCTGCTGGCGGAAATGGACACCGCGAACGTGGCCAAGGCACGCGTCGCCGAAACCCAGGCCGACCTCGAGACGGCGCGGCGCGATGCCAGGGCAGTGGCGAGCCAGGCCGACGAAGCGTGCGTGCTGGCGGACGTGGCTGCGAAGCGCTCGAAGCGCAAGACCGACCTGCTCGCGCGCGGCCTCGCCTCGAACGAGGAATCGGAATTCGCCAAGGGCGACGCCGATGCGGGCGTGGCTTCCTGCAAGGCGCGAACTGCCGCCGTGAGCGTCGCGCAATCGCGGATCGATTCGGTCGCGGCGAAGCTGGTCAGGAATCAGGCCGAACTCGAACGGTCCTATGTGCGAGCCCCATTTGCCAGGACGAATCCTCGACGTGTTGCAACGCGCGGGTGAACTCGCAGGTACCGCAGGGATCGTGGAACTCGGCCGCGTCGACCAGATGTACGCGATCGCGGAGGTCTATGAAACCGACGTGCGACTGCTGCACACCGGGCAGCGAAAGTACCGTGTACACAGCGCCGCTCTCGCGAAGGAACTCACGGGATCAGTCACGCGAATCCGACCCAAGGTGCAGAAGATCGACCAGATCGGGGATGACCCGGCGGCTCGCAAGGATGCCCGTATCGTCGAGGTCGAAGTCCGGCTCGACGATTCCACGGCGGCCGCGAACCTGACGAACCTGCAGGTCGGCGTCGAGATCGGTCGCTGAGCGCATGGCGCTTTCCTGGCCCGCACCGCCACTCGGCTGGCTGCAGCTCTGGCACAAGCCCCTGCGGCTCGCTGTCGCCGTGGCCGGCATCGCTTTTGCGGTATTGCTGATCCTGATGCAGCTCGGTTTTCGCTCCGCGCTTTCGACAGCGCCTTGCGTTTTCACGAGCGGCTCATTACGACATCGCGCTGTTCAGCCCGGACAGCGTGTTTATCGTCCGGCCCGACGCCTTCTCGATCCGCCGTCTGTATATGGCGATGGGTCTACGACGTCGCCTCGGTCGCCCTGTGTATATCTTTCCCGCGGCCTGGAAGAACCCCTGGACCAACGCCGGCGCAGATCACGCTGTCGGCGTCCACCCTTCGCGTGACGTCCTTGACACGCCGGGCTTTTCGACGGGGCGCGCGAAGCTCACCGCCGAGGACGTGGTGTTGTTCGACGCGGCGTCGCGCCCGGAGTTCGGGCCGGTGCTGACGCTGCGCGCAAGGGGCCGGTGTCACCGAGGTGAACGGCCGCACCATCGAGGTGGTCGGGCTGTTCGAGATCGGTACGTCCTTCGGCATCGACGGCAGCCTGCTCACCAGTGTCGACAACTTCCTGCGGCTGTTCCCCACCGCCCGCGCAACGAATCCAGCTCGGGCTGATGACCCTGAAGTCCGGCGTCGACCTGTGCTCGGGCGCGATCGTTTGAGGGCGTTGCTGCCGGCGGACGTGCTGGTGATGACCAAGCCGGAATTTGCGGCGCGCGAGCGGGCGTACTGGAACGGCGCGACGCCGGTCGGCTACGTGTTCGCGTTCGGCGCGATCATGGGCCTGGTGGTCGGCGCCATCATCGTTTACCAGATCCTGTTCGCCGACGTGTCCGAGCACCTGCACGAATATGCGACGCTGCGGGCGATGGGCTATGGCAATGGCTTCGTCTCCGGGATCGTGTTGCAGCAGGCGTTGATCCTCGGGGTGCTCGGCTTTCTGCCCGGCACGATGGCGGCGTGGCCTTGTACAGGTCGGCGGCCGCGGCGACGCGCTGCCGCTGGACGTGACGCCGGACCGCGCGGTCACCGTATTCGCGATGGCGATGGTGATGTGCGCGCTGTCAGCTTTGCTGGCCCTGCGAAAGGTGCGCCGGCTCGACCCGGCCGAAGTGTTCTGATGGCCGCTCCGACCCGCTCGTGATCGACGGACTGGGCCACCATTTCGGCCGCGGGGCACTGCGCAAGCAGGTGTTGTTGGACGTCGGGGCGAGTATCCCTGCAGGGGAAATCGTCATCGTCACCGGGCCCTCCGGTTCCGGCAAGACGACGCTGCTCACGCTCGTTGGGGCGCTGCGTGCCCCGCAGAGGGCGCGATCCGGGTGCTGGGCCACCGCTGAGGGCGCGAAGCGCAAAAGATCAGCTCGAAAACGTGAGGAAACACGTTGGTTTCATTTTCCAGCAGCACAACCTGCTGGGGGCGTTGACCGCGTCGCAGAACGTCGAGCTGGGCCTGCGCGTGCGGGAAGGGCGGGGCGCGTGTACGGCGCGGGCCGCGCGATGCGAGGCCGTCGGTATGGGTGAACGCGCGCACAAGCGTCCCGGGCAGTTGTCGGGCGGCCAGCGCCAGCGCGTTGCGATCGCGCGTGCGCTCGTCGGCGCCGACGATGTGCTGGCTGACGAACCGACCGCATCGCTGGATCGCGCGTCGGGACGCGAAGTCGTCGATCGCATGCAGACACTCGCGCGAGAACGTGGGCCGCTCTGGCCCGTTTTCGAATGGGCCACCGACCTGGCCGCGAGCAACGCGCTCCTGAGCGCTTCCGGCGAGCCGATGTCCGGCTTGCTCGCGCCCTGGCGCACCGCAAGGCCGATGCCGGAGCGGGCGAGATCGACGCGGCTGCCGGCGACCACGCGCCCTCGCTCGATGAGCGCATCGATCGCCTCCGCAGTGAGAACGGCGAGATCCGCGCCGGCGCCGCCTTCGATGTCTTTCGCGAGCCCTATGGTCGAGCCCCAGGTGATGGCGAGCCGCATTCCGCTCTTGCGCTCGAAGGCAGGCGCGAGCTCGAGCAGCACCGATTTGAGACCGTTGGTGCAGAGAACTTTCATGTCACTGTCAATCCCACATCCGTCACCCGCGGGCTTGACCCGCGGGTCCTGTTTTTTCAAGCTGCATTTCTCTTAAGCGGATGGATTGCCGGATCAAGTCCGGCAATGACGGTGGGTTGTGGATTACGGTTGAGTCCACGCAGGCGGCGCCGAAGGGGATCGAAGAAGATGGACAGCGAAAGCGCACGCATGAGCTCGGCGGCGGAAGCCCGCTTCCGGGTCGACTATCCCAATTCCCAGCCGCGCGTGGTCAAGGTGGTCGCGCTCGACGAGACGAGCGAGCGCGTGGTCAAGCGGGTGGCGCAGCAGGCCTGGCAGCGTGCAAATTTCTTCACCTCGCCCAAGTTCGACGGCGCGGCCGGCGGCGAGGGCTGGTCGATGAAGGCAGGATCCATGAAAGCCTGGCTGAGCGATCTCGCCGGCCGCACCAAGGCCTTGGTGGAGGAGGTCGCTTCCGCCGATCTCGTGGTCATGGTCTCGAGCGCCGGCACGAGTGCAGAGGCCGCCTCGGTCATCGGCGAAGCCTGCGCGGTGCGCAAGGTGATGACCACGGCGCTGGTCATCGGGAGCGAGCAGCGATCGGACGAAGACTTGTCCAAGACGCTGGCGGCGCTGCGGCCCTATGCTTCGATGCTCGTGATCGCAAATGGCGATGAATATATCGAGGAGATGCTGGCGGCGTTGCGCGCTTGATGTCGGCCTTCCCCACACTACACTAGGTCCCGTTGACATATAGGGGATTCCCTCGGACTCGCGAATGTGATTCAAGATCGAAACTGAGGAGGTCGATCTTGATTCGGCGAACACTTACGAATGCGCAATGGCGGCGCATCGAGCCGCTTGTTCCGGGTAAGGAAGGTGACAGAGGGCGCCACGGCGAGGACAATCGATTGTTCGTGGATGCTGTGCTTTGGTTGGCTCGTGCCGGAGCACCTTGGCGCGATCTGCCGAGTGAGTTTGGCAACTGGAATAGTGTGTTCCAGCGCTTCCGTCGGTGGGCAAAGAAGGACGTTTGGCAGAGTATTTTCAATGCGTTGGTTGAAATCCAGACTTCGAGTACCTCATCATCGACTCCACCATTGTGCGGGCGCACCAACATGCGGCCGGTGCCAAAAAGGGGGAGCGAAGATGAGGCGATCGGGCGTTCGCGCGGCGGCCTGAGTACGAAGATCAACATTAGCGTGGATGCTCTCGGCAATCCCGTCCGCTTCATCCTTACCGCAGGCCAGGTGCACGACATCCTCCAGGCCGAAGACCTGATCAGCGGTTTTTCTTTCGAGAAGTTGCTCGCTGATATGGGTTTTGACTCCGATCGCTTTCGCACCCGTATAGCAGAAGGCGGGGCGGAAGCTGTGATCCCATCGAGCCGCTCTCGATCACAAGCCATCCCGTATGACAAGCACATCTACCAGGAACGCAATCTGGTCGAGCGGTTCATCAACAAAATCAAGCATTTTCGCCGCATCGCAACCCGTTACGAGAAAACTGCGCTCTCATTTGCATCCATGCTATTCCTGGTCGGGGCCATGATCTGGCTCCGATGAAATGTCAACAGGACCTAGCGCTCGAGCCAACGAGGATCGGCCATGACTGCGGCCTGCAAGGTGGCCACCGCCCGCAAGGTCGTGGTCGTCGGCGGGGGGCCCGCGGGCGTCGCGGCAGCGTTGGCCGCCAGGCAGCAGGACGCCGCGGCCGAGATCGTTTTGCTCAGCGAGGAGGCGGGCGAGCCCTACGAGAAGCCGCCGCTTTCGAAAGCCGTGCTGACGGGCAAGGTGCTGCCGCTTGATGCGCCGATTGCCGGGCCGAAAGGCGTGGCCGCAAGCGGCGTCGTTCTCAGGTCCGGCACGCGCGCAAAGGAGATCGAACGCGCCGCGCGCACGGTGGTGAGCGAGGCCGGCGAGCCCATCGGCTACGACGCGCTCGTTCTTGCCACCGGCTCCATCAACCGCCTGTTGCCGGCGCTGCCGCCCGGAGAGAATGGCGTGCACTATCTGCGCACCGAGGCCGAAGCGCGCGCGCTCGAGACGCGTCTGCGTCAAAGCCGCTCGCTCATCGTCATCGGCGGTGGATTGATCGGGCTCGAAGTCGCAGCTTCCGCCGCCGAGCTCGGCGTCAAGTCCACCGTCATCGAGATCGCGGCCCGCATTCTTGCGCGCGTCTGCGACGCGCAAACCTCCGCCCTCATCGCGGAGCGCCACCGCGCGCGCGGCGTCGACGTGCGCCTGCGCACCGGCGTGCGCGCCCGGCACGCCCTGCCCGACGGCCGCATCGCAGTCGAAACCACGACGGGCGAGACGATCGCCGCCGATCTCGTCGTGGTCGGGACGGGAGCTGCGCCCGACGATGGGCTGGCCAAGGCGGCGGGTCTCGCCACGGCGGACGGCATCATCGTGGATGACCATGGCCGCACGTCCGATCCGGCGATCTTTGCCGCCGGCGACTGCACGCGCTTTCCCGGACCGCATGGTCCGGTACGGTTGGAGAATTGGCGCCATGCCCTGGAGCATGGCGCAATCGCCGGCCGCAATGCCGCGGGCGGCGATGTCGCCTACAGCACGGCCCCTTCGTTCTGGTCCGAGCAATTCGACATGTACATCCAGGGCGTGGGCTGGCAGGTCGCGCAACCGAGCGCACGCGTGCGCAGGAATATGAGCGCCGACGCGACCTTGCTGTTCGAGCTCGACGGCGGCCATCTTGCCTATGCGGTCGGCATCAATGCGCAGCGCGACATTGCGATCGCGCGCCGGCTGATCGAGCGTCGCATCCCGCTCGATGCGAACGAGCTGGCGGATGCCGGCAAGCCTCTCTCCGCCCTGCTCAAGGCCAAAGCTTAGAACACAATACTGGCGCCTGAGGTTACATCGGGCTTTTGGGCTCAGTTCATTGCATGAGGAACCACTGACAATCGACGGCGTGAAGGCCTATACGGTGATTGTCAACCTGACAACCGATCCACGGGATCAGCGGGGGTCACGACAATGCCGGGGATCCTGATCGCGAACGGATATGTGGTCAGCGTCGATTCCGCCCGCAATGTCTTCCCCAACGGGTTTGTGGCGATCGACGGCCGCAACGTTACGCTCGTGGGACCCCAGGCCGAAGCGCCTCCGGCCGATCAATTCGATGCGGTCATCGACGCGGACGGGTGCATCGTGCTGCCCGGTCTCATCAACATGCACCAGCACCATTGGTACACGTTGTTCAAGGGCGCGGCCGACGGCTACCTGCTCGAGGACTGGGTCTCCAACTTTCTCCTCCCGGTGTCACGCAACCTCACCGCGGAGGCGATGCGGGTGTCGAGCACCGTCGCCGCCATGGAGATGCTCGCGACCGGCACCACCTGCTCGCTCAACCACTCGGTGACCACGACAACCCCGGAGCTGGTCGGCGCGTCGATCGAGCCGCAGCGCGATCTCGGCATCCGCCAGGTCTATGCCAAGGAGCTGCGCTGCCGGACGCCGGGGAATCCCCATCACCCGCTGAGCCTGGACGAGGCGCTGTCCGCATTCGAGGAGGAGCATCGCCGCTGGCACGGGGCGGCCAATGGGCTGGTGCGCATGGCCATGGTGATCGAATCGAATGCCCATTGGGTGGCCGCCGGCATGAGCACGGAGGAGCTCATCCGCCGCGGCTACGAATTGGCGAAGCGGCTCGGGTTGCGCATCAGCACGCATATCGCGGGCGGCACGTTCTCGCTGGAGATGGGCTTTCTCAAATATCTGCGCGAGACCGGGCGGACGGACGTGCGCTACCTGATGCAGCTCGGCATTCTGGATGCGCACTGGATCCTGATCCACGGCATCCACAATACCGAGCTGGACCTCGAGCAGATGGCGCATGTCGGGGCGAACTTCGTGTACACGCCGACGAGCGAATCGATGCGTGGCGGCGGCATCGGCCCGATCGCCAATGCGCAGCGCGCCGGCGTCAATGTATCACTCGGCACCGACGGCCCGATGGTCGACTATTCGGTGGACATGGTGGAGCAGATGAAGACTTGTACGCTGATGCAGCACGTGCGCCATCTCGATCCCACCCGCATGCCGGTCGAACGCACCATCGAGATGGCGACCATCAACGGCGCCAGGGCGCTCGGGCTCGATTCCGAGATCGGCTCGCTGGAACCGGGCAAGCGCGCCGATATTGCCGTCTTCGACTTGCAGAGACCCCATGTCGGCGTGCTGCACCGCCCGATCTCGACCTTCATCTGCGCGGGCAAGGGCAGCGACGCGCGAGCGGTGCTGGTCAATGGGGAAATCGTGTACCGCGACGGCAGATTTTTGCGCATGAGCGGCGGCGAGCGCGTCATCGCCGAGGCGCAGCGCATCGGCAGGACGATCCTCGACAAGGCGGGATTGAGCCATCGCCTGGCCCCGGCCTGGCGGATGTGACTACGTAGTGCGGTGAATTTGAAGTTCCTATCATATCGCGGCGCATTCGTTTGGGAACTCAAATTCAAAAAGCCGCACTAGAATCATAGAGTTGCTAGTGTCCTTCGATTCCGAAGCTCGCTCCCGAGCTTGCCGCAAACTGTGGCGAACTTCGGAATCGGGCACTAGCACGGGAGCGTCGCGGCATGGACGTGGTCGCCGACAACGTGTCAAAGACGTGGAGGGATGGCGCCGGCGGCATCCTCGCGCTCGACCGTGTCTCGCACCATTTCCACTCCGGCCGCTTCGCCTGCATTCTCGGGCCGAGCGGTTGCGGCAAGAGCACGCTGGTCCAGATCGTGGGCGGGCTGGAGCCGGCGACCGGCGGGAGCGTGCGCATAAGAGACCCCGACAAAGGCGATATTCAGCGCCCGCTCGGCGCCAATTCCGTCATGGTCTGGCAGAACCTCAACCTGTTCCCCTGGCGCAGCGTCATGGACAACATCGCCTTCGGTCTGGAGATGCGCGGCGTCCCCCGGCGCGAGCGCCATGCGCGCGCCCGAAACCTCATCGCCTCGGTGGGATTGCGCGGATTCGAGAACCATTTGCCGGGGCAGTTGTCGGGCGGAATGCGCCAGCGTGTCGCGCTTGCCCGCGTGCTGATCCTGGAGCGGCCGATCCTGTTGATGGACGAGCCGTTTGCGGCGCTCGACGCGCAGACCAAGATCGTGATGCAGGAGGAGCTGCTGCGCATCTTCGAGGAAACGCGCAAGACCATCCTGTTCGTGACCCACGCGATCGAGGAGGCGATCCTGCTCGGTGACGAGGTGATGGTGATGACGGCGCGTCCGGGCCGCATCAAGGAGGTCATCCCCGTCGATCTGCCGCGACCGCGCTCGCTCGAGCTGGTCAATTCCAAGGAGTTCGGCGCGCTGTTTGATCATGTCTTTCATCTCATCCGCGAGGAGGTGATGAAGTCCCTGGAGCAGCAAGCCATGGCCGCCGCCGGACCGTAATGACCGGGAAGAGCAAACGCGCGGCACGGATCGGCGAGACCGCCCTGCCCGCGGTAACGGTGGTGATTTTCGTGCTCGCCTGGGAACTCTGGGTGCGGGGGCGGGGGATTGCGCCCATCTACCTGCCGGCGCCGTCGGCCATTGCCGTCTACCTCTATCGCATGACCGTCGACGGCTCGATGGTCTACAATCTCGGCATCACCTTGCTGCGCATCTTCGCCGGATTTGCGCTCGCCGCCTTGGCCGGAATCGGTCTTGGCCTGCTGATGGGAATGTCGCGCATCGTCGCCCGCGTCGCCGATGCCTGGATCGCCGCGCTCTATCCGTTGCCGAAAATCTCGCTCATCCCGCTCCTCATCATCTGGCTCGGCACCGGCGAAGCCTACAAGATCGTCATCAGCGCGGTCACCGCCTTCTTCCCCATCGTGATCTCGACCTATGCGGGAATTCGCCAGGTTGATCGCGGCCTGATGAAGGCGGCGATGGACCTCGGCGCCAGCCGGCGGCAAATCCAGCTCAAGGTCGTGATTCCGGCTGCCATTCCCAGCATCCTCGCCGGCCTCCAGCTCGGCATGGGCGTGACCATCATCCTGGTTGTGGCCGCGGAGATGATCGGCGGCTCCGCCCAGGGCGGGATGGGGTACCTCCTGATCAGCTCGGGCCAGGTGATGGAGACCGAAAAGGTGTTCGCGAGCCTTGTGGTGCTTGCGGTGGTGGGCGCTGCTATCATCAAGTTGCAACAGTCGGCCGATCGCATGGTGGCGCCATGGGCCGTCCATCCGGACGAGCGATGATGAACGGGAGATTGAAGATGAAACGGATTGCAGCTGCATTCATATGGGGGTTCGGCTTGGCGGCGTTGGCTTTCGCAAATGAGGCGCGGGCGGCCGATGTCATCCGCCTCGGCGAGGGTCCGTTCATAAGCGGGGGCGGGTTTTTCGTCGCCCATGGGAAGGGCTACTTCACCAAGCTCGGGATCGACCTGCAGATACGCGAATTCCAGGACGGAGCGCTCGCCGTTCCCTCCTTCATCTCAGGCGAGCTCGACATGTCGTTCATGACTGCGAATGCGAGCCTGTTCAACAGCATTGCGAAAGGCGCGCCGCTCATCATCATTCTTGACCGCGGCCATAACCGCCCAGGCCGCGCCTACACCGTGATCAACGTCACCCAGGCCATGGCCGACCAGGGCGTCCGCTCGCTCGCTGATTTCGGCAAGCTCAAGGGCAAGCGCTTCGGCGTCGGCGCTCTCGGGAGCATCAATCAGTTCAACGCCGCCAAGGCCCTGCTCAAGGCCGGCCTCGATCCCGCCAAGGACGTGCAGTGGATCGTGAACGTGCCGCAGCCCGACCTCATGCGAATGCTCGGACAGAATCAGGTGGACGCGACCGATCTCGCCTATCATTTCGGCTTCTTCGCGCAGAACAACAAATGGGGCCCGATGATCGCGCCCGGCGACGTCCTCGCCCCGGACGGGCAGATTTCCACCTTCGCCATACGCAAGGAATACCTCGCCAGGAACCGCGATGCCGTGATCCGTTTTGCCATGGCGTATCTGCAGGGCATCAAGGAATTCAACGCGGCGGCGGCAGCCCCCGACAAGCATCCGGACATCGTTGACATCCTGGCCAAGAGCACCGCCTTGAAGGATCCCGCGGTCATCCGCGCCATTGCCCCAAACTGGTCCTACTCCAACGAGGACGGGATGCCGGTCGTGGAATCCATCATGGAGATGCAGGATTTCTGGAGCGGGCCGCACTTCTCGTTTGTGGAGAAGAAGGTCACGCGGGATCAGCTGTTCGATCTCAGCATTGCCCGCGAGGCCAAAGCCCGGCTGGATCGGGAAAAGCCGTTCTGAGGCAGGCGCGTCGTCGCGGTCGAGTGCGCGCGGGCGGGGCTCAGGGTCCATTCTGCCCGCGATCGATCGCGACGGCTCGACCGGTCATGAGGGGTCCGTTTCACGTCCGATCGCTGCCGGATTGCTGCACAGCAGCGAACCGTCGCGATGGGCCAACAAAGACATTGGCCAGATACGGGGTCATCCCTCTCGGGCGCTCTTGAGACTATCGGGTACCACACCGCCGCTCTCGGCGAGCTTCTGCATGACCTGCTTGTGCAGCCAAATGTTCATTTCCGTCGAGCCAGTCAGCGCGCCTTTATAGCCCAGCTCCTGCGCGAGCTGCTTGCGTGCGCTCAAGCTGCTGTCGAGATTGAGAAGCTTCATGAGATCGACGATCGACACTTTCCAATTGTATTTCTTGTGTTGTGCGTCGGCGATCTTGGCAATCACCGCTTTAACCTGCTCCTGCGTTATCGGGCTTGCGGTCGTCGTCGCAGCCGACCCCGCGACCGCGGTTGAGCCCGCTGACCTGCCGTGCCCGAAGATCGCCGATACGATTTTGCCGAAGATTCCCGTTGTGCTCTTCTTGGGTTCATGCGCTGCATCTGCCGGAGATGGAGCTTGCTTGAGGCTCTCGGGAACCACCCCGCCGCTCTCGGCGAGCTTGGTCATCACCTTCTTGTGCAGCCAGATGTTCATCTCGGCCGAGCCGGTCAGTGCGCCTTTGTAGCCGAGTTCCCGCGCGAGCTGCTTGCGCGCGCTCAGGCTACTGTCGA
The DNA here is from genome assembly GCA_963820365.1 of uncultured Alphaproteobacteria bacterium. Lineage (GTDB taxonomy): Bacteria > Pseudomonadota > Alphaproteobacteria > Rhizobiales > Xanthobacteraceae > VAZQ01. The sequence continues at coordinate 71,611 of CAWFZR010000011.1, read as the reverse complement.
GATCGAGCAGCTTCATGAGATCGACGATCGACAGTTTCCAATTGTATTTCTTGTGTTGTGCGTCGGCGATCTTGGCGATCATCGCTTCAACCTGCTCCCGCGTGACCGGTTTTGCGGCGGTCGCGGGCGCTGCCGACCCTGTGGCCGCGGTCGTCGCTGCGCTGCCGCGTCCAAAAATTGCCGATACGATACTGCCAAAGATGCCCATTATTCGTCTCCCTGGTTCACGTGCTCGCTCTTCATGCTTCGGAACTCTGCGGCCATCAGTGACCGATTGTGTATTTGTGCCCCGCGGTGCCACTCAAAACGCGACCACAATTAGCCCGCGGAAGGCTTCGGTCAAACGCGATGACCGCTGGTAGCCGTCTTGCTGGAAAGTTGCCCTTGCAACTTATTGGCCATGTGTGTTGACGCTCAGGCGTCAAGCATCACTCGATCACCTCGTCGACGCGAGCCAGGAGCTGTGGCGACACGTCGAGCCCGAGCGCCTTGGCGGTCTTGAGGTTGATGACCAACTCGAACTTGGTTGGCGCCTGCACAGGTAGGTCCGCAGGCTTCTCGCCCTTGAGAATGCGACCGACGTAGCCGGCGGCGCGCCGGTACTGGTCAACCATATCAGGCCCGTAGGAGATCAGGCCACCGTCGATGACGAAGGAGCGGTAGGGGTAGACCGCGGGCAATCGGTGCCGGGCCGTGAGCGTGACGATCAGATCGCGATGACGCGACGCCTCGGGGCTCGCCGTCACGACCACGCCGCCATTCGAGGAATGCGCTAAGGCGGCGATGCTGCGCTCGATCTCATCGACGTCGCGTACGGTGACCGGACTCGCTTCCATCCCGAGTGAGGGCGCCGCGGACTGGATGGCGCCGAGCTGGCCAATCCCGGAGGCTATGGTGGGATCCCGAAGGACGGCCACTCGTTTGACCCCCGGCGCAATCTGCTTGAGCACCTCCAGCCATTTCCCGCTCTGGCCGTATTCGAACATGAGGAAGCCGGTGGCGTTGCCGCCCGGGCGCGCCATGCTCGCAACGAAGCCAGCCCCGACCGGGTCGATGACAACCACGAATACGATCGGCACGGTGCGGGTCGCCTGTAGCAACGGCGCCACGGTCGTAGTGCCAGAACCGGCCAGGATTGTGTCCGGCGCGAGTGCGACCAATTCCACCGCGTGTTTGCGAATGTCATCGGCATTGGTCCCCGCCCAGCGGGTGTCGACCCGCACGTTGCGGCCCTCGGTCCACCCCAACAGCGCCAGCCCCTGCTGGAACGCCCTCATGCGGGGCTGATATTCCGGATCGTCCGCGGTGGCGGCCATCAGCACGCCGATGCGTCGCATCCGCTCGCCTTGCTGCGCGCGCGACGCGAGCGGCCACATCGCCACGCCGCCGCCGAGCATGATGAATTCGCGCCGTTTCATGACTTCTTCCCGTGCAGACAACCACGCCGACCATGGGGTATACGGCGTCTTCGGGCAAGCACTGTGCAGCGCGTCAAGGCTCTATGTCGGCTTCGGGTCTTGGTCAGTCGCCATTGCACGGCGAGATCGGCATCCCCTTGCGGCAATGTTCAGATCGCATGGAGGTGATCAGGAAAGACAACGATCGCTTCGATCGCAAACGAATGAGGCGCCCGGGTCGCTCGGAGACTTTCGAAGCCAAAGTCTGCTGCATGATCTGCAAAGGGGGCGGCAGATTTGGAGTATTCGTGCGACGATTAATCGCCCCTCTCAGGTTGCAACGCCCGCGATAAGCGATGACCGGCGCTATGCGCTGGCGGCGCTGCCGTCCGACCAGCCTCGTTCGCCAATTGTAGCTCGATATCGTCGCTTGGCTCAAACCGCAGGTCCGCGCGAGGTTGCCGCCGCGACCTTGATCGCGAAGGCATAGGCAAGGGCCAATTCCCTCAGACGGTCGAAGCGGCCCGCGGCGCCGACGTGACCGGCGTCGAGATTGGTGCGAAAGACAATGAGGTTGTCGTCCGTGCGCAAGCGCCGCAGCCGCGCGATCCATTTCGCCGGTTCCCAGTAGAGCACGCGCGGATCGGTCAAACCAGCCAGCGCGAGGACTGCCGGATAACTCTGTGCGTGTACATTCTCATAGGGCGAGTAGGACAGGATTGTTCGAAATGCCCCGGCATCGCGGTTGGGATCGCCCCATTCCGGCCATTCCGGCGGAGTGAGCGGCAGGGTTTCGTCAAGCATGGTGTTGAGCACATCGACAAAAGGCATTCCGGCGATCAGGCCGGCGTAGAGGTCCGGCCGCATATTGCCGACCGCGCCAATCAAGGTCCCGCCCGCGGAGCGGCCTTCGGCCACGATCTTCCCCGGTGCGCACCATCCGCTCTTGCCGAGATACTCGCTCGCCGCGATGAAATCGGTAAAGGTGTTTGTCTTCCTGGCGAGCTTGCCTTCGCGATACCAGCGCCAGCCTTTCTCGCTGCCGCCACGCACATGTGCGATCGCGTAGACGAAGCCGCGATCGACAAGCGACAACCGATTGCTGCTGAACGCGGCGGGGATCGAAAGGCCGTAGGCGCCGTAGCCGTAGAGCAGGCACGGCGCCGTGCCGTCGAGGGCGAGATCCTTGCGGTAAAGGAGCGAAATCGGAATCGTTTCGCCATCGGGGGCCAAAGCGAATAGCCGTTGCGTAACGTAATCAGCACTGTTGTGACCGCTGGGGATTTCCTGCCGCTTGCGTAGAAAGCGTTCGCGGGATGCGAGATCATAATCCCAGACCTCTTCCGGCGTCGTCATCGAGGAATAGGTGAAGCGCATAAGGTTGGTCGCGAACTCGTAGCCGCCGTCGATGCCGAGCGAATAGGCCTCCTCGGCGAATGCGATAATGTATTCCTCGCCGCTCGCGAGGAGCCGAACCACGATGCGCGGCAGACCATTTTCGCGCTCGAGTCGTATGAGCCAGTCCTCGAGAACTATGAACGACAGGATATAGACGCCTGGCCGGTGGGGAACGAGATCGCGCCAGTAGACCCTTTCGGGCGTGGCGAGCTGCGTCCAGGCAATCTTGAAATCTTCGGCGCCATCGGCATTGGTGCGGATGATCAACGCCGGGCCGCCTTCGAAGGCGGGATGATATTCCACTTGGTACTGGACGCCGGATTGACGCGCGGAAATGAGCGTCGGTTCAGCATCGGGCGCGGAAAGATCGATGAGCCACGCTTCCGATGTTTCGTGATCGTGGGCCGAAACATCGCCGAAGCGTCCCGACGTATGGCGGCCGATTGAAATGAAAAAGCCGGGATCGGCTTCCCTGAACACGCACGCATCCGCGGCCACCGGCGTACCCAGCCGATGGCGAAAAACGCCGGCGGGTCGGTGGTTTTGGTCGAGCCGCACATAGTAGAAGGCCGCGGCGTCCTGCGTCCAAACCACGGCGCCGGATGCATCGGGCACGACGTCGGTGAGATCGACCCCGGTGTCAATAACGCGTACCCGCGCGGTGTAGAACTCGGAGCCGGTTTCGTCGGCGAGCCACGCAAGCAACCGATGATCGCAGGAATGCCGCGTGGCGCCGAGCCGGAAGAAGGCCATGCCGTGCGCGAGCGCGTCGCCGTCAAGCAGGAGCTGCTCCCCCGGCATTACATCAGTCGCTTGCGTGGAACGGAACGGTGGGAAATTGCGCGTCACCCGGCATACCAAGGGCTGCTGTCCGTTCTTGCGATAGCGCAGGTAATAGGCGTACGGCCCATCAGGGTCAGGCGCGGACGAATCGTCCTCCTTGATGCGGCCCTTCATTTCGGCAAAAAGCGTGTCCTGCAAGCTCTCGGTACCGGCGAGCACGCGATCGCAATAATCGTTTTCAGCTCGCAGATAGGCGCGTATCGCAGGATCAAGCTGTAACGGATCGCGCATCACTTGGCGCCAGTTCTCCGCCTTGAGCCAGGCATACTCGTCGATGAGGCGCACACCGTGGCGCGTGCGCTCGAGGGGACGTTGCTCCGCCTGCGGCTCGGCCGGGGGGCTCGCGGTCACTGGGGGAAATGCCGGCGTTTTCTCACAAAATCACCTGTAGTCGTTGCGGTCGCCCGGCCACGACGGCGGCACAACGACTGCGCGGTCGATCCCGGCTTCATCCATCAGGGGAAGCGCACGCTCGATGGTGAAGGGCTCCGGCAGTTGCGGCTTCATGCCCGGCACCCACTTCCAGTCCTCGCTTTCCGCCTTCGAAAGATGGATCTGCGCATCGACGATCAAGCGCTTGCGGCCGGATTGGCCGAGCGCGGGCTGAACGCCCGGGGCCAATGCAGCACCGGTGCCAATCAGCGCACCGATGAATTTGCGTCGCGTGGGCATGGTATCCTCCCCGATGACGGCGCCGCTCCCAGGTCGGCATGAGCGCAAGAACCTTAGCGTCGGTGGGCAATGGCGCAATGGTCCACCTTTCAGGCGGCCTGGATCGGCCAGACGCCCGCTTCCTCCAGTGCCTGCATGGAACCGTCGGTGACCTCGGCCCGCGGGGCATCCCCGCCAATGACGAACATCAGGATGTGCTCGGCGTCGGCAGCGCCCTCGGTGACGTTCTCGAAGCTACGGATGAGGCCGGGCGGAAAGGAAACGACATCGAGCGGATCGAGGTCGACATGCTCGACTTTTCCGTTTCGACCTTCCCAGCTTGCGCGCCAGCGGTCGGTCATCGGGATGAATGTCTCGTTGGTATCGTGATTGTGCATCATCGCATTTATGCGCGCTTTGCACCATAAACTGAGGATATTATGGTTCCGCGTAACGTATGGGGTAACGCTAGGAGGCTCCGTGGTGCGCTTCCCTGTGGGGGGGGTAAATTATCGCACGTGCGGCCTCCCCTGCCATCCCGAAAGGGTACGTGTATCCTATCTGCGTTGAAAGGCTTGGCGTCACCAGCTCTGCCGGTGGTGGCCAATGACAAGGGAGGAAACAATGCCGGTTGTTGATTCACGCATCGCTGGAAAGCCTGTTCCTCGCATCTCAAAGGACACGATGGAGAGCGAGTGCGTCGCGCGCGTGAAAAACGTCCAGGCGTTGGATGTAGCATTCCTCGACCAGTACATTCCTCGTTACGAGCGCGACATCATCAACATGGTGGGCATGGGCGTTACCGAGAACGCGGCGCTCAAGCCCAACGTAAAAGAAGGCGCGGTGGGCTTCTCGGTCACCTATGTGCGCGCCAAGACTGGCAAAGGCGCGGCGCTGCATCGGCACGCCACCGAGGAGGTGTTCATCCCGGTGAAGGGGCGCTGGCAGGTGTTCTGGCTAGAGGGCGAAGATGAACGTACGCTCGATCTTGACGAAGGCGACGTGGTCAACGTGCCGATCGGCATCTACCGCGGCTTCAGGAGCCTCACCGACTCACCCGACGCGCTCCTGATGGCGATCATTGGCGGACCGGACGCGGGCAAGGTTGACTGGCATCCGTCGGTCCTGGCGGAAGCAAGGAAGACGGGGCTGAGCGTCGATGAAGACGGGAACTTGATCATCGAGAAGCCAGCGGCGTGAAGGCTGTCGGCTCCGACCGCCCATGCAGTCCCAAGCTGATCCCAGCGTTTTCATCGCTCTCTCTCTCGGTCGTTTGCGTCACCATCCCCGGCATCGGACCGGATGCTCGATGCCATCTGCTAAAGCAGCTTTACGGTGTCGCCCGCTCAAGACAAGTCCATCGCCGACACGCCGCCGTCCACAAACAGGTTCGCGCCGTAGACGAAGGACGAATCCTCGCTCACCAGAAACAGCACGGCCTTCGCTGCTTCCTTGGGGTCGCCCGGGCGCTTGGCCATGTTGGGCACCGGACGCGCGGGATCGAACTCGTCCTTGCCGACGGGCGAGCCGATCTTGTTCGGCACGATCGCATTCACACGGATCTTATGCGGTGCAAGTTGCGCCGCCATGGCGCGGGTCAGATTGGCGACGCCCCCCTTGGCGGCCGAATAGGCAATGGCGCGGCTCCTTCCCGTGAAGCCCGAGGTGGACCCGATATTGACGATCCGCCCGCCGCAGGACTGCGCCGCCATCTGCCGGCCCACGTGCTTGCCCATGAGGAACTGACTCTTGAGCGTCACCGCCAGCACCCGATCCCATTCCTCCTCGGTGATATCGAAGATGTGCTTGTTGTCGGAGATGGCGACGTTGTTGACGAGAATATCGATGCGCCCGAAGCGCGCAACCACCGTCTTTACCAAGGCCGCGACATCGCTGCCGCGCGACACGTCGGCGATGAACAGCTCGGCGACCCCGCCGGAGCCTTTGATGGCATCCACGACGCGCGCCCCGCGTGGCTGGTCCACCTCGACCACGGCGACCTTGGCCCCTTCCGCGGCAAACAGCCTGGCGATCTCCTCGCCAATGTTGCGGCCGGCGCCGGTGACGATCGCGACCTGATCCTTGAGCTTCATCGCCGTCCTGCCCTTGTGCCTGCAGCCTGGCCATTACCGTCGGGAACGCCGCGCGGCAAACATGGCGGCCTCGCCGGGCTGACGTGAACATGGTAGGAAACGGCGGCCACCCCGAGGATATCCGCCATGGCCGCGCCGCTGAAGACCTTCGAGAGCACGAGCGATCTTGCCGGACTGATGCACGATCTCGGCGGCCGAGCGAAGCAGGCCGCACGCCTGCTCGCGCTCGCTTCCAGGCATCAGAAGGACGCCGCCCTCGCCGTCATGGGCGAGGAGTGTCGCGCGCGCAGGCGGGACATTCTCGCGGCCAATGCCCAGGACCTGGCAGATGCCAGGGCATCCGGCGCCAGCGCCGCCTTCCTCGATCGGCTTGCGCTCGACGACAACCGCATCATGGCCATGGCGAAGGGGCTCGACGTGGTGCGCGATCTCGCCGATCCGGTCGGGCGGGTGACGGAGCGCTGGACCAGACCCAACGGCATGACCATCGAGCGCGTGCGCGTGCCGCTCGGGGTCATCGGCATCATCTATGAGAGCCGCCCGAACGTCACCGCCGATGCGGCCGCGCTCTGTCTCAAGGCAGGCAATGCCGCCATCCTGCGCGGGGGCTCGGAGAGCCATCGCTCCAACCGTGCCATTCATGCCGCTTTGCTCGCCGCCCTTGGCAAGGCCGGCCTTCCGCAGGCTGCCATCGAGCTGGTGCCGACGCGCGAGCGCGCGGCGGTCGGGATGATGCTCGCGGGTCTCGACGGCGCGATCGACGTCATCGTCCCGCGCGGCGGCAAGAGCCTGGTCGCGCGCGTGCAGGAGGAAGCACGCGTGCCGGTCTTTGCCCATCTCGAAGGCATCTGCCACGTCTACGTGGACGCGGCGGCGAACCTCGACATGGCCAAGGCCATCGTCCTCAACGCCAAGATGCGGCGCACCGGAGTGTGCGGCGCCGCCGAGACGCTCCTCATCGATGCCGCGGCAGCGTCCTCCATCTCGCTCCGCTCGTGACCATGCTGCTCGACGCAGGCTGCGAAGTGCGCGGGGACGAGGCGACGCGCGCGGTCGATGCCCGGGTCAAGCCGGCGAGCGAGCAGGACTGGTCGACGGAATATCTCGATGCCGTTGTTTCCGCCAAGGTGGTCGACGGCGTGGGCGCGGCGATCGCGCACATCGAGCGTTACGGCTCCCATCACACCGACTCGATCGTCACCGAGGATGCCGCCAATGCGGAAAAATTCCTGCGCGAGGTCGATTCCGCGATCGTGCTGCACAATGCGTCGACCCAATTTGCCGACGGCGGCGAGTTCGGCTTCGGTGCCGAGATCGGGATAGCCACCGGCCGCTTCCACGCACGCGGTCCGGTCGGAGTGGACCAGCTCACCAGCTTCAAGTACCGCGTGCGCGGCACCGGACAGATCAGGCCGTGAGCAACCACTGCCCGTCGCGGGCTACCGTGTATTCCACGGTCAGCGTCGCGGTCGCATGATGGGGGGGGCTGCCGGCGAACTCGCCGTCCGACCCCTGCCTGACAGGGCGGCAGAGCCGAGGCCGCGGCGGTGTCCGGCTGCCGGCCCACAACCGCGGCATGCGCATCGGCTTGTTCGGCGGCACGTTCGATCCGGCGCACGACGCCCATCTCGGTGCCTGCCTGCTGGCGATGAAACGGCTCGATCTCGATCGGGTCTGGTGGCTGGTGACGCCGGGCAATCCGCTCAAGGACACGCGCGGTCTCGCCTCGCTCGCCGAGCGCATTGTCGCCGCCCGTGCGCTTGCACGCCATCCGCGCATCGAGGTGCTGGGCCTCGAGGCGCAAATCCGTACCCGCTACACGTATGAAACCATCGCCTTTCTGCGCGCTCACTGTGCGGGCGTATGCTTCGTCTGGATCATGGGAGCCGACAATCTGCGCAGCTTCCATCGCTGGCAGAAATGGCGCGGCATCGCCGCAATGGTGCCAATCGCGGTGGTCGACCGGCTCGGACCGAGCCTCTATGCCGGCGCCAGCGCGGCAGGCCAGGCCTTGGCACGGGCCCGCATCCCCGAGCAGAACGCAAAATCGCTCCCTGATCGCAAGCCCCCGGCCTGGGTTTATCTGCATGGGCTAAAGTCGCCGCTGTCCTCGACTGCGTTGCGTGCGGTGCGCGCGGGAGCGCGCACCGTGCGCCCGGTTGCGCCGGATGTGTCGGCTCGATGACGGAGCGATGCCAAACTGCCACAGCGTGGGACTAGTTCAAGGTCGACCGGTTGAAACCAGGCAGGGGCCGTGCCTATCTTATCCGCGCCCCTGCTTCGCGCGGGCATTGATGCAGCGAAAGGAAAGGAACCCTGCCAACACCTGCATTTGCTCGGCCTGGCGCTCGCCGCGCCGCCGAATCGATCTCCCAGCTGCGACCCGCCGCCGAGGAGATTCTTCGCCTGGTCCTCGCCAGCCTCGATGACATGAAGGCCGAGGACACCCTTGCCATCGATCTTTCCGGCAAAACCACAATCGCCGACACCATGGTTGTGACCTCTGGCAGGTCGCAACGCCATGTGGGCTCGGTCGCAGATCGCGTGCTCAAGGATCTCGCCAAGGCCGGGGTACGGGGTGCCAGGGTCGAGGGCATGCCGCATTGCGATTGGGTGCTGATCGATGCGGGCGATGTCATTGTCCATGTTTTCCGGCCCGAGGTCCGCGCCTTCTACAATCTGGAGAAGATGTGGGCGCCGGCGCCGCCGCATGGACGGCGTGCAAGCTGACGCTGTTGCGCCCGCCTCAATAAAGCCGGAACGGGCGACATCCGGGCGCGCCCATGCCGCGCCGCTGCGCGCGCACAGGCCGCGCCCGATCGCGCTGCCACGGCGTCGCTGTCCGGCAAATCCGAGAACAGCGCTTGAGGCGATCAAGGATCCATGCCTATCGTGATGCATGCGGATCGTAGTCGCGGCTGTCGGCCGGCTCAAGCAAGGCCCCGAGCGCGAGCTTGCGGAGCGTTATCGCAAACGCGCGGCTGACGTCGGGCGCAGTGCCGGCGTGAGCGCCTTCGACATCATCGAAATCAAGGAGAGCCGTGCTGGCGCTGGTTCGCGTCGCATGCTGGAAGAGTCCATAGCAATCGCCAATATCATCGCCGATGACGCAGTGACCGTGCTCCTGGATGAGCGCGGAGAGAGCATGAGCAGCTCATCGCTTGCAGGGCGGCTGCAGGGTTGGCGCACCTCGAACACACCTTCGGTCGCGTTCATTATCGGCGGCCATGACGGGCTCGCGCCAAGCCTGCGCGAAAAGTCGACTTTGGCCATCGCCTTCGGCGCGGCCACATGGCCGCACCAGCTGGTTCGCATCATGCTGCTGGAGCAACTCTACCGTGCCGTGACAATTCTGGCCGGCCATCCCTACCATCGGAGCTGATTGCCAGGCTTGGCGCGAAAAAGCCTTGGGCGCGAAAAGCTGTGGGCGCGAAAATAAGGACGATTTCCTATCGCCGCCGATCATCAGCCTTCCTGTTAGTCTTAATCCCGCGCCAATCATGTTGCCTATGGCGTGAATGGACCGGTTCTTGCTTGCAACGGAGTGATGCTCCCGGTGTTGCCCTCTCCCGTTGTCGGCCCCTTGCTGGTGGCGATGCTCGGATTATTGCCGCTCGGCCTGGCGGTGGCTTCCGCGCAGACGCCGCTGCCGCAGCCTCGCACCGCGCCCGCGGCCGAGGGCAAAGGATCCCCGGCGCCGGTCAGCCTCGACAGCCTCAAGCAGCGCGACAAGGAGCTCGAGACGCTGCGTACCGAGCAACGCAAGACGTTGGAGAAGGAGGCAAAGCTCAAGCGCGAGATCGAGCTCATGGGCGATGATCGGCGCAAATTCAACCAGCAGATCATCGAAACGGCTGCCCGCGTCGCCGTGGTGGAAGAGCGAATCGCAAGGATTCAAGAGCGCCTGGCGCCGCTCGACGACAGTGAGCAGGCGTTGCGCATCTCATTGCAGCAGCGGCACAGCCTCATTGCCGAGGTGCTCGCGGCCCTGCAACGGATTGGCCGCCACTCACCTCCCGCCCTCATGATCAGGGCTGAGGACGCGCTGCAATCGGTGCGCTCGGCCATGGTGCTGGGCGCGGTGCTTCCCGAAATGCGCCAGCAGGCCGAGGTCCTTTCCGTCGATCTTGCCGAGCTTGTGCGGCTGCGCAAGCTGATTGCAGACGAACGCGACAAGCTTGCCCGCGATCTGTTCGTGCTGGCGGATGATCGCCAGCGTCTCACCCTGCTCATTGATGAACGCCAGAAGCGGCAGCGGGAAGCGGAACAGGCGCTCAGCGGTGAGCGCCAGCGTGCCCAGCAGCTGGCTCGGCAGGCTGAAAACCTCAATCAACTCATCGGCCAGCTGGAACAGGGGCTCGATCCGCCTGCCCGCACCGTGCGGACGGCGGCTCGTGGGAGCGAGGAGCGCAAAGCCCTCGATGGCAGACCCGATCTGGCCGCGTTGAAGGATCCGGGACGGCTAACTCCCGCAATTGCCTTCGCCGCAGCGAAGGGCATGCTGCAACTGCCTGTAAACGGGACGAGAATCAGGGTATTTGGGGCTCCGGACGGGCACGGCGGCACGGAAAAAGGAATATCGATTGCCGCCCGTCCTGGTGGCCAGATCACAGCTCCGTGCGATGGTTGGGTGGTTTACGCCGGCCCGTTCCGCAATTACGGCCAACTCTTGATCCTTAATGCCGGCGGCGGCTATCATGTCCTGCTGGCGGGGATGGAACGGATATCCGTTGACTTGGGGCAGTTCGTGGTGACCGGAGAGCCCGTAGCGGCGATGGGCGGCGGAGTCCCATCGGCCGGCGCACAGGCGGGAAATACTAGCCAAGCCGTATTATATGTGGAATTCCGCAAGGACGGGGTCCCCGTCGATCCAGGCCCATGGTGGGCCGCAAATGAAGGCCAGAAGGTTCGCGGATGATGCGCAAAACTTCCTTGATTCTCCTTGGCGCGGCGGCAGGCGTAGCCGTGACGTTGATTACAACTCAGCCCCGCCTCCTGCTGAGCGGCACACGCGCGCAGGCGGCAGCTGCCGATACCTATCGTCAGCTGAGCCTGTTCGGCGACGTGTTCGAGCGGGTGCGTGCCGATTACGTTGAGAAACCCGACGACGGAAAGCTCATCGAGTTTGCGATCAACGGCATGCTCGCCGGGCTCGATCCGCATTCCAGCTACATGGATTCCAAGAGCTTCCGCGACATGCAGGTGCAGACCCGCGGCGAGTTCGGCGGCCTCGGCATCGAAGTGACGATGGAGGACGGCCTGATCAAGGTGGTGGCGCCGATCGACGAAACGCCGGCGGCAAAAGCCGGCATCATGGCAAACGACATCATCACGCATCTCGATGATGAGCCGGTACAGGGTCTCACGCTCAATCAAGCCGTCGAGAAGATGCGCGGTCCCGTGAATACCAAGATCAAGCTCAAGATCATGCGCAAGGGCCAGGACAAGCCCGTCGAGGTAGCGATCACGCGCGATATCATCCGCGTGCGCTCGGTGCGTTCGCGTCTGGAAGGCGATGACGTGGGCTTCATTCGCGTCACTCAGTTCAACGAGCAGACGACGGAGGGCCTGAAGAAGGCGATCACCGACCTCTCGGCCCAGTCCGGCGAGAAGCTCAAGGGCTTTGTCGTCGATCTGCGCAACAATCCCGGCGGGCTGCTCGATCAGGCGATCTCAGTCTCCGATGCGTTCCTCGAGAAGGGCGAAATTGTCTCGACCCGCGGCCGCAACGCGGAGGAAACCCAGCGGTTCAATGCGCGAGCGGGCGATCTCACCAAGACCAAGCCTCTTATCATTCTGATCAACGGCGGCTCGGCCTCAGCCTCCGAGATCGTCGCCGGCGCACTGCAGGATCACCGCCGCGCGACCGTCATCGGCACGAGGTCATTCGGCAAGGGATCGGTGCAGACCATCATCCCGCTCGGGTCCGGCAACGGGGCGTTGCGGCTCACGACCGCCCGCTATTTCACTCCGTCCGGCCGGTCGATCCAGGCCAAAGGCATTTCCCCGGACATCGAAGTCCTGCAGGAAGTACCGGATGAGCTCAAGGCGCGCACCGATACGCGCGGCGAGGCGTCGCTGCGCGGCCATCTCAAGGCAGAAGGTGATGAGCAGACCGGCTCGCAGTCCTACATCCCGCCGGATCCGAAGGACGACAAGGCACTCCACACCGCGCTCGATCTCATCCGCGGGATCACGAAGAACTCGGCCTATCCGCCCAATCCGAAAACCGCGGTGCCGAACTAGGATCAACTGCCATCGATGGACCATCGGGGCGGCCCTGTGCCGCCCGATTTTTTTAGCGCGCGGGCCAATCGGATGCGGCCGCCAGCCTGCGGGTCGATCACCACAGGCGCGCGGTAAACGAAGAGTTAACAATTCTGAATGCTAGTCTATGCGTTCTGATTCTTGGCTGCTCAACTCCTGACCCCTGAGTGTTGGCTCCTGATTTGCGGGAATTGGCCATGACGGCAGATGATCTCAGCGCCCCCTTAGGTCAGGACCAGAGACCGAAGCAGCGGCGCGCGTTTCGGATGTCCTTGTCCCAGACCGCCATCGTGAGCTTGAGCCTCCTTGCCCTTGTCTTCGCGGCATGGACGATGATCGCAGATGATCCCTTTGGCGGAGAGCCGACTGCCATCGCTCCCGCCTCCCTCGTCGCATCCAGCCCTGGGAATAAGCCCGAGCAGGCCGGCGCGGCTGTTCCGGAACCGGCTGCGAACGGGCCTCGCAATCTGCAGGAGAGCCCACCGGCTGATCCGCCCGCACTCGCTCCCTCGGCCAGCAGGACCGTCACCATCATTGATGGAACCAGCGGGAAGCGGCAGGAGATCGTGATCCCCGGTATGGGCAATTTCGGCAGCGCGGACCCGCAACCGGCGCAAAGCACGCGCCGTGGCGGCGTGGCCAAGGCGGTGCCGGACCCTCGCCTCCCCGCCAAATCGACGCCCGGGCGCTGACCCCGTCAGCGAGAGCAAAGTCGCACTTCAACCCCAAGCGACTTTGCTCTAACTACTTAGTGAATGGCTCCATTTAAATCCCTGCCCTACCGGCCATGTGCGGGCCTGACCGTGTTCAATCGCGACGGCCTCGTTTTCATCGGCCGGCGCATCGACGGTCCGGAGCATGTCGACAACACCCACGTCTGGCAGATGCCGCAAGGAGGGATCGATGCGGGTGAAGATCCGTGGCCGGCGGCGCTGCGCGAGCTTTACGAGGAAACCAACATCCGCTCGATCGAGAAGCTCGGCGAGATCCAGGAATGGCTCACCTACGACATTCCGCGCGACATCGTCGGACAGGCCTGGGGTGGAAAGTACCGCGGACAGACGCAGAAGTGGTACGCGCTGCGGTTCACCGGCGCTCAGGCTGAAATCGACATTGCACATCCCGCCGGCGGGCATGATCCCGAATTCGTGGAATGGCGGTGGGAGCCGCTCGAAAACCTTCCCGCAATGATCGTGCCGTTCAAGCGGCCGGTTTATGAGCGCGTGGTGCAGGAGTTCGCGCAGTTCGTTCCGTCGCGGTAAGGGCGGGTTTTAATTTAACCCCCCTACCATGCTCAGGGACCGAGCGCGGCATGTAGCGCCCGTAATTGATCGAGCCGACGGGCGAGCTTGTCACGGCGCCAATCGTCCTTGGTGTCGGCGACGTCTTCCTCGGTGTCCTTGATCGCGCCGGCGAGCACTGCCAGGTCGAACTCCTCGAGCGGCACCGCGGTATTGGCGAGCACGGTGAGGCCCGCAGGTCCGACCTCGGCAAAGCCACCATTGACCACGAACTTGAGCTCTTCGCCGGCTTGGCCATAGATCACGAGAATCCCCGGCCGCAACGTGGTGACGATTGGCGCGTGTCCCGCGAGCACGCCGAAATCGCCTTCCGCGCCGGGGATGTCGACCTGGGTGACCTCGCTGCTGAACAACAGCTCCCCCGGCGAGACGAGATCGAAATGGAAGGTGGCCATGGTGCGATCGGAGGACGGACGACAGACGACGGATACTGTCTCGGCCCTGTTTCTGTCCTCTGTCCCTCTGTCCTCTGTCGTCTGGTTACGCCGCTTCCGCGGCCAGCCTTTTGCCCTTCTCCACCGCCTGCTCGATGGTGCCGACCATGTAGAAGGCTGCCTCCGGCAGGTAGTCGTATTTTCCTTCGCACAGGCCTTTGAAGCCGCGGATGGTGTCGGCAAGCTCGACGAACACGCCCGGCGCGCCGGTGAAAACCTCCGCCACGTGGAAGGGCTGCGAGAGAAAGCGCTCGATCTTGCGCGCGCGCGCAACGGTGAGCTTGTCTTCTTCGGACAGCTCGTCCATGCCGAGAATGGCGATGATGTCCTGCAGCGCCTTGTAGCGCTGCAGGATCTGCTGCACCCGGCGCGCGACGTTGTAATGCTCCTCGCCGACGACCATCGGCGAGAGCATGCGCGACGTCGAGTTCAGCGGGTCGACAGCGGGGTAGATGCCCTTTTCCGCGATCGAGCGCGCGAGCACGGTGGTGGCGTCGAGATGGGCGAACGAGGTCGCCGGCGCCGGATCGGTGAGATCGTCGGCAGGCACGTAGATCGCCTGCACCGATGTGACGGAGCCCTTGGTGGTGGTCGTGATGCGCTCCTGCAGCGCGCCCATGTCGGTCGCCAGCGTGGGCTGATATCCGACGGCGGAGGGAATGCGGCCGAGCAGCGCGGACACTTCCGAACCGGCCTGGGTGAAGCGGAAGATGTTGTCGACGAAGAACAGCACATCCTGGCCCTGGTCGCGGAAATATTCGGCAACCGTCAAGCCGGAGAGGCCGACGCGGGCGCGCGCCCCCGGCGGCTCATTCATCTGCCCGTAGACCAGCGCGCATTTCGAGCCGGCGGCCGAGCCGTTGTTCTTCTTGGGGTCCTTGTTGACGCCGGATTCGATCATCTCATGGTAGAGATCATTGCCTTCGCGCGTGCGCTCGCCCACGCCGGCGAACACCGAATAGCCGCCGTGCGCCTTCGCCACGTTGTTGATCAGCTCCATGATGATCACGGTCTTGCCGACGCCGGCGCCCCCGAACAAGCCGATCTTGCCGCCCTTGGCGTAAGGCGCGAGCAGGTCGACCACCTTGATGCCGGTGATGAGAATTTCCGATTCGGTCGACTGCTCGGTATAGGCCGGCGCGTCCTGGTGGATGGCGCGGGTTTCCTGGTGCGGCACGGGCCCGGCCTCGTCGACCGGATCCCCGACCACGTTGATGATGCGCCCGAGCGTGCCGTCGCCGACGGGAACCGCGATCGGCAGACCGGTATCGGTGACTTCCTGGCCGCGCACCAACCCCTCGCTCGTGTCCATGGCGACGGTGCGCACGGTCGACTCGCCGAGGTGCTGGGCGACTTCGAGCACCAGGCGATTGCCCTGGTTCGTGGTCTCGAGCGCGTTGAGGATGGCGGGCAGCTCGCCTTCGAACTGCACATCGACGACCGCGCCGATCACCTGGGTGATATGCCCCACACTGTTGGCCATGCATTGTCCCTGTTGACTTGATTCGATTGGCTCACACGTCATCCACTGCGAAAGCTCGGCACACCAACTTCGGATCATGTGTCAACGAGATCGAGCCGCCGTTCGATACGCCCTAGTCGCTCGTAAAACCGGTCCATACGTTGATTCATTGTACCGAGCATCGCCAGGACCTGTCCTTGCACCTGCTCAAGCGCAGACACACGGCTCTTGATGTCGATGAGATCGAGCTCGCTCCTCTCTTGCGACGCGCGAATGCGACGAAGGAACTCGAGAACTATATTATCCGTCGCCTCGGTCATGGCTTCCGGTCTACCTGACAGTTCTATTGCCGCGGTCTGATTTGAAAAATCAAAGTTGCACTCCAGATGGCGCGGGCGCCGGAATGACCCCCATTGTGGCTTCCAACGAGGTGATGCGCGACTTGAGCTCCGGGACGTCGATTTGAACCTTATCGGCGATGCGCCGGATGTGCTGGAGGTGCTCAAGAACGATATTGTTCGTTTCGTCGGCCATAATGCCCAATCTAGTCAGATCTGCTCACAAAAGCTACGCGCCAATCATACCGCCTCGGCGCCGGAGATGATCTCGATCAGCTCCTTGGTGATCATCGCCTGACGCGTGCGGTTGTAGCTCAGCGTCTGCTTGCGGATCATCTCGCCGGCATTGCGCGTGGCGTTGTCCATCGCGGTCATCTGCGCGCCGTAGAAGGAGGCCGCATTCTCCAGCAGCGCACGGTAGATCTGCACCGCAAGGTTGCGCGGCAGAAGCTCGGCGAGAATTTCGTCCTCGTCCGGCTCGTACTCGTAGACGGCGCCGCCGGCGTCGTTTTCGTCAGTTTCCTCGAACTCGGGCGGAATGATTTGTTGTGCGGTCTGGACCTGCGACATGACCGACTTGAAGCGCGAGAAGATCAACGTGCACACGTCGAACGCGCCGGCGCCGTAGAGCCGAAGGAGCTTGTCCGCGATGTCCTCGGCGTGCTCGAAGCCGAGCGTGCGCACCGCCCGCAATTCGATATGCTCGATGATCTGCCGCTCGTACTGCCGCCGGAGCTGCTCATAGCCCTTGCGGCCGACGCAGAAGAGCTTGACCTCCTTGCCCTCAGCAATGAGCGTGCTGGCGCGCTCGCGTGCAAGCCGCACGATTGCCGAGTTGAACGGGCCGCAAAGTCCGCGCTCCGCCGTGCAGACCATGAGCAGATGCACGTCGTCGCTGCCGGTCCCCGCCAATAATCGCGGCGCGGCGCCGAGATCGCCGACGGAGCGGGCGATGTTGCCCAGCACCTTTCCCATGTGCTGGGCATAGGGGCGCGCCGCCTCGGCCGCCGCCTGCGCGCGCCGCAGCTTGGAAGCCGCGACCATCTGCATGGCCTTGGTGATCTTCTGGGTCGCCTTGGTGGCGGCAATGCGAACCCGCATGTCCTTGAGGCTGGGCATGTCCAATCGGACGACAGACGACAGACGACGGACGACTGAAGAAGCCGCCTACCTCGTTCTGTCCGTCCTCTGTCCTCTGTCCTCCGTCGTCCGCTCAAGCAAACGTCTTGGCATATTGATCCACCGCCGCCTTGAGCCTGCCGGCGGTGGCATCGTCGAGGTCCCTCGTATCGCGGATGGCGTCGAGAATTCCGGCATGCTCGGTGCGCACGAAACCGAGCAATCCCTGCTCGAACGCGCGCACGCGATCGACCGGGATGGGATCGACATAGCCGTTGACGCCGGCATAGATCACGACCACCTGCTCTTCCATCTTCAGTGGCGAGAACTGCGGCTGCTTGAGCAGCTCGGTCAATCGCGCGCCGCGGTTGAGCAGCCGTTGCGTGGTGGCATCGAGGTCGGAGCCGAACTGCGCGAAGGCAGCCATTTCGCGATACTGCGCAAGCTCGCCCTTGATGCGGCCGGCGACCTTCTTCATTGCCTTGGTCTGCGCCGAGGAGCCGACGCGCGAGACCGAGAGGCCGACATTCACCGCCGGCCGGATGCCCTGATAGAACAGGTCGGTCTCGAGAAAAATCTGTCCGTCCGTGATCGAGATGACGTTGGTCGGAATATAAGCGGAGACGTCGTTGGCCTGGGTCTCGATCACCGGCAGCGCGGTGAGCGAGCCGCCCCCGTTGTCGTCGTTCATCTTCGCCGCACGCTCAAGCAGCCGCGAATGCAGATAGAACACGTCGCCGGGATAGGCCTCGCGTCCGGGCGGCCGGCGCAGCAGCAGCGACATCTGCCGGTAGGCGACGGCCTGCTTGGAGAGATCATCGTAGATGATGACGGCGTGCATGCCGTTGTCGCGGAAATATTCCCCCATGGTGCAGCCGGCAAACGGCGCCAGGTACTGCATCGGCGCAGGGTCCGATGCGGTGGCCGCGACCACGATGGAATAGTCGAGCGCGCCGTTCTCCTCGAGCACCTTGGTGAACTGAACGACGGTCGAGCGCTTCTGCCCAACCGCGACATAGACGCAGTAGAGCTTGATCTTCTCGTCGTCGGAGGCGTTGAGCGGCTTCTGGTTGAGGATGGTATCGAGCGCAATCGCGGTCTTGCCGGTCTGGCGGTCGCCGATGATCAGCTCGCGCTGGCCGCGGCCGATGGGGATGAGCGCGTCGATGGCCTTGAGCCCGGTCGCCATCGGCTCGTGCACGGATTTGCGCGGAATGATGCCCGGCGCCTTGACGTCGACGCGACGACGCTCGCTCGCGTGGATCGCGCCCTTGCCGTCGAGCGGATTGCCGAGCGCGTCCACCACCCGGCCGAGCAGGCCCTTGCCGACGGGAACGTCGACGATGGACTGCGTGCGCTTGACCGTCTGGCCTTCCTTGATCTCGCGATCATTGCCGAAGATCACGATGCCGACATTGTCGGCCTCGAGGTTGAGCGCCATGCCGCGCACGCCGTTCTCGAACTCGACCATCTCGCCGGCCTGCACATTGTCGAGCCCGTAGACGCGCGCGATGCCGTCGCCGACCGAGAGCACCTGGCCGACTTCGGAGACCTGCGCCTCGCGGCCGAAATTCCTGATCTGCTCCTTGAGGATAGTCGAGATTTCGGCCGCGCGGATGTCCATCAGGAAACCTCTTTCATCGCATGCTTCATCATGTTGAGCTTGGTGCGCAACGAGCTGTCGACCATGCGCGATCCGAGCTTCACCACGAGGCCGCCGATGATGGAAGGGTCGACCTTCACATCGACCTGAACGACTTTCCCGGTGACGGCGTTGAGCGCCTGCTGGATGGCCGCCAGGTGGCGCTCGCTCGGCTGTTGCGCAAGCGTCACTTGCGCGGCGAGCTCGCCCCGGTGGCGGGCGACGAGCGCAGCATAGGCCTTGATGATGTCACGCACCGCGAACAGGCGCCGGTTGGATGCGACCGTAAGGAGAAACTGCGCCGAGAGCCCGCGCAGGCCGGCGAGGTCGAGCACGGCGGCCAGCGCGCGGACCTGCTCCCCGGAGGAAAAAACCGGACTGCGCACGAGGCGGGCGAGGTCGGCGCTCTGCGCCATGAGCGCATTGAAGCCGTCGAGATCGGCCTTCACCGCGTCGAGGGCGTTGGCTTCGCGCGCAAGCTCGAACAGGGCGGCCGCGTAGCGCCCCGCCATGCCGGACAAGTGTGTGCCTCCGCCTGCCATGCCAGTGGTCTCTCGGGCAATTCCGCAGGCCCGGCACCGTCGCGGACGGGGCGCCAAGCCCTTGAAATCATATGGGGACTTTGAGCTCGCGGTGGGCGCCGGCACGCCCTGGGATGCCACCAAAATCGCGCGGTTCCCGTAACACACCGCCCATTGCGGTGCAACCTCGGCACCTTCTCGTTCGGTCCGATTGTCGATAGGGGCGACGCATGCGTCGCCCTTCTGGTGGGCGAGGCATGCTCGCCCCGACGACCGAACCACCCGTCCGGTCACACGAAGCTCTGCGGATCGACGTCGACCTCGAGCTTGAGGTTCCCCTTAGGCTGCGGGGCGGCGGCGAGCCACGCGCGCAGATAGGCGGACAGATCAAAGCCGCGCGGCGATTTGACCAGCAGGCGGAAGCGGTGGCGTCCGCGCACCACCGCGAGCGGCGCTTGCGCCGGCCCGAGGATGCGCACCAGCTCCGAGCGCGGCGCCACTGCGACCAGGCGCCGTCCATAGCCTTCGGCGCCGGCGCGCTCGCTCGCCGAGATCAGCAGGCTCGCGAGCCGCCCGAACGGCGGATAGTGCGTCTTTTCCCGCAACTCGATCTCGCTCGCGTAGAACGCCTCGCGATCCGCGGCCGCGAGCGCGCGCATCACGGGATGCTCGGGCTGGTGGGTCTGGAGATAGCCGGTGCCGGCACGCTCCTCGCGCCCGGCACGGCCCACCACCTGATGCAGCAGCTGGAACGTGTGTTCGGCGGCGCGCGGATCGCCGTTCGCCAGTCCAAGATCGGCATCGATGACGCCGACCAGATTGAGCTTGGGGAAATGATGACCCTTGGCCGCGAGCTGCGTGCCGATGATGATGTCGAAGCGGCCGGCGGCAACCTCGCCGAGCTCCTCGCGCAGCCGCTCGACCGATTCGACGAGGTCGCTTGAGAGCACGAGGATACGGCTCTCTGGAAAAAGCTCCGCCGCCTCCTGCGCCACCCGCTCGACGCCGGGACCGACCGCGACGAAGGAATCGCTCGCCTGGCATTGCGGACACTGGGCGGGCGCCGGCATGGAGAACCCGCAATGGTGGCACACCAGCCGGCGCCGGAAACGGTGATCGACCAGCCAGGCGTCGCAATTCGGGCAACCCAGGCGAAAGCCGCATCGGCGGCAAAGCGTCAGCGGCGCATATCCCCTGCGGTTGAGAAACAGGAGCGCTTGCTCGCCACGCTCGATTCTCGTCAGGACGGCCTGCGCCAGGCGCGGCGCGATGAAACGCCCGCGCGGGGGACCTTCGGCGCGCAAGTCGATGGTCTCGATTGCGGGAAGATGCGCGCCGCCGAAGCGTTCCGGCAGCGGCAGGCGCCGGTAGCGGCCGCGCCGGGCATTGACCTCGGTTTCCACCGACGGGGTCGCCGAGACCAGCACGATGGGGATGTCGGCGCCGCGGGCGCGCACCACCGCCATGTCGCGGGCATGATAGCGCGCCCCGTCCTCCTGCTTGTAGGCGGGATCGTGCTCCTCGTCGACGATGATGAGACCGAGATCGGCGTAGGGCAGAAACAGCGCCGAGCGCGCGCCGACGATCACGCTCACTTCGCCGCTTGCGACCGCGCTCCAGGTGCGCGAGCGCCGGCGCGGAGCGAGCGCCGAGTGCCATTCGGCCGGGCGCACGCCGAAGCGAGCCGTGAAACGGTCGAGAAACTGCGTGGTCAGGGCGATCTCGGGCAGCAGCACCAACGCCTGGCGGCCACGGCGCACGATCTCTGCCACCGCCTCGAAATAGACCTGGGTCTTGCCCGATCCGGTGACCCCGTCGAGCAACGTGACGCCATAGCCGCCGGTGGCGACCATTGCATGCAACTCGTCGGCTGCCAGACCCTGCGCCGGTGCGAACTCGGGCGGCGCGAAATCCGGATCGGGCGCGCGTGCCACCGGCTCCGGCGGCAATACCAGGGTTTCCAACGTGCCCTCGTCGACGAGACCATCGATGACACCGGGTGAGACCCCGGCGGCCTGCGCCACGTCGCCTCTAGCCCGGGCGAGCCCATCGGCAAGGAGCGCGAGCACACGGCCGCGCGCGCTCGTCATGCGTCCTGGCGGAGCGCCTGCGAGGCGGACCGCACCGCGCGCGCGCGCGGGGCCGAGATGCTCGCCCATGCGCAGCGCCATGCGCAGCACCGTGCCGCGCGGCGCAAGCGTGTAGTCCGCGACCCACTCCACGAAACGGCGCAACTCCGCCGCCAGCGGCGGGACATCGAGCTTCTCCTCGACGTCCTTGAGGCGGTTATGCAGGCCGGGCTTGACCTCGACGTGATCGGTCCAGACCACGCCGGTGGCAAGGCGCGGCCCGAGCGGCACGCGCACGAGGTCACCCGGCGCAAGATCGAGATCGGAGGGCACGCGATAGGAATAGGCGTGGTCGAGCGCGACCGGCACCAGCACGTCGACGAAGCTCGTGGCGCCAAGCGATGCAGATGCCGCGGGTTGACCGTCCCTGGGACGCATGTCGTTGTGACGCATCTCTTGGATCGATTCGCTTATCGGATCATATTCTGCGGCATCATGCCCGCCATTGGCACCTGCGCTAAGCAGAGTTGGACGGCTTGACCAACGGTTGCTCGCGCGGATCAATTGTCCGCAGCTCGCAGAAGCTGACATGGCTCGCGGGCGAGGCGGGGCGGGTCATGACCCGAGGGAGACTTTAGCCCGCTAATCGGTTGCAAAATCCTCGTTATGCTCGTTAAGCCCCGCTGACTGATCCCCGCCAATTCGATATCCTGCAACCCGGCCCGTGGCCAGCAGAGACCAAATGCATTCCGATCTATTGAAGCGACGCGAGTTCATCACCCTCCTCGGCGGCGCGGCAGCAGCTTGGCCGCTCGCGGCGCGCGCGCAGCAGACCGGCCGTACATACCGCGTGGCCTTGATTGCCGGGGGCGTCAACCCGGCCGGCGGTGCCGGCCCTGTGATGGACCGCGGTGTCCCGGCGCTGCTCGACGAGCTACGCCGGCTCGGTTTCAGCGAAGGTCAGAATCTGACTATGGACTATCTCTCGACAAACCAGCCGGTGACCCAGTTCGCCCTGGGCCTGGCCGAGATGGTCCGTGCCAAGCCCGACGTCATCGTCACCAGCGGGGCCGAGTTCAGTTTGCAGGCGGTCATGCCGGTCAGCGCCCTGATCCCGATCGTGTTCTGGGCCAACAACTTCGATCCGATCGAACGCGGCTTCGTGAAGAGCCTGGCGCGGCCGGGCGGCAACCTCACAGGCGTGTTCACGCGCCAGCCCGAACTCGCCGAGAAGCAGATCGAGCTCTTGACCCAGACCTTCCCGGAGCGGACCCGCCTGGGCGCATTGTGGGACGCCGGGACAGCTGATCAGTTCAGCGCCGCCGAGCGCCGAGCGCGCGCGCTCGGGCGCGAGCTCATTGCGGTCAAGCTTGAGACTGCGCCATACGATTTCGAGGCCGCATTCCGGACCCTGGTGGAAGCCTCGTCGCAGGCGCTGCTGGTCCTATCCGGCCCAACCTTCGCATTCCACACAAAGACGATCGCCGAGCTGACGTTGAGGTATCGCCTGCCGGGGATGTTCATCCTGCGAACCTATGTCGATTTTGGCGGGCTGATGTCGTACGGCGTCGACATTGGTGCAAGCTTCCGCCGCGTCGCCAATTTCGTGGTGAAGATTCTCAATGGGGCCAAGCCGGCCGACCTACCGGTCGAGCAGCCGGTGAAATACGAGCTGGTGGTCAATCTCAAGACCGCCAAGGCGATCGGTATTGAGCTGCCCACCTCGCTGCTGCTACGCGCCGACGACGTGATCGAATAAGTTAACCCATGCGGGTTCGTGTTGTTGCAATGCATGAGCTCCTGGCACGAAGCGGCCCATAGCCAGCACGCCGGCATGTCCGCAGCTGGCCAGAGCCGACGTGGGGCCGCTGCCGAGGGATTCGGGTTATGACCCCGAACCGACATAAACGCGAATATTTCGCTGCGATGCACAGCGCCCACGTCCAGTAATGTGGTAGCTTGTTGGCCTCGTCCGAGGGCAACTCATGCGACGGCGCGAGTTCATCACTCTGCTCGGCGGCGGCGCGGCAGCGATGTGGCCGCTCGCAGCCGGTGCGCAGCGGCCGGAGCAGATGCGGCGGATCGGCGTGCTGACTGGCCTCGTCGAGGACGACCCCGAAAACCAGGAACGACTTGCAGCATTCCGGCGGGGACTTGAAAAGCGCGGATGGTCGGAGAACCACAACGTTCGCATCGACTATCGCTTTGCGCCCGCCAGCAGCGCAAATCAAGCACGGGTGATCGCGAAGGAACTGATCGCTCTCGAACCCGAGGTGATCTTCGCACACTCGACGCCGCTTATCAGCGCCCTCCAGGGTGAGAGCAACGCGATTCCGATCGTGTTCGCCGGCGTCGCCGATCCGATCGGCTCGGGCTTCATTGCGAGCCTGGCGCGGCCGGGCGGTAATATTACCGGTGTGATGCAGTACGAGGCGAGCGTCACCGGGAAGTGGCTGGCGATGCTCAAGGAGATCGCGCCGCAGCTCGGCCGCGCCGCTTTCGTGGTCAATCCCAAGACCGCGCCTTATTATAATTATTATCTGCGTACAGCCGAGTCACTAGCTCAGTCACTCGGGATTGAACTCGTGCCAACCCTAATCGAGAACGCCGCCGAGATTCAGCGCGCCATCGAGGCCTTCGCCAGCGTGTCGAACGGCGGCCTGATCCTGCCGCCGGACGTCTCAAATATTGTCCATCGCCATCTCATCATTGCGCTTGCGGCCCGGCACGGCTTGCCGGCGGTCTACCCGTATCGTTCATACGTCGTTGCCGGTGGTCTCATGTCCTACGGAGTCGACTTCGCTGACATGTGTCGACAGGCGGCATCCTACGTCGATCGCATTCTGCGCGGCGACAAGCCGGCCGACCTTCCGGTGCAGGCAGCGACCAAGTTTGAAACCGTAGTTAACCTCAAAACGGCCAAGGCGCTCGGCCTCACCGTTCCGTCTGGTTTGCTCGTGGCTGCCGACGAGGTGATCGAGTGAGACGACGGGAGTTCATCACTCTACTCGGCGGCGCGGCGGTTACTTGGCCGCTCGCCGCACGCGCGCAGCAGCCGGCCTTGCCGGTGATCGGGTTCCTCAGTAGCAGAGAGGGGCCCGCGATTCCGCGAATGTCCTTAGCGAGTTCCATCGGGGTTTGAGCGAAACTGGCGTCGTTCTTAGGCAAAACGCGGACATCATATATAGCTGGGCTGAGGGTCACTATGATCGTCTGCCCGCGCTCGCTGCCGACTTTGTCAGTCGCCAAGTGGCCGTCATAGTCGCGACGGGCGGTGACCCTTCGGTGTTCGCGGCCAAGGCCGCGACCATCCCGATCGTCTTCACGTTCAGCGACGATCCGGTCACGGCCGGACTGGTCGCGAGCCTCAACAGGCCGGGCGGCAACATCACCGGGTTTAGCCTATTCGTCGGCGGCACATTGCCGGTGGTGCAACCGACCAAGTTCGACTTGGTCATCAATCTCAAGACCACCAAGGCACTCGGCCTTACGGTGTCACAGACTTTGCAAGTGGCCGCCGACGAGGTGATCGAATGAAGGCGTGGTTTTTCTCGCCGACGAACGAGCAGAAGCGCCTGGTCGCCTAGCATGGTCTGCACGGCCAGCGGCGCCGTCGACTGCGCCGCTCGCACTTTGTGTGACGGCTAGTACAGGTCAGCGGAAGTTTTGACTTTATCGGCCCCTACACGGCTTTAGGATGGCTAGCTCGATCGGCTGCTAGGTCAAATGAGTCCCGAACATTCGCTCAGCTGTACTAGTCGAACGTTCGCAACAGATGTAAAATCCGTCACAAAACGTCCCCGTTCCACCAGCGGGCAAAAAGCATTGGCTCGCGTCTCTCTTGGGTGATCCAGTTCCAGACAGCCAGGGCGCGATAGAGTGGGTTTTTGGTCGGACGGAGCGAACCCATGAGACGGCGCGATTTCATTACCTTTGTGAGCGGCGGGGTAGCTGCTTGGCCGCTCGGTGCGCTCGCGCAGCATCGGGCAAGATTTCGCGGATCGGGTTTATCGCACACAGGTATGAGAGCTTTTATGACGCGTTGTTCGAGGGCCTCCAGGGACTTGGGTACGAGGAGGGCCGCAACCTCATCGTTGAACGCCGGTATGCAGAGGGGCGCGCGGAGCGATTCCGAGAGTTTGCGACGGAGATGGTTCGACTCAAGGCTGACATCATCATCGTGGTCACAACGCCAGCAGCCCTTGCGGTCAAGAACGCGACCACGACCATTCCGATCGTCCACCCGGCCGCCATTGATCCCGTGGGGACCGGCCTCGTCGCCAGCCTGGCTCACCCAGGCGGCAATCTTACAGGACTTGCGGTTCTCAATGCGGAACTCAGCGCAAAACGTCTGGAGGTACTCAAGGAAGTGGTGCCTGGGCTATCGCGAGGGGCGGTTCTCTGGAATGCAGCCAACCCCGCTAACGTGCTCGCTTGGAGAGACACGGAAAGTGCGGCTCGTGTATTAGGAGTAACGGTTCAATCCTACGAGCTGCGAGACCCGAAGCACTTCGAGGGCGCTTTTGCCATGATGGCTCTACAGCGCCCCGACGCACTCCTCGTCCTGCAGGATGCTCTGACCCTTACGCACCGAAAAGAGATTATCGACTTCGCTTTACGGATGCGGCTGCCGGGCATGTTTGTAGGGAAGGAATGGGTGAAGGAGGGGGGTCTGATGTCCTATGGAGACAGCTTACCTGAGAGATATCGACGTGCCGCGTACTTGGTGGACAGGATTCTAAAAGGCGAAAAGCCCGCTGACCTGCCTGTGGAGCAACCCACGAAGTTCGAGCTGGTCGTCAACCTCAAGACCGCAAAGGCGATCGGGTTGACCATCCCGGAGACGTTCCTCGTCCGCGCCGACGAGGTGATCGAATAGCCATGGCTGAGCCGTCTCGTCCCGCCCGGCTGTGGTATCAGAGCTTCGTCCACCCGGTCGAGCAGGCTCCCTACATCGAGCGGCTGCAGGGTCTGCTGGACGCAGCAGCCGGGCCCGGCATTCGGTTCGAGGTCCACGGCCTCGATCCTCCCGACCATCTGTTCCACCCGCTCACGGAATTCCGTTGCGCCGCGCAGACGATCCGCAATGCCTTGGGGGCAGAGCGCGCGGGATACGACGCCTTCGTCATCGGCCACTTTCAGGAGCCGGGCCTTCTGGAAATCCGCGGCGCGGTGGACATCCCGGTGGTAGGTCTCGGCGAGGCGACCTTGCTTGCAGCATTGAGCATGGGGCGCCGGCTCGGCCTCGTGACCATTGATCCGGTCTTCATCGATTGGCACGAGCGGCAGGTGAGAGCGCACGGACTTGAACAGCGCGTCGCGGGGGTGCGGGCGATTCATGCGGACCTGCCCGGCTTCATGCGCGCCTTCACCGACGAAGCGAGCTATACCCAGGTCCGCGCGGATTTCGTGGAACAGGTTCGTCCGCTGGTTGCCGCAGGGGCGGAGGTCATCATCCCGGCGGGCGGCTTGCCGATGCTGCTGTTTGCTCGCGAGTGCCCCTTCGTCATCGACGGCGCGCTGGTGCTCAACGGCATCGCGGTAGTGGCAAAGTCCGCGGAGATGGCGCTCGCCCTCCGCCGGCTGACCGGGTCGGTGGTCAGCCGCCGCGGCACGTATGCCAAGGCTTCGGACGAGTGCCTGCAGGAGTATCTCCACGCCCGTTGGTGATTCAAGGGCTTGGCGTTCTGGCCAATCGGAAACCGAGAAAGCTGAAACGGTTCTCGCTGTCGTAATTGCTGCGGTTGGTCACGCGCAGTTTCCTCGGGTCGTTGAACCACGATCCGCCGCGGGAGGCGCGGCGCTTGTCATCGCCGGCTGTTCTGGCCGATCCATCCGCAGACGCGACCTGATGCCTGTCGACATCTGCCGATGCGGCCGAAGCATTTTGCGCGCATAGTGCGCTCGCGTTGAGCAATCTTCTTTCCACGCACCGGCTTGCTGCAAGAGGATGCGATGTCCACCCGTCTCGACAATGCCCGCCTCATCCGGGCGCCGCGCGGCCCGAAGCTTTCCGCCAAGAGCTGGCTGACGGAGGCGCCGCTGCGGATGCTGATGAACAATCTCGATCCCGACGTGGCGGAGAAGCCGCACGAGCTTGTGGTCTACGGCGGCATCGGCCGCGCGGCGCGCGACTGGGAAAGCTTCGACCGCATGGTCGCCGCGCTGCGCGCGCTCGAAGCCGACGAGACGCTGTGCGTGCAATCCGGCAAGCCGGTCGGCGTGTTTCGCACCCAGCCGGACGCGCCGCGCGTGCTGATCGCCAACTCCAATCTCGTGCCGCACTGGGCAACGCTGCGTCATTTCAACGAGCTCGATCGCAAAGGCCTCATGATGTACGGGCAGATGACCGCGGGCTCGTGGATCTATATCGGCTCGCAGGGCATCGTGCAGGGTACCTACGAGACCTTCGCCGAGATCGGGCGGCGCCATTACGGCGGCAGCCTTGCCGGCAAATGGATTCTCACTGCCGGGCTCGGCGGCATGGGCGGGGCGCAGCCGCTTGCAGCGACCATGGCGGGCGCCTCGCTGCTTGCGATCGAATGCCAGCCGTCGCGCATCGAGATGCGGCGCAAGACCGGCTATCTCGATGCGCAGGCAAAGGACCTCGACGAAGCGCTGGCGATGGTCGAGCGCGCGTGCGCTGCGCGCAAACCCCTCTCCGTCGGCGTCCTTGGCAACGCCGCCGAGATGCTGCCCGAGCTGGTGCGGCGCGGCGTGCGGCCTGATGCGGTGACCGACCAGACTTCGGCGCACGATCCGATCAACGGTTACCTCCCCGCGGGTTGGGCGCTCGGCGACTGGCAGGCGCGGCGCGAGAGCGATCCGCAGGGCGTCGAGACCGCCGCGAAGCAGTCCATGGCCGTTCACGTGCGCGCCATGCTCGAGCTCTGGCGCCGCGGCGTGCCCACCCTCGACTACGGCAACAACATCCGCCAGATGGCGAAGGAGATGGGCGTCGGCGACGCGTTCGACTTTCCCGGTTTCGTGCCCGCCTATATCCGCCCGCTGTTCTGCCGCGGCGTCGGTCCTTTCCGCTGGGCGGCGCTCTCCGGCGATCCCGAGGACATTTTCCGCACCGACGCCAAGGTCAAGGAGCTGTTGCCGCACGATGCGCACCTGCACAACTGGCTCGACATGGCCAAGGCGCGGATCGCCCTTCCAGGGATTGCCGGCGCGCATCTGCTGGGTCGGGCTCGGCGACCGGCACCGGCTCGGGCTTGCCTTCAACGAGATGGTGGCCCGCAACGAGCTCAAGGCCCCGATCGTGATCGGCCGCGACCATCTCGAATTCGGGTTCCGTCGCGAGCCCCAATCGCGAGACCGAGGCGATGAAGGACGGCTCCGACGCGGTCTCCGATTGGCCGTTGCTCAACGCGCTGCTCAATTGCGCCTCCGGCGCCACCTGGGTTTCGTTCCACCACGGCGGCGGCGTCGGCATCGGATTTTCCCAGCATGCCGGCATGGTAATCGTGTGCGACGGCACGGCGGAGGCCGCGCGCCGAATCGAGCGCGTCCTGTGGAACGATCCGGCATCCGGCGTCATGCGCCACGCCGATGCCGGCTACGAGGAGGCGATCGCGTGCGCAAAAGCCCACGGGCTCAACCTGCCAAGCCTGGAGTGACGGCCGCAAGGTCAACGGTGGGCAAAATCGTTTGCCGTAATGTTGACGCGTGGGCACGGCGCGCGCACGATTTTGCCCACGCGTGCATGCTTGATGGCGCGCCTTTGCCCACCGAAGCAACTCGACAGGACATGCAATGATCCGGACCGGCGAGCAATATCGACAGGGCATTCGCGACGACCGCGAGGTCTGGATTGACGGCGAGCGGGTCAGGGACGTCACCAGGCACCCGTCTCTCAAGCCCATCATCGATATCCGAGCCCGCATATTCGACATGCAGCACGAGGACGCCCACGCCGCCACTATGACCTATGCAACGGACGGCAAGCGGCATTCGATTTTCAACCGCCTGCCCCACGAGCAAAAGGACTGGCACGACAAGTGGGTCGCGACGGACGCGGTCATGAACGAGATCAACGGCGTCGTGGCACGCGTCGGTGACGAGACGATAGGCGAGATGTGGTCGCTCTATGACGGCCGCGACGTTCTCAACGAAATCGATCCGCGCTACGGGGACAACATCACACGCCACATCAACGCCGTGACCGAGCAGGACATCTTCCACGTCTCCGCCAACACCGATCCGAAGGGGGACCGTTCGAAGCCTCCGCAGGAACAGGATCCCGACATGATGGTTCATGTCGTGAAGGAGACGGATGCGGGGATCATCGTCCGCGGAGCGAAATACGAGACCGCCGCCGGCTATGCAGATCAGGCGTTCCTGAAGCCGACGATCGGCGCCTGGACCGATGAGAAGCTGTCCGACTACGCGGTGGGCGGCATCATCAAGATGGGTGCGCCCGGCGTGAAGCATTTCGCGCGGTCAGGTTTTGTCGGGCGTGCAAGCGCGATGGATTATCCGCTTGCGAACAAGTTCGACGAAGTCGATTTCCTGATGGTCCTCGACAACGTTCTCATCCCCTGGGAAGACGTGTTCTTCTATCGGCACACACGCGGCGCACAGTATATCCGCGGCACGCTGCATCGTTACTCGGCGTTTCCCTACACGCTGCGCATTCTCTACGTGGCCGACATGATGATCGGCGCGGCGCTCTGGAACGCCAGGCAGACCGGGTTGGACAAGCTTCAGGCCGTCCGGGAAAAACTCGCCGACCTCGTCTGCTATCGCGAAGGGATCAACGCGCACCTGACCGCGTCGATCGCGACCGCGCAGGAGAGCCCGGGCGGCTTGCTGATGCCGAACCAGTCGTTGTTATATGCGGGACGGGTCCTGGCTTGCGCAAATCTTCCGCAGATGATGCATATCGCGCGCGAGCTGTGTGGCGGCCAGATTTGCGTGACGCCGAACGAAGCGGCCTTCTCGGCCCCGGGCTCCGGCGATTGGCTGAAGAAATTCTACAGCCTCAACGAGAATTGGCAGGCCGACGATCGGCGCAAGCTGCTCGCTTTCGCGCGCGACCTGCTCAACTCGGATTTTGCCGGACACCGCCTCACTTTCGTGCAATTCGCGCAGGCGCCGCACTTCAATCACCTGGCTGCGGTCTACAATTCGTTCGACTTCTCCGGCCCCCTCGATTTCGTCCGGCGCGCGGCGGGCCTCTCGGACCGTGTCATCGCTGACAAGAAATGAACGCGACACCGACCGGACGAGCAGCCCCTCAATGCGCCTCGGCGGCGACGATCGCCTCGACCCGGATCTCCTCGGTCAGCCGCGCCTTGAGCGCGGAAAATTCCGGGCTGGTCTTGATGGTGTAATGCCGCGGGTGCGGCAGCTCGATCGGCACGTCCGCCTTGATGCGCCCCGGCCGCGCCGTCATGACGATGACGCGCGAGGCGAGGAAGATCGCCTCCTCGATGTCATGGGTGACGAACAGCACGGTCTTGCGCTCGCGTTCCCAGATGCCGAGGAGAAGCTCCTGCATCAGCGCACGGGTCTGGTTGTCGAGCGCCCCGAACGGCTCGTCGAGCAGCAGGATCGCGGGGTCGTTGGCGAGAGCACGCGCAATCGCCGTGCGCTGCTGCATTCCGCCCGACAGCTGCTTGGGAAGGTGCTGCCCGAATCCGGCAAGCCCGACCCGCCCGAGCCATTCGCGCACGACCTCATCGCGCCGGCGCACGGGCATACCCTTCTCGCGCAGGCCAAATGCGATGTTGTCGGCGACCGTAAGCCAGGGGAACAAGGTGTAGGACTGGAACACCATGCCGCGGTCGGGACCGGGGCCGGCGACCGGCGTGCCGCTGAGGATGATCTGGCCGGCGGTCGGCGCATCGAGCCCGGCGACAAGCCGCAGCAAGGTGGATTTGCCGCAGCCCGAGGGACCGACGATAGTGACGAAGTCGTTGTCCGCGACGGCGAGATCGGTCGGCTCGAGCGCGCGCGTCGGCGGCCCCCCGCGCACCCCCGGGAAAACGCGCGAGAGGTTCCTCATCACCAGCTTGCTCAAGCGAGGCTCCAGGGAAAGAGCCGCCGGTTCGCCCACTTGAAGAGGAAATCCGAAATGAGCCCGATGACGCCGATGACGATGATCCCGAAGATGATCTGGCCGGTGGCAAGCAGCGCCTGACTGTCGATGATCATGTGGCCGATGCCGGAGGAGGACCCGATCAGCTCGGCGACGATCACATAGGTCCACGCCCAGCCCAGTACCAGCCGCAGGCATTCCGCGATATCGGGCGCCGAGGCGGGGATCAGCACGCGGCCGAGGATGCCGCGGTCGCCCGCGCCCAGCGTCAACGCCGCCTCCACCAGATCGCGCCGCACGCCCGAAACCGTCACCGCGACCATCAGCACGATCTGAAACACCGAGCCGATGAAGATTACGAGCAGCTTCTGCAGCTCGCCGAGGCCAGCCCACAAGATCAGCAGCGGAATGAAAGCGGACGCCGGCAGGTAGCGCGCAAACGAGACGAACGGCTCGAGGAACGCCTCGATCGGCTTGTAGGCGCCCATCAGCACGCCGACCGGCACCGCGACCAGCGCCGCCAGGGTAAACCCGCCGAGCACGCGCCAGATGGTGATGCCGATATCGGCCAGGAAGCCGTGCCTGGTCAGCAGCAGCCAGCCCTCCTCGACCATGGTGATCGGGCTCGCCAGGAAGGTCTTCGAGACATGGCCGCCAAGCGTGGCGTAGCCCCAGGCGGCGAAGAACAGGACGAAGAACAGGGTGCCGAGCGTCAGGCGGGCGGTATTGGAGATGGGCGCAAGCGGCTTCATTTCACGCTTGCACTGTAGGCGCGCCTCCCCCGATGAGCGACCCTGCAAGGCTGGGCTATCGCATAGGGCGAGCAACAAACTCGGTGTACCTCCCCTTTCAGGGGAGGTCGACCGCCGGAGCAAAGCGACAGGCGGTCGGGTGGGGTCGCTTCGACGCGCGAGATTGTTGCAGCCGATCCCCACCCGGCTCGCTTCGCTCGCCGACCTCCCCTTTCAGGGGAGGTACTACGGAGCATGCTGAACGGCCATGTGCGATTGCCCAGCGCCGCGCCCAGTCACTGAATGAAGCGGGTGTCGGCAATCTTTCCGAGGTCCGGGATCTGCTTGATGACGCCGATCTCGAGCAACAGCTCTGCCGCTTCCTTGTTGAACGTGGTGAACTCGCCCGTGAAGAAAGCCCGGTTGGCGGCACGGTCCTGCCAGCGCAGGTATTTCGCCGAATTGCCGAATTGCTCGCCGGTTTGCTTCACGTCGGCGCCCATGATCTCATGGGCTTTGCCCGGGTCGGTCTTGATCCTCTCGATGGCGTCGAAATAGCTCTTCACCAGCGCTTTCACCCCCGCTTCATTTTCCGCGATGAACTTCGGGGTGCAGCCGAACGTGTCCATCACCATCGGATAGTCGAGCGTGGTCGCAATGATCTTCCCGGCTTCCGGCTTCTCCCGCACGGCCGAGAGGTAGGGCTCGTAGGTCATGGCGACATCGTTCTGCCCGGCGATGAACGCCTGCGCCGCCGCGGCCGGCTCCATCGTCACGACGGTCACGTCCTTGATCGTGAGCCCGTTCTTCTTGAGGAACCAGGCGAGCGTGAAGTAGGCGCGGTGCCGGGCGCCGAGGCGGCGACCGTCTTGCCCTTCACGTCCTTGATGGATGCAATGGCGTTGCGCACGACCATCCCGTCGGCGCCGTACGACTTGTCCATCTGGAACAGCTGGGTGGTGGCGACGCCGTTGGCATTCCACACGATCCAGGTCTCGACGGTGGTGGCCGCGCACTGGATGTCGCCTGAGGCGATGGCGAGATGTCGGCTTGCCTGCGGGATCTTCTTGATGCTCACGTCGAGACCATTGCTGGCGAAGATGCCGCTCTCCTTGGCAAAGACAAGCGGCGCGAACCCGGTCCATCCGGAAATTCCGATCGCGACCTTGGAGCCCTGCGCGAGAGCGGGCGTGGTCAAAAGCGCCGCACCGAGCGCGGCCGTAACAATCCTGATCGATGTCATGATTCCGCTCCGTCTCAGAGCTGCCCAATTGATGCCAGCACGGGGATATGGGCTGAGTCAAATGCGCAAGGATGAGTTGGGTTTTCCGCCTGACGTGGAAGCGAGAAGCGAAGCGGGTGCGCACCAACTGGCAGAGCCGCCGCTGAAGCTTTATGCTCCGGGAATGCAAGGAAGGACATCGAGGTGACGGACCTTAACAGGCGCTCCCAAATCATCACTGCGGGCGTAGCCCGCTCACCCAACCGCGCGATGTTGCGCGCCGTGGGCTTCACGGACGGCGACTTCCAGAAACCCATCGTCGGCGTGGCGAACGGCCACTCTACGATGAATCCCTGCAACGCCGGCATCCAGCCTCTCGTCGACCGGGTGATGGCGACGCTCAAGGAAACCGGAGCCATGCCGCAGGTCTTCGGCTTTCCGACGGTGACCGACGGCATCGGCATGGGCACCGAGGGCATGAAATATTCGCTGGTCTCGCGTGAAGTGATTGCCGATGCCATCGAAGTCGCGGTCAACGGCCAGTGCATGGACGCCGTGGTTGCGGTCGGCGGCTGCGACAAGAACATGCCGGGAAGCATGATGGCGATGGCGCGGATGAACGTGCCGGGAATATTCGTCTACGCCGGCACCATCAAGCCGGGGTGGTGGAAGGGGGAGAAGCTCACGATCGTGAGCCCGTTCGAGGCGGTGGGCGCGTTTGCCGCCGGAAAGATGTCGCAGGAGGACTTCGACGGCATCGAGAAGAACGCCTGCCCTTCGGTCGGCGCCTGCGGCGGCCAGTACACCGCAAACACGATGTCCTCCTCGTTCGAGGCGCTCGGGATGAGCCTGCTCGGCTCGTCACAGATGGCATCGCCTGACGCCGAGAAGGCGGACTCCGCGGCCGAGTCCGCGCGCGTGCTGGTCGAAGCGATCCGCAAGAATCTCAAGCCGCGCGATATCATCACGAGAAAGTCGATCGAGAATGCGGTCGCACTCGTCATGGCGACCGGCGGCTCGACCAACGCGGTGCTGCATTATCTTGCCATCGCAAGCGCGGCGGGAGTGAAATGGAGCATCGACGACTTCGAGCGCATACGGCGCAAGGTGCCGGTGCTGTGCAATCTCAAGCCCTCGGGCTCGTACGTGGCGACCGATTTCCACGCGGCCGGCGGCGTGCCGCAGGTGCTGAAGATTCTGCTCGTGAACGGCGTCCTGCACGGCGCCTGCATGACCATCCACGGCAAGACCATGGCCGAGATGCTGAGCGACATTCCCGCCGAGCCGCGCGAGGGCCAGGACGTGATCCGGCCGTGGTCGAACCCGCTGTACAAGCAAGGGCACCTCGCGATTCTCAAGGGCAACCTGTCGCCGGAAGGCTGCGTCGCCAAGATCACCGGATTGAAGCAGACTTCGATCACCGGGCCGGCACGCGTGTTCGAGTCGGAGCCCGCATGCACGCAGGCGATTCTGGCCCGGAAGATCAAGCCGGGTGATGTGGTGGTGATCCGCTACGAAGGTCCCAAGGGCGGTCCCGGCATGCAGGAGATGCTGGCGCCGACCTCCGCCCTCATCGGACAGGGGCTCGGCGCATCGGTCGGCCTGCTCACGGATGGGCGCTTCTCCGGCGGAACCTGGGGCATGGTCGTCGGTCACGTCGCACCGGAAGCCTACGAGGGCGGATTGATCGCCCTGGTGAAGGAAGGTGACTTCGATCACCATCGACGCCAAGAAGCATCTCATCCAGCTCAACGTCGGAGCAAAGGAGCTTGCCCGGCGAAGACGGCTGTGGAAGGCGCCCAAGCCTCGCTACCGCAGTGGTCTGCTTGCGAAATACATCAAGCTCGTATCACCCGCCAGCCGCGGTGCGGTTACGGACTGATTCGCAGTCGACAGCGGGAAGGATCGCGATATTGTTCCCGGCGCAGCCGTTTTCCCGGCGGTCACGAAGGATACCGGCATGGCCTACGAGACGATCACGGTCACCCCGTCCAGTCCCCACATCGGCGCCGAGATCGGCAATGTCGATCTTACCAGGCCGCTCACGAACAAGCAGGTCGCCGAGCTGCACGACGCGTTCGCGCGCTTTCAGGTGATCTTCTTCCGCGAGCAAAAGATCGGTTTCGACGACCAGATCAGGCTGGCGGGCCATTTCGGCCCGCTCGGCAGCCACGTCGGCAAGTCGACCATCAGCAAGACCACCGACAATCCGTACGTGCGCAGGTTCCACTACGACGAGACCTCGACCCAGATATCGGGCGAGAATTTTCACAGCGATCAGTCCTGCGCGGAAATCCCACCGCTCGGCACCATGCTCTACAACCATACCGTCCCACCCGATGGCGGCGGCGACACCATGTTCGCGAGCATGTATGCGGCCTACGATGCGCTGTCGGCGCCGATGAAGAGCTATCTTCAGGGATTGACCGCCACGCACGACGGTACGCGCGTGTTCGGACCTGGCACCCCGGTCGCGGTCCATCCGGTCATCATCAAGCATCCGGTCACCGGCAAGAGAGTGATCTTTGTCAACACCGACTTCACCGCGAAGATCAACGAGTTGCCCCGTCTCGAAGGCGAGCGTGTGTTGCAATTCCTGATCGATCATTGCAACAAGCCGGAATGGACCTGCCGCTTCCGCTGGCGTGATCACTCGATTGCCTTCTGGGACAACCGATGCACTCAGCACAAGGCGATCTGGGATTACTGGCCGAACGTGCGCTCGGGTTTCCGCGTGCAGATCGACGGAATGGCCCCGCCGGTGGCCGGCTGAGCGAATACGCCTGCGCGAGACCGAGGCGTGAAGATCACTAATGCGAGTTTCGATGCGATTGATCCACAACAACGCACATGCTCTGCCGGGCTCCCTCTCCCCGTTCGGGGAGAGGGTGGGGGTGAGGGGGGCCCGGAGCACTGATAGATCATGTAGAGAGACCGAAACCCCTCACCCCACCCCTCTCCCTACGGGAGAGGGAGCAGGTCGCAGCCGTGGCATCGCGTGGTTCAACTTCACCGACACACGCTTTAGCGCACGCACCCTCGCTGTCGCCGGGCTCCTCGCCCTGCTCGTGGCGCCGGCGCTTGCGCAGCCGGCGCAGACGCCGGCGTTCCCGACGAGGCCGCTGCGGTTCATCGTGCCGTTCCCGGCCGGCGGCACCCTCGACGTGCTCGCGCGCACCATCGCCAACAAGCTCGCGCCGGCGCTCGCTCAGGCGGTGATCGTGGAGAACCGGCCCGGCGCCTCGGGGGTGATCGGAGCGGAAGTGGTGGCGCGCGCACCGGCCGACGGCCACACGCTGATGATCATGTCGAATACGCTCGTCACGCTGCCGGCGCTCCGCAACGACCTGCCTTTCGACGTGCTGAAGGACTTCGCCCCGCTCATCGAGCTCGGAAGCACGCCGACGGTGATCACAGTCCATCCCTGGTTCGGCGCCCGCGACCTGGCGCAGTTCCTCGAGCTGGCGAAGGGGACGAAGGCAGGCCTCAACTACAACTCGCCGGGCATCGCCTCGCCGCCGCACCTCGCCGGCGAGCTGCTGGCCCGCGCCGCCGGCATTCCACTGCAGCACGTGCCCTACCGGGGCACCCAGCCGGCGGTCACCGACCTTGTGGCCGGCCAGGTTCCCATGATGATGGCGCCGCTCAATGCGGTGTTGCCATTCATCAGAAGCCAACAGCTCTTTGCCATCGCCGTCACCGACGCCGAGCGCGCCACCGATCTGCCCGATGTTCCCACGCTGCGGGAGGGCGGCATCGCCGGCATGCGGCCGGTCTCGTCGTGGTTTGGCCTTCTGGCGACCGGCGGAACGCCCGCTGCCGCGATCGCGCGTCTCAACGACGAGATCGTCAGGATCATGCGCGATCCGAACGTGCAGGAAAGCCTCAAGGCGCAATCGTTCGAGATCATCGCCGGCAGCCCCGAGGCGCTCGGCCGGCGCATGCGCGAAGACGCCGCCACCAATGCCAGGATCGTGGCGGACGCGAAGATCAAGGCGGAATGAGCGGCGCGGGACACAGTGCTCCACGTAAGCCAAACGAGAATGCTTGCTGTTTGCTTGTCGCACCAGATGCGCCGGGCGCGGCGGTCGCCGCGCCCGACGCAACATCGTCACTCAGATCGCGCGTGCGTCAGTGTGCCAGCGGATCGGGCCGCAGCTGGATGTGCACGGCGCGCGGCTTGCTGCCCTTGCCGGTCTCCATCAGCCATGGGGTACGGTCGCCGTTGGTGGTCCACAGGCCGCGTCCTTTCCAGCCCGCGTTCGGATCGTCGATGCGCCCGTCGAAGCCCTTGGCGTAGAAGCCCATCGGGTAGGGCACGCGCAGCGAGATCATCTGGCCGTCCTTGAGCGCGACAAAGCCGTCCTGGAGGTTGGCGGTGGACATCGGAATGTTCTCGCCGAGACCAAGCGTGTTGTGCTGGTCGACCCAGGTGTAGTAGCTCGCCTCCGCGCTCGTATTCTCGAACCCTTCGAAGCCGGGGCCGGGATATTTGTGGAACGTCCAGCCTTCCGGACAATGGTCGCCGGTTGCCGTCGGCCCGTTGAGCGGACCTTTGCACTTGCGGCGGTCGAAGCTGCCGAGGTGGCCGCTCGAAAGCGAGCCCCAGACGACGCCGTTCTTGTCGATGTCGCCGCCGCGGATGCCGAAGGCGGGCTTCGGCACATTGTAGACCTCCGACAATCCGGTCGCAGGATCAAAGCGCAGGAAGCCCGGCGCCCCGGCGAACACGCCGACGGTGTACCAGATCGAGCCATCAACGGGGCTCGGCATCACCGCGTAGGGCCCCGAACCGGGCACGATCCGCTTGTCCTTGGCGGGATCGACCGGCTGGTTGGGCTCGACGTAGTCGTCGCGCTTGCCGTTGCCGTTGGTGTCGAGCACGAACGGCGACCAGCCCTGCGCCTTCGCGGCATCGCCGGTCTCGTCGAAAGTCTTGGTGTTGAGCCAGCCCGCCACCTGGCCGGTGCCGCTGAGCCACAGCGTGTCGTTGGCGTCATATCCGAACTGCGGGTGATGGGTCCCGAAGCAGGTGTCGACGAAGGTGTATTTCATGGTCTTGGGATCGAGCATCGCCACCTGACGCGGCGATCGTTCGAGCGGGAAGACCTTGGCCGATGGATGGTCCGACCCCTTCTTGCAGAAGGCCGGGTTGTCCATGCCGCGCACCGTCGCCGCCATCCACACCCTGCCCTGCTTGTCGAGCATGGCGTTGTGGTTGTTGGCCCGGGTGTCCCAGATCTTCTCCTCGCCCCAATAGGGCGACGCCTGCAGCGGCTTCAGGGCGGCGGCATGGCCGGGGCCGAGCAATTCCGGCATGTTGGCATCCTGCACCGGCATCTTGAAGATCGTCACCTTGCTTGTCTTCGGATCCAGGATCGGCATGTTGTCGGTCGAGTATTCCGGCGAGCCGTAGAGGGACCCATAGGCATTTACGGTCGGATGGCGCCGATCCGAAGCGATGAGGTCGTGCAGATAATGCTTGTCGGTGCTCCACTCCCATGAGCTGACGACGACATTGCGCTCGACGCCCTGCGGCCGCGTCGGCTTCACCTTCGGCAGCTCGCCCTTGGCGATGCGGTCGGTCCAATCGCCGAAATACTTGAACGGTGCGCCGCCGAACTGCCCTGCTATCCGGTTCGTCATCATCTCCCCGGACTGGCCGGATTGGATGCGACGCTTCCAGGCGTCCTCTCCCGACTTGAACTCCCCGAGCGCCGCCGGGATCGTACGCGTGGATTCCTGCCCGAGCTGATGGCAGCCAATGCAGTCGACGTTATTCATCTGCCGGAGCCAGTCGGCCTGCGTGATC
Organism: uncultured Alphaproteobacteria bacterium; assembly: GCA_963820365.1. GTDB lineage: Bacteria > Pseudomonadota > Alphaproteobacteria > Rhizobiales > Xanthobacteraceae > VAZQ01. The sequence continues at coordinate 32,263 of CAWFZR010000011.1, read as the reverse complement.
TTCTCAGGAATGTCGGTCTTGCCGCCGAAATCGCTCGCCGCCGGAATTTTCATCATCGTGTACCAATAGATCGCGGGATAGTATTTCGCTGCCGCCGCCTCGTTGGGCGCGATGACCGCGGTCAGATTGAGCTGCTGGCCCGGCTCGCCATCGACTTTCGGAGAGTTGACGAGCCCGTAGCCGCGCACCCAGATCTTGTACTTGGCCCTCGGCAGATCGGGGATGACGTAGCGCCCCTGATCGTCGGTCACCACCATCTTGGCATATTTGGTGGGAAGGTCGGTGGTCTCGGCGATCACCCATACGCCGGCCTCCGGCCCGTTCGAGCTGCGCACAACGCCGCCGATGTCGTCGTTGTCGATGGCGACCGCCGCCGCCTGCTGCGCGCTCGCGGGAGCCGGCACCCCGGGCGCAAAGGCGGCAAGACCGCCGGCAGCAACACCGATGGTGGCCACGGTCGAATACAGCACCTGTCTGAGCGTCATTGTCATCCTCCCTGCAGGTTGCAAAGCGGTTATCCACCTTCGACGATGGGCGGGCCTTCGCGAAAGACCCAACCGAACGGCCGGCCCGCCCTACGATCTCGGCTGCGGCAGGAACTTGTTGGTGTAGACCTTGTCGAGGTCCACCGGCTCCTTGAGCAGGTCGACGTCGATGAGCGCCTTCTGCAGCGACTCCCAGCCGGCGCGGTCGGAATGGCCGACGCCGTTCTTCTGGGTGGCGGCGCTGTCGAGCAAGGTCAGCACCGCCGGCAGCTTGATCTTGTTGTACTTGTTGTCGAGGGTGGGCTGCGCCTTGATCGTGAGCGCGAACGCCTCGTCCGGATTAGCCTTCGCATAGGTCCAGCCGCGGACGAATGCGCGCGTGAAACGCGCGACCAGATCCGGCTTCTTCTCGATCGTCGCGGCATTCACGATCAGGCTCGAGCTGTACATGGGCAGACCCAGGTCACGGAACAGAAGCCAATCCATGTCGATGCCTTCGACGATAGGCCGGATGCCGTCGTTGAAGAAGAACGCGACCCCCGCATCGATCCGGCCGGCGATGATGAGCTGCGCCACGGCGAGATCGGCGGGCACCTCGTTGATCTTGTTGTGTCGATGTTCTGCATCTTGGCGACCACGCGCCACTGACGCTCGACCGCGCTCTTGAGCTGGAGGCCGAGCCGCTTGCCGTAGAGATCCGTCAGCTTCTTGATCCCGGTGCTTTTCGGGAAAACGATGCCGGTCGGGCTGCTTTGCAGGATCACCGCCGTGGTCACGACCGGAAGCGCGCGCGAATAGGCGAGCAGCGCCTGATCGGCCGTGGCGTAGCCGAAATCGACGTCGCCGGTGCCGACCAGCTTGACGGTCACGCTCGATCCTTCACCGGGAAGAACGCGGACGTCGAGATTCTCGTCCTTGAAGAAGCCCTTCTCCTGGGCCGCCCACACGCCCGAATGCTCGGTTCCGAACACCCAGTCGAGCCGCAGCGTAACTTTGTCCTGGGCCGTTTGCCGGATGCAGGAAACCCGCCATTGCAATGACCAGGGCGCCCGCGAAAATTCTCCGCCGCTTCATCTCGTACCTCGTTGTTTCGCGCTTTTGCTCAACCGACGTGCTCTCTTCATCAACCGGCGGCCGCCAGAGGCCGCTCGGCCGCAGCTGCGGGTCGCTCGCCGCGGGCGGCAAGAATCTTGGCGCGCCAATGCGCGCCCGCGGTGGTCGGTCGCGTAGCGCGGCGGATTGCCCGCCCCGGCGCAGCTGTCGAAGCAACGCACCTCGACGTCATGGTTGGGAACCTGGAAGAATGCGACCGACATCCGCGTGGCTGTTGGCGCGAACCGTTTCCGGCGGATTGATCACGCGATGGATGCGTCGAGACCCAGCGATCGTTGGTCCAGCGCATCAGCAGGTCGCCGATGTTGACGATGAAACCGTCCGCAATGTTCGGCACGTCGATCCAGGTGCCGCCACGGCGAACGACCTGCAGGCCGCCCGGCGCCGCCTCCGTGCGCAGAATCGTGAATGCGCCGTAGTCCGAATGCGCACCGGCGCGGATTTGCCCGGGCAGCGGCGCGACCGGCTGCGCCGGATAGAAATTCAGACGCATCGTGCTGACGTGGCGATCGATCTTGTCAGCGAAGAAATCCTCGGGAAGATCGAGTGCCAGCGCAAACATTTGCGCGAGCCGCGCGGTGAGATTTTCCATGGCCTGATAATAGGCGGTGACCGCGGTGCGGAATCCAACCGGCCGACTCGGCCACAGGTTGGGATGAAAATGAATGGAGCCATGACCGATCGGTCCAGTATGGCCCATTGCCGGGATTGAGCGGACCGATGGCGAAGCTCTCCTGCAAATCGGGAGGCACGCCGGCCGCCAGCGTGTTGCCGAGACTTTGATCGGCGAGGCTGTTGTATCCACGGCTCACGCCCGGGCGCGGGTCGGGCGATCTGCATCTTCTCTTCTCGCGTCAAGCGCGAAGAACGCGCGACCTTCCCGGTAGATGGCAGCCAGGGTCGCATCGTCGACGCCATGACCGACGATGCCGAAGAATCCAACCTGCTCGCACGCGCGGGCAATTGCGGCGACGACGGCATGTTTGCCGCCGGGCGCGACGGCGAATGGCGAGATATCGATGATCGGAATCTCGGCGTCCGCCGCTGCAGCTCGCTCGCGATCGGGAACGAAATCGTCACTCGACATGTTGGCCTCTTGCGCGTTGAACCCAAGCCGCGGCCGACGGGTGATGGCGAATACGCCGTGTTGACGCACATTTCGCGCTTCTTCTATTGTGCTGGAAAAGCCGCCTTGTGACAAGCAACGCATGCTCGGTCCCGCGGTCAAATGGTTCCTGCGGTCAATGGACGTCGGCGCGGTGCCGGAAGCGCGCATGCTCTTGCGACTGCCGCGACGCCGAAAAAGCTGACTAAATTAGCGTCGAGCGAGCCGGTGAAGAAGCCCCCAGCGATCGACATCCAGAACATATCGGTGCGGTTCCGCACGCCGGACGGCCCGCTGACGGCGCTGGAGCATATCAGCGCACAAATTGCGCCCCGGTCGTTCCTCACCGTGGTCGGACCTTCCGGTTGCGGCAAGACGACGCTTCTGAAAGTTCTTTCCGGCGTATTGGCGCCAAGCGCGGGGGAGGTCTGCTTCGATGGCCGGCCGCGCAAAGAGGCGGCGATGACCGGGCACATCGGCTACGTCTTCCAGCGCCCGATGCTGCTCCCCTGGCGCACTGCGCTCGAGAACGTGATGCTCACCATGGAGGTGACGCGAAAGCAGATGAGCCCGCAGGAGCGCGAAGGGGAGGCACGCCGTTGGTTGGAGATCGTGGGCCTCAAGGGCTTCGAGGAGCGCCATCCGCACGAGCTCTCAGGCGGCATGCAGCAGCGCGTGTCGCTTGCGCGCGCGCTCGTGTTCCAACCGCGCATCCTGCTGATGGACGAGCCTTTTGCCGCTCTCGATGAGATCACCCGCGAGGTCATGCAGGACGAGCTGCTGCGGCTGTGGGCGCGCATCGACACCACGGTGGTGTTCATCACGCACAGCATTCCCGAAGCGGTGCTGCTGTCGGAAAAAATCCTGGTCCTCTCCGCTCGGCCCGGGCGGGTCATCGAGAGGATCGACGTGCCGTTCGAGCGGCCGCGCACCGAATCTATCCGCGGCTTGCCGCGCTTTGCCGAGATCACGCAGCATATCCGCCACCACCTGCGCGCTGGGCGCGTGGACATCGAAAGGCCCGACTCAATGTTGAAAGGCAGAATGTCGTTGATCGCCGGGCAGGCATTCGTCTTCGCCGCGTTCTTCGGGTTGTGGGAGGCGGCGGTGCGCCTGCTGCATGCCAGGCCGGTCATCCTGCCCGCTCCCTCGGTGATATTCGCCAAGATCTGGGAGCAACGCGACTTGCTGCTCGCAAACACCTGGCCCACCTCCGTCGCCATCGCACTCGGGTTTGCGGCGGCCGTGCTCTCGGGCTTCATTCTGGCGGTCGCCATCTCCTATTCGCGCGCGGTGCGCGAGCTGACCTACCCCTTTCTGGTGACGGCTCAGGTATTGCCGAAGGTGGCGTTCGCGCCGCTGTTTCTCATCTGGTTCGGATTCGGCATCACGCCCAAGATCGTCATCGCTGCATTGGTCGCGTTCTTCCCGATCGTCATCAATACCGCAAAAGGATTGAGCTCGGTGGAGGTCGAGCTGCTGCAGTACATGGATTCTCTGGGCGCCACGACCAGCGAAAAATTCCTCAAGATCAGCCTGCCCTGGGCGCTTCCTTATATTTTCGCCGCGTTCAAGATCTCGATCACGCTGGCGATCGTAGGAGCGGTGGTCGGCGAGTTCGTCGCCGCAGGAGAGGGACTGGGCTACGTGATCAATGCCGCCAATATTGCGCTGGACACCGAGCTGATGTTCGCCGGCATCCTGGTTCTCAGCCTGCTCGGGATTCTCATGTTCCTCGCCGTCGTCGCGGTCGAGCAGATCGCGACCGGCGAGTGGCAGCAAAGCGACGAGACGCTGCAGGCGACCATGTGAACGCGACGGTGCGGTTAAGGAAGGTTGAAGGAAAGGATGCAATAAGGTGCGTATGACGGCATCCGCTGCCACGCAATTTCCCTTTGCATCCGCCGAGCTCGCGGCCGAGCTCGCGCGTTGGCTGCGCCAATTGTCGGGCGAACGGCGACTGTCGCCGAGGACGGTCGAGGCCTATGCGCGCGACGTTACTCAATTCTTGGGCTTTATCTCCCGCCACCTCGGCAGCAGGGTAACGCTTGCGACGCTTGCGCGATTGAAGCCGCTCGACGTGCGCGCCTTCATGGCGGCGCGCCGCGCCGATGACGTCAGCAGCCGTTCCTTGATGCGCATGCTCGCCGGCGCGCGCTCGTTTGCGCGCTTCCTGGAGCGGAACGGGAAGGGGAGCATCGGCGCGCTCGCGGCCGTGCGCGGGCCGAAATTGGCGAAGACGCTGCCCAGGCCGCTCTCCATTGCGAGCGCGAAGCACATCACCACGACCGCCCCTCGTGCCGGCGAGGAGCGCGAACCGTGGATTCTCGCGCGTGACGCCGCCGTGCTCGCTTTGCTCTACGGCTCGGGCCTGCGCATCTCGGAGGCGCTCGGTCTCAAGCGCAAGGACATCTCCGCAGGCGGCGATACCGACAGCATCAGCGTCAAGGGCAAAGGCAACAAGCTGCGCGTGGTCCCGGTATTGCCGCAGGTCGCAAGCGCCATTGTTGAATACGTCGCGGTCTGCCCCTATGACCTGCCCGCGGAAGGGCCTTTGTTCGTCGGTGCCAGAGGCGGACCGCTCTCGCCCCGCATCCTGCAACTCGCGATGGCGCGCATGCGCGGCGCGCTGGGATTGCCCGCGACGGCAACGCCGCATGCCCTGCGGCACTCTTTCGCAACGCATCTGCTCGCCCGTGGCGGCGATCTGCGCGCGGTGCAGGAGTTGCTCGGCCACGCGTCCTTGTCGACCACGCAGATCTACACCGCCGTCGATACGCAACGACTGCTCGAGGCATATCGCAACGCCCATCCCCGCGCGTGACGGGCGTTTTCCCCCGCGGGAGGCGTTAGCACGGACCGCGGCCTTGCGAAGCAGCGCCCATGCGATACATCGTCCTGGCGAGTCCAGCCCGGAGGGTGACATGAGCCATGGCGTGCATGCGGTTCAGCATGAGGTGCAGCACCGGCTCGAGCATGAGCATGGCGGGGGGCACGAGGAGAAGCCCGCGCAAAACCAGAACAAGAGGATTGCGCTGCTGATCGCCGTCCTTGCGCTGTTCCTTGCGATATCGGAGACCCTCGGCAAGAACGCGCAGACGATCGGAATCGAGCTCAATATCAAGGCCTCGGACACCTGGAATTTCTTCCAGGCAAAAACGGTGCGGCAGACGACCCTGCGCACGGCCGCTGAGGCGTTGGCGGTCGAAGTGCGCACGCGACCGGACGAGCCTTTCAAGGCCGCGATGAGCGAACAGATCGACAAGTGGAATGCGACCGTCAAACGCTACGAGTCCGACCCGAAGGAGCAGGATGGACGCCAGGAGCTGAGGGCAAAAGCCGAGCAATTCGAGCGCGAGCGCGATAGGGCCATGGCGCGCTACCACAACTATGAATTCGGATCCGCGGCGTATCAGATCGGCATCGTCTTGGCCTCGGCGGCGGTCATCACCGGCATGATGGCGCTCGCCTATGGCGCCGCGGGGATCGGCGTTATTGGCATCATGTTCACCACTCTCGGCCTGCTTGCACCCGACGCGCTGCACGATGCAGCGCATTGGTTCTCGCACTTCTTCCAAGCCGGCAAGCATTGAGAGCGGTATTGCGGAACATCACGCGGCAGCGCGCGATATTTGTGCTCGCCGGCGGATGCGGGCAAGGAGCCGCAGCGTTCGCCCTGCACGTTTGGGCGCAAATGCACGCAGGGCGGTCCTGAGCCGGCGCTTGACCGGGTCGATCAGGGCGTGCGCCCAGGCAAGCCCGGCGAGAACGTGGTCGTAGAGCCAGCGGAAGGAAGGGATCAGCAAGAGCTTGTCGCGGGTGAGCTCGAAGATGAAAGCGGTGACGCCGAGGGTCACGACCTTGACCAGAGCAAGCACGCTCAGCGCAGCAAGCCACTGGCCGCGCGCCAGCAGCCACAGACCGAGAAACTTCATTGGCAGGACGCAGACCGCAGGCACGGCGAAGAGGACGATGGCGCCCCGCGGCGGCAACCGTTCGATCCAAGCGGAGAGTTTGGCCCTGAGCTCGCGCAGCGGAATGCGCGCCACGAGCCACGCGACAAGCGGCTCCAGGCGTTCCCACAGCCAGGCTTCGAACAGAAAGACCAGCGCCAGCAGGAAGAGGAATGGACGCAGCAATCGACGCATTTGCAACCCTACGACGCGGCTGCGTCAAAAGTAAGGGTCGCCGGCGCGTGATCGCGCCACCGCGCTTTTCGCCGCACAACCCCCAGTACACCGATACAATATACCTATCGCCGACAATTCGCGCGCGGGACTTCCATTTTGCCGCGGAGCAACGTATTATTGCGTCGGGTATCGAACAAAAGACCGGAGGGGCCTGCATCGGAGAGCGGTGTCTATGCCCCTTTTAAAGTACTTTGTAACTGTTGGCGCGTTCCTCACCCTCGGTCTCTTCGTCCTAAGTGCCTACCTCGAGCCGACTTCGACTGCCACGGGCGCGCGCGTTTCGGTCACTCCAACGACGGCGTCCCTCGTCGGGATCGGTCCGGGACCGTCCAAGTCAAAATAAGCAAGTCAAGATAAACGGACTGTCCGCCCTCACATGTTTATTGCGCGCCTGCCTACCGCAAGCGCCGCCTCCTTGACGGCTTCGCTCAGCGTCGGATGGGGATGACAGGTACGCGCGATATCCTCGGCGGCGGCGCCGAACTCCATCGCCACGGCGGCTTCTGCGATCATGTTGCCGGCATCGGCACCGAGGATATGGACGCCGAGCACGCGGTCGGTCCTGGCATCGGCCAATATCTTGACGAAGCCTTCGGTCGCAAGATTCACCCTGGCCCGGCTATTGGCGGTGAAGGGAAACTTGCCGACGGCATAATTGATGCCGGCTTCTCGTAGCTCCTCCTCGCTTTTGCCGACCGAGGCGATCTCCGGGGACGTATAGACCACGTTAGGGATCACGTCGTAGTTCACGTGGCCGGCCTGACCCGCCAGGATCTCTGCCACTGCCACTCCCTCGTCTTCCGCCTTGTGCGCAAGCATCGGCCCCGCGATGACATCGCCGATGGCGTAGATGCCGGACACGTTGGTGGCGAAATGCTCATCGACGATAACGCGGCCCTTGTTGTCCGTCTTCACCCCAGCGCCCTCGAGCCCGAGCCCCTCGGTATGCGGCATGCGGCCGATCGACACGAGCACGACATCGGCCTCGATCGATTGCGGGGCGCCGCCGTTCGCGGGAGTGACGTTCGCGCGCAGCATCTTCCCCGCGGCCGCGACGCCGGTGACCTTCGACGACAGCTTGAACATCGTCCCCTGCTTTTCCAGAATGCGATGGAATTGCCGGCACAGCTCGCTGTCCATGCCCGGCAGAATGCGATCGAGGAACTCCACCACAACGACCTCGGAGCCGAGGCGGCGCCACACCGAGCCGAGCTCCAGGCCGATCACGCCGGCGCCGATGACGAGCAGCCGCTCCGGCACCTTGGCGAGCGCCAGCGCGCCGGTGGACGACACGATACGCTTCTCGTCGATCTCGATGCCGGGAAGGCGCGCCACGTCCGATCCGGTCGCGATCACGATGGCACGAGCATCCAGTCTTTCGCTCTTGCCACCGGCGTGCGCCACCTCGACTGCTCCTTGAGCGGCTATCCGGCCGGACCCCTGAAACGATTTCGATCTTGTTCTTCTTGAACAGGTAGGCGACCCCCTTGACGTTGCCCTCCACGGCCTCGTCCTTGAACTTCATCATGCCCGGCAGGTCGAGCTTCGGCTTTCCGACCCTGATGCCCATCCGCTCGAACAGGTGGCCGGCCTCGTCATAAAGCTCGGAAGCATGCAGCAGCGCCTTCGAGGGGATGCAGCCGACATTGAGGCAGGTGCCGCCAAACGTCTCGTCCTTCTCGATCACCGCCACTTTCATTCCGAGCTGGGCAGCACGGATGGCGCAGACGTATCCGCCGGGTCCGGAGCCGATCACAATGAGGTCGTAGGGCATTGGATCACAAATCGAGCACCAGCCGCGCCGGATCCTCCAGCATTTCCTTGACCCGCACGAGAAACATCACGGCCTCCCGTCCGTCGACGATGCGATGATCATAGCTCAGCGCAAGGTACATCATCGGCCGCGCCTCGATCTTGCCGGCGACGACGACGGCGCGCTCCTCGATCTTGTGCATGCCGAGAATGCCGGATTGCGGCGCATTGAGAATGGGGGTCGACATCAAGGAGCCGTAGACGCCGCCGTTGCTGATGGTGAAGGTGCCGCCCTGCATCTCCTCGATCTTGAGCGTGCCGTCGCGCGCACGTCGGCCGAACCCAGCGATCTCGCTCTCGATCTGCGACAGCGACTTTTGATCGCAGTCGCGCACCACCGGAACGACCAGTCCGCGCTCGGTGCCGACTGCCACCCCGATGTGATAGTAATTCTTGTAGATGATGTCGCTGCCGTCGATCTCGGCATTGACAGCGGGAATATCCTTGAGCGCCTGCACGCACGCGCGCACGAAGAACCCCATGAAGCCGAGCTTCACGCCGTGCTTCTTCTCGAACAGGTCCTTGTATTGGTTGCGCAGATGCATCACCGCGCTCATGTCGACCTCGTTGAAGGTCGTGAGCATGGCGGCCGAGTTCTGCGCCTCCTTGAGCCGGCGCGCGATGGTCTGACGCAGCCGCGTCATCTTCACGCGCTCCTCGCGCGCGGCATCGTCGGCCGGCGTCGGAGCGCGCAGCGAAACGCCCGCCGACGGCTGCGCAATCGGTGTCGGCGCAGCGGCGGCGCGCTCGATCGCCGCCAGCATGTCTGCCTTCGTGATGCGCCCGTCCTTGCCGGAGCCCGGGACGGTAGCGGGGTCGACGCCCTTCTCGGCTGCGATCTTGCGCACCGACGGCGCCAGCGGCATGGCGGCGGGTGGTGGGGGCACGTTTGGCAGCTTCGACTGCGGACGCGGACGCGGCTCTTCCTCCGCAGCGTTGATGGGCGCCGTGGTGTCCGTCTTTTGATCCGGCCGCCCGAGCGGCGCGGCGGCGGTCTTGCTGGGCGCCCCCACTCCCTCCTTGATCTCGCCAAGCAAAGCGCCGACCGCCACCGTCTCGCCGTCCCTGGCGGCAATCTCACCCAGCACGCCAGCGGCCGGCGCCGGCACTTCGATCGTCACCTTGTCGGTCTCGAGCTCCACCAGCGGCTCATCGACCGAAACCGCATCGCCTGGATGCTTGAACCATTTGCCGATGGTGGCCTCGGTGACCGACTCGCCGAGCGTGGGCACGCGGATCTCAGCCATGGTGCAACCCCCAAAGACGGCGGACGACGGACGACGGACGACGGATGAACATCATTCTTCGTTCTCTCCTTGTTGATCTCGATGGTCTGTCGTCTGTTCACTGTCGTCCGCTATCCGAGGGCTTCATCCAACAGCGCGTGCAGCTGCTTGAGATGCTGCGACATCTGACCGGTTGCGGTCGCCGCAGAGCCCGGCCGCCCAGCATAGCTCGGCCGCTCGCTCGGCGCCCCGATCTGGTGCAGCGCCCATCCGAGATACGGCTCGATGAAGGAATAGGCGCCCATATTGCGCGGCTCCTCCTGGCACCACATGAACTGCGCCTGGCGGAAGCGACCGAGCTCCTGCACCAGGGCCTTGAGTGGAACCGGATAGAGCTGCTCGACGCGCAGCAGATAGACATCGTCAATGCCGCGCTTGTCGCGCTCCTCGTAGAGATCGTAATAGACCTTGCCCGAGCACATCACCACCCGCCGGATCTTGTCGTCGGCCACGAGCTTGATCTTCTCGTCCGCCAGCATCTGAGCGTCGTCCCAAAGGAGCCGGTGGAACGTCGTGTCCGGTCCCATTTCATCGAGCCGCGATACTGCCCGCCTGTGGCGCAGAAGCGACTTCGGCGTCATCAGAATGAGCGGCTTGCGGATGTTGCGCTTGAGCTGCCGGCGCAGGATATGAAAGTAGTTGGCCGGCGTGGTGCAGTTCGCGACCTGCATATTGTCCTCGCCGCACATCTGCAAAAACCGCTCAAGCCGGGCCGAGGAATGCTCGGGCCCCTGCCCCTCGTAGCCGTGCGGAAGCAGGCAAACGAGGCCCGACATTCGCAGCCATTTACGCTCGCCTGAGGAGACGAACTGGTCGAACACCACTTGCGCGCCATTCGCGAAGTCGCCGAATTGCGCCTCCCAGAGCGTGAGCGCGTTGGGCTCCGCAAGCGAATAGCCGTACTCGAACCCGACTACCGCCTCTTCCGACAGCATCGAGTTGATGACCTCGAAGCGCGCATGACCCTCACCGAGGCTGTTGAAGGGGATGTAGCGCTCCTCGTTGTCCTGGTCGACCAAGACAGAGTGGCGTTGCGAGAAGGTGCCGCGCTCGGTGTCCTGGCCGGATAGCCGAACCGGGTGCCCCTCGCGCATGAGCGAGCAGAACGCCAGCGCCTCGGCCGTTGCCCAGTCGATTCCTTGCCCGGTCTCGATCGCCTTGCGGCGGTTTTCCAGAAACCGCTGAATGGTCCGGTGGGCGCGAAAGCCTTGCGGGATCGCGGTGATTCTCTCGCCGATGGCCTTGAGCGCATCGAGCGGCGCCCCGGTCAGGCCGCGGCGCGGGTCATCGACATCGCGCGCCGCTTTGATGTCGGTCCAACGCCCGTCGAGCCAGTCGGCGCGGTTGGGCTTGTATCCTCCGCTCGCTTCGAGCTCGACATCGAGCCTGGCGCGCCAGTCCGCCCGCATCCTCTCCACTTCACCTTCGGAGATGACGTTCTCCGCCACGAGCTTCTTCGCGTAGATCTCGCTGGTGGAAGGATGATTGCGAATCGCCTTGTACATCAGCGGCTGCGTGAACGACGGTTCGTCGCCTTCATTATGCCCATAGCGCCGGTAGCAGAACATGTCGATGACGACGGGATGCTGGAATTTCTGCCGGAACTCGGTCGCGACCTTGGCGGCAAACACCACCGCCTCCGGGTCATCGCCATTGGCGTGAAAGATCGGCGCCTCGATCATCTTGGCGACATCGGACGGATAAGGTGAGGACCGTGAATAGCGCGGATAGGTGGTGAACCCGATCTGATTGTTGATGATGAAATGCACGGAGCCGCCGGTGCGGTGTCCGCGCAATCCGGACAGACCGAAGCACTCGGCAATGACGCCCTGACCGGCGAACGCGGCATCGCCGGAAATGAGCAGCGGCATCACCATGGAACGGTCCTCGCGCGTGGCCCCGAGCTGGTCCTGCTTGGCGCGCACCTTGCCGAGCACCACCGGATTGACGATTTCAAGATGCGACGGATTTGCGGTGAGCGAGAGATGCACGCGGTTGCCGTCGAACTCGCGATCGGAGGACGCACCGAGGTGATACTTCACGTCGCCCGAGCCTTCGACCTCGTTGGGCGTCGAGGAGCCGCCTTTGAACTCATGGAAAATGGCGCGGTGCGGCTTGCTCATCACCTGCGCCAGCACGTTGAGTCGGCCGCGGTGGGCCATTCCGATGACGATGTCCTGCACGCCGAGCGCTCCACCGCGCTTGATGATCTGCTCGAGCGCGGGGATCATCGATTCTCCGCCGTCGAGACCAAAGCGCTTTGTGCCGGTGAATTTCAGGTCGCAGAATTTCTCGAAACCTTCGGCCTCGATCAACTTGTTGAGGATGGCGCGCTTGCCCTCGGGCGTGAACGTGATTTCCTTGTCCGGGCCCTCGATGCGCTCCTGCATCCAGCTCTTCTGCGCCGGATTGGAGATGTGCATGAATTCCACGCCCAGCGTCTGGCAATAGGTGCGCTGCAGGATCGCCAGGATTTCACGCAAGGTGCCGAATTGCAGACCGAGCACCCGATCCAGGAAGATCTTGCGATCGAGGTCAGCGTCGGTGAACCCGTAGGAGCGCGGATCGAGATCCTCCTCGTCCTTGCGGGGCTCGAGGCCGAGCGGATCGAGATCGGCGTGGAAATGGCCGCGCGCGCGGTAAGCGCGGATCAGCATCAAGGCGCGGATGGAATTGCGGGTCGCCTGCTGAACATCGGCGGCGGAGAGCTCGACGCCAGCGGCTTGGGCTCGCGCAGCGACCTTGTCGCCAAGTGCCTTGTGAGCCTCCTGCCAATCGCCGGAGAGTGCCGAAAAAAGCTCGCTGCGCGCGGGCTGCGGCCAGTCCGCCCGCTGCCAGGAGGGGCCGTGCGCGGCCTGTTGCGCGCCGGCGCGATCGTCCTTGAGCGCTCGGAAGAATTCCTGCCAACCGGCGTCGACGCTGCCGGGATCGTGCTCGAAGCGAGCGTATAGATCTTCGATGTATTCGGCGTTGCCGCCATAGAGGAAGGAGCTGCGGGCGAAGGCTGCATTGGTGTCCTGACGCGACATGCGCGAGATCCTATTGACAAATTCGATGGCGGCCGCGGCAGGCCGGTCGCGGCCGAAGTGCCGATGCCCCTTTCCTTACACCATTTATGCTGCAAGTGCGTTCAGGCGCCCGAAAGGGGCCTTGGTCGATGGGGCCGGCGGGCCGCGAGAACGTGCGCCGACTATTGCGCCGCGGCTTCCGGCGCCACCGCGAGAACCGATACGTAGACGCGGCCTTTGGCCCTGGCACGAAACTCGACGCGGCCGTTGATCAAGGCAAACAGCGTGTGGTCCCTGCCCAATCCGACGTTCGGGCCCGGGTGCCATTTTGTTCCGCGTTGACGCGCGATGATGTTGCCGGCAAGCACTTGCTGGCCGCCGAAAATCTTCAGACCAAGCCGCTGACTGTTGGAATCACGGCCGTTGCGGGACGATCCGCCTGCTTTCTTGTGAGCCATGGCTCAAGCTCCTCGGTGGCCCCTATATAATGCGCCTTTGTGACGAAATCATCACGTCTTCTCGCCGGAAATGGCGTCCGCTCCTGCGCCTGGCATTGCGGGATCCGCAGGAGCTTCCGCGGCTTGCGATCTCGCTTTGCGGCGGGAACCGGCGGCTTTGCTCGGCTTAGCCCCCTCGGTCAGGATCTCGGTCACCCGCACGAGCGTGAATTCCTGCCGGTGGCCGTGCTTTCGGCGCGAGTTCTTCCTGCGGCGCTTCTTGAAGGCAATGACCTTCGGCCCGCGCCCTTGCTGCAAAACTTCGGCGGCAACCGAAGCGCCGGAGATGGTCGGTGCGCCGAGGGTGACATTGTCGCCGCCGACCAGCAGAACTTCGCCGAACTGGACGATCTCGCCAGGCTCCCCCCGGACCTTCTCGACCTTGATCACATCTTCGGCGGCAACCCGGTACTGCTTGCCGCCGGTTCTGATGACTGCGAACATCGTCTTCCCTCGTGTTCGATCCCGATGCTCGGACCATTGCCGGATCGGCTTCTTTTCAGTCGATTTGGGGTTTCGCGGCGCGCGGAGCTTTGCGGTCGCCGCGCGGCGGCCGTTATGGCGGCCGACCTCGCGCCTGTCAAGAAATTGCGCCGATTGCAGGCCTTGTGGCGGTTTCCGGCGCAACGGCAGGTCTAGCGCGGCGATGGATCCTGGCCAAGCGGCGGAAATTCGCCATATTAGCGCATGACCCCAAAAAGTGGATGCTAGGCCCTATTTGCAGCATATCCGTGAGCGCGCTCGCCAATCATCCCTTTGTCAAGATGAACGGTCTCGGCAACGAGATCGTGGTGGTCGACATGCGCGCGCAAGCAGGGGCTATTACCGGCATCGATGCCCGCGCCATCGCACAGCCGCAGGGCATATCCTACGATCAATTGATGGCGCTCCACGCTGCGCGCACGCCCGGTACCGACGCCTTTGTGCGCATCTACAACCGAGACGGCTCGGAAGCCGGCGCCTGCGGAAACGGCATGCGTTGCATTGCAGAGCTGCTGTTCAAGGAAACGGGCCGGCGCGCGCTCACATTCGAAACCACGGCCGGCGTGCTCAACTGCTGGAAAGGCGACAGGCCGCTCGTATCGACGGTGGACATGGGCAAGCCGCGTTTTGCCTGGAACGAGATCCCGCTTGCCGAGAAGTTCGAGGACACCCGCGCAATCGAGCTGCAGGTCGGCCCCTTGGACAAGCCCGCCCTGCATTCGCCTTCGGTACTGAGCATGGGGAACCCACACGCGATCTTCTGGGTCGAGGATGTCAATCGCCATGACCTCGGCAAGGTCGGACCGCTGCTCGAGCATCATCCGATGTTTCCGGAGCGGGCCAATATCTCGCTCGCCCACGTGCGCTCGCTCGAGCACATCATCGTTCGCACCTGGGAGCGTGGCGCCGGACTCACCAAGGCATGCGGCTCGGCGGCGGCGGCGGCGGCGGTCGCGGCGGCGCGCCTGCGCCGCACCGGCCGAAAGGTCACGGTGACGCTGCCGGGCGGAGACCTTGGAATTGAATGGCGCGAGAGCGATGATCATGTCCACATGACCGGCCCGGCCGAGTACGAGTTCGAGGGCCGCTTCGATCCTTCGCTGTTTGCCAAGGAAGGGGGGACGTAGGGGATGACGGTCGACGTCGTCACCTTCGGATGCCGGCTCAACGCCTACGAATCCGAGATCATGCGGCGCGAGGCGAAGGCTGCGGGCGTCACCGACACGGTTATCGTCAATACCTGCGCGGTGACGGCCGAAGCGGTACGGCAATCGCGTCAGACCGTTCGGCGCATCAAGCGTGCGCGCCCCGACGCACGCATCGTGGTCACCGGTTGCGCCGCGCAGGTCGAGCCCAGGTCCTTTGCCGACATGCCCGAGGTCGCCTTGGTCCTGGGCAACGAAGAGAAGCTCAGCGCCAACGCCTGGCGCAAGGCTTGGCACGAGGCCTGCGGGGACCGCTCTCCTGCAGCTGTTCCGTCCCCAATTTCGCTTTGCTCGCCGACCTCCCCTTTCAGGGGAGGTATGACAGAGCTTGCTGGGCGGCCCCATGCGACACCCCTGCCTTTCGCGCGCGCTGCCGAGGAAAAAATCAAGGTCAATGACATCATGGCGGTCACGCAAACCGCCGCGCATCTCGTCGATGGGTTCGAAGGCCGCGCGCGCGCCTTCGTTGCAGTGCAGAATGGTTGCGACCACCGCTGCACCTTTTGCATCATCCCCCATGCCCGCGGCAATTCGCGCTCCGTGCCCATGGGGGAGGTGGTGGGTGAGGTGCGCAACCTGTGCGAACGTGGCTATCGCGAAATCGTCCTCACCGGCGTCGATCTCACCGGCTATGGGTCGGGCCTGCCTGGCACACCCAAGCTTGGCCAGCTGGTGCGACAGATACTCAAGCACGTGCCCGAGCTCGCGCGCCTGCGGCTCTCGTCGATCGATTCGGTCGAGGTGGATCGCGATCTACTCGACGCGCTCGCCAATGAGCCCCGGATGATGCCGCATCTGCATCTATCGTTGCAGTCTGGCGATGATCTCGTCTTGAAGCGCATGAAGCGGCGGCACAGCCGTGCTGACGCCATTGACTTTTGCACGCAGATCCGCCGCCTGCGGCCGGACGTGGCGCTCGGTGCCGACCTGATCGCCGGCTTTCCCACCGAGACCGAGGACATGTTCGCCAGCTCGCTCGACCTCGTCGATGCGTGCGCGTTGACGCATCTCCACGTCTTCCCGTTCTCGCCGCGGCTCGGCACGCCCGCGGCGCGCATGCCGCAGGTCCCGAGCGGGGTGGTGAAGGAGCGCGCGCGCCGGTTGCGTGAAAAAGGCGAGGCGGCACTTGCGCGGCATTTGCAAACGCAAATCGGTTTGACCTGCCGCGTGCTCACGGTATCGCGCCAGCGCGGCCATACCGAGCAGTTCACGCCGGTGCGGCTCGGCGCTCCGATTGCGCCCGGCGTGATCCTCGACCTCGCCATCGCCGGACATGATGGGCGGACGCTGCTCGCGGCATGACCAGGGATGTGGTAGCACTGGTGTCCCGATTATCTGAAGCGACCTTGCTGCAAGGCACCGACAGGATTGCCTCCGATGACCGACACGCTTGCGCGCGACCACATTGTCACCAGCATCGAAGCGCTGGAGCGCCTCTACGGACAGCCTTTCGGGCCGTCGGTCGCCAAGGAAACCGATCGCATCACCGCGCATTACCGGGCATTCATCGAGATGGCGCCGTTTTTCGCGCTCGCATCGGCGGGACCGGACGGCTTGGACTGCTCACCGCGCGGCGATGCTCCGGGCTTCGTGCGCGTTGCCGACGACAGGACGCTGCTCATTCCGGACCGGCGCGGCAACAACCGCATCGATACGCTGCGCAACATCCTGCATGATCCACGCGTGGCGCTGTTGTTTCTCATTCCCGGCTGCGGCGAGACCATCCGCGTGAACGGTCGTGCGCAGGTTTCGACCGACCCGGCGCTGATCCAAAGCTTCCTGGTCGACGGCAAGGCGCCGCGTTCGGTGATCGTGGTGTCGGTCGACCGCATCTTCTACCAGTGCGCCAAGGCGATCGTGCGCTCGAAGCTGTGGGATGCGTCTCGTCATGTCGACCGCAGCAGCCTGCCAAGCGCCGGCACTATCCTCGCCGATCTTACGCAGGGTCAGGTCGGCGGACCCGAGCACGACCGTGCCGCGCCGGAACGCCTCAAGGCGACGCTGTATTGATGCGAAGCGCGCCTCATTCGACGAGCCGGTAGACCTCGCCCTGCCATCCGCACGCCCGCAGCCGCTCGTTCATGTGCAGCGGCACCGGCGCGCGCACCTGGATGGGAGCGCGGTTCTTGTAGATCGGCACAACGATTTCGCGCGCGTGCAGGTGCAGGCCGGGGCCTGCGATGCGCGGCGCGCTGCCGTAGATGCAATCTCCGACGATGGGCCAGCCCATTTCCGCACAATGCACGCGCAACTGATGCGTGCGACCCGTCAAGGGCTCCAGCGCGAGCCAGGCAAGGCCGCTGGCGCGCCCCAATACCTTCCACGCCGTGACCGCGGGCTGGCCTTGAGGATCGTGCTTCATCCACCAGCCGCGCGTCGCGTCCTTACGCCCGAGCGGCGCATCAATTCGGCCCTCCTCCTCGGCGGGCCCGCCTTCGACCACCGTCCAATAGGTCTTGGCGATGCGGCCGGTCTTGAACAGGCGACCGAGCTCCGCCAGCGCCTTGCGATGGCGGCCGAGCACCAGGCAGCCGGAGGTATCGCGGTCGAGCCTGTGCGCCAGCGCGGGCGCGCGCGGCAACCCGAACCGCAGCGCGCCGAAATGATCTTCCAGGCATTCGCCGCCCTTGGACCCCTTCGGCCCCTTGTGGACCGCAAAGCCCGCCGGCTTGTCGATCACCAGCATCAGGCCGTCGCGATAAAGCAGCCGCGCCACTATCTCTTCCTCCGTCATGATGAAATCGCTATCACGGGTCCAGCATGAGCGACAGCGCCGATGACAAGCAGAGCTGGTGGCAGCGGCTCAGCGGCGGGCTCAAGCGCACGTCGACTTCGCTCGGGGGGGCGATCACCGATCTTGTCGCCAAGCGCAAGCTCGATCAGGCGATGCTCGACGAGATCGAGGAAGTGCTGATCCGCGCCGATCTCGGGGTCGATTGCGCCGCGAGGATTGCCGCCGCGGTCGGAGAAGGCCGCTACGACAAGTCGATCACATCCGACGAAGTGAAGGCAGTGCTCGCGCACGAAGTGGAGAAGGCGCTCGCGCCGGTAGCGAAGCCGCTTGCGCTCGACACCGCGAAGCCCTTCGTCGTGCTCGTTGTGGGCGTCAATGGTTCCGGCAAGACCACCACCATCGGCAAGCTCGCGGCCAGGGCGCACGCGCAAGGACGGTCGGTGATGCTGGCTGCCGGAGACACCTTCCGCGCCGCCGCCATCGACCAGCTGAAAATCTGGGGCGGCCGCAGCGGCGCCTCGGTGATGGCACGTGCCCCGGGGGCCGATGCCGCCGGCCTCGCCTTCGATGCGCTCACCGAGGCGCGCGGCGAGGAAATCGATCTGCTCCTGGTGGACACCGCCGGACGCCTGCAGAACAAGGCGGTGCTGATGGACGAGCTTGAAAAGATCGTGCGCGTGATGAAGAAGGTGGACGCCTCCGCCCCGCACTCGGTATTGCTGGTGCTCGATGCGACCGTCGGACAAAACGCGCTCTCCCAGGTCGAAGTGTTCCGCGAGGTTGCGGGCGTGACCGGTCTTGCCATGACCAAGCTCGACGGCACGGCACGCGGCGGTATTCTGGTCGCCATCGCGGAGAAATACGGCTTGCCTGTGCATTTCGTGGGCGTGGGCGAGGGCATTGACGATCTCGCGCCGTTCTCAGCCAGGGAATTCGCACGGGCCATTGCGGGGATTGAAATCGCATGAACGCAAAAAGAGCTCAGCTCAATCCGATTCTCAAGCTTGCGCTCGACATCGGGCCATTGCTGCTGTTCTTCATCGCAAATTCCCGGCCGGCGCTGTTCCTGCCGGTGGTGGCTCCGATGCTGCCGGCGGGGATCGCCTCCGGCGAGCGCGTCGGTATTTTCGTCGCCACCGCGGTGTTCATGATCGCCATCATGATTGCGCTGGCGATCTCTTATGTGCTCACGCGGCACTTGCCGATGATGCCGCTCATCACCGCCGTGATTGTGCTGGTATTCGGCTCTCTCACCCTCGTCCTGCATGACGAGCTGTTCATCAAGCTCAAGCCCACCATCATTTATGTCCTGTTCGGCGGCGTGCTGCTGGGCGGCCTTGCCTTCGGCAAGCCGCTGCTCGGCGCAGTGTTCAATTCGGTGTTCCATCTCAGCGAAGAGGGATGGCGGAAGCTGACATTGCGCTGGGCGATGTTCTTCTTCGCGCTTGCCGCGCTAAATGAGATCGTCTGGCGCACCCAGACGACCGATTTCTGGGTGAGCTTCAAGGTGTTTGGCGTCCTGCCGCTGACCTTCTTGTTCGCCGCCTCGCAATTTCCGCTGATGTCGAGATATGCCGTGCCGGAGCCGGAGCAACAGGAGCCCTCGTCGTAAGCGCGGTTCATCATTCACATCACAAGACCTGGAGGGCCAAGCCTCATGGTCGCCGCACTGCGGATGATCCCGCATAGCGCGACACCTCCGGCGTGCTATCGTTTGAATATTGCGAAATAGACCTCAGCCGGGAGGGTGTTGATGTGAGGCGGCGGGAATTCATGACGCTCGTCACCGGCGCAGCCGCAGCATGGCCGCTCGCAGCGCGCGCGCAGCAGGCGGGGAAGGTTTACCGGATAGGTTTCCTCGGAAATTCCACCGCTGCCCTCGAGGCAAATCTGGTCGGGCCGTTCCGCGAAGGCTTGCGGCATCTCGGCTACGTCGAGGGCCAAAACATTCTGATTGAGTATCGATGGGCGGAGGGAAAGTATGAACGCTTTCCCGCCCTCACCGCCGAGTTGATCGCCCTGAAAGTTGACGTAATCGTCACCGCCGGCACGCCAGCCTCGCTCGCCGTCCAGAAGGCGGCAACGTCGATCCCACTCGTCATGGTCGCCGTCGGCGATCCCGTGGCGACAGGCCTCGTCGCGAGCCTCGGCCGGCCCGGTGGGAACATCACCGGGTTGACCTCGATCGCGTCGGAAATGGAGGGGAAACGGTTGGAGCTGCTCAGGGAAGTAGTCCCCAAGCTCTTACACGTCGCGGTACTCTGGAATGCGGCGAGCCCGATACAAGTAATCGAGGAGAGAGAGACGCGGGCCGCAGCTCAGGCGTTGGGAATGAAATGCTGTCCCTCGGGGTACGCAGCAGGGAAGAAATCGAGGACGCACTCACGACAATCGTCAGGGAGCAGCCGGGCGCGCTGCTCGTGCTGGCAGACCGGCTGTTCCTGCACCACCGTACGCGCATCATGGACTTCGCCGTCCAACACCGCTTGCCGGGAGTGCATGCGTATCGTGAATTGGTCGAGGCGGGCGGCTTGATGTCCTATGGGCCAAGCTATGCCGATATGCATCGGCGCGCGGCTTCGTATGTTGATCGTTTCTCAAAGGCAGCAAGCCCGCCGACCTGCCTGTACAGGCACCTGTAAAGTTCGAGCTCGTCATCAACCTCAAGGCTGCCAACGCACTCGGCCTCGACATCCCGCCCATGCTGCTCGGCCGCGCCGACGAGGTGATCGAATAGCGCTATACATTCGCTACCGTATCGAGATGCCGGCACTGTTGAGGCAACGGCTGACAACCAGTCGCGACAACGAATTCACGGCTCAGGACGGCGGTGCGGGCGCCGCCAGCGCCTTCTCGATCGCCGGCTGCAATGCCCTTTCCAGGTTCTCCGGGGTGATCGGGCCGATCAATTTGTAGCTGATGCGCCCATCGCGACCCACCACGAAGGTCTCGGGAACGCCATACACCCCCCATTCGATCGCGGCGCGGCCGTTGGCGTCGGTCCCGTTGGCCACGAAAGGATTGCCGTAGCGGCCGAGAAAGCGCCGCGCATTCTCCGGCTGGTCCTTGTAATTGATGCCCGCTACCCGGATGCGCCGGTCTGCCGCCAGCCGCATGAGGAGCGCCGCTTCATCGCGACAGGGCACGCACCAGGAGGCCCAGACATTGAGCAGGGTGACTTCGCCCCTGAAGGCGGCGGTGTCGAGGCCGGGCACCTGCTTGCCATCGCGCTCGAGACCGGCAAGCGCCGGGAGGCTCACTGGCGGGGCGGGCTGCCCGATCAGAACCGAGGGAATGCGCGACGGGTCGCCGGTACCCAGCCGGAACATGAAGAGAGCGGCAAGGCCCAGGAAGGCCAGGAGCGGGATGAGCACGATCATCCGGCTGCGCGCCGCCGCGGTGCGGCCTTCGCCGGCGGTTTTCCCGGCCATATTCACGGCTTTTCCTCGCTGCTGCGCCTCGAGCGCCGCGTGATTCCCTGCGCTTCGATTTCTTCGATCACGCGGATCAAATGACGGCGGTCGAGCATGATCCATGCGATCAGCCCCGCGACAATTGCTATGGCGGCGGCGTAGGCGGTCACGATGAAAACCGCATAGGGGCCGAGCAGCATGGTCGCGGTCATGCCGCCGCGTCCGCCTGGCGCATCAGCATGGTGCGCAGACGCCGACGCAGGATTTCGTTGCGCATGGCGGCGAGATGCAGCGTGACGAACAACAGCGTGAATGCCGCCAGCATGGCGAGCAGCGGGATGAGGATGCTCACGTGGATGGTCGATCCACCGAGGCGAAGCACCGACGCCGGCTGATGCAGCGTGTTCCACCAGTCGACCGAGAACTTGATGATGGGAATGTTGATCGCGCCGACGAGCGTGAACACCGCCGCGACGCGAGCCGCGCGCGTGGGATCGTCGATGGTTCGCCACAGCGCGATCACGGCAAGATACATCAGCAAGAGAACCAATACCGAGGTGAGCCGCGCGTCCCACACCCAATACGTGCCCCACATGGGCCGCCCCCACAAGGACCCGGTGAGCAGGCACATCAAGGTGAATGCGGCACCGATCGGCGCCGCTGCCTTGGCAGCAACGTCGGCCAGAGGGTGTCGCCAGACCAGGGTGCCAAGGGCAGCCGCGCTCATCAACACCCAAGCGAAAATACCGAGCCATGCAGCCGGAACGTGAATGAACATGATCTTCACCGCGGCTCCCTGCTGGTAGTCGTCGGGTGCGAGATAGGCCTGAGCACCCGCCAGAACGAAGGTAAGGCAAGTCGCAGCCGCGAGCCACGGCAAGACGCGGGCGCTCAGGGCGAGGAAACGCGACGGGTTGGCGAGATCGATCAAGCTCATGGCAGGCCCTCGGAAGCGCCTTCGTTTAGTTCTGCCTTGCGCCGCCGGCAGTGTGGCGTGCCGTTTCACCGTCGCGTCAGTCCAAGCCCTGACGCAGCGCGATGGCGGCGGCGAAGGGCCCGATCGCAACGCTCATCAGTGAGAGCGCGCAGAGAATGCTAAACGGCGTGCCGAACGGGACGGGTCCGACAACGGCCGCGTTCGACGCCGTCACCCCGAAAATGAGCACGGGAATGTTCAATGGCAACACCAGGACCGCGAGCAGGAGTCCACCGCGCCGCAACGCCACCGTCAGCGCAGCGCCGATCAGGCCGATGAAGGTCAAGGCCGGGGTGCCGGCGAGCAAGGTGAGCGCTACTGCGCCGGTCGCCTTCGGATCGAGGTTGAGGAGAACGCCGAGGAAGGGCGCGGCGATTACCAGCGGCAAGCCGGTGGTCAGCCAATGCGCGAGCGCTTTCGCCGCCACCGCAAGCTCCACCGGGATGCGGGCCATCAGGATCAGGTCAAGCGAGCCGTCCTCGTGGTCGGTGGCGAGCAGCCGGTCGAGCCCGAGCAGGTTGGCGAGGAACGCGCCGAGCCACAGGATCGCCGGACCGATGCGTGCAAGCAAGCCAAGGTCGGGTCCGACGGCGAACGGCATAAGCGTCACCACGATGAGAAAGAACAGCACGCCGATGAATGCGCCGCCGCCAACGCGCACGGCCAGCCGCATATCGCGTAGAACAAGCGCCACCAGCGGCGTCACGACGCGCGCCCGAGGCCAAGGCTTATTGCAACCAGACTCATTGCAACCAGCCTCATTGCAACCAGTGTCGTTGCAGCCGGTCTCATTGCCGCCCCCCCAATCTCAATTCTTGCGTCGCTTCGAGAGCGAGGCGTGCGTGGAGGGCCACAAGGATGATCCCTCCGCTGGCAACGTGCGAGCGCATGATTTGGATGAGCATCTCCTGTCCCGCGGCATCGAGCGCCGAGCCCGGCTCGTCGAGCAGCCAGATCGGGCGCTGCGTCCCGAGAAGGCGGGCGAGCGAGAGCCGCCGCCGCTGCCCCGCGGAGAGATAGAGCGCAGGCAGATGGGCAAGCGCGGCGAGGCCCACGCCCGCCAGTGCCACGGCAACCCCCCTCGCGCCGCCGAGAATATCGTTCCAGAAAGCGAGGTTCTCCCCGACGGTGAGGGACGGCTTCAGGGCGTCCTGGTGGCCGATATAGTGCGCCTGCTCGCTGATGCTTAATTCCGCAGCGGCGCCATCGAGGGTGAGTTGCCCTCGGGCCGGGCGAAGGAGCCCGGCGATCAGGCGAAGGAGCGATGATTTGCCGGCGCCGTTCGGGCCGGTGATGGCGACCATCTCCCCGGCCTGCACCGCAAAATGCAAATTATTGAAGACCTCGCGACCCCCTCTGATGCAGGCAAGATCGAAGGCTGCAAGACGCATCACCCCAGCGCTCCCGGTTCTCGCCCGCGGCGCCACGATCGCCGCACCGGGAGCACAGCGCCATGGCCTATGAGCGATGTTGCAACGGCAGACCTGGTCTGCCTCCTCCCCCAACCGAGTCGGTCGTTGAGGAGCGTCGATTTTCTGGAAGAGACCAAGAAAAGTTTCTATAAGCCATCGTTGCGTTCAACCTAATCAAACCGTGCAGAGCTGGCGACGGACGACGAGAATGTCGGTATCATCATACCGAAAAGTAGGCCTCTGGGCTAGGATTGGAACCGAAATCAAGATGACTTCACTCGACAGTTTCAGGTGCTGCAAGCTTCTCAAGGTGGGCAGCAGGACGTACGCCTTTTACAGCCTCTCGGTTGCGGAGAAGAATGGGCTCAAAGGCATTTCACGCCTGCCATTTTCCATGAAAGTGCTCCTGGAGAATCTGCTGCGTCACGAGGATGGGCGCTCGATCGTCAAGGACGACATCCAAGCAGTGGCGCAATGGCTGCGGACCAGGACCTCAGAACGCGAGATCCCGTTTCGGCCGGCGCGCGTGCTGATGCAGGACTTCACCGGCGTTCCTGCGGTGGTCGATCTTGCGGCGATGCGCGATGCCATGAAGGCGCTGGGAGGAGACCCCAAAAAGATCAATCCGCTCGTTCCCGTCGATCTCGTTTGCGATCACTCGGTCGCGGTCACCTTTTTCGGCAGCAGCAGCGCGCTCAAGAAAAACGTCGATGAGGAATACCGTCAGAACGGGGAACGCTATGAGTTTCTCAAATGGTCGCAAAAATCATTCGACAATTTCCGCGTGGTGCCGCCCGGAACCGGCATCTGTCATCAGGTCAATCTCGAATACCTGTCGCAGACGGTCTGGAGCAAGAAGGACAAGGTCAAGATCGACGGCAAGTCGCTCGTGACGGATGTCGCTTATCCGGACACGCTGGTCGGCACCGATTCTCATACCACCATGGTCAACGGCCTCGCCGTGCTGGGTTGGGGCGTAGGCGGCATCGAGGCGGAGGCGGCCATGCTCGGCCAACCCTATTCAATGGTGTTGCCGGAAGTCATCGGGGTCAGGCTTTCGGGCAAGCTCAAGGAGGGCGTGACCGCGACCGATCTCGTGCTCACCGTGACCCAGATGCTGCGCAGGCGCGGAGTGGTCGGAAAGTTCGTTGAATTCTTCGGCCCCGGCCTCGCCAACCTCTCGATTGCCGACCGCGCCACCATCGGCAACATGTCGCCGGAATACGGCGCGACCTGCGGCTTCTTTCCCGTCGACGACGACACCATTCGCTATCTCGCCGATACCGGGCGACCGAGCGCGCAAACGGCCTTGGTCGCCGCTTATGCGAAGGCCCAGGGCATGTATCGCACCAAGTCGACCCCGGACCCCATCTTCACCGACGTGCTCAAGCTCGAGCTTGCGCAGGTCGAGCCCTCGCTTGCCGGCCCCAAGCGGCCGCAGGACCGTGTTGCCCTCAAGGACGTGAAAGCCGGCTTCGCCATGGCGATGGAGAAGGAATTCGACAAAGGCGGCGACGGCGGACAAGACATCTTTGATCTGCATCCATCGCTCGCCACCTCGCTGGACAAGAATTTTCCCAAGGCCGGCGAGGCCATGCGCATTCCGGTCGAAGGCCGCAATCATGATCTGGGTCATGGCGATGTGGTCATCGCCGCGATCACATCCTGCACCAATACTTCGAACCCAAACGTGATGATGGGCGCCGGGCTGCTTGCGCGCAAGGCGGTGGCCAAAGGCCTGTCCGTCAAGCCCTGGGTCAAGACCTCGCTGGCGCCGGGCTCGCAGGTGGTCGCCGAATATCTCGACAAGTCGGGCTTGCAAAAGGATCTCGACAAGCTGGGCTACAATCTGGTCGGCTTCGGCTGCACCACCTGCATCGGCAATTCCGGTCCGCTCGCGCCGGAAATTTCCAAGACCATCAACGACAAGGATCTCGTCGCCGCCGCGGTGCTGTCCGGCAATCGCAATTTCGAGGGCCGCGTCAATGCCGACGTGCGGGCGAATTATCTCGCCTCGCCGCCGCTCGTCGTCGCCTATGCGCTTGCCGGCTCGATGTATTCCGACCTCTTGAAGCAGCCGCTCGGCCTCGACAAGAAGGGAAAGAAGGTCTTTCTCAAGGACATTTGGCCGACCAATCGCGAGATCAGCGGCCTCGTGCGCAAGACCATAACGAAGCAGATGTTCGCGAAGAAGTACGCCGACGTCTTCAAGGGCGACTCGCACTGGCGCGGTATCACGGTCAAGGGAGCGTTGACTTATGCCTGGGACAAGAAATCGACCTACGTGCGCAATCCTCCCTATTTTGCGGGGATGGGCCGCCATCCCGCGCCGCTGAACGATATCGTGGACGCGCGCGTGCTCTGCTTGTTGCTCGACTCGATCACGACCGATCACATCTCTCCGGCCGGTTCGATCAAGGTCGATTCTCCCGCCGGAAAGTATCTCATCGAGCACAAGGTGAAACCGGCCGACTTCAACCAGTACGGCACGCGCCGCGGCAATCATGAGATCATGATGCGCGGCACCTTCGCCAACATACGACTGAAGAACCAAATGGTGCCCGGTATCGAAGGCGGGGTGACCGTGCACTATCCGTCGCGTCAGCGCATGACGATCTTCGACGCCGCCATGCGCTACAAGAACGATGGTGTGCCGCTGGTCGTGTTTGCCGGCAAGGAATACGGCAGCGGGTCATCGCGCGACTGGGCCGCGAAAGGTCCAAATCTTCTGGGCGTGCGAGCGGTCATTTGCCAATCCTTCGAACGCATCCATCGCTCCAACCTTATCGGAATGGGCGTGCTCCCGCTGTGTTTCGAGGAGGGCACCTCGTGGCAGACCCTCGGGCTCAATGGCGACGAGCAGGTGACGATCCGTGGCCTGCACGGCGAGATCAAGCCGCGCCAACGCATGATCGCCGAGATCGTTGCCTCCGATGGCGGTCTCAAGCGAGTCCCCCTCATGTGCCGGATCGATACGCTGGACGAGCTCGAATATTTCAAGCACGGCGGCATTTTACATTACGTGCTGCGACAGCTTGTGGCGGAAGCTCAATGGCTCACCTCGATTTGAGTAGCGGGTGATCGAGCGGCCGATTATCAATTCTCCCGCCGTAGGCCGCAACGGACCCCGCTGGCTTGCCAATCCCCGGCGGCCGGGTGCGCACGACGACTGCGCTTGGCGGATTTCACCTGCGGACGACCTCAGTTGGCGGGAAATCGGAATGGTACATCGTTGTCTCGCCTGTGCACTGCTGGTGATCTGCTCCTCCCCGGTGCCGTGGGCCGACGCGCAAGCCCAGACTCGGGCCGTAATCGAGCTGTTCACGAGCCAGGGCTGCTCCTCCTGCCCGCCCGCCGACAAGCTCCTGGCTGAGCTCGCGGGTGATCCTTCGCTCGTCGCCATCAGCGTGCCAATCGATTACTGGGACTATCTCGGTTGGAAGGACACGCTGGCCGAGCCGCGCCATACGGTTCGCCAAAAAGCCTACGCGCATGTGCGCGGAGACGGTCAGGTCTATACGCCGCAAGCGGTCGTGAACGGCAGCATTCACGCTCTCGGCAGCGACAGGACCGCCATCGAGCATGCCATCGCCAAGACCCGCAAGAACGGCGCCATGACGCTCGCGCCCGTTATGCTTGCCGTCGCCGAGGGGCGTATCAATCTCGCCGTGCCGCAAGCCGCGGACGGCGCTGCAAGCGGGGAAGCGTGGTTGTGCGGATTGACGAAGACTGCAACCATCGCGATTGCACGCGGCGAAAACAAAGGACGGACGGTCACGTATCACAATGTCGCGCGGCGCTGGATCAAGGTTGGCGATTGGACCGGCAATGCCAAATCCTGGAGCGTTCCGATGCAAGCGCTTGCCGGCGATGGCATCGACAAGGCGGCCGTCCTGTTGCAGAGCGGCACCGGAGAGAAGCCGAGGACCATTCTCGGCGCCGCATTCGCAACGCTGCGCTAAGCCAGAATCAGAACTCAGACCTCAGATATCCGAGGTCGGATAGTGATCCCCTGACACCTGGGAGCGGGCCCGGGCTATCCCCGAACTCCGGGGGCTGGGGGCTGAGCGATTCCGGCCTTCGACGGCAGACCGGGCCCTGAGGCAACGGTGTCCAATTCGCATTCCGGCTTGGCGCCTACTTGGCTGGAAGTGGGCAGCATTATGATTCCATTAAATAATCCGTGATCCTCGCGTGATCTTTGGGAGTCGGTGGCGGACGCGGGTCGACCGAGGACGCAAAGTAGTCCATCCATATGCTGTCCTCCTGTCGTCTGGATCCTCTTGCCCACGTTTGCATCTGGCGCGATCATCGCCGTCTGGATGCGTTCAGGAAGGAGGCGCCGATGAGCCATGGCGATGCTGAACCGAGCGAGTTCCATGGGGGCGAGGCGGCGGCCGCTTCGCCTCTCGCCCCCGCGGCTCGCGTGACTTTCGACCGGCGCGAGCTCAATCGCATATTCGGCCTCTACGGCCGCAAGGTCGCCGCCGGCGAATGGCGGGACTATGCAATCGACTTCCTGCGGGACCGAGCGGTGTTCTCCGTCTTTCGCCGAGCCAGCGAAGTTCCGCTCTACCGCATCGAGAAAAGCCCGAAGCTCGCGCGCCGACAAGGTGCCTATAGCATCGTGTCGGCAACCGGTCTCATCGTGCGGCGCGGCCATGAGCTCGATCGCGTGCTGCGCGCAATCGACCCATCGTTTAGCGTGGTGGCGAGCTGACTTTATTCCCGGTCGATACGGGATGGCTCGCCAGCATACCACGGCTTACGCCGTGTTCGCAGGCACTACAGTAGATTGCGGTCCCGGCCATGGCCCCTTCATGGCGGATTTGTTGCCGCGCCCTGGCCGAGCGGACGCTGCATCAAGACGCAATCGAGCCAGCGCCCGAATTTGAACCCGACATTATCGAACGTCCCCACCATGCGGAATCCCGCGGCGCGGTGGAGCTCAATCGAGGCGGCATTCGCGGAATCCCCGATCACCGCAATCATCTGCCGGAACCCGCCCTTTTCCGCATCCATGATCAGTCTTTCGAGCAGCGCGCGTCCAAGTCCCCGCCGCTGCGATTGCCGCACGATATAGATCGAATCCTCGATGCTCCAGCGGTAGGCGGGCCGGGCGCGATACGGTCCGGCATAGGCATAGCCCGCGATCGCGGCGCCAAGCTCCGCGACGAGAAATGGATAGCCGCCCGCGCGCAACTCCTCGTAGCGTCGCCTCATCTCGTCGGCATCGGGAGGATCGATCTCGAACGATGCCGTGCCGTACCGCACCGCTTCGTCATAGATCTCTGTAATGGCCGCGACGTCACGCGGCTGCGCAGGGCGGATGGAATGGAGCATGACCGGCAGACAGAGAACGCAGGACAGAGGACAGACGACGAAGGGCGCAGAGAGCTTTCATCCATCCGTCCGTCCTGCGTCCTCCGAAAGAATAACGCCCCGGCAGGATGGCCGGGGCGCGTTGCAACGAAACGGCGTCGCAGGCTTCAGCGGCGATCGCCGAAGAAGCGCAGCATGAACAGGAACAGGTTGATGAAGTCGAGATAGAGCGACAACGCACCCATCACCGCCTTGCGGCCGACAATGGTGCCGTCCTCCATCGGATCATACATTTCCTTGATCCGCTGCGTGTCCCACGCGGTGAGGCCCGCGAAGATGAGCACGCCAGCCGCCGAGATCACGAAATCGAGCCCGGTGCTCTTGAGGAACAGATTGACCAGGCTGGCGATGATCAACCCGATCAGTCCCATCATCATGAACGAACCGATCGGCGAGAGATCGCGTTGGGTCGTGTAACCATACAGGCTGAGCGCGCCGAAAGAAGCCGCCGAGATGAAGAACACGCGCGTGATCGAGGCGCCGGTATAGGTGAGAAATACCGATGACAGCATGAGCCCGAGCAAGGCCGCATAGACCATGAACAGCGTGAATGCCGTCGACGGCGACAGCGAGCTGATGCGCCAGCTGATGAGAAACACCAGGCCAAGCGTGCCCAGAAACAGGACCAGGACGGCCGGTCCGCTGAAGATCATCTGACCGAACGGTGTCAGTACCAATCGGCCCGCCGACTCCGTCACGGCCGCATTGAAGGTGAGCCAGGAGACGACGCCGGTGAGCGCCACTCCCATGGCCATGTAGTTGTAGACGCGAATCATGTAGGCGCGCAGACCCTCATCGATCGCGATGGCCCGGTCCGCACCGACGCCGCGTCTGGCAGCCGCGTAGTTCCGGTCGAAATCCGACATGGAAGTTCCCTCTCTGTCGCTCCGGCCGATAGGCCGGATGGGTTGGCGCCCTACCGGCAAACCCGGCTGGCGACCGATGCGCGGAATCTAGTGCGGGATTTGTTCCGGCGCCAGATGCCACAAGCGAGATTTGTTAATGCCCGCTAACCCGGCGAGCCCGATAATGGAAGATGACATTTTATCCATTTAGCGGCCAGCAATGGGACAGCAGGCCGCGGCGAGTTGTCGCTTTCGCGAAATGGGAAGATTTCAGAGGTTGCGAAGCACCGTCGCGGGCTTCTGTCCAAGCGCCTGGAAGGTGCCGATCAGGCCGAGCGCGACGGTCGCAATTATGGCGCCGGCGGAGCACACCAGAAGCGGCCCCGGCACCCATACGAACGGCAGGTTCATGATCCGGCTGATGACATAGGCGGCGGCGGCCGAGCCGGCGGCCATCGCAAGCATTGCGGAGGCGAGGCCAAGGGTGAAATATTCGATTGCATAGGCGCAAATAAGCCGCATGCGCGTTGCGCCGAGAGTCTTGAGAATGACGGCCTCGTAGACCCGCCGCCGATGACCGGCAGCCAGCGCCCCGGCAAGCACGAGCACAGCGACGATCAAGGTGAGCGCGCTCGCCGCACGGATTGCGAGGACGAGATTTGTCACCGTGTTTCCGATGGTGTCGAGCAGATCACGCACGCGCATGGCGGTAACGGCCGGGAACGCATCCGCCACCGCCCTGAGCAGTGCGACCTCCTCGCTGCTCGTGCTCCCGGCAGGATAGGTGAGCGTGGCAATGTGAGTATTGGGCGCGCCGCGAAGAGTGTTCGGCGAGAACACCATGACGAAATTGATGCCGAGGCTCTGCCAGTCGACCGTGCGCAGGTTGGCGATGGTGGCCGTGAGGTTGCGGCCGAGCACGTTGACCGTGACGGCATCGCCGACCTTGAGTCCCAGCCCATCCGCGATCCGTTTCTCGAACGAGACCAGAGGTAGACCTTGATAGCCCGGCTTCCACCATTGTCCGGCGACCAGGCGTGAGCCCTCCGGCACCTCGTCCGCGTAGGTGATGCCGCGGTCGCTCTGCAATGCCCAGGAGGTGTCCGGCGGCGGCTTGAGGTTCTCCGCCGAAATGCCGTTTGCCGCGACGATACGCCCGCGCATCATGGGCACCTGGCGGAGCGTTGCGCGCGGCGCATTCGCCTGGACAAAAGCGTCGAATCGCTCGGCATCGGCCGCGGGAATATCGATGAAATAGAAGCTCGGCGCCCGCTCCGGCAATGCCGCCAGGAATTGACGGCGCAGATTGCCATCAATTGCGATCACGGTCACCAGCAGGGTCAATCCCAATCCCAGGGAAAGAACGACGCTTGGCGTGAGCGCACCGGGCCGATGGATGTTGGCGATGGCAAGCCGAACGACCGGCGTACGCGGGCGCGGCATTCGCCGCGCAATCAGCATGAGCAGCGCCGCCACAAGATGGAGCAGCACGAACATACCGGCGGCGGCGGCCACAAAGATGGCGGCGATGCGCTGGTCATAGGCAAGCCCCACCGCGAGGCCGCCGAGCACGACGGCGATCAGCATCGTAGCCACGATGTAACGCCGGGGCGGCCGGCGCCAGTCGTCACTGATCTCGTCGCGAAACAACGCCGATACAGGTACGTCATGCGCGCGCCCGAGCGGCCACATGGAGAAGGCGATCGCGGTCAGCAGACCGTAAAGGTAGGCGAGCGCGAGATCAGCTGGATGCAGCGCCGGCTCCAGCGGCAATGGCAGCACGGCGCCGAAGCCCCATGCGATGAGGAAGGGCAGCGCCGCGCCGATGGCGAGCCCGGGCAGCGCGCCCAACGTGGCGAGCGCCGCCACCTGCAAGAGATAGATGGTGAACACGCGCGAGCCGGTCGCGCCCAGCGATTTGAGCGTGGCAATCACCTCCCAGCGACGGTCAAGGTGGGCCTTGACCGCATTGGCAACGCCGACGCCGCCGATCAGCAGCGCAGTGAGCCCGACCAGGGTGAGGTATTGCGTGAACCGCTCGACGTTCTGCGCCAGGGCGGGCGAGGCATTGGTGCGCGAACGGACTTCCCAGCCGGATTCCGGCAGTTGCGTCCGCGCTGCCGCCGTGATCGCGCGCACCTTGGCGTCGGCCTCGTCATTGCCCGGCAGGCGCACACGATAATGCCATCGTACCACGCTTCCGGGCTGCAGCAGCCCGCTCGCGCGCAAGGCTGCTTCGCTCATGAGCAGGCGCGGTCCGAAGCCGATTCCGCCGGCAAGCTTGTCGGGCTCGGATTGCAGCTCGGCACGTATTTCT
>CAWFZR010000010.1:0-193344 GCA_963820365.1 uncultured Alphaproteobacteria bacterium | reverse complement strand
ATCTGCCTGCAACTCGTTCAGACGTATTGCTGAATTGACGGCATGGATCGGAATCGCAGCTGTCTTGACTTGGATCGGAACGGAGGCCCCGCCTCAGCGCCATCGGTGTTCCCTGCCAGCCTATATATGGTGCGGGAATACATCACCGGACAGCTTGCAACCGAACGCCTCGAGGGCGAGTTCAGGGCGCGCACCGGGGTGGTGCGCGGTCTGCCGAGCGGTCAGGTCACCTTCCTTCTGACCGATATCGAGGATTCTACCGGTCTACTCCGCCTTATGGAGGACAGGTACGCCAACCTCCTCAGTGACGTCGTCGCCTCCTCCGCCGCGTGTGCAACGGTCGGGGGCAAGGAAGTCGACATTCGCGCGGACGAGCTATTCGCTGTGTTCAAGCGCCCGTCCGGTGCGCTCGCTGCTGCGCTGGCGATCCAGCGCAGGGTCGGCTCACGGTCATGGCCGGCGGCGCGAAGTGCGGCTCAGGATCGGCATCCACACCGGTCGTCCCACACTGACCGACGGCGGCTACGTGGGGCTGGCAGTGCACACTGCGGCCCGCATCTGCTCTGCCGGTCACGGCGGTCAAATCCTGCTCTCGAGCGACGCCGTACGAGCGGTCGAGGCATCGGCTCCTCGCAACGTCAGCTTTCGCAGCCTAGGCGCTCACCGGCTCCAGGGCCTGCCGGGGCCGCAGCCTCTCTTCCAGCTGGAGGCGCCAGACCTTCCGGGAAACTTCCAGCACCTCGGACCACAAAAGGGTCATTCCAGCTCTTTTGATGAACCAACGATCGGAGCTCGCGGTTCAAACCATGTGGTTCGAACACGGTCTCGTTCGCGATAGAGGAAGGGCCGTGCCTCTGCGGGTCCTAGCCCGCTGTTGCAAGCCCGATGCCGAACCTATCACGCGCTGCGGGAGGCGATGTACCGCGCCGCGGCCTGAGAGTGTCCGCGCTACTGCCGAAGCCGCCGAGCGCGGATTGGGCGTCCGCAACAAGTGCCTCGAGCCGCCGCCGTGCTGCCGCCGGGCCGAGCACGCCGACCAGGGTCGCCTTGTGGGCGGCGGCATCCTTGCCGGTTGCCTTGCCGACCTGGCCGGATCGCCTTCGAGATCGAGGAGATCGTCGGCGATCTGAAACGCTTCCCCCAGCGCCGAGCCGTACCGGTCGAGCGCGCTCCCTGGGTCCGATTGGCCTTGCCCAGGATCGCCCCGGCGAGGCAGGCGAAACGCAGGAGCGCGCCGGTCTTCATGGCCTGCAGCGTCCGAACCTCTCGCTCGCCCAGCCGCGGCGGCGCCGCGTCGAAGCGCCCCTCCGCGGCGAGGTCGAGCATCTGGCCCGCCGACCATGCCGCCAAGCCCGGCGGCGCGCGCCAGCGCGGTGACCAGCTGCAAGCGCACCTCGACGTCGGGGTGAGTGTCTCGGCCGCGGAGAGAATGTCGAACGCGAGGGTCAGCAGCCCGTCGCCGGCCAGCACGGCAGTCGCTTCGTCGAATGCCTTGTGCGTGGTCGGGCGGCCGCGCCGCAGGTCGTCATTGTCCATGGCCGGCAGGTCGTCATGGGCCAGCGAGTAGCAATGCACGCATTCCAGTGCCGCCCCTGCCATCAACGAATTCGCACGCGATACTCCGAAAGCGCCGCAGACTCCACGACCAGAAAAGGCCGCAAGCCGCTTGCCGCCGCCGAGGCTCGCATAGCGCATCGCCTCGAGCAGCCGCGCAGGTCGTGCGCGCTCGCCATCCGTCGGGCTCGAGGCCAGCAGGCGATCGAGCAGGGCTTGCGTGTCGCGGCGGCTCTGGCCGAGCCGATGCTGGAACACCGCCTCGATATCCACGCCCTGTTTTAAAGCTTCGGTGCGGGCCATGCTTTCCGCTGCCCGGATCGCGTTCTGCGCGCTTTGACCGTGTCGCCACGCGCGTGTCGATCTCGCCATGTCGCCGCCGGGCCGATCGACAGCAAGGAGCCCGGTCCCATCCAAGCTATTCCTAGACCAATTCATTGAATATGTTGATTTGTTTTTGCGGGTACGGTCTAGCGCCCGGCGGTTGCGCGGGGTAAACCCCAGGCCAATGCGGAGGCTTCTCCTTGGGCGTTGATGGCCGAGGTGCTCGCTGCGACCGCTCTCGCGGTCTGGTTGTATCTCGCGTTCGCGCGCGGCGGCTTCTGGCGCTGCAGCGAGCGCGACGACTGGCCGCCGGCGAGCTCGGCGCAACGGGCGCACTGGCCGCGCGTCGCCGCGGTCGTGCCGGCGCGCAACGAAGCCGACGGATCGGCGACAGCATCGGCTCGCTGCTCGCAGCAGGACTATCCCGGGCCATGGACCGTCATTCTGGTCGACGACGAGAGCAGCGACGGCACCGCCGACGTGGCGCGCCGAGCCGGCGGCGCCGCGGCGACCGAGCGGCTGCGCGTCGTGACCGGCCGCGCCTTGCCGGCCGGATGGACCGGCAAGCTCTGGGCCATCAAGCAGGGCATCGAGCACGCGAGCGCGCTGCCGCAGCGCGCCGGACTATCTGCTGCTCACCGATGCCGACATCGTGCATCCCCCGATTCGCGTGCGCCGGCTGGTCGCGCACGCGCCACGCGAAGCGGGCTCGTGCTGACTTCGCTGATGGTGAGGCTGCGCTGCGACAGCCTTGCCGAGCGCGCCGCTATTCCCGCCTTCGTCTTCTTCTTCCAGATGCTCTATCCGTTCGCCTGGGTGAACGATCCGCACAGCCAGATCGCGGCCGCCGCCGGCGGCTGCATGCTGGTGCGCGCCGACGCGCTTGCCAAAGCCGGCGGCATCGAGGCCATCCGCGACGCGCTGATCGACGATTGCGCCTTGGCGAAGGTGCTCAAAGCGTGCGGGCCCGATCTGGCTCGGCCTGACCGAGCGCGTGCGCAGCCTCCGGCCTTATCCGGCGC
This sequence comes from uncultured Alphaproteobacteria bacterium, assembly GCA_963820365.1. Lineage (GTDB taxonomy): Bacteria > Pseudomonadota > Alphaproteobacteria > Rhizobiales > Xanthobacteraceae > VAZQ01. Next base: position 190,444 of record CAWFZR010000010.1, on the reverse strand, counting down.
TCGCCGACATCCGTCGCATGGTGGCGCGCTCGGCCTATGCGCAGCTGCGCTATTCGCCACTGCTCCTGCTCGGGACAGTCGCCGGGATGGTGCTGACCTATCTGGCGCCTCCGCTCTCGCGCTCTTCGGCACGGCGTCGCGCGCGTGCTCGGCAGCTGCGGCCTGGGGCTTGATGGCCCTCACCTTTCTGCCGACGCTTGCGGCTCTACCGGCTCTCGCCGCTTTGGGGCATCGCGCTGCCCGCGATCGCTCTGCTATATCTGATTTTCACCCTCGATTCCGCCTACCAATATTTGCGCGGGCGCGGCGGCAGCTGGAAGGGACGCGTGCAGGCCGACGTGCCGAGTGCAGTCGATGCATGATCGCCGCCGTCGACGTCGCAGACTCGGGCAAGGGGCATCGGGACGAGAATTTTCCGGTCGCCTCGCGGCTCATTCGTGCCACGCCATCGCGCGCCGATCCTCGCCTTTTACGACTTCGTGCGCACGGCCGACGACATCGCCGACCATCCGACGCTTGCGCCGGAGGAGAAGCTCGCGCTGCTCGACGGCTCGAAGCCACGCTTCCGGCAGGAGCGGCGACGAGCCGGTCGCCGGCGCGCTGCGCGCGCAACTTGCGGCGCGCCAACTCTCCCCGCGCCACGCGCTCGACCTGCTCGACGCCTTCCGCATGGACGCGACCAAGCTGCGCTACCGCGACTGGGACGACCTGATGACTATTGCAGCTTTTCGGCCATGCCGGTCGGACGCTTCGTGCTCGATGTGCACGGCGAGAGCCGCGCGACCTGGCCGGCAACGACGCGTTCTGCGCCGCGTTGCAGATCATCAATCACCTGCAGGATTGCGGCGAGGATTATCGCAATCTCGACCGCGTCTATATGCCGCTCGACGCTCTCGCGCAGCCGGCGCCGGCGTCGAAGCGCTCGGCGCCGCGCGCGCCTCGCCGGCGCTGCTTGCGCTGCCTCCGCGCGCTCGCCGGGCGCACCGGGCGATCTGCTGCGCGAGAGCAGAGCCGTTCTCTCCGCGCATCGACGACACCCGCCTCGCCTTGGAGGTCGCCGTCATCCAGCGCCTGGCGCGAGCGCCTCGTCGCGATTGCTGAGCCGGCGCGATCCGCTGTGCGAGCGCGTCCATCTCGGCAAGGCGGAGCTCGCGGCTTCGGCCTGCTCGGGCTAGTATCGGGCGGCAGTCCGCCGGGTCGGCCGCCTGTTCCGCGGCCGCGCCATGAACGACAGGACGCGTGAGCGTTGGCGCTGGCAGAGGCTACAGACACGGCTGCCGCCGAACGGGCGTCCGGCAGCTCCTTCTATATCGCGATGCGCGTCCTGCCGCGCGCGCAGCGCGAGGCCATGTTCGCAGATCTATTCCTTCTGCCGGCAGGTCGACGACATCGCCGATTCGAGCGGACCGCGCGACGCAGCGCCGCGCGCAGCTGGAGCACTGGCGCGGCGACATCGACGCGCTCTACGCCGGCAGCCCGCCGCCCGCACGCCAGGCCTCGCCGCGCCGGTGCGCGACTTCGGCCTGCGGCGCGAGGATTTCCACGCCGTCATCGATGGCATGGAGATGGACATCGTCGCCGACATCCGCGCGCCCGATGGGCGACGCTCGACCTCTATTGCGACCGGGTGGCGAGCGCGGTCGGACGGCTTTCGGTCCGCGTGTTCGGAATGGCCGAACGCGACGGCATGGCGCTCGCGCACCATCTCGGGCCGCGCGCTGCAGCTGACCAACATCCTGCGCGACCTCGACGAGGATGCCGCGATCGGGCGGCTCTATCTGCCGGCGCGAGGCTTTGCGCGCGGCCGGCATTCTCGCCACCGAGCCGGCCGACGGTATTGGCGAGCCCGGCGCTTGGCACTTGTCTGCACGGCATGGTCGAGCGCGCGCGCGCGCATTTCGCGCAGGCCGCCACCATCATGGCGCGCAGCCCGCGCCGCGCCGTGCGCGCACCCCGCATCATGGCGGAGGCCTATCGAATCATTCTCGACCGCCTGGTCGATCGCGGATGGCCGCATCCGCGCCGCCCGATCCAGCTTCCGCGCGCTGCGGCTGCTGTGGCTCATCCTGCGCCACGCCTTCATCTGATGCCAGGCACCGTCCATGTGATCGGCGCCGGCCTGGCCGGACTTGCCGCCGCGGTGCGTCTTTGCGAGCGCGGCTCGGAGCGTCGTCGCTGCACGAGGCCGCCGGTCACGCCGGCGGACGCTGCCGCTCCTATCACGATCCCGTCCTCGACATGGAGATCGACAACGGCAATCACCTTCTCCTTTCCGGCAACCACGCCGCGCTTGCCTATCTGCGGCCATCGGCGCGCCGCCAGGCTCAAGGGACCGGCGCATGCCGAGTTCCCGTTCGTCGATCTCGCAGGCGGGGAGCGATGGACGCTGCGCACCAACGACGGACGGCTGCCGTGGTGGATTTTCGATACAGGCCGCCGCGTGCCGGATACCAGCGCGGGCGATTATCTGTCGCTCGCCCGGCTGCTGGGCGGCGCCGGACAAGACGATCTGCGAGACGGTCGAGTGCGCGGGCCGCTCTATGAGCGGCTGGCACGGCCGCTGTGGCTGGCCGCGCTCAACACCGACCCGAAGGAGGCGAGCGCGCGCCTTGCGGGGGCGGTGATCGCGCGAGACCTTGGCGCGGGGAGGGGGCGCTTGCCGGCCGCTCATCGCGCGCGACGGGTTGGGAGCTGTCTTCATCGAGCCGGCGCTCGCTTTCCTGCGTGCGCGCACGGGAAGGTCGCGTTCGGTCACCGCCTGCGCGCAATTGATGTGCGCGCGGACAAGATCGGCGGCGCTCGACTTCGGCGACGACCGCGTGGCGGTCGGACCGGCCGACGGCGTCGTCCTCGCGGTGCCGCCCGCGGTGGCGGCCGACCTCGTCCCCGATCTGACCACTCCGAACGAGTTCCGCGCCATCGTCAATGCGCATTTCCGCATCGATCCTCCGGCTGCGCTCGCGCCGATCATCGGTATCGTGAACGGGACCATCGAGTGGCTGTTCTCCTTTGAGCGCCGATTGGCCGTGACCATCAGCTGCGCCGATCGCCTGCTCGACGTGCCGCGCGAGACGCTCGCCGGGAAAATCTGGCAGGAGGTCGCGGTTGTCGCCGGGCTTCCCACGGAGCTGCCGCCGTGGCAGATCGTGCGCGAGCGGCGCGCGACGTTTGCGGCGACGCCGGTTCAGCATGCCAGGCGGCCGGACGCAATCACCGCATGGAGCAACCTTTTTCTCGCCGGCGATTGGACGAATACCGGCTTGCCCGCAACGATCGAAGGCGCCGTCCGCTCGGGCAATCGGGCAGCCGATCTCGTTGCTCGCTTGTGATCAGAGGATGAGCCCATGTCTTCGGAGCAAACGCCGCAGCTGACGCCTTCGCATATGTCTTCGCAGCAGATTCCGCCATCCGCGGCGAACGTCGATCGCAACATAGCGGCAGCCACGGCTGCTCTCCTCGCGTTGCAACGCCCCGACGGCCATTGGGTGTTCGAGCTCGAAGCAGACGCGACCATTCCGGCGGAATACGTGTTGTTGCGACACTACCTCGGTGAGCCCGTCGACGGCGTGATCGAGGCGAAGATCGCCTCCTACCTGCGCCGCATCCAGGGCGAGCATGGCGGTTGGCCACTGTTCCGCGACGGCGCCTTCGATATGAGCGCGAGCGTGAAGGCCTATTTCGCGCTCAAGATGATCGGTGAAGCTGCCGACGCTGCGCATATGGTGCGGGCGCGCGAGGCCATTCGCTCGCGCGGGGGCGCGGCCCGCTCCAACGTGTTCACCCGGCTGATGCTGGCGCTGTTCGGATTCGTGTCCTGGCGCGCAGTCCCGATCATGCCGGTCGAGATCATGCTGCTGCCGCGCTGGTTTCCCCTCCATCTCGACAAAATCTCCTATTGGAGCCGCACCGTCGTCGTGCCGTTGCTGGTGCTGCAGGCGCTCAAACCGCGGGCGCGCAACCCCAAGGGCGTGACGGTCGAGGAGCTTTTCCTCGAGCCGCCGCGCAGCATCGGTCTCGCGCCGAAGGCGCCGCAGCAGAAGGCGTCATGGTTCTTTTTCTTTCGCGCGGTCGATCTGGTGCTGCGCGCCGTCGAGCCCCTTTTTCCCGCGCGCTGGCGCCGGCGCGCGATCGATCGCGCCTTGGCCTGGGTCAGCGAGCGCCTCAATGGCGAGGATGGTCTCGGCGCGATCTTTCCCGCCATGGCGAACAGCGTGATGATGCTGGACGCGCTCGGTTACCCCGAGAGCGATCCGCAGCGGACGGTCGCCCGCAAGTCGATTGAGAAGCTGTTGGCGGTGCACGCGCACGAAGCCTATTGTCAGCCCTGCGTATCGCCGATCTGGGACACCGCGCTCGCTTGTCACGCCCTGCTCGAAGCTGGTGGCGACCGCGCAACGGAGCAGGTCCGCAGCGGCCTGCAATGGCTGGTGCCGCGGCAGATTCTGGACGTGCGCGGCGATTGGACGGCACGGCGGCCCGATCTGCGCCCCGGCGGCTGGGCCTTCCAGTATGCCAACCCACATTATCCCGACGTCGATGATACCGCCGTGGTGGTGATGGCGATGGACCGTGTGGCGCCTGGCGAATTTCGCGCCGCGGTTGCGCGCGCCCGCGAATGGATCCTGGGAATGCAAAGCCGCAATGGCGGGTGGGGGGCATTCGATGCCGATAATGAGTTTGATTATCTCAACAACATCCCGTTCGCCGATCACGGTGCCTTGCTCGATCCTCCCACCGAGGACGTGACGGCGCGATGCGTGTCCATGCTGGCACAGATCGGCGGGACCGCGCAGGAGAGCGCGGCGGTCAAACGCGCGCTCGATTATCTGCGCCGAACCCAGATGCCGGATGGGAGCTGGTACGGCCGCTGGGGCATGAATTACATCTACGGCACCTGGTCGGTGCTGTGTGCGCTCAACGCCGCCGGTCTCGATCATGCCGCGCCCGAGCTTCGCAAGGCCGCCGCCTGGCTTGCGCGCATCCAGAATCCGGACGGCGGCTGGGGCGAGGACGCGACGAGCTACAAGCTCGATTACCGCGGCTACGAGCAGGCGCCGAGCACGGCGTCACAGACCGCCTGGGCTCTGCTCGGCTTGATGGCTGCCGGCGAGGTCGATCATCCGGCGGTCGGGCGCGGCATCGATTATCTCGCGCGCTGTCAGGGCGAGGACGGTTTCTGGAATGAGCCGCGCTACACCGCGACGGGATTCCCGCGCGTGTTCTATCTTCGCTACCACGGCTATTCCAAGTCATTTCCGGTTTGGGCGCTCGCGCGCTACCGCAACCTCAAGGCGGCCAATTCCCGGTCAGTAGCGTTCGGGATGTGACAACTTCGATCAAGCAAGCTCGGCGCGCAGCGCCGCCACGGTCTCCAGGTGGCGCGGGTGATCGCCGGCGAAACGCAGCACGAGATGTTGCGTGCCGGCGCGCGCATAGCCTTGCAGCCATTGCGCGAGGCCTTCGCTCGGGCCGGCATAGCAAGCCTGGCGCGCGCGCATCGCGGCGGCGGGCTGGCCGTAGTAGCGCTCGAGATAGGTGTCGAGCCGCTCGTTGGCGTGGTCGCGGTCGACATCGACGGCCACGGTGAGATACATGGCGCCGGTCAGCGCGTCGGGATCGCGCCCGGCGGCGCGCGCGATGTCCTTGACCTCGTTCCATTGCTCACGCCATTGCTCGGCGTCCGGAGCGATGGGGAGCCAGCCATCGAAGACGCGGCCGGCGCGATCGAGGCTTGCGGGCAGTGATCCGCCGATCCAGATCGGTGGGCCGCCGTCCCGGTGCGGCGTCGGGGCAAGCACGCCGTGCGCCACTTTCCAGCGGCCGTCCCAGTCGACGGCGCCGCCGCTCCACAGCGCACGCGCCAGGCGCAGGCCTTCGAGCAAGCGTCCGACGCGCTTCTCGAACGGCACGCCGGCAGCGGTGAACTCCGCGCGGATGTTCGCCACGTCGGCGGCGATGCCGACGCCGAGAATCAAGCGCCCCTGCGCCACCTGATCGAGCGTCGCAACCTGATGCGCGAGGAGAACGGGATTGCGCAGCGCCGGCAGCAGGACTGCGGTGCCGACGCTGGCTGTGCGCAGGCGGGCGGCCACCGCGGCGAGCAACGTCAGCGGCTCGTGCCGCGGACGCGCCAGGAGCGAATCCCCCGCCCAGACCGAATCGAAGCCCAGGCGCTCGGCGCGCTCGGCGAGTTCCAGCAAGGGCGCCGCCTGCGGCTGCCCCGCCATGATGTGTTCGCGTGTCGGCAACAGGTATCCGATGCGAGGGGACAATTGCGTTCTCCGCATGCGTCAGAAAATTGGCAGACTTTTCGGATAAGATCATGCATCAGAATAAAAGTTAAGGAGGCAGACATGCTAAGAGCGATCACAGCCGCAGCGGGAATTGCGGGAATTTTTTTGTCGGCGCCGGTTCAGTCGCAAGGTGTTCAGCTTCAAATGTCCGACAATGACCTGTCGCAATACTGCTTCTGGAACGGGCGAATGTTCTCCATCGGATCATTTTTTTGTGTGGAAAAGAGCAAAATACTTCTGTGCAACGTGTCCAACAAGAACAACGACGCGAGGGGGGATCGGGCTTCCTGGACCATGACGGATCGTGGCGCCTGCACCAAGGCGGACATCCCAAAATAGGAATGTGTCGTCGGGACATCGACGGCGTTGCCGAAGTGACTACAATAGGCCACGCGGCCGCTGATCCTGCAAAAATCCTGTAAGCACGTGTAGGGTGGGCAAAGGCGCGTGCTTGCGCGCCGTGCCCACGCGATTTGCAGCCATGCGAAGAGATGATACTCGTGCCGCCATGTCTCGATACCGCCGAGCCTACGTCGAAGGCGGCACCTTCTTCTTCACTGTTGCGCTCGCCGACAGATCAAGTGACCTCCTGGTACGGCGCGTCAAGCGGCTCCGGCGCATTTATGTCTGTTCAAGAACGTTAGCATGACAGGCGCTTTCGGAGAATGATCGCAGACGCGTGGGCACGGCGTGCAAGCGCACGCCTTTGCCCACCCTACACGCTGCCTGCAAAGCGAATGCCGCGCGCGGTGACCTGCCGCTACTCCGCTGCCTGCAGCGGAGTGGCGGACCGCTTCTGCGCCCCACGAATGGCCGCGAGCTCCTGCTCCACGTGGCGGGAGAACACGAATTCCGCCGGGCGCTGCTGGTCGAGCGGGATTTCCGGCGCCATCGGACCCTGCGTGCGCACGCCGAAGAGCGCCACCTTGATCGCCTGCCAGGGGTGCGAGATTGTCGCCTCCGCAGCGGTCGCCTCGTATCCGCAATGCGCCATGCAGTTCGCGCATTTCTCGTATTTGCCGGTGCCGTAGGAATCCCAGTCGGTCGTCTCCATCAGCTCGCGGAAGGTCTTGGCGTAACCTTCCCCGATCAGATAGCAAGGCTTCTGCCAGCCGAAGATATTTCGCGTCGGCATGCCCCAGGGTGTGCAGTGATAGGTCTGGTTGCCGGCCAGGAAATCAAGAAACAGGTTGGAGTGGATGAAATCCCAGTTCTTGCCCTTGCCAAGGCTGAAGATCGTGCGGAACAGCTCCTTGGTCTTGCGGCGGCCGAGAAAGTGCTCCTGATCCGGCGCGCGCTCATAGGCATAGCCTGGTGAGATCGAAATTCCCACGCCGAGCTCCTTGGCGTAGTCGAGGAATGCCGCGATGTCCGCCGCGGGGTGACCGTCATAGATCGTGGCGTTGACGTTGACGGTGAAACCCTTGGCCTTGGCCGCCCTTATGGCGGAGACCGCGCGATCGAACACGCCCTCCTGGCAGACCGATTTGTCATGATGCTCGCGCAGCCCATCGAGATGGACCGAGAAGAACAGATAGGGCGAGGGCTCGAACAGGTGCAGCTTCTTCTCCAGAAGCAGCGCATTGGTGCAGAGCGAGACGAACTTCTTCCTGGCTACGAGGCCTTTGACGATCTCTCCGATCTCGCGGTGAATGAGCGGCTCGCCGCCGGGGATGGCAACCATGGGAGCGCCGCACTCGTCGGCGGCATCGAGGCATTCCTTCACCGAGAGGCGGCGATTGAGGATCGGATCGGGATAGTCGATCTTGCCGCAACCGAAGCAGGCAAGATTGCAGCGGAACAGCGGCTCGAGCATCAGCACCAGCGGATAGCGTTCGCGCCCAGCAAGCTTCTGCTTGAGGATGTAGGCGCCGATGCGCATTTCCTTGTGAAAAGGGATTCGCATGTTCTCTGCGTTCCGTTGAAGGCCGGTCAAAGAGGCAATATCCCCTGTCTGTCGCGCAGAGTCGAGACTGCGGCACCCCCGATCGTCTCTTGGAACTAGACCAATTTGTCAATGCAACTCGCTACGGCAGCCGGGTTTCCCTTGGGAGCTGTCACATTCGAGCGAGCAGGCGCGGACAGGAGCGCAGCGGCCGTTGTCAAGGCACCGATTTGCCTGATATGCGGCCCTGCGGGTCCTCACCACCCCCATTCTAGGATAAGTCATGCTGCAGAACGCGATCATCGCATCGGTCGATCTTTGCATCCGTTACGCAAAGCAAGTCATTGCTATTGCAGTGATTTTGTCTGTTGCGGCCGGCCTTTACGCGGCCACCCATTTTGCCCTCGATGCCGACGTGAACAAGCTCATTTCCCAGGATTTGCCATGGCGGCAGCGCGAGGCGGCATTCCTGCGCGACTTTCCTTCCAAGCACGACATCATCCTGGTGGTCCTCGACGCGCCGACGTCCGAGCTCGCATCGCAGGCAAGCGCAGCGCTCATAGCGAAGCTGTCGGAGCAGAAGGCGCTCTTCCACCACATCAGCGAGGCGGGGGGAGGACCCTTCTTTGAAAAAAACGGCCTCCTGTTCCTGCCGCCGAACGACGTCGAGGGGATGACGAAGAAGCTCGGCGAGGCGAAGCCCATCATTCAAGCCCTGGCGCAGGATCCCAACCTGCGCGGTCTGACAACCGCCCTCAACTACGGCTTGATCGGCGTGCGCATGAAGAAATTCACGCTCGACGACCTGGCGGGAACCTTGAGCATGGTCGCCGACACGCTGGACGCGGCCATTGCCGACCGTCCGGCGAGCTTTTCCTGGCGCGCCATGCTCAACGGTGCGCCGCCGACGGCGAGCGAGCGGCGTCGCTTCATCGAGATCAGGCCGGCGCTCGACTTCACCGCGCTCCTGCCGGGGAAAGCGGCCACCGATGCGATCCGCAAGGCCGCATTCGATCTGGACATCGGTTCGCGCTACCGCGCCACGTTGCGGCTGACTGGAGAGGTTCCCATTGCCGACGAAGAGTACGCAACTCTCCAGGAGGGAGCTTTCGTCAACACGACCGCGACGATCATCGTCGTACTGACCATTCTGTGGCTGGCCTTGCGCTCCCCGCGGATCATGCTGTCCGTCTTCATCAGCCTCATTGCCGGCCTCTCCATCACCGCCGCCATCGGATTGGCGCTGGTGGGAGCGCTGAATCTCATCTCGGTCGCCTTCGCGGTTCTCTTCATCGGCCTCGGCGTCGATTTCGGGATCCAGTTCAGCGTGCGCTATCGGGCCGAACGCCACGAAGTCGACGACCTTCGCCAATCCCTGCTCAACACCGCCAAGTATGTCGGCGCGCCGCTGACGCTGGCTGCCGCGGCAACAGCGGCGGGCTTTCTCTCCTTCCTGCCCACCGACTACAAGGGCCTCTCCGAGCTTGGACTGCTCGCCGGTCTTGGCATGATCGTGGCATTTCTGACCAGCATCACGCTGATCCCCGCGTTGTTGATGGTGCTGCGTCCGCCGGGCGAGCCCGCCGAGATGGGATACAAGGCGCTCGCTCCGGTGGATCGATTCATGGAACGGCGGCGGATCCCGATCATCGTCGGTACCGGGCTCGTGGTCGCCGCCGGTCTGCCGTTGCTGTATTGGCTGCAGTTCGATTTCAATCCGCTCAATCTCAGGAGCCCCAAGGTCGAATCGGTTGCGACCTTTCTCGAGTTGCGCAGCGATCCTGCGATCGGGGCAAGCTCGATCTACGTGCTCGCGCCGGACAAGGAGACCGTGATGTCGGACGCGCAGAAGCTCGCCAGATTGCCCGAGGTCGCGAGCGTTCGCACGGTCGAAACTTTTATTCCCGACGATCAGCAGCCCAAGCTTGCCGCCATCCGCCAGCTTGCAACCGTGCTAGATCCGGTGCTGCGGCCTGACCCCAACAAAAAGCCGCCGACCGACGCCGACAACGTGGCGGCGCTCACTGCGGTGGCCGACGGCTTAAATCAAGCGGCAGGCGCGCAAGCGGGTAACGGCGCGGCTGCGGCAAAGCGCCTGGCGGTGGATCTTGCGAAGCTGGTCCAAGGCGGTGAAGCGCTGCGGCAGCGTGCGCATGACGCCATGATTCCTCCGCTCAACACCGCGCTCGATGAGCTGCGAAACTACCTCCAGGCCCAGCCGGTCACGCTCGAAACGCTGCCCGCCGAATTTGCGCGCGAGTGGGTGACGCAGGACGGTCGTTTCAGGATTGAAATTCTGCCCAAAGGCGATCCCAACGACAATGAGACGCTGCGCCGGTTCGCCCGCGCGGTACAGAACGTCGACCCCAATGCCATCGGCGGGCCTATTTCAATTCTCGAATCGGGCCGCACCGTGATCCGAGCGTTCTTCGAAGCCGGCTTCTGGGCGCTTGCTTCCATCGCCATCCTGCTCTGGATCGTGCTGCGCCGTTTCGGCGACGTCCTGCTCACGCTCATTCCTTTGTTGATGGCGGGCGTCGTCACCATGGAGCTGATGGTGCTGTTCAACATGAAGCTCAATTTCGCCAACATCATCGCGCTGCCGCTTCTTCTCGGGCTCGGAGTGGCATTCAAGATCTACTACATCATGGCATGGCGGGCCGGACAAACCGATCTCCTGCAATCGAGCCTTACGCGCGCCGTCATATTCAGCGCGCTCACGACGGCGACCGCGTTCGGGAGCCTGTGGCTGTCGAGCCATCCCGGCACGTCGAGCATGGGCAAGCTGATGGCGCTCGCGCTCGTCACCACCATGGCGGCGGCAGTCCTGTTCCAACCGGTGCTGATGGGCCCCCCGCGCGAAAGCACACCATCGTCGTAAGATTGGATCGAGCTGCTCGCGTGACCAGTACCTTGGCGCGGAAACTCGACCCAACCTACCCCGCGCCGGGCGCCGGAGCGTTCAGGTCGATGAGAACCTGGCCGTCCCTCACTTCGGTCCGGAAGGTCTTGAGGTCGGTGAAACAGGGGGCCTGCACCGCCTTGCCGCTAGGCACGTGGAAGGCGCCGAAATGCAGGCTGCACTCGATCACATCGCCTTCCAGGATGCCGTCGGCAAGATTGGCAAAGCTGTGGGTGCAAGCTGCCGAGGTCGCATAGAAGTTGCCATCGATATTGTATACCGCCACGAGGTCATCTCCGAGCTCGAAGCTTTTGACCGTGCCGGGAGGAACGTCTGCCGCGGCACAGACTTGAATTGGATTATCTGCCATGGCCCAACTGACTTCCGCTAGGGCGATTGGAGCTCGCTTGCCCGAATCGACCGCATTTCATCCTAGTGTCCCGATTCCGAAGTTCGCCAGCACTTGCGGCTCCCCTGATGCGAACTTCGGAATCAAGGGGACACTAGCGAACTTTATGATTCTAGTGCGGGTTTGGATTTGAAGTTCCTAAACGACCTCGCCGCAAGAATGATAGGAACTTCAAATCCACCCCACTAGCCTGTAGGTTAATCCGCAAGGCCTTGTCGAGCGTTGCAAAATTTAAATCGTACGAACCCCAGGCGAACGGAAATGCCGGCGCGCTCCTATATCATCGACGACCGTGAGAAGAAAACCTTCCTGCTCGACCGCGAGGTGCTGGTCTCGGAAGATGTGCTGCGCCAGGAGATGGCGGCGATCTTCGGACATTGCTGGATCTATGTGGGGCATGCCTCCGAGCTGAAAAAGCCCGGCGATTTCCGCTCACGCAAGGTTTCGGGCCGGCCGGTCATCTTCTGCCGCGACCAGGGCGGCAAGCTCCACTGCCTGTTCAATACCTGCCGGCATCGCGGCGCCATGGTCTGCACCGAGCGCGAGGGCAATCGGCGCCGCTTCCAGTGCATCTACCACGGCTGGACCTATGGCAATGACGGGCGGCTCGTCGGCGTGCCGGGGGACGACGCCTATGCCGAGAGCTTCGACAAGTCTTCCCACGGTCTGCGGCGGCCGGCTCGCTTCGAGGATTATCGCGGCTTCTGCTTCATGTGCCTCGATCGGGAGGCCGCGCCGCTCGCCGACTATCTCGCCGGGGCGAAGGACTATATCGACCTCGTGCTCGATCAGTCGCCGTCGGGGCAGATGGAGATCATCGCCGGGGTGCAGGAGTACGACGTCGCCGCCAACTGGAAGCTGATGGTGGAGAACAGCGTCGACGACTACCACCTGCCGTCGACGCATTCGACCTGGCTCAATTTCATGGCCAATTCCGGCGTGAAGATCGAGCCGCCGAAGGAGGAGGGCCTGGTTCTGCCGACCAAGGGCTTTGCGGTCGAGCTCGGTAACGGCCATTTCACCACCGACAACGTGAATTTTCGCGGCCGTCCGGTCGCCAAATGGATCCCGCTCTATGGAGAGGCCGCCAGGGCCGAGATCGACGAGATCAGGCGCGAGCTGGTTGCCCGGCTCGGGGCGGAACGCGCGCGTCGCGTGGCCGACACCAATCGCAACCTGGTCGTTTTCCCCAACCTGGTGATCAACGACGGCTCGTCTGTCACGGTGCGTACGTTCTACCCCGAAGGGGTCGGCAAGATGCATGTTACGGCGTGGGCGCTCGGCCCGGTGGAGGAGGGCGAGAACGCACGCTCGCGCCGGCTCGACGCCTTTCTCACATTCTATGGTCCCGGCGGCTTTGCCACGCCCGACGACGTCGAGGCGCTCGAATTGGTGCAGCAGGGGCTCGCCAACTGGAGCGAGGACCGCTGGTCGGAGATGTCGCGCGGCATGGGCAAGGAGGGCGAGCAGCTCAACAGCGACGAGCATCACCTGCGCATCTTCTGGCGGCGGTGGAACGAGCTCATGGGAGCTCGCGCATGACCGTTGCGGCGCGCAACCTGGTGACACGGGCGCAGGTCGAGGATTTCCTCTACCTGGAGGCCGCCCTTCTCGACGAGTGGAAGCTCAAGGAGTGGGAGGCGCTGCTGACCGAGGACGCCGCCTACTACGTTCCGCCCAATGACCAGCCCGAAAACGACCACCGCCGCACGCTCTTTCTCGTCGCCGATGACCGCGAGCGCATCCGCCAGCGTATCATCCGCGTGCTCGATCCGAATTGCCACGCCGAGTTCCCGAAGTCGCGCACGCGGCGCATGATCTCCAATGTGCGCATCCTCGCGGTCGACGGCGGTCTCATCACGGTGGCCGCCAATTTCGTCTGCTACCGCTACCGCCGCTACGAGCGCATCCGGGAATATGTCGGAGCCTACCGCCATGTCCTCGAGCGCGCCGGCGAGGGCTTCCGCATCAAGGAGCGCCGGGTGCTCATCGACGCGCACGAGCTCGGCTCGCTCGGCTCGGTGAGCTTCATTCTGTAATGCTGGCGTCCACGCGTAGGGTGGGCAAAATCACCTGCTGCGCACGTGAATGGTGGGCTCGGCGCGTCACGATTTTGCCCACGCGGACGGGTCGCGGACGCGCCTTAGCCCACCCTACGGAGAAAAGGATCCTCTAGATGGCCAGGCTCGACGAACTGATCGAGGAGCTCGTCACCGCGAATCGCATTCTCGCGCGCGAGAACGTGGTCGATTTGTTCGGGCACGTCAGCGTTCGCCATCCCGACAACCCGCAACGCTATCTGCTCTCGTGCTCGCGCGCGCCCGACTGCATCGAGAACGACGACATCATGGAGTTCTCCCTCGACGGCGCGGCGGTCGATGCGCGCGGACGCGCGCCCTATCTCGAGCGCTTCATCCATGGCGCGCTCTACGAGGCGCGCTCAGACGTCATGTCGGTGGTGCACAACCACAGTGAAAGCGTCATCCCGTTCGGCGTCACCGGCCGCAGGATCAAGCCGATCTACCATATGGGTGCCTCCATCGGTCACGAGGTGCCGGTGTGGGATTCGCACGACCATTTCGGCGACACCGCCTTGCTGGTCGAGAACATGGAGATGGGTCGCGACTTGGCAAAGTTGATCGGCGCGGGCGCCACCGCGCTGATGCGCGGTCATGGTGCAACAGTGGCAGGCAAGAGCATCCGGCACGCGGTCTATGTGTCGGTCTATCTCGAGGTCAACGCGCGCCTGCAGAAGCAGGCCATGGACATGGGCGAGATCAAGTTCCTCACCCGCGGCGAAGTCGACAAGGTTTCCACGCGCACCGGTTTCTACGGCATCAACCGCGCGTGGGAGAACTGGTGCCGGCGGGCCGGACGCCCGTTCCGGGCGGAGCTAATTTAATACCCGGAATCACAATTGGCTGATACAGAAATGTGTGTCCTGGGCGCAGCGCAGCACGAAGTGGTGCGCCGCAGGTGCCAGAACTCGGACATTGGCCGAACTATTCGATCACTTCGTCGGCGGCCACCAGCAGCTTATCGGGCACCGCGAGGCCAAGCATCCTGGCCGTCTGCATATTGATGACTAGCTCGAACTTGGTCGATTGCAGCACCGGTAGGTCAGCAGGCTTCGCGCCCTTGAGGATACGGCCGGTATAGACGCCGACCTGCCGATACATGTCCGCGAGGTTCGTTCCGTAGCTCATCAGGCCGCCGGCATCGACATATTCACGCACCGCAAATGCAGTGGGCATCATGTAGCGCGACGCCATGTTGGCAAGCTGGACACGCCGGCTGTTGTAGAAGGCGTCGGGACCGACAAAGAGCGCGTCCGCGCGCTCGCGCACGGCCGCCGCGAACGCCGCATCGATCTCGCGGTTGGTGCTGGGGTTTAGGATTTGAAGTTGCACTCCGATGGTGCGGGCAGCCGCTTCAACGTCGCCCCGCAGGACTTCGGCGCGAGACGCATCGGCTGGATTGATGAACGCGGCCACACGAGTGGCCCCTGGCACCAGCTCACGCAGTAGCGCGAGCCGTTTGGCCACCAGCTCGCCAGTGAAGAAATTGATACCGGTCGCGTTGCCTTCCGGCCGGTTGATGCTAGCGACCAGACCGAGCTTCACCGGATCGTCTCCGACGCTGAAGACGATCGGGATGGTCGAGGTCGCGGCTTTGGCAGCGCGCGCTCCGGGCGGGCTGCCCGGCACGGTAATCACGGCGACCCGACGGCGCACCAGATCGGCCGCCAGTTCCGCCATGCGATCGTATTGACCGTCCGCCCAACGGTATTCGACCGCGACGTTCTGCCCTTCCACCAAGCCGGTCTCGCCGAGGCCTTTGCGGAAAGCCGCTAAATAGAGCACGTAGGTGTCGAGCGCGCCGGCGCCAAGAAATCCGATCACCGGCATCGCCGGCTGCTGCGCGCGCACCGCGACCGGCCATGTAGCCGCTGCGCCGCCAAGCAGTGTGATGAACTCGCGCCTTCTCACTCGACCACCTCGTCGGCGCGCACGAGGATTATTTCAGGGATGGTCATCCCGAGGGCTCTCGCGGTCTTGAGGTTCACGACCAGCTCGAACCTTGCTGGGCGCTCGATGGGGAGGTCGGCAGGCTTGGTGCCCCCCAAAATCCGACCAGCGTAACCGCCGCAGCGGCGAAACATATCGGGAAGGTCCGGTCCATAGGAGATGAGACCTCCCGCGTCCACGTGCGCTCGGTAAAGGTATATCGTGGGCAGGCCAGTCTTCTTCGCGAGGTCTCCGATCTGTGTTCTGTAAGCAAGGCTGAGTGGATTCGACAAAACGATGAGAGCGTCGGCGCGCCAGTTCTTCGCCGCTTCGAAAGCACTATCAAAAGCGCGTGGCGTTCTTCACGTCCACGGCTCGAGTTTGCACTGCCAGCGACCGAGCTACCCGCTCCAGCTCTCGAATTTGCGGTGCATTGATATCGGGATTGCCGAGCACGGCGACGCGAGACGTCCCGGGTATGATCTCCTTGAGGAATTGCAGGTGCTTACCGCTCAACTCGGAAAGATCGAGAAACAGCCCGGTGATGTTGCCTCCCGGCCGTGCGATGCTCGCCACCAGCCCGGCCTCAACAGGATCGATTTCGAGATCTATTCCTACGATTGGAATTGTGCGGGTTGCGTTTTTAGCGGCTGCAAGAGCCCAGGTGCCGCGAGCGAAAATCACATCGACTTTGACGCTCGCAAGTTCAAGTGCGAGCGTGGGGAAAAGTTCGGGTTGGTCGCGCGCGGATCGGTGCTCGAATGCGATGTTCCGCCCCTCCATGTATCCGGCCTCGCGTAGCCCTTGCACGAATGCGTCCCAGTTGGCTGGCGGCGGCGGAGGAGTATCGGTCGGAGCCGCAATGGCGAGGTGACCGATCCGGTAGCGTGCGGATTGCTGCGCCCGCGCCGCGAGCGGCCACGCCGCCGCGCCGCCGCGCCGCCGAGAAGGCTAATGAACTCACGTCGCCGCATATCCGCTCTCAAGCTCAGGAGACACTATTGTATCGGCTCAAACGAGTACTCTGATAGGGGCTGAAACCGCCATCAAAACCATTGCCGCAGTGCACAGCCAATGTCGCTGATGGGTCATAAACTGCCCCATCTCGCCCGCTAGCCCTGTCAGCTGCGGACCTTGGTTCGCGCGAGCAACCGTTGGCCAAGCCGTCCAACTCTGCTTAGCGTAGCACGCCCGCTGCACCCCCCTAAATAAAAGCGGATGTCGAACGCCGAAGCTTCGCGAAGCGACAGGCGGGGGGTGGGGTTCCGATCTGCCGAGGATCTTCTGCCGAGGACCGAGGGTCGGTGCTGATCACCGATCCCTGATCCCTGATCCCATCCTGATATGCTATAGGGCGAGCCCGCGCCTGCGCCCAGCAAACATCGAAACGCCGCGGCGGGACCGAAGAGGGACGAGACGATGCCATGGCTGCCGTGACCGCGCCGTTGGAACGTTTTGACACCGCTGCTCCGAAGGCTGCTCCGGCGGACGCCATTCTGGTGGTCGATGACATCGTCAAGCAGTTCGAGACGCCGGACGGCGTGCTCACCGCGGTCGATCACGTCTCGCTCGGCGTTGCACCGGGAGAGTTTCTCGGCGTGATCGGCCCGTCCGGATGCGGCAAATCGACACTGTTCAACGTGATGGGCGGCCTGCTCGATGGCTATGAGGGCACCGTCAAGGTCGCCGGCGAGCGCGTACGCGGGCCGCACCCCTCGATCGGCATGATCTTCCAGGAGGAGTCCACCTTTCCCTGGCGCAATGTGCTCGACAATGTCGCCTTTCCGCTGGAGATCGCCGGGCTGCCGAAGGCGGAGCGCTACGAGCGTGCCCGGCATTTCGTCAGGCTGGTCGGGCTTGATGGTTTCGAGCGGCGCTATCCGGCGGAGCTTTCGGGCGGCATGCGCCAGCGCGTCTCGATGGCGCGCACGCTGGCCGCGCAACCGAAAATCCTGCTGATGGACGAGCCGTTCGCGTCCTTGGACGAGCAGACGCGTCTGCTGCTCGGCGACAAGGTCCTGCAGATTCAGCAGGAGCTCAAGCAGACAACGCTGCTCATTACCCACAACATCACCGAAGCCGTGCAGCTCTCCGACCGCATCCTGGTGATGACCTATCGCCCCGGCAAGGTGAAGCGGATGGTGGATATCAATCTGCCGCGACCGCGCACCTCCGAGATCGTCTCGAGCGAAGCGTTCGGGCGCTACGTGGCGCAGATCTGGAGCGACCTGCGGGAGGAGGCAAGCCGCGGCCTGCAAGAGCAGGAAACCCAGACGCTGCGCGCGGGTGAGCACCGATGAGCGCGGCGACGCTCGCCAAGAGCAGATATGTTCCGGCGGCGCTCGGCCTGGGTTCCGTCGTCGTGTTCATCGCCCTGGTCGAGCTTCTCATCCGCATCGGCGTCATCAACCGCTTCATCGTCCCGATGCCGTCCGACATCATCGCGGCGTTTCCGCGCGTGATTCTCGAGGAAGATGTGCTGGCGCGTTTCCTGCTCACCGCCGGGGAAGCTTTCTCTGCGAGCATCCTGGTCACCATCTTCGGGGTGGCGGGCGGGGTGCTGCTCCATCGTTATTATCTGCTCCGGCTTGCCACCGAGACCTGGGTGGCCGCGGTTGCCGCCGCCCCGCTGGTGCTGATGTATCCGCTCTACCTCGTCATCTTCGGTCGTAGCGCGCTGACCATCGTGATGATGGGGTTCACCGCCGGCCTTGCTCCCATCATCCTCAAGACGCTCGAAGGCCTCTCCGGCACGCGGCGCGTCCTGATCAACGTGGGAAGGAGCTTCAACCTCACCCATTCCCAGCAATTCTGGAAGATTCTGTTTCCCGCGGCGTTGCCGACCATTTTCGTGGGGCTGCGGCTGGGCTTGATCTTCGCGCTGATCAACATCGTCGGGGTCGAGTTCCTCATCAATTTCGGCGGGCTCGGGCAGCTGATCAACGAGCTGGCCGAGCGCTACGATCTTCCCGGAACCTATGCGGCAATCTGCTTCGTGATCCTGGTCAGCGTCTGCGTATTCATGATCATGGAGAGGCTCGAGCGATGGCTGAGACCGGTCGACTGAGGCTCCCTGTGGCAAAGCCATCCGGCCTGCGGATCGGGCCGGTAGCGGCGCTGCGCATCACGATCATCGCTGTCGTGCTGGTCGGCTGGGAGGCGCTTGCCGCCTCCGGCCTGCTCTACCGCGACGTCGTGCCTTCGCTTCTCGCCATCGGCAAGGCGCTGCTCGTCACGCTGCGCGACGGAACGTTCTATTTCAATCTCGGCACCACCGCCTATGAGATCGGCGTCGCCATGCTCATCGGCGGCCTGAGCGGGCTTGCCGTCGGAATCGTGCTCGGCGGAAGCCGGTTCATGGCGCGCGCCTACGAGTCCTACCTCTATTATCTCGGGCCGTGCCCGAAGATCATCTTCTTTCCCATCATGATCATGTGGTTCGGAGTCGGACCCGGATCGAAGATCGCGATGGGCGCGATCTCGTGCTTCTTTCCCGTCGCGCTCAATGCCGCCGGCGGAATGCGCGAGATCGACAAGGTGCTCATCCGCGTGGGCAAGAGCTTCCGCGCCAATGCCTGGCAGATGGTGACCAAGATCTATCTGCCGGCCATGCGGCATCCCGTCATCAACGGCGTGCGGCTGGGGCTCGGCGTCGCGCTCATCGGCACGCTGCTGGCGGAAACCAAGCTGTCGAACCGCGGTATCGGGTTCCTGGTCATTCAGGCCTACAGCATCTTCAACATGCCGCAGATGTATGCGCTGCTGATCATCCTGTTCGTGATCGCCATCGGCGCCAACACGCTCATCGGCCGTCTCGGCGGGCTCGACGACATCAAGCGCTCCTGACGCGAGCCTAAACCCTTGCCATGGCTGCCACCTCGCGCGGAAACAGCTCCTCGACCGCCATGCGCCGGTGGGTCACGCCCTGGTCATGCGCGTACCGGCAGAACGCCTCGATGGTCGCCCGGCTCGCTTCGATGCCGTAGGGATAGGGGTCGGGACCGAAACCCGCGCTGATCTCGTCGGCCATGGCCGCGGCCCAGGGCAGCGGAATGCGCGCGCAGGTGAAGTCGCGCAGCCGGGCGAGGCAGCGGCGCTTTGCCTCCTCGAACATCTTGAACAGGTTCATCGCGATCCATGGATGCTGCTCGAATGCGGCGCGCCGGATGGCGACGAGATGCATGATAGGAAAGATGCCGGTGGCATTGAAGAAACGTTCCTCCTCGCCGCGGTAATCGGCAAACAGCCGCACCACTGCGCCGCCGGGCGCAAAGCCTTCCGGCGCGCGGGCGGAGATCACCGCGTCGACCTCGCCGCTGGCCAGCATGGCCGAGAGGCTCGTGTGCGGTCGCGGCTCGTAGCGGATTGCGGCGGGCAGCTTGAGCGCGACCTTCTCCGTGCGCCCCGGCTCGGTCACTCCGGCCTGCAGCCAGCGGATTTTTCCGAGATCCACGCCGTAGCTCTCGGCCAGAGCCCCGCGCACATAAATGCCCGCGGTCTGCGCCCATTCCGGAATGCCGACCGTGCGCCCCTCGAGGTCCTTGGCGGTCCTGATGCCGGCGTCGCGGCGGACGTAAACGGCCGAGTGGCGATGCACGCGCGAGGGAAACACCGGGATCGCGACCATCGGCGCGTCGCCCTGGGAGGCCAGCGATATGTACTTGCCGAACGAGAGCTCGGAGACGTCCCATTCCAGGCTGCGCGTGAAGCGGAAGGTGATCTCCTCGATGGAGGGAAAGATCAAGGTCGTGAGGGTGATGCCGTCGGCACGCACCAGGCCTTGCGTGATCTCGCGCACGTGCTCGTAATCGCAGATGGCGAGCGTGAGATGCAGAGATGCGATTCCGCCGGAGCCGACGATCTGCGGAGCGCGCAGCGCCGATGCGCTCGGGCGGACAGCCGCCTGCTGTCCGTGCTGGTCTGACGATACGTCGCTTCGCTTGTCCGCGTGCATGTCTTTGTTGCCTTGCATGTCCTTGGTTGCAATCGCGCTCGGTCGTCACAGATGCGGCCAAGGCCGCTGCCGGCAATTCAGCGCGACGTGGCGTAGTGGGCAAGGGCGGCGATGTCGGCGTCCGGCAGCCCGGCGACCACGTTGCTCATGAGGGTGTCGGCCCCGGAGCGCGTATTGTCGCGAAACTCCTTCATCGCATGAATCAAGTAATCGACGCGCTGCTTCGCCAGCCGCGGCATCTGCTCCTGCCCGGCCAGGGAAGGCAGGTGGCAGGAGGCACAGCGCCCCGCAACCGCGAGCTCCTCCCCACGCCTGGCCAGGGACGGATCGATCGGCTCCTGGGTCCGCTTGGGCGCAAGGGAGGCGAAATGCTTTGCCAGCGCGTCGAGATCCGCATCGTTGAGGTCCTTCACCAGCGGCGTCATCACTTCGATGCGGCGCACGCCCTCACGCATGAGGAACAGCTGGTTCAGGATGAAGAATGCCGGCTGGCCCGCGAGCGAAGGGATGTTCGCCATGCGGGAATTGCCGTCCTCGCCGTGGCAGGTACCGCACAGCTTGATGCGCTCGGCAAGCGGCATTTCCTGCGCAGCCGCCGACGCCGTCCAAAACACGACGGCCGCCAGCGCGAGAGCCAGCGGCCGCCAATGCTGCCGTAGCGCGCTGCGCGTCACGCCTTATTGCGCCCCGCCTCTTTGCCCGGCCACCTTCTTTTGCGCGTCGTAGGAAATCCGGTAGATCGCGCCGTTCTGCTCGTCGGACACCAGCATCGCGCCGTCCGGCATCTGCAAAACGTAGGTCGGCCGGCCGTAGAATTCGTTCTTGCCCTCGTCGAGCAGTCCCGTCATGAACGGCTCGATGCGGGCGGTGCCGTTCGGCGCCGTGCGCGCGATCGCCACGTCGTATCCGAACTTCTTTTCCCGGTTCCAGGAGCCGCGGCGCGCGATGAAGGCGACGTTCTTGTAGGCCGCCGGAAACATGTTGCCGGTATAGAATTTGATGCCAAGGCCGGCGGAATGCGGTCCCGTCAGGGCAGCCGGCAGGGTCACGCCGGCGCACGGATTGGGCCGCTTGACGTCGGGGTCGGGGATGCCGTTGGCGTGGCAATAGGGGAATCCGAAATGCGCGCCCTCCTGACCCTTGGCGATGCGGTTGAGCTCGTCCTGCGGACCCTCATTGCCGGCCCAGTCGCGGCCGTTGTCGGTGAACCATAGCTCCTTGGTCACGGGATGCCAGTCGAAGCCGACCGTATTCCTCACTCCGCGCGCGACGATCTCCATGCCTGAGCCGTCGGCGTTGTAGCGGCGAATTTGCCCGTGGACGCCGGGATTGATCTCGCAAATATTGCAGTTGGCTCCGACCTGGATGTAGAGCTTTCCGTCCGGTCCGAACGCGGCATATTTCCAGTTGTGGTGGATGTCCGGCGGCAGATTGAACTTGTCGGTGAGCTCGACCGGCTCGCCGGGATTGTCGAGCTTGTCCTCGATATTGTCGAAGCGCAGCACCCGGTGGATGGCGAGCACGTAGAGCGCGCCGTCCCTGAAGGCGAGCCCGTTCGGCTGGGTCAGTCCCTGCAGGAGGGTTTTGACCTCGCGCTTGCCGTTCGCGTCGGTGATCGCATAGACGCGGCCGATCTGGCGCGAGCCCATGAAGATCGTGCCCTTGGAGCCCATGACCATGGTGCGCGCGCCGGGGTGGCCGTGCGACCAGACTTCGGCCTTGAAGCCGGCGGGGAGCTTGAGCTTCTGCACCGGGACGCTCTCGACCGCGGTCGGGGTGGGCGGCGTCGGATGCGGCTTGAGGTTGGTGTCCTGCTTGCTGTCGACCGGCTTCGATTTGTCCAGCGGGCTAAAGCCGGGGGGCGTCGCCGGCGCAGCCGCGGGCGGGGTCGGGCTCGCCGGTGCCGGCGGCTGCTGGGCGCTCGCCGGCTGCACCGCGGCCAGCAGGGCGAGAATTCCGGCGAGCAGTGAGGCGCGCCGGCAGATGGTGTAGTGAAACATAGGATCCTCCCTACACTACAGCATGATCCCGGAAAGTTGCAGAGCAGCGAACTCGGTATACCTCCCCCTGCGGGGCAGGGCTATCGAATATGGCGAGCATATTATGGCGCTTGCTATGGCTGCCACCTCACGCTCGTGCACATTCCTGTCGGGGCAAGGCATGCCCGAGGGTGTAGGGGTTCCTACCTGGCCCATGGCGAAATTGACGCGAGCCCGACTGCCCCCGTCCGGCGATGCTTCTTTGTTGTTTGTTGCGCCGCCAGCTCTTTGAGGAAAGTCGCCGCCCACCAAGAGACGCCACGATCCCGCAGCGGCCCGATCATGCCTTGCCAGCGGGTAACGCGTTCCTGGTGACTCATTTGAAGCGCATCACGGATGGCCTCCGCGACTTCGAGCTTGTCATTTGGATTGACGATAAGCGCGCCCGTGAGCTGCTGGGCAGCACCCGTAAACTTGGAAAGGATCAAGACCCCCGGGTCTAGCGGATCTTGAGCCGCAACGTATTCCTTCGCAACCAGGTTCATGCCGTCGCGCATCGGTGTGACAAGTGCAATGCGCGCAAGGCGGTAGAGCGCGGCGAGCAGAGACCGGGGATATGCACTGGTGACGTACTGGATCGGTACCCAGCCGGGCTCGCCCAATGAGCCATTTATCCGCCCGAGGGTTTCATTCACGGCTCGGCTTAGCATCTCATATTCCGGCACTTCGCTGCGGCTTGTCGGCGCGATTTGCAGGTAGGTGACCCGCCCTCGCTGATCCGGGTTGTTGACGAGAAATCGCTCGTACGCTTCCATCCGCTCTCGAATGCCTTTCGAGTAATCCAGACGGTCGACGCCGATGATCAATTTACGGGAGCCAAGGCCGGCGACCGTCTGACTGACAATGCGATTTGAGCGAGGATGCGCGGCGACTTCCTGAAAGTCGCTCGCGTCGATGCCGATCGGAAAGCTTTTCACGCAGGTGCGTCTTTCCGCCTGCGTCCAGCACATCCACCTTCTGGGGAGCGGCTCCGAGCTCCTGCATGAGCGCACGCCTAAGGTTGTCGGCATCCCGCTCAGTTTGCACTCCGACCAGATTGAAATCCATGATCGCGCGCAGAAGATCTGTGCTTCCCGGAAGTGTTCCGAGCACCTCAGGAGCCGGCCAGGGGATATGATGGAAGTAGCCGATCAAATTGGTGAGTCCGAGAGGTCTCAGCTCCGCCGCAAGGGGAATCAGATGATAGTCGTGCACCCAGACGAGGTCGCTTGGACGGACAAGCTTCGCAAGCGCCTTTGCAAATGAGCGATTTACTCGCAGGTAGCCGGCATAATCGGTGCGTGAGAAATCGGACAGGCCCACTCGGTAATGCATCGTTGGCCAGAGCGCCCGATTGGCGAAACCATTATAGTATTCCTGACGGTCAAGCGACGTCAGATCCATGAGCACGTACTGAACATCCCCTTTGTCGACGATTCTGGGCTGGGAAGCGGGATGGGCGGCGACCTTGCCGCTCCAGCCGAACCACAGCCCTTGATAGGCTTGAAACGCCTCTCGCAATGCAACGGCCAAGCCGCCGGCGGTCCCTCTGCCGGCGGCGTCGGGAAGCGATACGCGGTTGGAAACAATGACGAGGCG
Source organism: uncultured Alphaproteobacteria bacterium (assembly GCA_963820365.1). Taxonomy (GTDB): domain Bacteria; phylum Pseudomonadota; class Alphaproteobacteria; order Rhizobiales; family Xanthobacteraceae; genus VAZQ01. Next base: position 166,377 of record CAWFZR010000010.1, on the reverse strand, counting down.
AGGCAACGAAGCGCTCCAGGAGGCTCCAACTATCCGGGCCGCTCGACCGGCACATTCCAGATGTCATGAGCATATTCGCCGATAGTGCGGTCGGAGGAGAACCAGGCCATGTTGGCGACGTTGAGGATGCTCATGCGCGCCCAGGCGGATGCCGATTGCCACAGCCGCTCGATCCGGCGCTGCGTGCCATAATAGGCGTCGAAATCCGCGCTGACCATGTAATAGTCTCGGTGTCGCAAGGCGTTCGCGAGAGGAGCAAAGCGGGTGCCGTCGCCGCCGCTGAACAAGCCGGATTCGAGCGCGTGGATCGCCCCGGCGAGTTGCGGCGACGCAGCGATGCTGGCGGTCGCATCGAGCCCGCCGCGGCGGCGCTCCTCCACCTCGTGCGCCTTGAGACCGAAGATGAAGATATTGTCCGCGCCGACGTGATCGCGAATCTCGATATTGGCCCCGTCGAGCGTCCCGATCGTCAGCGCGCCGTTGAGCGCGAGCTTCATGTTGCCTGTGCCGGAGGCTTCCATCCCGGCGGTCGAAATCTGCTCGGACAGCTCGGCCGCCGGAATGATCGTCTCGGCCAGGCTCACGTTGTAGTTCGGAATGAAGACGACCTTGAGGATGTCGCGGACTGCCAGGTCGTTGTTCACGACGGTCGCGACGTCGTTCGCGAGCTTGATGATCAATTTCGCCTGCGCATAGCTGGCGGCCGCCTTGCCGGCGAAAATCTTCACGCGCGGCACCCAGCTCCGGTTGGGTTCGGCGCGCATCTCCGCGTAGAGAGCGATCGTTTCCAGAAGGTTGAGCAACTGGCGTTTATATTCATGGATGCGCTTGATCTGGACGTCGAACAGCGCATCCGGGTCGACGCGCAATCCCATGCTTTCGTAGATGAGACGCCCGAGCGCCACCTTGTTGGCGCGCTTAACGGTGCCGAAGCGCTCTTGCAGTGACGCGTCGTCAGCATGGTCGGCGAGACGAACCATGGTGCTCTGATCATCCAGCACTGCAGGCCCGCAGACCTCGCGCAAGAGCTTGGTCAAGCCGGGATTGGCCTGCATGAGCCAGCGGCGGAAAGTGATGCCGTTCGTCTTGTTGACGATGCGGTCTGCATACAGCTCGTGCAGTTCACGGAAAACCGTCTGGCGCATGAGCTCGGTGTGCAGCGCGGATACGCCATTGATTCGGTGCGAGCCAACGAACGCGAGATGCCCCATCCGCACGTGTCGGCCACCGTGCTCGTCGATCAGCGAGACCGCGGCCGGCATGTCGTGGGCGTCGGGACTTTTCTCTCGTGCGAGCCGCAGGTGCTGCTCGTTGATGCTGTAGATTATCTCGAGGTGTCTCGGCAGCATGCGTTCCAGTAGCCGGAGTGGAAAGGTCTCGAGCGCTTCCGGCAAGAACGTGTGGTTGGTGTAGGAGAAGGTCTTGACGGTAATCCGCCAGGCTTCGTCCCACGGCAGTCCGTGCAGGTCGATCAGAAGTCGCATCAGCTCGGGGACAGCGATGCTCGGATGGGTGTCGTTGAGCTGAATCGCAGCGTGGTCGGCCAGGAAATGGATGTCGCCGTCGGTGCACAGATGCCGGTGCACGAGATCCTGCAGGGACGCGGAGACAAAGAAATATTCCTGCCGCAGCCGTAACTCCTGTCCTGCCGGCGTCTCGTTGCTCGGGTAGAGAATCTTCGAGATCGCTTCCGCACGTGCCTGCTCGGACAGCGCAGCCACATGTTCGCCCCGGTTGAATGCATCGAGCCGCATCGGGTCGACCGCGCGCGCGGACCACAATCGCACGGGATTCACGTGGCGGCCCCGCCAGCCCACGATCGGAGTGTCATAGGCCACAGCTTCGACGGTCTCGTCGGGATGCCAAACCGAGCGGGCGATGCCCCTTGGTCCATGGGTTCGCTCGACGCGTCCGCCAAAATGGATGTCGTAGATCACTTCCGGCCGTTCCACCTCCCAAGGATTGCCGAACGACAGCCATTCCTCCGGGTACTCCTGCTGCCATCCATCGCGGATGACCTGGCGGAACAGGCCGTGATCGTATCGAATTCCATAGCCGTAGGCGGGGATCCCGAACGTTGCCATGCTCTCCATGAAGCAGGCGGCGAGGCGCCCGAGGCCGCCGTTGCCGAGTGCGGCATCCGGCTCCGCCGCGCGCAGCCGCACGAGATCCACGCCGAGATCGCCAAGCGCCGCATCGATGATTTCGCCGAGCCCCAAGTTTCCGAGCACATCGTTGAATAGCCGGCCGATCAAGAACTCGAGCGACAGATAGTAGACATGTTTGCGGCCCTTCCCGCGGCTCGCGCGCTCGGCGGTGAGCCAGCGATGGATGACGCGGTCGCGCGCGGTCAGGGCCGCGGCCACGAACCAGTCCCGGTCGGTCGCCGCCGCCGGATCCTTGCCGACCGAAAGCACCAGCTTGGCCAGGATGGCGCTCTTGATCTCAGCGACGCGGTCCTCATCCGATGCCGCATCCGTCGTGCCCTTGACGACGTCTGCGCTTTGCGGTCGAGCCCTGTCAGCGGTCGCCACCGAGCTGTCTTTGCACTCATTCATCCCACTGCAACCCTCAAGTCGCTGCGCTGCGGTCTCACCGCCACCATGGCGGGCGTCGATCCCGATCGCAAGCTGGACGCAGTTTGGGACGCAGCCAAATAGCGCTTTACACCGGCCCGCTTCAACACTAGGGCAAGTCCGTCGGCGCCGCGCCATCTCCTCTTGGCCAGCATCCCGGTTTCTGTCAATGCGAAGTGCGTTGCGGCGCGTCTGTGTGAGCTGCCGATGTTGTTCTCAATCGAGAGGTAGCCCGTGCTTTTCGATTTGCCGCCGAAAACGAAGGAGCTCCAGGAGCGAGCCCGCCGCGTAGCGCAAGCCGAGATCGCGCCGCATGCGGCCGAGACCGATCGCAGCGAACGCTATCCGTGGGGCTGCGTCGAGGTCCTCAAGCGCGAGGGCTTCATGGGCATGACCATACCGGTCCGCTATGGCGGCAGGGGCGCCTCCTATCTCGACGCCGTGGTGCTCATCGAGGAGATGGCCAAGGCCTGCAGCACCACGGCAAGAATCTGCGTCGAATCCAACATGGGCGCGCTGGGCGCCATCATGAAATATGGCAGCGAGGCGCAGAAGCGTCTGGCGGCTTCGCTCGTGCTTTCCGGCGACAAGCCGGCCATCTGCGTCACCGAGCCGGGAGCCGGCAGCGCGGCGACGGAGATGACCACGCGCGCCGACCGCAAGGGCGACCGCTACGTGCTCAATGGCGCAAAGCATTGGATCACCGGCGGCGGCGTTTCCCGGCTGCACCTCGTCTTTGCCCGCGTGTTCGAGAATCGCCAGGAGCAAGGGATTGCCGGCTTCATCGTGGTGCGCGACGGCGAGAAGGGCACGCCCAAGGGTCTCGTCATCGGCAAGCGCGAGCCTGCAATGGGGGTGCGCGGGCTGCCGGAGACCGAGGTCATGCTGGCGGACCTCGAAGTGCCGCAAGACATGGTCGTCATTCCGCCGGAAGGCGTGCGCAAGGGCTTTGCCGGCTTGATGAACGCCTATAACGGGCAGCGCATCGGTGCGGCGACCGTCGCACAGGGGATTGCCGAGAGCGCCTACGAGATGGCGCTCGACCATGCCCGCGCGCGCGAGCAGTTCGGCCGGCCGATCGCGGAATTCCAGGGCATCCAATGGATGCTGGCCGACATGTCGATCCAGCTCGCGGCCGCGCAGGCGCTGATCTACAAGGCGGCTGCGCACGCCGGCGATGGCTTTCCCAACAAGCAGGAAGCAGCCCAGGCAAAGGTGTTTGCCTCCGAAACCGCCGTGCGCGTGACCAACGATGCCCTGCAGATCCACGGCGCCATGGGCTATTCGAGGAATCTGGCGCTCGAGCGCAAGCTGCGCGATGCGCGCATGTTTCCCATTGCCGGCGGCACCGCCCAGATCCTGCGCACGCAGGTGGCCGGCGAGATACTGGGCATGCGGACACCGCAAACCCGCGACGGCTACCTGAAGCTTGCGGCGAAGCAATCGCAGGGAAGCGGTGTCGTGCCCCGAAAGGCAGCCCGGTGAGCATCAGCGTGCGTGTGTGATGCGAGGACCGGGCAAGGTTGTCGGCATGCGTCTCGCTTTGGCGGTGTTCCTCGGCGCGGGCTGGTCCTTTCCTGCTCTTGCGCAACGCGCGATCGAGGTCATGGTGTTGAATTTCACGCTGGTCTGCGATCCCGATCAGTGCAGAACGCCCGTCTTGGAAGTGCACGAACGCAGCGGCGTCGATGAAAGCTCCATCGAGTATGTTTTTGCGCCGCCGCCCGGGATCACGCTCGACGACGCGCACACCACGGGCGTGGAAGTCGAAGGCGAGGGCGCCGCTCATTATGTCCGCGCGCTGGCCGCCGGTCCTGGCTGGCTCAAGTGCAAGTGGCTGGCGAAGGCGCGCGCCGGGGCCGCCAACGGCCTGGCCAAAGGCTACTGCTGGATCGGCATCAAGAAGTAGCCCGCACGGCACAGGCGGGTAAGTGGGCCAAGCCCGCGACGGCAAGCGGGTAGATGGGCTAAGGCGCGCCGGCCGTTCTATCCGCGTTGGCAAAATGGTGACGCGCCGAGCCCACCATTCACGAGCACGGCAGACCATTTTGCACACCTACAAGTCCGTCGCCGTGTGCAGGGATTCCGAGGGCCGCGCGCTCGCGCCACCTGCAACGTCGGAATGGATTTGATCTTCTCCCCGAGATCCTGCTGGGCGCGGTGGAGATCGTAGCGCTTCTGCAGATTCACGCGCTACATGCGCCGATAGGTGTAGTCGCCGTCTGCGCTCACCGCCGCGAGTGCCGTCACCACCCCGCGCGCCGGCGACAAGTGGCAGACCGGATCGGCCGCCGCGGCATCGCCCGTCAAGGCGAAGGCCTGGCAGCGGCAGCCGCCGAAATCCTGCTCGCGGCGCGGGCAGCTCACGCACGGCTCCTGCATCCAGGCGGTGCCGCGGAAGGCATTGAAGGCCGGCGAACTGGTCCAGATCTCGGCGAGCGAATGATCGCGCACGTTCCAGAACTCGAGCCCGGTGATGGATTCGGCGGCATGGCAGGGCAGCACCTTGCCTGCCGGCGTGACGTTGAGCGAGCGCCGCGCCCAGCCGCCGGCGCAAGGCTTGGGATAGCGCGCGAAATAATCCGGCACCACGGCGTCGATGACGATGCGGCCGCGATGGCGGCTGCGCAGCTCCTCGACCAGCGCCACGGCGCGCTCGACCTGCGCCGCGGTCGGCATCAGCAGGGCGCGATTGGTCAGAGCCCAGCCGTAATATTGCACATGCGCGATCTCCACCCGGCTCGCGCGCAGCTCAAGCGCGAGATCCACCATCGCCTCGATCCGCTCGATGTTCTTTCGATGCACCACCGCGTTCACGGTGAGCGGCAATGCGAGCGCCACGACCTCCGCCGCCACCGCGCGCTTTCTCGCGTAGGCCCCCTCGTAGCCGGCGATGTGGTCGGCGGACGAGGCGACGGCGTCCTGCATCGAGATCTGCACGTGATCGAGCCCCGCCTCTGCGAGCGCCGCAAGCCTCCTGCGGGTAAGGCCGACGGCGGAGGTGATGAGATTGCAGTAGAGGCCGGCGTCATGGGCGGCCGCCGCGATCTCGACGAGATCGTGCCGCGCCGCGGGCTCGCCGCCCGACAGATGCACCTGCAGGACGCCGAGCGAAGCCGCCTCGCGGAAGACGCGCGCCCAGGTCGCGGCGTCGAGCTCGTCCTCGCGGCGGTCGAGCGCCAGCGGGTTCGAGCAATAGGGGCAGCCGAGCGGACAGCGGTGCGTCAGCTCGGCGAGGAGGCCGAGTGGATGGGGAAGCGACGCGGGAGCGAGGGCTGCCACCTTAGTTCCTAAACGAACGTGCCCGCGCATGATAGGAACTTCAAATTCGCCGCACTACGTAGGTGCCGGGAGGAACGGCACCCCTCCTCGATTGTCCGGCCGAGGGCTTGAGGCATAGGAAGGGCTTCTATAACGCATATATCGCCTGAATGTGAGCTATTGGAAGCCCGCTATAACTCATGACGTGGAATTGGGAACAGCCCGGTTGGCCTGGATTGCGCTACGATTCCGCGGCGTTGGAACCGTTGGAACGCAGGTTCCTGCTGCGCTCGGGCGAGTTCATCGGCGTGACAGCCGTCACAGCTCGAGCAGCTTCTTCTCGGCCAGCCCGGACAGGAGCATGGTCACATCGGCGGCGATCTGGTCGCGCGGCGCCGAATAGGCCTGCGCCAGGTCGTCTATGATCTCGGCACAGCTTGCCTGCCCGTCGCAGCGCTTGAGGATCTCGGCGGCGATCGCATCCGCCTTGAAGATCCGCTCGGGCGCGAGCAGCACCCAGCCGCCATGCGCCTCGTTGTGTGTGAGCCGCACGCCGCGCGGCAGGCGAGGGCGCACGTTGGGGCCGATGGCAGCGGGGCGGGCCTCCCCCACGGTGCTGTTCCTCATTCCTTCGGCACGAATGCTCCCGGCGGGACGTGCCTGGGCGCCACGTAGGCATGGTAGAGGGCATCGAGCATCGCCCACAACACCCCGCACTTGAACTCGAGCGCTGCGAGCACGCACTGCTGCGCCTGCGGCGTTTGGGCATGACGCTTGACGTAATCGAGCGCGAGCTGCGAATCGCGCTGGGCGAGGGGAGGGCGCTTGCTGAAATAGGAAAGCGAATCGGCGCTGACGAAATCATAGCCCTTGAGCATGCCTTCGACGCGCTCGCCGATGACCTGCGGCGAGAACAATTCGGTGAGCGAGGAGGCGACCGCCTCGAGCAGCGAGCGCTCGCGCACGAAATGGACGTAGGCGTCGACCGCAAAGCGCGTGGCCGGCAGCAGCCCCGCGAGCGAGACGACGTAATCGCGCTCGAGCCCGAGCGCGTCGGTGAGGGTAAGCCAGCGCGCGATGCCGCCGTCGGTCTCGGACTGGCCGTCATGGTCGATGAGGCGGCTGCGCCATTCGCGCCGCAACGCGCGGTCATCGCAGCGCGCGATCAGGCTCGCGTCCTTCACCGGGATCATGGCCTGATAGTAGTAGCGGTTGAGCGCCCAGGCCTGGACCTGCCCCTTGCTGCATTGGCCGCCGTGCAACAGCGCGTGGAACGGGTGCAGGCGGTGATAGCGCCGTGCGCCGATGTCGCGCAGCGCAGCTTCGAGATTGTCCGGCGACAGGACCGTCACAGCACGATCTCCATTCCGTCCTCCGCAACTTCCCAGCCGCTGCGTTCTACCTGCACGCGCTCGGGCGAGCCGTCGACCAGGATCGGATTGGTATTGTTGATGTGCACGAAAATGCGCCGCGCCGCGAGGCTTGTGAGCGCGGCCAGCGAGCCGTCCGCGCCGTCGATCGGCATGTGTCCCATGCGCCGTCCGGTCTTGGTTCCGGTCCCGCTCCTGATCATCTCGTCGTCGCGAAAAAGCGTGCCATCGAAGAGCACGACATCCACGCGAGCGAGGCGCTCGTGCATCGCCGCGGTCACACCGGCGGTGCCGGGGACATAGGCGATGCGGGCGGCGCCTGCGGAAACCTCGATGCCGACGTTGGTGAGCGTTTCCTCCGCCGTCTCCACGGTCTTGGTTTCGAGATAGAGCGGGACCTTGCCCGGTGCGGGAAACAGGGCCGCCTGCAAGCCGCCGGGGAGCACCAGGGATTCGCCGGGAGCGGCGGCGCGGCGCGCGACCAGGTCGGTGGCGAGCACGTCGAACACCGGGCTCTGCGCCAGCGCGCCGAGCGAGGCGGGCGTCGCAATGAGCGTAAAGGGCGCGCGCTCGCGCAGGCTCAACAGGCCGGCGACCTGATCGATCTCGGCGCCGGTGAGCACCACCGATTTGATCGGGCTTGCGCGCGTGCCGGAATGCGGGTGGAGCGCCTGCGTTTGCCGGATCTGCTGGGGCAGATCCGGGGAGGCATTGATCAGGGCCCAGCTTTCGCCGTCGGCGCTGACGGCAAGACTGGATTGCGTGCGCGGCCGCACGCGCGGATCGCCCATCCACGCCAGGCGGCAGACGTCACAGCGGCAATTCCATTGTGGGAAACCCCCACCCGCCGCCGAGCCGAGAACGATGGCAGTGAGGCGCCCCAATTTCGGACGCACCGCAAGCGCGTCAGAACTCGGCGCATGATCCCGAAAAGCTGTCGGACTTTTCGGACAGGATCATGCGTCAAACAAAACCTGGAGCAAAGGCGCGGTTCAATCCTTTGCTCTAGAACTCGGCCGGCAGGTAGCCGTTGATCTCGAGCCCAATGCAGATCTCGACGAGCGTCGGAGTTGTCCAGGCCATCTCGCGTCCTTCGATTTGCGTGCAGCTCATAGTTTAGGCACGCTCTCACCCCGGCGCAAGCGCCCCATTCTCCATAAAAAACCGGACCCTTGCGGGTCCGGTTGACAGTTTGCCGGCGCGGGGGCCGACAATCACCTTCCAGAGGGGAACAGCTGACGGCGCGCAGCGTCACCACCGCAGCCGCCAGGGAGTTGCAGTATGGCGCGCTCGTTTCCGCAATCAACAGAAGGACATGCATGCCAGCCATGCGGCTTCGATCAGGCGGTGACGCAGCGTTCCTTCATCTGCGGAACATGGCGGCTTGCGTGCTCGGTAACGTGCTCATCGACGGGCTTGTGGGGAGCCGCTATCCGGCCATCAATCTTCATTTCACGGCGCACTCACGGGCCGCCGGTCACCACGACGGTAGCGTTGGTGACCCCGGTTCTCTCTACCAACGCATAGAGCCTTGCAGCATTGGCGGGATGCAGCCGCACGCAGCCGTGCGACACCGGCCGGCCCAGGCGTCTGGTCTCGTAACTGCCGTGAATGGCATGACCTCTCTTGGTGAAGAATATGGAATGCGGCATGGGGGCGTCGTCCCATTCCCGGGAGAAGTGCTCCGCCTCCATGCGGAACGCGGTGTAGCTCCCGCTTGGAGTGGCGTAACCGCGCCGGCCGGTCGATACCGGCCAAGTCCAGCGCACCGCTCCGTCCACTGCGACCGTCATCCGCTGAGCCGATTTGTCGATGGTGATCAGGATGCCCGCACTTGCGGGCGGCGCCGCATCCGCCAGCATGGCCGCGGCGAACAGGACGAGACGCAAGCAGCGCATCGAAATCACCCCGGACGATGAAGAAAGACCTATTCTTGCCGGCTGTCTGAAACAGCGGGGGTGGAGTTATCCGCGGCGACGCTTGGCTTCTGGCCGACCAACCAGCTGGCGAGCCCTCCCAGGAACAGGAACGTAAAGAGGATCATCGTCGCAAGGGCAAACCTGTTATCCGCCTTTTCCCAGGTCTGGACTTTACGTACGTGCGGCCTCTTTTTCATATCGGTTATCTTCCCGGAATCCGGAGCTGCGGCATGACAAACCGGGGTGCGGAAGAAAAGTTCCGGGACGGTCGGCTCGTCGAGCGTGCGGCGGTGCGGGCATGACAAGACCGCCCGTGCGCAGCCGCACGACTACATGACGACGCCGTCAGAAATGCCAGCGCTGCGCCTTGGAGACCAGAAAATCGCGAAACACCTGGACGCGCGCGACCGCCTTCAATTCCTCGGGATAAACGAAAAAGGCGTCGAGCGCGATGGTATCGGATTCGCCGAACAGTTGCACCAGCCCGCCGTTCTCCTCGACCAGATAGTCCGGCAGCAGCGCAACCCCGATCCCGCGCTGACAGGCGCGCAGGACGCCGAGCACCGTGTTGATGGTGAGCGTCGGCGTGCGCGGGCCTTTGCCGTTGCGCGCAACCTCGACCAACCAGCGCCGATTCTCCAGATAGTTCGGCACCGTGCTCCCCCCGAGCAGCAGCACCCGGTGGTCGTCGAGATCATCCAGCGCGCGCGGGGTGCCGAAGCGCTTGACGTATTCCGGCGAGGCATAGGCGTGGAAGCGCACCGAGAACAGCTTGCGCTGGATCAAGTCGGGCTGCGTCGGTTGGCGCAGCCGGATCGCCACGTCGGCCGCGCGCATCGCAAGGTCGAGCTCCTCGTCGGTGGTGATCAGCGTGAGATGGATGTCGGGATAAAGCTCGACGAACTCGCCCAGCCGGGGCGTGAGCCAGTGCACGCCGATGCCGGGCGTGGTGGTCACGCGCAGCTCGCCGTTCGGCCGCTCGCGGCTGTCAGTGAGCTTGGCGCGCGCGGCTTCGAGCTGCATGAACACGTCGTGCGCGGTGTGCTGAAGGAGCTCGCCCTGCTCGGTGAGGATGAGGCCGCGCGCGTGGCGATGGAACAACGAGACGCCGAGCTCCTGCTCCAGGGCCGACACCTGCCGCGACACCGCCGATTGCGAGAGCCCGAGGTGCTCGCCGGCATGGGTGAAGCTCCCCGCTTCCGCGGCGGCATGAAAAACCTTCAGCTTGTCCCAGTCCATGCTCAACGCTGCCTTCCTGCGGTCATTCCGCCGCGACCGCGGGCGCCGCTTCGCCCGCCGCCGCAAGGAAGCGCTCGGCTTCGAGCGCCGCCATGCAGCCCTGGCCGGCAGCGGTCACCGCCTGACGATAGACGTCATCGGTCACGTCGCCGGCGGCGAACACGCCGGGCACCGAGGTCGCGGTCGAGAACGGCGCGGTCCTGATATAGCCCGACGGCTTCATCTCCACCTGTCCGGCGAAGAGTTCGGAGGCCGGGTTGTGGCCGATGGCGACGAATACGCCATCCACGCGGCGCTCGGTTTGCGCGTTGGTGTTGAGGTTGCGCAGCACCACGCCGCGGACCTTGAGCGGGTTCTCGTCGCCGAGCACGTCGTCGAGCACCGTGCTCCAGATCACCCTAATCTTCGGATTGCGGAACAGCCGATCCTGCAGGATCTTCTCGGCGCGGAAACGGTCGCGCCGGTGCACCACCGTGACGCTCGACGCAAAATTGGTGAGGAACAGCGCCTCCTCGACGGCCGTGTTGCCTCCGCCGATCACCAGCACGTCCTTGCCGCGGTAGAAGAAGCCGTCGCAGGTGGCGCAGGCGGACACGCCATAGCCTTTGAATTTCTGCTCGGACGGCAATTCCAGCCAGCGCGCCTGCGCGCCGGTCGCGATGATGACGCTCTCGGCCACATAGCGCTCGCCGGAATCGCATTCGATCAGGAACGGCCGCGCCGTGAGGTCGACCTTGCCGACGTGGTCGGCAACCAGCCGCGTTCCGACATGGGCGGCCTGTTTTTGCATCTGCTCCATGAGCCATGGGCCCTGGATGACGTCGGCAAAGCCCGGATAGTTCTCCACGTCGGTGGTGATCGTCATCTGGCCGCCGGGCGCCATGCCCTGGATGAGGACCGGCTCGAGCATCGCGCGCGCGGCATAGATGGCGGCGGTGTAGCCGGCAGGGCCGGAGCCGATGATCACGACTTTCGCGGGGATGGTTGTGGCCATCGAGAAAAGCCCCGTCCGTGAAGAGGGTTACCGCACGGCACGCGCATGCGCGCGCAAACCGGGTGTGCTTCGACAATCTATGGGTTCCGGCAAGCTATGCAAGGCGCGCAGGTCAATTGCCCCCATTTACCGCAACCGTGAGTGGTAGAATTGCACCACTTATGCGCAACAAAGTTTCGCGCCGGCCGCCAGACCTCGCTAGACTCCCCGCCATCGAAACCCTGTCGGAGCCCAGTGCGTGGCCACTCGCCTCGATACCATCGACCGCCGAATTCTGCGCGAGCTTCAGGACGACGGCCGCATCACCAATGTTGAGCTTGCGCGCCGCGTCGGCATCTCGCCGCCGCCGTGCCTGCGGCGCGTGCGCGCGCTGGAAGAGGCCGGTTACATCAAGGGCTATCGCGCGTTGCTCGACGGCAAGCTTCTCGGCCATGACATCACCGTCTTTGCCCTGGTGCATCTGTCGAGCCAGGCCGACGCCGACCTCAAGCAATTCGAGGAGTTCGTGCGCGCGGAGCCGCTGGTGCGCGAATGCTGGATGCTTTCGGGCGAGATCGACTTCATCCTCAAATGTGTAGCGCCGGACCTCAAGACCTTTCAGGACTTCGTCACTGAGCTCACCGCGGCACCTCACGTGCGCAACGTGAAGACCTCGCTGACGCTGCGCAATTCCAAGGACGCCGCGCTGGTTCCGATGGAGAATGCCGGCGTGAAGTGAGCGCGCGCCCTGCCGGTTCGTGCCGAGGGCGGCGCAACGCTCTCATTGCGCAGCGGCGGAATGCGTCGCCGGGAATGCCGGCATCACCTCGCGCGCGAACAGCTCGATCGACCGCGTGGATTCGGCGAGCGTCATGTCCCCGAATGCAAACCAGCCAAGGAGATAGTTGGCTCCGCTTGCTGCGATCTCGCCGCGAAAGAAATCGCGCACGGTGCCGGGTGATCCCGCGATACCGTTGGCGAGCGCCTGGAGCTCGTCGAAGCTCGCCGGATAAAGCCCCGTGATTCGCGGCTCGGCACCGTGGCGCGCGAACAGCCAACGAAAGTTTTCGCGCCAGCGGGGATAGGCTCGCCGGGCGATGCTCAGCGCCCCGGCGTCGCTGTCGGCAACGACGACGTGGCGGGCAACACCCATGAGCACATCGCCATTCGGGTCCCTGCGCGGAGTTGCGCGCGCGCTGCGATAGCGGTCGTTGATCGCGCGCGCCGTTGGCCGCAGCGCAATGCTGACGATATTGACGCCATTTGCCGCCGGCCAATCCGCATTTTCCGGAATCGTCGTTCCGTACCACAACGGCGGATGCGGCTGTTGCCGGGGGCGCAGGATCATCGGCACGTCGCGAAATCGGAAGTGCTTTCCTTCAAAGGTCAGCGCGTCCGATGCGAGACCCCGCAAGATCAGCTGAAAAGCTTCGTGGTAGATTTCCTGGGTCTGCGCGAAGTCGAGGCCGTAGGCCTGGGTCTCGAACGGCGATACCCCGCGTCCGACGCCGAGCTGGAAGCGGCCATTGCTCATCTGATCGAGCATGCAAATCTCCTCGATCAGCCGCAACGGATGGTAGAACGGCAACAGATAGACGAGCGGACCAAAGCGCAATTTCGTGGTGCGTTGCGCCACCGCGGCAAGGAAAAGGCCGGGTGATGCGGCACAACCGAGCGGCGTCGAATGATGCTCGGCAAGGTGATAAGCATACATGCCGGCGCGGTCATAGGCTTCGACCAGCGCGAGCCGATCGGCATAGAGCTGGCCAAGCGGCACTCCGGCGTCATCCATATGATCGAAGACGCCGAACTTCACTCGCATCCCCAAGCAAGGATCATGGACTGCGCCCGGCGTCCCCGCTTCGAACCGTGCCTTTAGCTCAGCACCGTGAAGGATACGGTGTTGCTACCGCCATTCGATCTTCTTGATCTCGTAAGCCTTGGCGCCGCTCGGCGTCACCACCTCGACGCTCGTGCCCTTGGCCTTGCCGATGAGCGCGCGGGCAAGCGGGGAGGTGATGGAAATCTTTCCCTTCTTGGCATCGGCTTCGGGCTCGCCGACCAGTTGCCATACTTGTTTCTTCTCGGTGTCCTCGTCGACGAGGGTCACGGTGGCTCCGAATTTGATGGTGTCGCCCGAGAGCTTGGACACGTCTATGACCTCGGCGCGCGCCAGCTTGTCCTCGATCTCGGCAATGCGGCCCTCATTGTGCGATTGCGACTCCTTGGCGGCGTGATATTCGGCGTTCTCGGAGAGATCGCCGTGCGTGCGCGCATCGGTGATTTGTTGAATTATTCGGGGCCGCTCGACTTGCTGACGATGCTTGAGCTCCTTCTCGAGCGTGGAATAGCCCTCCGCTGTCATCGGGATCTTTTCCATCTGTTCTTTCAAACCTCCGACTCTAGCAAGAGACAATAAATCCAATCGCGGGCCGAAACCGCGTCCGGCCACGCGACACTGAACTCAGTCCCAATCCCGTGCCGTCTAGTGTCCCGGTTCCGACGTTCGTATCATTTTGCAGCTCGCTCGCGGACGAACGTCGGAACCAAAGGGACCCTAGCACCTATATGGATTCTAGTGTGGCTTTGGATTTGACGTTCCTACAAGGGACTCGCCGCAATGCTGGTAGGAACGTCAAATCCGCCACCTAGTGGGCTGGCTCCAGACTGCCCGGACCAGCCCTAATGCCCCGCTTCCGAAGCTCGCAAGCACTTCGCGGCACCTCTGATGCGAGCTTCGGAATCAAAGGGGCCCCGGCAACTTTATGATTCTAGTGCGGTTTTGAATTCGAATTGACCGCACTAGCCGCCGAAATAGCTTTGCAGCGCACGCACCTCAAGGTCGCCCCCGAGATAGGCTTTGATGCCCTGCGCCGCGGCGACGGCCCCCGAGAGAGTGGTGTAGTACGGCACTTTATGCAAGAGGGCTGCGCGCCGCAGCGAACGGCTGTCTGCAAGGGCGGTGGCCCCCTCGGTCGTGTTGAAGACCAGCTGAACCTCGCCGTTCTTGATGGCATCCACGATGTGCGGCCGGCCTTCCAGCACCTTATTGATCTTGCTGGCGGGAATGCCTTGCTCGGCGAGATACCGTTGCGTCCCGGAGGTCGCGATGATCCGGAAGCCAAGGGCGACCAGAATCCGAATCGCTTCGATCACGCGCGGCTTGTCGCTGTCCTTGACCGAAACAAAAACCGTTCCTTCACGCGGCAGCCCGGAGCCGCCCCCGATCTGGCTCTTGGCGAAAGCGATCGCGAAATTGCGATCGATGCCCATGACCTCGCCGGTCGATTTCATTTCGGGTCCGAGCACGGTGTCGACGCCGGGAAAGCGCGCGAATGGAAAAACCGCCTCCTTCACACCGATATGATCGAGCCGGGCGGGCTTGAGCCCGAAGCTCGCCAGCGTCTCACCGGCCATGATTCTGGCCGCGATCTTGGCGACCGGGACGCCGATGACCTTCGCCACGAACGGGACCGTGCGCGAGGCACGCGGGTTGACCTCGAGCACATAGATGTCGCCGTTCTTGATTGCGTATTGCACGTTCATCAGTCCGCCGACTTCGAGCGCAAGCGCGAGCGCGCGCGTCTGGCGCTCCAGCTCGGCGATGGCGGATGCCGAGAGCGAATGCGGCGGCAGCGAGCAGGCGCTGTCCCCGGAATGGATGCCTGCTTCCTCGATGTGCTCCATGATGCCGACGATCACCGTGTCGTTGCGGTCGGCAAGGCAATCGACGTCAACCTCGATCGCATCGGAGAGATAGCGGTCGATCAGAAGCGGGCGTTTCTCGGATACCACCAGCTCGGACGGCCGGTCGAGATCGCCGGCGAGCCGTGCGATGTAGCGTTCCAGCTGGGCGGCATCGAGCACGATCTCCATGGCTCGCCCGCCGAGCACGTATGACGGCCGGATGACGATTGGATAGCCGACCGCCTCGGCGATCGAGCTGGCTTCTGCCGGGGAGGTGGCGATGCCGCTCAGCGGCTGGCGCAGCTTGAGCCTCTCCAGAAGCTTCTTGAATCGATCGCGGTCCTCCGCGAGATCGATCATGTCGGGGGAGGTGCCGAGAATCGGAACCTTGGCCTGCTCGAGCGGATGGGCGAGCTTGAGCGGGGTCTGTCCGCCGAATTGCACGATCACCCCGTGCAGGTGTCCACGTGAACGCTCGACGTCGATGATCTCGATGACGTCTTCGACGGTCAGCGGCTCGAAATAAAGCCGATCCGAGGTGTCGTAGTCGGTGGAGACCGTTTCCGGATTGCAGTTGATCATGATTGTCTCGTAGCCGACTTCCTTGAGCGCGAACGAGGCGTGACAGCAGCAATAGTCGAATTCGATTCCTTGGCCGATCCGGTTCGGTCCACCGCCGAGAATCACGACCTTGTTGCGATCCGACGCCGCCGCTTCGCACGCCGGCGCGCTGCCGAAGGGGGCGGCGTAAGTGGAGTACATGTAAGCGGTGGGCGATGCGAACTCGGCGGCGCAGGTGTCGATGCGCTTGAACACGGGACGCACTGCGAGCGCCCGGCGGTGCCGCGTGACCGCCTCGACCGACATGCCCGCAAGCTTGGCCAGGCGCGCATCCGAAAACCCCATGGCCTTGAGCGAGCGCAGCGCCCCCGCGCTCGCCGGCAAGCCCCGCGCCCTGACCTTCGCCTCGGTCTCCACAAGCGCGCGAATTTCGGCGAGAAACCAGGGGTCGATCCGGCACGAGCTGGCAATGTCCTGGTCCGAAAAGCCGAGCCGCATCGCCTGCGCCACTTTGAGCAGGCGCTCCGGCGTGGGCGTGCCGAGTGCGGCGCGCACCGCATTCTTGTCGTCGCCCTGGCCTACCCCCTCGATGGTGATCTCATCGAGTCCGGTAAGTCCGTTCTCGAGCGAACGCAGCGCCTTCTGCAGGCTTTCCTGAAAGCTGCGGCCGATCGCCATGACCTCGCCAACCGATTTCATCGAAGTCGTGAGCACCGGCTCGGCACCGGGAAACTTCTCGAACGCGAAGCGCGGGATTTTGGTAACCACATAATCGATGGTCGGCTCGAACGATGCCGGAGTGGCGCCGCCGGTGATGTCGTTTGCAACCTCGTCAAGCGTGTATCCGACGGCGAGCTTGGCCGCGACCTTCGCGATGGGAAAACCGGTCGCTTTCGAGGCGAGCGCCGAGGAGCGCGAGACGCGCGGATTCATCTCGATGATGACCAGGCGTCCGTCGTCCGGGTTGACGGCAAACTGCACATTCGAGCCGCCGGTCTCCACCCCGATCTCGCGCAGCACCGCGATCGAGGCATCGCGCATGATCTGATATTCCTTGTCCGTGAGCGTGAGCGCGGGCGCAATCGTGATCGAATCGCCGGTATGCACGCCCATCGGGTCAAGATTCTCGATGGAGCAGATGATGATGCAGTTGTCCTTGCGGTCGCGTACCACCTCCATCTCGAATTCCTTCCAACCCAACACCGATTCTTCGATCGGCACTTCGTTGGTCGGGGAGGCATCGATGCCGCGTTCAACGATGTCGATGAATTCCTCCTTGTTGTAGGCAATCCCGCCGCCGGTGCCGCCCAATGTGAATGACGGACGAATGATGGCGGGAAGCCCGATGTGATCGAGCGCTTCCAGTGCCTGGATCAAGGTCTTGACCTGCGTCGAGCGGGGCGTTTCCAGCCCGATGCGGTCCATCGCCTCGCGGAACAGCTTGCGGTCCTCCGCTTTGTCGATGGCCTGCGCGGTGGCGCCGATCATCTTCACGCCGCAGCGGTCGAGCACGCCCATTCTGTTGAGGGACAGCGCCGTATTGAGCGCCGTCTGCCCTCCCATGGTCGGAAGCAGGGCATCGGGCCGTTCCTTCTCGATGATCTTGGCGACGATCTCCGGCATGATCGGCTCGATATAGGTCGCGTCCGCGACATCGGGGTCGGTCATGATCGTTGCCGGGTTGGAATTGACCAGCACGATGCGGTAGCCCTCGGACTTGAGAGCCTTGCATGCCTGCGTTCCCGAATAATCGAACTCGCATGCCTGACCGATGACGATCGGGCCGGCGCCGATGATCAGGATCGATTTGATGTCCGTCCGCTTGGGCATGGGCTGAGGCAAGAATGAGGGATGCTGCGCATGCAAAAAGGGCGCGCTCTTGCGCATCCTTCGCCGGCGCCGAGCGCCAAAGTGGCTGAGCCTCGCGCGCGGGCTGCTTTAGACGAGAATCAGGGGAAGTTAAAGAGGCGCGGGCTGCGGGCAGCAGGTGTCATGAAACCCAAAAGACGGCCGATCGTTGACGAGCAAGCTGTGGCGCCGAGGACGGATGATATGCGTCTGCAGAATACCCATGTCGAAAATCTCGTCTCCTGGTTTGCCGCAGCCGTGGTGGTCACCGCGGCGGTGATCTATGCGCTCAACCGCAATGCCGAACAGGTGCGGCCGGTGCCCTATCGCGCCCCTCCGCGCGCCACGCCGGCCCAGGAACCCCCGACCATGCAGAAGGTGCGGGCGGCCGAGCGGGGCCGCGGCCGGCGGGCGCGTGCGCCGTTGCAAATTCCATGGCGCGGCTGGAAGGACATTCTTATTCGCACTTATTTTGAGATCCAGGAGGACCGGTTGCTGGCGCTCGCCGCCGGGGTGGTCTTCTACTCCCTGCTCGCCTTGTTTCCGGCCGTCGCCGCGGGGGTCTCGGTCTACGCGCTGTTCGCCGATGCGGCGACGATCAGCAAGCATCTGTCGATCGCGGCCGACATCGTTCCAGCCGCCACGCTCGATTTGCTGAGCGCGGAGATATCGCGCATCGCGGCGAAGAGCGACGGCAGGCTCACCTTCGGCTTCATCGTCGGGCTCGCCATCGCGGTGTGGAGCGCCAATGCGGGAATGAAGGCAATCTTCGATGCTCTCAACGTCATCTATGATGAAGAGGAAAAACGCGGCCTCGTTTGGCTCAATGTCGTATCGCTGTTCTTCACCATCTGCGCCATCGCGGCGGCCGGACTGGCCGTTGCGGCGGTGGTGGTCTTCCCATTGCTTCTTTCGATGTTCGGGCTTCGGAGCATGGAGGCGCTGCTGGTCGGCTATCTGCGCTGGCCCGTGATGTTCGTGCTGGTTATTCTGGAGCTGGCGGTGCTTTACCGCTATGGGCCGAGCCGGCGTCTGGCGAAGTGGCGTTGGGTCAGCATGGGCAGCATCCTGGCTGCCCTCTCCTGGCTCGCCGTTTCGTCGCTGTTCTCCTGGTATCTTGGAAATTTCGCCAGCTACAACGCGACCTATGGAGCGCTCGGCGCAGTGGTGGGCCTGATGATGTGGATGTGGCTTTCGACCATCGTGGTTCTGGTCGGCGCCGAGCTCAACTCCGAGATCGAGCACCAGACGGCTCGCGACACGACCGTCGGTCCGGAGAAGCCGCTCGGCGCCCGCGGCGCAGTCATGGCCGATACCGTCGGCGCCGCCAAGGCATAGGTTATCGGCACCGGCTTTTACTGCGTCTTGAAGATTGCTTTCGGGATCATGCCATGAATCCCCTTGGTGCCGTCGACGACCTGGGTGACGTGGTAATCGACCGCCACGCTCGCAATCATGTAGGCCTCCTGCCGCGAAAGATGAGGAAAGCGCTGGGTGATGAAATCGATGGTTTCGCGCACCGCGATTTTCATCGCCTCCTCCAGGTTCGGGTTCAGGCCCATGACGATCCAGTGCGTGGGCGTCTCGGCGCGCGGCCAGGTCAGGCGCATGTCCTTGCGCAGGATGATCTGGAATTTTCCCCGCAAGCCGGTCTCGATCGCGGTCAAATCCACTTCGCCGTGACCCTGCGCCGCATGTGCGTCGCCGGCCGAGAACAGCGCCCCCGGGGCATGGACCGGCATATACAGCGTGGTGCCTGCCACGAGGTCCTTGTTGTCGAGATTGCCGGTATGGACCCCGGGCGGCCCGCTGCTGATGCGACCCATGGACGGATCCGGCGCAAGCCCCATGGTGCCGAAGAACGGACGGTCGAGCGGCACCACCACGCCTCTGGCGACCTCCGCCGTTTTTGCCTGCCGATTGATGGGAATGATGCGCGTCCACTGCGCGGTGAATTCCTCCGGCAACGCGCCGCTATAGGGCCGGGTGCGGTTGTACCCGTAATCGAGGGCAAGGTTGACTTCGAGAATGCGCAGTTCGAGCACGTCCCCCGGCATGGCGCCCCTGATCTCGATGGGGCCGGTGAGCACATGCGGCCCGGGACCGCGGTCCTTCACCTCGCCATAGATGTCGCGCTGGTATTGCGGAACCGCGCTGGGCGGAACCACGCCGGCCTGATCGACGACGCTGGGGACGATGGCAGCTGCACTTTCGAGGGTAACGATGTCGCCGGAATCGATGGTCAATACCGGCTTCAAGCTGGCCAGGAAATATCCGATATGCACCGTCTGTGGGCTGGGCAGGAGCGTATGCTCGGCTGCGCTCGACCCTGGTGCGCGCACGGATGTAAGCATGAGCAGCGTGCACCCGATGGTCGAAAGCGTGCGCAGGTAGCGAGAACCGCAGGTTGTGGGCAGTGTCATGATCCTTCCTCGTGGCGCGAGATACGGTACGAGATACAGTATCTGAAACCATAGCAAGATGTGCGAGCGCGACCAACGGACGGTTTTCGCCAACCATGTCTGCACCCGGCGGAAGCGGAACTACAGGCAAATCGGTCCACCTGGAGGAATGGCATGAAGTTGCTGCTTTGGCTTTGCACGATGGTTGGCAGCGCAGTGCTGACCGTCTCGGCATTGTCGCAGCAACAGCCCGCGCGCACGGCGCTCGTCATCGGAAACGCCAGCTATCCCGATGCCATCTCGCCTCTCTCCACGACGATCGGGGATGTCCGCACACTGGCCGCCGAGTTGCTCCGCAACGAGTTTACGGTCGACGTCAGGGAGAATGTCGACAAGCAGGGGATGCAGGCCGCGATCGACGCCTTCATCGGAGAAATCCGCAATGGCACGGCTGCGCTGTTCTATTTCAGCGGTTATGGCATTCAGGCTGAGCGAGAGACCTTTCTCATTCCCATCAACGCGGAGGTCTGGAAAGAATCCGACGTGCGGCGGGAAGGGGTGAGCATCGATAGGCTGCTCGCCGAGATGGACCGCAGAGGCGCAACGGTGAAGATCGTCATCATCGATGCCGCCCGCCGCAATCCGTTCGAGCAGCGCTTTCGCGCGACCGCCGCGGGCCTCCGCGTGATTGATACGCCGGAAGGGACCTTGGCGATGTATTCGGCTGCGTCCGGCAAGCTGATCAATGACGGCAGCGGCGCGAACAGCGTGCTCATAAGCGAGCTGATCAAGGAGCTACGGGTTCCGAATTTGACCGCCGAGGAGGTTTTCACCCGCGTGCGCATCGCCGTATCCCGCGCCACCAACAACGAGCAGGTGCCCTCGGTGTCCTCCTCGCTAATCGATGAATTCCGTTTCGGCGAACCGGTGGCAGCCTCTGATTCCAACGTCCTCGACCCTTCGGCAACTGCGCCAATTGCACAGCCAGCTGATCCTTGCGCCGCTGCCCCCGAGCATTGGCGAGACGCGGAGGCGACCGATAGCCTTGCGGCGGTTGAGGATCACCTTGCGCGGTTTCCCAATTGCGCCTCCGCAGCGCGTGCCCGCGCACGGATCGAGGAGCTCAAGCAGAAGGTCGCGGCCATCGCCCCTCCTGTTCAGCCAGCGCCGCCGCCTACTCCTCTGCTGCCGGCAGTGGGGATATCTCCGTCAGAAGGTGCGACGCCTTTGTCGACCGAGCGGGAGCGCGCGCTGAAGCCGAAAGAGGTGTTCAAGGAATGCGACGCCTGCCCCGAGATGGTCATGGTGCCGGCCGGTAGCTTCACCATGGGCTCGCGCGCGAGTGAAGCGGGTCGTTCCGATAACGAAGGACCGCAGCATGCGGTGACGATTGCCAAGCCGTTCGCAGCGGGAAAATTTCACGTGACGGTCGATCAGTTTACAGTTTTCGTGGAAGAGACGGGCTATGACGCAAGGACCAAGTGCTTTGTGTCCGACGGGGGCAAGGTGGAGGAAAAACAGGGACGCTCCTGGCGCAATCCCGGTTTCACGCAGTCCGGCGCGCACCCGGCAGTTTGCCTGAGCTGGAACGAAGCCAAGGCCTATGGGGCATGGCTGTCGCGCAAGACGGGCAAGAGCTATCGTCTGTTGACCGAAGGGGAGTGGGAATACGCCGCGCGCGCCGGGAGCACGACCCGGTATTCCTTCGGCGACGACGAGAAGGAATTGTGCCGGTATGTCAACGGGGCGGATCAAACCGCAAAGGACACAATCCCCGGAGCGCAGAACTGGACGATCGCGCCCTGCAGCGACGGCTATGCATATACGGCGCCGGTAGGGAGCTTCTTGCCGAACCCCTTCGCATTGCACGACATGCATGGCAATGCGTGGCAGTGGTTGGAGGATTGCTGGCACCCCAATTACACCGGCGCGCCCACGGACGGCCTGGCACGGACATCGCGTGATTGCAGCGTTCGTGTGGTCCGCGGCGGCGCCTGGTGGGTCAGTCCGAGCGGCCTGCGCTCGGCGAGCCGCGCCAGGAATCCCGCTGACAACCGGCATGACTATGTCGGTTTTCGACTGGGCAGGACGCTCAACCCTTGATTCCTTTCCTCACGTACCAAGAAATTCCCATGGGCTCGCAATGCGCAGCGTCACGTCCGCCGGGCAAGCCAGGTCATGCGCGCGGGATTGTGACCAATATTGGCGGCAGCGCGGCGTGCCGAAAAGCCGGCGCCCGCAAGCTTCTCCATCATCGAGCCCTCAGCGTAGCGCGTGAGCCCGAGCTTCGTGCGCAGCCGCCAGTAATCGGAGGCAAGCGTGCGCACGAGACCGACGAGGGCGGCAACAAAAAATCCGTTCGCCGCGGCAAAGCGCAGGAGCGCCATGGCGTCGGTCGCCGCGCTGACATGCGGCGGAATCACGTCGCCGAGAATGAGCAGGCCATCGATCCGCAGCAGCCGGTGGAAGACGGCAAACAGTGCGAGGAGCTCCTGCGGCGTTAGATATTGCGCGACCGAATGCATCACAATGACGTCGAACGAGCCCGCCGGAAGCGCCGCAACGTCCTCGGACGAGCGGATCTCGATCCGAGGATGCGCGCCGAAACGTCGAGCGAGCGCGGCACGCACCGCGGGCGCCGCCTCGCATAGCGTGAGCGCGCGCGCAGTTTCCGCGATCACATCGGCATGCAGCGCCTCGCCGCATCCGTAGTCGAGAACGCGCGCGCCGGCGGGAGCGTGCGCGCGAATGTCCCGCGCGATCGTGCGGTAGTGCACGTCGCGGTGGCGGGTGTTGACGTAGATCGAATGCTCGGAATCCCAGAAGGCGATCCAGTCGCCCATTGGCGAGGCTCAGGCACGCCTGGATGTGCGCATCATGTCGGTGAAGCGCTTGAACAGGTAATGGCTGTCACGCGGGCCTGGCGATGCCTCCGGATGGTACTGCACAGAGAATACCGGCTTGCCCTCGAGCGCAATCCCGCAGTTCGATCCATCAAACAGCGAAACATGCGTTTGCATGACGTTGCGCGGCAGGGTTGCGCCATCGACGGCGAAACCGTGGTTCATGGAAGTGATCTCGACCTTGCCGGTCAGCAGGTCCTTCACCGGATGATTTGCGCCATGGTGACCCTGGTGCATCTTGATGGTCTTGGCGCCCACTGCAATGCCGAGCATCTGGTGGCCGAGGCAGATGCCGAAGATCGGGATGCCTTGCTCGATGATGCGGCGGATCACGGGCACGGCATATTCGCCCGTCGCCGCCGGGTCGCCCGGACCGTTGGACAGGAAAACGCCGTCCGGCGCGAGCGCGATGATATCCGCGGCGGACGCTTGCGCCGGCATCACCGTCACTTTGCACCCGTTTCCGGCAAGCTGTCGCAGAATGTTGCGCTTGATGCCATAGTCGATCGCCACCACGTGCAACCCTGGTCGTTGCTGCCGACCGTAACCCTTGCGCCATTCCCATGCCGTCTCGTCCCAGCCGAAGCGCTGCGCCGACGTGACCATCGGGACGAGGTCCATGCCGACGAGCCCGGGCCATTCACGCGCTTGCTCCTTGAGCGCATCGAGATCGAATACCCCCGACGGCTCGTGCGCGATCACCGCGTTCGGCATGCCCTTGATGCGGATGAGCGTCGTCAACGCCCGGGTGTCGAGGCCGCCGAGCCCGATCACGCCGCGCGCCTTGAGCCAGTCGCCCAGGTGGCGCGTCGCGCGGTAGCTCGACGGTGCGGTGATCGCGGCGTGAAAAATGACGCCACGCGCGCCCGGCGTCGCCGCCATATTAACGGTCTCGATATCCTCCTCGTTGGTCCCGACATTTCCAATATGCGGGAAAGTGAAGGTGATGATCTGGCCGGCGTAAGACGGATCGGTGAGGATTTCCTCATATCCGGTCATGGCGGTGTTGAAGCACACCTCGCCGACCGCATGGCCGCTCGCCCCGAAGCCGAAGCCTTCGAGCACCGTTCCGTCCGCGAGCACCAGGACGGCAGTCGGCATCGGTTCGGCCCAGCCTTCCCGCGGGTGCGGATGCTCGGGTTGTTTCTCGTGCATCGCAACCATAGATCCTGGACGGCGTCCCGTGCTCGAGCTTGCGCTTGTGTCTCGATTCTACTTTGAGGCTGGGCGCAATAATGAAAGGCCATAGCCGTGCTGCGCGACGAGATCAACAGCGCGCTCAAGGAGGCCATGAAGGCGAGGGATGAGCGGCGCGTGTCGACGCTGCGCCTCGTCACTGCGGCCATCCAGAATGCCGATATCGAGGCCCAGGTGCACGGCCGACAATCGCTTGCGGACGACGAGCTCCTCGCCTTGTTGCAGAAAATGATCAAGCAGCGCGAGGAATCCGCTGGGATCTACGACAAGGCGGGTCGTAGCGAACTCGCGGATCGGGAACGGGGAGAGATCGGAATCATCAGCGCTTATCTCCCGAAGCAGATGTCCGAGCTCGAGCTGAAAGCGGCCGTAGCGGAAGCGATCAGGGAGATCGGCGCCAGCAGCATCAAGGACATGGGCAAGGTCATGGCCGCCCTCAGGCAGGGCTACGCCGGCAGGATGGATTTCGGCAAGGCGAGCGGCGTGGTCAAGGGCATGCTTGCGGGGTAAGGCGCGAGGGTCTCGTTGGCTCGCGCTCACGAGGCTTTGAGATCACGGCATTCTCCCTCGTCAGCGGCAAATTCTGGCTCGACGCGAGCTTAGGCGCGCTTTTTGCTCTTGCGCTGCTGCATGTAGGAACGCAGCACAGCATTCATTCGTCTCTGGTAGCCTCCGCCTGATTGTTTGAAATAGTCGAGCACGTCCTCGTCGACCCGAATTGAGATTGCTACTTTTTTTGGCGGAATCACCAGGGCCGCATCCGACCAGTCGATATCCTCGAAATCGGCCCGCTCGGAATCGTGCGCCATTGCGGTCTCGATCTCCGCTTCGGTAAGCTTGTCCAGCTCCTTCCAATCAGTCTTTCCGCGACTTGGGTCGCCGCGCGATACGACTGTGATATTTTTTTCTTTCATCACGCCTTGCTCGACGCGCGGAAATGAGTTGACAGATTTCGCCGCTGAGCGTGCAGATGACGACGACTTCTCTTCTGCCTTCCACGAAGCCGAAGACCATACAGCGGACTTCGCCCTTTCGGTCTCATTTGTATATACAAATGTATGTCGATATCGTCAAGGTGCGGGGGAAACCGCATGTGGATAGTCGGGAGAACAACCGATGACTCTGCGTTCCGACATTCCGCTTCCTGTATTCCCGCTCCCGGTTCGCTACCCTTGCGAATCATCATGCGCTTTTCGCCCCAATTCCTCGATGAGCTGCGCGCGCGGATTCCGGTCTCGGAAGTCGTCGGGCGACGAGTGAAGCTCAAGAAGTCGGGCAGTGAATGGCGGGGACTTTCGCCGTTCAACACGGAAAAGACACCGTCGTTCTTCGTCAATGACCAGAAATCCATGTGGTTCGACTTCTCGGCTGGCAAGAACGGCAACATTTTCGATTTCCTGATGTTGACCGAGGGGCTCTCGTTTCCGGAGGCGGTCGAGCGGTTGGCGGAGCAGGCCGGTCTTCCCCTGCCGAAATTGTCCCACGAGGAAATCGCCCGCGACGAGCGCCGCAAGACGCTCAACGACGTCGTCGAGCTGGCGGCCAAATTCTTCGAAGCGACGCTTGCCTCGCGCGCAGGCGCCAAGGCGCGCGGCTATCTCGCCGATCGTGGCATCGACCCGTCGACCCAGCTCGGGTTTCGGCTCGGTTACGCCCCGAATGAGCGCTTCGCCCTCAAGGAGCATCTGGGCAAGCAGGGGGTGTCGACCGATGACATGATCGAGGCTGGCTTGCTGGTTGCCGGCGAGGACATTCCGCTCCCGTACGATCGCTTTCGCGAGCGCGTCATGTTTCCGATCGCCGATGTGCGCCAGCGCGTCATTGCCTTCGGCGGCCGGGCGCTCGAAAAGGACGTGCAGGCGAAATACCTCAACTCGCCAGAGACGCCGCTTTTCCACAAAGGCGGCACGCTCTACAACATCGCCGCCGCGCGCGCCGCCGCGCATAAAGGTGCGCCGGTGATCGCGGTTGAAGGTTATGTCGACGTCATTGCGATGGTGCAAGCCGGTTACGAGGCGAGCGTGGCGCCGCTCGGCACGGCGCTCACCGCCGACCAGCTGGTGTTGTTGTGGAAGATCGCGGACGAGCCGATGCTTTGCTTCGATGGGGACGAGGCCGGGCGGCGCGCCGCCTATCGCGCAATCGACTTGGCCTTGCCGTTGGTCAAGCCGGGAAAAAGCTTGAAATTCGCAAGCCTGCCGGAGGGGCATGATCCTGATGATCTCCTGCGCGCCGGAGGCCGCGAGGCGATCAATGAGGTGATCGCGGCGGCGCGACCGCTCGCGCAGGTGCTTTGGATGCGGGAGACCGAAGCTGGCAGTCTCGACACGCCCGAGCGGCGCGCCGCAGTCGAGGCGCGGCTCGCCCATTTGGTCGCTTCGATCGGCGATGATTCCGTGCGCAAATACTATCGGAGCGAGTTTGGCGACCGCCTGCGGCGGCTGTTCGCGGGCGACGAGCGCGCAAGGATGCGCCCCCAGTCCGGTCGGAGCGGTCCGCGGGCCGGCGTGCCCTGGGCGCGCAACCGAAATCTTGTCATCCGTGCCCGTTCCGCCGACCGTGCCGGCACCGGCGGGCGGCTCATTGCTTCCGAGCCCTACCTTGCGGCTAGTCCTCAACTCGCCTCAAGCCCGGTCCACCGCGCCCATGGTGCCGGCATCTCCCGGCGCGAAGCGCTGATTTTGCAGGCCGTCATCAATCATCCCTGGCTGCTGCATGACCATATGGAGGAGTTCGTTGCCGTCGAGCTTCGTCGTGCCGAGGCAGCCAGGATAAAGGCTGCGGTTATTGATATTTTCGCCCATGGGAGTGCGGCCGACGCAGAGGGCATGAGGAGCGAGCTCGACCGGCGGGGCTTGGCCGAAGCTGCCGCGCGCATCCATAAGACCATCACGACATCCTCGGTCTGGGGTGCCGAGGCGGGCGCCGCCGCCGACGACGTTCTCATGACCTGGAAGCAGCTTGTCGCCTTGCATCGCCAGTGGAATTCCCTAGTTAAGGAACTCAGAGATGCCGAATGCGCGTTGGGGCGGGAGTTAACCGAGGCCAACTATTCCTGGTTGCAAGATGTAAAGGCTCGGCTTTCCGTCCTGGACGGCACCGAGGCTCTGATCGAGGGCTTTGGAACTTCGTCGGGGCGGCCAGTTCGGTCGCTGTGATTGCCAGCGATCGGGCGCAAACGAGATCGGAAGCTCGCGGGAGGCGCAATGATCCTTGCGCATCCATCCCACGGAGGGTTAATCGGGGCTTAATTGCCCGCGCTGACACTCCCAATAGGCCGAATCACCGCCATGCCCCTCGGGGCGCAGCCGGATCGGCCATTCCGAGTCTTCCCGCATAGGGTAGGGGGTGGTTGTTGTGATCGACGTCCGGACGAGCGTCCAGGAGAAATGAATGGCGAGCAAGGCGAAGGCAGCACCGAAAGAGAAAGAAAAGGAAGAGGCGCCGGAAAAGGATACAGCCGACACGCCCGACACGCCGTTGCCCCTCCTCGATCTGAGCGACGCGGCCGTCAAGAAGCTCATCCGTACCGCCAAGAAGCGGGGCTACGTGACGCATGACCAGATCAACTCGGTATTGCCCTCCGAGGAGGTCAATTCCGAGCAGATCGAGGACATCCTCGCCATGTTCAGCGAAATGGGCGTCAACGTCGTGGAGACCGAGGAGCCGAGCGACGAGGAGGAGCAGCGCGAAGAGCCGGAGGAGGAAGCGGAAGCCGAAAGCAGCGAGCTGGTCGAGGTTCAGCGCGCGGTCCCCGCCAAAACCGAGGCCAAGGAGCCGACCGAGCGCACCGACGATCCCGTGCGCATGTACCTGCGCGAAATGGGCTCGGTGGAGCTGCTCTCGCGAGAGGGCGAGATCGCGATTGCAAAACGCATCGAGGCGGGCCGCGAGGCGATGATCGCCGGTCTGTGCGAGAGCCCGCTCACGTTTCAGGCCATCATCATCTGGCGCGACGAGCTCAACGAGGGAAAGGTCTTCCTGCGCGATATCATCGATCTGGAAGCCACCTATGCCGGTCCCGACGCCAAGGCCATGCCCGCCCCGGTCATCGGGCCGGACGGGCAGCCGATGCCCCCTTCGCCGATACCTGGTGTGCCGCCCCTTGCGCAGACGCCGGCGCCGCCGGCAGCGCCCCCTGGCGCGACCCCCTTCAAGGCAGCGCCGCTTCGCGCCGACGGCGAGGAAGGCGAAGTGGGGGAGAGCGTGCCGGGCGAAGGCGAGTTCGACGATGACGATATGGAGAACTCACTCTCGCTCGCGGCCATCGAGGCCGAGCTCAAGCCGAAAGTCGTGGAAACCTTCGACAATGTCGCCGACGCCTACAAGCGACTGCGCCGCCTGCAGGACCAGGACATCGAGTTCAAGCTCAAGAACACCACGCTCTCGCCCGCGCAGGAACGCCGCTACAAGAAGCTCAAGGACGATATCATCACGGAGGTGAAGTCACTCCGGTTGAATCAGACCCGCATCGATTCGCTGGTCGAGCAGCTCTACGACATCAACAAGCGTCTCGTCGGCTATGAGGGCCGGCTGATGCGGCTCGCCGAGAGCCATGGCGTTGCGCGCGAGGATTTCCTCAAGAACTACCAGGGCTCCGAGCTCGACCCGCGCTGGCTCAACCGGGCGTCGAAGCTTTCGGCCAAGGGCTGGAAACATTTCGTCGCCAAGGACAAGGACAAGATCAAGCAGTATCGCCACGATATCCAGGTTCTTGCCGGCGAGACCGGGCTCGAGATCGGCGAGTTCCGCAAGATCGTGCACATGGTGCAAAAGGGCGAACGCGAAGCGCGCCAGGCGAAGAAGGAGATGGTGGAGGCGAATTTGCGCCTCGTGATCTCGATCGCGAAGAAATACACCAATCGCGGCCTGCAATTCCTCGATCTGATCCAGGAAGGCAATATCGGACTCATGAAGGCGGTGGACAAGTTCGAGTACCGCCGTGGCTACAAGTTCTCCACCTACGCGACCTGGTGGATCCGTCAAGCCATCACCCGCTCGATTGCGGATCAGGCGCGCACCATCCGAATCCCCGTGCACATGATCGAGACCATCAACAAGATCGTGCGCACGTCGCGGCAGATGCTCAACGAGATCGGGCGCGAGCCCACCCCCGAGGAGCTGGCCGAGAAGCTCGGCATGCCGCTCGAGAAAGTCCGCAAGGTTCTCAAGATTGCCAAGGAGCCGCTTTCGTTGGAGACCCCGATCGGCGATGAAGAGGATTCGCACCTCGGGGATTTCATCGAGGACAAGAACGCGATCCTGCCGATCGACGCGGCGATTCAGTCGAATTTGCGCGAGACCACGACGCGCGTGCTGGCGTCATTGACGCCGCGCGAGGAGCGCGTGCTGCGCATGCGCTTCGGCATCGGCATGAACACCGACCATACGTTGGAGGAGGTCGGCCAGCAGTTCTCGGTGACGCGCGAGCGCATTCGCCAGATCGAAGCCAAGGCGCTGCGCAAGCTCAAGCATCCCTCGCGGTCGAGGAAGCTGCGGAGCTTCCTGGACAATTGAGTGCGGCCACGATCACCCGAGTGGCTGGGCCGCGGGATGGCGGCGGCCGGAGAGTTCTCACGGGTCGCAGCGGAGTGACGCTTAGTGGCAACCACCATGCGAAGATGTTGGCCAGCAGCCTCTCGGTGGGGCGCAAGCGCATTCGCCGGATCGCAGCCCAGGCGCCGCACATCTTCGATCTTTTCCTCTAAGCTGATGAAATTGCGAAGTTTTTTTGGAGCATCCAGCGCGTGAAGACAGTTCGACGCAGCTATTGACGGCGCGGTCCAGCGGTACCAAACTACCTTATAGGGTCCCGAAAAGATTCTAACGGAGACTGCGAATCCACTTGAACCTTTCGGGGACCAGGGCCGACTAACTCATCAAATAGGCCAATCAGGCCAGAGAGGCCAAAAGTTACAGCCCCGATCGGCGCTCACGCCCCCCCGATCCCCTGCGCCGATCAAAGCGACCCGCCCGGATTTCCCCGTCTGGGCGGGTCATTTTCTTTTGCAATAAGCCCGCCGGCTTTACCTGTCGCCCCTTCGCCGCGGGAAAGCGAATAAATATGGGCAGGCGACCCGGTGTGGTTTCCGGGAACAAGCGACTCTTGGCAACGTTGCCTGTGCGTCCCCTGTGACGTGACGATCACGCGTCGTAATCCGGCGCTCGCAACAGCATTCCCATGTCGCAATGGCTTTCCACGCCGGCACTCGAAGAGGCGGCACAGAAATGGCGCGCACTGGCGGTGCCGCGCAGTTTACGGCGGGTTGGGGATGGCCCGGACATGCGCCGACGACGCGCCCCGCTCGTCTCCGGTGCGAATGACCAGAACCGACGGCCTCGTATAGCCGCTGACGGATGTTCGCAAAACGGATATCCTGCGAGCTGCTCTATCCCGCGAGGACCGAATGCAGTTCGATCGGCTGAGACGACGCGAGTTCATCACGCTGCTCGGCGGGGTGTCAGCCTCGTGGGCGGTTGTGGCGCGTGCGCAGCAGCCGGCCAGAGTCTTCCGGATTGGGTTCTTGGGCTTTGGTAACCCTTCCGCCTGGGTGAACCGGGTAGAGGCGCTGCGCGGGGGACTGCGCGACCTCGGACACATTGATGGAAAAAACATTGTGATCGAGTTTCGCGGGACGGAAACAATAGAGCAGCTACCGGAGCTGGCGACCGAGCTCGTCCGTATGAACGTCGACGTGATTTTTGCGCCTTCATCGACCGAGGTCGAGGTAGCTCGACAGGTGACCAACGCGATCCCCATAGTCTTTGCTACCCATGCCGACCCGGTCGGCCTCGGGCACGTGGCAAGCTTCGCGCGGCCAAGTGGGAACATCACGGGTCTGTCTGGTTTGGGTGCCGACCTCGCGGTCAAGGCGCTGGAAATATTGAAAGAGGCCGTCCCTTACGCCACGCGCTTCGCGGTATTCTTGACTCCCTCGGCGCCGTGGCACCGTTCTTTCTTGCAAGCCGCGCAAGTTGCCGGCGCCAAACTCGGCGTTCAAGTGCATACGGCACCCGTGCAAACCGTCGAGGATTTGGACGCAGCGTTTGCGATGGCGGTGCGCGAACGGGTCGACGGTATTTTTGTCCAACCGACGTCGCTCAGTCGCTCTCATCGCGCCCCACTCGCCGAGTTGGCACTCAAGCACCGGTTGCCCAGCATGTTCGGAGGGAGGGAGTATGTCGAGGCAGGCGGTCTCATGAGCTACGCGGCGGACTACGTCGACCTGACTCGGCGCGCCGCTACCTACATCGACAAGATCCTCAAGGGCGCTAAACCAGCCGACCTCCCTGTAGAACTGGCTTCCAAATACCTGTTGGTCATCAATCTCATCACCGCGAAGAAGCTCGAACTTAATTTGCCTTGGTTTCTGGAGCAGCGCGCCGACGAGGTAATCGAGTAGATGGGTCAATTGGAACGGCGCGAATTCATCACCTTGCTAGGCGGCGCAGCGGTAGCGTGGCCCTTCGCCGCCGGGGCGCAGAAGCCCGAGATGCCGCTGATCGGATATCTTGACACCGCATCCAGCGGCACAACGGCATGAGCTACGGACCGCCTCTTCAGGAGGCGTATTACCACGTTGGTGATTACACCGGCCGTATTCTAAAGGGCGAAAAGCCTGCCAATATGCCGGTATATCAATCGACGAAATTTGATCTGGTAATCAATCTCAAGACCGCGAAGGCGCTTCGCCTCGATATTCCACCGACGCTGCTCGCCATCGCTGACGACGTGATCGAATACTGAAATGGCGCGCACTGGCGGAACGGCGGCGCGCCCATCTGGTCGAAACCTTGCGGCACTCGTCGTCTCGAACTCCGAAGTGCAGCCCAAGATTGTGCCGAGGAGTGCCAGCGGCTATGCTCGTACCTCAACAGCATCAGCTGGTCCAAGCTTGTAGGGGAGATCATGATGCGACGCATCTCACTTGGCGCAGGCTTTGGCCTACTCGCATCTATATTGTTGCTGGGCGAACCCGTTTCGGCGCAGACGGCCGCGCTAACCGGCCAAGTCGCATCCGCCGAAGAGGGGGCGATGGAAGGCGTGCTGGTGAGCGCCAAGAAAGCCGACTCCAGCATCACCATCACAGTCGTTAGCGACAAGGACGGCCGCTACAGCTTCCCCGCTTGGAAGCTCGCGCCGGGCCAGTACGAGTTGCGCATTCGGGCGGTGGGTTACGATCTCGACAATTCCAAGACGGTTGCGGTCGTCGCGCAGAAAACCACTGCGCACGATCTCAAGCTGCGCAAGACCGAAGACCTCGCAGCCCAACTCTCGAACGGCGAGTGGCTGGCGAGCGTGCCTGGCACCGACCAGCAGAAGGGCCAGCTCCTCAACTGCGTGGGCTGCCACTCGCTCGAGCGCGCCATGCGCTCGACCCACGATGCCGACACGCTGATGAAGGTCGTTCTGCCGCGCATGCAAGGCTACGTGAACCAGAGCATTCCACAGAATCCCCAATTACGGCGTGGCGAGCGGCGGATGGAGGAGCGTGGCGACCAGCGCGTTCAAGTCTATCGCGCCGCGGCCGAATACTGGAGCACCATCAATCTCGGCGCGAACAAGCAGTGGAGCTTTGCACTGAAGACGCTGCCGCGTCCGAGCGGACGCGCGACGCGCGTCATCTACACCGAGTATGACCTGCCGGACGAGAAGATCGAGCCGCACGACGTGATCGTCGATACCGACGGCATCGCCTGGTATTCGAGCTTCGGGTTGCAGGCGCTCGGCAGGCTCGATCCCAAGACCGGCAAGGTCACTGAATTTGCCATTCCCGAACACAAGCCAGGTTATCCAACCGGACTGCTTGGGTTGCGCAGCGACAAGGCCGGCAATCTCTGGCTCGGCAACATGTATCAGGCCACGATCGTCAAGTTCGATCCCAAGATCGAGAAGTTCCAGTTCTGGACGCTGCCGCCCGAACAGAACATCGACGCTGCGCAGATCAACATGGTGAGCCCGCAAGGCTCGCACGTCGATGGCAAGGTGTGGACCCAGAACAACGGCTTTGCCGGCGTTCACCGGCTCGACTTGGCGACCGGCAAGATCGAAACCTGGGAGCCGTTCAAGGATGCCAAAGAGCCGCACAACATCTACGATGTGATTCCGGATTCGAAGAACAACCTCTATTTTACCGATTTCCGGCACCAGCATATCGGACGCATCGACGCCAAGACCGGCGAGGTCAAGCTGCTCGAGGCGCCGACGCCGCGATCGGCGCCACGCCGGGGCATGATGGACGCACAAGACCGGCTGTGGTTCGGCATGTACCGCGGCGACCGCATCGCGATGCTCGATACCAAGACCGAGCAGTTCAAGGAGTGGAAGGTCTCACCGCGCTGGTCGGCGCCCTACGACGTCTTCATTGACAAGAACGAAGAGGCGTGGACCGGCTCGATGATTACGGACCTGGTCACAAGGCTCAACACCAAGACCGGCGAGATGGTGGATTATCTCTTGCCACGCGCAACCAACATCCGCCGCGTGTTCGTGGACAATTCCACCAACCCGGTCACCTTCTGGGTCGGCAGCAACCACGGCGCCTCGATCATCAAGCTCGAGCCGCTGGACTAGACGCATGTACGACCGGTTTAGCCAATCAGTTGAATGCAACGCTGAGGCCGCATAATATTGTCACGGCCACGCCTGCTTGTTGACTTCGATTTGGAGGTGTTCATGCATATCCGCGACAGGGTCAAATTGGCGTCGTTCGTGGTTATTGCAATTTGCAGCACGGTCACTGCTCGTGCCCAGGACAGCCGCGGGCTCAGCTCTTCGCCTCCGGGAGCGGAGGTCTATTTCATGGATCTCAAGGATGGTGCGACTGTTCAGCCACAATTGAAGCTCCGTTTCGGTTCGCGCAACATGGGTGTCGCGCCGGCCAATTCGGATCAGCCGAATTCAGGACATCATCACCTGTTGATCAATTCTGAGTTGCCGCCGCTCAATCAGCCGATTCGCAACGACTCAAATCACCTGCACTTCGACGCCGGCCAGACCGAGGCGGAAATTATCCTCAAGCCCGGCCCGCACACATTACAGCTGCTCATGGGCGACAAGGACCATGTCCCGCACGCTCCTCCGGTCATGTCGGCTCGCATTCAAGTCAATGTCCCGCTGACCGGGGGGCCCACTCCATCGCCTGCCGGAGCTGAGGTGTATTTCGATGAGCTCAAAGATGGAGCGACCGTTCCCGCCAAGCTGACCATCCATTTCGGTCTGAGAAACATGGGTGTTGCGCCGGCTGGCGCAGATCGCCCGAACTCGGGTCATCATCACCTGTTGATCGATACCGGCGTACCTCCTCTCGACAAGCCCATACCCAACGATTTCAATCACCTGCACTTTGGCGGCGGTCAGACCGAGACGGAGCTGACGCTCAAGCCTGGCGAGCACACGCTGCAACTGATCATGGGAGACAAGGACCACATTCCACACACGCCTCCAGTCATGTCGTCGCGCATCAAGGTGCGTGTAGCCGGCTTGCCGGCATCAGGCCAGCCAGCTCAGTTGTCACCACAAGAGTTGCGAGAGCTGGACATGGATACGCTGCCCAATCTCAATGAGAACAATATTCGACAGGTGCAGCAGGAGCTGCGCAAAAAGGGTTTTGATCCCGGCCCGATTGACGGCATCCATGGACCAAAGACGAGAGAATCCGTGCGCAACTTCCAGGATCGATATGGGATCAAGGCAAGTGGCGATATCAACAATCAGACGCTTTTCGCCTTAGGCGCGGTCGGCTTGGCCCGTCCAAAGGGTCAGTAGATTCGGCGGCATGCGGCATCCACACGTTTGTTCGAGCAGGTTGTCACCGCCATAACGGAGGTGGGACCGAGTTGTCGCGGCAACGGCTTGCCGGTTTGCCGTGCAGGTCCCTATGCTCCTTGTTCGCTCCCGTTTCTCAAATCAATGCGTGTGACATGGCCAGTGCCCTGTTTTCTCCCATCCGGCTCGCCGGTCTCGACCTCGCGAACCGCATCGTCGTCTCCCCCATGTGCCAGTACAGCGCCGACGATGGGGTTGCGACCGACTGGCACTTCAATCATCTCGGCATGTTGGCCAATTCGGGGGCGGCGCTGGTCGTGGTCGAAGCGACCGGCATCGGACGTCGCGGGCGCATCACCCACGGCTGCCTTGGGCTTTATTCGGACGACTGCGAGGCGGCGCTTGCGCGCATGATCGCCCATTGCCGCCGCTTCGGGACTGCCAGGCTCGGCATCCAGCTTGCCCATGCCGGGCGCAAAGCCTCCGCGCAGCGTCCGTGGGAAGGCGGCCAGCCGCTCACCTCCGCAGACGATCCCTGGGAGACGATTGCGCCGTCCGCCATTGCGTTCGGCCCCAATTGGCCGCCGCCGCGCGAAATGTCGGCCGGCGACATGGAGCGCGTGCGCGACGGCTTCGTGCAGGCCGCCAGGCGGGCGGCGCGCGCGGGCGTCGATGCGATCGAGCTGCACGGGGCGCATGGCTATCTGCTGCATAGCTTTTGGTCTCCGATCTCGAACAAGCGCAGCGACGCGTACGGCGGCTCGGCGGCGGGGCGCATGCGCTTTCCGCTCGAAGTAGCCGAAGCCGTGCGCGCGGTCATGCCCAGGCCGATGCCATTGGGCGCGCGCATCACCGGTAACGATTGGGTCGAGGGCGGGCTCACTCCCGCCGATGCCGCCGCCTTCGCGGAAGCGCTAAGGGGCGTGGGAGTGGACTTTGTCTGCATCTCCTCGGGCGGCATCAGCGCGGAGGCGCGGCCCGCCCTGGTCGCCAACATGAATGTTCCGTTTGCCGAAGAAGTCAGGCGCAAGACCGGCATCGCCACCCGCACCGTGGGTCTCATCGCCACCCCGAGGCGAGCCGAAGCGGTCATCGCGGAAGGCAAGGCCGACATGGTTGCGCTCGCGCGGGCCATGCTCGACAATCCGCATTGGGGATGGCATGCCGCCAAAGTGCTCGGCGCCGATGTCGCGCGGCCAAAGCAATACCAGCGGGCGGCTCCGAACGTGTGGGCCGGCGCCACGTTCGAGGACTGATAATGAGCTCGGACATCTTCAAATTCAGCGCACCAGGTCGTCGAGGCCGATGGCGCGCAGCCGCTCGATGTCCGCGGGCAGATCGAGATCCCAAAGCATGACCGGTTCCTGCCAGGTCAGGCCCAGACACCTCAAGCGGCGGCGGGTCTCCCCCAGCACGCGAGCCGTGCCCCAGCACATCTGCTCGAACATTGTCGCCTGCGGCGCGCGCACACCGATGAGAACATAACCGCCGTCCTCTGCCGGAAGAATGACGGCATCGGTTCCTTGACAAAGAATGTCGGCCGCCCTGCGCAGATGGTCGGCTGTCAGGGCGGGGCAGTCGGTTCCAATGACCAGGGCGGGCCCGTTTGCCGCCGTTATTGCGCTCAGCATGCGCGTACCGAGATCGCCCTCGCTCTGGCGCGCGAGCGTCACTGCGTGCCGATCGCGAACCGCCTGGAAGAGGGAATTGCTGGTATCCGGCGCCGCCCACAAGGTCACCGGGCCGACGGCGGATCGAGATGCAATCTCGGCCGCGCGCTCGATCAGACGAGCCGCCAGCAAGGCGGCGCGCTCGGCGCCAAGCACGGGAACGAGCCGGCTCTTGGCAAAGCCCGCGACCGGCGCCTTGGCGAGGATCGCGACGGCCACCGGCTCATTCATAGCCGTATCGACGCGCGAGCTGTTTCGGATCGGCACCGAAGAAGAATGCGAGGCGGAGCCTCCACATCAGAAGGATGGTGGAGAAAATGCCGTTCTTCGCCCAGCGGCGTCCCGAAGTCACGACGAATTCGCGCAGGCACAGCGGGCGGCTCACACGCTTGAGCCGCTTCGAGAGCGCGACGTCTTCCATCAATGGAATGGCGGGGAAACCGCCTGCTGCAAGGAAAGCGTCGCGCCGCACGAACATCGCCTGATCCCCGGTGGCGATGCCGGTGATCCGGGATCGCATCCCCATGAGGCGCGCGACGATCGGGAGAAGAGGATGACTGCCTTCAATCTTTATGTCGAATCGCCCCCACGCGCGTCCGTTGCGTTGCAGCCCATTGAGAACGAGATGGTCGGCGTCGGCGGGGAGGCGAGTATCGGCATGCAGGAACAGCAACACGTCGCCGGATGATCTGGCGGCGCCCGCGTTCATCTGCGGCGCGCGTCCGCGCGGCGCCGAGATGACGCAATCAGCCCGCAGCCGCGCCCGCGGGACGGTGGCATCGCGACTGCCGCCGTCGACCACGATCACCTCGACGCCAAGCGAGCGCAAGTCGGCGAGGTCATCCAGCCTTTCCGCGATGCTTTCGCCTTCATCGAGGACCGGCATGATGATGGAGAGCTTTGACATTGCGGGCCGACAGGCCTCCGGGCGTTTCGCCCGTCACTGCGCCGGCTGGGTCAAGGCGCCGCCGCAGCTCGATCCCTGCCCGGCGGTGCAGCCGTAGCAGTGGCCCGCGACCCGGATGGTGTGGCCTTCGATCTCCGCCTCGAGCAGATCCGAGAGGTGCACGCGCTCGCGCGCCCCGTGCTGCAGCGGCAGATCGAGCATCTGGTTGAAATCGCAGTCGTACACATAGCCCCGCCAATCGACCGAGATCAGGCTGCGGCACATGACATGCTCCAGGTTGCCGTCGAGATGAGCATGCTGCAGCAGATCGAGATAATTCTCGAGCTCGCCTTTGGAGATCAGGACCGCGCCGAAGCGCTGGATCGGCATATTGGCGAGGGTGAAAAGGCGGTTGAAGACAATGCCGTAACGCTCGCCCAGCACGCGCTTGTAGACGACTTCGAGCGCCTCCTGCGGTGGCGGCAAGGTTGGTCCTTGCGGATTGTACACCAGGTCGAGCTCGAGCCCCGACTGCGCGTGCCCATAGCCGAGTGCGTTGAGCCGTTGCAGGCCGCGGATGGAGCTTTGGAAGACGCCATCCCCCCGTTGCCGGTCGACATTGTGCTCGAGGTAGCAGGGCATCGAGGCCACGATGCTGACGCGCTCGCCGGCAAGGAATTCCGCCAGATCCTCCTGGCCGGGCTGCTCCAGGATGGTGAGGTTGCATCGGTCGATCACGCGCACATTCATAGCGCGCGCCGCGCTTGCCAGCCGGCGAAAATGGCGGTTGAGCTCGGGTGCGCCCCCGGTGATGTCGAGGGTCGCGATGCGCTTGCGCTCGAGAAATGCCAGCACCACGGAGACGATTTCCGCCGACATTTCCTCGATGCGCTTGGGCCCGGCGTTCACGTGGCAATGCGAGCAGGACTGATTGCAACGGTAGCCGACATTGATTTGCAGCGTGTCGAGCCGTCCGCGCCGGATCGGCGGGAAAGCAATCTGCTGCAGCAGCGGGCGGGTATCGCGCATGAAGGCGGTCACGGTTCCATCAAGCTCACTCGCCCGCCGAAGCGCAGCAATGGGCGCACGCGGACGACGGCGTCGAGCCTGCGCGGTCGACCTGGCTGCAAGGCATCGGAGGTGGCGGCAGGCGCATTCTCCGCCGGGGGCCAGGAGCGAGCGAAGCAAGATCGCACAGCCGGCCATCGCTCGTCATGCGCCGCGAGCGCCTTCGCAGACAATTTCGTGTGAGTGGAGAGGGGTTTATTTCGCCGATGCGGGCGCTGCGATCGCGGTGCCGTCATCAATTCCGACGCGGCCGAAACCCGGCAGCTTCACCGCGGGGTGGCGCAGATCGAGGCCAGCCACCAGGCCGAGGAAGTTGACCTCGACCCCTTCGATCCAGCCGACCTTCACGCCGAGAATCCCCACAAGGAGGCTTCGACGCCGGTTCCGCTGTCGGTGCGGCCGACATAGGGATGGTCGCGGAAATCCTTTCCCACGGCATTGGGAGGCAGCGTGGCCGCAAGCTCGGGCACGGCGCGCAACACGGCGGCGGTGAACGTGTTGCTGTTTGGTCCAGGCCACATGCGATAGTCGCCGAAATTGCTGTAGCTGTAGGATTCGATGGCGGCCTTGACCTTCGGAATGAGGGCAGCGGCCGCGGCTCCGCGCACGTCCACCAATACCCTTGGCGTGTCGCCGAACCAGCGCCCGTCGGGCGCCCAGCCATTGCTTCGCACCGGCTGGCCCCAGCCAACCACGTCGTAGCGGCTCCAGGCGGTAGCGTTCTCGGATTTCAGCACGACCCAGCTGTGAACGGCGAAGATGCCCTTCCAGCGTCCGGTCCGCCCGGTAAATACCAGCAGCCGCGCGTCGCGGTCCGCGGCAGCTGCCGGCAACATGCCGACGCTTGACCAGTCGGCATCGCGAAAGCTCGCCGGGCGGTCCTTGCTGGCATAGAGCGCCGCATGGATTGCGAGGGGAAAAATGAACAGGGCGAGGATCGTGATGAGCACTTTTCGAGCAGAGCGACGCATGGAGATCAATCAGCGGGAAGTTTCAGTCCGGAATATGGCCTTTCCCACAATATCCGCGCAATGGCGATGCGTCATGGCGGCACATTAAAAGAATGAAATGTTTAATGGCCGCGCTCGCTTGCTCCGGCCAGGGACGCATCGTCAGCAGCGCCCGCTGGAGCAGCATCGGAAGACCATTCCGCTCGGGACGAAGGCGCTGACGCAGAAA
This sequence comes from uncultured Alphaproteobacteria bacterium, assembly GCA_963820365.1. GTDB lineage: Bacteria > Pseudomonadota > Alphaproteobacteria > Rhizobiales > Xanthobacteraceae > VAZQ01. Next base: position 126,870 of record CAWFZR010000010.1, on the reverse strand, counting down.
GTTGCCGCGTTCCGTCGCGGGCTTTGGCGATCCCGTGTTCGGAGCTGAAACCGAGACCGAAATCATTGTAGGGGCGAGGCATGCCTCGCCCCTACCGCAGCGCACCGCGCAGGCGCCGGTCACGCGCTCCTATACCGAGTTCTGGAATGGCCTGGACATCGACCGATCTCATCGCACCCGGTTTGCGCCGAGCGTGATATGCGCGTGCCGCTCGGCGCCCGTCTTGGAGAGATCCCCGGTGACGATCCTGGATCGGTCTACGCCGACAATGGCGCCGCGCGGCGTCTCGGCGATCACGTTGTTGGCGATCAGCGCAGTGCCGGCGCCCGGCGCGACCGAGACGGCAATGCCGATATCGGCTTTGCGCACCAGGTTGCCGGTGACCGCGATGTCGCGCAGATAATGCCCCCAGCCGAGCATGATCCCCGCCGCCGGGGCGTTCTCGACGACATTGCCGGTCACCGCCGTGTCCGCCTCGACCGAGATTCCGACACCTGCGGAGTCGCCGGGATCCGTGCCCGGCGGCCGCTTCGGCAGAAGGTTGCGGATGACGTTGCCTTGCACGACGGCGAGGCGGCCGCCCTCGTTGAAATTCGTGATCGATATCCCGATCGCCGCGCGGTCGACGGAATTGTTGGCGACGAGGGCGCCCTCGAAGCCGAACTCGGCGTAGAGCGCGACCTCGCGCGTGTCGCTGACGCTGTTGCCCTCGATGTGGAGGTTCGAAGCAGCATTGCCGCGCACTGCCGAGAAAGCGCAATTCCTGATACGGTTGCCGCGGACGATCACATTGGCGGCGCGAAAGACGTTGATCGCATTGCCGTATTGACCCGATCCGCCCGAGCGGTTGGCGATATTCTCGATGCGGTTGTCGACCACGATGGTGCCGTCGTCGCCGCTCACGGAGCGCCAGACCTGGATGCCGTTGTTGCCGGCAGCGCCGATCCGGTTGCGCGCAATCACCAGCCCGGCGGCGTCAAGAACGTGGAGGGCCGCGTCGGCGGCGTCGGTGAGCGTGGTCTCGCTCACTTCGCCTGCGACCGTAACGCAAACAAGACCGTTGCGCCCGGAACCCTTGATCTCGCACTCGGCGATCTTGACGGCTTGACAATTTTCCAGTTGCACGAGCCCGCGCCGCTCCGGCAACGGCAAGCCGCCGCCGTCGAGAACGAGGCCGGAAAGCGTCACGTGGTCGGCCGCCATGCCCCAAATGAGCGACGGCCCCTGCGTGTGCACGAGCTTGCTCGCGCCACGTATGCCGACCAGGTGGGCACCGGTTGAGAGCTTGAGATTGCCGACGCGGTAGACGCCGGGTGGAAGCGCGAGCGGCGTGCGCGTGCGCGCGGTCTCGTCGAGCGCGCGTTGCAGGATGCGGCTCTGGTCGTCGGGACTGCCGGGGCGCAGGCCGAAATGGGTGGCATCGACGCCAAGTGCCGACGTCAGTTGACCAGCGGCCGCTGCCGGCGCCGGCGCGGTTGCGATCGGACTTGCGGCCGTGGCGGCCAAGGCGATGAAGCGACGGCGGCTAGGATCCATGCATGACCTCCATGCGCATCCGCCTACAAGATTAGGGCCAGCTGCGGGGGGAGCGGGCGGCAATGGGGGCAACAAATGCGGATAGCGTTAACGTGGGGTAAATCCGCGGCTACCGCGGTTCCCGATCAATTTGAATCGGCCCGGAAGCGCGCGCCGCGCCAACCACCGCCCGCACCATGGCTTCGCCGGCATCGGCGAGATCATCGAGGGAGATGCGCGGCCGGCGCGGGGCATGAATTTGCACACGCGGCGTGGCCGGCACATGAATGAAGGATGTCACGCGCGGGGCGCCGCAGCGGGCGGCCTCGGCCGCGCGCCAGCACAGATAATTGCAGAGGTAATGGCCTGCATCGCGCGAGAGCGCAGCCGGCAGACCGGTCGATCGCGCGGCCATGAGCAGCCGCAGCACCGGCGCGCGCAATGCCAGCGCGGCCGGCCCTCCCGCAAGAATGGTGCGGGAGAGGGGAAGATGACCTCCAACATCGGGCACGCCGCACGCGAGAGCATTACGAGCGCGCGTTTCGATGCGCACGTGCTTGGTTCGCAGGGCAAGTCCGAACATGACCAAAGCATCGGGTCTCTCGCTTTCGAGCAGCGCCGGCAACTCGCGGTCGACTGCCTCGTAGCTGACCCTGAAAACATGAAAGAGGCGGCGCACATTGGCGAAGGCTGGATGGCGCCGCCGGGCGAGCTCCTCCGCCAATGGCCCCGTCGGGTTGAAAGGCGCGCCGGGAAACGGGCCAAAGCCGGTGATCAGGATGGTGACGGTCATGCGTGTCGCTCATATCCGCAACGCGGCGGCGATCTCCTCGACTGCGAGCGCCGCCGACATGCGTCCATCGGCAACCGCGGCCTCGAGCTTCGGCAGCTTCGTCCTGAGGGCGGAATCCGACCGCAGACGCGAGACCATGCGTTCCTCCAGCATCGCCCACATCCATTTGACCTGCTGCTCGCGCCGGCGTGCAGCGAGCTGCCCCGACGCGCTCATGCGCTCCCGATGATCGAGGATGGCCTCCCAGAGGCCCGGGATGCCGTCACCGGTAAGTGCCGAGTAGGTCAACACCGGCGGTGACCAGTGCGGTGAACGCGGCGACAAGATATGCAGGGCGGCGCGGTACTCGGCAGCGGCAGCCATCGCCCGGTTGAGATTGTCGCCGTCCGCCTTGTTGACGGCGATCATGTCGGCAAGCTCCACCACGCCTTTCTTGAGGCCCTGGATCTCATCTCCCGCGCCCGGCAGCACCAGCAGCAGGAAGAAATCCGTCATGTCGGCGACCACGGTTTCCGATTGACCGGTGCCCATGGTCTCGACCAGCACGGTGTCGTAGCCCGCCGCCTCCAGGATCAGCATGCACTCGCGCGTCTTCGCGGCGACGCCGCCGAGCGTGCCGGATGAGGGGGAGGGGCGCACGAATGCATTCGCGTCACTCGCCAACCGGGCCATGCGGGTCTTGTCCGCAAGAATGGAGCCGCCGCCGCGGGTGGACGAGGGGTCGACGGCGAGCACCGCGACCTTGTGGTCGCGGCCGGTGAGAAAGGTGCCGACGGCGTCGATGGTGCTGGACTTGCCGACACCGGGCGCGCCGGTGATGCCGACGCGAGCTGCCCTGCCGGTGAAGGGAAGCAGATCCTGCACGAGACGACGTGCGGCTTTCTGGTGATCGATCCGGCGGCTCTCGATCAAGGTGATGGCGCGGGCGATCATGGCCCGTTCCCCGGCGCGAATGCCGCGCATCAGTCGGGCGATATCGGGAGCTGCGGGCTGGCGGCGCGAAGACATAAATTAGCCCCAGATTCGCCGGCGCGGATCATCGGGGGAACCTGGGTGCCCCTCGGCCGGCACATATTCCCCCTTGATTCCAATGAAGTAATCCGGCCCCAAGGCAGTTCGTCCGCTACCGTCCATGGGCGTGAAGTTTCCTCGCACGCGGGAACAGCACGCGGCTATCATAGCGCTCGTTGCGGACTGGGAGGGGGATCTATGCGTCGACCAGCGCGCGCGCCGATCGCTTCGGCCGAATCTCCTTGCACCAAGTCTGTTTGCGCCAAGTCTGCTTGCACCACGTCTCCATGCATCAGGTTTCTTTGCATCAAGTCTCTTTTGACAACGTCCCTTTTCGCAATGTCTTTTTGGGCGAGCCTGGCCGTGGGCTCAAGCCAAGCCGCCGATCTGATCTGGGAAGTGGAAAACCCGTTCCGGTTCTTCAAGCCGACCCGATCCTTCGCATTGCATGAGGCTGCGTTCAATGCGGTGCGCGGCGACCCATCGGGTCCGCTGCCGCCGGACATCATCTGGCGCACCGAAAGGGCGCTCAACGATCCCGACTGCAAGGATGCATCCACGCCCGACCGCTGTGCGGCAACCGCCGGCAAGCGCTATCAGCAAAGCCGGCTGGGATGGGCGGCGCAGACTCTGGCCGAGACCTGCTACGAGAGCAACGGCCGCCCGCGCCGCTATTCGCCGCTGTGCGAACGCAAGTATTCCTGGGGCGCGGCCAAGGAGGATTACGTTCTGCCCGAGGCGCATACCGTGGCCATTCGGATTGCCGCCGAGCAGTTGGCAAGCGCCACCGGCGAATGCACCTGGACGTGGCAACCGCGCAAGCCCGGCGGCAAGATCGAGAGCAAGCGGATCGCGTGCAGGGACAAGCTCACCATCGCGCGGGTGCCCTATGCGATCGCGCGCGCCCATTCCGGCGTCTCGGTCACTGTTAGGCTGCCCGATGGCCGTGAGCTTGCCGATCAAGAAGTCGTTGTCGAGGACCTCTTCATTGTGGCGCTCGGCAATTCCTTCGCCTCGGGTGAAAGCAATCCGGACCGGCCGGTGCAATTCAGCCCCGCGCGCGAGATGGTGTATGATCCGATCGTATTGACGGCGCGGGTCGAGTCGAAGTCGACGAGCAAAGCCGGGATGATGCCGCGCTACGGGCTTGCCTCGGGCGACGACCAGACCAATCCCAAGGTGCTGCCGCGGCGGTTCATGGATGACGAGGCGGCCGAACGCTTCCATAAGCTCTCCTCGCCCGAGTTCGTTGCGGCGTTCGAGAAAGCCTCCGCCCGCTGGCTCAGTCGAGACTGCCACCGCTCGCAATATGGCTATCCATTCCGGGTGGCGATCGAGCTTGCGCTCGAGAACCGCCATCGCTCGGTGACGCTTGCGAGCTTTACCTGCTCCGGGGCGGAAGTCGCCGAAGGCCTGCTTCTCGACATGGATCCGCGCGAAGGCGCGAGCGAGCTGCCCGGCGGCAAAGTGCGTGCACAGCTCGATCAGCTCAGCGATCTCATCTGCGGCGGGGCGCGCACCCAGGCCGCGAGCTACACGCTGCCGGTCTACGCCCGCGGCAGCACGCAAATCTCGGCGCAAAGATCAGCAAGAGCTGGTGCCCGCCGCAGTTGCGCAAGCGCGCAATCGACGTCGTCTTGATGTCGATCGGCGGCAATGACGTAGGCTTCGGTGCGCTTGCGGCCTTTGCCCTGACCGAGAACCTCGGCGATCTTGCACCGATCGTCGCACTGGCAGGCGGCGGGACGCGTTTTGGACCGCAGGTGGCGCGCGTCTATCTCGGCGTGCTGGACCAACGCATGAAGGTCCTCAAGGAGGCGCTCCACGATGGTTTCGGGGTTGTCCCTTCGCGGGTCGTGCAGTCGTCCTATGAGCCCATCCAGTACGATGAGACCGGGGCGCTATGCGGCGCGCAGCCGACGCTCGGCATGGACGTGCATCCCGGCCTCAAGCTGGGCCGCCAGCGGCTGGCCGAGACCGCCGACTTCCTCGATGAATTCCTCGGCCGGCTCGAATGCATCGCCGGCAGCAAGGCCCGGGTCCGCTGCCCGGCCAATCTTGCAACCGGCGCTGGTACCGGTTTCAAGCTGGTGACGGACCACATTCCCGAGTTCGGCAAGCGCGGCCTGTGCGCGCGCGATCCGAAGCGCACGCTCGCCGACGGGATCGCCATGCGCATGCCGCGCAAGCCGCCGAATGGCGATCCTTTCAAGCCGTATTCACCGGCGGCGACGCTGCCGTACGCCCACCACTGGCGCCTGTTCCGCACGCCGAACGACGCGTTCCTGACCGCCAATACCCATCGCGAAGGCACCATGCTGTTCGACATCCTGCAGCCGGCCTATGCCGGTCTGTTCAGCGGTGCCATCCACCCCACCGCCGAGGCGCACGCGATCGTCGCCGATCATGTCGTCCGGCATGTGCGCGCGATCGTGGACAAGCCCGCTGACAATCGAGACGTGATCGAGAGCAGGGCGCAGTAGATTTCTCGTCCTCGGCCCGATCGAGCGCTCCCGGCCCGGTCATGGCACGGTCGCGGCGATCGGAATCTGCTACTATATCAGCACCTGAATGGATGGCGCAGCGATGAATATTGCCCTGACCCGAGCGGCTGACGATTTGCCCCGCCGGGCGTTCACGGTCGACGACATCCGCCGCATGGTCGAAGCGGGGGTGCTCGGCGAGGACGAGCGATTTGAGCTGGTCGAGGGGGAAATCGTCGTGATGTCGGCGAAAGGATATGCGCATGAGCTCATCAAGAATGCGCTCAATCTGGCGATCGCGCGTGCGCTTCCGGACAATCTGATGATAGGCGTGGAAATGACGGTTCAATTCGCTGAAAAAACGCTATTGGAGCCGGACGTGGCCGTATTCAAGCGCCGCGCATTGATCAAATCTGATGCGAATTTTTCGCAATTTTCACCTGGCGGCGTTTTGCTCGCCATCGAAGTTTCTGCCTCAAGCCTTGCTTACGATAGAGGGCTGAAAGCGCGTCTTTATGCCCGCCATGGTGTTCAGGAGTTTTGGGTGGTGGATGCAAACGAGCGCATCACCTGGATTCACACCGGTCCAGAAGGCGACGGCTGGGCCTCCATTGCGGAGCGCGGGCCAGACGAGGTATTGCGGACCTCGGCGCTGCCGGGGTTCGCAATGCAATTAAGCACCATCGAATAGATCGTTGCTCCGCCCGATGCCGGTTCAGACGTCGAGATGCTTGACCCGCACGAGCTGCTTTCCATCTTCGACCGTCGACATGAGGGCGCTGTACTCGGGCACCTCGAGCCACGTTGAGGCATCGCGTGTCAGCGGCTCGGACGAGATCAGCACGGAACGTCCGCCTTCAATCGGATCTCTGATCATCTTCCATTCGTCGTCCTGCAGGCGGTAGGTCTTGCCGGTCGTGTACCAAATGCCGAGAAACTTGTGGTCGACGTTGTGGTATGGGACCGGATCGTTCATGTCGTAGCAGCCGTAGTCGAACGCGAAGCGTATCGCGACCACGAATCGACCATCGCCAATGAAGAGGTTGGTGGGCGAGGAAGTATCAATGTCATGCTGGCGTCGAACCTCCCGTATGATCGATAGGGTTTTGTGCGCCGCCTGCACGACCTCATCCGGGGTGAGCTTGCCGCGAGGATCGTCGAGCTGCGAAAGCAGCACGGCGTAAATCCATTCCGAAATCGGTATCTCCCCGGATCAAACGCGCGATCTCCGGCCTGATGTGCTCGACCAATGCGAAGCGCATGCGATCAAAGCCGGCAAGCTGCCCATTGTGGGCCATCGCCAGGCCGTAGCCCTTGTAATGAAACGGATGGAGATTCTGCTCGCCCACCGTGACATTCTCGCTATACGGCACGCCCCGCACGTGCGCGATCAATGCGGTCACGCGAAGCTTTTCTGCGAGCGCCTTGAGATTCTGGTCGAAGATCGGAATGTCGGCAGAACGATAGCTGAACGGGACATCGGGGTCATGGGAGGAACCATCCCAGGCGAGCAAGCCAAATCCCGCAAGGCTGAGCGCATCGAGCATCTGCGGATCGTATGTCTGCTTCACGAGTGAATTGTTTGGCTGATAAAGCAGGTCATCGAGGCGAACCGCATCGCCATTGTACATCAGAACTCGGCACATCTAGGTCGGCTCCGGCGCAGTTGGAGTGACGAGCGACGCTGAGCTCGATGCAGCCCACGATTGGCGCTCTGCAGCCAACCGGGCCAAGTGGGCGTTCGCCTTGCGCAAGGTCGCCACTATGCCCGAGGTCACAGCGTCGAAGAACCGCAGCGCCGCCACAGAGCCGCCGCTGCGCAGCAGCTCGAACCGGCTGCGATCGAGCTCGAATGCGATGGTCAATTCTCGCACCATGCAATCCAGCGGCTGCGGAGCGCCGTCCACGAGCGCAAGCTCGCCCATCATCTGCCCCGGACCGCGCACCGAGAACATCGCGGCCCCGGTTGCGGCGGGCCAATTCATCGACAGGGCGCCGCGGACGATGAGCAGGCAGCTGCGCGGGGCCTCGCCGGCCGTATAGACGAGCTGACCGCGCGCAAGATCAAATCGCTTGAGCGGCTGGATGAACTCTCGCAGCTCGGCAGGCTGCAACGTCCTGAAGAACGGAAGAGATAGCAAGACCCTTTCGTCGACGGTCGACGATGAAGCCGAGGCCGGCCACTTGGCGGCGCCGCGACACGCCGGTGCTGCCGCCGGCATTCCAGCGGGGGCGATGAATGCAGCAATTCGATCGATCACCGTTCTCGCGCGCGCCGCCACCTCCCTGCGGAAGCAATCCATTACGGCGAATGCGGCGGGCGAAAAATCCGACTGTAGCACCTGGAAGCGCTCATAGCTGATGAAATAACCCGAGGTAGACAATCGGGCGACCGCGTGGGTCGAGCGCGGGTTACGATCGAGCGAGCTCATTTCACCGACGATCGCGCTGCGGCCGAGAACCGCGAGCCTGACCGTCTCGTCGCCCGGAACCCGCCGCAGAATGTCGATCTCGCCGTGCTTGATCATATAGAGGCCATCGGAGGGGTCACCCTGCCGGAACAGCGTTGTTCCCGCCTCGACCTGGAACGGCCGCGCTACCAGCTGCACCTGTGAGAGGGCCTGAGGATCGAGATTCGCGAACAGGGGAATCTCGCGCAGAAAATCGTCGAAGCTCCCGCCGGTCACGGAAATTCCACCGATGCAAGCTTCATGGGTTCGTCGGCGACCGCGTCGATCGGCGGTTGCGCAGGGTCGACATTTTTGCAGGCGACAGCTCGAACACTGCCACGGTGTGGAGCGCTCCTCAAATGACCTTGCAAGCGTGCATCACTTTCACGACACGCGGCAGGCTCGGAAGCCTGTTGAAGGCATAGTAGTTCTGCTGCCTGCACGCCGCGATAGACCCGCTTGTGCGTTTCAAGCCCTTGGTTCGCATAGATGAAACGATTGAACACCCAGCTCTTGTAGGCGCGGTCAAAGTAATACGAGGTGGTCCAGTTCCTGTTTGCTTTGAACTCCTGCTCCTTCAGGACGTCGGCGAACGGGGAAAGCCCGAGATGGAGCACCTTGAGGCCTTCCTTCTGGAAGATCTCGATGGCGACGCGCTTGATTGCAAAGTGAACCATGGCATCGGCCTCAGGCAGATGCCGGTTGTGCTGGCTCGTATAGCCCACCAACTTGCCGCCCTCGTAGACCGGGTCGAAGAAGCCGAACGCCACCAGCTTGCCGTCGCTGTCGAAGGTGAAGAACCTGCGCACGTCGGGCTCCTCTGCAAGCACGAGCGGCCGGTTGAGAAATGCCACTTCCTCTCGCGGAGGTTCGCGTGTCTGGCGCCATGCGTCCGAGACGGCCTTGACCTTGTCGATGCCGACTTCGGCCAGCGAGCATTCGCGGGTGACGAAGCCGCCCTTGACCATGCGGTTGATGGCTTCGCGCAGTTGCTTCTTCTTGGTGCCGGCGAAACTGTAGGTGGGAGGTCGATCCAGGTGTCGGGACCCATGGCGTTCACGTAGAAGCCGCGCGCCGCGAGGATTTCCGCGATCGGGTGCGAGAGATACCCAGAAGCCGGCGTCGGGGTGCTCCTTGCAGGAAGCGGGAGATCAGACCTTCGATATTCTCGCGCGGGGCAAGGGGATCGGAGAGAACCAGAGTCGTACCCCATACCTTCTTGTAGGCGAGGAACCCGCGTTCATCGCCGAAATGCTCCAGTCCCGGCCTGGAAGGTTGCCGAATAGGCCTGCGAGCCGGTTCCGTGCTGCCGCAACAAGGCGATGCGGATGTGGAGGGGAACCCCTATCAAGACCATGCCTCGGAATCGTGTTGACGTTCAACTGAGCCGGCGGATTTGTAGCAGGGAATTCGAGGGCTGCAACACGCGCGTTTGCGGCGGGGCCTTGATCAATGCCAGGGCGCCGCCGGACCTGCCGTTCGAAGGAGATCGGTATCGTCGGTGCGGCGGCCTTGGCCGCCGGCGCGGTGGCGTTGTGGGTGACGATTACCGCGACCGGACGACCTACTCGGCTGCCTGTCGTCCATGTCCGAGTTCTTCGATTGAGCTTGGCGAGCAGCAGCTCTGCCGCCTCCGCGATTACCGTGCCGGGCGGAAAGATCGCTTCCGCGCCGGCGCGCTCGAGCTCCTGGTAATCCTGCGGGGGCACCACTCCGCCCACGACGATCATGATGTCGTCGCGACCCTCCTTGACGAGCTCAGCCTTGAGTTGCGGCACCAGAGCGAGATGTGCGGCGGCAAGCGAGGAGATGCCGAGGATATGCACGTCGTTCTCGACCGCCTGGCGCGCCGCCTCCACGGGAGTCGCGAACAACGGGCCGATATCGACGTCGAAGCCGAGATCGGCGAAGGCGGTTGCAATCACTTTTTGCCCGCGGTCGTGACCGTCCTGCCCGATCTTGGCCACCAGGATGCGGGGTCGACGGCCTTCATTCGCTTCAAACTCGCTGACCAATTTCTGCACGTGCGCCATGTTTTCCGACATCGTGCCGATCTCCCGCTTGTAGACACCGGTGATGGCTTTGATCGGTGCACTGTGGCGACCAAAGACCTGCTCCAGCGCCGACGAGATCTCCCCCACGGTCGACTTTGCGCGCGCAGCATCGATGGCGAGCGCAAGTAGGTTGCCGTTGCCGTCGCCCGCACTGCGCGACAAGGCGGCGAGCGCCTCCGCCACCGCCTTTGGATCCCGTTCCCGCTTGAGACGCTCGAGCTTCTCGATCTGCAATTGCCGAACCGCCGCATTGTCGACCTTGAGCAGCTGGATCGGCGATTCATGCTCCGGACGATATTTGTTGACGCCGATGACCGCCTGCTGGCCGCTATCGATGCGCGCCTGCGTTTTCGCCGATGCCTCCTCGATGCGAAGCTTCGGCAGCCCTGCTTCGATCGCCTTGGCCATGCCGCCCATGCGTTCGACTTCCTGGATGTGAGCCCAGGCCGTCTTTGCCAGCTCATAGGTGAGGCGCTCGAGGAAGAATGAGCCGCCCCACGGATCGATCATCCGCGTCGTGCCGCTCTCCTGCTGCAGGACGATCTGGGTGTTACGGGCGATGCGGGCGGAAAAGTCGGTCGGCAGCGCAAGCGCCTCGTCGAGCGCGTTGGTGTGGAGAGACTGGGTGTGTCCCTGGGTCGCCGCCATCGCCTCGATCGCGGTGCGCACCACATTATTGAACACGTCCTGCGCTGCCAGCGACCAACCGGAGGTCTGGCAGTGCGTGCGCAGCGACAGCGAGCGCGCGTCCTTGGGCTCGAACGGCTTCATGAGTTGCGCCCACAGCAGACGCGCCGCGCGCAGCTTTGCGACCTCCATGAAGAAATTCATGCCGATCGCCCAAAAGAACGAGATACGCGGCGCAAATCGGTCGATGTCGAGACCGGCATTGCGGCCGGCACGCACATATTCGACGCCATCGGCAAGCGTATAGGCGAGCTCGAGGTCCTGGGTCGCGCCCGCTTCCTGCATGTGATAGCCGGAAACCGAGATCGAGTTGAACTTCGGCATGTGTTCGGCGGTGAAGGCGAAAATGTCAGAGATGATGCGCAACGACGGCTTGGGCGGATAGATATAGGTGTTGCGCACCATGAACTCTTTGAGAATGTCGTTCTGGATCGTGCCGGACAGCTTTTGCGGCGCGACGCCCTGCTCCTCGGCGGCCACGATGTAGAGCGCGAGCACCGGCAACACCGCACCGTTCATGGTCATCGACACCGACATGCAGTCGAGCGGAATTCCTGCAAACAGCGTTCGCATGTCGTAGATCGAGTTGATTGCCACTCCCGCCATGCCGACATCGCCGGCGACCCGCGGGTGATCGGAATCGTAGCCGCGATGGGTCGCGAGGTCGAAAGCGACCGAGAGGCCCTTCTGCCCGGCGGCGAGATTGCGACGGTAGAATGCGTTTGAATCCTCGGCGGTGGAAAAACCGGCATATTGCCGCAGCGTCCAGGGCTGGGTGACGTACATGGTCGGGTAGGGGCCGCGCAGATAAGGCGGGATGCCGGGAAAGCCGTCGAGAAAGTCGAGGCCTCCGACGTCGTCCGGCCGGTAAACCGGTTTCACCGGGATGCCTTCCGGGGTCAACCACGCAGCCGCCGTCGCGTCGATCGCCGGAACGGGCGCTTGCGCGAATTCGATCTTGGTGAAATCCGGAATGCTCGTCATCAGCGGTGCTCGGGTGTGAGCATTATTGCATGGTTATAGTCGCTACTCGGACCGACGTCATTCCACCTGCAGGCCGAGCTTGCCGATAAGATCGCGAAACTTGATGTAGTCCTTGAGCAGAAACTCTGCCAGCTGCTCGGGGCTGCTCGATCTGGCCTCGAAGCCGCGCGCCGCCAGCGTCTTTTGAAACTCGCTATCCGCGACGACTTGCGCAATGTCCCCGGTGAGCTTCTTGATGATGCCCGTCGGAACGCCGGCGGGGACGAGCACGGCAAACCAGATGCTGATATCCATGCCGGGCAGCCCAGCCTCGGCGAAAGTGGGGATGTCGGGAAGGCCTTCGAGGCGGTTCCCTGCGGTGACACCAAGGGCACGCAGCGTTCCGCCCTGGATGTGCGGGGCCGCGGTCGAAGTGCCGACCAGAAACATCGACACGTCGCCGGCGAGCAGCGCGGTAATCGCCTGCGCCGAGGAGCCTCGGTAGGGTACGTGAGCAATGTCGACCTGGGCGATGGATTTGAACAATTCAGCACCCAGGTGGGGCGCGCTGCCGATCCCAATGGAGGCATAATTGAGCTCGCCTGGCCGCTGCCGCGCCAGCGCAACGAATTCCTGCACGTTGCGTGCCGGCAGCGACGGTCTGACGATAAGGACCTGGTAGCCCGCCGCCACCATCGAGACCGGGGCGAAGTCTCGTTTCCAGTCGTACGGTACTCGCTTGTAGAGGCTCGCCGCGATGGTGAGCGGCCCATCAGTGGCGAGATAGAGCGTGTAGCCATCCGGCTCCGAGCGTGCGGCAAATTCGGTGCCGATCAGGCCACCGCCGCCGGGCCGATTGTCGATCACGACCTGTTGTCCCCACATGCTCGAAAGCTTGCTGCCGACAAGGCGCGCGAGCATGTCGCCGCTGCCGCCGGCGGCGTAAGGCACTACGAAGCGAACCGGCCGGGATGGAAACTCCTGCGCTGCAACACTCCCGGACGTGAGCGCAAGCATCACCAGGGTCAACCGAGCTATCGAGCTGGGCCGCATGTTGTGCGCCATGCCGGTGCGACGCCTTCACCCGTGGACTTTGCTGGCAGCCCGTGCCCCGCTGCTCAGGCTGAGCATCAACTGGCCGTGACCCTCGATGCGATCACTGATGCCGAGCGAGCGGAATGCCTCCCAATAGTCGGCATGTGCCCCGGTCACGGCCGGCACCCGAAGCTCGTTCTCGATCAGGGGTGCGGCATCCGCCCCCGACCACTGATTGCAGGGGATGTAAACGCCGTCCGCGGACGGTGCCGAGGTCAAAAGGTGCTTGGTCGCGGCGAGAATCTGTGCCGGAGTGACGTCCTGCAGCCGTTTGAATACGACGTCCATGGTGTGCTCGGCGACCACACGAAATCCGCTTGCACGGAGAAAGGCCAGAGCGGATTGGTGCAATTCTCGAGGATAAGGTGTCACCACCGCGACATTGCGGACTTGCAGATGCTCGAGCGCTCGGATGGCCGAGCGGATGCTGGTGGTGGCAGGAAGCCCGGTCGCGTCCTCGATTTGCTTGACGAGCTCTTCCTCGAAGCCTTTCCCCCGTGTCGTCACCACCGGCATTCCGGTGTGAATGATGTAGTCCACATTGCGTGACGCAAGATATCTTACCGCGGTCACAATCGGATCGAGCACGTGCTGCTTGAAGTTCTCGCGGCTCCAATGCTCGATGTTGGAGGTGGTAGCACACATGGAGACGCCGTCAGGTGCCAGGCGGTAGAAGTCGTAGGCGGCCGTTTCGATCACCGTCGGGCTCAGCAGGCCGATGCGCTTGCGCCAGCCGAAAGCGAGTTCAGGATTTCGCATCGCTCGATTCCGCTCATTTGGAGGAAAGCGCAGGGCCTCCCAGTTTGCGGACTTTGACATCAGGTGGCAATGAGGGAATGGGCGGCTTGCAGCGCTGCAAGCACATCGCAACCGGCGAAAATGAAACCGGAAACCCCCGCCTGCTTGAGCGCCGCCTCGAACGTGCCCGGCCGTCCGGCGAGCCACACCGATGCGCCAACAGTCCGCAATGCCTGCGTGGCCGAGGTTGCTTCGCGTGCGTAGATTTGATCGGACGAGCAAAGACAGGCGAGCTTGGCGCCGGATAGCCCGAATGCCGCGACCAGTTTCTCGCGCTCGGCAAAACCGTCATTGGACAGCGCCTCGATGCCGCCGGCTTCGAAGAAATTCTTGGCGAAGGCCGCACGCGCGCCAAAATCGGAAATAGCGCCGAGATTCGCGAGAAAGACTTTGGGCCTTGCGCCGGTGCGCGAGAGCATCTGATCCGAGGCATCGCGCAGCTTCTCGAACGGCTCCGCGAGACGAAAAGGTGTGAGCGGCTCGAACCGCACTTCCGGGTGACCGACAGGCGGCGGCGCTGCCGCGGCATCGGCCACCGCGACCGGCAATTCGGCTAGATGCGCAAAATCGCTCGTGCCGGTGAGTGCATCTTTGCGCACGGCGACCCCGGTCCGTCGTTTTGCGCGCACGGCGGCCACATGTTGTTGGATCTCGCCTCGCTGGAGCGAGGCCCATGCGCCGCCGGCCTTTTCGGTCTGTTGGAACCCGGTCCAGGCTGCGCGGCAGAGCTGATCGGTCAAGTCTTCCATGCCGCCCGAGCCGGCCGCCGGATCGGCAACCTTTGCCAGATTCGATTCTTCAAGCAGCACGAGCTGGGTGTTGCGCGCGATGCGGCGGGCGAAACGGTCGGGCAGCCCCAGCGCCAGGGTGAACGGCAGCACCGTGATGGCGTCGGCACCGGCCAGCCCCGCCGAGACGGCCGCAATCGTGGTCCGCAACATGTTCACGTAAGGGTCGCGCTTGGTCATCATGCGCCAAGCGGTTTCGGCAGCGACAAAGGCAGTGGCCGGCGCCAGTCCGCAGGCCTGTTCGATGCGCCCCCACAATTTGCGCAGCGCGCGAAATTTGGCCGTAGTCGCGAATTGGTCCGCATCGGCCGCAAGGCGGAAATAGATCATGCGGCGAGCGGCATCGAGCGCGATCCCTCCTTCTTCCAGCGCGCGCAGATACGCAACCGCGGCCGCAAGCGCGTAGGCGAGCTCTTGCGCCTCGGAGCCGCCGGCATTGTGCACAATCCGCGCATCCGCGGCGGCAAACGGCCCGCGAAAGCCTCGATCTGCGAGATCGGCGATCGTGCGGCTGAAGTCGTGTGCGACGGTCCTCCACGCACGCGCGCCGCCGCCCGCCAGTACCGCGGTCCCGATGGGATCGAGACCAAATCGGATATCGCTGGTGCCGGGTGCCGTGCCGCGGCGCTTGAGCAATGTCGCAATCGCACGGGGAGCGCCGTTGCCTTGGGGTCCAAGATCGAGATCGAGCGCCATGCCGGAATCCAGTTCGATGCCTTCCAGGGCGCGTGCGATTGCCTCCTCCTTCTCCGCAAGTCCATAGCCGTAGGCCCCCGCCGCACCTGCGAATTCGAGCGAGAGGCCGGTCGCGCCGTTGGCGAGGTCGTGCATGGCCTCGGCATTGGCAGCCGCCGCATCTGGATGATCCACGCGCTGCATGATCGCCCAAGCCGTGCCGGGCTTGCGTCCAATGACGAGCATGGCCTGCGGCTTTCGCGGGCTGAGCGGCTCGATCTGCAGGCCGTCATAAGTCTCGGCGGCGAGTGCGCGGCGGGACGAGGCGCCTTTGAGCACTTCCGCGACCAACCTTTGCCATTGCTCGCGCGTGGCAGCTGGGAATTCTGCGGCAAGCGCAAGGTTGTCAGCGGAATCATCGGTCACGGCGATAAAATGCCATGGCAAGCATCGCGAGCCAACGTCATGTCAGCCGAAACGGTCGGCCATGGAGCCTGCACAGGCGAGCCCGGCGGAACCAATCGAGCGTGGCGTCTCGAGCGGCCTCTGCCAGCTCATCCCGATGGTCGATTTTTTGCCGACCCAAGACGCTCGATCCCGGATGCGTCCACGCGTGCCAGCGCCTCGCGCACCCGCACGCCGGCGATCATGCGCTCCGGCACTATTTCCGCGAGCGGCACCAGCACGAAAGCGCGCGCGAACAGCCGCGGATGCGGCAGCTCGAGCTCCGGTGTTTGCAACGTGAGATCGTCATAGGCAAGGAGGTCGATATCGATCGGGCGCGGACCCCAGCGGCGTTCCTTGGCGCGCTCGCGGCCGAGCGCGTGCTCGATCGCCTGCGCCTGCGCCAGAAGGCCGGCCGGCGTCAGGCTGGTTTCGACTTCGATGCAGAGATTGATGAAGGGCGGCTGATTGCGCAAGCCCCAAGGTTGCGTGCGATATTCCGAAGAACGCGCAAGCAGGCGTATTTGATCTTCCTTGCAGAGCAAGGCCACGGCCCGATCGAGCGTGTTGCGCGCGTCGCCCACATTTGCTCCGAGCCCGATCAAAGCCTCAACCATGAGCTCGGCGGGCGCGCAAGATGCTGACGCCGACATCTGCAAAGGTTGCCGCGATCGGCGCGTGCGGCTTGTGGACCGTCACTCGCACGCTCAGGACCGCGAGGAAGCGGTCGAGGACGGCTTCAGCCACTGCTGCAGCCGCGGCCTCGACCAGTCGATAGCGGCGTTTGCAAAACGCCTCGCTTGCCACCGCGACGACCTGGTCATAGCCCACGGTATGCGCAATCTTGTCGGAACGTGACGCCTGGCTCAGATCGATCGCCAGCTCGATATCAAGTGTGAAGGTCTGTCCGACCTTCGCTTCATGCTGCATCACGCCATGATAGGCGTGGAGCGCAAGTCCCGAGATGAACACCGCGTCGGTCATCGCGCGTTCTCAATTGCCGCGGCCACGCGCAACGCCTGCACGGTCTCCGCGACGTCATGGGTCCGAATGATTGCGGCGCCATTCGCCACTGCAAGCATGTGGGCAGCGATGGAACCGCCGAGCCGCTGATCCGGCGGGGCCGGCGAGATCCCGGCGATGAAACGCTTGCGCGAGGCGCCGACGAGAACAGGCAGGCCGAATGATTGGAGCGCGCGCAACCTCGCGATCGCGATCAAGCTTTGTTGCGGTGTCTTGCCAAAGCCGATCCCGGGATCGAGCACGATATCCTGTCGGCTCACGCCGGCGCTGGCCGCAATATCGAGCGAGCGCGCGAAGAATCCTGCGATCTCGGCCATGATATCGAGGGAAGGATCGGCGTGCTCGCGATTGTGCATGATGATGATCGGAGCGCTCTGATCGGCGGCGACGCGAGCCATGGCGCCATCGCGTTGCAGGCCCCAGACATCGTTGATGATCGCGGCGCCGGAAGCGAGCGCCCAGGCGGCAACTTCGGCCTTCATGGTATCAATCGATACCGGCGCGCCGAGCTCTGCCGCCGCCGGCAGGATCGGGGCCAGCCGCCGGATTTCCTCTTCGATCGGCACGGCCACCGCGCCGCCGTAGGGACGGGTCGATTCTGCACCGATATCCAGAATGTCGGCGCCTTGCGCAATCATCCGGCGGGCCTGATCGATGGCGCTCGACGGATCGAGGAATTGTCCGCCATCCGAAAACGAATCCGGGGTCACGTTCAGGATGCCCATGATGACCGGGCGTCCGAGCGCCAGCAGGGCCGTGAGGCGATGGAACCCAGGTTTCCGAGCGCGGGTGGAATTGGTCTGGGGACGCGAGACGATCATGGTGCCGCATTGCGCCGGGCGCGGGATTGGTGTCAAGCGCCCAGCCCCTTTCCGCCACGGCTTCGCGTCCCGCCCGGCGTTTCATTCATTTTCGGCGCACGACGTCGTCAGGCCGACACGTGCCGATCAATAGGTGATCTTCTGAGGAAGCTTGCGGGCATGCTCGACCCATCGGGTAACAAGCTTCTCGGACGGGAGAAAGCGAACCAGCTTTCGCCTCTTGTTGGCCTCGGACATGGATCGGGCAAGCTTGGCTGGATTTCGATATCTCAATTCCTTTACCGTATCGACGCCGACCTCGCGCAACAATCCGGCATATTCCTTGCCCATACCCTTTATGCGCAGCTTGTCGGCAATATTGGCCCAGCGCAGCAGCTTCTTCTGGTCGAGCTTGACCTTGGTGGCAAGGTCCTTACGTCCCTTCGGGCTCTTTGCCGCCTCAAGCAACTTCTCCGTCGTCCTGATTCCGATGGACCTGAGCGCCGTGGCCTCATCCACGTCGATTTCTTCGATCGTGGCGATGGAATACGACATCGAAATCTCCTTGCTCGTGGCCAGGCGTTCGCGCTAGTCAGCGCCAGCGCCACTGTCCACGGCCGGGAATCGCGCCGTTGCTTGCACGGATCGCGCCTTCCCGAGTGGTCTTACGTCTGCGAATTTCGTTGAATCGTGGACGAAGGCGCAGCCCTTGCTCGGCTTGCGCGTGAGCAGGACCTGCAGCTTCTTGCTGTCGGCCGTTTCTGCGGCCGTGCAATCGACGCCCACATTGGCGACGAGACGTCCCGCGAGGTCGTCGTCCATATGCCCCCTCGTCAGCCTGCGCCCGGGCAGGTGACCACATAATAGGCGCCCAAAATTCGAGAAAACAAGCACCGTCGGCAAGAGCGGCGAGCGTTGTTGCATTTGAGCATCAGACCACATTCGCAATCCGCTGAGATGCAACGCTCCACATCTCGGTTGATGGGAGCCGCGATTCAGGGCGACAAAGCCCGGGCGAGGGCGGGCGCCGCGATTTGCTCGTCGAGCGAATCCCGCGACGGCATGGTTGACCGTCCGTTGCCGGCGGCGACAATAAGGGGAAGTTCGAGCGCGAGGATCAAGCTATGGCGGACGTCGATACAGACGGCACTATTTTCGTTGGCAAGAGCGGCAAACCTGAAGTCTTGACGCTCGCCTTGGCCAATCGGCACGGCTTGGTGACCGGTGCCACCGGCACCGGGAAGACCGTTACGCTGCAGGTCCTGGCCGAGGGCTTGTCGCGGGCCGGGATCTCGGTTTTCGCCGCCGACATCAAGGGCGATCTCTCCGGTATTTCGGAGCTCGGCGAAGCCAAGGAGGCTCTCGTCAGCCGGGCCAAGAGCCTCGGCTTCGACTACGAGGCCGATCAGTTTCCGGTCGTGTTCTGGGATTTGTTCGGGGAGCAAGGCCATCCCATTCGTGCCACCATCTCAGAAGTGGGCCCGCTGCTGCTGTCGCGGTTGATGGATCTGAATGAAGTTCAGGAAGGTGTGCTGAACATCTGTTTTCGGGTCGCCGACGAGCAGGGGCTGCTCATCCTCGATCTCAAGGATTCTCAGGGCCATGCTCGGCTACATCTCGGATCATGCTGCCGAGCTCACCGCCCATTACGGCAATGTGTCCAAGACCACGGTCGGGACGATCCAGCGCCAGCTGCTGGTGCTGGAAAACCAGGGCGCCAACCAATTCTTCGGCGAGCCTGCGCTCTCGCTCAAGGATTTCATCCGCACCGACCGGGACGGACGCGGATACATCAACATTCTTGCCGCGGATAAATTGATGGGGAACCCCCGCCTCTACGCCACCTTTTTGCTCTGGCTGCTTTCGGAGCTGTTCGAGCAATTGCCGGAGGTTGGCGACCAGCCCAAGCCCAAGCTCTGCTTCTTCTTCGATGAGGCTCACCTGCTGTTCACCGATGCCCCGAAAGCCCTCCTCGACAAGATCGAGCAGGTGGTGCGTTTGATCCGCTCCAAGGGCGTCGGCGTCTATTTCGTGACTCAAAATCCGCTCGACGTACCGGACAAGGTTCTGGCTCAACTCGGCAACCGCGTTCAACACGCATTGCGCGCCTTCACTCCGCGCGATCAGAAGGCAGTGCGGGCAGCGGCGGAGACGTTTCGTCCCAATCCCAAGCTCGATACCGCCAAGGTGATCATGGAGCTCGGCAAGGGTGAGGCGCTGGTCTCTTTCCTCGAGGGCAACGGCACGCCATCGATGGTCGAGCGCTGCATGATCCGCCCGCCGTCCGCGCGGATTGGGCCGATCACCGAGGGTGAGCGCAAGGCGGTCATGGCCAAGAGCCCGGTGAAAGGCAAATATGACCAGGCGATCGACTCCGAGTCCGCCTACGAGAACCTGCAGAAGCGCGTGCATGCCGGCACCGTGGTCGGGCCGATGGATCCCGCCTTGCCGGGGTCGACGGCGGAAGCTTCCGCGTCGAGTGGTTTCGGCAAGGTGATTGCTGCAATCATGGCCATGCTGGCCGCCATTTTCGGCACCCAACGTCGGCGCGGGACGCGGCTGTCGACCGGTCAGGTGATCGCCCGCGAGGTCACGCGCTCCGTCACCAACCGGGTAGCCGGCAAGGTCGCGGCCGATCTTGGAAAGTCGATCGGAGGCAAGATGGGCAGCTCGGTCGGCCGCGCCATCATCCGCGGCACCATGGGTGGACTGCTGCGGCGCTGACGAGTGCCGGGAGCATTGGAGGTCGGGGTCGGTTCGCACTTGTGAATCGTCCAGGCTCCCAGCTCCCGCCGTCCGATACCAACCACGAGGCATTGACCATGGTAACCTCGCAAGCTCTAGGCGATGTCCTTGCGCAAATCGATACCGATCTCGACCGAAGCCTCGAACGGTTATTCGATTTTCTGCGCATCCAGTCGATCTCGACCGATCCGGCCTACAAGGAGCAATGCTTGCGGGCGGCACAGCACGTCGCCAAGGATCTTGCCGGCATGGGCTTCGATACCAGCATCCGACCGACGGCGGGGCATCCGATCGTGATCGGAAAAGCCGACGGTGGAGACGCTGACGGCAAAGCACCGCGCGTCCTGTTCTACGGTCATTATGACGTTCAGCCGGTCGATCCGCTCGACCTGTGGGAGGCACCGCCCTTTGCCCCGCGCATCGTCACCCAGCCGGACGGTCGCAAGATCATCGTCGCGCGCGGGGCCTGCGACGACAAAGGCCAAGTCATGACCTTCATCGAGGCGTGTCGCGCCTTCAAGACCGTTACCGGACAATTGCCGCTGCCGATCACCATGATGATCGAAGGCGAGGAGGAGTGCGGCTCCAATCACCTGTTCGGCTTCGTGCAGAACCATGCCGAAGAGCTCGCGCTCGATCTCGCGCTCGTATGCGATACCAGCATGTGGGACCCCTCTACGCCGATGGTGACGACCTCGCTGCGCGGTCTCGTCTACGAGGAGATCAAGATCACCTGCGCAGACCGCGATCTCCATTCCGGGTTGTTTGGCGGCGCCGCGCAGAATCCGCTGCGGGTGCTCGCGCGCATCTTGGCCGCCATGCACGATGAAAATGGACGGGTGACCATTCCCGGCTTCTACGAAGGCGTCAACGAGTTGCCCCCGGAAATCAAGCAGGAGCTTGCCGGGCTTCGCCTGACGCCGGAGGACTTTCTCGGCAGCTTTGGGCTCAAGATCCCGGCAGGCGAGAACGACCGCATGCTGATCGAGCAGATCGCCACCCGCCCGACAGCCGAGATCAATGGGATGATCGGAGGCTATACCGGGGAGGGAGCGAAGACGGTGATCCCGGGCCAGGCGACGGCGAAGGTTTCGTTCCGGTTAGTCGGTTCCCAGGACCCGCAAAAGATCCGCGCCGCTTTCCGTGCCTTCGTGCGCGACCGGCTTCCCGCTGATGCCAAGGTCGAGTTCCAGAGCTTCGCCGGTGCGCCTGCGGTCGAGCTTCCCTTCGATAATCCGGCGCTGGCAACGACGCGTGAAGCGCTCGCTGCCGAGTGGGGCAAGAAGGCGGTGACGGTAGGCGAAGGCGGCTCGATTCCGATCGTCGGCGAATTCAAGCGCATCCTCGGCATGGATACGATCATGGTCGGCTTCGCGCTCGATGATGACCGCGTGCATTCTCCCAACGAGAAGTACGATTTGACCTCATTTCATAAAGGCACGCGCAGCTGGGCGCGCATCTTGGCCGCGCTGGCGCAATGACCGGCAGGAAGCACCGGGGCATGGCTATGGAGGCTCAGCGGCTTTTCTTGCGCGCTGCGGTCGGAATGCGCGCCGGCCAGCTCACGATGCGGTTCTCGAGCTCGTCATCCGCAACGTCGTCCTCGCACGCGCCCACGCGATCGCGCACCGAGATCCCGGCCTGGTGAACGGTCTCGGGATCGCCGGAGACGAGCGGATGCCACCAGTAGAGGTCGTGCCCATCCGCAAGCCGGCGATAGGCGCAAGTCGGCGGCAACCAGACGATTCTATTGATATTTCGGGGCGTGAGGCGGACGCAGTCCTTCACCTTGGCGGTCCGATTGGCATAGTCGTGGCAGCGGCAGGTCTCGCCGTCGAGGAGCCGGCAGCCGACATCGGTGAAATAGGTACGCGAGGAATCATCGGCGTCCTGCAGCTTGACCAGGCAGCAGCGCCCACACCCGTCGCAGAGGCTCTCCCACTCCGAATCTGTCATTTCCCGCAATGACTTACGGCGCCAGAAAGGGATCTCATCAGCCGCCATCGCGCGATCCCCCCTGCGCTTTGCTCATTGAATTCACCGCACCAGGCCGGGGTCCATAACCCTCGAATGAGCTTGCGATTTGCGTTCACCTTGTGGCTATCACGTCATAGTTTGGAACCAGGGTTTCGGCTACAACATTCGCTAACGGCTGGACGGTTCCGCCCCGCCGCCGACCAGACTTGGCCACGAGGGTACTTTGCGCGACCTCTTCCCCGATGATGAGAACCGCGGCAGCTGGAAGGCGTGGTTCCACCGATTTTTCCTCGACCTCGATTCGCGCATCGACTTCGGCTTGTACCAGGCCAAGACCTGGGGGCGCGAGCTGTACGAGCGCTTCACCGAGTTCATGGACCGTTTCCACCTCGCCGGCTGGCGCCGGTGGTACTTCGTCGAGCCGCTGTCGGAAGGGTTGACGCTTGGCACCGGGGGCCTGCTGGTCATGCTGGCGCTGGCAATTCCCGCCTTCCGCGAGACTTCGGACGACGACTGGCTCAAGAAATCCGAGCTCGCGGTCACCTTCCTCGACCGTTACGGCAACGAGATGGGCACGCGCGGCATCAAGCACAACGACGCGCTGCGGCTGGACGAATTTCCCGATCATCTGATCAAGGCAACGCTCGCCACCGAGGACCGCCGGTTCTACGAGCATTTCGGCATCGACATTCCGGGCCTGTTTCGCGCGATGAACGCCAATGCCAGGGCAGGCGGCGTGGTGCAGGGCGGATCGTCCATTTCACAGCAATTGGCGAAGAACCTTTTCCTGTCGAACGAGCGCACCATCGAGCGCAAGGTCAAGGAAGCCTTCCTCGCGCTCTGGCTCGAGACGCGACTGCCGAAGAACGAGATTCTCAAGCTTTATCTCGACCGCGCCTATCTCGGCGGCGGCACCTTCGGTGTCGACGCTGCCGCGCAATTTTACTTCAACAAGTCGGCGCGGGACGTGAACCTGGCGGAGGCGGCGATGCTCGCCGGCCTGTTCAAGGCCCCGTCCCGGTTTGCACCTCATATCAACCTGCCGGCGGCGCGCGCGCGCGCCAATATCGTTCTCGACAATCTGGTCGAGGCGGGATTGATGACCGAAGGCCAGGTGTTCGGCGCTCGCCGCAATCCTGCCATTGCGGTCGACAGGCGCGACGAGCGTGCGCCCAACTACTATCTCGACTGGGCATTCGACGAGATGAAGAAGCTCGTCCTGACGTTGCCAAAGTCGGTGCATGAGCGCGTGTTCGTGGTGCGGTTGGCGCTCGATGTCGATTTGCAGAAGAATGCGGAAAAAGCGGTGGAGAATTCGCTGCGGCAATATGGTCGCGAATATCGCGCCAAGCAGGGCGCAGCCGTCCTGATGGATATCGACGGCGCGGTGCGTGCGATGGTCGGCGGGCGCGACTATGGGGAGAGCCAGTTCAATCGCGCGACCGACGCGGCGCGTCAGCCGGGCTCGTCGTTCAAGCCGTATGTCTACGCCGCCGCGTTGATGAGCGGAGGATACAAGCCGAACTCGATTGTGGTCGACTCCCCTGTTTGCATCGGCAATTGGTGCCCGAAGAACTACGGCGGCGGCCATGCCGGTTCGATGACGCTGACCCATGCGCTGGTGCGCTCCGTCAACGTCATTCCGGTCAAGATGTCGATCGCGCTTGGCAACGGCAATCCGAAAATCGGCCGGGCAAAGATCAGGGATATCGCCCGCAAGGCGGGATTGCGTACGCCGCTGCCTGACACGCCCTCGATGCCGATCGGCGCCAACGAGGTGACCGTGCTCGACCATACCGGCGGTTACACCATGTTCCCCAATCTCGGAAAGACGTCGACGCCGCATGCCGTACTCGAAGTGCGCAGCGGGGCGGGTGATCTCATCTGGCGCTGGGACCGCGACAGCAAGAAGCCGGTGCAGGTGATTCCGCCACAAGTCGCCATCGACATGAACATCATAATGAGCAAGGTGGTCGAAGAGGGAACCGCCAGGCGGGCAATACTCGACGGAATCAAGTCTGCCGGCAAGACCGGCACCACGAATGCCTATCGCGATGCCTGGTTCGTCGGCTACACCGGCAATTTCGTTTGCGGGGTATGGTTCGGCAACGACGATTACGCGGTCATGCATCAGATGACCGGCGGCTCGCTGCCGGCGATGACCTGGCGTGAGATCATGGCCTACGCCCATCAAGGGGTCGAGCTTAAGCCTATCCCGGGTCTCGGCGGACCGGCGGTCGCGTCCGACGCCAGGAGGGATGGTGGGGCCTCCGAAGGGGGGCGGCCCTCCATCCTCACCAGGCGCGGGACCGACGCGCTGCTTCGGGTCGAGCGGTTGATGGATGATGCCACGCGCGCGCTGGCGACAAGCCGCGAGCCGAGCAAGACGACGGACGCGCAAGGAGCCACGGCACGGCAGGAGGCTTGGGCGGCGGGACCCGATCAGCCGCCGGCCGGCCAAATCCGCGGCAATTGAATCCGGCAGGCGATTGTTGCTAGATCGGTCCAGCTAACCGCAGTTCATCGGACCCACCGTGCGTTTGCTTTTTGGAGCGATGTTTGCACTCGCCGTTGCCGCGGCGATAGGCCTCGGCACGACCTGGATCGCGTTGACGCGGGGAGTTGCGTACGGCGGCGTCACGATCGGCGCGTGGACGGCGTGGCCGAAGAACGGGACAACGGGGATCGATCCCTATGCCCGTGCGATGGTTGCGCGCACGGGCGAGCTGCCGGTCGGCTCGGGCGATGGGGTCGCCTTCTATGCGCGCAGCGACGATGCAGGCGGGAGCCTCGACGGCCGTTGCGACGTGCTGGTGAGCGGCATCACGCCGCAAGCGCGGTTCTGGACCCTCACCCTGTATGATCCCGAGGGCCGTCTGGTGGCGAATTCCGTGCGGCGGCAGGGTTTCACCAGCCAGGAAATCATCCGCAAGGCCGATGGCAGCTTCGACATCACCGTGGGCCCTCGCGTGCGGCCGGGCAATTGGCTGCCGACCGGCGGGGTGGAGAAGTATCAGCTGGTGCTGCGTCTCTACGATACGCCGATCGGAATGGCGACGCGCACGGGGTCGGAGGCACCGATGCCGTTGATCAGAAGGGAGGCGTGCCGATGATCCGTTTGGCGCTATGGCTGCTAGGCGCCCTCCTGCTCGGCGGCATTGTGCATCTCTCGACGATCCTGCTGCTTCCGAGCCTGGCCACCCAGGATGCCTATGCCCGCGTGTCCGCGATCGCCCCGGTCAACGCCGTCACCCCGGTCCCGCCGCCTACGCCGGAAAATGCAGTCATGCCGTTCATGGACCCGGCCTTCGCGATATCGGTATGCCGGTATGATCTGGCGCGCGGCTCGTTGAAATTCTCGGTGCCGATCAGTCAAGCCTATACATCGGTGTCCTTCTACACCCGCGGCGATATCGCTTACTACGCGATCAACGACCGTGCCGCCGGGCGACGCGTCATTGAGCTTGATCTCATGACTGCCGCGCAACGCGCCGACTTGCCGGAGAACGAGGACATCACCCGAGCGGACCGCCTGATCGTAACATCACCGACGACGACGGGCTTGATCGTGATCCGGGCGCTCACCCCCGAGGCCGGATGGATTCCAGCGGCGCGCAGCGCGCTCGCTGCGGCGCGCTGCCGACCGCAGTAGGCAGCCTTTATCGGCTGGCGCGGCGGCGGCGGCGACGCCCGGGACTGCTGCTCGGCTCGGGCTCGAACCCTGTCGTGGGCTCGTCGGCGTATCGTTCGATCCGGATAACCGGAAGGATGATCACCGTCGCCGACTCTGACTTGCAAGCGATCGACCTTGCCGCTCGCCCAGTGCGCAGCACTGGGCGAAAACCGATGACCGTACCCATCTCGCTTTCCCCCGCCCCTTCACGGCCGGATGCCGTAGCTCGGCTGCTAACCGATTTGAGAGGCGCAAGGTTAACGCTCTGCTAACGCGGTGATTGTAGGTTATTTCAAATTCCTAGTGTTGCAGCAAAGGCGCAGTGACGATGATGGAGTCGCCATCGGCGTTTCCTGGTCTTGAGGATCTGGTCGATCTTGGTTCAGGCAACCAGATCGACATGCGTCCGACATTGTTGCGTGTGCTCACCGACCTCTATCTGCAGCGTCCAGCGCACACGCCCGAGGATGAACGGTATTATACCGAGCTTGTGTTGCGGCTCATCGACGCCACCGATCTTGCATCGCGTGCGGCGCTGGCCGATCGGCTCGCATCGTATCCATCCGCCCCGCGCGCCGTGCTCGAGCGCCTGGCGCGCGACGCGATCGAAGTTGCGGCTCCGATTCTCGAGCATTCGCCCTGCTTGACCGGTTCCGAGCTCGAGTTGATCGCAACGGAGCGCGGCGGTGCTCATGCGGATCTCATCGCGAAGCGGGGTTCCAGGGCCTCACCGCAAGCACAAGCGGCAAGCCCGCAAGCTCGCCTCGCATGGGCCGAAGCTTTCGAATTGTCGGAGCTGTTCTACGCGGCAGGCGCGCCGGAGCGTCGATTGATTTGCTCAATCTCGATTTTGCCCCGATTGCCCCAATGCAACCCTGCGCTTTCATGCAGCGGGCCGATACCTGGCGGCTCGAAGCGGCCGCGCTCCGGCACAATACCGAGGCGGCCACACGCGAGCTCGAGCGCACGCTCGGCATCTCGCGCACCCAAGCCCGCCGCGTCATCGGCGACGAGTTAGGAGAGCCGATCGTCGCCGCCGCCAAGGCCGTGGACCTGCCGGCCGATGTGGTGCAACGCGTGCTGCTGTTCATGAATCCGCGCATCGGCCAATCGGTCGACCGGCTATACGAGCTCGCCGAGCTCTATGGCGAGATCACGGTCATGGCGGCCCGCCGGCTGGTATCGGTGTGGCGCGAGGCCGACCCGGATGATGACAAGTCAATGGCTCATCACAAGCCGGTCGCTTGGCGCACGGCAGCGGACAATGCACGCCGGGCGCTGTCGGAAGTCTCGCGCCGGCCCACGCATTGCCAGGACATGCGCTTACGCGGGGGCCAGCGCTGAGAGCATCACGCAACCCCCGAGCCTTGGCCGCCCGAGGCTGAACATCCTCTCTTGGTTGGCCCGTCACGCGACAACTTGATCGAGAAAGTGGCGGCCGGCGCGATCCTCGACCTCTATGATCCAAACATCCGGATCGAAGCGCAGCTCGCGGGTGAGACGCTCCTCGACCCTGGCTTCCGGTGCTGCCGGCTCCGGCAGGCATCTGCTGAATAAACGATCCGCCGGCCGCGCAGCCTCGAAGACGCTTTGCGGTGCCGGGCCGAAAAGCTCGGCCGTGCCGTCGAGCCGGTTGATTTTCACAAAAATGGCGCCGGCCTCTTCGGATCCCCGCCGGCGTACGGCGGCAAACGCTCCTTCGACATGGCAGCGACGAACATAGGCTGCGACCCAAATCGCGGACTTCAACCGCATGCAACGGCTCGCTGTGATGATGCTCGCGCTGGCGTGGGCAATTCAGTATTCACGACGCACGCGAAAAAGACGAGCCCCCCTGCAAGCCCGCCCTTTCAGGTGCTCTATCGTCGCCTGTTCGCGCAACGGCGGATCGAATCATTCCAATGGCCGGCCGGTCGCCGCCGCCAGCTCGCGGATGACACGGTCGGAGACCTGACCGGTGAGCGGCAGCTTGCGTTCGCGTTCAAAACGCTCAATGGCACGCTGCGTGTCGATGTCAACAACTCCACTCGGCTTGATCTGGCCATAGCCGAATTCGGCAAGAGCGCGCTGCACCGCGATCACGCGCGGCGATGCAGCCGCCGGCTCGGTCGTATTGTCGTTGCGTGCCCCAATCGTGCGGGGCACGGAAGTCGTCCCCGTTGTGCCCTTTGCGGCTTTGCTTGGGGATCGGATGATCGTTTGGAGCAGGGCTTCGTTGGGCTGCGTGCTTGGTTTTAGCCCGGAGGCGTGCTCGAAATCCCGGATTGCAGCGTCGGTCCTCGGTCCATATAGACCGTCGATGGAACCGTCATAGTAACCTCGACGCGAGAGCTCGCGCTGAATATCCAATATGATTTCGCCGGGTGTGCGCGGCAACGATGCGGAAAGCTTGGGGGCCGGCGCTGGGATCGGCTCGACCCGACGCGTCGGGGCCGCCGCCGCCGGCTTGGAGTCAGGGCCTGCCGGTGCTTTGATCGCGGCGTCTGCCGTCTTGAAGATCGGTGCCGGGTGCGAGCCCGATTGCATGAACAAGACGTTGATCAGGATCGCGGCCGTGGCGAATGCGCCTACGGCAAATCCGACAGCGTCCCTCGGCGTCCATCCCAGGACTTGAAAGAGGAAGGGCAGGTGCAGGCGCTCGCCCGACCCACCGTGGCTTTGCTCGCCATGCGCCCGGCGGTTACGCACTTTTCTTCACCGAGAAAGCTACGGTCAGCGCGGCCCGTCGCGCGCGGGAATGCGCCAACCCGTCGACGTTACCTCGAATTGGAACGAAAAGACCCACGTTTTCGTGCACGTCCAATGATTTGGGACGCGCCCCCCCTTATTGATCACGGCATCGTGTCAGAGGGCACTTAAACGAACGCTAAGGCGTGCCGGAGACGAGGGCAGCACTGTTTACAATTCATTTCGACGGGCTTTGCCGACGCAATCGCGCACAATGGTGAACAGTCGGTTGCCCCGCGCATGGACGCGCGCCGTCGGCGAGCGGCCATGACCCCTTGCATGCGCAAATATCCTCGCTTTGCAAAGATACTTTGGCGAAGGGCATAAAAGCTCGAATTGTCTGAAAACATGCCGCACATTAGCATCGAATATGGGCAAAAAGTGCCGTCCACTTCCAACCGAGGTTTCAAGGCTTGTTGCTAGGCTTCCGATCCAGGCGGTCAAGCCGCTGCGGGGATCGAGGGCAGGCTTATGCGGTTCTTGTTCCGAATCATGTTCTGGCTCACGGTCGTTCTGGTCTTGCTGCCGAGCGGCGGATCGCAGACCAACTCGAATGTGGGCATGAGCGCCAGCGGCGCCATGTCGGCGGCCAAGGCAACCGTCACCGACGCGCGATTGTTCTGCGACCGCCAGCCCGAGGCCTGCGCCGTGGGATCGCAGGCTGCCGTTGCGATCGGGCACCGCGCGCAGGCCGGCGCCAAGATGCTTTATGACTACCTCAATGAACACCTTGGTGCCGATGACAGCGGCGGCGCGAATGGCGGGGGCAAGTCGATGGCGCAAGCCCCAGCACGCGCCTCTCGGGACACGCTTGCGCCGGCCGATCTCGCGGCAGCTTGGCGCGGCCCTCGAGCGCGCAAAGAAGCCCGCCTCGACCGGCCGCAATAACCTCCAGCCTTCGGGCGAAAAGATCGGGCCTGCGGCGGGCTGCGAGGCAGGCTGGAGCTGCTCGTGTTCCCGTGGGGTGGCGCCGCTCGAGCTCGGCGCGACCACGTTGCGGACGGCGATCGTATTTCTTCCGTCACGCGCCCTCGCGCCCTATATATCCATATCTGTGGCAATGCACCGTCGCCAGGGTCATGGAGCGCAATCGCTGAAGTCATGACGATCGACGAGATCATCGAGAATTTCACGCTGCTCGAGGAGTGGGACGACCGCTACCGCTACGTCATCGAGCTCGGCAGAGGCCTGAGCCCGCTGTCCGAGACCGATCGCTCCGATGCAAACAAGGTTCAGGGTTGCGCCAGCCAGGTCTGGCTCGCGACGACGGTGCGTCCGAACGGTGCGGGCGGACCCGTCCTGAATTTTGCCGGCGACAGTGATGCGCATATCGTGCGCGGACTTATTGCGATTTTGTTCGCGATGTTTTCCGGCCGGCATGCCCGCGAGATTATTGCGACCGATGCGAGTGCCGTGTTCGAGCGCCTCGGGTTGCGCGAGCATCTCACGCCTCAGCGCTCCAATGGGTTCCGTTCCATGGTCGAGCGCATCCGCTCGGATGCGCGCGCGGCGCTCACACTTGCCGAGGAAATGCGGCGATGCCAATCAGGCAAGGTCGCTTCAGATTGAATCGCGACTTTGCGCTAAGTTCCAACTTTCGGGATCATGCGCGAGGCGTCCACGCGCCCACCGGTCAAGGTCGGTCCTGGGCTATTTGCGTCGCGGTCGCTGTTGGCCCAGTCCCATTTGCTTGGCGAGACGCGATCGCGCGGCCGCGTAGCTCGGCGCCACCATGGGATAGTCGCTGCCGAGGCCCCACTTCTCGCGATACTGCTCGGGCGTGAGGTTATATTGGGTACGCAGGTGTCGCTTGAGAGACTTGAATTTCTTTCCGTCCTCGAGGCAGATGATAAAATCCGAAGTAATTGATTTCTTTACCGGTATCGCGGGCTTCAGCGTGTCGCCCAGCGCCTCGCCATGCCCGCTCGACACGCGCGCGAGAGCCGTGTGCACCTGACCGATCAGCGCTGGTAGCTCCGCGGAGGGAACCGAATTGTTGCTGACATAGGCTGAGACGATAGACGCCGTCAGCTCGATGAAGGTCGAGGTGTTGTCGGCCATTATCAGTAATCCTGCTGTTCCTTTGTCGGGATGCGCGGAAAATCGGCGCTACGACTGCGTGTTATCTGCTTCTCTTGCTGGTTGAGCATCCCGTTGAGCATCAAGCCGGTTCTTGTACCCCATTCAACAGTATTTCTATTCCCGTATCCTCATGAAGGCAAGAAGTGTGATATATACGACTATGTTATGACGTGTTGTTGTTCTAGCAAGACAGAAATAAAATCTTCGCGAACCGGCGTGAATGAACAGCCGATTCCGGCAGCGCTGCGAAGGGGCGGGGAGCCGTTCTCTGTTCTGTGCCGGGGTCGGGCTTACGAGTTGCTCTCGATATGGGCGCGAAGCTCGGCCACCGAGCCGAACCTGACCGTGCCCTGTGGCAGCTTGGCCTCGATCGATCCATCGGTGTAGAGCGTATAGGCCATGCCGTCGACCACGCCGGACTTGAGAATGCCAGCTGAAGGCGGCGGTCCCTGTGCCGGTGGCTCGGGATGCAAATCCTGCGTTGGCGGAGCCGTAGCCGGTTGCCTTTCGACCTGCTGAGGGGTTGCCTGTGGTTCGCCGGCGGGATTCGTATTTCTGTCAGGGCGGGCGTCAGCGGGCCAGATCGTTTCGAAATTTTCACGCGGCGCCGCACGCGCGGGCTTGGAACGGAATAGAAAGTCAAGCCGCGAGGCTTTCAACGCATCGACCGCGCCACTGGCACGGTCTTCCGCCGTGACTTTGGGCTCGGGCGGGGCCGGCTCGGCTCTCGTCTGACCAGCCGGGGGAGGGGGCGCGGTTGCCCCGTTCGGGGACAACGGGGCCTCCTCCGCATACCCCGTCGGGGGGTCGACGCGAGGCCCTTCCGTGCGGGGAATGGTGGAGCGCAGCCGCTCGATCGCGGCGGCCGAAACCTCGACCGAGGATGGTGACGGCGGATAGGCCGCGGCTGGGCGGACCTCCCGAGCGGCGACCTCCGCCCTCGGTCGAGGCGGCATGGCGACGTTCGATGGAGAGGGCCGCGCAACGGAGACCGGCGCCGGCAACGGGGTCGCTGCGACGGCAGGAGCCACCGGCTCGAAAACCTCCCTGGCATGTTGTGGGGGTCGAGCCGCAACTCTTCTCAGGCCTTCGGCCAGGCGGGCCAGCTCGCTGACGACGGCCGAAAGGCCGATCAGGATAAAGCCTCCGGTCAGCGCTGTCGCGCCACCGGATATCAGGGTGGGGCCGAGGGCGAACTCATTGAGCGGAATACCGAATCCAATCGCGACGACGCCCGATGCGGCGACCACGATCCCCAAGATCAACAGCAGTACTGACATTCGCTTTTACGCCCCGCCCCACTCGCTCCACTCAGCCGCGGCCCCCGCTGCTATGGTTACCAAATAATTTTGGCCCTGTTCTGCTCCATCTGCAATAACTAATGTGGCAGTCCGCCGGCCGCCTCCGAGCTTGCTTAACAATAGCCTGACATGACCGCAACTAATCCTGCGGCAATATTGGGCTGATCTGACCGCACAAGTGCTCCAAAACGGTAATCGCCGTTCCCCTGGCGCGGGAACCGCTTTAGCTGCCCTGCGGACGCCGTCAAGCCGACGCAGGCGGCACCGGGTATGGCCGGGGTCCGCCTTGCGTCGGGGCGGAAAAGACGCGGTCGGCGATTGGAGCTCGGGGCGGTCGCGGGCTCCGCCGGCAGGGCAAGCCCTTCCAAGACGAGCCGGGCTATGGTGCGGGGAGTGTCGATCATTATGTAGGTTGGTATAACGGCCGGCGAGGTTGGGGTGCGCCCTGTCCTGATCCCGATCCCCTTGAGGAGTATGCCAATGTCTTTCACACTGCCTGATCTTCCCTATGCCCACGATGCGCTCGCTCCGTACATGTCGCGCGAAACCCTCGAATATCATCACGACAAGCACCACCTCGCTTACGTCAACAATGGGAACAATCTCCTCAAAGGCACCGAGTGGGAAACAAAATCGCTCGAAGAGGTGGTGAAGGGTTCCTTTGGCAAGAATGCCGGGCTCTTTAACAATGCCGGCCAGCACTACAATCACATCCATTTCTGGCAGTGGATGAAGCCGAATGGCGGCGGCGACAAGATTCCCGGCAATCTTGAAAAAAAGATCGTCTCCGACCTCGGCTCCGTCGCGAAGATGAAAGAAGACTTCATTCAGGCCGGGGTCACACAATTTGGTTCGGGGTGGTCATGGCTTGCGGTCAAGGACGGCAAGATCACGATCACCAAGACGCCCAATGGCGAGAATCCATTGGTGCACGGTGGCAAGCCGATCCTGGGCTGCGATGTTTGGGAGCACTCCTACTATATCGACTACCGCAATCGGCGGCCGGACTATCTCAAGGCCTTCATGGACCATCTGGTCAACTGGGAGCATGTGGCCAAGATGTTCGATGCAGCCATGAAGTGACCGGCACAGTGGCGCCGCCCGCTGACGCGGCCTGCGGGCGTGCAGGCCGAAAGCGGGCAACGGCATCTGCATTGCCATCATCGTGAACCATGCCCGCGACGCGAAGGCGGGAAGGCGGGCGGTGCAGTCCTAACGGAAATTGAGAATCGGCACTGTTTTGTCCCGCTCGCTTGCGCAGCGACTACTCGATTCCTCGCTTTTTTCGCGGGGAATGACGATCAGAAATTCTGGGACCGGCTCGCGGTCGCGGTGCTCGTACTGGTCGGTATCCTCGCGCTACTGACCTTTCGTGATTATGGCCTGAGCTGGGACGACTACGCCCATTCCGAATACGGCGATCTCCTGCTCAGCTTCTACGCGTCCGGTTTGCGCGACCGCCGCGCGCTGTCATGGGTGAACCTCTACTACTACGGCGGCGGTTTCGATCTCCTGGCTGCGGCAGCCGCCAGGGCATTGCCGTTCACGCTATTTGAAACGCGCCGGCTCATGGGCGCGGCCGTTGGCATCGTCGGGCTGTTTGTCACTTGGCGAACGGGGCGTCGCATCGCCGGTCCGTTCGGTGGGTTCGTTGCGCTCGCGCTTCTATCGGCTTGTCCGCTCTTTTACGGCCATATGTTCATGAACCCCAAGGACGCTCCCTTTGCGGTGGCCATGGCCATTCTTCTGTTTGCGCTCGTTCGGACCCTCGAAGAATATCCGCGGGTTTCGATTGCGACCGGAGCGCTCGTCGGCTCAGGCTTCGGCCTGGCATTCGGGTCTCGCATCATGGGCGCGTTTGGAGGATTGGAGCTCCTGGGCGCGCTGGCATTCCTGGTCGCAGCGCAGGCGCGCGCAGAAGGGATCGCCGCTGCGGGATCGCGGTGCCTGCGTTTCGTCCTGGCGCTATTGCCGGCCATGCTGATGGCATGCCTGGTCATGGCCTTGGTGTGGCCATGGGCCGCGGCCGATCCGCGCAATCCGTTTCGCGCGCTCGAATATTTCTCACGTTTCTTCGAAAAGCCGTGGTCGGAGTTGTTCGCCGGCACTGTGACCCTGGTCACCGACATGCCTCGCAGCTACGTGCCGACGCTGTTTGCGCTCAGGCTGCCGGAAATCTTTCTGGCGCTGGGGCTTTGCGGCGCGGCGGCCGCCGTGGCGATGACCGCCCGGCAGGATGTTCCGGTCAGGCGCCGTGCCGTTTTCCTCCTGGTCACGCTCGCCGCCTTGCTGCCGCCGGCCGTCGCAATCGCGCTGAGACCGGCGATGTACAACGGCATCAGGCATTTTGTGTTCGTGATGCCGCCGCTTGCGATTCTGGGCGGGCTTGCCGCCGCCCGGCTTTTCGATGTCCTGCGCGGGATTTCATTCGTGCCGACTGCCGCCGGCATCGTTTTCGGCATTGTTCTTGCTCTGGGCATTGCCTTTCCCGTGATCGAGATGGGGCGGCTGCACCCCTACGAATATGCCTACTTCAATTGGCTTTCCGGCGGCGTGCGGCAGGCGCGCGAGCGCTACATGCTCGATTACTGGGGGCTGTCGTTCAAGCAGGCGTCGCAGACTTTTCTGGCGAGGCTTCACGAGCGGCGAGAGACCAAGCCCGCGGACCGGCCCTGGAAAATTGCCGTATGCGGCCCCCACCGCTCACCGCAGGTCGAGCTTGGACCAGACTTTGCCACCACGTGGGATCCAAGAGGTGCCGATTTCGCAATGATGCTGGGCGAATTCTATTGCAGGAAATTCGACGCGCCGCTCCTGGTCGAGGTCGCGCGCGCCCGAGTTACCTTTGCCCGGGTCTATGATATCCGCGGGCGCTCGTATGACACCCTGCTCACGCTGCCCGGCCTTTGACCGCGGGAACGGAACCGGAATGACCAGCCTCAAGGTTTTCTGTGCGCGATCGATGACACATGCGGTCAACAGGCTCGTGACTGAATTCGCGCGCGAGACCGGTCATCAGGTCGACGTTATCTTCGGCCCGGTCGGCACGTTGCAGGCGAAGCTTGCAGCGGGCGAGACCGCGGACGTGCTCATTCTGGGCGCGCCGGCCATGGCCATGATGGAGAGCCAAGGCTGTTTCGTCGCTGGAACGCGCACGGATGTCGCGCGCGTTTCGATTGGCGTTGCGGTGCGCGAAGGGACGCCGGCGCCGGATATTTCGAGCGCGGAGGCGTTTCGCAGCGCCTTGCTGCTTGCGCGCGCCATCGCATTCACCGACGCCTCGGTCGGAGGAACCGCGGCTGTCTACCTGCCGCAGCTGTTCAGGCGCTTGGAAATTGCCGATGAGATCGCCCGCAAGGGCAGGCGGCAGCAGAGCGGTGCAGCAGTCGCCGAATGCGTGGCCAGCGGTGAGGCGGATATCGGCATCACGCTCATCCCCGAGATTCTCCCGATCAAAGGCGCGCGTGTGATCGGCAAGCTGCCTCCCGAGCTGGCGGGGGATACCATCTACAGCGCCGCCGTATCCGCCCGATCGGGCTCTCCCGCCCAGGCATGCGCTTTTATCGCTGCGGTGGCACGGCCGGGGACGCGCGAGGTGTGGCGGGCCGCGGGCTTCGAGCGATCGGATGACGCAGGACCGACGGACGACCGATGAAGAAAGAAATCGGCCTGCTGCATAAAGTCTGGGAATACCCACTCTTCGAGGCGCTGTTTGGCAGAAGATCGCGGCGCTTCGGACTGGGTTTCGAGATGACCGAAGGCCCATTCAAGTACAAATCTCAACGAGCATCGCTGCCCCTGAGCGACATCGAAGAAGCTTTGCTCATTGGGGCAGGGGTGGGCTTTTCCGGGATTGCGCTCTGGGACCAGAGTCGGCCGCTGCCATATCGTGCCGGCGATGGCCGCACCTTCCCCAGTACGTCGCGCGGCCGCCGCACCGCAATGTTCTTCACTAATGATCAAGGCGTCTACGTCATTGACCCCGCTGCTCCGTCAGCTAGCAAGCTTAGAGAGGTCGAGACACCGGATGAGCGAAATAAGGTCCTTTCGTTGTATCGGGAAAACCGCAAGACATTGATACAGGGTCGGCTCGACATTCCTCGCCGTGTCCCGCCGCTCTCGGGGCACAATCTGTCGATTTCGAACATGGCCGGTTCAACGCTATTCATGCCGGTATGCGACGTAACCTCTGCCTTGATTGGCCTGATTGCCCAATTCGTCGATCAACGGCTCGAACGGTTCGCCGCAAAGAACGGTCCTGGGATGAATATCGTCGACGATCGCTTTGGCTTTCGGCCGGCCGGAACCGAAAAATGGATCAAGAGCGGATTCCTCGACGAACGCAACATCATGCCGCTGTCGCACATGGAACGCCAAGCTTGCTATTACATGTTCAGCGAGCCGGCTGTGATCTGCCAGAACATGTTTCTCGCAACCGAGGCCCTAGGTATCGGCGGATGGATGCACTGCGGATTTCTGTCGCGTGACGTTTTCAAAGCGCTGGGCTTTACGACAGTGATTCCACGTGACCAACCGGTCCTTGCGAATCCCGTCGGGCTTGATGGCATCTTTCAAGCTTATTGTCCGCCGTATTTTCCGAGCATGGACGCAGCAGTCGAAGCGGTTCTCAAACCTCTGTTGCGGCAAAGTGCAGGCTCGGCGACTCCCGCCCAACCGAGACATGTTCCGTATCTGATGTCCGACGAAGACCATCGCAGCGGTGCTGTCGAGATAAGCGATGAGGGCATCGAATGCACCAAGGCGGTGTGCAATTACATCCATGAGACCTATGGCCGGTTTCCCGGCGGCTTGGACGCAATGCATCTCATGTGGTTCATGCAGGCCCATCACTTGGACACCGACTACTATGACAGGTATTTCCGATCCGGCGCTTACGGACATACTCATGCTGCCCATTTGGCAACTTGGCATCCTTAGGCAGGAATTCAGGAATTCTTGATTTGATGCAGCGTGTCGGCGAAGATTCAGGTCCTTAATCCGTTCATATGTCTGGTTTAGGTGAGGGGTCTGGCAGCACGATCAAACCGTAATTCGGCTCGCGTGCAAGTGCCGAGACCGGCTGCGAGCAATCGCAGCAAAGCGGCCCGCCCTATTCGATCGGTTCGTCGCCTCGTCGGCGGGACAGAACGAAAAGACCCCGGCCTTCGGGGGCCGGGGTTTCATAGGTCCTGCGAGGATTGGTCTGCCTCGTGGTCAAAACCGACGACCAGCCCGGTAGGGCACTGCCACGCGCGGTCGTGGCGGCAGCGCAGCCGCATAGGCCGATCGCGGTCCACTGTCATAGCGCCGGTTTGGCACAGCGGGTCCGTATCCGTACCCATACCTGGGCGCTATGTACGGGCGGGGTCCGTATCCGTAGCCATACCGGGGCGGCCCTACGTACGGGCGCGGTCCATATCCGTAGCCGTACCGCGGCCCTACGTATGGGCCCGGTCCATATCCGTAGCCGTACCTGGGCTCGACGTACACCGGTGGTCCGTCTCCATAGTCAGCGTCTTCGTAAGCCGCTGTTTCATATCCATTGCCGTAGCCGGGGCCTACGTACGCAGCTGCTCCATTAATCGGTGCTGACGGCGTCACGAAGACCGGCCCGGCTCCAGGAGCAACGTAGACGCCGCCGGGCGCGACATAAACAGACTGCGCCGCGGCGCTCGCAGCGTGCATCGATGACAATGTTGCTACTGCTATGGCAATAGCAAGTGGTCGGTAGCTCATTTTACACTCCTCTAATCGAGCTCTCCCGATCCGATATTTGATTATTGCCGACGACCGTCTGACGCGCAATTGTGGCAGCGTGAGTATTTGTATCGGTTTCATACAAACTGAACGTCTATTCACCAATTACAGTGTCACGATACCGCTGCTGCATGCACACGCGAAAAATATTTCTGAACTCGCCGCTGGTTCAGCCCGCAGTGACGCGCGTGCGGGTTAGTTATGAGCGACGCGGAGGCAGAGCACACGCTCTGAGCTACGCCCGCGTGTGCGCTCGGTGTGTCGTCGCTACGATAGCGACACCGCGCCAGTTTCAGGCTGCGGTTTTGACAGGTTGCTGGGCGTGGCGATCCTCGTATTGCGCGGTTTGTCGGACACGGGACGGACACAGACCACAAAGAAGGGCCGCCCTGCGGGCGGCCCTTCCATTGTCGAGCCGTGGTCCGGCCCAAATCCGTGCAACGCCGAGCTCAATCGGCGAGGACCCCTATAGAGGCAAGGATCCAGCTCACGGATGCCGGCGACCGCGGCGATGGACAATGAGACACTGGATCACCTCCTTTCTGTTGTGGACGACCCGCGCAATGTAGGTCCGGCGCGACAAATTTGGAAGATGGATTTCGGCCGGGAGGGCGCCGGATGCTGGCATCGGCGACCGGATGCGGATCAGGAATCCGCAACACGGCATTAGGCAACGTGCCAGGGAGCCTGTGAATGGTCCGTTTGCGAGGGGTGACGAGCGTCGTTGCCTTGGCTTTGATCGCGTTGCCGTGGCTCATCGCCGCCACGTCCGCGCAGGAGTTCCCGGCGCGGATCGTGCGCATCGTGGTCGCTTTCCCGGCCGGCGGACCGACCGATTTTGTCGCTCGCCTGCTCGCGGACAAGCTCAAATCGTCGCTGGGGCAAAGTGTCGTCGTCGAGAACAAGCCCGGCGCGAACGGCGCGATCGGCGCAGAATATGTCGCGCGCGGCGAGGCGGACGGGCATCTGGTGTTCCTGACCACCGCCGGCGCCGTGGCGGTGACGCCGCATCTCGCCGCCAGAGTCCCCTACGACCCGATCAAGGACTTTGCCCCGGTGACGCTGGTGGTGCGAAACACCACCATTCTGGTGGTCAAGCCCGACACGCCGGTGATCTCGGCAACGGAGCTGGCCGCGATCGCCAGAAACAAGCCTGGTGCCGTGCCGTTCGCATCGACCGGCTCGGGCAGCATGCCGCACCTCGCGCTCGAGCTTTTCAATCCGCCGCCGGCGTGAAGTTCCTGCACGTGCCA
Source organism: uncultured Alphaproteobacteria bacterium (assembly GCA_963820365.1). Taxonomy (GTDB): domain Bacteria; phylum Pseudomonadota; class Alphaproteobacteria; order Rhizobiales; family Xanthobacteraceae; genus VAZQ01. Next base: position 87,776 of record CAWFZR010000010.1, on the reverse strand, counting down.
TATCGCGGCGCGGCGCCCGCGCTGACCGATCTTCTCGGCGGTCAGGTGCAGGCTCTGTTTGCCGATGCGCCGGTGCTGCTGTCGCAAATCAAGGGCGGTACCCTCAAGCCGCTGGGTGCGGCATCCACAGCGCGAAACGCCGCCCTGCCCGATGTTCCGACACTCGCCGAGCAGGGATTTCCCGATACCGTCGCCGACAACTGGTACGGCCTGCTCGCGCCGGCCAAGACACCGCCGGCGGTCGTTGCAAAGCTGCACGACGCCGTCGTGGCCGCGATCAATGCGCCGGAGGTGCGCGACCGTCTCGTTGGGTCTGGCGCCGTTCCGGCCCCGACGTCGAGCGCGGAATTCGGCCGGCTGCTGGGCGATGAGCTGGCGCGCTGGGGCCGCGTGGTACGGGAAAAGAACATCAAGGAGGACTGAAAGCGCGAGCCGGCCGCAATCCCTCCCCCGCGGCTTCGCGGGGGGGGGGAGGGATGGAGCTAGTGCCGCCGAGCCTGCACCAGATAACCAAAAATGGTTTCTTCTCCCAGTTGCTTGCACGCCTCCAGCCGATGCAGCCCTTCCACCAGGACGAAGCGTTCGCCATCCTTGCGCACGAGGATCGGGACCTGCAGCCCGTTCTGCAATATGCTCTCGGCAATCTCCTGCGCCTTCTTGGGATCGAGCGTTGCTTTGCGCTTCGCCGGCACGTAGATGCTCGCGATTGCCAGTGTCTCGCGCTTCATCATGGCTGGGCGACGCCTGGTCTTGCGGTCAGCTGCGCCGGCTCTGGCCGCTCACTGCAGCTGATCCTTGACCTTGTCGAGTCCGGCCAGCACGCAGGGCTCGTCCACGCCGGGCGAGCCGGAGAGGCCGACGCCGCCGATCACATCGTTTCCGACCTTGATCGGTACGCCGCCGGGAATGGCGATCACATTAGGCAGCGTCGTTTGCTCGCGCCGCACCGGACGTGTCGCCATGTCCTTGACGAACTCCTCCGTGGTCATGCGGAACGTGCGCGCCGTATATGCCTTGCGCCGCGCGTTTTCCATGGTGTGCGGTCCGGCATCGTCGGCGCGCAGCGCCACCATGGTATCGCCGCCGCGGTCGACGACGACGACAGAGACTGCGTAGCCTCTGGTTTTGCAGTCCGCCAGCGCATTTTCCGCAATCGTCTTGGCGACCGCGTAGCTCAGGTCCTTGCGCTGGATGAGCTGCGCGCTCGCAGGCGTGGCAATGACCCAGGCCAATGTCACAAACGCGAGACGGTGAAAGGTCGGCGACATGATGTGGTCCTCCCAAGCTGCTTTCGCAGACACGCCGGGCAAGCGTCACGCCCGTGTCGGACCGAGACTATAGCGGATTTCGCTCGAATCGAACCAACCCCTCTCCGCGTCATGCGCGGGCTTGACCCGCGCATCCATCTTCTTGCGAAAAGGATGGATTGCCGGGTCAAGCCCGGCAATGACGACCGAGCATGAGCGGGAACCGCTTTAGCCGAGAGCGGGGTCAAGACAACAGCTGGCGGGTCGAATTCCTGGCTGCGCTGGGACCTGCCGCTTCCATCCTGGCATCGGCTTCCCATATGTCGCCTCGACACCTTCACGGGAACTCATCACATGTCGAAGCCGCTCGTCGTCTCCATCCCCCACCACCTCGGCCGCGAGGAAGCGATGCGTCGCATAAGATCCGGCCTCGCCACTGCGCGCACGAGCTATTCCGCATTCCTCCACATTCACGAGGAAACCTGGATCGGCGATCGCCTCGTTTTCAACATGAGTGCGCTTGGCCAGAACGCTGCCGGGCTCATCGATTTTGCCGATGATCATGTGCGGATCGAAGTCACGTTGCCGTGGCTGCTCGCCAAGGTCGCGGAAAAGCTCACCCCTGCGATCCGCAAGGAAGCAACCCTGATGCTGGAGAAAAAGTAAGGCCAAGTGTCCGGGGGTTGTGGGCAAAATCGCCTGCTGTGATCGTGAATGGTGTAGGGGCGGGTTTGAAGCCCGCCCCTAGAAATCAAACACCGTGATTGCGGTTGTAGGGGCGGGTTTCAAACCCGCCCCTTGTATGGGGATTGTCAAGAGGAAACGTTGATCGGGCAGCAAACTCCTTGAGCCGCACGCACCGATCGAGAGGTCAGATCACGGCGGGGCCATGAGAAAGTCTCCCTTGCGCGAGTTTCTTTGTTTGACCTGAAGCCGTTTCTTCGTCCCGACCCGCGATGCTCTCGGTGCGCCGCGCGCAGCTGCAGTCAAGGCTGGCCGTCGCTCTGCCGTGACGACAAGCTCCAGCGTTGCCAGGCCACGCCTTGAGGGCAGCGAGCACGGCGCGAACATTGAGCGGGCGGGATGAAGGGTCGCGTAGTGAGCGGCAGGACGTTGTGATCCTGGAACTGGGCCGTGATGAAGCATGCGGCGAACACCGCATCACCTTGTATCCGGTCGGGCGCACGGCCCGGACCCCTAATCCTTCATGCACGGGTGAAGGCAAGGCCCAGTAAAGACGGGACCCGTCTACAAAAGCGGGATGAGTAAGCCCAGGGGCGGGTTCGGTCACACGTCTATCCTGGATGACGTCGGCCATCATTACGCGCGGCCGTTCAAATGCTCTGGCGCAGCACGGCGCCGGTCGGCACCATCCCGGTCGTGACATAGCGCCATAATTCAATCATCAGCTTGCGCGCCAGGGCGACGATGGTGATGCGCCGGATGCGGCCCTTGATGGTGCCAACCCGCTCGTTGAACCAGCGGCTCAATTCGCTGCCGGGCTGAAACCGCAGCCACAGCCAGGCGAGCTCGACCGCGAGCGCGCGGCCGCGCCGATTGCCGGCTTTGCTGATGCCCTGGTCGCGATGGCTGTCTCCACTGTCGTAGGCGCAATTGGTCAGCCCGAAATAACTCCCGACTTGGCGCCGATTGTCGAATGAGCGGTAAAACACCTCGTGCATCAGCTTCTGCGCGCTTACCACGCCCAGCCCTCTGCCTCCGTCGATCGTAAAACGGCTCACTCTCTGCGAGCCGGGCAGCATCACACCCACTTTCCACTTCGCTTTGCTCAGTTCAAAAGCCACGTACACTGTGGCATACTCGGCAGCGTCGGATGTGTCAGTCAGATTGAGCTTAGACATCTTGATCCTCGAGGGTTGGGTTGCAGATGGTTGGAAACCTACCCTCCTGGCCATCCGCCACCCAAACCCATAGGATCTACAGCGGCGCGTGCGCGATCCCCGGTCGCAGCCGGGGACAAGTTTTGCCGACGCGGATAGAGCGCGGGCGCGCCTAGATTAGCCCACTCTACGTCGCTGACAGGAACTTCAAATCCGCCACACTAGATTGCATCCGCGGAGCGCCGGGGCCCGCCCGGGCATGATCGCACTTTTGCGCCCTGCGTCCTAAGCTCGACCATCATGACGGATGCCTCTCGCCCGCACGGCGCCGGCCGCCTGGCAATGCTTGGCCCCGCCCTGCTCGGGGCCGCATCCTTTGCCTGCGCCGACGTGCTCGCCAAGGTGGCCTTCCGCGACGGTGGGGACGCGCTCACCGTCTCCACCCTGCGCGGCGTCATAGGCCTCGCCGTTCTGGTGATCTGGTTGCGACTGGCGCAGCGGCCGACCCTCATGGCGCGGCGCGCGAAATGGATCTCGCTCGGCCTTGGTGTCCTGTTTGCCGCCAACGTTTTCCTTCTGTTCAAGGCAATCGCGGCGATCGAGGTGGCAATCGCCATCCTCACCTATTTCGTTTACCCGCTGCTCACCGGAATCGCAGCCGCCGTCGTCGGGCTTGAAAAGCTGAGCTGGAGGGGGGCGCTCGCGGCCGTCTGCGCGTTTCTGGGGCTCGCAATCATGCTTGGGGCGACGCCTGCGGGTCTTGCCCTGGCGGGCGTCCTGGCTGCTCTCGCCGCCGCCGGCTGCCGGGTGGTGATGCTCCTGATCACGCGGGCCGCCATGGCGGACGCCGACCCCCTGGCGATGACGCTTTACTCGATGGTCTCCTCGACCGCGCTATTGGTCGCAACGTCGCTCCTCACCCTCAACTGGCAGCCGCCGCTCACGGCGGCGGGATGGCTCGCCTTGATCGGGCTGAGCATCTCGGTGATGACAGGCATCCTCGGGGTATTCGCTTCGACGGTGCGCATCGGCCCCTTTCGCACCGCGCTGTTCATGAATCTGGAGCCGCTGCTAACGGCGATCGGCAGCGCTGCCTTCCTCGGTGAGCTGATCACGCCGCTGCAGGCGTTCGGAGGCGCGGTGATGATCGTGGCCCTCACGATGTTCCAGCTGCGACGCTGAAGCGGCGAAACGCCGCCGCCAAGGGACTGGGGTCCGAGCGTGGCAGCTTTAACCAAGCATTAACCATCCGGATGCAGGCTCGCATGATCTGCCCATCAGGGGAGAGCCGGAAATGAATGTCGTCACGCTCGCGTCGCGCAAAGGCGGTGCCGGAAAGAGCACGCTGACCGCGCATCTCGCTGCTTGCGCCCATAACGCCGGCCAGCGCTGTCTCGTCATAGATGCCGATCCGCAAGGCTCGCTCACGCTGTGGCATTCCCTGCGCACCGACGGCCAGCCAGCGCTGCAAAGCGCCGTGCGCGGGATCGACCGGGCCATCGCCTTCGCCGCGATCGAAGGCTACCAGTGGGTGTTCATCGACACCGCACCGACCATGTGGGTGGTGGTGCAGGAGGCGATCCGTGCCGCAACCCTGGTGATCATCCCGGCGCGGCCCGGCTTCTTCGACCTCGATTCCGTGCGCGAGACGATTGCGGCAGCGCGTGAGCGCGACAAGCCCTTCGCGGTGGTGCTCAACGCGGCACCGGCCAAGCGCGAAGAGAAGGAAGCGCCGGTGCTGGCGCAGTCGCGAGCCTATCTCGCCGGGCAGGGAATTCCGGTTTGGTCGGGGCAGATCAGCCACCGCGCCGCCTATTCGCTCACGCTCGCCGCCGGCGCAAGCGCCTGCGAGTTTGCGCCGGATTCCACGGCCGCCGCCGAGATCTCCGCCTTATGGTCGGCGGTCGCACGCTCGGTCGAAGCCGTCAACGCGGCATATGCCGGGGCACGCGCCAAGCATGGTCGGGCGGCGTAGGACAATCACGATGCGACGCAGTTGACGATGGATGAATTTATGGTACGAGCCGCGCACGATTTGCCCAAGCGGGGGAGGGACGACGTCATCCCCTTTGCACGAAGCGGTCGACCACGCGTTTCTCGCCCGCCCTGTCGAACTGGACGGTGAGCTTGTTCCCGTCGATGGCGGTGACGTTGCCGTTTCCGAATTTCTGATGAAAGACGCGGTCGCCGACGGTGTAATCGGACATCGTGCCGGTCGATTTGGCGACGAGCTCGCCTTCGATGGTGAGCGGCAGGCGAGACTTGCTGCGAGCTCCGGCGGCGCGCTTTTTCGCGCCGTCCGCCGTGAAGCGCGATAACGCAGCGCCATCCGCCGTATCATCGCGGGTGGAATGGATTTCGGTATCTTCGTCGAAGCCGCCGCGGCGCTCCCTTCGTCGCTGCGCACGCTGCCATCCGGGCGTGGTGTAGCCCGAATTGAAATGGGTCATCTCGTCGAAACGCGAGGCGCCGATATTGCCGTAGCCTGAAAACCCGTCTCTCGATTCACCGACTTCAACATCGGCTTCCGGCAGCTCGTCGAGGAAACGCGACGGGATGTTCGAGGACCACAGCCCATGCATGCGCCGGTTGGCGGCGAAATAGATCTTCGCTCTGCGGCGGGCACGCGTGAGCCCGACATGGGCCAGGCGTCGCTCCTCCTCGAGACCGGCCTTGCCCTGATCATCCAACGCGCGCTGATGCGGGAACAAGCCTTCCTCCCAGCCGGGAAGGAAAACGGTGTCGAATTCCAGGCCCTTGGCGGAGTGCAGCGTCATGATCGAGACCGCTTCGCCTTCGCCCCTGTCGGTATCCATCACCAGCGAAATATGCTCGAGGAAACCTGCGAGATTCTCAAATTCCTCCATGGAGCGGATGAGCTCCTTGAGGTTTTCCAGGCGACCGGCGGCATCGGCGCTGCGGTCCTTTTGCCACATCTCGGTATAGCCTGACTCGTCGAGCATGATCTCGGCCAGCTCGGTATGCGGCAGCGCGTCCTTCTGCGCGCGCCAGCGCTCGAAAGCGGCGAGGAGAGCGCGCAGCGCGCTGCGCGACTTGGGCTTGAGCTCGTCGCTCTCGATCGCGGCGGCCGCGGCCGCGGTCAGCGGAACACGCCGCTTGCGCGCATGCGCGTGCAGGATCTGGACCGTCGCTTCCCCCAGACCGCGCTTGGGCACGTTCACGATGCGCTCGAATGCGAGGTCGTCGCTGGCGGAATGGATGACGCGAAGATAAGCCAGCGCATCGCGGATTTCCTGGCGCTCGTAGAATCGAGGGCCGCCAAGGACCCGATACGGCAGTCCCAGGGTGACGAAGCGATCCTCGAATTCGCGCATCTGGAACGAGGCGCGCACGAGAATCGCGATTTCATCCAGCGAATGCGGCTTGCCGGTGCTGTCGTCGCTTCGGAGCGCTTCGATCTCCTCGCCGATCGCGCGCGCCTCCTCTTCCGAATCCCAGCACGAGGTCACCTGCACCTTGTGTCCCGCCTCGTCCTCGGTGCGCAGCGTCTTGCCGAGCCGTCCTTCGTTGTGGGCAATCAGATGGGAAGCCGCGGCGAGAATGTGAGCGGTCGATCGGTAATTGCGCTCGAGCCGAATGATCTTTGCGCCGGCAAAGTCGTGCTCAAACCGCAGGATGTTGTCCACCTCCGCGCCGCGCCAGCCATAGATGGACTGGTCGTCATCACCCACGCAGCAGATGTTCGTGTGATGCGGTGGTGCGATTTGGGTACGGTGTTGAGGCGTGCTCTGCTCCGCCGTGGGAGGGAACTGGTCAAGGCCGGATAAATCCGGCTTTGACGGGGGAGAGATAATGGCGTGCGTGGCGCCGCCCGGGTGCGAGTGCGCCGGATTGGAGGTGGCACCCGTGCTCTGCCCCAATAATCGCAGCCAAAGGTACTGGGCGACATTGGTGTCCTGGTACTCGTCCACCAGGATGTATCGGAACCGCCCCTGATATTGGCGCAGCACCTCCGGCTGCTCGCGGAACAGGCGGATGCATTGAAGAAGGAGATCGCCGAAGTCGGTGGCATTGAGCACCTTGAGCCGATCCTGATAGGCGCAATAGAGCTTCTTGCCCCTGCCGGTGGCGAAGCTCGCGGACTCTCCCGCAGGAACCTGCTCCGGCGTCAACCCCCGGTTCTTCCATCCGTCGATCAAGCCCGCGAGCACGCGCGCCGGCCAGCGCTTTTCGTCGATGTCCTCCGCTTCGAGCAGTTGCCTGAGCAGGCGGATTTGATCGTCCGTGTCGAGGATGGTGAAGTCGGGCTTGAGACCGACCAGCTCGGCGTGCCGGCGGAGGATTTTCGCGCCAATGGAATGAAACGTGCCAAGCCAAGGCATGCCCTCGACGACCTGTCCCACCATGGCGCCGACGCGCACCTTCATTTCGCGCGCGGCCTTGTTGGTGAAGGTGACGGCGAGGATGTTGCCCGCGCCTGTGCGACCGGTGGCGAGGATGTGCGCTATGCGAGTGGTGAGAACGCGCGTCTTCCCGGTTCCGGCGCCGGCCAGAACGAGCACGGGCCCCTCGAGCGTCTCCACCGCAAGGCGTTGCTCCGGATTGAGGTCCTGCAAATAGGGAGCCCCCGCCGCAGCGCGCGCGCGGGCGGCGATCCCGCCGGGCTTTGGCATGGGCGCCGGAGGGTCGCCGGGAGCGTTGCGGGGATTGGGAGGCATTCTCGTTCCATGATCGGCCGGCTGACAGCGCCGCCGAGGCTCGTCGCTGCTTCGCGAATTTCACGCCTAAAGATGGCACTCCACGGGACAAATGGGGAGAGCCGACCGTGCAGGCTTATCCGGTCCTGTTGTTCGGCATCGCGATTTGTCGTCCGGCCGCCTCCGGGCGCGGCAGGCTGGCATGGCTCGACTGCATGCGCGCCAGGGTGGCGAGCAGCGCATCGGGAAATGGCGTCGTGCGCCTCTTCTGCATATCGACGTGCAGCGACATGTTCTCCGACGTGGCCGACACCCAGCCGTCGGTGGCATGCAGCAACTGCTCGAAATAATGCATGCGCTTGCTGTCGAAATCCAGCAGCTGAAACGTCACCTGCACGGGCGCCTCGGCGTGGAGCTCGCGCAGATAGCGGACATGTGCTTCGGCGGTAAAGCAGGAATGCTTGTGTGTCTTGACGTAGTCCAAGCCGCATCCCAGGAGCTCGAAGACCTCGTCGACTGCGCGGTCGAACAGGACGTTGTAATAGGCCATGTTGAGATGGCCGTTATAGTCGACCCAGGCAGGCTCGACGTGCATCAGCGAGGAGACGAAGAGAGGTTCGAGATCGGGGCGGCTGAGCATGTCACGACACTATACAGCGTCCCGATTCCGAAGTTCGAAAGCGCTTGCGGCCGGACCAAGACCGGAACCCGGAGCAGGGTAAAGCTTTCACGGCTTGTCGAATACCATCACCTTGGAGACGAATGTGTTGACATCGCGGGCGTGGGTCAGGCCGCAGCCTGCGGCGATCGCGCCGAAGTCCTCTTTGAGATAGCTGGCGTAATAGGGCTCGTAATAGCTCTGAGGAAAAAGCTCGAGCATGCCGTCATAGTCCGGGTCATCGCCCAGCTGGAGGGAATCCACGACGACGAGGCGGCCCCCGGGTTTCAGCACGCGGGCGGACTCGCGAAAGACGTTGCGACGCACCTTCGGCGGCAGCTCATGGAACATGAACATGCTCGTCACCGCGTCCTGGCTTTCATTTGCCACGGGCATGGCTTCCCCATTCGCGACGATAAGCTTGACCCAACACCAGCGTCTTAAATGGCGCTTAGCCTCCGCAATGTAGGCTTCCGACATATCGATCCCGAGGGCTGGGAGTTGTGGCCAGGCCTGCTTGAAAAAGTCGAGAAAGCGTCCGGTGCCGCAGGCAACGTCGAGGAATCTGAGACGGCGCTGATCGCGCCCGGTGAAAACCTCGTAAAGCGGCGGCAGTGCCTGGCGTCGCGTCGCATTGGCTGTCCCTTTTAACAGGACCTCGACCTGCGTATCGTAGCGCCGGGCTGAATCATCCGTCATCCAGCCGCCGGACTGATAGTGGAAATTTTGCAGGTAATAGCTGGGCCGCTTGCCACGCGTCTCCTCGTTCAGCACTTCCCGGCGCTGATCGCTCTCACGACGGCGGTGTACTTCCGGCAGATCAACGAAGAAGAGGCGCGAACGGTTGAGCAGCGTCTGCCATGAGCCGTCATGGTCGGCGGGCAGGGGATAGATGCCGGCTTCGACGTTGGCGAGGTCTTGCTGAAACAGTCTCGCCATATCCGCGTACATGCGTCCGCGGTCGGGCACAGGTGCGCCGGTACGGCCTCGGGGCCGCACACTCGCAGTGTCGAGTTGACGCACCGCTTCCAAAAGCCGCCGCATCAGCTCGCTGTGTCCCGCATACCAGGCAACCCGGGGCAGCTGCCTTGCGCCGTAGGCGATGCGGGTAGCGACGCGAGAGACAGGATAGGCCATGGCATGGCTCAGCTATATGCACCCCACTGTCCCAATATGGGTAGGAAACGGCGCTGTTGCATCCGGTACGAGCTCCGCCTGCACATGCCTGCACAATTGCAGGACTTCATGCAGTGCAGCAAAGCACATTGCTATTCGATCACCTCGTCCGCGCGCGCGAGCACGGTAGCCGGGAGGTCGAGGCCGAGTGCCTTGGCGGTCTTGAGGTTAAGCAGCAACTCATATCTGGTCGGCGCTTGCACCGGCAGGTCAGCGGGCTTCGCGCCTTTGAGGATGCGGTCAACATAACTCGCCGCGCGCCGGAACTGATAGATCTGATCTGGTCCATAGCAGGCCAATCCGCCGCTCGTGACGTAGTGGCGATATGGGTAGACCGCCGGCAGCCGGTGCCGACCGGCAAGGGTAATGATCAGATCGCGATAAAGGACCGCGAACCTGCTCGACGTCACGATCAGGCTGCCATTCGAGGAACGCGCGAATGCCGTGAGGGCGTCCTCGATCCTGCCGGCGTCGCGCGCATCCACCGGGCTTGCCTCTACCCCGAACGACGAGGCTGCGCCCTGAATCGCGCCGAACTGAGCACCCCCGCCGACCCCAGCGGGGTCCCGAATGACCGCCGTTCGCGTCACCCCGGGAGCGATCTGTTTGAGCAATTCCAGCCATTTCGTGCCTATGCTGTATTCGAAATTGGTAAAACCTGTAGAATTGCCGCCGGGTCGCGCCAGGCTGGCGACCAGGCCACCGCCGACCGGGTCGGTGACCCCTGCGAACACGATTGGCACAGTGCCGGTCGCCTGCTGCAACGACCGCACGGCCGTGGCGCCACCTCCCAGGATCACGTCCGGCGTAAGCCCAACCAGTTCCACAGCGTATCTTCGGACGCGGTCGACATCTGTCGCGCCCCAGCGCTGGTCGATCCGCACGTTGCGGTCGGCGATCCAGCCCAATTCTCCAAGCCCCTGCAGGAACGCCGCAAGGCGCACCTGTCCTTCCGGATCGTCTGCGGCGAAGTCCATCAGCACGCCGATTTGCCGCATGCCGCCGCCTTGTTGCGCACGGGCTGCGAAGGGCCATGTGGCAAACGTGCCGCCGAGCAGGGTGATGAAATCGCGACGCCTCATGCGCCCTCCTTCCTCAGGCCGGGGGCCGCACATTATCACACCGTCGCGTGAGAATGCTGTGGTGCACGACAGCAAGATTGACCGTCGAATGGCCGCGATGGATCAGCTGCGGCCCCAACGGCTGTATCCGCGTTGGGATGCGCTATGGTGCCAGCAGCACTTGGCGGCAGGCGGCAGGCAGGTCGGCCATTCTCAGTGGAGGCTTTTCCTTGAGCGGGATGGACGACGGCTTCGGATGCAGGACGGCATCCGTGAACCACCGGTCGAGATCCTTGGCGCTGCAGCCATCGCCCGCAACAATCGGCGGCTCCGACATGCAGGCGGGACTGTCCGTTGGGCAGTAGATCCGCACATGGAAGTGGTAATCGTGCCCATACCACACCCGCACTTTTCTGAGCCACGCGCGGTCGCGGCCGGCGTCTCGACATAGCGCCTTCTTGATTGCGGGGTTGACGAAGATACGCGAGACCTGCGGGTCTTTCGCCACCGCTTTGATTGTGGCGGCGTGCGCTGGCGTCCAGACACTGGGGTCCACGTCCTTGCCATCCGCCGCAACCACCACGGTCGCCATCATCTCCTCGCGCTCTTGTCGGGTTAACTTTCGGTCCGGCATGGGCGTGAGCCAGATATCGGCGTCCAGGCCCACTTGGTGGCTGAAATGCCCGGTGTGCATCGGACCGCCGCGCGGCTGCGACATGTCGCCAACCAGCAGCCCGCGCCAACCGGCCTTGGGTGCCTGGTGGGCGAGACGTTCGAGGAAGCGCACCAGGTTTGGATGACCCCAATTGCGGTTGCGCGACTGACGCATCACCTGCCAGGTGTCGCCGTCGAGCGGCAACGCTTTTGCGCCGGCGATGCAACCTTTGGAATAAAAACCGATGGTATGCGTCGCGAGCGATGCCGGCGTTGCCTTGCGGCCAAACAGTTCCTTGGCCGGCGTTGCTGGATCGTTAGGGTTCGCCAACGGGGGCAGTGGCTCGGGATTGACGCTGCCCTTGTCCTGCGCCGACGCCAGGTTTGCCGAGAACAGCGAGAGTGCAAGCAGAACAGTGATGCGCCATGCAGGGCTGTCGATCCGTGCTTTTAGGCGCATTATTTCCATATCCGAATTTGGAATTGGCTTTAGTGCCAACAGGCGACATCGGCGGACTTACTCGATAACCTCGTCGGCGCGGGCGAGCAGCGTCGGCGGCACGCTATGGCCGAGCGCTTTTGCGGTCTTGAGGTTGATGACGAGTTGGTACTTCGTCGGCGCCTGCACCGGCAGGTCGGCGGGCTTCTCGCCCTTGAGGATGCGATCGACGTAGCCGGCGGCGCGCTGGAATTGGTCGATGTGATCCGCCCCGTAGGAGATCAGGCCGCCGGCGGCGACGAAGTGGCGTGCGTAGTACACCGCCGGCAGGTTGTGCCGCGCGGCCAGCATGATGATCAGATCGCGATGAACAATTCGCCTGCCCGGCCGCCGTCACGATCAGGCCGCCATTGGGAGCGTGTGCGAAAACCGCGACGGCGCGCTCGATCTCGCCGGCGTCGCGAATATTGACTGGACTGACCTCCACCCTGAAGCGCGGCGCCATGGCCTGGATGACGGCAAACTAGTTGGTCGAGGAGCCTTGGGTGGCATCCCGAAGGACCGCCACTCGCGTCACGTCTGGCGCGGCCTCCTTGAGCAGTTCCAGCCATTTCCCGCTCATGCTGTATTCGGAAACCATGAAACCGGTGACGTTGCCGCCCGGTCGAGCCAGGCTGTCGACGAGGCCGGCGGCGACCGGATCAACGATGACCGGGAATACGATCGGCACGGTGCGGGTCACCTGCAGCAGCGGCCTCACGGTCGAGCTGCCATAGGCCAGAATGACGTCCGGCGAGAGCGCAACCAATTCCGCCGCGTGTCTGCGAATTTCGGCCACGTTGGTGTGGCCCAGCGGGTGTCGATCTGCACGTTGCGGCCGATGGTCCAGCCCAATGGCGCCAGCCGCTGCAAGAACGCCCCGACCCGGGCCTGAAATTCCGCATCGTTCACGGCGGCGGGCAGGAGCAGGCCGATGCGCCGCATCCGCTCGGCCTGCTGTGCGCGCGCCGCGAGCGGCCATGCCACCGTCGCGCTGCCGAACAGCGCGATGAACTCACGTCGTTTCAATTGATCGAATTGCATCGGTCCCGCCAGCCATGGTCGCCCGGGTTGCAGGATATCGAATTGCTCGCGATCAGTCAGGGGGCAGTCAGCTATTTCACAACCCGCCGGCTGCTGGCCAAGGCAATCCGAGAGGTTGATTGTCAGGACCAATTTGACCGGGGCTTGGACGGGAAGCTCGCTCACGGCGCACCCGCTCATTCGAGCAGCGTCTACTGAGGTGGTTTCTTCATCCCATTACGGCAACTTGTCATATTCTCTTTGAAAGACCTGGTCGAAGATCTCGTCGACTCCAAGATCAAGCGATTTCGCATGGCAATTATCGCAGGTGCCAATCAAGATCATGGCTCGGCAATGGACGTATCCTTTGTCGCTCCATTGCCGAAATGCCATTTCTTCCATGCGCTTGGCAACGCGGCCTTTTTTGCAGTATTCGCAAGTGATGGGTTCGCCTTCGGCCGCCATCGCCCACCCCCCGGGGCCGTCGCCCCCTGAGCCAGTCAGTCTGCACGATATTTTTTGAGGGGATGTGTGAGTTACTTCACACTTTAAGAGATTCGACTACTCGCGGCCTTTCCAAGGGCGGTCGCCGCCTTGCGACGCGGCTTGCGGGGTCAGGTTCTTTCGGACAACGCCCCGGTCCCTCCAGGGCTATCGCATATGGCCTCAGCAAGCGCCGTAATACCTCCCCTGAAACTCAGGCCCTGGCGAAACGCTGCCACAATGTGCGGGCATGTCGGCGAGCGTCGCGCTGCGCAGAAACCCGACCACTCGCGTGCCGGTGGAGGAGCCGTCCACAGCATCAACTGCGGACGCATGCACCGCAGCAAACATCGTGCCTATTCGATCACCTCGTCGGCGCGCGCGAGCAGCATGGGTGGGATGGAGAGCTCGAGCGCCTTGGCGGTCTTAACATTGATCACCAGCTCGTACTTGGTCGGTGCCTGCACCGGGAGATCAGCCGGCTTCTCGCCCCGGAGGACACGATTGACGTACTCTGCGGCACGCCGGACTGGATCGAGCGTATTCGGCCCGTAGGTGATAAGGCCGCCGTCGACGGCGTAATAACGGAAGGGGTAGACGGCGGGCAGCTTGTGACGGGACGCAAGCCCTATGATCAGATCGCGACGAAATCCCGTTCCTCCCGCCGTCACGATTAGGCCGCCATTTGCAGCGCGCGCAAACACCGATACGCCGCGCTCGATCTCGTCGATGTCGCCCACGCCGACAGGAGTGAGCTCAACTGCAAGCGACTGCGCCGCCGACTGGATGGCACCGAACTGGCCCATGCCCGCTGCTGTCGCGGCATCCCGAAGCACCGCCAAACGCGTCACGTGGGGCGCAATCTGCTTGAGCAAATCCACCCATTTCCCGCTCATGCTGTATTCGAAGTTGGTGAATCCGGTGGCGTTGCCTCCCGGCTGCGCCAGGCTCTGGACGATGCCTGCGCCCACCGGATCGGCAACATTCACAAACACGATTGGGATGGTACGGGTCGCCTGCTGCACCGGCCCTATGGTCGCGCTGCCAAAGGTCATGAGCACATCGGGCGCGAGCGCAACCAGTTCGGCAGCGGATCGACGTATGGGGTCGGCGGCGCCACCGGCCAAGCGATAGTCGATCTGCAGGTTGCGGCCAACCGTCCAGCCCAAGTGGTCCAGGCTTTGCTCGAACACCGCTTTCCGCGCCTGTGTCTCTGGATCGTCCGCGGTGAGCGGGAAGAGCACGCCGACCCGACGCACGCGGTCGGGCTGCTGCGCGCGCGCCGCGAACGGCCACCCGACCGCCGCGCCGCCGAGAAAAGTGATGAACTCCCGTCGCCTCATGGCATTACCCCCGCAGGTCGAGGGCCAGACCCTACCACAATCGTTGAATGACAGCTTGCGTTTTGCACCACAGCAAAATTCGCTGTTGACGCACTGCTTTCTTAGCCGACGAGCCGCTTCCACCACGGCCGCTGCCCGCGCTGGTCGATGACCCGGCGGGTGGTCGCTTCCGCGATCTGGCGGGTCATCGCCTCCGCCATACCGCGCCAGTGGTCGCGGTCCTGCCGCATGTCTGCGAGCTGCTTTCGCAGGGTCGCCACCAGGGTGTCCGTGGTCGCGTCGAGAGTCGCCGGGTGCACGGTACCCGGCGCCGGAACCGTCGCTTGAGCGGGCTCGCCTGCTCGCCCAAGCCGGCGAATTTCGCCTGGCGTCAACATGGTCGTGTGATCCCCTCCGGTTCAGGGGGATCGCGTGGTGCACCAGGGCGACCCCCGGCGCGAGCGTTACATGAGTCGCTTAATGCTCGGTGACTGCGCACAGAATGCGGGTCCGAACCCCAAAACTCTCCGTGCAAGCAGACGTGTCGGCTCGGCAACCCGGCGCCAACTGCGGACTCATGCACCAAGCAGCGCCTCTATTCGATCACCTCGTCGGCGGTAGCGAGCAGCGACGGCGGCACGGTGAGGCCGAGCACCCGGGCGGTCTGGTGGTTGATGATCAACCCGATCTTGTTCGACTGCACGACGGGTAACTCTGCGGGCTTTGCGCCCTTGAGGATGCGGCCGACATAGATGCCCGCCTCACGAAAGGCATCCGCAACGTCGCTTCCGTAGCTCATCAGCCCGCCGACCTCGGCATATTCAGCACCCGAATAGGACGCGGGCATTCTGTGGTGCGCCGCTTGCAGGATCAACTGAACACGTCGGCTGGCTAGGAACGGGGCTTGGCCGACGAAGAGTGCATCGGGCCTTTCGCGGGCAAAACCTGAGAAAGCCGCATCGATCTCGCGGCTTGTGCTTGCGTTGAGGACCCGGATTTGCAACCCCATGGCGCGGCCAGCGGGGTTCACTTGTCTCAATGTCGACTCGGTATTCGTAACATCGGCCGGATTGACGAGCACATCGACGCGAACAGCCCCAGGCACCAACACATGTAGGAGCTCCAGGCGCTTTGCGTCCAACTCGGCATTGAGAAAATTGACTCCCGTGAGGTGGCCGCCCGGCCGGGAGAGACTTGCGACCAGACCCAGCTTGACCGGGTCTTGGGCGACTACGAAGACAATCGGAATTGTCGCAGTCGCCGCCTTTGTGGCGAGTATTGCTGGCGGCGCCACCGCGAGGATTACGTTGACCCGTCGTTGGATCAGTTCGGTCGCTAATTCGGGCAGCCGATCAATTTGATTCTCGGCCCAGCGGTAGATGATAGTCACGTTCTCGCCCTCGACGTAGCCTGTCCCTTTCAGGCCCTGTCGAAGAGCGCGCAGACGGTCCACCACCGCATCAGGGGACCTGGGATCGAGGACCCCGATCACTGGCATCGTCGGTTGCTGCGCGCGCGCCACACGCGGCCACGCTGCCGCGCCGCCGAGCAGCGTGATGAACTCGCGCCGTTCAAATGGCATTCGATTGCCTGTTAGCCAGGGTCGAGCATCCAAGATATCGCCTGACCTCGGTCGCCCGACGTTCAGGCGGCCTCGGCACTCGCTTTGCCGCTCGCATTATCCACGATGACCGGCGTCTCATAGTAGGTGATTTCCGGCGGCGTGCCGTACCTCTCCGCGATCATGCGCTTCCACGTCGCGGAGTACTGCCGGTCAGCGGCCTCGCGGCTCTCCCACAGATAGACGCCGCCGCCGATCCCATTCTCGCCGTAGAGATAATACTTTCGGACCAATCCCGGTGCGTCCTTGTAGTTGGGTGCCGATTTCTCGAACATGGCGGTCGCGGCATCGAGGCTGGTGCCGTGCGGGAGCGTAAACCGAACAATGGCGGTGATCATGGGTTCCTCCTGCTGCTTTGAGCATTTTCCGGAAAAGCGGACACCGGTTTTCCGCAGAAAATGCGACCGACTGACAAATCTCCACCGATAGCGGGCGCGCTGCACTGCATCCGGGACACGAGTCAAGCATTTGCGAACGGGGTAGTGGGGATGCGGCGCGCATGCTCGGGCCAAGCATAATCGGTTTCGACCCAGCCCAGCAATGCGGCCTGCGCCACCTCGGCCGGCACTTGCGCGGCGTGCCCTGTGAGCCCATCTGATGGCGGCCGACGTGAAATTATGACGCCCCTGTTGAACTTGAGCTGGCTGCCGCCGATCTTTGCCCAAGCGTCGGGGCGTCTGGTCGGCAATATCGGCGAATTTGCGGGCTCGGCAACTGTCTGGCTGGCGGTGACCGGGCTCAGCCGGTCCGGCAAGACCGTGTTCATCACCAGCCTGATCCATAATCTGCTGAGCGCACTCCACAATCCGAACCGGATGCCGCTCCTCGAGGTGACCGGTGAGCGCCGCCTGATCGCCGCCAATCTTGAAAGCGCCAAGGCTCACCGGCTGCCGCGCTTCCCTTATTTCAGCAATATCGAAAAAATGGCCGGAAGCCTCCCGGACTGGCCCACTCGCACCGTCGACATCAGCGAGATCGGCCTCGATCTGCGCTTCACGCCGGCCAACACGATGGGCAAGCTTCTCAGCGAGGTCACCGGTGCCCCGGCAAAGGTGACGGTGAGGATCGTCGATTATCCCGGCGAATGGCTGCTCGACCTCCCCCTGTTGGACCAGAGCTTTGCCGATTGGTCGCGCGCGACCATGGCCTTGATGCGCAGTGGGAGCCGAGCCGAGATCGCCGGCGACTTCCTCGCCTTCATCGCCCGGCACCGGGCCGATGAGCCTGCGAGCGACGAAGTCGCGAAGCAGGCGCATGACCTCTATTGCGCGTTTCTGTTGAAGGCGCGCGATCAGCTTGGCTTGAGCTGTCTTCAGCCCGGCCGGTTCCTGTGCCGAGGAACGCTCGCGGATGTGCCTTATCTCTGGTTTGCCCCGGTCGATGTGAGCGCGCAAGTCGATGCGCCCGCGCCTCACAGTCTCGGCGCCCTCATGGCAGAGCGCTTCGAGGTCTACAAGCGCGAAGCGGTGCGCCGGTTCTACGAGGACCACTTCCGGCATTATTCGCGACAGATCGTCCTCGTGGATGTCCTGCACGCACTGTTGGCCGGCCGCGAGGCCTTCGAGGACGCGCGGCGGGCGCTGGGAATCATCGTCGACAGCTTCCGCTATGGTCATGGCGGAATTCTCTCCAAGCTGCTGCTTGGTCCGCATATCGACAAAGCGCTGTTCGCGGCCACCAAGGCCGATCATGTCCCGGATATCCAGCGCGATCATCTCGCAGCTTTGCTGCGGAACATGGCTGCGCTTCCCGCGCTCGAGGTCAAGAGCAGCAATGCGCAATTGGATGTGACTGCGATCGCTTCCGTGATCTCCACCGCGGAGGATTCCCAGGTGATCGACGGCCAGCGGGTACAGGTCGTGATCGGCCGGCCGGTCGGAGCGAAGATGCAGTCGAAATTCTTCGTCGGCAATGTGCCAATCCGTCCTCCGCGCGCCGATGCCTGGGGATCGCCGTTCCTCAATGTGCCGGTGTTCGAGCCGCCTGCCATCGACCCCGCACCGGTCGACGGAATCGCGCATATCAATCTCGATCTCGCGCTCGAGTTCCTGCTTGGAGACTGGTTGCGATGAGCGACGCATTGCGCGATGGCCACATCCCTTTCGCTGCCCGCGTCATCGAGGTGGAGGCGCCGGACGAACCGGCGGCATTGCGTGTCGCAGGACCGCAGGTGATCGAGACCGATCGGGTCGGGGGCGTGGTGCCGGCCGACCGGGCAATCGTTGCTGTTGCGCGCGAGCCGGCGCGCAGACCGGATCGCATCGTGACGTTCGGGATGGCCGGCGTGGCAGTGTTCCTGGCCGGATGGGTGGCGGTCGATGCCATCGGCTGGATTTCCGGAGCGTTTGAGCGCAGCGCCGCGTTGGGGATTCTCGCGACAATCGCCGTTACCGCCGGAGTGGGCGGGGCGGGTGCGGTCGTCGCGCGCGAGCTCGCGAGCCTGATGCGCCTCAAGAGCGTCGAGGCCGTCCGTGGACGCTTTTCCGATGCCGCGCTTACGCCGGCGCAGACGCGTGCCGCGGTCGCGGACGTTCTGGCGGTCGTGCCGCGCGACCGCGAGATGAACGGGGCGATCGAGGCCTTCCAGCGGCAAGTTCAGGCGCACCACGGCAGGTCGCAGCAGCTGGAGCTGTTCTCTCGCATCGTCGTGAAGCCGCTCGACCAAAGGGCGGAGACGCATATCCGCAGCAGCGTTCTGCGTGCCTTCGGCATCACCGCCATCAGTCCGACGGCCTTGACCGATGTGGTCTTCTTCCTTGCCGTCGGGGTGCGCATGGTGCGCGCAATCGCGGGGTCCTACGGCCATCGGCCGACCGCGGCGACGACCCTCCATCTGCTGCGCCGGCTGGTATTCGAGGCAGGCAAGCTCGGCGCGGTGGACCTCGCCAGTGCCTCCCTGGTGCAGCACCTCGGCGGCGCGGTCACCGAGCGCATTGCCACCAGCACCGCGGACGCGCTCTACGCCGCGTATCGCATGGCGCGGCTGGGAATCATCGTCATGGATCTGTGCCGCCCGCTGG
Source organism: uncultured Alphaproteobacteria bacterium (assembly GCA_963820365.1). Lineage (GTDB taxonomy): Bacteria > Pseudomonadota > Alphaproteobacteria > Rhizobiales > Xanthobacteraceae > VAZQ01. The sequence continues at coordinate 68,534 of CAWFZR010000010.1, read as the reverse complement.
CATTTGGGGAAGATGAAATTCCAAGCGTTGCGTCCCTGGTCGGCGGTGTCGTGCGCCGGCGTGCGGAATCGCAAGTACCCGCACCTTGAGACCAGGCCCGTGCGGCGGGTGGACTCCTGTTCGCACTGGGCTCCCGTTCGCACATGGCGTCGCGCGCATCGCGCACGCTCCAAATTGTTTGGCAGGCGCGTGCTTCCGATCCCATCGGCCATATGGCACAGTTTATGAAGGATGATTTGCAGGGGCTTACCATGCGCCTTGCCGCTGTTACCGCTCGCGCCGTGATCTTGCGCTTCCTCAATGTCCTTCTGGGTGCAACATTCTTGGTGCTCATCGCCATGGCGCCGGCTGTGGGGCAGCAGGGCGATCTCAACGCGATTCAAAAACGGTTAAACGAATTTATTGCTACTGGCACTTATCCCGCTGCTCTCGTGGAGGCGCAAATGCTTGAGGCCGGCGTCAAGGCGCGCTTCGGCCCTAATCACCGTAACTACGCGGTGGCCCCGTACGAGCTGGCCCGTGTGTACTGGAAGCAAGGCAAGTACGCCGAGGCCGAGGGCCTCTGGAAGCGGTCCTTGGCAATCAGTGAGAAGACGCTCGGCGCAGGCCACTCGGAGGTAGTTGATACCCTTGGCAACCTGGCGGTCGTGTACAAAGAGCAAGGCCGCTACGCCGAGGCCGAGGGCCTCTTGAAGCGCGCCCTGACGATCAACGAGAAGGCGCGTGGCGGCAATCATCCCAGCGGGGCCAATACCCTCCACAACCTGGCCGACCTGTACCAGGAGCAAGGCAAGTACGCCGACGCCGAGGGTCTCTACAAGCGCTCGCTGGCGATCCGCGAAAAAGTGCTCGGCCAAGACAACCCCGAAGTGGCCGATACCCTCAACAACCTGGCCAACGTCTACCACTCGCAAGGCAAGTACGCCGCCGCCGAGGGTCTCCACAAACGCTCGCTGGCGATTCGCGAAAAAGTGCTCGGCCAAGACAACCCCGAAGTGGCCAAGACCCTCAACAACCTGGCCGGCCTGTACGAGGAGCAAGGCAAGTACGCCGCCGCCGAGGGGCTCCACAAGCGCGCGCTGGCGATCAAGGAGAAGGCGCTCGGCGCAGATCATCCCGGTGTCGCCATAACCCTCCACAATCTGGCCGCTGTGCACGGGAACCAAGCGAAGTACGCCGACGCGGAAGGGCTCCTCACGCGCGCCCTGGCGACCAAGGAGAAGGCGCTCGGCGCAGATCACCCCAGTGTGGCTATAACCCTCCGGAGCCTGGCCGCTGTGTACGGGAACCAAGCCAAGTACGCGGACGCCGAAGCGCTCTACAAGCGGGCGCTGGCAATCCGCGAGCAGGCGTTCGGCGCCAGTCACCCGGAGGTGGCCGAGAATTTCTTCGGTCTTGCGACGATGGAATCTCGTGCTCACGATAACAAAAGCGCAGTTGAGCATATCCGCAAGGCGACGGCCGTGGTGCTCGCCCATGCGGCCGCCGAAGCCTCCGGCGCTGCGCAGAAATCCGAGTCCAGCGGTTTGGTTGCCCACCGTGCGGGCTACTTCCTGCGTCACATCGCTTATCTCGACGCGGCCGTTCAGGAGGGGATTCAACCATTGCCCGCAGCGACGCGGGAAGCTTTCGAGATGGCGCAATGGGCGAACCACTCGTCCGCCGCGGCCGCGGTCCAGCAAATGGGCCTGCGCTTTGCCGCCGGCAGCGATGCGCTTGCCGCGCTGGTGCGCCAGCGTCAGGACCTGTCCGCCTTCTGGCGCGACCGCGACAAGGCGCTTCTCGCCGCCCTCTCACAGCCGCAAGATCGGCAAAGTCCCACCGCGCTCGACGCCCTGCGCAAAGAGATTGCCGAGATTGAAAGAAAACAGGCCGCCAACACCGCGCGACTGGCACGGGAGTTCCCGGCGTATGCGGCGCTGGCGAGCCCGCAGCCGCTCAAGCCCGAGGAGCTGCAACAATTGTTCGGCGGTGATGAGGCCCTGGTGTTCTTCCTCAGCGGCGAGAAGCATTGGGAGATTTACGTGTTTGCGCTCACGCGCGAGGGCTTCGAGTGGAGGACGATCCCGCTTAAGGGCGAAGCCCTTGCAGAGAAAGTGGCGGCGATCCGACGCGGACTTGATGTGGACGCGCTGCATCGCGGATTGCAGCGGGCGGAGTGCACGCAAGCGGAAGCCGAGAAGCGCGGCCTGTCGCGGGTCGAGTGCGCGAGCGTTGTTGCGAAGGAATGCGAGGAGGCGGACCTTGCCGAGAGAGCCAAGCGAGGCCGACGACGGTCTCCTCACCGCGAGCGAGGTGGCGCAGCTCAAGCTCAACGCGGACTGGGTGGTGCTCTCCGCCTGCAACACCATTGCCGGCGACAAGCCCGGCGCGGAAGCATTGTCAGGCCTCGCCCGCGCCTTCTTCTATGCCGGCGCGCGGGCGCTGCTCGTGACGCACTGGGCGGTGGAGAGCAACGCGGCGATGCGGCTCACCACCGCGACATTCGACGTGATGAAGTCCGATCCGTCGCTTGGTCGCGCCGAGGCGCTGCGCCGCGCCATGCTCGCCTACATCGACGACCCCTCCGATCCGCGCAACGCCTACCCCGCCTATTGGGCACCGTTCGTTGTCGTCGGAGAGGGCGCGGCGAGATAAGGTGAGCGCACCTCGACTATGGCGGATTCCGCTCAAATCGAACCAGCCTCCTCCGCGTCATGACGCGGGCTTGACCCGCGCATCCATCTTCTTGCGAAAAAGATGGATTGCCGGGTCAAGCCAGGTCAAGCCCGGCAATGACGACCGATTCAATATGAGCGGGAACCGCCTTAGGGTCGCGAAACGTCTGCTGGCGTCGGGATTCGCCCCTCTGGCGTATACTTGTCCACCGCCTCCGGAAGATTTTTCGAGAGCCTCGAAAGAATCTCTTCTCGCGACAAGCCGGTCTGTTGTGACAAAGTCTCCAACACGTCCGATCCTATTGCCTGTTCCAATTGAGAAGAAGCAATCTGTTTATTCGGTCCACGGCCGACCCACGAGTCCGCGACGTCACCGTGGCCTGCCCGTTTAAAGGTTTCCACCAGATCGCGAAGCCCACCACTCAACAGATCGCCGATGCTGGTCCCGCCCAGCGCCCCACCCAAGTTTCCGGGGAGGGTGTTCCCGCCCGCGCTGCCTTGAGGTGCCGGCGCCGGTGCACCCGCCTTGCGCTGCGCTGCATCGAGCCATTGCGCGATCTTGTCTCTGTTCTGGTAGCCGGCCACAGCGAGGAGGGCCAACAGGGCGGTCATGGAGGGATACCCGCGGCTCATATTCATCATCCTTCTGCTCGTGCTTCACGGTGCCGTCAGCATGCGGAGCGCGGACGAGCATCGTCCCGCCCCTGTAACGACAGTTTCATGGAATTTCGCGATCATCCCCGCCACGAACCCGATGAGGATTGTCCAAACAATTCCAATCGTCGCCTCCGATCAGTCATGCAACGAACGAAGATCGATCATGTTGGTTCCAACCGGACAGAGTTATCTGGACGGGCTCCTGCAATTCACCGCACTACCGTAGTGCCCGGTTTCGCAAACGCCTGACTATTGTGGTTCCGGGTGCTAGGCCGCTTTGTCCGCATTGCATGGTTTAGTGAGGTCCTTGCTTCAACGATAGTCAAGGCGAACATGCGCAGAAGTGCAAGGCGAGCGCGCTTCTGATAGGGTTAGCACGTCCGGAATTTGCGGAATGGCATTAGTGGAAAAGCGATCAATCAGGCTCGCCGGGATCCGGCCGCCATTGAGGCTGCGGTAGCCGATCTGGCGGCGAAATTCGGCAATCGGCTGGTCACCTCGCACGCGGTGTGCGAGCAGCATGGCAATACCACGACCTGGATCGCCAACGAGCCGCCGGACGCGGTGGTGTTTCCGCAATCGAGCGTCGATGTGCAGGATATTGTCCGCATCTGCGCCGCGCACGCGGTGCCGGTCGTCCCCTTCGGGACTGGGACGTCGCTTGAGGGTCACGTCAACGCGCCCTTTGGCGGGGTGTCGATCGACTTTCGCGACATGAACAATGTGCTGGCGGTAAATTCGGACGACCTGGACTGCGTGGTCGAGCCGGGCATCACGCGCAAGCAGCTCAACGAGCATCTGCGCGATCAGGGGCTTTTCTTCCCGCTCGATCCCGGTGCCGACGCCTCGCTCGGGGGAATGGCGGCGACGCGTTGCTCGGGCACCAATGCAGTGCGCTATGGCACCATGAAGGATAACGTCCTCGCGCTCAAAGCGGTCCTGGCGAATGGCGAGCTGATAACCACCGCGCGCCGTGCCAGGAAGTCGTCGGCAGGCTACGATCTCACGCGGCTGCTGGTGGGGTCGGAAGGCACGCTCGGCGTGATCACCGAGCTCACGCTCAAGCTGTCGGGCATTCCCGAGGCGATTTCGTCCGGCCATTGTCAGTTTCCCTCGGTCGAGGCGGCATGCAAGGCGGCAATTGCGACTATCCAGTCCGGCATTCCCATAGCGCGCGTCGAATTGATGGACGAGCTGCAGGTGAAGGCGACCAATCTCTATTCCAAGCTCTCCTTGCCCGAGGCGCCGATGCTGTTCGTCGAATTCCATGGTTCGCCGGCCGGCGTTGCCGAGCAATCCGAACGCTTCGGCGAGATCGCGCGCGATCTCGGCGCAGCCGCTTTCGAATGGGCCATCAAGTCGGAGGACCGCACGCGCCTGTGGCAGGCGCGGCATGATGCCTATTGGGCGGGGCGCGGTCTGCGGCCGGGCGCGCAAGCGGTTGCCACCGATGTCTGCGTGCCCATCTCACGATTAGCCGAGTGTGTCACCGAAACGCAGCGCGACATCGCGGCGCACGGGTTGATTGCGCCCATTCTCGGCCATGTCGGCGACGGCAATTTCCACCTCACCTTGCTGGTCGACATGGCTGACGTTGACGAAGTCAAGGCTGCGCGAATGCTATGCGAGCGGCTGGTCGAGCGTGCGCTCGCCCTGGACGGTACCTGCACCGGCGAGCATGGCGTCGGTCAAGGCAAGATGAAATATCTCCCTTGCGAGCTCGGTGCGACGACGCTCGCAGCCATGGCCGCAATCAAGCGGGCCTTGGACCCTCAGAACATCATAAATCCGGGAAAGATTGTTCCGCTGGAATGAACCCAGGCGGCGCCGGCAGCCGCCACACGAAAACGCTTCCCGATTGCGTGAATTGGCTCCAATCAATTGATAATAGACATAAAATAGCCCTCGAAACGGGGTCTCCTGCTGGCGGTCCGTGCCGCACCGAAAGTGAACGGCCACAACCGGCTATTGTGGTATGATGATGAATATCAAATCCGTGACGATTAAGCCCTCTCCGGCCGGCGCAGGTCGGAGAGTGTGACGCGTCCCTAGAGCATGATCCCGGAAAGCGGATACCGGTTTTCGGAAAGGATCATGCTCAACCAAAAGAAGTAGAGCGGGATGGTGATCCGAGGAAAAATCATCCCGCTCTAGACAAGCTGTGGAGACGGTGTGCAGACGACGCTGCTTGGTCTCGCGATTGCGCTGATCCTGGCGCTGGCAACCGCGCTGCTGGGGCCGCTTGTCGTCGATTGGAGCCGTTACCGCGGAGAGTTCGAGGCGCGCGCAAGCCGGCTGACAGGGCTGGATTTTCACATCACCGGTGCCATCGACGCGCGCCTACTGCCAACGCCGACGCTGGTCATGCAAGGCATCGAGATCGCGCGCCCGGACGATCTTGGCAAGGTGCGCGCGCGGGCGCTGCGCATCGAGTTCGGGCTGGGCGCCTTGGTCAGAGGCGAATGGCGGATCACCGACGCTCGTCTGGAAGGGCCCGAATTCGCCGCCGGCCTCGATGCCACCGGGCACATGGACTGGTCGGCGCCGAAGGTCAGCTTCAAGCCGGAAGGTGTTTCAATCGAACGCCTGCACATCCGGGATGGCCGCGCAGTTTTCGCCGACGCGGCAAGCGGCTCACGCCTCGTGCTCGAGAAGCTGGAATTCCGAGGCGAGTTGCGGTCACTGAGCGGGCCGCTCAGGGGCGAGGGGTCTTTCGTCGTCGCCGGTCAGCATTTTCCCTATCGGATTTCGACCGGCCGCCTCGATGAGGACAGCGGAATCAAGCTTCGGCTCGCCGTTGATCCCATCGATCGTCCGCTGACGGCCGAAGCCGACATATTGATTTCGTTCGATCATGGTGCACCGCGTTTCGAAGGCCAGGTCCAATTCGCGCGTCCCGTTGGACGCGCCCCCGCCGGCGCGCAGTCGCCCATCATCGAGCCATGGCGTCTTGCCGGCCGCCTCAAGGGAGACAGCGCCGCGGCGGAGCTCGAGCAAATCGAGTTCCAATATGGTCCGGACGAGCGCGCGACAAAATTGCGCGGGAATGCCCATCTCAAATTCGGGCGCGAGCCCAGCGTGAACGTCGCGCTCTCGTCGCCGCAGATCGATCTTGATCGGATGCCGGGGCTGTTCGAGGCTAACCACCGGCGGCCGCTTGCTGCCGCCAAGACGCTGGCGGAGGCCCTCACCGGTAGCCTGCGAATACCCATTCCCGCGCAAGTCAGCGTCAGGATCGAATCCGCGAGTCTGGGCGGAGCGGTGCTGCAGCGTCTCGGCGCCGAGCTGCAAACCGACGGAGAACGTCTTGACATCAGAACGCTGGAGTTCCGCGCGCCCGGCATGACCCAGGTGCGTCTTGGCGGAAGCCTGGCAAAGCTGTCCTCCGGCGTGCAGTTTGTGGGATCGACCAACATCGAAGCGAATGATCCGCGCGCACTCGTTGCCTGGCTGACCGACCGCAGCGATGGGCCCCTTGCCGGTGGAGCGTTGCGGCTTACCGGGGATGTCGCGCTCTCGAATGAGGCGATCACCGTCGAGCGGCTGAACCTCGAGCTCGATCGCATGCATGTGGCGGGACGTTTCGCGTACGCCTGGGGCGGCGATGACCGGGCGGCGCGCCTGGACGCTGCGCTGACGACACCCGAGATCGATCTCGACCGTGCATACGCTCTCGCCGGGGCAATGCTTGGTGACAAGGCATTTGCCTGGCCGCGCGAAGGCGCTCTCTCGCTGAAGATCGGCCGTGCCTCGGTCCTCGGCGTGCAGGCCAAACAGGCCGACGTGAACGTGCGGCTCGATGCCAACGGGCTGGACATCGATCCTCTCATGGTCGCGGATTTCGGCGGCGCGGCATTGGCGGTCAGGGGCCGCATCGACACCAGGCTGGCGTCGCCACGCGGGACGATGACCCTCGATCTCGATGCACGCTCGCTCGACGGTGTGCTGGCGGTGTTGGAAAAATTCGCCCCCGAGACGGCAGAGCAGGTTCGGCGTTCGGCCGGGCGTGTTACCCCGGTCTTGTTGCGCGCCTCGCTGACGATGGATCCGGGCGCTGCGGCCAACTCGCTCGCGAGCGCCAAATTCAAGGCTGATGGCCGTGCCGGGACGTTCCGTCTTGCCGTGCTGGGGGACGCGAGTGGCGCGAGCGATGCGTTCAAGGCGGACAAGGTCGCGGCGTTGGGCGGGGCGAAGCTCAATCTCATGGGACGCGTGGAGACCGATGACGGTGCAGCCCTGATCGAATTGCTGACGCTGGACCGCTACATCTCCGTCGATCGGCGGCCCGGCCGGCTGGCCCTGACGGCGAAAGGCACGCTGGACGGCGCGCTCGACGTCGATAGTCAGCTGACTGCCGGCCCGCTCGCCATTTCGAGCAACGGCCGGGTCCGCATTTCGCGGCAGGGGAGCCCGCGTGCCGAGCTGGATCTCAAGCTCAGCAACGCGAACATCCGCTCGCCCCGACCGGTGACGGGCGGGCGTCTCGCCGAGCTTGTGCCGGTGTCATTGGCGACGCGGCTTGCCCTGGCGGAGGGCACGCTGCGTCTGGCGGATATCAGGGGGACCGTTGCGGGGGCCGCGCTCGGCGGCCGCCTTGCCATCGGCATGCAGCGGCCGATGACCATAGAGGGTGAAATCGATTTGGCTGCCATCGACCTTCCGAGTGCAATTGCAACAGGGGTGGGAGTTCCGGTTCGCGCCGCAGGCGCGGGCGCAGACCCCGGCATGCTCTGGCCAACCGAGCCGTTTGAGCAAATGCTCGGTCCGCTGAGCGGTGAAGTTTCCGTCAAATCGGCGCGCGTCACGCTCACGCCGAAGCTGGAGGCGCGAGATTTCAAAGGGGTGCTTCACTTTGGCGAGTCACAGATCGCTTTGCAGATCACCGAAGCCGGCGTCGCGGGCGGGCGTGTCACCGGGGAGCTGATCTTCCTGCGCGACCGCGAGGGACTTATTGCCCGCAGTCGCATCGCACTGGTCGGCGCCAATGCCGCCGAGCTGCTTCCCGGCGACGGAACAATTACGGGGCGGCTCCGGCTGGACGTTGCCGCCGAAGGGGCGGGGATGAGTGCGGTGGCGCTGGTCGGCTCCCTCGAAGGCGGCGGTACCTTTACGCTGGAAAACGGGCGGGTAGCGCGGCTCGATCCGAGAGCATTCGAGATCGTGATGCGTGCAGTGGATCAAGGTCTGCCCATCGAATCGAACCGGCTGCGGGAGAGAATGGATTCCGCGCTGGCGAACGGCACCTTGGCCATCGCCCGCGCAGAAGGCACCGTCACCATTGCCGCAGGTCAAGCCCGCCTGACCAATGCAATGGCAGGCGAACGCGGAGCCGAGCTCGCGCTCAATGGGCGCGTCAGTCTGGCCGACAACGATATCGACGCGCGGCTGCTCCTGTCGAGCGCAGCCGCAGCCAGCGTCTCGCCGAACGCGCCGCCCGAAATCGCCGTGGCGCTCAAGGGCGCAGTCAATGCGCCCAAGCGGAGCATCGATGTCACCACGTTCGCCAGCTGGCTCGCGCTGCGTGCGGTGGAGCAGCAGTCGAAGAAGCTCGATGTGCTTGAGCGCCGCGAATTGTCCGTGTCCGTTACCGGACCTGTCGATCAACGGCAGCCGGAACAGACCGCAACGCAAGGCGCGCCCACGGACAGCAGCCCGCCCGCCGTCGTCCCCTCCGGCCCGGATGCATCACGCCCACGTCCACCGGTGCGGAACGCCCAAAAGCCAAAACCATCGACCGGGGAGCTGGCTCCGCAGGACACGCGGCCGGAGGTCATGCCCCGCCAGTTGTTGTTCGGCGTGCAATGACCATGAACGCGCGAAGGGCGTTGAAGCTCACGCCGGAACGGGCCGATTGGCCATCGCCTCACGCGCTTCGTCGCGTGGCTTTGTTTCTTCGGATAGTTGATTTCGATAGAAGTCGAGCACGAACAGGCGGATCGCCGATGATAGATTGCCGTGCTGGCGCTCCGAATCGATTACGCCGACGAGATCCGACAATGGCATGTGGCGGCCGCTTGCGATCTCCTTGAGCGCTTTCCAGAATGCATCTTCAAGGCTCACGCTGGTCTTGTGACCGGCGATGACGATTGAACGTTTGACAACCGGGGACTTCATCCTTCCTCTCCCGTTTCAATTCTGCGGCCGTCGAGGTCCCTGGCGATCTTCTCTGCGCGCGCGGCTGCGAGCTTGCGCGCAGCTTTGCTGCGACCGCGCTCCAACCGGTTGACGGCTGCCGCGTGCGCAGCCATTTGGCGTTTAGCCCTCTTGCGGGCAATGCGAAGGTTGACGATGTCGCCCATTCTTCCACTCGACGAAAGCGCTCCCGGGTGAACTGGCCGTCATCTGCTTCGGTGCCAAATGCGCCCGCAGCGTGGCGTCCGCCGGTACATTCATGGTTAACAGTTAAGCAAGCTGTCTTCGCAGTGCGATGCAGCTTTCAAATGTGCTTCCAGGAGCCCATGCGCAAATCGTGAAGAATTGAACCGCAATGTCGGCTTGCCGGCAGATATTGAGCGAGCGTAGGCTTCAATTCCGTCAAAAGTTGGGGCAACATTTATTTCGCATCATCTTCGATTTCGTCGCGCGCAGGGTCGAAACCTGCATCAGAGCATAATCCCGAAAAGTGGATACCGGTTTTCGGATAAAGATCATGCTCAAACAAAGAAGCAGAGCGGAATAATAATTCAAGGAATGATAATTCGAAGAAATATCATCCCGCTCTAGTATGTCACGACGCTCCTGATCGACTTTCCTTCGTTGATCTGCGCCGCTCTTTGTGAGGTCGACGAGATCGCCGTGTTGATGACCGCGCCAATTCCGGTTGTGACCCCGCAGCCGATGTAGCACACGTTGTCGAACGGGGCGTCTTTGAACCCGGTCGGGACTCTTCAAGCCTTCGGCTGTGGCACGATTCTGATATAGGGTTTCGGCGCTTTCCAGCCCTGCGGATACTGCTTCTTTGCGTCCTCGTCCGTGACCGAGCCCGCAATGATCACGTCTTCGCCCTGTTTCCAATTCACCGGCGTTGCGACCTTGTGCTTGGCCGTGAGCTGCAGCGAATTGATGCACCCGCAGGACCTCGTCGAAATTACGACCGGTGGTCATCGGATAGACCAGGATCAGCTTGATCTTCTTGTCGGGTCCGATGACGAACACATTGCGCACCGTCTGATTGTCGGCCGGCGTACGCTTGGCCGGATCGCCGGACACCGCGGCGGGAAGCATGCCGTAGAGCTTGGACACGTTGAAATCGGTGTCCGCGATCATCGGATAGTTGGGCGCAAAGCCCTTGCGTCTCCTTGATGTCGTTCGACCACTGCGCGTGCTTGTCGACCGGGTCCACCGACAGGCCGATGATCTTCACGTCCCCGCCGGTCGAATTCCGGCTTGATCTTGGCCATATAGCCGAGCTCGGTCGTGCACACCGGTGTGAAATCCTTGGGGTGTGAAAAAAGCACCGCCCAGGTGTCGCCGATCCAATCGTGGAAGCGGATCTTGCCTTCTGTCGTTTCCGCTTCGAAATCCGGGGCAGTATCATTGATCGCGAGAGCCATCGCTCACCTCCGTCGCGTGCAGCCATGATGCTGGGTTGGGGAGAGAAATTATAGCCGCTGCCCGGGCGAACGGCCAGCAGCGCGCAACAAAAGCACGGTTCCTCGAAAGAGCGCGAAATCAGATGACGGACGCACCGCAAGGCCGTGCAGGGAAAGAAGAATTTTTCGGGGATTTGCGCACTGATGGCAGGCGGGCGGCTGCGGCATCGCCGGCGCGACGCGGGCTTGCGCGCCCCGCAAGCCTTGCTCCCGGTCCGACAAAGCCGCAATCGGAGATTGCGGGCAGGTGGAGCGCTACTACCCGGTTTCGCAATGCTTGACCCGTGTCCCGGTCCGCAGCGCACCACTTCGTGCTGCGCTGCGCCCGGATTTTCTGTAGCCAATTGTGATGGTGCTACGCTCGGTCGCGACATTTCGCCTCGCCGTGAGGAGGAGGTATTCGGCGCCCGTTTCGCCGCAGTCACACGCATTTCCTTGTGATTTCCAGCATTTTTCTGGGGAAGTGTCGCAACTTCGCCCTGTCACTGCCGTCACCGGAACGCGCCGGTGGGCTAGGATTGTGCAAGATTGATTTCGAACCGGAAGGCGGTCTCCCGCGACTATTTGGGGAGTGAGGGAACCTGCCACCTGCTACGGGGTTAGCTCACGGGATCGGCTTTTTCCAATTCAGTGGCCTCCGGCAACGGGATGGGAGAGTATCATGGCGCGCCGGATTTCGTCCGCCGGCAGTTTGCGGGCACTCATTGCGGCGATCAAGAGTTCGCCCATCGTCGTGCGGCTGGGCGCGCGTCTTCTGAGTGCAGCGGAATGGGCTAGAATTCGCAACTCGCCGGAAGTCGATGCTTACGTGCTCGCGTGGATTGCCAGCCACGTGCGCGAGCCGCGGCGCGGACCCCGGACATTCATGTAGGGCCGGGTCGGCTTCGTTTTCGCCATTGCGTTGCGAAGGTTGCCGCTGATTGACATTTCGCCGTCGGCACCGCAAAGCCTGAGACCCCGTTTGGGTCCATTCGCGGCATGTTCAAACGCATCTTGATCGCCAATCGAGGCGAAATCGCCTGTCGGATCATCAGGACCGCGCGTCGTCTCGGCATCGAAACCGTGGCGGTCTACTCCGAGGCCGACCAGGATGCGCTGCACGTCGAGATGGCCGACCAGGCGGTGCCCATAGGCCCGGCGCCGGCATCGCAAAGCTATCTCGTCATTGAGAAGATCGTCGCCGCCTGCAAGAAAACCGGCGCCGAGGCGGTGCACCCCGGCTACGGTTTTCTGTCCGAGCGCGAAGCCTTCCCGCGAGAATTGGCGAAGGCCGGCATCGTCTTCATCGGCCCCAAGCCCGAGGCGATCGCCGCCATGGGCGACAAGATCGCAAGCAAGAAAGCAGCGGCGGCGGCAAGGTGGCCACCGTTCCCGGTCATCTCGGCGTCATTGCCGATCCCGAGCAGGCGGTGCGGGTCGCCGAGGAAATCGGCTATCCCGTCATGATCAAGGCCACCGCGGGCGGCGGCGGCAAGGGCATGCGGGTGGCGCGGTCGAGGGCGGAGGTTGCCGCCGGATTTGCGCGCGCCGGCTCGGAGGCGAAATCCTCCTTCGGCGACGAGCGCGTGTTCATCGAGAAGTTCATCGTCGATCCGCGCCACATCGAGATTCAGGTCCTCGGCGACAGGCACGGCAATCGTCATCCACCTCGGCGAGCGCGAATGCTCCATTCAGCGCCGCAATCAGAAGGTGGTCGAGGAAGCGCCGAGCCCGCTGCTTGATGCGAACACCCGCCGGAAGATGGGCCAGCAGGCGGTCGCGCTGGCGAAGGCTGTCGGCTACGATTTTGCCGGCACCGTGGAGTTCGTCGCGGGACAGGACAAGAGCTTCTATTTCCTCGAGATGAACACGCGGCTGCAAGTCGAGCATCCGGTAACCGAGCTGGTGACCGGGATCGACCTTGTCGAGCAGATGATTCGCATTGCCGCGGGCGAGAAGCTCGTGCTCAAGCAGAGCGACGTGAAGCTCTCGGGCTGGGCGGTCGAAACGCGCGTCTATGCCGAAGACCCCGCGCGCAATTTCCTGCCCTCCATCGGGCGCCTGGTGCGCTATCGGCCGCCGCCGGAATCGAGCACGCGAAGCATCACCATCCGCAACGACACCGGCGTGTACGAAGGCGGCGAAATCCCGGTGTTCTACGATCCGATGATCGCCAAGCTCATCACCCACGCCCCGACGCGCAAGGAGGCGATCGCGGCCCAGCTTGACGCCCTTGATGGCTTCACCATCGAGGGCTTCCGCCACAACATTTCGTTTCTCGCCGCGCTCATGCAAAACGAGCGCTGGAAGGCAGGAAGACTGTCCACGGCATTCCTGGCGGAGGAGTTTCCCGGCGGCTTTCATGCCATTGCCCCGCAGGGAGAAGTCGAGCGCGTGCTGGCGGCGGTCGCTGCCGCCATTGATCATGTCGTGGGCGAGCGAAGGCGTCGGATCTCCGGTCAGCAGCCCGGTTGTGCGGTGACCCGGGAAAGGCGCCGCGCGGTGCGCCTCGGTGGGAGCGAGGTCAAGCTGGACATCACGCGTGCGGGGCACGGATCGACGGCAAGCCCACGCTCCAAGCCGCCGCGATCGGTGACGACGGGGCCGGATGCTGCGGCACTCGAAGTGCGTTTCGTGGAGCGCGGCACGAGCGAGGGCCACCTCCTGCTCTCGGGATGGAAGCCCGGCGATCCGGTGTGGGTGGGCAGCGTGGATGGACGCCCGATACGCGTCCAGGTGCGGCCGGCGCTCAATGGGTTCGACCTCGTTCATCATGGTGTCGAGACCCGTGCCTACGTCTATACCGAGCGCGAGGCGGCAGCGGCCGGGCTGATGCCCGATAAGAAAGTGATCGATTCCGGCAAGGCGGTGCGTTGTCCGATGCCGGGACTGGTGGTCTCCATTGCGGTGGGCGAAGGACAGGAGGTCAAGGCCGGCGAAACGCTTGCGGTGGTCGAGGCCATGAAGATGGAGAACGTCCTGCGCGCCGACCGCGACGGCATCGTGAAGAAGATCCACGCCAAGCGCGGCGACAGCCTGGCGGTCGACGCCGTCATCCTGGAGTTTGCTTGAGCGGCGGTGCTTTGATGCCTTGGTCCGCCCCTTCCATTGGGATGTTCATGTTCAGGAGAGGGTGGTGTCCTGATTCCGTGGCTTCTGTCCTTTAAATTTGACTCCGCAAATTGTCTTAATTGGCTTTAACCAACAGCAATGGTTTGATGCTAACTGTCGCGTGGAAGGTGGAAGCGATCCATGTTGCGCGCGGCGGCTCTCATAGGAATATTGCTTGTCGGCTGTGATCAAGCAATGTTTGACGGAAAATATATTGGCACCATCGGCAGGATCGCGCGCACAATGCTTGTGCATTTTGGCGTCTAAGGCCGCCTGGGTTGGCGGCCTCATCACCGCTGATGTAGGAGCGGGTTTCAAACCCGCCCTGACCGCATCTTGGTTTGGGTGGCGGATGGTCAGGAGGGTAGGTTTCCAACCTTATCTGCAACCCAACCCTCGAGGATCAAGATGTCTAAGCTCAATCTTACTGACACATCCGCCGCTGCCGCTATCCACAGTGTACTTGGCTTTTGAACTGAGCAAAGCGAAGTGGAAGTGGGGTGCGATGCTGCCCGGCTCGCAGAGAGTGGCCATTTTACGATCGACGGAGGCGACCTCGCCGCGTTAAGCGCATGGCTCGCGAAGTGGCGAGCCAGAGCTGAGTACAACCGGCAAGCCGGTGCGTATCGTGCGTGTTACGAGGCCGGTTACGACGGGCACTTGCTGCATCGGTGGCTCACCGAGCCAAGGCGTGATCAACTACGTGATTGATCGGCCAGCTCGGTCAACCGACGCACGTGGTGGGCGAAGACCGAGAAAATCCACGTGCGCAACGGATGCGGCACGCCGTTGGATTACCTGAGTGGCGAGCCGGGGGTGTGCAGCATGGGCGGTCCCTCGCCGGAGGTGTGGGTCGTCGCCGAGCCTCGAGCGAGCACGACCGCCTGCTGAAGGCACGTTCCTCACACAGCACCTGCATCGACCGGTCTGTTGCACGCGCAGGTTGAATTCGCGTTGTCATGCAGCATCAAGAGGGGCTTTCTCGCCGGTGCTCGATACCGTCGCACGGGTGACGGGCGTGCGCTGGCCGGCGCGACTGAAGGGGAAATCGTGCTGGAGCACTAGCGGGTGTGCTCGGTGCATAAGCAGATCACCGAGCTTGACGCCAAGCGCAAAGCCGCAGTGCGGACGCCAGCCCGTGGGTCGATCGAGGAAAAGATCACGCAGTTGATCGATATCAGAGGGCTGGGAGTGGTAAGCGCGCAGAAGCTGATGCACGAGGTGTTTTACCGCTCATTCGACAATCGGCGCCAAGTCGGGAGTTATTTCGCACTTTCCAGACAGCGCCGACGAAAGCTGAGTCGCCACCGCGACCAGGCATCAGCAAAGCCGGCAATCGGCGCGGCCGAACTCTGGCGGCGAGCTCGCCTGGCTGTGGCCGCGGTTTGAGCTTGGCAGCGAATTGAGCCGGCTGGTTCAGCCAGCGGGTCGGCACCATCGGGTCGGATCCTGGACATCACCATCGTCGCCCTGGCGCGCAAGCTGATGATTGCATTTTGGCGATAAGTCACGACCGGGATGGTGATCGACCGACGCCGTGCTGCGCCAGCGCATTTGAGCCCGCGCGTACTGATGGCCGACGTCATCCAGGATAGACGTGCGACCCAACCAGGCCGGGCCTACCGAGCCCGCTTTGGTAGACGGGTCCCGTCTTTACTGGGCCTTGCCTTCACCCGTGCATGAAGGATTAGGGGTCCGGGCCGTGCGCCCGACCGGATACAAGGTGATGCGGATTTCGCCGCATCCTTCATCGCCGCCCAGTTCCAGGAGGAACGTCCTGCAGCTCGTTAGGCGACCGTTCATCCCGCCCGCTCGACGTTCTCGCCGAACTCGCCGCTCTTCAGAGGCGTGGCTCTGGCACGCTGGTGCTTTCGTCACGGCAGAGCGACGGCCAGCCCTACCTGCCGCGCGCGCCGCGCACTGAGAGCATCGCGGGTCGGGACGATGAAACGGCTTCAGATCAAACAAATAAACTCGCGCAAGGGAGACTTTCTCATGGCCCCGCCGTGATCTGACCTCTCGTTCGGTGCGTGCTGCTCAAGGAGTTTGCTGCCCGATCACCGCTTCCCCTTGACAATCCCCATCGAAGTCGCGTTACGGTACCCGCCCAGACCGGAATCATTCGCTGCAACGGCAGTGAAACCAGCCTCAGTCCGTAGTTGCGGGAGGATGCGAGTTGCCCGGGGGCAGGGTGCGGCAAGGTCGAGTTTGTGCGATCCGGGTCGGCAGCGCACCACTCCGTGCTGCGCTGCGCCCGGGACACACATTTCTGTATCAGCTGATTGTGATTCCGAGTACTACGCATCCGCGACTGCACTCCAAAGGTGACATCCCGCGTGCCGGCGACACTCTCCACCGAGCAGCCTGCTTACTGCGTTCGCGCGCTTCCGGCGGCGGCAACGCTGGGCGCACTTGGTATCGTCTATGGCGACATTGGAACGAGCCCGCTCTACGCCTTGCGGGAAGCCGTAAAGGCAGCGAGCCGCGGCGGTGCACCATCGCCCGAAGCTGTGATCGGGGTCGTCGCCCTTATCCTGTGGTCGCTGATCGTCATCATCTCGCTCAAATACGCAATCCTGATCATGCGCGCGGATAACCGCGGCGAGGGTGGCATTGTCGCCATGCTTGCGGTTCTGCGCGCTCGCCATGCGCGGCCCGGGACGTGGCGCGGCGTGGTGCTGGTCCTCGGCCTGATCGGCGCGGCGCTCCTTTATGGCGACGGCGTCATTACGCCGGCCATCTCGGTGCTGAGCGCCGTCGAAGGCTTGAAAGTCGATGCGCCGGGATTGGCTCCGGCCATCCTGCCGATCACGCTCTTGATCCTGGTTGGACTGTTTCTGGCTCAACGTCGCGGGACGGGCTTCATAGGCGGAATCTTCGGGCCGATCATGCTGGCCTGGTTCATCGTCATCGGTATCCTGGGCGTCCGCGGCATCATGCTGGAGCCGAGGATCCTGACCGCCATCAACCCGTTCCATGCGCTCGACTTTCTCCTGCATGCGCCGCCATTGGTATCCTTCGCGGTGCTCGGTGCGACGTTTCTGGTGGTGACGGGCGGAGAAGCGATGTATGCCGACATGGGCACTTCGGCCGCCTGCCCATCCGGTTGGCGTGGTTCGCGATCGTGCTGCCGGGCCTCTTCCTGAACTACTTCGGCCAAGGCGCGTTGCTCCTGTCGGAGCCGCAGGCGCGAGAGAATCCTTTCTTTCAGCTCGCGCCCGACTGGTTCCATTATCCGCTGGTCGCGTTCGCCACGGTGGCGACCGTGATCGCCTCGCAGGCGATCATTTCCGGCGCGTTCTCGCTGACCCAGCAGGCAATCCAGCTCGGCTTTCTCCCCCGCCTGCATGTCATGCACACGGCAAGCCATGAACGCGGTCAAATCTACGTGCCGCTCGTCAATTGGACCTTGGCGATCGGGACCCTGAGCGCCGTCCTGGGTTTTGGGTCTTCCGAGCACCTGGCCGGCGCCTACGGCATCGCCGTTTCGCTGCTGATGGCAATCACGACCTTCCTGGCCGCCCTGGTGGCGATCCAGTGGGGCTACAATTTCATTCTGGTCGTTGCCGTGAACGGGCTCTTCCTGATCGTCGATGTCATCTTCTTCACGGCGAATTCCATCAAGCTGTTCGAGGGCGGATGGTTTCCCCTGCTGCTGGCCGGAACGATCGCCTTCCTCATGCTGACATGGCGCCGCGGGCAACGCCTTTCGGAAAAGGTGCGCTCGGCTCATCGGGAAAGCGAAAAGGAATTCATCGCCGCTTTGCTCAGGTGCCCGCCCGCCCGCCTCCCAGGCACCGCGGCTTTTCTCGCGTCCGGAACTGTCGGAATCCCGCTGCCGCTCACCCATCACCTCAAGCATCTCTATGCGCTGCCGGAGCGCGTTCTGCTCGTCACAATTCTGACCTCGGAAGAGCCGCGCGTGCGCGAGGAGGAACGCACCGAAATCCATGAGCTGGACGCCGGGCTGTGCCGCGTGATCCTGCACTCCGGCTTCATGCAGAGGCCCTCGGTTCCGGAAGGACTTCGCCTGGCGCATGACAAAGCGCAAGCGCAACTGCGCTGCGGCGATTTGGCGAAGGTCTCCTACTATATCGGCCGCGAAACGATCATTCCGACTGCAGCCATCCCGGGCATGTGGGTGTGGCGCGAGACGCTGTATGCGTTGATGCAGCGGAATGCTGAGCGCTCGGCCGCTTATTTCTGCATTCCGGCGGCGCAGGTGGTGGAGATGGGAATCGAGCTGGAAATCTAGCGCGTGTCCTCAACCACGGAGGGTCATAATGAGATCGAAAGGCGTCGCAGCACTCACAGCTGCTATTGTGGCAGCGATGGTTTCTTGCGTCCCCACTGCTCACTCCCAGCAGCCGCAAACGCCCGAAGCACGCCTGGTCGTGATCGGGGAAGGCACTGTCAGGGTGACGCCCGACTATGCCCGGATCGTTTCCGGCGTCACCACGCGAGCCAAGACTGTCAAAGAGGCGTCCGACACCAATTCGAGAATAATGGCCACGACCATTGCCACGCTGCTTCAATCTGGCATGGCGCAACGGGATATCCAGACCTCGCGGTTCTCGGTCCAGCCGGTTTATACGCCGCCCCCGCAGCCCCCCGCTGAGCCAAAGTTCACCGGCTACAGCGTTTCAAACCAGGTCACCATCAATGTTCGTGATCTCAACAAGGTCGGCGACATTCTTGACTATCTGATTACAGCCGGAGTGACGAGCGTGGGAAGCGTATCTTTTCTCGTGTCGGATCAATCAAAGGCGCTCGATCAGGGACGCGCGGCAGCAATCGCCGACGCTCGGCGTAAAGCTGAAATCTACGCACAGGCTTCGCAGCTGAACTCGGTGACGTTGCCTGGGTGACCGAGGACTCGGGCTTTGTAGGTCCGGCTGCGATGCGCGCAGCAGCGGCATCAGTTCCAACGGCGACTTCGATTCCGATCGCGCCGGGGGAAGATACATTGCGCGTGAGGATCACAGTCGGCTTCGCTGTTGTGCATTGATAAGAGAATTACCGAGCGCGCTTGTTGAGCCTCCCGAATATGGCCATCCGTGTTCGCCTTTTAGGCTCGCGTCCGCGCTTGCGGCATCGCCTTCACGGTTGCCGCCAGATTCATCGCAGACGGCACACGTCCGGGGCGCCATCAGTTCTCGCAGTGTCGGCAATCTCGGCGATCACCGGGCTTCGCCGGCGAATGCCTGCCGCAGTGTTGTGAGCCGGTCGAGCGCGGCGGGCGGCAGCGGGCCTTGTTGGACCGCGGCGAGGGCGTCCTCGAATTGTTGCGGCGTCGCCATGCCGACCAGGATGGAGCCCATCGCCGGATGCGAGAGCGCAAACCGCGTGGCGGCTTCGGTCAGACTTGCGACAAAGCCCTCCTCTATCAGCGGCATCAATCGGCGCGCGCGCAGGACATCGGCGTCGTAGCTCATGGCCGAGCCGATCGGCTCGGGCGGCGGACTTGCAATGGGATGTCGCTCGGCCGATCCCGACAGCGCGCCGCCGGCGAGCACGCGGATGCCGACGACGCCAACGCCAGCCACCCTGGTATGATCGAACAGCCGCCCATAATCCTGGGCCGGATAATTCGCGGGCAGCTCGGCGGCGGCGGACGGGTTGAGCATATTGTAGACCACCTGAGCGCTGTCGAAGGCGCGCGCGTCGATCACCTGATGCAGCGCCGCCGTGTCGCCGATTGCAGTGAGCCCCAGGAATCGCGTCTTGCCCTGCTGGCGGAGCCGCTCGAACGCCGGCACCACGTCACCGAGCACCTGTCGAATGCTGAGAGCGTCCCCGCCGCCGGTCTCGGTGATCGCATTGTGCAGGTGAAAGATGTCGACTCGATCGAGGCGCAGTCGCGCCAGGCTGCCTTCGAGCGACTTCGCCACGGCGTCGGCAATGCCGCCGAAGTGTCCCGCCGGCAGCCGGACCTTGGTGCCGACGGCCACGTTGGCCGGTTTGAGCCGTTGCAGGGCGCGCCCGAGATTCTTTTCCGATTCGCCGTTGCCGTACTGCACCGCGGTGTCGAAGTAGTTCACGCCGGCGGCAATCGCCCGCGCGATGGTTCGCTCCTGGTCAACCGGATCGCCGCGCACCATCAGTCCGCCGACCGCGCCGCAGCCGAAGCCCAGCACCGAGAGCTGCATTCCGGTGCGCCCGAATACCCGCGTTTCCATCGACGTTCCTCCGCCTGCGCGAGCGGACCGCGCTAAAGCACGTCCCGCTGATATTGATACAAGTTTGCGATTGTCGAGAGATAAACGCGGTGTACCTCCCCTGAAAGGGGAGGTCGGCGAGCGAAGCGAGCCGGGTGGGGTCAACCGCAGCGATCGCGCGTGTCGAGGGGAGCCCCCACCCGACCACCGGTCGCTTCGCTCCCGGCGGTCGACCTCCCCCGCAAAGCGGGGGGAGGTATTGAGTCCGTGGCACCGCTTCGCGCCGATCCAATTTCATCGAGACGCGCTTTAGGGTCTATCCGCTTACGACCTCCTTGAACCGTCGCAGGGTCTTGATGTGATCCTCGATCGTTGGGATGCGGTACATGGGGTAGAGCATGACCATGTCAGCACCGAGCCGACGCCAGCCGTCCACCGCGGCCGCCCAGCCTTGGTGGTCCGGACCATGCGTACGCAGCCAAGCCTCGATGCCGAACCTGGCCGGGTCGCGTCCGAACGACTTGAGCTGCTCCCTCAACGCGCCAAGCTTTTGCTCGGCCTGCGCGTCGGGTGCCATGATCGGCATCCAACCGTCGCCGAGCCGGGCGGCGCGCGTCACCACGGACGTTGCACCAGCTCGGCCTCGGCGTGCCGGCCAAGCGTGTAGCTGGTCGCGGTGTGGGCAAGCATGATGACGTCGGGCTTGACCATGGCAAGGAGTGCTGCGCTTTCAGCGATGTGCTTGATCTGGGTGCGGTTGCGTTCTTCCTGTCCTGTCAGCGTTCCGGTTGGACCATGCGCGACCATGCGCGAGAAATGCACCGAAATGCCCGCCGGTGCCATTTCGATCATTTCCGGCTCGACCGTCGGATTTCCCGGCGGGATGAGAAAGCCGAGCCGGGCGCGGGCTGCCATGATGACAATCCTCCGTTTACGCGCAGGCAAAGCCTACCACGGACAACGCGCGGGGACACGGCGACCGCCTTCACCGGCGGCGTGACATGCTGCTTCGTACCTGTCGTTTTGGCTGAAACGTCCGGTATTGGGATCGGCAAGATGGGCACTACTCGTTCGCCGTGCCTCTATGATGCCGCAGCCCGCCCGGCGCTCCAATCGGTAAATCTGCGACGGCCCGCGATTTTGCACTACGCGCCGTGGGCCGCCTGACTTCCCGATATCGAAGGGTCCCCCGAGGTCTCCTTGGGACGCTCCTTGGGGCGAGCTGACGGTCTCAGCTTTTCCCGGATCGCCTGGAAAGTCACATAGAGCGGCGGGATGGCGAAAATGCCGATGAATGAGGCCAGGATCATGCCGCCGAAGACCGGCGTGCCGACGTTGCGCCGCGCAAGCTGCGAGGCGCCGACGGCGATCACCAGCGGCAGGAGACCGAGAATGAAGGCCAGCGATGTCATCATGACAGGCCGGAAACGCAGGCGTGCGCCTTCCGTTGCCGCTTCGAGAAGGGGAAGGCCCTGCTCCCTCTTCTCCTTCGCAAACTCGACAATGAGAATGCCGTTCTTCGCCGCAAGCCCGATCAGCACGATCATGCCGATCTGACCGTAGAGATCGAGGGTCAACCGCCCGATGACGATTGCCGCAAACGCTCCAAGGATGCCGACCGACACCGACAGCAGCACCGGAACCGGAATGGTCCAGCTTTCATAGAGTCCGACGAGAAACAGGTAGGCAAAGAGCACCGCCAACCCGAGTATGATTGTGGTCTTGCCCTCGGCGCGCTTCTCCTGGAACGCGGTATCGGTCCATTCACCGGCGAAGCCTGATGGAAGGGTGCGCGCCGCCACTTCTTCCATTGCGTTGAGCGCCTGCCCGGACGAGACGCCGGGTGCGGGGCTGCCCTGAACGGTGACTGCGCGGAGATTGTTGTAGCGGATCAGCGCCGGCGGGCCGACGACAACGCGGACTTCCACAAGGCTTCGCAAGGGAATCATTTTTCCCTCGGCGTTCCGCACATTGATGCGATAGATATCGTCGATGCTCGTCCGATCATCGCCTTCGGCCTGAACGTTGACCTGCCATCTGCGGCCGAACAGGTTCATGTCGTTCACGTAGAAGCCGCCGAGTGACGCCTGCAGGGCCTGGAACACGTCGTTCAGTTGCACGCCGAGGATCTGCACCTTGTTCCGATCGATATCGAGATAGATCGATGGATTGGTGGCGGAGAACGTACTGAACACGCCCGTCAATTGCGGGTCCTGATTGGCGGCAACCGTGAGGCCGCGCAAAGCCTGGGCCAGCGCCTTGGGGTCGCCGCCGCGCAGGTCCTGCAGGACGTATGAAAAGCCGCCCCCGGTACCGAGACCGAGAATCGGCGGAGGCGAGAGCGGGACGACAGTTCCGCCCTGGATCTGCCGGAACTTGGTACCGAGGCGTGCAATCAACTCGGGCGCGCCGAGTGAGCGATCCTTGCGGTCATGGAACGGCTTGAGCGTGACCACCATGAAGGCCGCGTTCGGTTGCGAGTAGTTGTCGATGAAGTTCAATCCGATGACCGACGTAAAGTCCGCGACCGCTTCCTCCCCGCGCAGGATGTCCTCGGCCTGGCGGACCGCTTCCGTCGTCCGCACGACCGATGTGCCGCCGGGCAGTTGAACCACGACGAACAACGCGCCCTGGTCATCCTCAGGCAGAAAGCCGGTGGGCGTTATCTTCGATAGACCGACAACTCCAACGGCTGCGACTGCGACCATCAGCAATCCAATGACGGAAAATCGTACAATTCGCGCGACGACGGCGCCGTAGGCGTCTCGCACATGATCGATCGAGCGCATCACATAGCCGATCACGCCTCGTCGCGGCCCGTGGTGCGGCTTAAGCAGCACACCACAGAGCGCCGGGGAGAGCGTGAGCGCGTTGATCGCCGAGAGGAACATGGCGACCGCCACTGTTACGGCAAACTGCCGGAACAGCTCGCCCGAGATACCGGGGATGAAGGCCACAGGGACGAACACCGACAGCAACACCAGCGTGATCGCGATGATCGGCGCGGTGATCTCGCTCATGGCACGCTTCGTCGCCTCGCCGGGAGAAAGCTCGGGATGTTCCTCCATCACCCGCTCGACGTTCTCGACCACCACAATGGCGTCGTCGACGACAATGCCGATGGCGAGCACGATCGCGAGCAGCGAGACCGAATTGGCGGAATAGCCGATCGCCTTGAGCGCGATGAACGTTCCGATCAGGCTCACCGGCACCGCGAGGGTCGGTATCAAGGTGGCACGCACGCTCCCGAGGAAAAGAAAGACCACGATGACCACGAGGACGAATGCCTCGATCAGCGTTTTTTTCACCTCTTCGATGGTCTCCGTGACGAAGCTGGTCGGGTCGTATGTGACCTTCCAGGCCAAATCTTCAGGGAAGCGTTTTTGAATTTCACCAATCCGGTCGCGTACCGCCTTCAGCGTGGCGATCGCGTTGGCGCCCGGCGTCTGGTAGATCGCCACCGCCGCCGCCGGCCCGCCGTTCAATCGCGTTTCGCGGTCAAGGTTTGCGGCGCCCAATTCCACCCGTGCGACGTCGCTCAGGCGCAGCACCGATCCGTCGGGGTTCGTGCGCACCACGATATTCTCGAACTCGGCGACGGAGTTCAGGCGGCCCTGGGTCTGGATGTTGAGCTGGAGCTGCTGCTCGTTGGATATCGGCCGGGCGCCGATGCGTCCTACCGCGGCCTGGACATTCTGCGCCTTGATCGCATTGATGATGTCGCCGGTCGTTAGCCCGAGACCCGTCAACCGGTCGGTCCTGACCCAGGCGCGCATGGAATAGTCCTGCGGACCCCACAGTGTCGCGTCGCCTACGCCGGGCGTGCTCTTGATCTGGTCAAGCAGGTTGATGGTGACGTAATTCGAGATGAACAACGTGTCATGGGTATTTTTGGGCGAATAGACCGCAATCACGCCCAGCAGGGCCGATGATTTCTTCTTGACGGTGACGCCCTGGCGCTGGACGTCCTGCGGCAGGCTGGAAAGCGCGATCTGCACACGGTTGTTGACGTTGACGGTATTGATGTCCGGATCGGTGCCGAGCTCGAACGACGCGGTGAGCGTGTAGCTGCCGTCGTCGCCGCTCACGCTCTTCATGTAGATCATCTTGTCGACGCCGACGACCTGGGCTTCGATCGGCTGCGCAATCGTGGTGTCGACCACCGCGGCCGAGGCGCCGGGAAAGCTGGTGGTGACGGAGACCTGGGGCGGCACGATCTCGGGATATTGGGCGATTGGAATCGCATACAGCGCCAATGCACCCGCGATCGTGGTGACGATCGCAATGACAATGGCGAGCCGCGGCCGGTCGACGAAGATCGACGAGAGCATCGATCAGCCCTGCCGCAGCGCTTGCGGCATAGGGCTCGCTCGCACGGCTATGCCGGGACGTACCCCTTGCAGCCCTTCCACAATAACCTGCTCGCCTCCGGACAGGCCCGCGTCGATCACGACGTTCGTCCCGCTCTCGCCGCCGGGCTTGACCCGCTTGATGACCGCCTTGCCGTCCTCAACGACAAACACATAGACGCCTTCCTGATCGGCGATCAGTGCTGCCTGCGGGATTACGACCTTTTCGTCCGGGGCGCCGCTCTCGAGGAGGACGCGTACCAGTTGGCCGTCGATCAGGCGGCCGCTCGGATTAGGCATGGTTGCGCGGGCGATGACGGTATCGGTCGTGCGATCGACCGTCACATCGACGAAATCGATCGCGCCCACCTGGTTGTAAACCGACCCGTCGGAAAATCGTATTTGGACCTTGATGCTCTTGACGTCGGTCGGACGGCCGCTCTGGGCAGCCTGCAGGAACTCGCGCTGGCTCACCGGAAAGGTTATGTACATCGGGTCCTGACTGACCATTGTTGTCAGGACGCCGCTGTCCGGGCCGACGACATTGCCCTTCGTCAACGTCGTGCGCCCGACCTTGCCGGTGATCGGCGCGACGATGTCGGTATAACCGAGATTGATTTGCGCGGTCTGCAAGTTGGCCTCATTGGTCATGATGGCCCCCTTCGTCTCTCCCTCAGACGCGACAGCTTCGTCCAGCGACTTGCCCGCGCTTACGTTCTTCGCGAACAGCTCCTCTTGCCGTTTGCGGTTTTTCTCCGCCAGCCCGTATTGCGCTTTGCTCGTCTGCAATGCCCCCTGCGCCTGCTCGACCGCGGCTTGGAACAGGCCTTTTTCGATGCGATAGAGGGGGGCGCCCTCCTTGACCAGATCGCCCTCCTTGAACAGGACCGCCTCCAGGTAGCCCTTCACCCGAGCCCTGATCTCGACGCGGTTGATCGCTTCGACTCGTCCGACAAAGTCGAGCGCCTTCGAAATCGGCTGCCGTTGCGCCATGACGGTGCCCACAGGAATGGTGGAAGGCGCGCCCTGCTGCGCGTTGGCAGGGGGTGCAAGGGCGCAAATCAAAACAAATGCCCAAAGTGTGGCGCGCATTTTGGCTCCTCCTTTTCTCAACCCCGATTGCAAGTTTTGCCAGGACTGGCCAACGCCGGACCGACCGCAAACGGCATGCCTGATCCTCGTCAAGCGACACACGTCTCACAAGCTACGTTTTTTGCAACAGCGCTCCGACACCGAGCAGATGCAGCCCTTAAATCCGCAAGATTCGGCGAGATGCCATTTCCCGCATTTTGTCGATTGCAGCACCCTCCCATGATACATTTCATTGATGGACTTGCATGTTTGTGCGTCGATGACATCCGCCAAGTGAGGAGTACTATACATGAATTGTTCCATGACCGCGACATTCGCGTCACAGCCTGCGGACGCATGCGCGGTGTGCTTTCGCTCGCAAGCCGTGCCCGCCAATCACGCGCGCGCCGCCGGCGCGGCGGGCGGAGAAGCGAGCTGGCGTAGTATGTCGAGCAGCTCGCAATGCGCGGGCGAGCCCCGTTCACTGAAGGCGTCGATCGGGTTCGCCTCGGTCAGCCGGTTGAGCCGCGTGAGCAGACGAATGCGCTGACGGCGGGCAAGCTTGGCCTGGGACGAGCGCCATCGGAAGAACAGGCGATAGAGCTCACCGTCTCCGAAGAGCATGTTGAGCTCGTGCGTCGTGACGTAGACAAGGAACAGCACCATCAACCAGACCTGTATCGACAAGAAGCGTGACCAGGAGAAGTGCTCGACCAGGTGGGCCGGGAAATCGGCGGTCGCGCCGCCGGCGGCGAGGAAATGGACGAGCCTCTCGGCGAGCCGCACGATCAGAACGCACAGCCAGTAGATCGCACTCTTGAACAGGATGGGCTGGATCAGCGGCGCGCCGTCGAAGCGGCGCATGAAGGGCAGGTTGTCGGTTATCAGGACCGCTTTTCCAACCAGCAACGCCGCCACCGTCGCAGTGAAAAAGCCACTGAACTCGACGCCGTGCTCCTCCAGGATCAGGCGCTTGGTCCATAAGATCAGGTTGAAGCCTACGAAGAAGAAGATCGTCGGCGGCAGCACATGCTTCACCTGGGCGAGCCACCAGTTGAGCGCTCGCCGCAGGAATGGCGCCGGCGCAGAGGTGGTAATGGCGGGCTGGCGCATGGGCTCCTCCCCAAGGGATGATGCAGACCCATAGCATGCCGTATCGGCTCAACGAATGGCCAACGCACGAGAAAGCGGCATGAGGACGATCAATCCGACGATCGCGACGACGATTACCATCACGACCACCTTTGGGTCGCTGAAGCTTTGGCTCGCGACCACGAGTGCGGCGGCAATGTTGCGTTGGGCAGTACCGAGCGCCATGACCCGTCTCGTGTCGGCGTCAGGTCCGCCGAGCAACCAACCAATCCCAAAGCCCAATGCGATAAACAGAAGTCCCGCAAGGATACCTCGTGTGCCGAACACTTGCAGAACTTTGTCGATGTTCGCTGCGGTGATCAGCAATACCAGCAGGATGAGGCTGATGTTGGAAATCCAGTCGAGCACGGGCTTCAGCCGTGCGGCCAAGTCCTCGTAACGCGCCTTCAAGGCAAGCCCGGCGGCGAGCGGAAGCAGCATGAGCAGGACGAGAGAGCGAGCAATCCTCCACGGATCAACGGTGACTCCCGGGAGCAGCAGGGGCAGGACGATAGGCAGGTAACCGACCGTGACGACCATCAGCAGCACCATCGCGCCAACGGCAAACGCGAGGTTGCCCTTGGCAAGCTCAGCGAGCTTCGGCAAGAACGGCGCGCCGGCCGCGCAACCGAGCACCAGCAGTCCAACCCCAAAAGGTTCGTCGAGCCAGAGCACCTTCGCCAGGGCGAACGCGCCAAGGGGCATCAAGACAAAATTGGCCAGCAGAGCGAGCACGACCAGCCGGGCACTGCGCAGCGGCTCGGAGATCCGAGAGACGGTGAGACCTGCACCCATCGCCAGCATGCTCGAAACGACGAAGCTCAGCATGGCGACCGTCGCTGCCTGGCTCAACAGTTCCATCAGCATTGATGTCTCCCGTACCGGGATTTAAGGAGCTCATGCGCTGGCGGCGATTTTGTAATGTCTTCGCCATGCCAAGGTTCCTGCAGAAGCGCTCCAGGCTCGGTTGCCGGTGTTCATTTCATCAGGGCAAAATTCCGCCAGAAGTTTTGCAGACTCTCCGTGCCGCCGAAGAGCGTGGTGAAGTTGGTTGAGTCCACGAGCACGATGTCTCCGGCGCGCTGCTGATTTGGCGGGATCCAGAGCAGACAATTGAACTCCGTGTTACCGGCTGCGGTGAAGGGGTGGGGACGATCGGGATCAATGGGCTGGCGCGCGAGCAGATGCACCGACTTGGTGTCTTTGATGGTCAGCTCATAGTGCGGCAGATGCGGATGGAAATTGAGCGTAGGGACGTTGGTGAGCAGTCCCAGCTTGTCAATGTCCCGGAAAGCCGTGAGCGGCGCGATCTCCTTCGTGCCTTTGACCAGCGCGGGACGCAGTCCGTAGGTATTGTGCACCGGGACATCGAGAGCCTTCATCAGCGAGCGGGTATATTGCCCAAAGCGCTGCTGACGCGGCACGAGCGCGTCGCCGTGATGGAGGTATTCCATCTGGCGCTGCTTCAGGTCGTCGGTGAAGCCGACGTCGTGATGCGGCGCGAGCAGCAGGCAGGTGCCTTCGCGCTTGAGCCACTCGCGAATCGCTGCGATTTCCTCAGGTGTGGCCTCCTGCTCGGAAAGAAGGTGGTCTAACCCGAACACCAGGAGCGTGTCGGTGTCAGCCAGAATCCGTTCGTCAATCGGCAGCTTGTAGCCCGCCTGGTCGATGCGCTGGAACACGGCGACCGGATGGCTGGTGACTTCCCCGGCGATTTGCTGGAAGCTGAGCGTGGAGCGGTGAAAAAGCTCCAACGTGCCGGCGATCCCCTGAAGGAATTGCGCAGCGCTCCACTCCGGCGTCTCATAGGCCGGCCACAGCACAGTGCGGACCTCGGTCATTGTCGAGAAGCGGTTCTCCATCGCGGCGGGATCGCGCTGGGATTCCCATGGGTAACTCCACGTCCAGTAGATGCTCAGGCGGCGTTTGCCCGACGTGTATTTGCGGGGGATGTGGTTTTGGTTGTAGGTACGCGCCTGTGTCGGTGTGCTCATGGCTGTTCCCTTACCCCCCTCTTTTTTCATCAGCATTGATGGCAAGTGCTTTCGACCTGATGTGCTTGCCAACTCACTTTCAGATTGAGCTCGCGTGCCGCGCTGGCCGCGACGCGGGCCAGTATTCCTGCGTAGGTGGGAAACGAGAGCGGAATGTGCGCCAAGTCGTCCACCCGCATTTTCGCGGCGATGGCTATCGCCGCCACCTGGGCGATCTCCACTGCCCGCTCGCCGACAACGTGGCAGCCCAGAATCCTGTAGGTGATGCGATCGACGATCAGCTTGCAGAAACCTGCCTTGCGCCCGTCAATGATTGTGCGCGTAGTGGAGTCGAAGCGTAAGACCGCAGTCACGACACCGTGTGTTTCACGGGCCTTCGCTTCGGTGAGGCCCACCTGGGCATACTCCGGGTCAGTGAAGCTGCCGATAGGACTCACCGGTTCTCCAATCATCGTCGTCGGGCCTCGCACGGCGTTGGTAGCCGCGACGAAACCGTCCTGTATCGCCTGCGGGACCAGCATCAGGCGACCGGTAATGTCACCAGCGGCGAAGATATGGGGCGTGGAGGTCCGCAGATATCCATCAACCTTCACGAATCCCCGATGATCGGTCTCGACGCCCGCCGCAGCGACCCCCAGCCCCGCAGTATCGGCCACCCAGCCCACAGCCACGACCGCAAGCATCGCTTCGGCGCTGTCCCGGTCGCCGTTCCTGGAGAAGATCATTCGTACCCCCGTCGGGGTCTTCTCGAAAGACTCGACAGCGCCGAAGTTCTCATGCACCACGATGCCCGCCTCGCGGAAAGCCGCTGCGACCGCCGCCGATACGTCTTCATCCTCACTCGGCAGGATGCGTGGGCCTGCCTGAAAGAGTTGGATCCGTGACCCAAATGCGTTGAAAATCGAGGCGACCTGCACCCCCGTTGCCCCAGCGCCAATGACCAGCATCGACGGCGGAACGGATGTCAACGCCCAGGCATCGCTATGGGTATTCGCCAACTCGAAGCCGGGGACTGAGAGCGGCCGGCTCACGCCGCCGGTGCAAATGATGATTGCTTCCGCCTGAAGCCGTAGGCCGCCCTCGGTTTCGATGGTGTGCTGGTCGGCGAAACGCGCAACGCCGGCATGCTCGTGGACGGTCACTCCCACGGAATCGACCTGCTGGCGCAAGGAAGAATGCGCACGCGCATCGTGGACGACCTCGCGCACGCGCGCAAGCAGCCGGGAATAATCCAGAACCGGCTCGCTCACGCCGATACCGTATTGACCCAGCTGACGGGCTTCGCGGATCAGTCGCGCGGCATGAGCTAAAGTCCGGACCGGAACTGGCCCGTCATTGGCCGCCATACCGCCAAACTCAGCGCGAGTTACCAGCACGGTGCGCGCGCCCAGGTCCGCAGCACGCAGGGCGGCGAGTACACCCGCAGGTCCGGCCCCAATGACAATGACGTCTATCATCTTTGGCCATCCCGACGGTTGACGTCCTATTCCGTTCAGCGGGCATCATCCAACGTCGCGAGATATCGAAGAGCCTTGATGCCGGGGAGGAAAAAGTAGGCGCCGCCTCTCACCGTGGTGAAAGCCGGCAAGCCGGTGATTTTCTTGCGGATTGGGCGCTTGGGAATTTTATACTCGAGCGTGCCGTCCTGAGTGCCGATGATCGGGTCACGTTCGTTGCCGAGCTCGTGAAAGTTCCGGTCGTTCGCCCAAACGTTTTGCGCGAACTCGAACTGCCGGATGAGGCTCGCGCAGATGACGAAAGCGGCGATGCCGCGCTCCACGCGGTCCTCCGGTGCTTCCTCCGGTAGATGCGGGCCGTAGGTGGCGCCGCGGCGAATCATGCGGCGGCGGTTCATGTTCGCGGCCGTGTCACGGGAATTCATTCGGCGCATGTGCGAGCCGAGCGGCACCGCATAGCCATGCGGATCCATCTCCTTGTAGTTGAAATCGTTGTTCCGCTGCAGGTCGGCGCCTAATGCGGGATCATCCTTCTCGGGTGCCAGCGTGAGCGGTGCGCCGCTGCGCCAGCGTCCCATGAGCTTGGCTGCGATCAACTCCTGTTCTTCGTGCGTCTTGCCGTGCTCGCGCAGGAAGTCCCGAAACCTGCCCACATGCTCCTGCAGGCAGCGATAAGCCATGTAGCTGCCGTTCCGGGAAAGAATTTCGGGTTGCGGCAGATTAACGGGCGGCCCGTTTTCGTCCGGGTACCCGAGGATGAATTCGCCCGGCTTGAGCGGCGCGCCGGTGCCGGGCGTCGGCACTTCACCAGTACCCTCGATGACCGGCTGCGAGAGCCGGTCGCGGTACCCGAAGTGGTCGTGTGCATAGTCGAACGGCGGCGTGGCCTCCAGATCCAACGCCGAGAGCGTCTCCACGCCCTCGCACTGCGCGACGAGCTTGTCGTGCTCGGTCACACAGCGTGCACGTTCGGCAGCATCGCGGGCAAACAGGATGGCGATGGCGTGTAGGTCCGGGCTGGCGAGGCCGCCCACCCACTTGCTAGGATGATTCTCTCCGGTGTCGCCGAGCATCTCCGCGCGGGCAACCATGCCTTGCTTGAACTCTTCGGGGAACGTGGCCAGCGAACCCTCGTCCACGCCCAGTGCGCGCAGGCCGTTCCAGGTGAAGGCCAACGTGACCCAGCGTTTGTCGTTTGCGACCGAAGCCATGACTTCCGCGGCCGACTGCGCCTTTTCATAAATCGCCGACAGCCAGGCCCGCCCGCCCGCAGCGTTGCGAAACGAAAGAAATTCGTATCGCCCCGTGAGCGCGGGCGTACGGGTCAGCAGGATGTGCTGGATATCCTCGTTTTCAAGCATGGCGCGTCCTGCGGTGGATCGCTGCATCTGATCCGGTGCATCACTGCATTTGGTCGAGCATGTCTGAGAAAGCCGCCTTGAGCTTGAGCGCTTTTTTGATTTCGTCGGAGCTCACGTAGGGATACTCGCCGTATTCCAGGAAGCTCGGGCACTGGTGCTCGCGAACGAACTTGACGAACGCAGGAGCATTCGTCTTCCAGTCAGCAGGAAAGCCCTCAAGATTTTCGAAGACGGTATTGATGCCGTACCTCGAGAACAGGGCCACGGCATCCTCGGTGTATTTGTCGAAGTCGGTGTCGAAGATGCCCTGATACATGAAGTAGGTCTCCCCCTTGATCGGAAAGAGCACCCAGCGCAAGTAGTGAAGCTTGAGCACGGCGAGGCAGTCCGGCAGGTCGGCCACCGCCTTCTCGATGTTCCTGGCGTATTCGTAGAACACTTCCTCCCTGCCGGGAATGATCTTCGCGATGATCGTGAAGCCGTAGCACGCCGGAGTCTTCGGGAAGATCGTGCCGTATCTTCCCTGCTCTACCTTGTCTTTGAAGAACCCTCCTTTGGGGATCGCCATCGCCGCCGGCCTGGTCCAGTCCTTTTGCTTTGTTGTATCTGACATAGCTGCGCCCTTTCCCTTCTACGATTTGGGTGACACCGAGGCATGTGAACTGTCGAGGAGTGAAGCCATTGCCATATCTGAAGCTCCTGAGTGACTATCCCGAGAGTTGCTGAATCACATTAATCAGTTCAAGGTGATGACCTCGAATGGTCGCGGGCGAGTATGCGATGCGTCGCCCCGGTTTGATAGTATGACGCGCCTCAGATCGGTTTTTTGGAGTCGACGGGGGCAACCGCCAATGCCGCCCTGATGTCGGCGCGTGCGTTGCGCAACAGCGCTGTATCTCTGGTTGAACGTACAACGCCGCAATTACCTTTGGGAAGCGCTGCACTCTCCGAAGCGGTACCATCGTATCGAACGCGCCCGGCCTATGCGCCCAGCCGCAGCATTAGGCCTGATGGCAGATTGGGCATGGTCCGGTCTCTCCGGTTGAGTTCGTCATGCCGATGGATCGCTGACAGCGGGCACATTACAAGGCAGATCACAACCCAAGCGTGACGTGCACTACTCCGGCGTCACGTTTTGTGACGAGACGAAAGCCACTTTTCTCGAACACCTTCAGCATCGGGATGTTCTCCGGCAGGACCTCGGCGACCAATTCCGTGATCCCAGTTGCGCGGGCAATCGTGCCGAGATGGCGCATCAATGCCGATCCGATACCTTGCCCCTGGTACTGGTCTATTATCGCGAAAGCCACCTCGGCCGTCTCGGGCTGCAGCACGATGTAACGTCCACCACCAACGATTACGGGTTGGCCGTCTTCGTTCGCCACCGCGACCAAGGCGACATGATTGACGAAGTCGATATTCAGGAAGAATGCGATTTCCTGCTCCGTGAAGCCGCGTTTCGCAGCGAAGAAACGACGGAACAGCGATTGCGGGCTGGTGCGGTGGATGGCTGCGAGCAGCGGGTCCCGATCGTCCGGTCTCTGCGCACGGAGCTCCACTGAGCGTCCATCGCGCATTACCTCAACCGCCGAATAATTGGCTGCTTGCGACATGACGGGCATCCCATGGTTCAAGGGGCGGTGCTTTCGGCCAGGCGAACGATTTCCTGGAAACAGCAGAGGACGACCAATACGCTGACAATATTTGATAGTCTAAAAGGAACGGGTTCATAAACCAGTCCGGGCTGCATGACCGTTTCGACACATATCCGAAGCAGGCTGGCGTGGCTTTTGCGCCTCCCGCCGGCGCGCTGGCTGGAGCAATACCGCCCCGCCTTGCTCCCTCATGATGTGGTCGCAGGCGTAACGCTCGCGGCCTACGCGATTCCGGTTTCCCTGGCCTACGCGGGACTTGCAGGCCTACCTCCGCAGGTCGGTGTGTACGGCTATCTGCTGGGCGGGCTCGGCTACGCGTTGCTCGGGTCGTCGCGTCAATTGGCCATCGGCCCGACCTCGGCCATTTCGCTCATGATTGCAAGCACGGTGGGCGCCATGGCCGAAGGCGATGCGCAGCGCTACGCGCAGATCGCGAGCCTTGCAGCCTTTACTGTGGCGGTGCTTTGCCTATTGGCCTGGGCGTTGCGCTTGAGCGCGCTCGTCAAGCTGATCAGCGACAGTATTCTCGTGGGATTCAAGGCCGGCGCCGGGTTGACCATCATGATGACCCAGCTGCCAAGCCTGTTCGGGGTGGCAGGCGGCGGGCACAATTTCTTCGAGCGGGCCGTGCTGTTTGCAGGCCAGTTGGGGAACACGCACCACCTCGCGCTTGCTGTCGGTGTAATTGCCATCGGGCTGCTCGTGCTCGGGGATCGTGTGTTCCCGGGAAAGCCGATTGCGCTTGCTGTCGTTGCATTGTTCATCGTTGCTGCCTCCGTGCTCGGACTTCCCGCGCTTGGACTCGCAATTACCGGAAAGATCCCGCCTGGGCTGCCCAGCCTTGCGGGTCCGGCGCTGCGGCTGCGCGACGTGGAGGGGATTGTTCCGTTGGCAGCCGGGTGCCTGCTGCTCGCCTATATCGAGAGCGTATCTGCCGCGCGCACCTTTGCTGCCAAGCATGGATACGCTCTCGACCCGCGGCAGGAGCTGCTCGGTATCGGCGCGGCAAACCTCGCGACGGCGTTCGGGCAGGGCTATCCGGTGGCGGGCGGGCTGTCGCAATCGGCGGTGAACGACAAGGCGGGTGCACGCAGCCCGCTTGCCCTCGTCGTCGCATCCATGACGCTCGCGCTATGTCTGCTCTTCCTCACGGGGCTATTGGAAAATCTCCCGAAGGCGGTGCTGGCTGCGGTGGTTCTGACCGCGGTGCTCGGGCTGTTGGATTTTCCGGCGCTGGTGCGCATGTGGCGAGTGAGCCGACTGGA
The DNA here is from genome assembly GCA_963820365.1 of uncultured Alphaproteobacteria bacterium. Taxonomy (GTDB): domain Bacteria; phylum Pseudomonadota; class Alphaproteobacteria; order Rhizobiales; family Xanthobacteraceae; genus VAZQ01. Next base: position 34,097 of record CAWFZR010000010.1, on the reverse strand, counting down.
CTTCTCCGCCGCAATCATCGCCCTTGGCGCCGTGCTGGTCCTCGGCATCCTCGAGGGCATCTTAGCCGCTGCGGTGGCCTCCATAGCGATGCTGCTGGCTCGTGCGTCGCGCCCCCATGTGGCGTTCCTTGGCCGCATTCCCGGTACGAGCAGCTACGGCGACCTTACCCGTCATCCCGAGAACGAGCCGCTGGCGGGTGTGATCGCCTTCCGTCCCGAAGCGTCGTTGATGTACGTCAATGCCGATGCGATCCTGGAATCGGTCTTGAACCGCCTGCGTGCGGTTGGCCAGTCCAACATACATCTGGTGGTCTGCGATCTCTCCGCATCGCCCTATGTCGACCTCGCCGGTTCGCGCATGCTGCACGAACTGCATCGCGAACTTTCCGCCCGCGGCATCCTGCTGCGTATCATTGGGGCTCATGGATGGGCGCGCGACCTGCTGCGGGCTGACGGGATGGGTGAAAAAACCGAGGGGCTCGACAGGATGGCCAGTCTCGATAGTTTGCTAAGGGATGCGCGCAGCTGATCCAAAAGGCGGGCAACCTCTCGCAGGAGCAATGTTGCGCCAATTGCTGGTGGGCGTTGGGGTCAGCGCCTTCAACATCACGATCCATGCGCTGGTGACGGTCGCAGTAGTTCGGGTGGCGCGGTCGGTAGGGGCCAAAAAGACATCGCAACCATGGCTTCGCTTGATCGTCGTCATGATCGCGACCGTGTCGATCTTGATGATTGCGCATATTTCCGAGGTGATTGTCTGGTCGTTATGCTACGCGATCGTCGACGCCGTGCCCGCGGCGCCGGCCGCGTGTATTTCGCATTCGTGAATTACACGACGCTCGGCTACGGCGACATAGTTCCAGTGCAGCGCTGGCAGCTGCTGGGGCCGATGACGGCGATGAACGGTGTGTTGATGTTTGGCTGGTCGGCGGCCGTCATCTTTGAGGTGCTGCGCAGAACAATGATGCGGCACCTCCGGCCGCGGTCCGTTGAATAAGCAAGGCTTTCAGCGGCCAACTGCGCCCAGCAATGTGTCAACCGCATTCATGACAGGTATTTGAGGATTGCGGATGCAATATTCCTGCAGCTTTCTCGCATTTGCATTGAGACCTTGGGTATCAAGCACCGTATTGCCGCGCTTGCCGTTGTAATAGCCGCTTAGCCAGATTGCGATGTTCTGGGGATTGGTGATCTTATACCCGGTGAATTGGTCACATGTAATCTTTGCAACGTCGAGTGTAACCTGTGCCTGCGCTCCCGAAGTCAGCCCGAAAGCGAATATGAACCCGGATATCATTGCTGATATCAACTTTGTCATCGCTGTCTTCCCTGAAAATCTTTGATTGCTGCTTTGGTCAGAAGTTGTCGGCGACGAAATTCCTTCCCTCCAGGGATGCCTGATCGTCGTATTTGTGCTTGTCCGACCGTTTGGGCAGCCTGACCTTTGCGCGATGCCCCTTCTCAAACGGGATTACCTTCAGGATATGGGAGATACAGTTCAGCCGTGCCCGTCGTTTGTCATCTGAGCGAACCACGTACCAAGGCGCATGCTGGCTGTCCGTTGTCTCAAGCATCATGTCGCGTGCCCGCGAGTAGGCGTACCAGCGCCGGTAGGATTCGAGATCCATCGGGCTCAACTTCCAATGCCGCAGCGGGTCGTCGATGCGAGCGTAAAATCGCTTCTCCTGCTCTTCCTGTCCAACCTCCAGCCAGAGCTTGATCAACGTGATGCCGCCGTCGACGATGTATTTCTCCATTTGCGGGCAAAGGTCGAGAAAGCGACGATGTTGTTCCTCGCTGCAAAATCCCATCACGTACTCGACGCCGGCGCGGTTATACCAGCTGCGGTCGAAGATCACGACCTCGCCTGCTGCGGGGAATCGCTCGATGTAACGCTGCATGAACATCTGCGTTTTTTCGCGATCCGATGGCGCCGGCAAGGCTGTCACCCGAAATACGCGCGGGCTCACCCGCTCGGTGAGGGCCTTGATGGTCCCGCCCTTGCCGGCGGCATCGCGGCCTTCAAATAGAATGATGATTCGCGCGCCTTTATCCTTCACCCAGTCCTGCAAATAACAAAGTTCGACCTGCAGCTTGCGCAGCTCCTTCTCGTATGGCTTACGCTTCATCTTTTCGTCTTCGGATATAGGTTGTTTTGATCGCATCAGATCACCCACTGTTAGTAGACCGCGGCTCGTTGAGAGTGACGCGGAGCCGTGCAACAGACGCGGCGGGAACCCCTCTCCCAGCTCCGGTAGGGCACTATTGCGATCCGGAGACACTGTCATTCAAATGGGCGTGTTGGTCGAAATGGCCTTTTCACAAGACCGGTTCTCACTCTTGCCGGACATGGTCTAGGTCCCGTTGACATATAGGGGATTCCCTCGGACTCGCGAATGTGATTCAAGATCGAAACTGAGGAGGTCGATCTTGATTCGGCGAACACTTACGAATGCGCAATGGCGGCGCATCGAGCCGCTTGTTCCGGGTAAGGAAGGTGACAGAGGGCGCCACGGCGAGGACAATCGATTGTTCGTGGATGCTGTGCTTTGGTTGGCTCGTGCCGGAGCACCTTGGCGCGATCTGCCGAGTGAGTTTGGCAACTGGAATAGTGTGTTCCAGCGCTTCCGTCGGTGGGCAAAGAAGGACGTTTGGCAGAGTATTTTCAATGCGTTGGTTGAAGATCCAGACTTCGAGTACCTCATCATCGACTCCACCATTGTGCGGGCGCACCAACATGCGGCCGGTGCCAAAAAGGGGGGAGCGAAGATGAGGCGATCGGGCGTTCGCGCGGCGGCCTGAGTACGAAGATCAACATTAGCGTGGATGCTCTCGGCAATCCCGTCCGCTTCATCCTTACCGCAGGCCAGGTGCACGACATCCTCCAGGCCGAAGACCTGATCAGCGGTTTTTCTTTCGAGAAGTTGCTCGCTGATATGGGTTTTGACTCCGATCGCTTTCGCACCCGTATAGCAGAAGGCGGGGCGGAAGCTGTGATCCCATCGAGCCGCTCTCGATCACAAGCCATCCCGTATGACAAGCACATCTACCAGGAACGCAATCTGGTCGAGCGGTTCATCAACAAAATCAAGCATTTTCGCCGCATCGCAACCCGTTACGAGAAAACTGCGCTCTCATTTGCATCCATGCTATTCCTGGTCGGGGCCATGATCTGGCTCCGATGAAATGTCAACAGGACCTAATCCATGATGTGGTATCCGCCGTCGATGTAGAGCGTGTCCCCGGTCATGAGACGGGCGGCATCATGCGCGAGGAACGCGGTGGCGACACCGACGTCATCGACGCTGACGAGGCTGCGGGCGGGCGCCTTGGCCTTGGCCTTATCAAGCAATGCGTCGAACTCCGGAATTCCAGAGGCAGCCCGTGTGGCCAGGGGTCCGGGAGAGATCGCATGCACGCGAATGCCCTTGGGGCCCAGCTCGGCTGCGATATAGCGCACCGCGCTTTCCAGCGCCGCCTTGGCAACACCCATGATGTTGTAGTTCTTAACCACCATCTGGCTGCCGTAGTAGGTCATCGTGAAAAGGCTTCCGCCCTTGCGCATGAGCGGCTCCGCCAGGTGGGCCATGCGAATGAACGTCCAACAGGATACGTCCATGGTGGTGAGAAATCCCTCGCGCGACACATCGACCACGCGTCCCTGCAACGCTTCCTTGGGCGAAAAGGCGATGGAGTGCACGACGAAATCGAGCTTGCCCCACTCCTTCGCGATGCGTTCGAATACCGCCTCCATTTCACCAGGCTTGTTGACGTCGAGCGGCATGAAGATCGGCGCTTCCAACGCGCGGGCAAGCGGCTCGACATATTTTTTGGCCTTGTCGTTGAGGTAGGTGACGGCCAGCTCTGCCCCAAACGCCCGGAAAGCCTTGGCGCAGCCCCAGGCGATCGAATTCTCGTTGGCAATGCCCACAATGAGGCCTCGCTTGCCGTCGAGGAGCTTGGCTTTCACGGCAGGAATCATGGCGGGAGACCTCTTGCTTTCTGGTTCGTGCCTGTGCTCCTCCAGATAGCGCTCCGCAAGCTTGTTGAGACTGCGGAAGGCTTGCTGTCTATTCTTGGCGTCGTCGATATGTGCGATTTTCCGGCCGTTTACCTTCAAATATCCCTCGCCCCAAGGAGCCACGTCCATTTCAAGCTTGAGGCTGCCGACGGCTGCCACCCATTGCTGAAAAGTCGCTCCTTTCCCGACGGGTAGCCCCTCGTTCGCCTTCCAATCGGGTTTTATCGAAGTCATTTCTCTAGCCTCTCATATTTCTGAACTGCCGGGCATGACGGCAAGTGTCACAGCGTCATTTCCGCCACGTCTTTCGAGACGACCAGCTCAGCCTCGGTTGCCGCCACCACTTGCGCAGCGGTAATACCCGGTCCTGTCTCGAGCAGCGTTGCGCGACCGTCGGGGAATGCGATCACCGCCATCTCGGTAACCACCAGGTCCACTTGCCGCGTCGAGGTAAGGGGCAACGTGCACTTTTTCACTATTTTCGGCGCGCCCTTGGCGGTGTGGGCCATTGCCACGATGACCCGCTTGGCGCCGGAAACGAGATCCATGGCGCCGCCCATTCCCGGCACCAATTTGTTGGGTATCGTCCAGTTGGCCAAATGTCCGACCTGATCGACCTGCAGCCCTCCCAATACCGTCAGGTCGAGGTGACCGCCGCGAATGAGGCCGAACGACATTGCGCTGTCGAATGTGCTGGCGCCCGGCAGAGCCGTTACCGCGCGGCCGCCCGCATCCGTAAGCATGGGATGCGCCATGCCTTCCTCCGGCGGCGCGCCGGTCCCGATGAGGCCATTCTCCGACTGGAAGAAGACATGCATTCCTTCCGGCACATAATTTGCGACCAGGGTCGGTATTCCAATGCCGAGGTTCACAAGCATGCCGGCTCGGAGCTCGCGCGCGGCGCGTCGAGCAATGATGGTTTGTGGGTCCATGGCCATCTCAGCGGTTGGCAATGATGTAGTCGACGAGCGGGGCGGGCGTCACCACATGATCGGGAGAGATGACGCCAGTCGGGACGATGTGCTCCGCGCAAACGATGACGGTTTCAGCGGCCATTGCCATTACAGGATTGAAATTGCGCGCAGTCAGCGCATAGCTCAGGTTACCGAGATAATCGGCGAGAAAGGCCTGCACAAGCGCGAAGTCAGCCCGCAACGGGACCTCGACCAGATAGGTCTTCCCGTTCACTTCGAGGCGCTGCTTGCCGTCTTCGGCCGGTGTACCGATGCCCGTTTGGGTCAGGATGCCGCCCAATCCGTGGCCGCCGGCCCGGATGCGTTCGACGAGGGTGCCTTGCGGGACGAGCTCGACTTCCAATGTTCCCGTCATCAGCTGCCGCTGGGTTTCGGGGTTGAGACCGATGTGGCTCACGATCGCCTTGCGCAGCAGCTTGGCATCCACGAGCTTGCCGATTCCCCTGCCCGGCGCGGCGGTGTCGTTGGCAATGACCGTGAGGTCACGCTTGTTCTGGCGCACGATCTCGTCAACGACGCGCTCGGGCGTGCCCACCCCCATGAATCCGCCGATCATCAGGGTTGCCCCATCGGGGATCATGGCAACCGACTTGTCGAGAGAGAGCGTCCGCATTTGCTCGGTGGAAATTTTTCAATTCGCTCATGATTGCATCGGATATCGTTGGTGTAAATCAATGCTTTTTGAGGAACACGCTTGAATGTCACAAAACGGAGCGGGTAGCACGGTACTACTGCCGGGCCGAGCTGCCAGGGGCTGTTGTGCGAGAGCCACGATTGGCGCAGGGTAGAGCCTGAGGCCAGATCTCTCCATATCGGACTGCGGGAGCAGATCCGTTCGAAGGAGCCAGGTATGGCGACCAAGCCCGATGATTTGTTGCCGTCCGCCAAGGATGTGCTGAAAAATATCGCACTTGCCGAAGCTGAAGAGGCTTCCAAGCAGGCGCGCCTGCGCGCCGAGGCGGAGGCGGAAAAAAAGGCGCTGCTTGATCAGCTCGGCAAGCCATCGGGTCTCTCGGACGAGGAAGCGATTGCGCGCGCAATCAAGATCATCGAGCGCGCCATGAAAAATCGTCTCACCGAAGTGCAGGTGCACCGGTTTCCGAACCGGCTGTGCACGGATAAAGGCCGTGCCATCAATCAGCAGGAGCCCGGCTGGGAGAAGACACTCACCGGCGTGCCGAAGGAAATCTATCAACTCTGGGACAAATACTTTCGCGCACGCGGTTACAAGCTGAGAGTACAGATCGTCGATTTTCCGGGGGGAATGCCGGGCGATGTCGGCATGACGCTGAGCTGGGGATGAGCATCCCACGGAGGCCGAGATGAGCAAGCACGAGAACATGCCGTCCGAACGGACGGAACCATTGCCCGCCCCATCCATATTCGGGATGTTTGCGCCATTCGTCGAGTACACGGTCGACGCAGCGCAGCGTACCCTCTTGTTCTGGGACGTCATGCGCCAGCGCGGAAATCAGTATCGCGAGCACTTGGCGCAGACCGCCCCGCACGTGCTGCATTACGAGGCGGAGGTCGTCATTGACGGCCGTACCCTCGAGCGGCCGGTGAACTATGCGCTGGTGCGGATCGTTCCGCCGAAAGGGATTGAGGTCGATCAAAGCCGGAGGCCGTTCGTGGTGGTGGATCCGCGCGCCGGGCATGGGCCGGGCATCGGCGGATTCAAGGCCGATAGCGAGATCGGCGTTGCTTTCAAGGCCGGGCATCCCTGCTATTTCATCGGCTTCCTGCCAGATCCCGTGCCCGGGCAGACGCTGGGCGATGTCGCGCACGCGGAGGCGATCTTTCTCGAAAGGGTGATCGCACTGCATCCCGATGCCGACGGCAAGCCGTGTGTCGTCGCAAATTGCCAGGCCGGGTGGGCGATCATGATGCTCGCCGCCATCCGGCCCGAGCTGTTCGGCCCCATCATCGTCGCGGGCTCACCGCTCTCCTATTGGGCCGGCGTGCGCGGCAAGAATCCCATGCGCTATAGCGGCGGTCTCCTGGGCGGCAGCTGGCTCACCGCCTTCGCCAGCGATCTCGGTCACGGCAAGTTCGACGGCGCCTGGCTGGTGCAGAATTTCGAGAATCAGAACCCAGCCAACACGCTTTGGACAAAACAGTACAACCTTTATTCCAAGATCGATACTGAAGCCCCACGCTACCTTGGCTTCGAGCGCTGGTGGGGAGGTCACGTCAATCTCAATGCCGAGGAGATCCAATCCATCGTCGATGAGTTGTTCATCGGCAACAAGCTGGCTGCCGGCCTTATTCACACTTCGGATGGCACCGCGATCGACCTGCGCAACATTCGCTCTCCGATTGTCGTGTTCTGTTCCAAAGGCGACAACGTAACACCGCCCCAGCAGGCGTTGGGCTGGATTCTCGATGCTTATGACGACGTCGATCAAATCCGCTCCTATGGACAGACCATCGTCTACACCATTCACGAGAGCATCGGGCACCTGGGGATATTTGTGTCCGCGGGCATCGCCAAGAAACAGTACGGAGAATTCTCGAGTAATATCGACCTGATCGATACGCTCCCGCCGGGCCTCTACGAGGCGGTGTTCGACAGCCGCACGGGCGATACCGCCAGCTCCGACTTGGTGACCGGCGACTGGGTGATGCGCTGCGAGGCCAGAACGCTCGATGATATTCGCGCCCTTGGAGGCAACGATATCGCCGATGAGCGCCGTTTTGCGACCGCGGCCCGGGTGTCCGAGATCAATCTCGCCCTCTACCGCACATTTGCGCAGCCGGTCGTTCGCGCGTTCGTGAGCTCCCCGTTGGCGGAAGGGATGCAGAAGCTGCACCCCTTGCGGTTGCAATTCGAGCTCTTCTCCGACGCAAACCCGATGATGGCCTCGGTCGCCGCAATTGCGGAACAGGTCCGCAACAGCCGCAGGCCCGTCGACGCGGACAATCCCTTCATCGCGATGCAGGAGAACATGTCGCAGCAGATCGTGCGCGGCCTTGATGCCTGGCGCGATGCAAGCGAGGCGCAGGCCGAGCGGACGTTTCTGGCCGTGTACGGCTCGCCGACGCTACAGGCAGCGGTCGGCATCGATCCTGTTGGCACGCACCCGCTGCGCAAGCCGGCTAAAAGCCTGTTGCATCGCGAGCTCCTGCAGAACCGGCTTGCCGAGATCAAGTCGCACACACCGGTAGGCGGGTTGCGCGAAGCCCTCGTCCGCGGGCTCCTCTACGCGGGAATGAGCCGTGGCGCCATCGACGAACGCGGGTTCGAAGCCGTGCGCCGCATCCGCCAGACCCACAGCGACCTGTCCTTATCGGCCTTCAAGGCGCTGGTGCGCGAGCAATTCAGCATTTTGCTGATCGATCCGGAGGCAGCGCTCGCCACCATCCCATCGATGCTTCCGCCGGATGGTGAGACGCGGCGCAAGGCGTTTGAGCTCATCAAGCAGGTCATGAGCGTGCGAGGAAAACTATCCGCCGAAGATAACGAGCGTATGCTGCGCGTCGCCCGCTTGTTTGATGTTGACAAAGACTCGATGGCGGTTCGCAACCTCACCGTCGTTCCGCCGGCTCGGAACGAGGCGCCAGCGAAGGCGTCCTGATCGGGCGCGCTCGGTCGCAGCATCTGCGTGACGGAGACGTGACGGAGAAGTGACATGCTCAAGGACAGCGATATCGGCAAGATCGCGGCGGTCGGGCCGTTGGCGCAGCCGCCCTATGGCAAATACGACCGTCTCATCGCGCGGGCAAAACAGGGGGCTGCCGCAACCACGGTTGTGGTCCATCCGTGTGACGAGACCTCGCTGCGCGGTGCCGTCGAGGCCGCCGAATTGGGCATCATCATTCCGATTCTTGTCGGCCCGAGTGCCAAGATCACCGCCGTAGCCAAGCAGCACGAAATCGATATCGGCCGTTACACGCTCGTCGACGCGCCGCACAGCGAGGCCGCGGCGGCGAAGGCCGTAGAGCTGATCCACGAGTTGAAAGGCGAGCTCCTGATGAAGGGCAGCTTGCACACCGACGAGATCATGCGTGAAGTGACATCCAGCAAGACCGGTCTGCGCACCGCCCGACGGATCAGTCACGTCTTCATCATGGACGTCCCGACTTATTCCGAGACTTTGTTCATTACCGATGCTGCGATCAACATATTTCCCGATCTCGATGCAAAGCGTGACATCATTCAGAATGCGATCGATCTTTTCACACAGGTTGGTCTTGGCACGCCGCGGGTTGCCATTCTTTCCGCCGTTGAAACAGTGACCTCGAAAATTCCTTCCACCATAGAGGCCGCCGCGCTTTGCAAGATGGCCGAGCGCGGCCAGATAACGGGCGGCATCCTTGATGGGCCGCTTGCTTTCGACAACGCGATCGATCCCGAAGCGGCAAGGATCAAAGGCATCAAGTCCGAGGTCGCGGGCAGGGCGCAGATTTTGGTCGTACCCGATCTCGAAGCCGGCAATATGTTGGCCAAGAATCTCTCATTCCTGGCGAAAGCGGATTCGGCAGGCATTGTTCTTGGCGCGCGCGTGCCGGTCATTCTGACCTCTCGCGCTGATTCCGTCCGCTCGCGCATGGCCTCCTGCGCGGCCGCCGCGCTTTATGCGCACGCACGCCGTGGCACGACGGCGCTGCCGGCAGCGTGACTTCGATGGACACGATCCTCGTTGTCAATGCCGGGTCTTCGAGCGTCAAATTCCAGGTGTTTGCCGTTGAATTCCGCCGGAAAGCTGACACGCAAGATCAAGGGTCAGATGGATGGGATCGGCACCCGGCCGCGGCTGCGGGCAAGCGATTCCGGTGGAACCAGCATTGTCGATCGAGAATTTGGCTCACAGGACGTTTCCACCGTTCCGGCTGCGCTGCGGACCGCGGCCGGGTGGCTAAGAGACGAGCAGCAGATCAATCCGAGCGCCGTCGGGCATCGCGTGGTGCATGGCGGTCCCGATTACGACCGTCCGGTTCTCATAAACGAGCAGGTGGTCCGCGATCTTGAGCGCTTGACCTCGCTCGCGCCGCTGCATCAGCCCCACAACCTCGCACCCATTCGCGCAATCCTTTCCCGTTCCCCCGGTCTGCCGCAGGTTGCCTGCTTCGACACTGCTTTCCACCGCGGTCACGGCGCGGTCGCGGATCATTACGCCATCCCGGAGCGTTTCTACGCGGAGGGCGTGCGCCGCTACGGCTTTCACGGTCTCTCCTATGAATACATAGCAAGCCGTCTGCAGGAGGCGGCTCCGCAGATCGCATCCGGGCGCGTCATTGTCGCTCACCTCGGCAGCGGCGCCTCCATGTGCGCGCTCGCCGGCGGACGCAGCATCGAAAGCACCATGGGCTTTACCGCACTCGACGGCTTGCCCATGGGCACCCGGCCAGGGCAGCTCGATCCAGGCGTCGTGCTCTACCTCATCGGTGAGAAAGGAATGAGTGCGGCGGCAGTCCAGGATCTCTGCTACCGCGAATGTGGCCTGAAAGCATTGTCGGGGATCAGCAATGATGTGCGCGAGCTGGAAGCGAGCGCAGACCCGAAAGCCGAATTTGCGCTCGAATATTTTTGCTATCGGGTTGGACTTTACACCGGCATGCTCGCATCCGCATTGGGGGGGCTTGATGCCTTCGTATTCACTGCCGGCATCGGCGAGAACTCGCCCAGCATCCGCTCGCGCATCACCGCCAGGCTCGCTTGGTTGGGGGCTGCACTCGATGCAGCAGCCAACGCCGCGCACGCGCCGCTGATATCCCGGCGCGACGGCCACCTCGCTCTTTATGTCATCCCGACCGACGAGGAGTTGATGATTGCGCGCCACACGCTCGCGCTGCTGTCAACGCATAACGCACATCCCCGGGCTCTTGAGAGAACGCGATAGGCGCTGAGAATTCGCGCGAATGAGACGATGCGAATTCATCAGTTTGATCGGCACGACAGTTACCTGGCTGCTCGTCGCGTCGATGGCGCCGTCACGGGCACAGGATCAGCCGTTCCAGTTTGGACTGATTGGCGACATGCCCTACACGAAGGTGCAGGAGGAGGAGGTGTGACTTCAGAAGCAATGCGCAACAAGCCGCGGTTCAACTCAGTCCCGACCGCCACCGGTGGGATAGCGAGGGCAGCCTATGCTCGGGCGTTGGAAGCAGGACTGGAGGTCGGGCCGCTCCTGAAATCCTCCAACTTGACCCCTCACCAAGCCAAAACTTCCCGCATTCGAATACCCGTGAAAAATCAGTTTCTCAACGCAGTGGCGAATGCGTTACCAGACGCATCTCTCGGGATTCACCTTGCCGAAGGCATTGACCTTCGTGAGCTGGGATTGCTGTATTACGTCCTTGCTTCGTCTGAGACTCTGGGCGAAGCCTTGAGAAGGGTAGCGAGATATAGCCGCATCAATAATGAAGGGGTTCACATCACGTGCCGCGAGCGGAATGACATAACAATAAAGTTTGAATTTGTAGGCGTGGCGCGATTGAGCGACCATCATCAGATCGAATTTTTCGTCGTAACTCTGCTACGAATTTGCAGGCAACTCACCGGCCGTTACCTTTCGCCAAGGCGCGTTAAGCTCATGCATCGGCGTACCGAACTGACTGCGGGAATCAGGAAGATATTCGGCTGCGGCGTAGCGTTCGGAAGTAACGTGGATGAAGTGGTGTATCCGCGGCTTGCCAAGAGCATACCCACCGTCAATGCAGATGCTTATCTGAACTCGCTTTTGGTGAGATACTGCGAGGAGGCACTGTCGGATCGCCGTGTGCGATCCGGCGCATGGAGATTGAGAGTTGAGAATGCCATTGTTCCTCTGTTGCCGCATGGGCAGGCGAAACTGGGGGAAATCGCCCCCAGGCTCGGTGTCAGCAGGCGAACGCTTGCGCGCCTGCTTGCGTCTGAAGCTGTGACATTTCGTGGAATTCTCGATGCACTGCGTTCTGATCTTGCCAAACGCTATCTGCGAGAACAGAATATGCCAGTTTCGGAAGTGGCTTGGCTTTTGGGCTTTCGAGAAGCCGGCGCATTCAATCACGCATGCAGGCGTTGGACTGGAAAAACACCGAAACAATTACGATCGGCTGGAACGAGAACTTTTACTGACGTGGTGCAACGGGCAGGAGCATGAAACGGAGAAGGCAGCTCGCCCGGCTGTCATGAGAATTCGATAGGTATTCCCTTTGACTTGTTGAAGCAATTATTTGGCTCGATATCGCAAGTTTTAGGGCACGAGGCGTCGTACATGATCACGACAGATCCTCGTAGGCCATCATGACTCGTGAAATCACTCACTACCTTCGTGAAGTTGCGCTGACTTGCACGCGCTTGGCCCGCGGTTGCCCGCATTTGCCGACATCGCATGGACTTGAGGAAGTCGCTGCTGGCTTGATGGCCAAGGCTGCCGAACTGAAAAATCTTCGGTCGGAGTGAGTGCGCGATGTGATCGCGCATCACAAGCAATGCGGCTGTCATCGAGGTGGTGCCGTTTTCGGGTGGTCGAATATTGGCGCCGTTCTGTCTCGGGCTGGCGCTGAGCCTACACCCCTTTACCGCCCCGACGCACGCCTTGTCATCGCGCCAAACGTTTCGGCAAAAGTTGAAAGTCGTTAGGACTTGCCGGCCTAGCCTGTCTCGGTCGAGCGCGCACGATCCCGCTCGACTGGGGACGGTGCTCCGGTTGGTAGTAGCCCCCCGGACGGAGCAGCGATATCATTCGCCCGCACCGCTTCCAGGACTTTCAGCAGCGCCCCGCTGATGCGGTTTTCGCGTCCGACGCTGCGTTCCTGGCGGCATCATTGCGGCAGGGAGTGCATGGAAGCAGAGGCCGGATGCAACGAGCCTCGGCGTCGGCACGGACACATCGTTGGCGTGAACACCCAGATTGGCCTTGACGCTGGTGGTGAGTTCCGAAATGTAGCGCGTGGATAACCAACGGCCGTCGGAGAGAAATATGCTTGATTGGCTCACTCGACCGGCAGAGTGGCTTCTGAGTGCTGGCGGCTTTGTTGCAAGTTGGTTTTTTGACAAAGACGCGACCAGCTTCACGGTTGTTCAGATGATGTTCGCAACGCTGGTACTGGCGGCGTTCGTGTCCCTGATCGTATTTTGGCAAACGCTGGTTGAATATTGCCGGTCGATTTGGAAACCGCGCTGATCGAAGTCGTTCAGCTCAGGGCGGGGTCCATCAGCGTCAGGGTGGTTCGGTTGGCCCCCCAATATTCTCCGTCAACGCGGACATCCGCGTTCGGCAACGCAGCATGCACCGCAGCAAATACCATTTCATTCGATCACCTCGTCGGCGCGCGCGAGCAGTATCGGCGGCACTTCGATGCCAAGCGCCTTAGCGGTGTTACGATTAATCACCAGCTCGAATAGGGTGGGGCGCTCGATCGGAAGATCGGCGGGCTTGGCCCCCTTGAGAAGGCGGTCCGCATAGGACGCGGCGCGGCGGAACGCTTCGTTGATATTGGGCCCGTACGACATCAACCCGCCGCGCTCGACTAACACGCGCGCCTCGTAGATCGCAGGCAACCGGGTGCGTTGCACAAGCTCGACGATCGTCGAGGCATTGGCGGTGAAGATCGGCGATGCGACGAAAACGAGCCCATCGACCTTCTCGGCGCTCGCCTGCTCAAGTGCATTGCGGATGACATCCATGTTATCGATCCGCAGCGGCCGCAATGTCTTGCCGAGCTTCGCTGCCGTCGTGCTGACAGCCTCGAGCATCCGCGCGTTGCCACGGGATGGATCGAATAATACGCCAATGCGTTGCACGCCCGGGACCGCTTCGACCAGCAGCTCCAGCCATTTGTTGGCGACTTCGTCGAATAGCAATGCGATCCCGCTCAGGTTGGCCTCCGACCGCGCCAAGCTGCCGCCCATACCCATGTTGCTGGAAATGCCCACGATGGGAACCGATTGAATGGCCGCGCGCGCCGCGTCGACAGCGTCAGAACCCGATGCCACGACCAGATCATAGGGCACGCGCGCCAGCACCGCGGCCAACCCGGCTAACCGCTCGGGATGGCCGTCGGCGTAGGTCTGCTCGATCACAAGGTTCTCGCCTTCGATCCATCCCAACTCCCTCAGGCCGCGTCGGAAACCATCGATGTAGGGATGCGGTGCGACGGTGAACCAGCCGATACGCGCGCGCTTAGCTTGCGCGCGTGCGGCGCGGAGCCAAGGAACCGAAGACATTGTGGCGGCGAGAAGAAGGAGAGCTTCGCGTCGTTCCAATCGATCGAATCGCAAGTGACCTCCCAAAGGCACAAGGGCGCCTACAGAATATGGCGCCTGAACTTGAATCAATCTTGCGCGTTCGATTGAGCAAAATCGATTTTCAACAGCATCGGTCAACCACGACCTCGCCTTCCGGACTCTCATGTCAGCTTCCGCCAGCACCGGACAAACGGCTGCATAGGCTCTGACCCGCTATGTGCCAAGGCACTAAATCGCTTCGCGATGGCGAGGTGTGGCGCGCGTCAGCGTTTTACTTTTTGCGAGTGGCAACCGCCGCTACTGCGGCCTTGCAATCGTCGCTGAAATTGGAGAGGGCATTTCTGATGCAAGCCACTTTCTGGATGCGCCGACGTTCGGTCCCGCATTGCTTTTCTACGTCCGCGCGGCATGTTTTTCCAGCCGCCGCGAGCTCGGCCAATCTTGCCTTGCACACGTCGGAAAGGTCCGTGACACGCTCCTTGAGACAAGTGGCAATGCGGAGGTTTCCAGGTTCGATGTTGGCGCAGGCTTTTTTGATATCCTCCGCGCAGGCACCTAATTGCGCCATCGCGCTCGACACGAGCAGGAATGATAAAGCAGCGCAGACCGACAAGATTTTCAGCATTTACTTCCTCCATATTCCGGCCGCTGGGAGAACTCTACCGAATTAGCGAGGAACAGTCAGGGGGTAACCTTTACCACCTGCGAAGGCGGCCTATGTCGCAGATAGGTCCAAAAACGGCGGTAATTGGCGCGCCCGCATTGATACTAAAAATTAATCTAAAAATTGAATCGACACCGATGGTAACGATTGCGGTTACCCGACAATGGCATCAAGGAGAAGAATGCCGCGAGGAGACAATTTTCATGATGGTGCGCAAATTTAGGTTCGCAGCCGTGGCTGCAATATCTCTGCTCGGCCTCTCATTCGAAGCGTAAGCGTCTTCTGATGGCTGCCTTGTTTTTCTCCTGAGATCGCGCGAGGTGCTGTGCTTATTGTGACAATAGGCATAGCACGATGGCAACGGTCGAGGTGATCACTTCCGTTGAGCGGCGCCGGCGCTGGAGCCGGGAAGATAAGCTGCGGATCGTGGCGGAGTCGGCGCAGCCGGACCGAACGGTCTCGCAAGTTGCACGCGCGCACGGGATTGCGGCTGGCCACCTTTTCACCTGGCGGCGCCAGCTTTTGGCGGCGGCAATTGAGCGCCACGAGGTCGCGAGCAGCTTTGTGCCGGTTCGGATCACAGCCGGCGCTGTGGCAGTGGCGGCGCCGGCGAGTGCGGAGACGCACATCGACATTCGGCTTGCGAGCGGGGTTGTGATCAGCGTCGGCCGCGGCGTCGAGATCGATGCGCTGCGGCGCGTGTTGACTGCGCTGACCGGACAATGATCACGCCGCCAGCAGGAACGCGGATTTGGCTTGCGGCGGGGGTCACCGACATGCGCAAGGGCTTTGATGGCTTGGCCATGCAGGTGCAGGAGAAGCTGCGGCGCGATCCGTTTGGCGGGCAGATTTTTGTGTTCCGCGGGCGGCGCGGATATCTGCTCAAGGCGCTGTGGTGGGACGGCCAGGGGTTCTGCCTATTCGCGAAGCGGTTGGAGAAGGGCCGCTTCGTTTGGCCCTCGTCGGCGGACGGTAGCGTCGCGCTGACTCCTGCGCAGCTTGGCATGTTACTGGAAGGCATCGATTGGCGGATGCCGCTGCGCACGTGGCGGCCACAGGCCGCTGGATAGGCGCGACTTTTTGACTCGGATGCGATGCGCAACGTGATCGGAACGCGCATCGCTGTTACGATTCGCGCATGCGATTCGATCTCGCACATCTTCCCAACAGCATCGATGCGCTGCGCGGGATCATCGTCACGCAGGCCGCCGACTTCTCAGCCGAGCTGGGAGCGCGCGAAGCGGAGCTTGCGGCCGCCAAGGCGGGGCTGGTGGCTAAGACGCTGGAGATCGAGAAGCTCAAGTTGCAGATTGCCCGGCTCCGACGGGCGCAGTTCGGACGTTCCTCGGAGAAGATCGCGCGCACGATCGAGCAACTCGAGCTGATGCTGGAAGAGCTCGAGATCGAGGCACTGGCACCAGCTACGACGCCGGACGCATCCGCTCTCGCTGCCGAACAATCGTCGGCGTCAAGCAAGAGCAAGAGGTCTGGGCGCAAGCCGCTGGCCGAGCACCTGCCGCGCCAAGAGATCGTACACGAGCCCAACTGCACCTGTCCGTCATGCGGCGGCGAGATGCGCAAGGTGGGCGAGGATGTGACCGAGGTTCTCGACTATGTCCCCGGCCACTTTGAAGTGATCAAGCACATCCGCCCGGCATTCTCCTGCCGGCGCTGCGAGAGCATGGTGCAGATGCCGATGCCATCGCTGCCGATCGAGCGCGGCCAACCTGGTGCAGGATTGCTGGCGCATGTCGTGGTCGGCAAATACTGCGATCATCTTCCGCTCTATCGGCAATCCGGTATCTATGCGCGAGAGGGGGTCGAGCTTGATCGCGCAACGCTGGGTGATTGGGTCGGCAAGGCGGCAGCGCTGGTATCGCCTCTGGTCGAGGCTGTTGCGCAGCACGTCATGGCGGCCGAGAAGCTGCATGTCGACGATACGCCGGTGCCGGTTCTGGCGCCGGGCACCGGCAAGACCAAGACCGGACGGTTGTGGGTATATCTGCGCGACGAGCGGCCCTATTGCGGAGAAGCGCCGCCTGCGGTGGTCTATCGCTATTCTCCCGATCGCAAGGGCGAGCATCCGCGCGCGCAGCTGGCCAAGTTCCGGGGCTTCCTGCAGGCCGATGGCTATTCCGGCTTTGGTGCACTCTACGAGACCGCCAACGGGCAATCGGCCACGGTGACCGAGATTGCCTGCTGGGCGCACGTGCGCCGCAAGTTCTACGATATTCATGTCGCCACCAATGCGCCGATCGCAGGCGATGCGTTGACGCGTATCGGTCAGCTGTTCGACATCGAGCGCGCCGCAATGGGTCGCTCGCCGCAAGAGCGAGTGCGCATTCGCCAGAGCTCGGCGCGTCCCGTCATCGACAACCTTGCCGCGTTCTTCGATGCCACGCTCGCGAGGATCTCCGGCAAGAGCGAATTGGCCGGTGCGATCCGCTATGCCCGCTCGCGCTGGAGCGCTCTTACCCGTTATCTCGATGACGGGCGCCTGGAGATCAGCAACAATGCCGCCGAGCGCGCGATCCGGCCGTTGGCACTGGGCCGGAAGAACTATCTGTTCGCCGGCTCCGACGCCGGCGGCGAGCGGGCGGCGGCAGCATACACGCTCATCGAAACCGCCAAGCTCAACGGCCTCGATCCCGAAGCCTATCTGCGCGACGTGCTTGGCCGCATCGCCGATCATCCGATCAATCGCATCGGCGAGCTCCTGCCCTGGAACATCGCCATCCGCTCACTTGCGCGCGCCGCAGCTTGATCGATTCCGCTCAAGTCAATAGAAAAATCCGCAGCCGCCGGCAGACGCTTACTTCGAAGCCGCGCCGGCTACAGCGGGTGGATGCTGGTTCGATGGTTGCGGCAGTGCCGTCATCGTTCAGCCAGTGCCCGTCTATCCATCTTGTTCGTGCTGCTGCGGAGCCGCAAGCTATGGGCTGGGCTACTATGGTGGCTACGGTGGTTATGGTGGCTATGGCGGCGGCTATGGGCTGGGCTTCTACGGTGGCTATGGCGGCGGCTATGGGCCGGGCTACTACGGTGGCTATGGTGGCGGCTATGGGCCGGGCTACTACGGTGGCTATCGTGGTGGTCTCTATCGTCGGGCCGCCTATGGAGGCTATCGTGGTGGCTTCAATCGTCGGGCCGCCTACGGGGGATATCGTGGTGGCCTCTATCGGCGGGGCTACTAGCCAGGGTCTGCACCTAAACCGTAATTAGAGTTCCCCCGGCTCTGCCGGGGAGGCAGCAAAAGTTTGACATATCCGGAGGTAGACCCCGCGGGTCCATCGACGAGACTCCGAATCGTGAGCCGCCAAAGCACACGAAAAGGAGTCCCATCGATTGATGACTATGACATTCCTCCAACCTGCAGACGACCAAGGAGGAGAAACGGGCATGAAGAAGAGCGGGTCGCAGAAAAGCGAGTCTCCTTCTCAGCTGATAGACGCAAGAATCAAGGAGCTAGGCGACTGGCGGGGCAAGATGCTCAGCCGGCTCCGTACCTTGGTCAAGCAAGCCGATCCCGCAGTCGTCGAGGAGTGGAAGTGGAGAGGGGTTCCGGTGTGGTCGCACGACGGATTGATCTGCACAGGCGAGACTTACAAGAACGTCGTGAAGATGACCTTCGCCAAAGGGGCGGCTCTGAAGGATCCTTCGCGCCTCTTCAACTCCAGTCTTGAAGGGAACACAAGGCGTGCCATCGACTTCCACGAGGGTGACAAGATAGACGAGGAGGCGTTGAAGACTCTCGTTCGTGCCGCCGTGACCCTGAACAAGTCCAAAGCCCAAAGCAAAAGGAATCAAAGGGACACTTAGATTAGCCTAAGATGATGGCGAGGCGAACGGGACGGCCGGTTTCACGGCCAGGGCAGCCGCTACCGCACAATCAACACAAAATACGCCTAGCAGATCGCGGTCCGTCGATGCTGCGTCCGGGTCGCACGGTGCTGCCATGATTGCTCGTATTCTACTTGCCCTTTCCGGCCTTGCGGTTGTCGGCTTTGTGGTTCTGGTGCTCATTGGGCTCCCGGATTCACCGGCGCCGTCCTTTCAACAGGTCCCGAAGCTGGTCGGCACCGGCGCGGTGGGGCTCACGAACCAAGGCATGTCTGTGGCGGTGTCCGCGGACGGCAATACCGCCATTATCGGCGGGCCTGGCCCCAACAACGCAGATCGCGATCGCCCGCACGCCCTCGGTCCTGCCGGGGCGGCCTGGGTGTTCACGCGCAGGGAGGGAATTTGGTCTCAGGAGGGTAACAAGCTGGTCGGCGCCACCAGCGAATTTGGAGGAGGATTGTGGTCCCAGGGTGCCTCCGTGGCCCTGTCCGCCGACGGCAACACTGCTGTGGTGGGAGGGCCCAGCGACAACAGGACGACGGGCGCGGCGTGGGTGTTCACTCGGAGCCGGGACGGCTGGTCGCAACAAGGCGAGAAGCTGGTCGGCATCGGCGCTTACAAGGCGGGTGAGACGCCTTTGTCGTTGGGGCAGGGACTGTCCGTCGCGCTTTCCGCCGACGGCAACTCTGCGATCGTGGGTGGGTGGTGGGCCGAGGCGGCATGGGTGTTCACCCGCAGTGGTGGCGTCTGGACGCAGCAAGGCAGGAAGCTGGTGGGCAGCGGCGCTGTGGGAAGCGCCCGTCAAGGCATGGCCGTGGCATTGTCCGCCGACGGCAACACCGCCATCGTAGGTGGGTGGTCCGACAACAACAACGCGGGGGCCGCATGGGTGTTCACTCGCAGTGGCGGTGTCTGGACGCAGCAAGGCAAGAAGCTGGTGGGCAGCGGCGCTGAGGGAAGCGCCCGCCAAGGCATGTCGGTCGCATTGTCCGCGGACGGCGACACCGCCATCGTGGGTGGGCCTGGCGACAACCCGTCGGATCGATCAAGGCCGTTCGGTCTCGGCCCCGCCGGTGCTGCGTGGGTGTTCACCCGCAGCGGTGGTGTCTGGATGCAGCAGGGCAAAAAACTGGTCAACAGCGGCGCTGCAGGAACAGCCCGTCAAGGCACGTCCGTCGCACTGTCAGCCGACGGCAACATTGCCGTCGCGGGCGGCCTCGCCGACGGTGCGAGCCTCCGCGCGGTATCGGTGTTCACCCGAAGTGGGGGGCATTGGACGCAGGACAACGAGCTGGATGGCATTGGCGCCGTGGGAAAGTCGGTGTCCTCTATTGCGCTTTCGGCTGACGGCAATGTGGTAGTGGTGGGTGGAGCTAATGACAATGGGGGTGTTGGCGCGGCATGGGTGATTACACGCAGCAGCAGCGGCTCCGACTACCGAGGACCGTCGAGGTCATCTGCTCGATCTACCCCGACCCCAGAACGGGAAAGAGTGACTATGGAAAGGGCAGCAGATGGAACGTGGTGACGCTGGTGCGGGATCAAACGATGACCACCCGACGATACCCTTGAGGGGGAGGGCATGAGAAAGCTCATAGTTGCGATCACGCTGACCGTCTTCTTCAGCATCGCGGGTGTCCAGGCGCAGACATATCCGTCGCGTTCCATCACCCTCGTCGTTCCATTCCCGCCAGGTGGGTCGACGGACGTGGCCGCGCGCATCATGGCCGAGCGCATGCGTCCGCTGCTCGGCCAGCCTGTGATCATCGAAAACGTCGGCGGTGCTGGCGGGAGCATCGCGGTCGGTCGCGTCGCGCGTGCGCCGCCCGACGGCTACACGATCGACATCGGCCAGTGGGACACCCATGTCGGAAGCATCATCTACAATCTGAGCTACGATCTGCAGAAGGATTTCGAGCCGATAGGGCTGATATCCGTCAATCCGCAGCTCATGGTCGGCAAGAAGGCCCTGCCGGCGGATAACCTGAAGGGGCTTGTCGCCTGGATGAATGCGAATCCTGGCAAGATCACATTCGTCAACCAGAACGCCGCAGCGCAAGTGACCGGCATTCTGTTCGAGCAGGCAACCGGTCAGAAGGTTCAGTACATCCCCTATCGCGGCGCCGGTCCGGCCATGACAGACTTGGTCTCCGGGCAAGTTGATCTGCTGGTGGTTCAGGGCGCGGTCGCACTGCCGCAGGTGCGGGCCGGAACAATCAAGGCGATTGCGAACCTCTCCCCGCAGCGCTCCGCATCAATGCCGGACATTCCGACCTCGGATGAGGGTGGCGTGCCCGGACTCTACATGTCGGGATGGTTCGGGTTCTTCGCGCCCAAGGGCACGCCAAAGGACGTCATTGCCAAGCTCAACGGCGCGATGATGCAGGCGCTCGCTGATCCGGCCGTGCGCGCCCGATTTGTCGAGCTGGGACTGGATGTAGCTTCGCCCCAGCAGCAGACGCCGGAGGGGCTCGCAACATTTCACAAGGCCGAGATCGAGAAGTGGTGGCCTGTCATCAGGGCGCTCAACCTCAAACCGGAATGAACCCCGGCAAGCGCGACGGTTGCGCGATCTTGTCCTGCTTGCGCTCATCCTCCAAGAGCGGCGCCACAGCGGACATGGCTGCACTCAAACTTTGTGCCAGGACGGGACTAATGCACCGCAGCAAACAGTAATCTCTATTCGATCACTTCGTCGGCGATAGCCAGCAGGCCGGGCGGGAAGGTGAGGCCGAGCGCCTTGGCGGTCTTGAGGTTGATGACAAGCTCGAACTTGGTGGGCTGCTCTACCGGCAGATCGGCGGGCTTGGCGCCTTTCAGTATCCTGTCCACGTAGTCGGCAGCACGCCGATACAAGGACGTGAAGCTCGGTCCATAGGCCATCAGGCCACCGGCGGCAGCGTACTCTCGCAGAGCATACATCGCCGGCAGACGGCCTTTGTTTGCAAGGTCTGCGACCCGCGCTGCGTGAGGAGTGTAGGCTGGATCCGGCATCGCCAGCAGCGCGCCCGCTTGCGCGCTCCTCAGCTCCGCGAAGGCGGGCTCCAGTTCGTCGAGACCTCGCGCCGCGAAGGTGCGCAGCTCAATTCCCAACCGCCCCGCCGCGAGCTGCGCCTCCCGCAACATCGAGGCCTGGAAGATTGCGTTGTCCGGATTCCAGAGGACCGCGACGCGGGAGACCGCGGGAACGGCCTCCTTGAGCAGGTCCAGCGATTTCCCGACGACGTCGGCGCTCATGGCGGAGGTGCCCGTGACGTTGGCGCCGGGCCGCGCCAGACTTGCAACCAGCCCAGTCCCCAGGGGATCTGAAACCGCAACGATGACGATGGGGATCGTCCTGGTCGCATGCTTTGCCGCGAGCGACGCCTGCGTCACCACCGTGACAATGACATCGACCTCGAGCCGGGCCAGCTCCTGCGCGAGAGTGGGGAGCCGGTCGAATTTCCCTTCCGCGAACCGGTACTCAATAGCGACGTTCCTTCCCTCGACGTAGCCGAGCTCTTGGAGCCTCTGCCGGAACGCCTCTTCGCGGGGCTGCATGCCGGAGGGCGCCAGGTAGCCGATGCGAGGGACTTTCCCCGGTTGCTGCGCAGCCAGGGGCAGCGGCCAAAGAATGGCAGGTCCGGCCGGCGCACAGCCGAGCAGCGCGATGAACTCGCGCCGTTTCAATCGATCGAATTGCATTTACTGTCCTAGCAATGGATGCCGTGGCATCATACAGGATTGGCGGGGATCAAGTCACTGTGACCATGGCTCGCCCTCGCAATTCTCGGCCACGAGACATCATCGCGCCTGGCGCGCCCGGCTGCTGCACTATGGTGCTCCTGTTCCGTTTTCGCGTGCGTGGATGTCGGCGGAATCCCCATGCCTGTTAGCTTCCAGGAGCTGCTGCTGGCTTTCGAATTCGTCAGCTTTGGCGGAATGGGCGAGCACGAGTCCTACCTGTGCAAGGAGTCCGGCAAGAGTTCGGCGAGGACGAGGAGGAATTGCCGGACGATATCGGCGACGGCGACAAATACCTCCGAATACCCGATAAAAGCGAGCTCGATCTCGGCAAGCCGCTCGTGCTGGACTTCGCCCGCCAATTCCTGCCGGACGACTTCAACAAGGTTCGGGAGATCTTCAGCAAGCGAGGCGCCTACGCCCGGTTCAAGGACCTGCTGGAGTATCGGGGCGCGCTCGCGTAATGGCACGAGTTCGAGGCGAAGGCCCAGGAGAAGGCGTTGCGGGACTGGTGCGAGGTCAATTCAATCGAGCTCACCGACTAAGGATCCGTCCAGGAATAATTGAATCGAGTGTGTTTCCCGGGCGCAGCGCAGCATGAGCGAATGGTGCGCTGCAGACCAGGCGATCGTTTTGAAACTCCGCCCTTGGAACGGTCCCGGGTCTGCGGCGTACCACGTCGCAAGAGCTCCGTGCTGCGCCACGCCCGGGACACGTAGATCGAGAGATGGTGCACTTTCGGCCTCGATGGAGTCAGTCCCTGGGCTCGGTTTGCTGGGCACGCTCCGCCGTGTTCATGGCCCACTCGTCCGTGCAGATGTCCTTGAACATCACGACGCCATCGGGATGGCGACTTTTCCTCAAGCATTTGCGGTTGACCCTTTGACCGGCAACGCTCGTGGAATTGATCGCCCATTCCTTGGTGCATACGTCTTTGAACAGCACCGCACCAGTTGCAAGATGCTGTTTGCTCAGACACGCGTCATCGGCCAGCGTAATCGGCGGAAGGATCCTCGAACCGGCACCGGCAACCGGCTTTTCCAATACCGTCGCGGCGGCGCTGCCTGTGCCAACGATTTGGTCGGTCTTGGGCTTCGCACGCGGAGCTGGGCTGCCCGTGCCGATGGTCTGGTCACTCTCCGGCTTGGCAATTGAAGCCGGGTTCCGGCCGGTGCCGACGGCCCCGTCGCTCTCCGGCTCCGCAACTGGAGCCCGGTTGTTCGTGCCGACGATCTGCTCGTCCTTCTTCGCAACGGGAGCCTTGTCGAGGTGAGCCTCAATCTTGGATGGGATCGAGCTGGGAACGAACCTGCTGAAAAAGAAAGCAAGGTCACTCGGACCGAAGCTCAGCGTTGCAGCGCCCAGTGAAGCAACCATGGCCGAGGCAAGGAGTATTTTGCATCTGCTTGTGATCGGCATCTTTATCGCTCATGGGCTGTTCGTGACCCCGACAGATTACCGGTGTCATCCCGCGCGCGATGTGATGGCCATCACAAAAATGGTTTTTTGCCAGGGCCCAGTTGGCCGAGCACGACCGGCAGGTCCGCCGGCTGTGATACCGACGCGATACAACGCCCAACCATGAAGCTCGTCGCAACCAGGACTGCCGACCAGCTCGACCTGCAGGCAGGTGTTAAGCTGTCGTCAAGCGGGCCGTGCTCCCCTTACCAGCCGGAAGATCCAGATCAGCAAACACGCGCCGACGAACCCAGCAATCAGGTAGCCGATCCATCCGCCTAGGGCGATTCCAAGGAAGCTGAGAATGGCGCTGGCAATCGCCGCTCCGACCATGCCGAGCACGATATTCATCAGCAATCCCATATCACTCTTCATGACCTGCTCAGCCAGCCAGCCTGCAATCCCGCCGATGATAATGGCTGCGATCCAACCAATTGCTGCGTCTCCCATGGTTCGTCTCCCTAGAAGGGAGGTGCACCCCTGCACCCATCCCGGAATTCTCCGACGTGTCAGAGTACTTCGGTGCGGCGAGATCCGCAACGTGCCAGGCTGTGGATCATGGTCGAAAGCAACCGGGCCTATTCCCGCGCCGCTGATCCGTCTCAAAGGCTGACCACCGTCATGTTTCCTATTCGGCAGAAAACGCGATTGGGCGCTGTATGCCTCGCAGCTCGAATCGAGCGTGCTAAATCACGATGAACGCCCCTTGCAACGCCAAGCTGGCCATGATCGCCGCCACCAACACGTCAGGCCAACCTGTGCCAGTGCCGAGAGCGCATTCGGTTCCCCGCAGCAAATCAGTTCATCAGGATATCGGTTTGGGGAGGATCAGTCAGCAATCATGGGCAGCGGATCGCTCTCGAATTGGCCTTCGCCGATTGACCTCAAATTGCCGCGCCGGGAACATTTTACCGGCGATAATTGTGGAGGCTCCCGAAAAAGCGTACATCGTCGGCAATCGAGGCTTGGCGCCAAGGTGTTGATTCGAATTTGATTGATGATGACGAGCAAGTCGACAAAAGCGTAGAGTGCATCCACCTGGGCCTATGCGCCCGCAAATGGCAGCATAGCGGACGACAGCGAGCGATCATGTCGAGCAATCACATTTGCACCGGCTTTCTCCTCATGACCGTACTATGTACGGGAGCGTCAGCGACGCCATCCGATAGCATACTGAAGATAGACCGATTTGTCTTTGCGGAGATGTCACGGCAGAAAATTCCCGGAATGGCCCTCGCTGTGGTCAAAAACGGCCAGGTCGTGCTGGCAAAGGGATATGGTTTTGCAAATATCGAGCACCAGGTACCCGTGACCACGCACAGCATCTTCCAATCCGGATCGATCGGTAAGCAATTCACCGCGGCCGCGATCATGCTCCTCGAAGAGCATGGGAAGCTCCACCTCGACGACAAGATAGCTCGCTACCTGCCGCGCACGAAGGCAAGTTGGGGATCGATCACGCTGCGTCATCTACTGACGCACACGTCGGGAATACCGGAATATGAAGATGAGGTCGACAATCGTCGTGATTATTCCGAGCATCAGCTCACGGAGCTGGTGGGACTCCTGTCGCGCAGGTCGCCGCCCGGTCACAAATTCGAATACAGCAATAGTGGCTATCTCCTGCTCGGCGTCATCATCCGCACGATAACAGGAAAGTTCCATGCGGATTACATTCGAGAGAACATTTTTGAACCGATTGGCATGAACACGGCACGTATCTTGACCGACGCGGATATCGTCCCGAATCGCGTTGCAGGCTATCTCGTGAGCAAGGGTCAGATCATTAATCAGGAGTGGGTATCGCCCACATTCAATCAAACGGCGGACGGATGTTTCTATCTGTCACTCAACGATTTTCTAGCCTGGGAAAGAGCCGTACAAGCGCGCGCCCTCTTAAAGCCTGAAGGCTGGTCGCAAATCTTTGCTCCTTTTCTCCTCAAAAGCGGCGAGAAGCACCCTTACGGGTTCGGATGGGAGATTACAGAGACAGATGGACAGACGGTACACGGTCACGACGGTTCGTTTCGGGGTTTCGAAGCCATTCTGACGCGGTACATCGAAGAGGAACTCACGATCATCGCTCTCGCCAATCTTGCTGAAGTTGATTTGGCGCGATATTACCGAACATATCGCTAAACTCATTCGCCAAGAAAGGCCGTAGCCCGGTGCCGGCGCCGTGAGTTGCGAAGGGCCTGCTGAGGCTCACCACCTGTTCGAGCTGCTCGAGATCGAAACGGGGCGATCACAGCTTGCCTTCCCAATGATCCAATAGGCGGCGAGGCAGGAAGAAGACAAACAAGCAGCATGCGGCAGAACCTGCCGCGAATAGCTTGACGACGTCAAACAGCGTCATCGATAGGCGCTCTACCAACAACGCTGCCAAATTATCTCCGATGGCGGCACCTACGTTCGACGCACTCATGAACACTGCAAACCCAAATGCAGCGGAAGAACCTAACGTTGATATGACCGCGCTCTGCATCACACCCAATGTCCCTATCGCGAAGAGAAACCCACCGAGAAACTCGACAATGAGCGCAGTGGGGAGCGACACATAGAAAAGGTAGCCCAATAGTCCTATGGAGGGACCTATTGTTCCAAGAACCAGGAGCCGTTGCATCGGAAATTGTCGACACAAGAATGGATATAGACCGGAGGCCAACAGGCCGCCAAGCCCGCCGACAGCAGTGAGGTACCCAATTTCGACATCAGAGAAAGCGAGTGTGTTCTTCTGATAGAAATAGAGAGGTGTTCCGAACGAATGCGGAACGCTGGACACGAGAGAGAAAATTGCAACCAGCCATATGCCGCGTGAATTCAACATCGACCTGAGATCGGATAAAACGTATTTGGCTCCGACAAGTGCGGATTTCTCTTGAACAGGCTCTGTGACCCACACGGCTGCGATGGGCGCGACCACAACAGCAATCGTAGCGGCAATTAGCGCCGCCGTGCCAAATGGGAGTCCAGCGAGATATCCTGCGAGGGGGCCTGCAATGAGAACGCATGCTTGCTCAACAAACATGCGGCAAGAGACTAGCCGTCCTTCAGCCTTTAGAAGTTTACCCCGTTCGACTAGAAATCCTCCTAATACAGTACTTCCAATTACCAGCATGCACTGTATTGCAACTACCACGGCCAACAACCACAGATAGGAACCCGAAACCATTCCGAGCAGGCCCCAAAGCGCGGCTGCCAGGAGGGCGCTGATAATCAGGTAGTACCGCCGATGTGTTCCGAACAAAGCAATGCTGTCGACCAGAAGACCAGCAATCGGCTTCACGTACCAGGCAAGCGCCCCGATGCCAAAAAGCATTGCCATCTGCAACTCGGAAACAGCAAGGTCATCCTTGAGCAAACGACGTATTGGGAGGTCCAGGAGATCTGGTTGTGCGAGAGATGCAGAAATGGTTCCGGCTGCAATGATCAGCATCGACAAGCGCAGTGAAGGGTGGTCGTTCTGATGTGCCATGGCAAAAGCTCAGCACTTGATGTGCGCACCCCAATCCGGCCGGGCATCGGCGCCGATCATCCCGCATCGGGTACAGACTTCAATCGATTATCTCATCGGCCCGCAGGAGGAACTGCTCGGGAATTGTCAGGCGGAGCGCCTTGGCGGTGGTCAGGTTGATGACGAGCTCGAACTTGGTCGGTTGCTCGACCGGAATGTCGGTCGGTCTCGCTCCGTGCAGAATCTTGTCGACAAAGTCGCCGGCGCGCCGGAACAAGTGCGGGACATTTGCTCCATAAGACATCAGCCCCCCTGCTTCGACGTGTTCCCGAAGACCGTGCATCGTCGGCAGGCGCGCGGCGACCGCCAAAGTGTTGATGCGAACGCGGTTGAACGTCGTGAGCGGGTCGCTACACACATAAAGTGCATCCGCCCGGCCCTTGAGCGTCTCGAAGGCGGGCGCGATATCCTCGGGCCGTTGGATTTCGAGCGCGGCCACCTCAAGGTCGAGCGTGCGGACCGCTGCCTGCACCTCGCGCATGTCCAGCATGGCGGCGGGATAGTTGCCATTGGCCATGACCGCCAACCGACGGAGACCGGGGAATACTTCGCGCAAGAGATCGAGGCGCTTACCCACCAGATCGGTCTGTTGGAGTGACAGGCCAGTGACGTTGCCTCCAGGTTGTGCGAGACTCGCGACCAAGCCACCACCAACCGGGTCAGCCGCTACAGCGAAGACGATTGGGATGACCGATGTCGCCTGCTTTGCTGCGAGGACTGCGAATCCGAAAGCGACAATGACATCGACCTTGAGTCGGACGAACTCGGCTGCGATCTCGGCGTAGCGCTCGCTGCGGCCATCCGCCCAGCGAACCTCGATCGCGATGGTGCGACCCTCGATCCAACCCAGTTCCCGCAGCCGCTGCACAAGAGCGGCGGCCCATTGCCCGTGCGTTGAAGGCGTACCCGCGCCTAGAAACCCGATGGTCGGCAGCTTCCCCGCCTGCTGCGCGCGCGCCAAGAGCGGCCACGCTGCTACTGTGCCACCAAGCAGCCTGATGAACTCGCGCCGTCGCATGAGTTGCCCTCGGAAGGTCCACAATCTAGCACACATCATTGGACGACGGGAGGCGCTGTGCATCGCAGCGAAATATTCCCGCTTGTGTCGCTTCAGGGTCAAGGGCTGTGCAGCAAGTTGCAGCCTATTCGATCACCTGGTCGGCGCGCGCGAGAAGCATTGGTGGCACTTCGAGGCCAAGCGCCCGGGCGGTCGGCAAATTGATGACCAGCTCGAACTTGCTCGCCTGCGTGACCGGCAGGTCGGCGGGCTTGTCGCCCTTGAGGATGCGACCGATGTAGACGCCGACCTGACGCCACGCGTCTGTAACGTTGCTCCCGTAGCTCATCAGCCCGCCGGCTTCGGCATAGTCTCGCCCCGCATAGGTCGCGGGGACCTGGTGGCGCGCCGCCAGCACTGCAAATTGAACGCGCCGGCTCTGGAAAAAGGGGTCGGGGCCGACGAAGAGGGCGTCGGGCCGCTCGCGCAGGAACGTTGCGAAAGCCGCCTCAATCTCCTGGCTGGTGCTGGCATTGAGCAGCTGGATTTGCAACCCAATGGCGCGACCAGCAGCTGCCACCTCTCTCAAGGTGCTCTCGCTGTCGGCGGCATTTGTCGGGTTGACGAGCACGGCCACGCGAGTGGCTGCGGGCACCAGCTCGCGTAGGAGTTCCAGCCGCTTTGCCACCACCTCACTACTGAGAAAATTGATGCCTGTGAGGTTGCCGCCCGGCCGGGCGAGGCTGGCGACAAGACCAAGCTTGACCGGGTCTTCGGCGGCGACGAAGACGATGGGGATCGTCGTGGTTGCCGCTTTGGCCGCCAACACGGCAGAAATACCTCCGATCGCGGCGATCACGGCGACCCGCCGGCGAACCAGTTCGGTCGCTAGCACCAGTAACCGGTCCGTTTGATTCTCCGCCCAGCGGTATTCGATAGCTATGTTCTCGCCCTCGACATAGCCGCTGTCCTTCAGGCCCTGGCGAAATCCGCGCAGACGGTCCGCGCTTGCGTCAGATTGGCTGTGGAGGAACCCGATCACCGGCATCGTCGGCTGCTGCGCGCGCACCGCGAGTGGCCATGTAGCGGCCCCGCCGCCGAGAAGGCGTAATGAACTCACGTCGCCGCATATCCGCGCCCAAGTTCAGGGGCCAGCATTGTATCGGCTCAAACGAGTACTTTGATAGGGCTCAAACCAGGCATCAAAACCATTGCGCAGTGCACAGCCAATGTCGGAGATGGGTAAAGATACCCAGGGGTGAAAATCAATTCTTCAATGAGCAGATCGAACCGTTCGTAGACGGGCAGCATCACCCGGCCTCGCCGTTCGATGAGCGCCGCCCTGGAACCGCGAAGCCAAGCCTGACACAGTAGCGCTATGAGCTCGCGCAAGCGGATCGTGATCTGCGGTGGTGGCGCGATCGGCGCTGCGGTCGCCTACTTTGCAAGCCGACGCGGCGCGCTGCCGATCGTCATCGAGCGTCACGAGGTCGCCGGCGCAGCCTCCGGCAAATCCGGTGGCTTCCTAGCGCTCGACTGGTGCAGTGGCAGCCCGCTCGATCGTTTGGCGCGGCGGAGCTTCGAGCTTCATGCCGAACTTTCCTCCGAGCTCGGCGATCCTTGGGGATATCGGCGTTTGACGACCTACAGCGGTTATGCCGCCGAGGACGATGCCGCGCGGGGTCCGAGCACGCGACCGTGGCTGGCCGGCGGGGTCACGATCACGGGTCGGCTCGGCTCAGCCGAGTCTACAGCGGTGGTCGATCCCCGCGCGTTCACGACAGGTTTGATGCGCGCGGCCGAGATGCATGGCGCGGTGCTGCGGCACGATACCGTCGTCGACTTGGTGCGCGGCCCGAGCGCAGCATTGCGTGGGGTCGCGCTCGCCAGCGGCGAGATCGTCGAAGGCGACGCCGTCGTTATCGCGATGGGACCATGGTCGATCCTTGCTGCGCGCTGGCTGCCGCTGCCGGCGGTGTGGGGCTACAAGGGCCATAGCTTGGTGTTTGAAACCGGCGAGGCCATTCCCGCCGAGGCACTGTTCCTCGAGTACCGCGAGGCGAGCGGCGAGATCCTGACCCCCGAGTTATTTCCGCGCGCCGATGGCACGACGTGGGTGTGTGCGATCTCGACCACCGGGCCGGTGCCAGCTGACCCTGCCGATGTTGCGCCGGATAAGGGCGCGCACGCGCGGCTCGAAGCGCTGTGTCGGAATATCTCGCCGGTGCTCGCCGCCGCGCCGATCAAAGCGCGGCAGGCGTGCTTCCGACCGGTCACCGAAGACGGCCTTCCGCTCATCGGCGCTGTATCGGGTATTGACGGTGCCTACGTGGCGAGCGGCCATAGTGTCTGGGGCATGCTCAACGCGCCCGCTACCGGCGAGGCGATGAGCG
Organism: uncultured Alphaproteobacteria bacterium; assembly: GCA_963820365.1. Lineage (GTDB taxonomy): Bacteria > Pseudomonadota > Alphaproteobacteria > Rhizobiales > Xanthobacteraceae > VAZQ01. Next base: position 3,338 of record CAWFZR010000010.1, on the reverse strand, counting down.
AATTGATCCTCGATGGTGCGGCGCATCGCGTCGACCTAGCGCTATTCGCACCCGGGCGCTTGCCGCCCCTTGACCCGGCGCCTCTGCGCGGTTCCTCAGACCTACGCGTGTCATCCACCAATCGAGCAGCTTCCGGCGCCTGAGCGAATCGCACGGTGAACGGAAGTGCGGGGATACTTGTTGCTCCGAGCAGGATCGCCGGTCGCAAATTGGTCGCGGGTCGCCGTCCAACCAACTTGCGATTATGGCGTCTATTGGCAGTCGAAGGTCGTAACGTTGGGAAGACCTACCTTGCGCGACCTGCTTCCCTCAGCGCCGACCGGAGCGCCAGATCGAAAGGATGATCCAGAGGCTGTTCACGAAAGCGATCAGGTAACCGAACAACCCGAAAAAGGTGAGCAGCGGCACGCCGAACAGGGTCGGCCCTTCCGCCACCGTCATCACGATGGAGGAGCCGATCACGAGCGATGCCGTCATGATGCCGATGGTCGCCCGATTGATCGCACTGTGGAGGCGATCGCCGAAGCTGTCGAGGCGCTTGAGGTCGAGATCGACCCGCATGCGGCCGTGCCGCGCGTCTTTGACCAACCGCGCGAGGTCGCGCGGCATTGACGTGACCAGGCCAAAGAAGTCGCTGAGCGTCACTTGGGCGCGCCGCGCCGCCTCCGCCGGCTGGTAGCGCTCACGCATGGCGCGGTCGAGAAACGGCTTGACGCGTTCGATCAAACGGAACTCTGGGTCGTACTGGCGGCCGAGCCCCTCGAGGCTGATGAGCGCCTTGAACAGGAGAGTGAGGTCGACCGGCAGCACGATCGAGTGCTCGCGCAGGATCGCCGATACTCTGCGCAGCAGCACCCCGATCTTTAGATCCTTCAACTGCAAGTCGACGTAGTCGAACGCGAGTTCGCCGAGATCGGTGGCGAGCCGGGCCTCGTCCACAACGTCATCGCCGCGCCAGTCGAGCAACACCTCCAGCATCGTCTCCTCGTCGTGGCGCGCGAGCCCCGCCAGCAGATCGACGATCTGCCTGCGACGCACCGGCGAGAGCCGACCCACCATGCCGAAATCGATCAGCGCGATGCGGTTGCCGGGCAGATATATCACGTTGCCCGGGTGCGGATCGGCGTGGAAGAAGCCGTCCACCAGGATCATCTTGAGCACGGCATCCGCGCCGCGCGCGGCAAGCGCCTTTCGGTCGAGGCCCGCATTGTCGATGGCTGCCAAGTCGTTGCCGCGGATGCCCTCGATGTGCTCCTGCACATTCATCGTGCTGCTCGTCCACTCCCAGTAGACGCGTGGGACGAGGATATCGAGATCGTCGGCAAAGTTGCGCGCGAAGCGTTCCGTGTTGCGTGCCTCCACCGCGAGATCAAGCTCGCGCTCGAGCGAGGCGCGCAGTTGGCCTACGACCTGGACTGGCCGGTAGCGACGCACTTCGGGTATCTCGCGCTCGACGAGATGGGCAAGGTGCTCGAGGATTCTGAGATCAGCGTCGATCTTTGCCTCGATTCCGGGGCGGCGAATCTTCAGGATCACTGGCGTGCCGCTGGCGAGTTTGGCCCGGTGTACCTGCGCGATTGAGGCGGCGGCGTAGGGTTCGCGCTCAAGGTTGCCAAACACCTCGAACGGAGAGCGGCCGAGCGCCTGTTCGACCTGCGGCAAGAGATCGTCGAACGGCACCGGCGCCACGTGGCTGTGCAGCCGGGCGAGTTCAGTGGTCCACGCCGGCGGCAGAAGGTCCTCTCTTGTCGAGAGCATCTGGCCGAGTTTTACGAAGGTCGGCCCGAGCTGCTCGAACGCGAGCTTCGCGCGCTGCTGCGGTTCGAGATGCGCGACTTCACTGGCTTCCCCCCATTGCAGTACCTGTCCGGCGCGCTCGAGCAGCGTAGCGATGCCGGCGCGACGCACGAGGTCGCCGAGCCCATGCCGCACGAGGACCGAGCTGATCTCACGCAAGCGGGGCAGCTCGCGGGCCGTACTGAACAACCCGGAGACCATGGGTTGTGACCTATTTGCCGTTCTTCGCCTCGGTTTGGTCGCGCAGTGCATCCGCGACGCCGGCCAGCACGCCACTGGCAAGCAACGCCATGCGGACGCTTGCACCGCGCATCGTCGCCAGCCCCGGAGTGGCACCCATGCCGCTGGCAAACTCCCCCATCATGGTTGCGACACGGGCGCTCGCCTCCACGCCGACGTTTTGGGCGTGAACCGCAAGCTCCGTCATTTCGCGGCGCAGGTTGCCGCTCATCGCCTCGGCGACGCGATTCGCTGCAGCCATGTAGTCCTCTTCCAACTTCCTCAGACTGACCAGCGCTTCCTTCAGGTCGTTGTCAGTGAAGTCCTTCCCCCGCGACGCGAGCTGCTGGAGAGCGCCGTGCGTTGCGCTGGCGGACTTCATGAGCGCCTCGTCAAGCCCCCTCACTGCATCGGCGAACAGTTCTCGGGCCTCGGCACCGCTGGCGGCCGCATTGCCGGGCGTTCGACCGATCACGGCGCGGACAACGTCTCTGACGGCCTCGGGGTCGACCCGGCCCTGCTGCAGAACCTGGCTCGTCAGCCCTTTAACCCGTTGTCGGATCGCTTGGTCTTCGGTCACGGGAGGCGCGGCCTCTCCCGCCGATGTGGTCGGCTCGGGCATGTGATGCTCCTTGGCTGGTGGTGGCCAAGAGCTTAGCGGGTTTTGCGGTCGGCCGACAGGAGGAAGGCCCCCCCAACTTTTTTGGCTCAAAGGGCGGTTGCTTCCGAATTCGCGCAGCCGGAGTTCCCTACAGCGGCGAGATCAATGCAAATCTAACAGGCACGGCTAAAGCGATGACCTGACCTCTCCGCCGTGCAGCCAGCCAGCGCCCGTGTCACGCATCGAGATGGTTGCCAGCGTGCCCTTAGCGTGTGCCACCTCCTCGATGGAAGCCCTTTCGCGTCAGTCACCTTGACGCCGCCGAAGCCGAGGAAGCCGCCTTCGGAAGCCGCCTCCGCGACCTGCTCCGCAATGTGGTTGAGCCACGCCTTGAAAGCTGCGGCGTCCGCCGGGGCCTTCGCGTCGAGGATTTGTCCGAGTCTGCGTCAGGGTCGCTAACACCGCTGCTTGAGTTCGGCAGGAGACTTGGCGGTAGCTCGGCTTTCAGTCCATCCTGGGCAACACTTCGGCCCTCGGACGTTTCCATGTCAGCGACCAGCGCCTTGGCAAGTTCGGTTGCGCCCGCATCAGTTTTGGCTTGCAGCATCGCATTACCGCTCGCACTACTTCCTTTATCATTCCCAAATGCCGCTCGGTTCGGCGAGTGTCACCGCTAGCCCAGCCAACATGGGACTGCCAAGAACTATCTTCCACTCCGTCC